>CAVYTY010000030.1:0-222765 GCA_963771395.1 uncultured Acidobacteriota bacterium | reverse complement strand
GTCTGGATTCTATCGCCACGAGTCGGCGCGCGGTCCGAATCGCGAGGTCGTCTGTGTCCCCGACCATCAACCCACCCACGGCGCCTCGGGTATGATGCGGCAATGCGCGTCATGCTCGCTCTCGCGCTCGCCGGCGCGGCCGTGCTGGCCGCCGCGCCCCGTCCAGCCTCTGTCGAGCAGGCCGCGAACGCTGGCGTCGCGACACCCTCGCAGTCGTTCGACCCGGGCCTGGGTGCGTGGACGCGACTGAACGGCGGCCGGCCGATTCTGTCGCCGCGCGGCGACGGCTTCGAGGCCGCCGGCGTCTTCAACCCGGCCGTCATTCGCAAGGACGGCGGTCTGGTGATGCTCTATCGCGCCCAGGATCGCAGCGGGATCTCGCGCCTCGGGTATGCAACGAGCCGTGACGGCGTGAGGTTCGAGCGCGAGGCACAGCCGGTCCTCTCGCCAGAAGCCGAGTACGAGCGCGGCGGCGGCGTCGAGGATCCGCGGCTCGTCGAGATCGGCGGGCTCTTCTATCTCACCTACACCGCCTACGACGGCAAGGACGCACAACTTGCGCTCGCCACGTCACGCGATCTGCGGCAGTGGGATCGCAAGGGCGTCATCATGCCGGCCTACAAGGGCCGCTGGAACGTGAACTGGACAAAGGCCGGCGCCATCCTCGCGCAGCCGATCGCCGGCAGGTATTACATGTATTACATGGGCGATGCGCGCGACCGGCCGGATCAGACCGGCATCGCGTCCTCGACCGATCTCGTGACCTGGAGCGACGCACTCGATCGGCCGGTGCTCCCGCGGCGCGAGGGCAGTTCGATTCGCGCGTCACTGAGCCGGGGCCGCCGCCGATCGTCACCGAAGCGGGAATCCTCCTCATCTACAACGGCGCCGACGATCGACTGGTCTACCGCACCGGCTGGGCGCTCTTCGATCGCCAGGATCCCACCCGCCTCCTCGCGCGCAGCGACCGCCCGCTGTTCGAGCCCACGACCACCTGGGAGAAGGTCGGCCAGGTGCCGAACGTGGTGTTCGTCGAAGGCCTGGTCGTCGAGCCGACGCGATGGCTCCTCTATTACGGTGGCGCCGACAAGTACGTCGGCGTCGCGGCCGTGGCCGCGGCATCGACACCGAGGTAGTGCGCCCCCATCTTCTCGCCAACCATCGAGCACGGTCGCGTCGTACGGAGGCCGCTGGGCATTCGCGTCAGTCTACAGATGCCTCAGGCTGAGGTCTTTGTGTGGGAGCCCTGCTGGAACTGTCTCAGGTGATGAATATCGTGCCCGGCCATCTGCGCCATGATCCAGCCGACGCTCAGCGTGCCGTACTCGGGATGCGTGAACGGACGGTCGAGCTGCTCCGGTGATAAGGCCCGCCACATCGCCAGGTTGAACTGTCGCAGCGTCGTGTAGGCATCGAGCGCGGCGCGGGCGCCCGCCTGGTTGTCGATCGACATCCAGTCGTCCTGGGAGAACGACTGCGCGGCGTAGCCGTCCTGCGACAGGGCAAAGCGCGCGCGGGTCGTCAGCGCGAGCTCGGTCTGCGCGAGGTGCACGAGCAGTTTGCGAAAGCTCCACTTGCCGGGCGCATACGTGCCCTCGAAGTCGGCCTCGGTCCAGCCCTCGACGTGCTGTCGGATGGTGCCTGGTGTCTCGGCGAGCGCGTCGAGCGGACGCCGCGCGCCGAGGTCCTCGCCATAGGGATTTGCAATAGCCATATCCGACAATCCTGATACATTTCGCGACCGGCCGGCAAGCGCATACCCTGAGTTTCACCGATGCTAACGGAGGAGACGGAGCCAACGGGTTCAACACGAAGGAACGGAGACGAACGGAGACGCACGGAGGCTGTCACGCTCGTGGGAAAGCCGACATCGAGCTTGTCGACGGACGCCTGTCGTGCGACTTTGTCGATTCGGCCCTGCGACTCTGAGACTCCTTGCGCCGCGCGAAGCGCCGCGCGCAAGGAGGCCGCAGCGTGACGGCCTCCGCGCGTCTTCGTTTGTCACCGTTTCTTCGTGTTGAACCCGTTACCTCCGTCCCACTCCGTCTCCCCCTCCTTCGCTCCTCCAACCTCGCTCACCCACACCACTCACATTCTTAGGGGAACATTTCCGCGCGGGCCGCAGTCTAAGGAACCGGAATGAGCCCGACCACCACGCTGAGCCTGCTCCAGGGCACCGCGGATCTCCTGATCCTGCGCGCTCTTCAGGGCGGCGCGGCCCACGGCTACGCGATCTCGCGCTGGGTGCGCGAGCGGACGGACGGCGTCCTCGCCATCGAGGATGCCGCGCTCTATCAGGCGCTCCACCGCCTCGAAGCGCGGGGCTGGATTGAAGCCGAGTGGGGCCTGTCCGAGAACAACCGCAAGGCGAAGTACTACGGCTTGACAGCGGCAGGCCGTCAGCAGGTCAGAAGCGAAGTATCGATCTGGAAGAAGTACGCGGCCGCGGTATTCAAGGTGATCGAACCAGCCTGACCTGGCAGGGTAACGCCGATGACACATCGAATCCGGCCCCGAGGCGCCAAGCGGCTGTTCAGCTTTGTCGTCCGGTCGCGTGAAGACATTCGAGATGACGTGGATGAGGAGTTCGCGTTCCACCTCGACATGCGCGTCGGCGATTTGATGAGGGAAGGCCTTTCCGAATCGGAGGCGCGCTCGCAGGCGCGCGGTGAATTCGGCGACCAGTCAGGCGGCGCGCGCGCCTGCGCGAAAGAGGGGTTGACCGTGGAACGACAGAGAACGTTGGCGCGACTCGTCAGCGAATTGCGGCAGGATGCGACGTTCGGGGCCCGGCTGCTCCGTCGCAGCCCGGGATTCTCGACAGTGGCAATCCTGACGCTCGCGCTGGCCATTGGCGGAAACACGGCCATCTTCAGCATCGTGAACGCGCTGGCCCTCAAGCCCATGCCGGTACGGGCCCCGGAAGAAGTCGTCCGCGTCTACACCGGTCAAAGCACGACGTCCTGGCCCACCTATCAGGACATCGTGAGGCGCAGCGAGGTCTTCTCAGACGTCGCGGCGCATACCGGCGGGATGCGGACGCTGATTACCAACGACAGCACGGCAAGGCTTTCCGGCGAGACGACGTCGACGAACTACCTCACGATGCTCGGCGTTCCCGCCACTCTCGGCCGCACCTATCTTCCATCGGACTCCCGCGCCGATGTGGTCGTCCTCGCCGAGCGGACGTGGCGCACGCGCTTTGCCAGCGATCCGTCGATCGTGGGGCGGAGGATCCAGCTCGGCGGACGCCCGTTCGAGATCGTCGGCGTCATGCCGCGTGGATTCCGCGGCGCACGGCCGCCGGCATTCGTCAGCGAGTTCTGGATGCCAATCGATCCGGCGATCTCGGAACGGACGCTGCAGGATCGCGGGAAGACTCAGTTCCAGATTGCCGCGAGGCTCAAGCCAGGCGTGAGCGTCGCGCAGGCCCAGGCGGCGACGCAAATCATCGGCCAACAACTGGCGATTGAGCATCCTGATCTCGGCGAACGGTTCGCGCAGACCGAAGTCTTCCATGCCGATGGCATCGCAGGATTCCGCGGGGTGACGAAGACGCTGTTGCCGCTCTTCGCATTCGTCGGCCTGCTGACGATCGTCGCTGGTCTCGTTCTTCTGGTCGGCTGCGCGAACATCGCCGGACTCCTGCTCGGACGCGGCGCCTCCCGGCGCAGGGAAATCGGCGTGCGCCTGGCGCTTGGTGCGGACCGTTCGCGCCTGATTCGCCAGCTGCTCACCGAAAGCCTGCTCCTGGCACTCCTCGGAGGCAGCGCCGGCATCCTCCTCGCCTTCTGGCTCGGCGGCTCGATGAACTCGCTCGTCAGCCGGCTCCCCATACCGCTCGAGCTGGACTTGTCGCTGGACCGGCGGATGCTGATCTACACGCTGACGCTGTCGTTTCTGACGGCCGTGCTCTGCGGTCTCGCGCCGGCGCGGCGGGCGACGCGGATGAGCGTGATTCCAGCTCTCAAAGACGATGAGGCGATGCCGCGCCGTCAGCGGATGCGCTCCTGGCTGGTGGTGGGTCAGGTCGGCCTTTCCTGTGCGCTGTTACTCTGGAGCGGCCTCTTCGTCAGGAGCCTGTCGAACGCCCGGCTCATCGATCCTGGTTTCGAGCCCGCCGGCATCGTGCTCGCAAATATTCAGCTCGACGGAGATGCCACCAAGTCAGACGCGATCGCGCCGTTCCTCGCCGACCTTCAATCACGCATTCACGCCATTCCCGGTGTGCAGAGTCAGGGCATGGCGAAGATCGTTCCGCTCGCGCTCATGGGCCGCGAGGAGATGCGCATGCGGCTCGACACCGATCCGAGCGACCAGCGGGGTCCCATGGTCCTCGTCAACCGCGTGAGCCCGGGATGGTTTCGGACGGTGAAGATTCCGATGCTGGCCGGACGCGACTTCACCGAGGACGACCGCGTGGGAGCTCCCGGTGTCGTCATCGTGAACGAAACGGCCGCGCGGCAGTTCTGGAATGGCGATTTTGCCGGCAAACGAGTGGACAATCGGGAAGTGATCGGCGTCGTGCGGGACAGCAAGTACTGGACGATTGGCGAGACCGTCAGGCCTCTCGTCTACACGGCCTATCTGCAGCGTCCAGAGTTGGAAGTCAGTGTCTTCGTGCGAACGTCTGACTCGTCCGGCACGGCAAAGGCCCTGCGCGCCGAGATTGCCCGGATGGACCCGACCATGTTCGTCGAAGTCAGGCAGATGACCGACGCGGTCGCCGTCGCGCTCGTTCCCGCGCAGCTGGGCGCGGCGCTGACCGAGCGGCTTTGGCGCCCTCGGCACGGTCCTCGCGATGATGGGCATCTACGGCCTAGTAGCGCTCACCGTCTCGCAACGGACACGCGAGCTCGGAATCCGCAAAGCGGTCGGCGCGACCTCTGGCGACATCGTCCGGCTGGTGATCTCCGGCACCGCGCTTCCGGTCGGGATTGGGCTCGTCTCGGGGCTTGGTCTCGGCACGCTCGGCGCCATCGCTCTCGGCAGCTTCATCGTCGGCGTCTCGCCAATCGACCCACTGACGATCACTGTGACGTCGGTGCTGGTTGTCGGAACGACGCTCGCAGCGAGCACGTTGCCTGCGCTGCGCGCCGCGAGAGTGGATCCGTTGCAGGCGCTGAAGACAGAGTAGAAGTCAGGAGACAGGATCCAGAAGAAGCAGGAAGCAAAAGACAGCAAGCGCCTGCGGCCCGAGCGCGGCGCGAAGTCGCCGCGCGAGAGCGAAGCGGGGGTGGGGCCCCGCGAGCATTGATAAATGCAGACAGAGCCGGCCGAACAGAAGGCAGGAGGCGCTTTGTCTGCGCCTCCTGCCAAATCGTCGCTTGGCTCGTTAGAATCCCGGCCTCAACTGGAACTGCCACATCCACCCGCGGGTCGGTCGATCCAGCGGACGGACGAAGTCGATCTCGGCAACGGCAAAGTTGAACACGTTGACGCGGATGGCGGCGCCGACGCTCACGACGGGTTTGTTGTCGCCGGGCAAGGTGCCGGCGCGGAGGCTCTGGCCCCAGGCGACGCCGGCGTCGGTGAAGAACGCGGCCTCGATCGGGAGCGGTCCGTAGAACTGATCCCCGCCGAAGGCACCCCAGATCGGGAACCGGAGCTCGGCGTTGGCGATGGCCACGCGGCTGCCGATCAGGCGATCGAACGCCGGGCATGATGCCCCGGCGCTCCCGGCGCACTCACTCGACTCGAATGAGTACTGGTCGTAGCCACGGACGAGGCCCGGGTAACCCAGATACAGCGCGGGCAGCATTTCGTTTTCAGCGTCCTCTCCGAACCGCCCGTAATACATCCCGCGCAGCGCGATGGTGTAGGGCTTCACCGGCATCAGATAGGTGCGAAGGTCCGTCAGCACGCCAGAATACAGTAAGCGAGCCCGCACTCTGCGAGAACTCCATGCGGTAGCGGCTGCCGCGAATCGGGCTGGTCGCGCCGAAGATGGACGTGTCGAAGACGAGCGCCGTGCTGCCCTCGCCAAGGTTGAGCGTCGGGAACTCCTGCAGCGGGATCTCGTCCTCGGTCAGCTGCTGGCCGTTCAACGTGTAGGTCCGCTCCGTCAGGTCATAGCTCTGTCCGATTCGCCGGTAGCCGCCGGAGAACTCGACGCGCCACGACCGGCTGAACGGATAGCTGATGAAGCTGGTGGCGGACTGATCGCGCTGCAGGTAGCGGTACTCGCGCTCGACGTAGGTGTTGCCGACGAATCCAGCTTCGAAGCCCCGTGACACGTAGGGCGTCTGGTCGAGCGACGCGCCCCAGTTCCACCGGTGCGTCCGGTTGAGGTAGAAGATCGTCCCGCCGAACTCGTCGAAGCGGCTCGTTACCTGCGCCGCCGTGCCGATCACGTGATTGCCGAGCATGTCGCTGAAGAGGAGCGACACGCCGCCGGTCGCATACGTCCCGAACGGATCGACGCCGACACCGAACGACGGCTGACCGGCGAAATCGAGTCCCCACTTCGGCTTGTAGGGCTCGCCCACGGGAACTTCCGTTCCAGGCAGCCCCCAGGTGGCATCCTGCAGCGCCTCGACGACGAGACCACCGGCTTCACGTCGGGGAGGCAGGACGGCGGCGTTGCGTGGGAGATCGACCGCGGTCTCACCCGCAAGCTGTTCCGCCGTGTCGAGCGCGTAGATGTTGTAGCCGTCGTTCTCGTACGCGCTGAAGACGAGGCGCCCGCCCGCGAACGACATCGCCGGGCTGAGCGCCGTGACGCCGCTCGCGCCGGTCAGCATGTTGGTGAGCTGCGTGGTCTTCCCGCCGTCCACAACCGTGCGGTAGATGTTCGTGATGCCCTGACGATCCGACAGGAAGTAGATCGATTTGCCGTCGGACGTCCACTGCGGGCTGATGTTCTTGGCTCCGGTGAATCCGCCCAGCTCGCTCACCGCCCCCGTCGCCACGTCCATGATCGCCAGCCGCGAACGTCCAACCTTGATCGTTTCCAGGTTCGTGGTGAAGCGATCGGTGCTGAACGCGATCTTCTTGCCGTCGGGCGACCAGGCCGGATCCATTTCGGCATACTGATCGGTCGTGAGCCGCCGCAGCGCGCTCTTGTCGAGATCGTAAACGTACAAATCGGTGAACCCGCCGATGAGGCCTGAAAAGGCGACCTGCTTGCCGTCGGGCGACCAGGCAGGGTTGATGATCTCGTGCAGCTCTTTCAGCCGGATCTCGCGCTCGGTGCGGCCGCCATCGACGTCGACGATGGTGAGGACCGGTTCGCCCTTGCTGATCCCGGGGAAGACGAAGCGCTTGCCGGCCGGATCCCAGGCACCCGCCGACGTGAGGAAGGACAGGCTCTCGTAGTGCGAATTGGTCGCTGTGTTGGTGATTTTCTTGATGACTTCGCCCGTACGCGCGTCGGCGACGAAGAGCTCGATTGAGAAGAGATCCTTCTCCGAGAAGTACATCAGCCGCGAGCCGTCCGGGCTGAGCTCGGGTCCGACGTTGAGGTCGGCCTTCTGCTTCTCTCTGCGTGATCAGCGCTCTCGCGAACGAGGCCGGCATCTTCGTCGCTTCCGCGATGGGCCTGAACGCCTCGAACTCGGCGTTGTGCCAGTCTCTCGTCAGCTCCTTCGTATCGATCTGCAGGACGGACTTGATCGCGGTGTCGTAGGAGGCCTCGCGTCCGGCGGCGGCGCGAAGCATGTTACCCACCGCGCCGTCGCCGTACTTGCCGGCAATGAACGCCCAGAGCGCGTGGCCGTAGCGATACGGGAAGTACTTGGGATTATCGAGCTTGTCGATGTCCGGCAACTGCTCGCGTCGCGTGGCCTCGCGCATCCACATCGCCGTCAGCGGATCTTCGGGACCAATCGACAGGTACTCGGCCATCCCCTCGATGAACCACAGCGGCAGCGCAAGCGCGCCGGCCGAGCCCGAGCTGACGTTCGTCCCGGTGATGTCGTACTGGAAGGCGTGGACCAGCTCGTGCCCGAGGACGTGATCGCTCGCCTCGATCGGACCCGCAAACGGCAGTACGATGCGTCGTTTGTAGGCCTCGGTGACACCCCCGGTGCCCTCCCCCATCTCGCCCTCGACAGCGTTCGTCTGGCGGAAGTGCGACCCGCTGGCGTAGAGGATGAGTGGCTGGCGTGAGCTCAGTTGGTGGTTGAGCAGCTGAGACAGCCGCGTGTACCACCGCTCCGCCATCCGCGAGGCCATCTGGGCGGCCTGTTCTTCTTCCGAATAGTAGTAAATGTCGAAATGGTCGGTCTTCAGCACCTTGAAGTCGAACTCCCGGTACTGAACCTTGTTGCGGCCGAAGTAGCCTCCCTGGGCAAGGGAAGCCGACGGCAGCCCGAGCAGAACGCACAGGGCGGCCATGATGAGGGTGAAATAACCTTTCATACGTTCTCGCTTAAGCAACGGGTATGCCGGAAACGTCTGTGAGCAGGGCGGAACAGGATCGCATCTGCCACCGATTTGCCATCACTTTCGCCTCATCTGCGACCAGAAATGTGGACGAGAGTGTCACCTGGCCAGCGTCCCAAGATCCTGCCTTCTTCTTAGTACAGACGCAACTCCCGGGATCCGTTGCGGGCCTGACGCCGGCAATGACAGAATGCAGTCCTTCCAACCCTTCGAACAACCCCGGAGCTGATGGCATGACGCGCAGGACCCTGTTGATTCTGATGGCTGTCGGTCTGGTGACGGCAGGGCTCGGCGCCCGCCAGGGCCAGGCCCCCTTGACGAGCGACGCCCTGAAAGGCCTCGAGCTTCGCAGCATCGGTCCGGCGTTGACCACGGGCCGTATCGTCGACGTCGAGATCGATCCGAAGAACCCGAGCGTCTGGTACGTCGCCTCGGCGTTCGGCGGCCTCTGGAAAACGACGAACCGCGGCATCACCTTCTCGCCGATCTTCGACGACAACGGCGTGTTCACGCTCTGCTGTGTCGCCATCGATCCGAAGGACTCGAACGTCATCTGGCTCGGCACGGGGGAAAACAACAGCCAGCGCAGCGCGCACTTCGGAGACGGCATCTACAAGTCTCTCGACGCCGGCAAGACCTGGAAGCGGATGGGACTCGAGACCTCCGAACATATCGGCGAAGTGCTGATCGATCCCCGCAACTCGAACGTCGTCTACGTGGCATCACAGGGGCCGCTGTTCTCGGAGGGCGGCGAGCGCGGGCTCTACAAGACGACCGACGGCGGGGCCACATGGAATGCCGTCCTGACGATCAGCAAGGACACCGGCATCAGCGACATCGTGTTCGACCCGCGCAACCCCGACGTCATCTTTGCCTCGGCCTACCAGCGCCGTCGTCACGTCGGACAGATGATTGGCGGCGGGCCCGAGGGCGGGATCTTCAAGACGATCAACGGCGGCAAGACCTGGACCAGGCTCACCAAGGGTCTGCCCACGGGCGACATGGGCCGGGCCGGCCTGGCGATGGACGGCCGCAGGAATCCCGCGACGGTCTTTGCGCTCGTCGATGCCAAGCGGCCGGAGTCCGGCTTCTTCCGCTCCGACGATGGCGGCACCTCGTGGACGCGGATCGGGCGCATGGTTGGCGGACGAGGGGGCGGTGGCCGCGGGCGCGGCGGAGACCCGAACGCTCCGCCACCTCCCCCGCCCGCACCGTGCGGCCCGCTTGGCGTGGCGCCAGCGGCGACGCCGCCCGGCGGCGCGGCTGGACGCGGAAACGTGGCGATTGCTCCCGTCCAGGCAGTCGAGATCGCGACGGCGGAAGCAGAGGAGGAAGAAGAGGAACAGGATCCGGCTCAGTTCGGCGGCCGCGGCAACCTGCCCACCGACGACTGCTATCGCGGCGGCGGCGCGCAGTACTACCACGAGATCTTCGTAGATCCGTATCGTGCCGATTGGATCTGGTCCATGAACGTCAACGTCGAGCGGAGCACCGATGGAGGCAAGACGTGGCAGACCACGCCAATCGAAAGCACCGGCGTGCACGTCGACCATCACGCGATCGAGTTCGACCCGTCGGACCGCAATCACATCCTGCTCGGCAACGACGGCGGACTCTACGAGTCGTACGACGAGGGCGCGACCTGGCGCTTCTTCGCGAACCTGCCCGTCACGCAGTTCTACCGGCTCTCGGTTGACAACGCCAGGCCGTTCTACAACGTCTGCGGCGGGACTCAGGACAATTTCTCCTTCTGCGGTCCGTCGCGGAACATGAGCCGCCTCGGCGTGCGCACGAGCGACTGGTACATCGTCGCCGGCGGCGACGGCTTCCAGTCGCGCAACGATCCCGAGGATCCCAACATCGTTTACGCGTCGTCGCAGAACGGCGGCATCTCCCGCATGGACCTGCGCACCGGCATCAGCCGATCGATCCGTCCGCCGGGCACGCAGGGAGTCGGCGGCGGAGGTGGCGACGACGAGCTGCCGGGCGCACAGCCGCAGGGTCGGGGCGGCGAGGGAGGTGCAGCGGGCGCCGCGGCTGCGGCCAGCGCGGCTGGTGCTCCGGCAGCACCAGCGGCGCCGACGCCGCCGCAAGGTGCTCAAACCGGACGCCAGGGCGGCCGAGGCTCAGGGCAGGGTCGCGGCAGCGCCGACCGCGTGAACTGGGACGCGCCGTACATCATCAGCCCGCACTCGCCGCGGCGCCTTTACTGGGCGACGAACTACGTCTACCGCACCGACGATCGCGGCGACAACTGGACGCGCGTCAGCCCGGACCTCTCGCGGAACCTCAATCGCGAGGAGATCCCGATCATGGGCAAGGTCTGGCCGGCCGACTCGATCGCGCGCAACACGTCGACGACGGCGCTCAGCAACATCGTGACAATCGACGAATCGCCGCTGCTCGAAGGACTGCTCTACGTCGGAACCGACGATGGGCTCGTGCAGGTGACCGAGGACGGCGGGAAGAACTGGCGCAAGATCGACCAGTTCCCCGGCGTGCCGCAGTGGACCTACGTCACCGACGTGTTCGCCTCGCCGCGTGACGCGGACACGGTGTTCGCCACGCTCAACAACTGGCAACGCGGCGACTACAGACCCTATATCGTCAAGAGCGTTGACCGCGGCCGGACGTGGACCAGCATCAGCAGCGACCTGCCGGCGAAGCACGACGTGTGGTCGATCATTCAAGATCACGTCAACGGCAGCCTGCTGTTTGCAGGAACCGAGTTCGGCGTGTTTGCGAGCGTCGACGGCGGACAGCACTGGGTGCAGCTCAAGGGCGGGATGCCGCCGGCGCAAGTGCGGGACATGACCGTGCAGAAGCGCGAGACCGACCTCGTGCTGGCGACGTTCGGGCGCGGCTTCTACATCCTCGACGATTACAGCGCCCTCAGAGACATCTCGCCGGCGACGCTCGCCGAGGACGTCCGACTCTTCCCGCTGCGCGATGCCTATCTCCACAATCTGCTGGGTCTCCAGCCTGCGGGCAGCGCGGGGCTCTCCCCGCTGTCGGGATTGTGGCGCGCCGAGAACCCGCCCTTCGGCGCCGTGTTCACGTATCACGTGCGGCAGGAGCTGCCGGCCGACGCGAAGCTGGTCCTGACTATCAGCGATGATGCGGGACGCCCTGTTCGCCGGATCGAGGTTGAGAAGGGCAGCGGGCTGCGCCGTGTGGCGTGGAACCTGCGAACCGATGCGCCTGCTGCACCCGCGCCGGGCACGCCCGCGGCTACGGCAGCAGGCCGGGGCGGACAGGCGGGCGGGGGCCGTGGCGGCCGGGGCGCCAACCTGCCGCCGCTCGTCCAGCCCGGCCGCTATCGCGCCACGCTCGGCCGAATGGTCGGCGACGTCGTCACGCCGATTGGGTCGCCGCAGACGTTTGGCGTCGTGCAGATACCGCATTGAACGGGGACAGTCCCCGGTTTGACCCGGCGTCGAGGTGGCTGGCACCTTTGCCGGGAAGGTGCCTGGCACCTTTCCCGGAACTCGCTGCGGATCAGCGCTTTAGCGCGGCGCCGTGCCAACCGCTTTTCGTCGAGTCTCGGGCCGGGGACACTCGAGGTTGAGTGTCCCCGCGGTCGATCAGGAGGTCCAGCCGGTCCGGTACTCGCGCGACAGGAACTGGTTGGGGTCAATCGCGCCATCGCGGTTGGTTCCTGGCGTGATCTTGTTGGTCACGCGGCGGTTGGCGGCGTCGTAGTGGATCTTGCCGCCGGCGCGCAGCGACACGATTCCGAGCAGCATCACTTCGGTGAGCTGGCTCGCGTACTCGAACGGGCAGGAAATCTCCTGCTGGCCCTTGATCGTGTCCACCCAGTTCATCTCGTGCAGTTCGTGCGGGATACGCGGCAGCGTCTGCTTCGGTCGCGACGTCGACGCATGCTTCGCATCGGGCAGCAGGCGCGGATTGAGACCGTAGGTCTCCTGCATCATCTTTCCCTTGCTGCCGATGTAGAGAATCCCGCCTTCCCCGTTGAGATTCTCGTCGCCGATCTCGGCCGGCTTGGGCGGGGTGAGCCCGCCGTCGTACCACGTGAGCTTGACGGCCGGCATGTTGCCACGCGCCGGGAACTCGTAGTAGGTCGTCGTCGCGAGCGGAAACGACGCGCCGTTGAACGGCGTGGACCTGGTTTCGATGACGGTCGGCAACCCGAGCTTCAACGACCAGAACGGATGATCGATGAGGTGCGCGCCCATGTCGCCGAGGGCGCCCTGTCCCCAGTCGACCCACCCGCGCCAGTTGAAGGGGTGATAGATCGGGTGGTAGTCGACCGGCGGCGCCACGCCGAGGAAGAGATCCCAGGCGAGTTGGTCGGACGGCGGGTAGGTGCCCACGAGTGCCGCCGCGAGTCTCGCGTCGACGTCGGCGCCGCGCCACCTCGATGTAGACGTCGTCGGATCCTGCAGCCGCTCGGGAAGAGGTGCCGGACGCGGCACGCCCTGCGGCCAGAAGCCCAGCGGCCGGTTCGTCCACACGTGCACTTCGCGGACGTCGCCGATGGCCCCCGACGTCAGGTACTCGTAGCCGAGACGCGCCTCGTCGCGCGAGTGGCCCTGGTTCCCCATCTGCGTGACGATCTTGGGATTCTCCTTGGCCTTCTTTGCGAGATGACGCGCCTCATCGACCGACCAGCAGAGCGGCTTCTGGACGTACACGTGCTTGCCGAGGTCCATCGCGGCGCTCGCGATCTTCGCGTGCATGTGATCGGGCGTTGCGATGATCACCGCGTCGATGTCCTTCTGCTTGTCGAGCATCTCGCGATAGTCGCGATACTTCGCGACCTTTGGCAGCTGCTGATCGACGAATCGAATGAGGTTCTCGGCGGCGTTGCCGCGAGGACGCTTTTCGTTCGCGGCGAGCTGGGCGGCCGACGGCTCGGGCCGCGGGCGCGCCCCCGGCCGCGGCGCGGTCGGCGCAGCAGGCGTCGACGCGGCCGCCGCGTCTTTTTTCCACCGCTCGATTCGCGCATCGAGCAGGCCGAAGTCCACGTCGCAGAAGGCGACGATGTTCTGGCTCATGACGGCGCCGGTGTTGCTGCTGCCCATGCCGCTGACGCCAACCGTCGCGATGTTCAGCGTATCGCTGGGCGCCTGGAAGCCGCGCCCGAGCACGTGCCGCGGCACGATGACCAGCCCCGCCCCCGCCGCCGCCGTCCGGGTCACAAAATCACGCCGCGACACGCCCGCTGATTCGGCGACCGGCTGAGCTTCGTCTCGTTCCGTCATGGTGGACCTCGCTATGAGTGTCAGTTCGAACGGCGCCATTCTACCACCCGGTGTCTTCCACCACTTCGGGGTCAGATCTTGTATTTCAACGTTTTGGGCGCCGCAGTAAGGGCACGGCGGATCAGAATAACGAAATGCAAGACCTGACCCCGTGGGGGCCGTGGGCGCTGGCCGTGGTACTGCTGTCAGCAGCCTGCTCGAACCCCGCCCAACCGGGTGGAGTCGAAGAGCCGACGGGACCCAACACGCTGACGAGCGCCGAGCGCGCGGCCGGTTGGCGATTGCTCTTCGATGGGTCGACGACCGCCGGGTGGCGCGGATTCAGGCAGGCGGCGGTCCCGGGCGGATGGCAGGTCGTCGACGGCGCGCTGACGCGGACCGGAGGAGGCGGCGATCTCGATCACGCATGGATCAGTTTGGCAACTTCGAACTGACAATCCAGTGGCTGATCGCCGAGGGCGGAAACAGCGGCATCATGTTCCGCGTCAGCGAGGCGACCGACGCCACACATTTCACCGGACCGGAAATGCAGGTTCTCGACAACGTGCGCCACCCGGATGGCCGAAGCCCGCTGAGCTCGGCCGGCGCCTGCTACGGACTCTACGCCCCGTCGCAGGACGTAACCCGGCCGCCCGGCGTCTGGAACGACGTGCGCCTCGTCGTCAACGGCGCGCACATCGAACACTGGCTGAACGGGGTGAAGATCGTCGAGTACCAGATCGGAAGCCCCGACTGGCTATCGAGGCTCGAGGCCAGTCCCTTCCGCGACCTCCCCACGTACGCTCGCGAGGCGCGAGGCCATATCGCGGTCCAGGACCATGGCGATCGGGTGGCGTACCGCGGAATCAAGTTACGAGCCCTGCCGTAGCGGCCTTGGCGACGTCCGGTCCAAGAGCCTTTCACCGCGGAGAGCGCGGAGGCCGCAGAACCAATTCTTGTTTCTGTGCGTTCTCGGCGTGCTTGCGGTGAAAAGCTCTTGGACGGGCTCTACGCCTGCGCCTTCCGCCTCGCAACGATAGCCCCCACATAGCAAAGCGCAATCAACAGCAGGAGCGCGCGAAAGCCCGTGACGAGCGACAGATACTCGCCCACGCCACCCACCATCGCGCCGAGCAGGTTCGTGCCGTAGTCGCGTGGCAGCGACGTGGACCGCTTGATCGCGGACCCGAAGAGGAGGCCCGCGCAGAGAATCGGGCTGAACATCAGCGCCGCGTAGAAGAGCGACTCCACCGCGCGGCTCTCGAACCCGATCGTCCCCACCGGAATGACGTAGTTGAGCGCCAGCAGCGCGACGAGCGCCACACCGACCAGCCAGGGACGGCTCACCTCGATCTTCGCGACCACGTAGTTGGCCACGAGCGCCATCGACAGCACGGACGCGATCGCCAGCGATGCCACCACCCACGTCGAGCCCCACAGCAACGCGAACTGGATGATCGACTTCGTCTCGAGCAGCATGAAGCCGGCGCCAAGGAGGAAGAACTGCCACGACCACGCGCCGGGTTGCCCGCGCAGCACGAGCATCACGGCGACCGTGGAAACGGCGAGGACGAGCGCCAGCGCCGCGAGGTAGTGCGACGGGACGTGCCGGTCACGCAGATACAGAAACGGCCAGTCGTCTTTGGCTGGTTCCACGCTCGCATCCCGCACGTGCATCCGCGCCGGGCTCGGCGCATGCGATTGCCCGAATGCCGTGACGCGCTCCGGTACTACCGGATCGCTCGTCAGCGTCAACAGCCGCGGCCCGACCATCATGACGCCGAGATACGCGCGCGCCTCGTGCACGTGGACGCGGGGCTCCTGCCCGAACGCAGCGGCCGCGATGTTGGCCAGCCGGTCCACCAGCCACCGCTCGCGGAAGTAGTTGTAAACGACGAGGAGCCCGTCTGGCGCCAGCCGATCGCGGACGGCGCGGAACGACTCCTCCGTGAACATGTAGCTCTCCAGCCGGACCCCCGAAAAGCTCGACTGCATGGTCAGCGAATCGATGAGCGCGAAGACGACGAGGTCGTACTTCTTCGTCGTCGTTCTCAGGAAATGACGCGCGTCGTCGGTGACCACCGTCACGCGGGGATCCGAGTACGGTTGGTCGGGGTGATACTGCCGGCCAAGGCGGACGATGACCGGGTCGATCTCGACCGCATCGACATGCACCGCGCCATGTCTGAGTGCGGCCGCCACGTCGGTCCCGAATCCGGCCCCGAGGACGAGCACGTTCTCGAAGGTGTCGCCGAACACCATGTAGGGCCACTGGTAGAAGTATTCCTTCTGCTCGACCGGGGCCATCGACTGGTGAAAGATGTTGTTGACCTCGATGACCGTGTCGGGGCCGTCGTGCCCGACGGTGATCTTGTAGTACGGCGACCAGAGCGATCCGCGTGCCATGACCTGGACCAGGACGAGCGTCAGCGCCAGCAATGCGAGGTTCACGGCCACCAACGCGCCAGCAGTGCGGGACGGTCCGCCGGTGGCGACATCGGGCTCCCGGGTCAGCAGCAGCGGGACCGCCGCGGCGAAGCCGACCCCGAACCACCAGGTCGGCGACAGCTGCAGCCACGAGATCACGGCAAAGAGGCCCACGCCCGCGAGACTGCCGAGCAGGTTGATCGTGTAGCCGCGGAGCGGCGGCAGCGCGGCCATCTCGCGGCCCATGCGCTGCGCCAGCGTCGCGAAGAGCGCCGCGACGATCACGAACACGAGCGGCAGGAGCATCGTGCTCTCGACGACGACCACGGGCGTCGGCCGTGCCGCTCGAGAAATAGATGCTGCCGGTCGACTGCATCGCGACTTCGAGGCGGAAGAAGTAGACCGCGCCGATGACCACCGCCTGGAGCAGCGGAAACCAGACGAACAGGCGGCGGCGCGAGGGCGCCAGCAGGCAGCCGACGCCGATGCCGAGAAAGCTGGCGAGCAGGATGAAGTTCGAGAAGTAGGCCAGCAGCCGGATGTACGCCGGCATCCAGCGAATGAGGGCGACTTCGAGGAAAAGAACGAGAAAGGAGGCGAGGAATACCCTCGCCCCACGAGAATCCGCGGATGTCATCAAGAAGCCATTGCCTGCGTCACGTCAACCTTCGTCAGCTTCAATCTTCCCTTCAGCATTCGAGCCTTCAGCATTCAGCAGTTTCTTCAGAGTCCGCAGCTTCTCGAGCTGCTCTGGCGGGCAGCCGTCCCACTTCGGGACGACCGTGTTGCCCATGTAGCCGAGATCGTCGATGCCCATCTTGCTGGTCCAGAAGCCGCTCGCGGTCAGATCGCGGAAGCTGCGGAAGAACGCCTGGCCGTGCGTCAGGCCGGCGCTTCAGCTCGCCGTAGGTCGCCAGGTCGTCGAGGACCTCGTGCCGCTGGGCGTCGGAGGCGCCGACAAAGGTCTTGTCGAATCGCCGCTGGCATTCGAGATCGAGCCAGGCCAGCCCGCCGCGCATCGCCACCTGGCGGGCGGGCTGTCGATCATGATGAAGTCCATGAACTCGGGCACGCCCGCATCCATCGCGCCGCCCGACCGTTCGTCGTTCGGAATGATCAGATCGGACAGCATCGCGCACCGTCTGGTACTCGTGCGGCGTGAAGAACTTCGGCTTGAACGCCGTCGCCGGCTCTTCAGCGCGGTCTGCTTCGCCGTCTGCGCCAGGTGATGCGCCTGCTGCGCCTCGACCTCGGTCAACGCGAAGCCCGCCGCGACCGGCGCCGCCGAGAGCAGCTTGAGCAGTGCTCGACGATTCAGATCGGTTGTCCATCACTACAGCCTCCCGGCCTTGCGCTCGCCGGCGATGAACTCGCTGGTTCGCATCGACAGCGCGAGGATCGTCCACGTGCAGTTCTTGTCGGGCTGCGACACGAACGGGCCGGCGTCGGCGACGAAGACGTTGCGGCAGTCGTGCGCCTGGCAGTTCGCGTTGAGGACCGACGTGCTCGGATCGTTGCCCATGCGGGTGACGCCGAGCTCGTGGATGATCCGTCCGCCCGGCGCCAGGCCGTAGCCGCTCGCGCGACGGCATCTCGCTCATCGGCGTGCCGCCCATCTCGGCGATGATCGCGCGGAACGTCTCCTGCATGTGCTTCGCCTGATTGATCTCGTAATCGTAGAACTTGAAGTGGAAACGCGGCACCGGGATGCCCCACTTGTCGACGACGGTCGGATCGATCTCCATGTAGCTGTCCTTGTTCGGGATCATCTCGCCGCGGCCGGAGAAGCCGACCGTCGCGCCGTAGAAGCGCCGGTAGTCGTCCTTGAGCGTCTTGCCGTAGCCCGGACCCGCCGGCGTCGCGCCCGATTTCCGCCGGCGCGAACGTGATTGTGGATGCCGCCCATGAAGCCGAAGGTCGGCATGCCGCGGCCGCCGCCCGGCTCGATGTGGTAGCCGCGCGGGAAATCGAGCTTCTTGTTGTCGCCCCACCACGGCATGAAGATGTGCATGCCGCCGACGCCGTCCTCGTTGTGCGCGCATGCCTTCATCAGCTTCGGGATGAACCCCTGGACGCTGAGCCCGGTCGTGTCGGTCAGGTACTTGCCGACGTTGCCGGTAGAATTGCCGAGCCCCTGCGGGAACTTCGCCGACTTCGAATTGAGGAGGATCCGCGCCGACTCGCACGCGCTCGCCGCGAGCACGACGATGCGCGCCTGGACGTGATTCTCGCGGCCGTTGATCTTGTCGATGTAGGCGACGCCGGTCGCCAGGCCGGCGTCGTCCACGGTCACCTCGCGCGCCATCGCGTTGGGCACGATCGTCAGCCTCTTGGTGGCCATCGCCGGCGGAATCAGCACCGACGGCGACGAAAAATTCGAGTGCTGCGCGCAGCCGCGGTTGCACTGGCCGCAGTAGTGACAGGCGCTGCGGCCGTTGAGCGGCTGCGTGAGGATCGACAGCCGGCTCGGCATGCACGTGATCTTCAGGTCGTCGGCCGCCTGCTTGATGAGCAGCTCGTAGCACCGCGGCTTGGGCGGCGGCAGGAACATGCCGTCGGGATCGTTGTGCAGCCCTCGTTGCTGCCGAAGATGCCGATCAGCCGAGTCGACCTCGTCGTAGTACGGCTTCAGGTCGTCGTAGGAGATCGGCCAGTCGTCGCCGAGGCCGTCGAGGCTCTTGCGGCGGAAGTCGTCGGGCCCGAAACGCAGCGAAATTCGTCCCCAGTGATTGGTGCGGCCGCCGAGCATGCGCGATCGGAACCAGTCGAACTGGCTGCCGGTGCCGTTCGTGTAGGGCTCCCCTTCGAGCGTCCAGCCGCCAAACGCCGCGTCGAACTCGCCGAACTGCTGCTGCTCGGTCGCGGCGCCGCGCCGCGGCGAGTCGTATGGCCACTTGAACATGTTGTACTCTCGCCGGTCCCACATCGGCCCGGCTTCGAGCATCACGACGTTGGCGCCGGCCTCGGTCAGCACCTTGGCGGCCATGCCGCCGCCGGCCCCAGAGCCGACGATGCAGACGTCGTAGACAGTTCGGCTGCGGATTATTTGCATGGGGAGTTCCTCGCGGGTCGAGGACACAGTGTGCGTGCATTGACGGAGGCGCGGAGGTAACGGGATCTCAACACGAAGAACGAAGACACGGAGACGCACGAGAAGACTGTCGTGGCCCGCCGTTCGGCGGCCGGACGCTGTCAACGGTCGAACTAAAACGCCTCGACCGTAGGCCGGCCTTCGTGCGTGGCGCTAGCGCGGCGCCACAGCCTCCGTGTCACGTCTAATGTTCGTTCGTCTCCGCCATTCTTCGTGTCGCGCCTCCGTTTAAAACCCCGTGTTCTCCGTCTCCTCAGTCTACACCGTGCACTCCAACGCCCAGCTTGTAGCCGAACCGGCACGGTTGCTTCAACCGCGCCGACGTGATAGCATCCGCCGTCATGCGCCCGCTGACCATCGCTCGCCGCCGCGTCTCGCGCCGTCCTCCTCCCAACCGTCGCGCGCAAAGCGGCTTCACCGGCCGCTGGAACCTCACCGGCACCGGCGAACATGCCAACCGCGTCTACTGGCTCGAGGTCACCGAAGCGCGGGCGTTGTCGGGGATGTTCCTCAACCGAACCGGCAGCCCGGTGCGCGCTCGCCAGCGTAAAGATCGAGGACAAGGCAGCTGCTCTTCCAGCTGCCGCCGGGCGACAACAAGCGCCGGGCACGAGTTCCGCGCGACGCTCGAGGGCGGCAAGCTCGTCGGCACGACCATGGCCGCGGGACCGCACGATCAACTTGATTGGCGTCCGGCCGCCGAAATGGCCCGCCGCGCAACGCCAACGCGAAAACACACTTTCGGCAAGCCTGTCGCGCTCTTCGACGGCAACTCCCTCGACGCGTTCGGCTTGCAGACCGCGCGACGGCCCGATCAGCTGGGCGGTCGAAGACGGCGTCGATGACCAACGCGCCGCCGTCGCGCAATCTCATGTCGAAGCAGAAGTTCAAGGACTTCCGGCTCCAGGCGGAATACCAGCTCCGACGGGGAGCAACAGCGGCATCTACCTGCGCGGCCGCTACGAGCTTCAGGTGCTGGACGACTTCGGCAAGCCTGCCGAGAAGCCCGGCCACATGGCGATCTACGGCGTGGACGCCTCCGCTCGTCAACGCCAGCAAGCCAGCCGGCGAATGGCAGACGATGGAGGCGGTGCTCGTCGGCAACCGCGTCACCGTGACGCTCAACGGCCAGAAAGTGCACGACAACGCCGAGATTCAGGCGATCACCGGCGGCGCGCTCGACGCCGACGAGACTGGCACCCGGGCCCGCTCCTCATCCAGGGCGATCACACCAAGGTGTGGTTCCGAAATCACGGTTACGCCGATTATACTCGACCTTCAGGTCTTAGCGCTTCACGGCTTTAGCACAAAGACACATCGAGCTGTAGCTGTCAAGGGTTTGCTAGAGCCTAAAGCTCGAGAGCTCTGCCCCCGCGGTGTTTGCTCGCCGCGAGTCCTCGTCCCAGCTAGAATGCAGCATGGCTCTCCGCCTTCCCCGCTTCTTCCTGCTCTTTGTCCTGCTCGCCCTCTTCACGGGCGTTCCGTCGTTCGCGGAGTTCTACACCGACTGGCTCTGGTACCGCGAGGTCGGCTACGAGCAGTTCTTCCTCAAGTCGCTTTCCGCACAGGCGCCGCCACCGGCCTCGTCACCGGCCTCGCTCGTCTTTGTCGTTCTCTGGCTGAACCTGCACCTCGCTCTGCGGCCGCTCCGCCGCCGCGAGTTCACGATCACCACGCCCGATGGCCCGCGCGTCATCACGGTCGACACGCGCCGCATGCGCGTCGCTCATGTTCGCGGCCGCGCTGGTCCTGCCCGTCTCTGCTCGGCCTCTATTCCGGACTCGTCGTGGGCCACGTGGCTCTATGCGCTTCAACGCGGCGCCGTTCGGCCGGATCGATCCGGTGCTCGGCCGCGACATCGCCTTCTACTGTTCCGGCTGCCGCTGCTCGAGCTCGGGCCACGGGCCTCGCGCTTGCGACCGTGATCCTCTCGATCACGGGCGTCGCCGGGTCGCACGTCACCGCGGGCAACCTCGCGCTCGACCCGGTGCGCGGCGTGTTCGCGAGCGGCGCCGCCAGACGGCATCTGTCGCTGCTCGCTGCTACGCTCCTGATCGTCCTGGCGTTCGGCGCGTGGCTCCGCGATTCCGCAGCTCCTGACCGAGCCCTCCGGCGTGGTCTTCGGCGCATCCTACGTCGACGTTCACGCGCGCATGCCGACGTTCCGCCTGCTGGTCGGCGCCGCGCTCATCGGCGCCGCCCTCGCCGCTCTACCAGGCGTTCGCGCAGCGCGGCTGCTGCCGATCGTGCTGCGGCGGTCGGCCTCTACATCGTCGTGGCGGTCGGCGGCAGCGTCTATGCGGGCATCATCCAGCGCTTCGTCGTCGGCCCCAACGAACAGGTGCGCGAAACGCCGTACATCGTGCACAACATCGCGCGCGACGCGCGAGGCGTTCGGGCTCGATCGGGTGGAAGAGCGGCAGCTCTCCGGCGAAGCGCGGCTGACCCGCGGCGGACCTCGAGCGAACGCGGCCACGATCGAGAACGTGCCGCTCTGGAACGATCAGCCGCTCCTCGATACGTTCGGCCAGCTCCAGGAGATCCGGACCTACTACGACTTCGTCTCGGTCGACAACGACCGCTACATCATCAACGGCAAGTACCGGCAGATGATGCTGTCGGCGCGCGAGCTGAACTCGCGCAGCCTGCCGAGCCGCACCTGGATCAACGAGCAGCTGACGTTCACGCACGGCTACGGCCTGACGCTCGGCCCGGTCAACGAGGTGACGCCCGAAGGGCTGCCGGTGCTGTTCGTCCGCGACCTGCCGCTCGCCTCGACCGTCGATCTGAAGGTGACGCAGCCCGCGATCTACTTTGGCGAGCTGCCGGAGACCGACGTCTTCGTCCGCACGAAGACCGAAGAGTTCGACTATCCGCGCGGCGACGACAACGTCTTTGCGACGTATCAGGGCTCCGGTGGCGTGCCGCTCGGGGGCCTCTTCCGCCGGCTGATGTTCGCGATCCGGTTCCGCTCGACCGACACGTTCTTCTCGCCCGACGCTGACGCCGGAGAGCCGCGTGATGATGCACCGGCGGATCAGCCGAGCGGGTGAACAAGATCGCGCCCTTCCTCACGTTCGATCCGGACCCCTACATGGCGATTACCGAAGGCCGCCTGGTGTGGATTCAGGACGCGTACACGACGAGCAATCGCTATCCGTATGCGAGCGCCGCCGGCCGGGTGAACTACATCCGGAACGCCGTCAAGGTCACGATCGACGCCTACCACGGCACGACCGCCTTTCACCTGCTGGATCCCGCCGACCCGATCGCCATCACCATCGGGCGCGTGTTCCCGGACGCTCTTCAAGCCTCTGACCGACATGCCCGAGGATTTGCGGCGACGGCTGCGCTATCCGCAGGCGATCTTCGCCATGCAGGCCGCGATGTTCGCGACTTTCCACATGACGAACGCCGGCGCCTTCTACAACCGCGAAGACCAGTGGGAGATCCCCGCGTTCGACGTCGGTGGCCAAGCCGAGCGGATGGAGCCGTACTACACGATGATGAAGCTGCCGGGCGAGTCCGGCCCCGAATACATCCAGATGCTGCCGTTCACGCCGCGCCAGAAGGACAACCTTTCCGCCTGGATGGCGGCGCGCTCGGACGGTGAGCATTACGGGCGGCTGGTCGCCTTCCAGTTCCCGAAACAGACGGTCATCTTCGGCCCGCGCCAGATTGCCGCGCGTATCAGCCAGGATCAGGTCATCGCGCCGCAGATTACGCTCTGGAACCAGCAGGGGTCGGAGGTGATCCAGGGAACGCTGCTGGTCATCCCTATCGAGGAATCGCTTCTCTACATCCGGCCGCTCTATCTCCGCGCCGCGGGCGGACGCATTCCCGAGCTGAAGCGCGTCATCGTCGCCTACCAGAATCAGATCGTGATGGAGGCGACGCTCGACGAAGCGCTCGGCCGGTTGTTCCCCGGGGAGGAAGTGGAGGCGCCCCCGTTGCGACGCCGATCGAGGCGCCCGGCGCCAAGCCGGCGGCGCCGCAACCCGGCCCCCCGGCCGACGTTGCCGCGCTCGGCGCCCAGGCGCGCGAGATCTACGACCGCGCGATGAAGGCGCAGCGCGAAGGGAACTGGGCGCTCTACGGCGAAGAGATCAAGCGGTTGGGAGAAGTGTTGGCGCAGCTCGCGAAGAAGTAGGGCAGGGCGCTTTCGCGCCCTACCTCGCCGAGCAGGCCTTCACTTCTTCGGTCATGTTGCCGGTCCTCGAGTCGAGGCCGACGCCGGGCCCGGATGTGCTGTCGCGGACGGATCGGATGAACGTGCTCGAGGCGTCGAGCGGCAGCATCGCGACGTTGGCGCAGAAGGTGTACAGGGTGCCTTCGCGCTGCAGGTACTGCTCGACGTTCGAGAGATAGAACGCGGACACGGTCGCCTCGTGGTCCTTGAGATACCGCCCGACCGCCCTGAGCGCCTTCGGACCTGCGAAGTTCCCCACGACCGGCACGAGGAGGTTCTTCTCGTGCAGCTCTTTCAGCACCATGAAGTTCTCGTCATTCGCCAGAAAGCTGCGATGCTGCCCCTTCCCATCCTCGGCCACCATCAGGTCCCAGTAGGTGGGGGCGCCGCGGCCGCCGCCGCGGCCACCGGTCGACCAGTACTCGAGGCCAGGACCGTACCACGGAGAACGTGCCATAGATGTACTCGATGCCCTTCAGGTCCTCTGGCGTCAGCGGCACGTGGCGGGTGCGCGTCAGATGATCCTGCAGGCCCTTGAGGTTCTGCCTGAAGAGCAAGGTGCCCGCCTCGGCATCGGGCACCGCCTTGTGCACGGCCGCGAAGATCTCGTCCGCGGTCGATTTGGATCCGAGCCCCTCGGGGCGCTTTCTCGAAAACAATCTGAAGATGAAGTCCACCCTGTCGGAGGACAACTCGAAGAGCGCCTTGTACATCAGGTGCAGCTGAAGATTGCCTCGCCGGATGTCGACGATGAACACCATCTTCGGCTTGAGGGCGGCGATGTAGGTGAAGTTCTGCTCGGGACCGACGCCGAGGTAGACGCGATTGATCTTCGGACCTGCGAACGAGCTCGGGGATGACGTACTGAAGAAAGATCTCGTTCGACAGGAGGTTGTCGGATCGGAACTCGCCATCGGGCTCAGACAGCTCGGTGACGAGATTCCAGTAGTCGCGGTCGGCGAGCTTGTCAGGCAGCGCCGGTGCGACCGCGCGGACCGCATTCGGCGCCAACCCGGTGAGGGCCAGCGAGAGAATGGCGACCACGAGCAGGAGCGAGCGTCTCGTCATGCTGGGGCAGATTATACAGTCGACTGTCGAGAGTCGGCAGTCGTCAGTCACAGTCCACAGTCCGAGTCGTCAGTCGACAGTCGGAGTCGGCAGTCGGAGTCGACAGCCGAGTCGACAGTCGGAGTCTCAGGCGACGGTCACTTGGGCTGCCGACTCGGACTGCCGACTCGGATGCCGACTCGGGCTGCCGACTCGGACTGCCGACCCTGACTGCCGACCCTGACTGCCGACTTTGACTGCCGACTGCCGACTCGGACTGCGGACTGTGACTGACGACGGACGACTGCCGACTGCCGACTGTCTCATCTCACCACCCGTATTGGCAGGAATGCGCGCGCGCTGTCGGCGCCCGCGACCGCCGAGATGGCGATCAGGAACTCGCCGCGGGCGACCGACGCCAACGGCAGCTCGAGCTCGTAGGGGCCGTCATCGGCCGCGCGCGGCGAGAGGGGCAATTCGGCAAGGTCCTTGCCCCACTGACTGATGATCCGCGCAGATACCTTGGCGCCGGACGCGGCCGTTCCCTGGACCTCGAACCGGATCACGAGACGGTCGGTGCGCACGAATTCCCGGCCAGGAAACGGCATCGCGTTGGGACCGCGATCGAGGCTTCGAAACTCGCGGGCGTTCTGCGCTCGGAAGAGGGCTGGCGACGTAATCCAGAGCGCCGACGCGGCCGCGTCGGGCACGTCGATCGTCCGCACGTCACGGTCGATCACATCGCCGGCACTGTCGAGCACGGAGAACGTCACCTTCAGCGGCCCCGGAGGCACGGCAAACGATGCGCCCGCCGGATCCACCGGGCCGTCGAAGACGCGGGTCTCGCCGTGGGTCGCGACTGCCGTGACCTGCGCCGGACTGGGGCTCCCTGGCGACAGGACCCCGCGAGAAATCCACGCGAGCCGAACCGCAGGACGCCCATCGGCGGACGCCGTACCGACCCAGAAATCGACTGTTCGCCGCGCCGTCGCCGACGGCAGCTCGGACAGCGCGCGGATGACGTCTGGTGGAAGCACGGCTGCCTCCGCCTTGACCCGTGCGCGCTCGACTTCGGCCACGCTCGGCGCCCGGTACCCCGTGCGTGCCCGCACTTCGAGCCCCGAGGGTTTCACGCGGACACGGATCTTGTGGAACCGCCCGTCCAGGCGACGCTCTGACGGCGAGTACCCGAGAAGGTAGAAGCCGCTCGACTGCACGACGACCTGACGGAACGCCCGATCGAGGTCGTTCGATCGAAAGTAGTCTCCACCGGTGTCCGACGCCACGCCTTCCCAGAGCGACGGAAAACGCTGCGTGCTCAGACCCCGCGGATCGATCGCATAGATGGCGGTGTTGTTGTCGTTGGCGGCACGGGTCAGGTCGGTCAGGAGCGACGATGCGTCGCGTTGGATCCCGCGCAGTCCCTCGCTGATGAGGATGAGCGCCTTGCGCCCGTCCCGCATGCCGCCGAGGTGGACTGCCGCCGATTTGACGGCCGACACCGTGACCTCCGATCGCAGGCGCTCGACATCACCCTGCTGGAGGTGCGCATCTTCGATGCCGCTGCGCGTCGGAACGTAGACTCCCGAGCGCCCGACGAGCCGGCGGACACGTTCCGCCAGTTCCAGCCGATCGCGCGTGAACGAAATCGCGTCGATCGGGGTGAGGGGGTCCATGAAGCCCACGATGTCGGTCGGGCCGAACGCGGTACGGACAAACTGTGTCAGATATCCGCGCGCCCGCGTGGCGCTCATCGTCTGACCGATGTGGTACTCGTCCCAGAAAATCAGGAACAGGCGCACGTTGTCTTTCGCGGCCTCGGCGGCCGCGTGCGATCGCGAACGGATCGCCAGCGAGACATCGTCGTTCTGATTGGCTTGCCCGGTCGTCTCGACGAACTGGAACGTGCGGATCTCCTGGAGAACGCCGTCTTCCTGCAGGTCGAAGTCGCCGGCGGTCAGCGATGGCACCGGCACGCCTTTTCGATCGAGCACCGCCACGTCGACACGGACGAGCTCGGCACCGGTCCGGAAGACCGGCTTCGGTGGTTGTGGCTGGGTCTGACCGGGGTCCTGCGTCTGACCGGGCGGCTGGGTCTGGCCCGGCGCTGTCTGACCCGCGGCCTGGCCGGACGACGGCTGCGCAGTGGCCAGCCGAGGCCTTGCCGACGTACCAAGCACGAGCCAGCTTCCGAACGCCGCCGACGCAAACCACCAACGAAGTGCGGGTCTCACAATGGGTCTCACCGCTCCGCTGTCGGGTATCCCAGGGTCAGATCTCGATTTTCTGAGGTGATGCGTTCAGGGCTTTAGAAAATCGAGAGCTGACCCCACGCTTACGCCGACGGGCAGAAAACTATTGACGACCGAAATGGTCGGAGTTATCGTTCCAGGGTCGAAATGAGACGGTTCTCATTTTGGCCCGCGGCCGAACGGTTCGGAGGCGGAGTCAGCCCTCGCGGTCGGCAGCGGTCGAACACGAGGGCACGAACCAGGATTAAGTGCCCGCCGGGTGCGCAAACACCCGGCGGGCGGACCGAACGCAGGTCTGGACCGACCCTGAAATCACACGCGTGGCGCGTGACGCATCCGGCAGAGGCATTCTAGCGGACGCTGTCATGGCGCGCCACCATTCGGAGGCGTCGATCATGAAAGCTCATGCCAGAAAGCCGAAGCGCTTGCGCGCGAAGTCCCCGCTCATCGTCATCGGCGCCGTCTTCGGCACCATCCCCGCGCTTCACGCATCCGATCACCGTCAACTCGCGCTCCCCGTCGAACGCCGCATCACGCTCGAGCCGCGCCGGCTCGAAGCCGCGCTCGCCCACGTCAAGATCTGGACCCCCAGCGAGACGCTCCCGCTCTTCTGCTGGCAGGACGCTCGTCCGCGCTCGACGGGTCCAGCGCCAGACGCGGTCGCCCAACCACAGCCGCGCACCTTCGCCATCCCGCCCGGGTCGCTCGGCGAGGTGCTCGAGACGTTCGAGTCCTTGACCGGTGTGTCCGTCACGCTCTCGGAGGACGGCATTCGCGCGCTGCCATCGCCCGGCGTGACCGGGCTGCGCACCGTCGAGCAGGCGCTCTCGGCGCTCCTCACCGGAACCGGTGTCAGCTATCGCTTCACGGACGCCGCCGCGGTGACCGTCGAAATCCGCGTCAATACGGACGCCGTCCAGGTCAGCGGCGCCCTGCCACGCGTCGAATCGACGAAGTACAGCGCGCCGCTCTCGGAAACCCCACAGACGATTCAGGTCATCCCACGCACGCTCCTCGACGAGCAGGGCGCGACGACGCTGACTGAAGCGCTGCGCAACGTGCCGGGGATCACGATGCAGGCCGGCGAAGGCGGCGGCGCCTCGAGCACGAGCGGCGACATGTTCAACATGCGCGGCTTCTCGGCCGCCAACAGCCTCTTCGTCGACGGCGTCCGCGACGACGGGCTCATCTCCCGCGACGTCTACAATCTCGAGCAGATCGAAGTGTTCTCGGGTCCGACCGGATCCGACGTGGGCCGGACCAACGCCGCGGGCTACATCAATCTCGCGACGAAAACGCCGAACCTCGAAGCGATTCAGGCGGGAACGATCGGCTACGGCGCCGGCGAGCAGGTCCGCGCCACCCTCGACCTGAACCATCCGCTTCGGTTCGGCAACCGGGGAACGTTCCTCGGCAGTGCCGCGGTTCGTGTCAACGCGCTCTGGCAGGATGGCGGCACCGCCGGGCGCGACTACACCGGACGTGAAAGCAAGTCGATCGCCCCGTCGATCGCCTTCGGCCTCGACACGGCGACACGCGCGAGCCTCTCGGCCCAGATCATGCGGCAGGACAACCTCGCCGACTATGGCCTGCCGGCGGCAGCTTCCCCGATTGGTCCGCTCGCATCGACTTCAGCGCTGGCGGCCATGCCGGTCGATCAGTCGAACTACTACGGCAGCCCCGACTACGACTACGACCAGGTCGGGCAGGACAACGTCACGCTCCGGCTCGAGCACGACTTCGCGACGGGCGTGACGCTTCGCAACCAGACCCGTTACAACACGACCACGCGCGAAGCGGTGATCACCAGCATCGCGAACGCGGCCGCGTACAACCCGACGACGAATCTCGTCACGCTGAGCCGTCAGGCGAACGAGCGGCACAACGACATCTTCTCGAATCAGACGAACCTGAGCGCTCGCGTCGCGACGGGTAAGCTGCAGCACGAGCTCAGCGCGGGGATGGAGATCTCGAGCGAAAGCCAGTTCGCTCCGACGCTGACCGGCGTCGGCACGCGCGCGCCAATCGACCTCAACACGCCTGACGTCTTCAGCCCCGTCGTGGACATGAACATCGTCCCGACCGGCGCCACCTCCGAGGGCAGCACCGACACCGTCGCTTTCTACGTATTCGACGCGTTCGACCTCGGCCCACGCGTGCGCGTGAATGGCGGGATCCGGGTGGAAACCTACGACACGACGTCACATGCGGTGACGGCCGCCGGCGTCGTGACCGACATCGAGGGCGACGGCACGCTCGTGAGCGGAAAAGCCGGCCTCGTCTTCCGGCTGAACGATCAGGGCAACCTGTATGTTTCGTACGGGTCGTCGCTCACGCCGCCCGGGTCGGCGAATTTCGCGCTCAACGCGGCCGCCATCAACCAGAACAACC
Organism: uncultured Acidobacteriota bacterium; assembly: GCA_963771395.1. Taxonomy (GTDB): domain Bacteria; phylum Acidobacteriota; class Vicinamibacteria; order Vicinamibacterales; family 2-12-FULL-66-21; genus DATBJJ01. Next base: position 193,776 of record CAVYTY010000030.1, on the reverse strand, counting down.
CCAACGTCGATCCGCAGGAATCAACGAACTACGAGCTGGGCACGAAATGGGAGCTCGCCGGCAACCGGCTTCAACTGACCGGCGCGGTCTTCAGGACGGAAAACACGAACGTCATCTTCGTCGTCGACGGCACTGCCGTGCCGCCGATCTTCAATCAGGACGACGGCCAGCGCGTCACGGGCGGGACGGTTGGCGCGGTCGGCCGGATCGCGCCGTGGTGGGACATCAACATGAGCGTGCAGTATCTGGACTCGAAGGTGAAGAGCCAGAACCCGGCCACCAACGGGAAGCGGCTCGCCTTGACGCCTGAATTCTCGGGCAGCCTCTGGACGACGGTACGGCTGCCACACCAGGCGCGGGTCGGCGGCGGGGTCCGCTACACCGATGCCGTCTTCATCAGCACGGCGAACACGACCGCGATTCCCCGATACACCGTCGCCGACGCGCTTGTCGAAGCGCCCGTCGGGCCGCACCTGACGCTCCGGTTGAACCTCTACAACCTGACCGATCGCGTCTACGTGCGGAGCATCAACAACAACGCCGGCCGCTACAACCCCGGCACGCCGAGGGCCCTGCTGCTGACGTCAGCCGTTCGGTTCTGACGCTTGCAATGCTGAATGCTGAGTGCTGAATGCTGAATTTGAATTCTGAAGGTTGAAGTTCGAAGTTCAGCATTCACTTCAGCATTCTCTTGAACCTTCAGCGTTCAGCATTCACTTCAGCACTCAGCATTCAGCATTCAGAATTGCAAACATGCTTATCCAAGTACCCGACGTGCTCACAGCCGCCGAGGTGGCACACGCGCGCCACCTGCTCGCGCAGGCGTCGTGGGTCGACGGCAGGGTGACCGCCGGCCCGCAGTCGTCTCGAGCCAAACAGAATCTGCAGCTGTCGGAAGACTCGCCGCAGGCGCGGGAGCTTGGCGAGATGATCCTGGGCGCCCTGCAGCGCAACGCGCTCTTCATGTCCGCCGCGCTTCCGCTCAAGATCTTTCCGCCGCTCTTCAACCTGTACGCCGGCGGCCACTCGTTCGGCAGCCACGTCGACAACGCCATCCGCCAGGTTCCCGGGACGCCGCATCGAGTGCGAACCGATCTCTCGGCGACGCTCTTCCTCGTCGATCCCGACGGATACGAAGGCGGCGAGCTCGTCATCGAGGACACCTACGGTGTGCACAGCGTGAAGCTCCCGGCCGGGCACATGATTCTCTACCCATCGACGAGCCTCCACCACGTCATGCCCGTGACGAGCGGCGCGCGGGTCTCGTCCTTTTTCTGGATTCAGAGCCTCATCCGCGACGACGGCCGCCGAACGCTGCTGTTCGACATGGACACGGCCATCCAGCGCCTCGCGAGCGAGCTCCCGGATCACGGATCGACCGTCCAGCTCACGGGCGTGTACCACAACCTTCTCAGGCAGTGGGCGGAGCTGTGATCTCGCGGCTCGCGGTTCGCGGCTCGCGGTTCGCAAACCCAGAGCAAGATGCCGGTCGCACCGGGCGAGCAGCGAGCAGCGAGTGTGAATAACACCATGAAACTACGAACGGTTCTGTTCTGGACTCATCTCACGTCCGGCCTCGTCGCCGGCACCGTCATCTTGATCATGTCGGTCACTGGCACGCTGCTGACGTTCCAGCAATCGGTGCTCAGGATAGTCGAGCGGTCGCAACGATTCGTCGAGCCACCGGCTGCAGGCGCCGCCCGGCTCGACCTCGACACGCTGCTGGAGCGTGTGCGACAGGCCGTGCCGGACGCGGAGGCCGCGACGGTGACGCTCGATTCCGATCCGCGGGTCTCGGCGTCCGTCGCGCTCGGACAGCGCGGCACGGTCTTCGTCAACCCGTACACGGGCGACGTGCTCGGGTCGGGCTCGCCTCGTGCGCGGGCCTTCTACCGATCGGTCACGAGCTGGCACCGCTATCTCTCGATAGAAGGCGAGCACCGCGCGACGGCCCGTGCGATCACCGGCGCGTGCAACGCGGCATTCCTCGTGCTGGCGATTACGGGGTTCTATCTGTGGTGGCCGCGGCAGTGGACCTGGCGGCACGTGAGCGCGGTGACGCTCTTCCGCTCCGGGCTGCGCGGCAAGGCCCGTGACTTCAACTGGCACAACGTGATCGGCTTCTGGTGCGCGCCGATCCTCGTGGTGCTGACCGCGAGCGGGATGGTCATCTCCTACACCTGGGCGAGCAACCTGGTTTACACGCTGACCGGCAGCCCGAGACCTGCCGCAGCGGCCGGACGTGGCGGCGGGCCCGCTGGAGAACGAGGCGAAGCGGGGGGCGCGGCGGTGGACGAGGCGGCGGCCCGAACCGCGGCGAGGCCGGCCGCGGCGAGCAGGCCGTTCGTGAACGCGCGCCGCGTACTGCAGATGCCGCCGCCGACCCTCGCGCGACGATCGAATCTCTCGTAGCGCGGGCCGAACGGCAGGTGCCCGCGTGGCGCACGATGATCATCCGGCTTCCGCCGCGCCCGGGCGGTCCGTTGGCCTTCTCGATGTCTGACCGCGAGCATTGGAACAGCTACGCGCGATCGACGCTGACCCTCGACGGCCGCACGGGCGCCGACCTCCGATGGGAGCCGTACGCGGCGGCGAGTCGCGGGCAGAAAGTCCGCGGGTGGCTGCGCTTCGCCCACACAGGCGAGTTGGGCGGACGGGCGGGTGAAGCTCTGGCAGGCGCGGCGTCGGCCGGCGGAGCGTTTCTCGTTTATACCGGCCTGGCGCTCGCGCTGCGGCGCCTTGCGGCCTGGCGGGCCCGCCGCCGTGCCGCGTCGACGGCGCGCGAAACGCAGGACGCACGGGTGGCGTAGGAAGACGCGGAGGATGTCCGTGTTCAAGTTGTATACGTCTGCCACCTGCCTTGCGGCCCTCGTCGTCACCTCAACCGGTCTTGTCCTGTCTGCCGCAGACGGCGACCGCTACTGGCCCCAATGGCGCGGGCCCGAGGGCACGGGGGTCTCCAAACTGGCGAAACCTCCGGTCGAGTGGAGCGAGACCAAGAACATTCGATGGAAGAAGGTCATCCCGGGACGCGGCGCCGGCACGCCGGTCATCTGGGGCGACCTGGTTTTCGTGTCGACCGCCGTGCCCGTCGGCGCCACCGAGGCCGAGGCCCATGCGGCGCGCGGCAAGGCTCCGGGCGCTCACAAGAACGTGGTCATGGCCCTCGACCGCAAAGATGGACGGGTCGTGTGGGAGCGGGTCGTGCGCGAGGACACGCCGCACGAGGGCAGTCACCAGGAGTGGGGCACGTGGGCATCGCCGTCGGTCGTCACCGACGGCACGCACGTGATCGCGTCGTTCGAGTCGCGGGGCATCTACGCGTTCGACATGAAAGGCACGCCGATCTGGCAGAAGGACCTCGGCGACAAGTCGATGCGGCAGCAGTTCGGCGAGGGCAGCTCGCCCGCCCTCCACGGCAACACCCTCGTCATCGTCTGGGATCACCAGGGCGCGTCGTTCATCATCGCGCTCGACAAGCGGACCGGGGAAGAACGCTGGCGCAACGCCCGCGATGAAATCGATTCCTGGGCGACGCCACTCGTCGTCGAGCACGGCGGCCGTGCACAGGTCGTCACCAGTGCCATGAAGCAGATCCGGAGCTACGACCTCGAAACCGGAAAGCTCGTCTGGTACGGCGCCGGCACGACGATGAATCCCATTCCCTCGCCGGTGGCCGCCGACGGCATGGTGATCCTGACGGCCGGCTTCCGTGGCAGCAACCTGAAGGCGGTACGGCTGGCCGACGCCAAGGACGACATCACCAACACGCCCGCGCTCGTCTGGACGCTCGATCGCGACACGCCGTACGTGCCCTCTCCCCTGCTCTACGACGGCCTGCTGTACTTGCTGAAGTCCAACAACGGGATTCTCTCGGTGTTCGACGCGAAGACCGGGAAGCCCCATTACCAACTGACCCGCCTCGAAGCGGCGCCCAATATCTTCGCCTCTCCCGTCGGAGCGGCTGGCCGGGTCTACTTCCCCAGCCAGGACGGCACGACAGTCGTGCTGAAGCACGGGCCGACCTTTGAGGTCGTGGCGCAGAACAAGCTCGACGACGGGTTCAATGCGTCCCCGGCGCTGGTGGATAACGAAATCTACCTTCGCGGCTTTAAGACCCTCTATTGCATTTCTGACAAATAGGTTCAAAACGGTTCAAGAGGGTTCAAGAGGGTTCAAAAGGTTCAAGGGGTTCACTGGGTTCAGGGCCTGAACCTTGAACCTCTTGAACCCTTTGAACCTTTTGAACCCCTTGAACCCCTTGAACCCCTGGAACCCCTTGAACCCCTGACCGGTTCCGAGGGTAACGGGAACCCCCCCCATTCGGCCTGACGGCCTCCTAACATGGAAGCACCGAACCGACACTCGTCGGCCGGGCGGAGGCCTGCGCTCGATTCTGCCCAGGCTCTACGTCGGCTTTGTATTTTCAGGGAGGAGGAACCGATGCGCCTCAGCGTGAGTCACGCGTCCGGAAGACTGTCTCGGGCCACGAACACCTCTGCTGCGCTCTCCGTGTGCGGAATGGTGGCCATGCTCGTCGGCATGCTCGCGATCCCGTCGCTGGTGAGCGCGCAGGCCGTCACTGGTACGCTCCTCGGCAACGTAACGGACTCGAGCGGCGCGGCCGTCCCCGGCGCGACCGTCACCGCCACGGAAACACAGACGAACAGCAGCCGCACCGCCATCAGCAACGAGGCGGGGAACTACATCTTCTCGAGCCTCAGGAACGGCACCTACTCGGTCGAGGCGGAGCTGCAGGGCTTCCGCAAGGTTATCCGTCAGAACGTGAGAGTCGACGTCAACACGACGATGCGTGTGGACCTGACGCTGGAGCTGGGCCAGTTGACCGAGGCCGTTACGGTTGCGGCCGAGACGCCGCTTCTCCAGACGGATCGGACCGATACCGGCCGTATCATCGAATCGAAGATGGTCTCGGAACTGCCGCTTACCTTTAACCGCAACTTCCAGTCGCTGGTGATGACGGTGCCAGGCGTGACGCGGCCCTTCACGCCGCACTCCCAGTTCTTCAACTCGCAGGATTCGCTGCGGTTCGAGGTCAACGGCCAGCCGGGCATGGCGAGCACCACGCTCATCGAGGGCCTTGACAACAACCACAAGACTGGCCTCCTGCAGGTGATCATCCCGGCCGCTGACGCGCTCGAGACCGTCGCGATAACGACGAGCAACTACGACGCCGAGTTCGGCCGATCGGGCGGCGCGGTGACGAACGTCACGCTGAAGTCGGGCACGAACGATTTGAAGGGCAGCGTGTTCTTCTTCGGCAACACCGAGAACACCAACGCCAGTGATTACTTCACGCACCCCAAAGCGCCGACCAAGTTCGCCAACACCGGGTTCACGCTGGGCGGGCCAATCGTTCGCAACAAGCTCTTCTTCTTCGGCGACTACCAGCACACGCTCGACAACGGCGGCTATGTGGTACGCGCGACGGTGCCCACGATGGCGGATGCGCAACGGCGATTTCGGCGAGGTCTACACCAGAATCTATGACCCGCTGACCGGCGACGTCAGCGGCGCCAATCGCGTGGCGTTTGCCAACAACCTCATTCCGCAGGAGCGGATCAGCCCGATTGCGCGACGACTGCTCGGCTTCCTTCCCGAGCCGAACATCGCCGACGCACCGCTCGGCCAGAACAACTACCAGAAGGCGCAGATCGCGCGAGAAAACGACCGACGGCTTCGACGCGAAGATCAACTACACGCTGAACCAGAACGATTCGTTGTCGTATCGCCTCAGCTTCATGCGGCCGGTGGTCTTCGATCCAGGGCTCTACGGAGCAGTACGGCGGCCCGGCCAACGGCGGCTTCGCCGGCAGGGTACCAACAACAGCTTCAGCTCGGCAGCCACCTGGACGCGTGTCTTCAGCTCGACGACTGGTCATGGACGTCCGTGGCGGGTTGAACTACTACAACAACGTCACGACCACCGAGGGCACGGGTTGACGACCAGCACCGACGTGGGCATCCCGGGCGCAAATCTCGACGACTACACGAGCGGGATGTCCCAATCAACATCAATGGGTACTCCGGTCCGGTGCTGGGGTTCTCGGCAAGCCAGCCCGTGGGATCGGTCTGAGAAGACCTGGAACTTCGCGACTACTGTCACCAACCTGTCTGCGCAACTCACACGGTCAAGCTCGGCGGCGAATGGCGGCACAACCGCGACATGCTGCTGCAGACGCAGGACGCGGGCGGGCCGCGCGGCGAGTTCACGTTCAACGCGGCGGCACGGGCCTGCCGAGCGAGTCCGCGACGCTCACCGGCGTGGCCAACCCCATGGCGTCGTTCCTGCTCGACTGGCCGAACAGCGTGAGCGCGACCTCAAGGTTATCGACGAGCCCGGCACCAAGCACTGGGCGACGTCCCTGTTCATCCAGGACAAGTGGCAGGCGCGCCCGAACATCACGATCGACCTCGGCCTGCGGTGGGAGTACTACTCGCCGCTCACAGGACTTGCCGGGTACGGGCAGCCTCGCGAACTACGACCCGGCCACCAACACGATTCGCGTCGCCGGCTCGGCACCATCGATAACGCGGTTAACGTGGAGAAGAACTTCACGAACTTCAACGCCGCGAACGGGCGTGTCGTGGCGTCTGAGCAACGAGACGGTCATGCGTGCCGGCTACGGCGCGAGCACGATTCCCTTCCCGGATAACCGCTACGCGTTCAATTATCCGGTGAAGCAGAACTACTCGGGAACCGGACGAACGCATTCCAGAGCGGCCGGCTCGATGGTGACCGGCTTCCCGGCGCCGGCGCTGGTCGCCATCCCGCAGGACGGCATCATCAGCATCGCGGGATGCGCTGCTGAACGCGACGCTCGACGTCATCCCGCCTGACCTGCATGAGGGCACGCTGCACTCGTGGAACGTGGCGTTCCAGCGCCAGCTGCCGTTCACCTCACCGCCGACGTCGCCTACGTCGGCAACCGCGGTGTGAATCTGGTCATGGACGTCGACACGAACGCGAGCCTGGTCTATGGGTCGGGCAACAACGGCCGGCCGCAGTTCGCGCCAGTTCAACCGGACGGGCACCTCGCGCACCCGCACGCAACGAGAACAAGTCCGAGTACCACGGGCTTCAAGTCAAGGTCGATCGCCGCTTTCAGAACGGGTTCCTGATGACGAACTCCTACACGCTCAGCCGGGCGAAGGATCTCGCGAACGAAAACAGCGGGATCGGCACGCCCATCGACTTCAACCTGAGCTGGGCGAGGGCCAACTATGACCGCCTCCACAACTACGTGCTCACGACGATCTACGAGCTGCCGTGGGGGCCGGGCAAGCGATGGTTGAGCGAGGGGCTCGCCGGTAACATCATCGGCGGCTGGCAGATCGAGCGGCCTCTTCACCGCGCAGTCCGGTCTGCCGCTGACGATCGGCGGCAACGGTGCGCTACTCAACACGCCTGGTAACTCGCGCCTTTGCAAACCTCAACGGCGACGAACAACGTGCTCGGCGGGCTTGGACCCGGCAACCTGTATTTCGATCCGACGGTCTACTCGCTGCCGACGCCCGGGCGTGCAGGGCAACATGACGCGCAACAACGGTCCTGACGGCCCCGGGTTCTGGAACCTCGACGTGTCGCTGTTCAAGCGCTTCTCGGTGGGCGGCAGCCGCTTCGCCGAGTTCCGCGTTGATGCCTTCAACGTCGACAAACTCGGTGCGCTGGGGCAACCCGACCACCGGCTTCAGCACCGCGGCGGGCAATACGTTCGGCCAGGTCACCGGCACGACCGGTGGCCAGCGCCAGCATCCGCTTCGGCGGGCGGTTCGTGTTCTAGACATAGACTCAGGGATCGGAGGATCGGGGGTCCAGGGGACGGGGGATCCCCGATCCTCTGATCCCTGATCCCTGATCCCTGATCGTCCGGCCGGCTCGTTAATGCTGAATGCTGAGTGCTGAAGCAAAGGTCGAACGTTCCAATTGGACACTTCGAAATTCCCTTCAGCACTCAGCATTCAGCATTACGCGTCACTTCGCAGCCCCGAGCCACTCCAATACGCGCGTCTGGAGCTTGCGGCCGAACCGATTGAAGTCCATCGGCGTTTCGAGCGTCACGCCTGTGACCGGCTTGACCTCCGCGCGGACGTCCGCGATGCGAGCGTAGCGATCGTGGGTCGGCGCGATGAGCAGCACTGGCCGGGAGGCGGAGAGCGCAAGCGGCTCGTCGAAATCGAACGGTAGCCGCGCCTCGTTCCCGACGAAGAACCCGAGCCGTGGCATCAATCCGTGCACGTGCGAGTAGTGTCGGATCCCTTCGACCCCGCGATCGGCGGTGTCCAGTCGTAGAGGGTCGAATCCGCACACCGCGGCGAGTGAGTGCACGCGCGCGTCGAGCGCCATTGTCAGGATTCCCACCTTGGCGCCCAGGGCGTATCCCATCAGGGAGATGCGCGACGCGTCCACGACGTCGAGGGCGACAAGCGCGTCGATCGCTGCTCGCGTGTCTGCCACCATCTTCCCCATCAGCGACCATTTCGGATAGCGGCGATAGAAGTCGCGTGCGTCCAGCACCCGCGCGCCGAACCCAATCTGGTCGAACGCCAGGACCGCGAACCCCCGCTTCACGAACGCGGGAATCGAGGGCCGTTGCTCGAGCCGGTAGTCGCTCCCGGTGGACTCCCACGGCGATGCGTTCGACCAGCCGTTCTGATAGGTGTACGGGTGAAGCCAGATCACGATCGGCCACTTCCCGCCTGGCTTGTCGGCCGGATAGAACAAGTCGGCCTTGAGATCGTCCCCGAACGGGATCTCGGCCCACCCCATGCCTTCTTTCACCACGCGCGCCCGCGCGGTGGCGTCGGCGCCGGGGCGCTTGAAGAGCCCCGCCAGCCAGCCGTCGCCCGAACCAGACGTCGGCAACCTGCTGCCTGTCAGCCTGGGCGCGCCAGGAGGCTCCTCACCGAGCGCCCACAACACGCGCTTCCGGCGTGCCGCGTCGTCATCCGCCGGGTTGAAGCGGCTGACGGGGTACGACGCGGGGTTGATGCTCTCACCCGACCGCTTGCGCCACTGGTCGAAGGTGTAGCCGTGGATCCACGTCTCGACCTTGGCGTGCGCTCGTCGTCCAAAGACCGCGTCGAAGAAATCGATGAAGTTCTCGACGTCGCCGGCGGTGGTCTCGTGTTCCCCTGCTCGCAGGCTCAGCCAGATGTTCTGCTCGCGCCCCAGGAACTGGTACACGCGCAAAGCCGAGCGATACGCCTGTTCGAAGCCCAGCGGATTCCCCGCCGACTCCGCAAACCCGGAGTACATCATCAGCCCGCGCGGCGCCACCAGCGCCAGCAGCGAATTCTGGTCCACCGGCAGCTTGTCCTCGCGACCCGCGAAGAACCTCAGACGGTTGCTGAACCAGTGCGACTGCACACCCGCCAGCAGCTCGATGCTCTCGTTGCCGAACGGCTCGGTCGTGTAGCGCCACGGATCGTTTTCACCGCTGTTGCCACTCGAGGGCACGACCGCGCCGATGCGTTCGTCGAACGCCGCCGCGAGCAGCGCCTGCTTCCCGTTGCGCGAGTGCCCGGCCAGTCCGATCTGCGCCTTGTTGACCTCGGGCAGCGTGGTCAGGTAGTCCACGGTCCGCGACGCAGCCCACGCCCACCGCGCCAGGCAGGACCAGTCGTACTCGGGATAGATTTCGATCCACGCGTCCGAATCGTCGCCGTTTCCGTAGTTCGGGTCCGTGGCGTGATAGATGGCAGCGATATAGCCGCGCCGCACCGCCGTGTAGATCCAGGGGCGGTTGCGGGCGTGATTCGTCAGGAATACAGGGAACGGGCCCGGGCCATCCGGAATCACGAGCTCGATCCGGAGTGTGGCCTGCTGCCCCGGCCCGAATGCCAGCCGCACCTCGCGAATCGTCGATCCCCCTTCGCGCCGGCTCGCCGTCACGGTGGCGCGCAGGTTGTCCGGAGCGGGCGGCATCCGTCCGAAGATCCACTGCTCCACCTGCGCTCGCAGCGACTGCTTCTGTCGCGCCCAGAGCGCCGGCGTGGTGACAGGAACGGTGCGGCCGTTCTCACGTAAGAGCAGCGGATCCGGCAGGTCGGGGATCGACGGCATCGCGTCGAAGTCCGGGGGCAGCTCGCCGGTGCGTTTCAGCCAGCCTTCCCACGTGCGGTCCACCGCGTTGATGCGTCCGTTCGCCGGTGGGCGGCTCGGCTGCAGCATCTGCAGCAACTCGTCGAGGGTTCGACGACGGGAATCCGTACTCGACTGTCCGTGCACGGCCACGACAGCCACGACGAGCATCCCCACCAGTCGCAAGGCGTGATTCATGGCTGTGCCGGTGGCCCGCACTGGCCGCAGAGCCTGGCGCTACACGGTTGCGAACACCTTCTCCAGGAATTCGCGGTTGGCGCGGGCGTTGGCGATCGTCTGCTCGAGGGTCGCGGCCACTTCGCTTCCCTCGACCATGACGGGGCCGTTGAAACCAAAGGATTTCAGCCTCTTGAAGAAGCCGGGGAAATCGACCTTTCCCGTGCCGAACTGGATCATGACTTCCGGATTGCCTGCGCCGGCCACCTTCGAACCGAAAGGGGGGTCGCCAACCGCTCGTTCCATGAAATGCGGAGCGCTGCAATCCTTGGCGACCACGCCAATCACGTGGGGGCCGATGATCTCGAGTTGCTTCACGGGATCCTTGCCGGTGTAGTACACGACGTTCCCAGTGTCGAAGAACACTCCGAAGTTCGGATGGTTGACCTGCTTGATCCAGGCGAGCAGATCCAGCGAGGTGTTGTTGAGTCCGTGGTGATGTTTGACCACCACCTGGACGCCGCGTTCCTTGCCGAACGCGGCGGCGTCGGAGAGAACCTTGCACCAGTCGACCCAGCGCTCCTCGTCTTCGATGCCCAGGTTGAGCGCGTATTTCTGACCGAGCGCCTGTGCGTTGGCGATCACCCGCCGCGCGTTCGCGATGGCGTCAGCGACAGGAACCCCCCTCTGCGGCGTCGGCAGGCTGGTGATGTTCGACTTCAGGCCGCGCGCGACGAGCGCCTCTTTGAGCCGGGCGAGGGCTTCCGGCGTCGCGGGTGTGCCGCGCCCCTGTGGCGCGGGCGCGCCAGCAGCGCCCGGCGTCGCGGCCGGGGCTGCGTTGCGCCCGCCGCCACCTCCCGCCGAAATCATGTCCGCGTATTCGTACCCGGCGGCCTTGATCGCATCGAGAACGTAGTCCGGGTTATTGGCCTGGCTCGCGCGAAAACTCCCGAACGGCCGGGTGTGACACCCGATCGCCCATCGCGTCGTGTTCGGCCGCTGCGCGCCCGGCGCGGAAACCGGCAGCATCGCAGCGGCGGCAGCGGCCGAAGCGGTCGTGAGAAACTCGCGGCGAGTCGAGGATTGGAATGGCATGGCGTCAGTCGAGCTCCTTGCATGCTCCGGTTGGATGATGGGATGCCCGGATTCTAAGAGCCCGACGCCACCTGGTCAAACGAAAAGCCATGGCACAGTCACCCTCGAGCAACAACCAGCAACATCGAGGAGGCCCGGCAGGATCGGTCGCATTCAAGGGAAGACTCGCGGCTTGTCTGTTCCCTGGACTGTGCTAGCATCGCGCCACCGGCCGTTCCCACGTCGTCGTCCTGGCAATTGAGGAGGAGGATAACTCAATGATGAGACGCATGCGGCGCACCAGAATCTGCGTCATGGCGTTAGCCGTGCTGATCACAGCGGCGCTCCCGGCAATGGCGCAGCTCACGACCGGCTCGGTCGTCGGAACAGTCAAGGACGCGCAAGGCGCCGTGATTCCCGGCGCCACCGTCACGCTGGTCAGCGATTCGCGCGGGACCAGGACGGCGCCGGTAGTGACGAGCGCGACCGGCGACTTCGTGATCCCCAACGTCACCGTCGACACCTACACGATTGAAGTCGAGATGTCCTCGTTCAAGAGCCTCCGGCAGTCGGGCATCCAGGTCAACCCCGGGACGCGCGTCGCAGTCGGGGTCCTGACAATCGAAATCGGCGGCGCGAGCGAGACGGTGACCGTCAAGGGCGAGTCGCCGCAGATTCAGGTGACGAGCGGGGAGCGTTCCTTTACCATCCCGACCGATTCGGTCCAGAACCTGCCGCTTCAGAACCGCGGCTTCACCAATCTGGCCGCGCTGGCTCCGGGCGTCGTCATGAGCGGCACCGCCGCGCAAGCGCTCGGCACGACCGCCAACATGTCGACCAACATCACCATGGACGGCGTCTCGACGCTCGACACGGGCAGCAACACGGTCATGTTCAACATGAACGTGGAGTCGATCGCGGAGGTCAAGATTCTCACGCAGGGGTACCAGGCCGAATACGGACGATCGAGCGGCCTGCAGATCATGGCGGTCACCAAGAGCGGCACCAACCAGTTCCGCGGCTCGGTCTACAACGTGCGGCGTGACTCCGACTGGAACTCGAACAGCAAGGCCAACATACTCAACGGCGTCGCCAAGACCATCTCGAAGCAACAGGAATTCGGCTACTCGATCGGCGGCCCGGTCGGGAAGCCGGGCGGCAACAACAAGATCTTCTTCTTCTACGCGCACGAGTACGCGCCGCGCACCGGCGGGAATGATGTCTTCTCGTTCCGGGTGCCGACCGCGCTCGAACGGCAAGGCGACTTCTCGCAGACGCTCGACAACCTCGGCAATCCCTATCCATACATCCGGGATCCGAACCTGTCCGGCGTCTGCACGGCCGCGGACCAGACCGCCTGCTTCCGCGACGGCGGCGTCGTCGGCAGGATCCCGGCGAATCGTCTCTACCCGCTGGGCCTGAACATCCTCAAGATGTGGCCCCTGCCCACCTCCAGCAACGTCGTGGGCAACAACTTTCAATTCACGAGGCCGCCAGAGGACACGATCAGCTACCAGCCGGCGGTCCGCGTCGACTATCAGCCCACACAGAACCTGCGTGTGAGCTTCAAATACCAGGGTGACCTCATCAGGAAGCAAGTCAATCAGGGGACGATCCCCGGTTGGAACGATTCGATCACCCCCGCATCCGCGCAAAGGCACGGAGGCGGTGACGGTCAATTACAGCCTGAACCCGACGACGTTTCTCGAGGCGACCTACGGGCGAGCCGGGAACCAGCTGGCCGGCAACGGCGGTCTCCCCGTGAACGACGTCGCCGACGCGCGGAAAACCGGGCTCGCGGATCTCCCGCTGCTCTTCCAGGACGCGTCGGTCCTCAACCCGGACTACTACGCGTACGAGATCCTGAACTTTCAGCAGCCCCCGTACTGGGACGGCACCCGGATCTGGAAAGTGCCGAATTTCTCGTGGGGCAGCCGGATCGTCGCCAACAACAACAACCAGGGCGCGCCTCCCAACATCATCTACCCGGGCTTCATCAACATCAACACGACCCAGGACTTCTCGATCAGCCTGACGAAAGTCATGGGCCGGCACACGCCGAAGATGGGCTTCTACATCACCCACAGCCTCAAGCGGGAGAACAACGTGAGCGGCGGCGACAACTTCGGGGCGATCAGCTTCGCCAACGACACCGCCGGCGTCAACGGCTTCGACACGTCCTTCGGGTTCGCCAATGCGGCGATCGGCTCCTTCAGCTCGTTCACGCAGGCGTCCGCGTATCAGGAGGGCACCTTCCAGTACAACAACATCGAGGGCTACATTCAGGACAACTGGCGGGTCAACAACAAGCTCACACTCGACTACGGCGTGCGCTTCGTGCACGCGCAGCCGCAGCACGATGCGCTCAAGCAGAGCGGCAATTTCCTGCTGGACCAGTTCAACCTTGCCGCCGCGCCCAGGCTGTATGTCGCGGGCTGCGCGAACGGCCAGTTTCCGTGCACCGGCACCAATCGCCAGGCGCAAAACCCGATCACGGGGGCGTTCCTGGGACCGAACAGCACGCTGGCCATCGGCACGCTCGTGCCGAACTCAGGCGACCTGAAGAACGGGCTGTTCCAGTCGGGCAGGGAGATCGCCGACACGACCTACAAGTTCCCGATGCTCAACGTGGGGCCGCGCTTCGGCATGGCCTACGATCTGACCGGCCAACAGCAGTTCGTGCTTCGCGGATCCACCGGGCTGTACTTCGATCGGCCGCGCCCGGGCAACGCCCAGGCGCTCGTCGGCAATACATTCATCTCGAGCCTGGTGACCGTACGGTACTCGCAGCTGCAGAGCCTGACCAACACAGGCCTGACCACCCAGGGTCCGCCGGCCCTCGTGGCCTATGAGTACAAAGCGCGTTGCCGACCTCGTGGGAATGGAACGCAGGCTTGCAGATGTCGCTTCCCTGGTCCGTGGTGTTGGACGTGTCCTATGTTGGCCGCCACAACTACAACGCCGAACAGACCGTGGACATCAACGCGCTCGACTACGGGACGGCCTTCCTGGCAACGGCCCAGGATCCGACGATTCCGGTCAGCGCCACGCCGGGCGCGTCATCGCTCGCCTCGACGAACCCCGATCTGCTGCGCGCCTATCGCGGCTACGGCTCGCTGAACTATCGGTCGTACGACGCCTGGAGGACGTTCCACTCGATCCAGTTCAATTTCAACCGCCGGTTCAGGGACGGGCTGCAGTTCGGGTTCAGCGACTCGATTACCCTCTCGGACGTCGCCAACGCCGCGCCGCGCTACGACCACGATGCAAGCGGGCAGCTCGTCCTTCGTGCCGATCAGGCCGAGGCACAAGAGCTGCTCGGCGATCAGGTCCCACAGACGCACATCATGAAGGGAACCTTCGTGTGGGACATGCCGGACATCAAGAGCAGCAAGGCCGGCTGGCGCGCCCTGGGCTTCCTGGTCAACGACTGGCAGCTCTCAGGTATCTGGACGGGCACCTCTGGCAGCGCCTATACGATCACTCAGAGCTACCAGAGCGGCGGGGGCAACGTGAACCTGACCGGGTCGCCGACGTTCGGCGGACGCATCCGGATCGTGGGCGACCCCGGCGAAGGCTGCACCAGCGACCCGTACAGGCAGTTCAACACGGCCGCCTTCCAGGGACCGCTCGTCGGCAGCGTCGGCCTCGAGTCCGCGAACAACTACCTGTTCGGGTGCTTCCTGAGCGTGCTCGACATTTCGATCGCGCGCAACATCCGCCTCGGCGGCAGCAGGGTGCTGCAGTTGCGCCTCGACAGTTTCAATGCGCCGAACCAGGCAATCATCACCGGACGGCAACAGAGCGTGACGCTGGCCAGTCCTAACGATCCCGTGACGGCACTGAACCTGCCGCACCTGCCCGACGGAACGCTGAACCCGGCGCGGGTGAGGCCGAACAGCGCGGGCTTCGGCGCGGTCAACGCCTGGCAGACGCCACGCAACCTGCAGGCGTACATCCGCTTCTCGTTCTAGACCGCTCGTTCGTACCAGGAGCGGGAAGGGTGTCCTGCCCGCTCCTGGCAAACAACACACGCTCAGCACCACGAGAGGACTAATCATCTACCCGAACGTGCAGGACGTGGCCGCGGGGAGAACGCGGAAGGGAACGTGATGACCTCCAGAGTCGATAGACCTCACGCGCGGCCCCTGGGCCTGGCCTTTTTTGCTTTCGCGTTGGCCGCGGCCGGTCAGGCCGTCGTCACGCAGACGCCGCCTACGCCCGGCCAGGCACCGGCGGGACAAGCCGGTCAAGCGCCGCCGGGAGCGCCTGCGCCGGGAGCGCCGAATCAGGGCGATGCTGGCGGTCGCGGTCGCGGCGGTGGCCGCCAGGATCTGAGCGGCATCGATTTTACGAAGCAGCCGCCCGTCTTGGCGAAGACGCCCGAGGAGCAGCTCAAACTGTTCATCCTGCCCCCCGGATATCGCCTCGAGCTCGTGCTGTCCGATCCCATCATTCAGGAGCCCACGGCCGTCGCCTTCGACGGCAACGGCCGGATGTTCGTGGTCGAAGATCGCAGCTACATGCTGGACCTGGACATGACCGGCCAGCTCGACCCCATCAGCCGGATCTCGCTCCACGTCGACACCAACAACGACGGCGTCTACGACAAGCACAGCGTGTTTGTCGACAACATGGTGTTCCCGCGGTTCGTGACCCCGTTTGGTCCCAACACGATCCTGACCAAAGAGTCCAACGCGCAGGAGGTGTGGAAGTACACCGACACCAACGGCGACGGCGTCGCAGACAAAAAGGAGCTCTTCGATACCGGCTACGGCCGGTTGGCGAACATCGAAGGCCAGGAGGCGTTCCTCACCTGGACGCTCGACAACTGGATGTACAGCACCTACAACGCCTTCCGCGCACGATGGACACCGCACGGGATCCTCAAGGAGCCCACGGGCGCCAACCGCGGGGAGTGGGGGGTCACACAGGACAACGACGGCAAGACGTGGTTCGACAGCGGTGCCCCCGGGGTCCCGGTCAGCTTTCAATTCCCGATCGTGTACGGCAACTTCACCGTTCCCGACGAGCTCGAGCCCGACTTCCGGATTCCCTGGGGCGCACCGGTCCGAGTCGCCGACATGCAGGGCGGCCTGAACGCCACGCGGATGCCCGACGGATCGTTGAAAAGCGTGACCGGGAGCGCCGGCAACGACATCTACCGCGGCCACAAGCTGCCGAAGGACCTGGCCGGTGACCTCCTCTACGGAGAGCCGGTCGCCCGCATCGTCCGGCGGATTCGCGCAGAAAAGAAAGACGGGCTCACCTACCTGTCCAACGCGTATCCCAACAACGAGTTCATCAAGTCGCTCGACCCGCTCTTCCGTCCCGTGGACGTGACGACGGCGCCGGATGGCACCGTGTACATCACCGACATGTACCACGGCATCATCCAGGTCGGAAACTTCGCCGGGCCTGGTACATACCTGCGCGCGCGGATCCAGCAATACGACCTCGACAAAGTCATTCACAAGGGACGCATCTGGCGGCTGGTGTACGACGGCGTCAAGCCGGACCGATCCGACCGGCTGCGGCGTGACCCGATCCGTCCCCGCATGAACAACGAGACCGCGGCCCAGCTCGTCACGCGTCTCAGCCATCCGAACGGCTGGTGGCGCGACACGGCGCAGCAACTGCTCGTGCTGAAGCAGGACAAGTCGGTCGTGCCGGCGCTGCTGACGATCGTGAAGACGTCCGGGAACCTGCTGGCGCGCTTCCACGCCATGTGGACGCTCGAAGGCCTCGACTCGCTCAAGCCGGCGCTCGTGCGTCAACTGATGGCGGATTCGGAGCCGCGCATGCGCATTCAGGCGATTCGGGCCAGCGAGACGCTCTACAAGGCTGGCGACCGGTCGTTCGCCGCCGACTACGCGAAGATGAGCAAGGACGCGGATGTGGACGTGGTGATCCAGGCGCTGTTGACCATGAATCGGTGGAAAGTACCGGACGCCGCGACCACCATCAAGGCGACGATGGAGAGCAATCAAGCGCGCGGCGTGCAACTCGTGGCCACGACAATGCTGAATCCGCCCGCGGGACGCGGCGGCGGCGGGCGCGGCGGCGCGGCGCTCACGCCGGAGCAGCAGAACCTTCTCGACCGCGGCGCGACGATTTACAACGAAGTGTGCTTCGCCTGCCATGCCCCGGATGGAATGGGCACGCCGAAGCCTGAGCTCGCCACGACGATGGCGCCGCCGCTCGCCGGATCGCAGCGCGTCAACGGTCACCGCGACTACATCACGAAGGTCGTACTGCACGGGCTCGCCGGGCCCGTTGACGGCAAGACCTACACGGACATGATGATCCCGATGCACAACTTCGATGACGAGTGGATTGCCGCGGTGGCCTCCCACGTGCGCCACAACTTCGGCAACAGCGGCGGGTTCATCACGCCGGCGGACGTGGCCCGTGTGCGTGCCGCCAATACCGATCGCAAGACCCTGTGGACGCTTCCCGAAGTGATCGCTTCGCTGCCGACTCCTCTTTACACTGATGGTTGGAAACTGACGGCGAGTCACAATTCGGATGCCGCGGTCGGCGCGTTGAGCCTCACGGCGTGGAACGCCGGCTCGGTGCAGCAAGCCGGCATGTGGTTCCAGGTCGAGCTCCCCAAACTCGAAATGGTCACGGAGATCCAATTTCAATCGCCACCGCCAGGCGGGCGTGGTGGGGCCGGGAACGCTGCGGCAGTGACCTCGAGCGGCGCACCGGTCGTCGCCCCACCTGGCTTCCCACGCGGATACAAGGTGGAGATCTCGCCCGATGGCTCGTCATGGACGGCCGCCGCCGAGGGAAAGGGGAACGGCGTCACGACGATCAGCACGTTCCAGCCGGTCCAGGCAAAGTTCGTCCGCATCAGCCTGACCACGAGTGCGGAGGAGGCTCCTGCGTGGTCCATCCAGAGCTTGCGGATCTACGCGCTGCAACAGCCCGAGAAGCGGACGTCCGCCCCGGCAGGCGGACCCTAGTGGCCCGTCACTAGTTTCGTCTCCTCACAACTTCTCAGTGTTTCTTCAGCGCCGCCTCAAGACACGCTGATGCCGATCCGGTAGCCTGAGCACATGGGCTCGCCAGCGCTCTCCGGCATCACGAACGACGTAGCCAGCACCCTCGTCAACGACATCCACTCGCAGCTGAACGCGACGCGCGTGGACCGGATCGTCGCGCCTCGCACCGGTGACGAACTGGCGACGGCCGTCGCTCGCGCCAGAAGCGAGGGAAAGTCGGTTTCGATCGCGGGCGGGCGGCACGCGATGGGCGGCCAGCAGTTCGGCGAAGCCAGCGTCCTCGTCGACACGCGCGCGCTCGACCGCGTGTTGGAGTTCGACGCCGAGCGCGGGCTGATCACGGCCGAAGGTGGCATCCTGTGGCCGGCCCTGCTCGACTACCTCGCGCACGCTCAACCGCAAGGCACACCTGGGTGGGGTATCGTCCAGAAGCAGACCGGCGCCGATCGACTGAGCCTCGGTGGCGCCCTCGCATGCAACGCGCATGGGCGGGGCCTGGCGCTCAAGCCGATCGTCGACCAGGTCGAGGAATTCGACCTGCTCGACGCGACGGGCGAAATCCACACCTGCTCACGACGCGAGCACGCTGAGCTCTTCCGGCTGGTGATTGGCGGCTACGGGCTGTTCGGCATCATCACCCGCGTGCAGCTCAGGCTACGCCGGCGCGTCAAGGTGGAACGCGTGGTCACGCTCGGTGAGACCACCGACATCATGGAACGCTTCGAGCAGCGGATCCGCGACGGGTACCTCTATGGCGACTTCCAGTTCGCGACCGACGATACGCGCGACAGCTTCCTGCGCCGCGGGGTCTTCTCGTGCTACCGGCCCGTAGAGCCCGGGACACCGCTCACCGAGAACCCGACGCGATTCCACCCGGACGACTGGTCGCGGTTGACCCGCTACTCGCACACGAACAAGCGCCTCGCGTTCGATTTCTACACGTCGCGTTACCTGGAGACGTCCGGGCAGATCTACTGGTCGGACTCGCAGCTCTCGGCGGCCTACGTGGACAACTACCACGCCGACCTCGACCGCGCGACAGGCGCCTCCGTCAAAGGGTCCGAGATGATCACGGAGATCTTCGTCGACCGCACCAGGCTGGCCGCGTTCATGGAAGACGCGCGCGAAGCGTTGCGGGCGCACCGCGCCAACGTCATCTACGGCACCGTCCGCCTCATCGAACAGGACGACGAGACGTTCCTGGTCTGGGCGCGGGATCGCTACGCGTGCGTCATCGTCAACCTGCACGTGGACCACACGCCGCTCGAGATCGCCCGCGCCGGCGAAGCGTTCCGCGCTCTGATCGACCTCGGCATCCGGCACGGGGAAGCTACTACCTGACCTACCATCGGTGGGCACGGCGAGATCAAGTCGAGCGCTGCTACCCGCAGCTGCCGTCGTTCCTGGCGCTCAAGCGTCAGTACGATCCCGACGAGGTATTCCAGAGCAACTGGTATCGGCACTACCTGGACATGTTTGCCGGAAGCCAGACGACACCGGTTGGAGCGCAGAGACGGGCCGCCTGCTACAGCACGACATGAACGATCCCCCCTCCTTGAGTATTGTTCTCTGGTTGTGCAGCGTGCTGATGTTCCTCCGGGTCATCGGCCAGCTCGTCGTCTTTTTGCGGGCACCCGCGTGGCTGCCGCCGATGGCCCAGTGGCAGTCGGGGCTGGTTCCCTATTCGTTCCTGCTGTCCACGCAGGCGGTCGTACTCTTCCTCATGTTCTGGATTGCGTCCGACTTCTGGCGCGGCTCGGGCTTCTGGGTGCAGCCGTTGCCGCGATTGGGCCGCATCGTGCTCGCGTGGAGCTACCTGTATGCCGGAGCGATGGTCGTCCGCTACGTCATCCGGATGGCGCGGAAGCCCGACGAGCGTTGGCTCGGGGGCACGATTCCCATCATCTTCCACTCGGTGCTGGCCGCGTTCCAGTGGACGTTCGGTCAGTATCACGCCGGCGGTCCGTGAGGACGCGCACCGCGTGCCGCGCGTCGCGCGCGATATTGAACAGGCCGCCTCGCGCGTCGTAGTTGTGGCCGACGAAGTAGAGCTTGGGGCGGTCCGCGCTCGTCACCCGGTCGAGGCGTCTGGCAAACCCGCAGGCGTCGAGGCGAATGACGCCGTCGAGAAAACCAACCGCCGCCCGGTAGCCCGTGGCCAGGATGACCTCGTCGAACGGCTGCTCTGATCCATCGTGGAATCGTGCGCCGACAACGGTGAACGCCTCGACGCCGCCAGGCAGGCGAATCGTTCCTGCGCGGAGCGCGTCTGCCAGCGCGAGGCCGATCACCGGGACCTTCGGGCACAGCGTGCGCGGTGGCAGCGGCAGCACGCGAGGTCCGCGCAGCCTCCCCACAACCGTCGTCAGACGCTGCACGAGCGCCACGGGCAGCGGGCTCAGCACGACAGACAGATACTGGATCGGAATGCCCAGCAGGTCGCGGGGCACGATGACCGCGCCGGTTCGCACGGCAAGCGAGACCTCGGCGCCCGCCCGCGCGAGCTCGACCGAGATCTCCGCAGCGGAATTGCCGGCGCCGACGACGAGGACTCGCCGGCCGCTCATCGCGTCCGGCCGTCGATACTCGACGCTGTGGATGAGCCGACCGGTGAACCGATCGCGATCCGGAATCGCCGGAATGTAAGGATTGGCGGCGATCCCGGTGGCAACGATCAAGTGCCGCGCGTAGACGACGGATCCGGATCGCAGGCTCAGACGCCAGCGGCTCTCGTCGCGTGCGGCGCTCGTCACCTCGGCGCCGGTCTCGATTGGCAGTCGGAAGGTGTCGGCGTAGCGGTGCAGATAGTCGAGAAACTCCCGGCGCGGCACAAAGATCGGGAGCGTCGACGGCAGCGGCAGGCCTGGCAGCGCAGAGAGGTGCCTGCCCGTGTGCAGCACCAGGCTGTCGTACAGCCGGGCCCAGGTGTGACCGATGTCGTCGCCGCCTTCGAGGACGCGGTGCTCCACGCCGGCCCGCGCCAGCTCGCGTGAGGTCGCGAGCCCGGCGGGCCCTGCGCCGACAACGATCGCCTCGTGGGAGCTGATCACCGGGGGGTCGCGGACGGGAGCACAGATCGTCTCCTTCTCACGGGGCTCACGGATCACATTTTTTCACGGGACGCGGATCTCGCGGATCACACTCTTTTACGAACGCATCTCGCGGAACGCCCTTGAACCCCTTGAACCCCTTGAACCCCTTGAACCCCTTGAACCCCTTGAACCCCCTGAACCCCTTGAACCCCTTGAACCCTTTGAACCCCTTGAACCCTTTGAACCATCACAGTGTCTTGAGATATTCGATCAACGCGCGGCGTCTGTCGTCCGTGCGGATCCGCGGCCAGACATTGTGGCCGCCGTTGCCGGATCCGGACCGGGTCACGTTGAACCAGTCGCGATCGTTGCCAAACCGTCGGATGAGCTCGGCTTCCCCGAGCCGACGATTGACGGGATCCAGATAGAGCGCCTGGCCGACCAGCGCCCGGTCGAAGCGGCCGGCCGCCATCACGTGAAAGATCGCCGGGCGCTCTGATACGGGCCCGAGCAGGTGAGACAGCGTCGGCACGCTCCCGTTGTGGAGGTAAGGATAGTTCGCCCACACGCCGGTGAGGGGTGTCGCGGCGTATCCGTCGCTCTTCACGAGGGAGCCCTCCGCGGCCAGCGGGCTCTGCTCGAACGCGGCGATGAACTTGTCCGACACGACATCGAGGCGCGACCGATCCGTCCCTACGTCCTTGTGGACGCCCGGCCAGTCGACGTTGCCCCGTCCGTCGTAGACGCCGTGGCAGCGCGCACATCCCACCTCCTGCGAGTAGAACAGCTCCTTTCCACGGGCAGCGAGCGTCGCGTCGATCGCGTACGGGTATGGCGGCGGCCGGAGATGACGGATCACCGACTCGAACTCCGCCTTGATCGTCGGGATGACCGACGTCACCAGCGCATCGAACGATCGATCCTTCTCGAGCTCCATCGACGAGGCCATGAGGGGAAACGGGCCGTGAAAGCTGCCGTCGGCGTACCAGCGCTCCGACGACATCTTTGCAGCCGTGTGCCACAGGGGCGGCGTCTTCGTGTCGCCGCGGCCGACATCCTCCACAGCGGGCATCGCCCCGTTCGGTCGCAGGAACAGCTCGACGTGAGAGGCGGCAAACGCTGTGGACCTCGCGCGCGTGAGCGAGTCGATCTTGTCGTGGTGATGGCTGTTCAGGATCCGGTGGGCATCGGCGGCGAGGGCCCGATCCGTCGAATCGCCCGACAGCACGGACCGCCAGCGCTCGCTCGTCAGCGTCTTGAGCGCCTCGCCGAGCCAGAGGTCGTCGAAGGTCTTCGTGCCCGCACCGAGGTACGCGATGCCGTCGATTTCCGCCGTGTGACACACGAGGCAGTTCACCGTCCAGCGCAACGGCTCGTCCGACCGCGGACCGGGTGCCATGCCGTAGGCGGGCACGACCGATTGCTCGCGCCACAGGACGAGTCCGACCTCCTTGCCGACGATCGTGTCGATGTCGCCGATGACGGCCTGCGTCACGAGGTTGCGGTCGAAGAGCGACTGGGGAATCCATGCCGAGCTGTCGTAAGTCTGATAGACGAAATCGAACAGCGCGGCCCGCCGTGCAGGCTCCGGACGGGGATCGGCGGGATCCCACCGATACACGAGGTTGTGGGTGTCCGACGCGAACGTCGACCGCAGCGCGTCCCGCGTGATGTAACGGACAGACGCCTGGGTCCCTCGCGACACGAGGACGATCGCGACGACGAACGTGAGCACGATGCTGGCGACAGCGCAGGCCGATCGTGCATGTCCCGACATCACCGGTACCCGCCTTTCATCAAGGTCCTGGCGTCCTTCACGCACACAACGTCCTCGCCTCCACCGCAGAGTCGGACCGCCTGGCGATACTCCTCGACGGCGCCCGGGCGATCGCCGCCGAGATCGGCGAGCTTGCCGAGCTCGGTGTGGATGCGCCCCTGCACCCAGGCCCGCGCCGGACTCCTGAGCGCCTCGTCCAGCGCGCGCCGCGCGGCGTCAGACTCTTTCAACGCCACGAGCGCAGCGCCGTGGTAGTAGCCCCAGCGGGCCAGCTCGCCGAATGCGCGCGGCCGCGCGTCGTTGGCCAGCATGGCGAGCCCGTGCTCGAGCGACTGGCGCGCGACGGCCGGACGACCGGCTCTGAGCGCCGTGCTGCCGGCCTCGAGCCACAACAACCGATTGCGCGGGTACTGCCGCTGCAGCTCGGCAATCACGCGCAGCGCGTCGTCGAACCTGGCCTCGCGGTTGTAGATGACGATCAGCGTGAAGCGCGCATTGGTCTGCACGTCGCTCGGGTAGCTGGCGGCCTCCTCGACCATACGGAGGCCGCGGTCGCGGCCGCCACCAAAGCCGGCGACGTGGGCCATCAAGCGCGACGGCAGCGACAGCGAGGAGACCGCATACCGGTACATGCCGACGATCAGACCGGCGTCCTTGCGATTGGGATCGAGATCGAGCACGCGCTGGTGCTCGGCATAGGCGCGACGTGCGGCGCGCAGGCTGCCGAAGAGACTCCCCTCGATCGTGGCCGCGTACGTCGCCTGATAGCCGTACGCGGCCCCGAGCTGGAAGTGCGCGTCGGCGGTGCAGGCGGCGCGGCATCGCTCGTCGGCGAGGGTCAGCGCACGCTCGAGGTGCTCGCGGAAGACGGCATCCAGCTCCGGAGCAGGCGGCCGGCGGACGAGGTCGGACCGCGCCTGCCCGAGGTAGTCCTCGGCGGTCACCGAACCCTGCTGAAACAGCATGTTGATCCAGACCGTCGCGGCGGTGAGCCGATACGCTGCCGGGTGCGTGGGATCGACGGCGATCGCGTCGCGAAAGGACGCGAGCGCGGCGTCACGATCGAGGTTGTAGCCGAGGAACTGGCCGCGCGCGCGAAGCGCGGCACTGGCGCCGGGGTCGGCAGCAGCGGACGCCCGGTCGGAATGCGCCGCCGGCGCCTGGCGCGCCGAGAGGCTCACCGCCGACAGCGCCGCGGCGCCGAAGACCACCACCGCCGTGCACAGACCGCTCCTCGACATCACACCCCACTCTGACGACCAGCCTAGCGCGGGGCGCCGAGTGAAGTCCTGAACCGGTGCTGAACAAACACTGAGTTACTCTGAAGTCACCCATAGACACAGGAAAAGACACAGCCGTGCCCCAAGCAGGCTGTGGTCGCTGACCACCGGCGCGAGCGCAGCGAAGCGCTGGCAGCGTCGTGGGGGTGGGGCCCCACGACAAACTGAGAAATGCTGACAGAGGCGGCCCCGCGGGCAGTGAGCGGTCGAGAGCGGTGCTGAAATGACATAATCGTCTGACTCGTCATCAGCACTCCCAATGGCCGGCATGGTGTGATCGACATCGTCCACCTCACGAAGACCTACGGCACCTTCAAGGCCGTTGACGACTTTTCCTGTCACGTCCGGTCGGGAGAGGTGCTCGGCCTCATTGGACCCAACGGCGCCGGTAAGACGTCCACGCTTCGCTGCATCGTCGGCATCCAGGCGCCGACTCGCGGCACAATCACGATCGAGGGGCACGACATCGTTCGCGATCCCGTCGAGGCGAAGCGGCGGATCGCGTTCATGGCGGATGAACCGCACCTGTTCGACTACCTCACCGTCATGGAGCATCTGCGCCTGACGGCGCGGATCTACCGGGTGACCGACTTCGACCGTCAGGCCCGCACTCTTGTCGAGGAGCTCCAGCTCGCCGGCAAGGAAGACGCGCTGCCCGGCGAGCTGTCCCGCGGCATGAAGCAGAAGGTCGCCATTGCCTGCGGCCTGCTGCACACTCCGCGCGTGCTGCTCTTCGACGAGCCGCTGACCGGCCTCGACCCCCTGGGCATTCGTCACATGAAAGAAACGATTGTCCAGCGGGGCCGGAGCGGAGCGGCGGTGATTGTCTCATCCCATCTCCTGCACCTCGTCGAAGAGATCTGCACCAGGATCGTCATCATCGATGGCGGCGTGAAGGTTGCCGATGGCACGATGGCCGAGCTCTCGGCGCGGGCCGAGGGCGCGGGCGCCGGTTCGAGCCTCGAGCAGATCTTCCTCAAGGTGACGGCGCGCGACTCGCGATGACCGGGGCCCTTCTGTACCTGACGTTGTGTTCGATGCGCAATCGCCTCCGCGTGCGCATGCGACGGCTCCGCCAGCCGCGTTACCTGATCGGGTCGATCGTCGGGGGCCTCTACTGCTACTTCGCGTTCTTCAGGCCCGGCCGAAACTCGACGGGCATGAATGGTCCGCTGGCGTTCATCGCCCGGTACCCCGGGACGCTGGAGCTGATGGGCAGCGCGTTCCTCTTCGCGACCGTGGCGCTCGCCTGGATACTGCCGCGGTCCGGCCGGGTGGCGCTCGCGTTCTCGCCCGCCGACGTGCAGTTCCTGTTTCCGGCGCCGATCACGCGCCGGCAATTGATTCAGTACAAGCTTCTCCGCTCGCTCGTCGCCACCGCCCTCGGCAGCGCGATCGTGACGGTCATCTTCAGACCATCGAGCCTGGCCAGCGGGTGGACGTTCTTCGCCGGCGTTTCGATCTTGATGACAACGATGAACCTGAACCTGATGGGCGTCTCCTTCAGCCGCGACAGCCTCAGAAAACATGGACAAGCCGGCCTGGCGCGCGAGTGGCTGCCTTTGGCGTTGGTCGTCGTTGCCGGCATGGTGCTCGTCGGAACCGTGGCCGCCGACTGGACGCTGTTGTCGACGCTCCGGCGGCCAGTCGACATCCTCGCCGAGCTCCAGCGACTCGGCGCGAGTGGTCCGGCGGCCGTCGTGCTCTGGCCCTTCCGAGCGCTCGTGCGCCTGCCGCTCGCGGCCTCGCCGGCCGAGTTCCTCCGCGTGCTGCCCGCTGCCGGGCTGCTGCTCGCCGTGAATTTCGTGTGGGTTGTGCGCTCGGATGCGTCCTTTGAGGAAGCATCGGCGGAACGTGCCGAAAAGGTGGCTCAGATTCTGAAACGCGGGATGCCCGTGACGTATCGAGCGCGTCCCGCGCCGTTCACGCTGCCGTTGACGGGTCCACCAGAGACCGCGCTGCTCTGGAAGAACCTGATTCTCCTGGGACGCTTCGCGTCGTGGCGCATGGTTGTCTTTGGGCCGATCCTGATCGTGCTCGGAGTCGTGCTGACGACTGGAACGGACCACGCTGCCGTGTCCGAGACGATTTCGAGGTTCTGCCTGATCGGAGCCGCGTTGTCGGTCCTGATGGGCCCGCACATGGTGCGGAACGATCTGCGACAGGATCTCGCCCGGCTGGCCATCCTCAAGACCTGGCCGGTGCGCGGCGCGGCTCTCGTCCGTGGGGAGCTGCTCGCGCCCGCCGTAGTCCTGTCCACCACCGTCTGGCTGTTCGTGGCTGGTGCCGCCGCGTTGTCGAGCTCTGTGCTGCCCGAGGTCGCCGCATCCACGGCCGGCCGATTGTCGAACGCCGTCGCCGTGATGCTCGTCGCGCCCGGCCTGATTGCGGTGCAACTGGTCGCGCTGAACGGCCTTGCGGTCCTCTTTCCCGCGTGGGTGACGATCGGCCCGGCGCGAGCATCTGGCCTCGAGGCATTTGGCCAGCGCATTGTAATAATGGTGGGCCTGCTGCTGGTGGTCGTCGTCTCCGCCCTGCCGGCCGGCGTAGCCGCGGGGCTCGTCGGACTCGCGATCTATGCCGCGACCGGGAGCACGCTGGTTCTTCCTGCCATCGTCGTCGCGACGGTTGTCTTGCTGATCGAGTGCCTGCTCGCGACCGAAGCGATCGGCCGGGTCCTCGACCGGACGAACATCGGAGATGTGGACGCGGGGGAATAGATTGGGAAGTCGTCAGTCGACAGTCGAGGGTCGTCAGTTCACAGTCCCCGGGTTCACCGAACGCTACGGCTCGCGGTGATAAACTCGACGTCTCCCATGACGCAGCCCTAACAAGACAGCAGGCATGGACCGCGCGCGTTGAAGCCCTGGATCCTCATCGGTCAGACGACCGCTCCCGACGGTACTCCGCTGACCTTGAAGAGTCGTGATGGCGAGTACTTGCTGCTCGCCGACGGACGGCCGCTCATGACGAGCGAGATGCACGCTTCGGAGGATGCGCTCGCCACGCTCGCGTGCCGCCGCATCGCGGGGCACGCCGATCCACACGTACTCATCGGCGGCCTGGGCATGGGCTTCACGCTCCGCGCCGCGCTCGACATTCTCCCGCCAACGGCCACCGTCGTTGTCGCGGAACTGGTGCCTGCTGTCGTGGCCTGGAACAAAGGCCCGCTCGGCCCGCTCGCCGGCCATCCGCTCGACGACCCACGGGTGCGCGTCGAGGAGGTCGACGTCGCCGTCGCGCTGCGGCTGAATCCGGGGAGGTTCGCCGCCGTGCTGCTCGACGTGGACAACAGCTCGGACGCGCTGGTCGCCGCCGGCAATGCCTGGCTCTACGGTGATCGGGGCATCGACGCGCTGCGCGCGGCGCTCACGACCGACGGGGTACTCGGCGTGTGGGCGGCACACGAGGATCGAAAGTTCGCGCGGCGTCTTCGCCAGCACGGCCTCAGGGTCGATCTCCAAAGCGTCCGCGGCCGCGTCAAGCGCGGCCCCCGGCACGCGGTCCTGCTCGCCTACCAGTCGGTCGGCCGGTAGTCCTTCAGGAACTGCCCCCACACGTGCACGCCGGTGTTCATGCCGGTGATGACGGGGTCGAGGATGCGTGCCGCGCCGTCCACGACGTCGAGAGGCGGGTGAAAGCGCTGCTCGGCGGTCTTCCGCGCGGCGATCTCCACCGGATCTTCGTCGGTCACCCACCCGGTGTCGACGCTGTTCATGTGGATTCCGTCCCCGTGATAGTCGGCGGCCGACGTGCGCGTCATCATGTTCAGCGCGGCCTTCGCCATGTTCGTGTGCGGATGCCTCGTCGTTTTCCAGCTCCGATAGAACTGGCCTTCGACCGCCGAGACATTGACGATGTGCTTGTCCCGCTCCGGCGTCCGCAGCATGAGCGGCTTGAGCCGCGCGTTGAGGATGAAGGGGGCGATCGCGTTCACGAGCTGCACCTCTAGCAACTCGACTGTGGACACGTCGGAGAGCAGCAGGCGCCATGAGTTGCGTTGCCGGAGGTCGACCTGCTGGAGGTCCTGGTCCAACCGCCCTTCCGGGAAGAGCTCCGGTTGCGCGAGAAGCTCATCCTGAAGCAACCGCAGCTGCGACATCCGGGAGGCGTTGGCAGACCCGACCATTCCCGCCGGCGCGAGGGCGTCGCGCTTCAACTCCTCATACGCGGCCAGGAGCTTCCGGACGGGCGCCGGTGCGCTCGGCAGCCGCTCGGTTTCCCTGGCCATCATGTGCGTGTAGAAGTCCGGTGGACGGCGGACCGTCTGACACGCGTTGTTGACAATCACGTCGAGGCGGCCGCGCGTCGTCACGAGCTCGCGGCAGAACGCTTCCACGCCCGGCGCATGGCGGAGATCCAGCCCGTAGATGTCCAACCGATCGGACCATTCCCGGGAATCCGGCTCCTGAGCGTAGCGCGTGGCCGCATCGCGGGGGAACCGGGTCGTGACGATCAGGTGCGCGCCCGATCGCAGGAGCTTGAGGCCTGCCTGGTAGCCGATCTTCACGCGGCCGCCGGTCAGCAGCGCGACGCGCCCGCGCAGATCCGCCAGCTCGGCGCGCTTCGAGGAATTGAAGTCACCGCACGACAGGCACAACCGGTCGTAGAAACCATGAATGGTCGAGTACTTCTGCTTGCAGATGTAGCAATGCTGCGGGTCGGTCGTCTCCCGCCGGTCCCAATCGACGTTGCCCGCGCCGGCTTCGGCAGGCGCGAGGTCTCTCGGCAGAAACCCGCGCGGCGCGAAGACATTCGGAGTCGTGAACACCGGCTGCCGTCGCAGGGCCCGGATTCCAGTCCCGGCGAGCACGGCATCGTCGCGGTCCGACCGCTCGCGCCTCCGCCGTCGCGCGAGGGCTTTCGCCATCGTTCGGCGCGCGCGAACGTCAGGATTGCACACCAGAGCTGCCGCCTCACGGAGGCGCCGATGTTCGGCCTCCGAGAGCAGCGCCAGCGTGCCCCGGTCGGCGGCGATCAACTCGAGCGTTTCGGTCGCGGCTCGCAGGCGTTCGAGGAGCTGTGGGTGCGCGGACGACGTCGTTCCCGTGGTGGACATGCTCCGCAAGGGTAATACGGCCCGGCGCTGACCGCCATGTCCTGCCGGAGCCCGCCCCTTCCCAGCGGATCCGGTGCGATCCCGGAAAAGAGCCCTGCCATGCCCGACCGCCCAGCCGGTCTGGCTGAAAAGTCCGGATTGACCTAACTCGGCCGTGGTATACCTAAGGTCAGCTATGGGTCACGTCACCAGGTGTCCCGCATGAGCACACATCCGTCTCTGGGCACAGCGACCGCTCCTGCGGTCCAGGCGGTGAATCGGCCCTCGGGAGTCACGCGGCGCCGTCCCGGCTGGATCGATCGATGGCTAGCCGCGCGCGTCCAGCGCACGATCGCACCCGCGGCGGTGCGCTTGGAACTGTGGGATCGGAGCTCGCCTTACGATGCCCCCCGGCTGCCGGTTGGAGATCTCGTCGTCCACGACCGGCGCACACTCCTCGGTCTCGCCGTCAATCCGGATCTCT
The DNA here is from genome assembly GCA_963771395.1 of uncultured Acidobacteriota bacterium. Lineage (GTDB taxonomy): Bacteria > Acidobacteriota > Vicinamibacteria > Vicinamibacterales > 2-12-FULL-66-21 > DATBJJ01. Next base: position 163,799 of record CAVYTY010000030.1, on the reverse strand, counting down.
GGTTCGGAGAGGCATACATGGCGGGCCGCCTCGATGTTCGTGGGCCGATTGAACCTGTCGTCGAGGGGCTGACCCGGCTGACGTTGACGCCGTCCTGGCGATCCCGGATCGGCCAGGCGTTCGCAAACAATACGCCCAGCGCCGCGCGCGACAACGTGCATCATCACTACGATCTGGGGAACAGCTTCTATCAACAGTGGCTCGACGAAGAGCTGGTCTACACCTGCGCGTACTTCGAACATCCCGAAATGTCGCTCGACGAGGCGCAGCGGGCGAAGCTCGATCTGGTCTGCCGTAAGCTGTGTCTGCGGCCGGGCGACACGGTCGTCGAAGCCGGGTGCGGCTGGGGCGCGCTGGCGCTCTTCATGGCCGAGCACTACGGCGTGCGCGTGAAGGCGTTCAACGTCTCGCGGGAACAGCTGGCGTTCGCGCGCGAACGCGCGGCGCGCAAGGGACTCGAGGGGCGCGTCGAGTTCATCGACGACGACTACCGGAACGTCCGCGGCGCGTTCGACGTGTTCGTCTCGATCGGCATGCTGGAGCACGTCGGCCTTCCGCACCTCCACAGCTTCGCCGAGGTGCTGCGACGCAGCCTGCGGCGCGACGGGGGCCGGGGCCTCCTGCACTTCATCGGTCGAGATGCCCCCTGTCCGCTGAACCCGTGGATCCGGCGGCGCATCTTCCCCGGCGCCTACACGCCCACACTCGCGGAGGTGACGACGCTCGTCCTCGCGCCAGCGGAAATGTCGGTGATCGACGTCGAGAACCTCCGCCTGCACTACGCGCGCACGCTGGACCTGTGGGCGGCTCGCTACGAGGCGGCGAGGGATTCGGTGCGGCAGACCTACGGTGACGAGTTCGCGCGCGCCTGGGAGCTGTACCTCGCGGGATCCCAGGCAGCATTCGCCACCGGGTGGATGCAACTGTTCCAGGTGATCTTCACGCCCCGGGAATCGGCGCCGCCATTCTGGACGCGGGCAGATCTCTTCGCCGGCCGCGACGGTCGCCGATGATTCGCTGCGACGCCCTCGTCGTCGGTGGCGGACCCGCCGGCTCGACCTGCGCGCGGACACTCCAGCGTGCGGGCTGGAACGTCGTGCTTGCCGATCGCTCCCAGTTTCCGCGGGACAAGGTCTGTGCGGGTTGGCTCACACCCGGCGTGTTCACGTTGCTCGACCTCGATCCGAATGAGTACCGCGCCGCCGGGCTCACGCTGCAGGAGATCACGGCCTTTCGGACCGGCGTCATCGGCAGCCGGCTCATCGAAACGCAATACCGCCGCGTCGTCAGCTACGCGATCCGCCGGTGCGAGTTCGACGACTTCCTGCTCCGCCGCGCCCGCGTGCGGATACTCGAGGGCACGCCCATCACCACGCTGCGCCAGAGCGGCGGGCTGTGGATTGCCAACGACACAATCGAGGCGCCTGTGGTCATTGGCGCGGGCGGGCATTTCTGTCCCGTCGCCAGGCATCTGCGCGGCTCGCCTGACACGGCTCCGCCGGTCGTGGCCAAGGAGGCAGAGTTTCGACTGGACGGTCGAGATGCGGGCGTCGCCGATCGCCCACCCGAGTTGCTGTTCTGCCGGGATCTGGAGGGGTACGCGTGGTGCGTCCGGAAGGGCGAGTACCTCAACGTGGGCATCGGGCGTCGCGAGGGGCGAGACTTCGGAATGCACGTCAGGCACTTCATCGCGTTCCTCGAGGCCAACGGCACGCTGAGGTCCGCGACGCCGATTCGATGGCGCGGGCACGCCTATTTCGCGTCAGGCGTCGGACCCCGGCCGCTCATCGGGCCGGGGATGCTGATCGTCGGAGATGGCGCGGGGCTCGCGTACCCGGAGAGCGGGGAAGGCATCCACCCGGCGATCGCATCCGGCCGGCTCGCGGCCGAAGCGCTGGTCGCGGCCGGCGGCCGGCACTCGCTCGAGGATCTGGAACCCTACGCGGTAGCACTTGGCCGCCTTCACCCTCCTGCGCCGCGCCCCGCGGCCCCGATTCGCGCCGCTTCCGCGGCGATCGGCCGCGTGCTGCTCAGCTCTCCCCTATTTGCGAAACACGTCCTGCTCGATCGCTGGTTCTTGAGAACGACAGCCACCACGGGTGGCGGCCTGCACTAGTCTGCCCACATCGCCGCCAAAAAGCCTTCACCGCGGAGTCCGCCGAGGACGCAGCCCTACAGGTTTTTCTGTGCGCGCTCGGCGTCTTCGTGCGGTGAGAAGCTCTTGGACGGCAAACAGCTGAGGACAAACCGGACTTCTCAGATAAAACAGCGACCGCAGCCGGTGCGCATATAGAGATCGCGGGACATGTAGAGGAATCCGGTACGGATGAGCGCATCGAGCGTCTGACGACACTCGTCACGGCCGACGTTCCAGAGCCTGGCGGCCTGGGCAACCGTAAGGCAGAGACCCGGCATCTCGAGGTATTCGGCGCGAACCAGAGCGGTAAGGTCGAGCGGAGGGCGAGCAACGAAATTCCTATGCATGTCAGAACTCGAGCAACGGTCGTGCCTTTGGGCGCGCAAGATAAATAGGGACCTTTCGGGTCGAGCGGTTCATTTGTGGGGCGGTGAAGTGGGAAGATTCCGGACCGGTGAGGCAAAAGTGCCCGATCACTCACCCCACACGGCCGAGGTCTGCTCGCGGATCAGGTGAAGGCGTCGCGACTTGGTTACTTCGGCCGCGAAGGCACACTGATGCGAGGATGGGGCGGCGGTTTCATGCCGTCGCCGAGGAAGAATCCGGGATGGGGAGGCTGGTTGTACCCGACGTTCTGCCACGCGACCGCCACGCGGTACTGGGGGTCGTGCATCAGCGTGTAGATGCGATTCGCGGCAGGAATGGTCGTGGTATAGATCCGCAGCGATTCGTTGTCGTCGGCACGCCAGATCACTTCCTCCCGCCAGTCCCCGAGGATGTCGGCTGAGAGCGCGGGCGTGGCTTTCGTCCCGTTATTCGCGCTGGCGCCGGTCGCGGTCAACAGCCTGACCATCGCACTCGACATCCAGTCCCACTTGCCGATCCAATTGCCGTCGAGGAGCTCGCGGAGCGGGTCGGCATCCCACCATACCGCGAAGTTGACCGCCTGTGGCGCGTCCGCGATGCGCGCGCCGCGCGCGTCGAGCACCCCGACGGGCGCGTTCGTCCAGAACTCGTCGCCGCGATGGCGCGGATCGATGTCGGCGGCCAGCCCGCGTCCGACGTCGCCGCCCGGGAGCAGGCTCCAGACGACCTGGCCCGTGCGGGCATCGTACAGCGCGAGCCCGGGCGAGTTGAGGGCAACGGTCCCCTCTTCGTTTTCGTGGATCCCGAACACCTCGAGCCCCGGCCGGGCCGGGTCGAGATCGCCGACGTGCAGGGCATCGCCGTGGCGCAGACCCGTCGAGAAGAGTCCCGTGCCGTTGTCGTCCACGACCATGGCACCGTAGACGATTTCATCCCGGCCATCAGCGTCGACGTCGGCGACTGACAGGCTGTGATTGCCCTGACCCGAGTACGGAGATGCCGTGGGATTCGGATAGGGCGGAGGGCTGCTGCCCGAGTCGAACACCCAGCGCGACGTGAGTCGACCCCTCCTCCAGTCCCAGGCCGCGAGCACGGTGCGGCCATAGTAGCCGCGCGCCATGACGACGCTCGGCAGCCGGCCGTCGAGATAGGCCACGCCGGCGAGGAATCGATCGACGCGGTTGCCGTTGTTGTCGGTCCCGCCGTTGCCGCCGATTCCTCCCCACCCATCCTGCGGCTCTCGCCCCGGAATATAGCCCGTCGTCGCGAGCGCCGCGCCAGTGCGCCCGTCGAAGATCGTGAAGTGCTCAGGACCTGCGAGCACTTTCCCGTAGCGGCGGTCGGCCGCGTCCTTCACCTGCACGCCGTCGGTCGGCACCTCGAGCGAGCGATAGTCTTTCGACGCGTCTCCAATCGCGCGGCCCTGGCCGTCCACGGTCCCGTCCGCCGTCTTGCAGGCCACTTCGGCACGACCGTCGCCGTCGAGATCGAAGACGATGAACTGCGTGTAGTGGGCACCGGCGCGGATGTTCCTGCCAAGGTCGATCCGCCACAGACGGGTGCCGTCCAGGCGGTAGGCGTCGAGCAGCGGACGGCCCGACAGCCCCGGCGACGCGGTGTCTCGCGCATTCGAGGGATCCCACTTCACCACGATCTCGTATTCGCCGTCGCCATCGAGGTCCGCCACGCTCGTGTCGTTCGGGCTGTACGTGTAGTTGGCCGTCCGCGCGCCGGGCGGCACGTCGACCGCTCCGCCAGGCGGCCGCTGGAGCGGCACCGTCAGGAACTGCTGGATCGGCGCGTTGCCTCGAAGCGAGGCGGGCGCGCTGGCGGCGAGCTCGCGGCCGGCGCGCACCGGGCGCACGGTGTAGACGTTGGCGAGCGAGAGGTCGGCCGTCGCATCCACGAAATCCGTGGTGGCCACGATGGGCGCGGCATTGAGCTTCGACGCCGCGCCACCGTTGGTCGAACGATACACGTTGAAGGCGATCTCGGCTGGGTCGGTCCCGAGCAGTCGCCACCCGACGTACACGGTGCTCTCACTCGCGCGCACGGCGACCACGCCGCGCCCGAGATGCTCCATCACGTACTGGGCGTGCGCGGGACGCGAGAGGAGGAGGCTCGCACTGACGGCGATGATCGCGGCGACGCGCTGTGCAATCGGCATGGCCATGACGCACGGAATCCTACCCTGGATCGAGTCGCCGGTGGTGCGCGAGCTCAGAGTCAGAGGCGCCATCGCGCTGGACGCGGATCAGATCGCAGATCGGGGCACTCCACGGAGCGCGGATTTCGCGGATCACGTATTCGACGGGACGCGGATTTCGCGGATCACGTATTCGACGGGACGCGGATTTTCGCGGATCACGTATTCGACGGGACGCGGATTGCGCGGATCACGTACTCGACGGGACGCGGATTGCGCGGATCACGTATTCGACGGGACGCGGATTTCGCGGATCACGTACTCGACGGGACGCGGATTGCGCGGATCACGTACCTGACGGGACGCGGATTTCGCGGATCACGTACTCGACGGGACGCAGATTGCGCGGATCACGCTGATCAGGCCTGCAAAGCAATCTTCCGGCTCGGCGGTGAGAGGCGTATCGGGCAGGGACAGATCAATATCGTCAGATCCCATGGTCGTTCGCCTGCACGTTGGACGATTGTGCCGTATTGAACACGCAATTCCGGAGCGATCCCCTATCCTGACTATGTGGATTCCCACCACACCAACAGGGGCATTCTCCTGCCTGCTGACAGCGCCGGTGTCCGGCCCGGCGCCGAACGCGCCCGCCCAGCTCATCATTCGCGACCCGTGACCGGTCGCTGAATGGCGCGTACCGCCAGGGTCCTGCTCGCGTCGCTGCTCTCGACGCTGGCGCCAGCGTCGAGCGGCTTCGCGCAGACGAAGGTGCCGGACCTCTTGAATGCCTCGATCGAGGATCTGATGAACATCGAGGTCACGTCGGCATCGCGGAAGGAAGAGCGCGCGACGGATGTCGCCGCGGCAATCTTCGTCATCACGCAGGAAGACATCCGCCGTTCCGGCATGACGACGCTCCCCGATCTGCTCCGGCTCGCACCGGGCGTCGATGTTGCGCAGATCAACGCGAGCAAATGGGCCGTGTCGGTGCGCGGGTTCAACGGCGTCCGCGCGAACAAGCTGCTCGTCCTCGTCGACGGCCGCAGCGTCTACAACCGGCTCTTCTCGGGCGTGCTCTGGGACGGCGAGGAGCTCATGCTCGACGACATCGATCGGATCGAGGTCATTCGCGGCCCCGGTTCAGCGGTGTGGGGCGCGAACGCCGTGAACGGCGTGATCAATGTCGTCACCAAGTCCGCCGCCGATACGCAGGGCGGTTTCGCCCGCGTCGAAGCCGGACGCGCCGGCACACAGGGCGCCGTCCGATTCGGCGGGACGGTCGGCACGGCGCGCTACCGTCTGTTTGCGCAGTGGACCGGCCGGCATGAATCGCTCGTCGCACCGGGCACGCCCGCCGACGATGGGTCCGAGACCGTGACGACGGGATTCCGCGCGGACTGGACCACGCAGCCAGGGGCGTTCACGATGGAGGGCGCCTTCACCGCCGGCCGGGCGCACGCGCTGTGGTCCAACCTCGACCCACAGACCTTTGGTCGTCAACCAATCTCGACCGAGCACTCGCAGGTCCAGGGCGGCCATCTCCTGGGCCGCTGGAGCCGCACCCGCACCGGCGGCTCAACGGTGCAGATCCAGGCGTTCGTCGACGTGGCGGAGCGGGATGAGCCGGTCGCGAGCTACAGCCGACACACCGTCGACCTCGACACGCAATACCACACGTCGCTCGGTGCGCATCACGACCTGGTGGGCGGTGCCGGCTACCGGTTCATCGGCGAGAGCTTCGACGGACACATCGGTGTTTCGCTGACGCCGGCCGAGGACAACTCCTCTCTCGTGACCGCCTTCCTGCAGGACGGAATCGCGCTCCTGGGAAACCGCCTCGCCGTCACGCTCGGCAGCCAGGTGCAGTACGACTCCGATTCTGGGGCGGGCATCCAGCCGACCGCACGCGTGATGTGGAAAGTGCGTCCCCGCCAGCGCCTCTGGGCGGCCGCCTCTCGCGCCCTGCGGACGCCGTCCCTCCAGGACCGCGGGATTCACGTGGACTTCCCGCCGCGGCCTGGCCCTGGCGGAATGCCGCTGGTCGTCACCATCCAGGGCAACCCGGAGGCGGAGACTGAGAAATTCGTCGACGCGGAAGCCGGCTACCGGGTCGAGATCGGAACCGCCGCGTCAGTTGATGTGACGGGATTCATCGGCCGGTACGACGACCTGCGGACGAACGAACAGGCGGCTCCTGTCGTCCGGTTCGTTCCGTCGCCGCGGATCTTCGTCGCCACGCAGTTCGGCAACTCACTCCGGGCGACAACGCGCGGCCTCGAAATCTCGGCGCGCTGGATGCCGGTCGCTGCCTGGCGCCTCGACGGCAGCTACACGGCCTTCCACCTCAGTCCGCACCCGGCGGCCGGGAGTCAGGATTCCGCCGCCGCCAGCGAAGACGGGAGCGCGCCGCGCACGCAGTGGCAGGTGCGGTCGGCGTTTTCGCCAGGTCCTCGCGCGACGATTGACGTGGCGATCTACTACGTCGGCCCGCTCGATCTATTCCAGGTGGAGAGTTACACACGCGCCGACGTGACCGCCGAGTGGCGTTTCACGAGCCGACTGTCCGCCATGGCGGTCGGCCAGAACCTCTTCGACGAGGCGCACACCGAATTCGCGAGCGGCAACTCGTTGTTGCAGGCGACACAGATCCCGCGCAGTGTCAGCCTGCGGTTGAAATGGGTCTTTCAATGACCTCCACCCGGCGAGTGCGATTCGTCGTCCTCACACTGCTCGGCCTCGTGGCCGCTGCGTCGCCGGGCCTCGCGCAGACCCGCCCGGCAATACTCGGTCAGATGTCGATCGAAGATCTGATGAACATCGAGATCACCTCGGCCTCGCGGAAAGAAGAACGTGCGTCGGACGTCGCCGCGGCGGTCTTCGTGATCACCCACGACGACATTCGCCGCTCGGGCATGACGACGAGGCTGCGGTTGACGTTCTGATGATATTCATCCTGGGGCTCCGTGCCGGCTGCGTGGGCGTCGCGAGCGCCGCGCTGGCTGCGACTCTGCTCGAGGCGCCCCCAGTCGCGGCTCTCGGCAACACCCAGGTTGGGCGGGATATCTCTTCGGTAAAGGCGGGGCTCCTCTTCAACTTCGCCAAGTTCGTCGAGTGGCCGGCGCTCCCCCCCGCCGCCCCCATCGTCATGTGCATCGCCGGTGACGAACGGATCGGCGCCGCGCTCGCCGACACGGTCCACGAACAGAAGATCAGCGGCCACGCGCTCGAGGTCTGGCGGTCTCCGGACGGCGCCACGTGGCGGGACTGCCACCTCCTGTTCATCGGCGACGCCGAAGCGCGGCGATCCGCGTCCGGATTGGACGCGATCAGGACCCTGCAGGTGCTGAGCGTCAGCGACCAGAAGGACTTCGCACAAGCGAGCGGCATCATCGAGTTCTACGTCGAAGGTGGAAAGATGCGCTTCGCCATCAACGTGGATGCCGTCGATCGGTCCGGACTGCGCCTCAGCTCTAGACTGCTCTTGCTGGCAAAAATCATACGAGACCGTCATGTTCCATAGCATCGACACCTGGTTCCGCCGTCAGCCGGTGGGGCGCAAGCTCGCGACGACGGCCATGGCCACGAGCGGCGTGACGCTCGTCGCGGCCTGCGCGGTCTTCGTGACCTACGACTACGTCAGCTCGCGGTCCCGCCTGGTCCGCGACGTCACGATGCTCACCGACATCGTCGGCAGCAACAGCAGCGCGGCGATGGAATTCAGGGACGACAAGGCGTCGACCGACCTCCTGCACGCCACGGCGGTCAACCCGCACATCCTCGGAGCCAGGCTGTTCGCGCGCGATGGGACGCTGCTCGCGACTTACATCCGCCCGGATGTCTCGGCGCGACGCGGCGCGCTGCCGGCCGACACCACATTTCCTGGAGTCGAACCGGTCGAGCTGTTCGAGGGAAGCCAGCTGCGCATCGTCAGGCCGATTTCGTATGACAACAAGATCATCGGCGGCATCGAGGTGCAGTCCGACACGACCGAGATCTGGACCCGGCTCGCGCGGTTCGGGGTCATCGCCGCGAGTACGCTGCTCGGGGCCCTCCTGATTGCGTTCGGCCTGGCGCGCTCGACCGCGCGGCTGATCTTCACGCCGATCGCCAGGCTCATCGACGTGACCCGCCTCGTGCAGAACGGCGGCCGCTACGACGTCCGCGCCAAGGCCGGCCACGACGACGAAATCGGCGAGCTGATTGCGCAGTTCAACGCCATGCTGGGCGACATTCAGAAGCGCGATGAGCAGCTCGTGCTCCAGCAGGACAACCTCGAACGCGCGGTGAGCGCACGCACCGTCGAGCTGCAGACGACCAACGTCGAACTGGTGAAGGCTCGCGACCACGCGATGGAGGCCAGCCGCGCGAAGAGCGAATTTCTCGCGAACATGAGCCACGAGATCCGGACGCCGATGAACGGCATCATCGGCATGACGGACCTCGTGCTCGACAGCGAGCTGACCATGGACCAGCGCGGCAGCCTCGCCACGGTGCGGACATCGGCCGACACGCTCCTGTCGATCCTGAACGACATCCTCGACTTCTCGAAGATCGAGTCGCGCAAGCTCGAGCTCGAAGCGGTACCGTTCGCCCTCCGCTCCATGATTGCGAATGCGCTCCGGCCGCTCGCCCTGCGCGCGGACCAGAAGGGGCTCGAGCTCATCTGCGAGATCGAGCCGACGGTGCCGGTCGGCGTCGTCGGCGACCCGACGCGGCTTCAGCAGGTGCTGACGAACCTGGTCGGCAACGCGCTCAAGTTCACGGAGCACGGCCACGTCGTCATCGCGGTCCGGGAAGACTCGCGTTCGCAGGGCAGCACCAAGCTGCATTTCAGCGTCACCGACACGGGGATCGGCATCCCGCCGGAGAAACACGCCACCATCTTCCAAGCGTTTCGTCAGGCGGACGGATCGACGACGCGCCGGTTCGGCGGAACAGGCCTCGGCCTCACCATCTCGGCCACTCTGGTCCGTTTGATGGGCGGACGACTCTGGGTCGAGAGCGAACCAGGCGCCGGCAGCGCGTTCCACTTCACGGTCCCCCTCGACATCAGCGACGTGTCCGAAGCCCAGCCGGCCGATCCTCACCTCCCGCTGCGCATCGATGTCCTGATCGTCGACGACAACGAGATCAACCAGCGCATCCTCGGTGAGCAGGTCAGACGCTGGAGCATGACGGCGACCGTGGTCGCGAGCGGGCGCGCCGCCCTCGAGGCGCTCACGGCGGCCGCCGCGAACCACCATCTCTTCGACCTCGTCCTGCTCGACGCGCACATGCCGGACATGGACGGGTTCGAGGTCGCGGCGGAAGTCGCGAAGCGGCCCGAACTGGCGTCCGCCACGGTCATGATGCTGAGCTCGTCGGGCGACTACATCGATCAGCAGCGCTGCGAGTCGCTCGGCATCGCGGCGTACCTCACCAAGCCGGTCTACGCCGCCGACCTGCTGGCCGCCATCGAACGCGCGATCGGCTCGAAGCCGTCGGCCGCGGCGCCGGCCGATCCGAGATCGACCGCCGGCTCGCTGCAAAAGGGGGCCGATGTCCGGCGCGCGCGCATTCTGCTCGTCGAGGACAACCTGGTCAACCAGCGCGTCGCGGCCGGCCTGCTCACACGGCGCGGCCATCACGTGACGCTGGCCCAGGACGGCGCCGAGGCCCTGACGCGGCTCGAAGAGGAGACCTTCGACCTGGTGCTCATGGATCTGCAGATGCCGGTCATGGGGGGACTCGACGCGACCGCCGCGATTCGCGTGCGCGAGCGCACCACGGGCCAGCACGTTCGCATTGTCGCCATGACCGCGCACGCGATGAACAGCGACCGCGAGCGGTGCCTGGCCGCGGGCATGGACGGCTATCTTTCGAAGCCGATCGATCCGCCGATGCTCTTCGCCGTCGTCGAACAGGAAGACAGCGTCAGCGGCGCGCCGCCAGTCGCCGGGCCGGTCACGTTCGATGCGGAAGCGCTGCGGCGCCGGCTCTCCGGCGACGACGAACTGATGACCGACGTCATTCGGCTGTTCCTCGAGGACCTGCCGGTGCGGCTGGCCGCGATCAGCGACGCGGTCATCGCCAACGACCCTGTCGCGCTGCGCGCCGAGGCGCACGCACTCAAGGGGGCGGCTGCCAGTCTCTCGGCGCTCGGACTCTTCGAAGCGGCCCACGTGCTGGAGCGTGTCGCCGCCGAATCACATATGGAAGCGGCGGACGCGGCATGGCGGCAGGTGTCGGTCGAAGCCTGCAACGTCATCGACGTGCTGCGTCAGCCCTCCGCTGCGGGCAAGGAGCCACATTCATGCGCATCCTGATTGCCGACGACGATCGCGTCTCGACGATGATGCTGAGCCGAACGCTGGAGAAGTGGGGGTTCGAGGTCGTCGTGGTGCACGACGGGGCCGCGGCCTGGCAGCACATCAGCGGCGCCGAGCCGCCGGCGCTGGTCATCGCCGATTGGATGATGCCGGAGCTCGACGGCATCCAACTCTGCCGGCGCATCCGCGCCGTGACGCCCCCCTCGACGGTGTATGTGATCCTGCTGACGGCACGCACCAGCCGGCAGGATCTCGTGGCGGGCCTCGAAGCCGGCGCCGACGACTACCTCACCAAGCCGTTCGATCCAGACGAGCTGCGCGCCCGCATCCACGTAGGCCAGCGTACGCTCGGACTGATCGCGAATATCAGGCGGCTCACCGGACTCCTGCCGATTTGCAGCTACTGCAAACGCATCCGTTCCGACCACGACTACTGGGAGCAGGTCGAGTCCTACATCACCGACCACACCGACGCCCAGTTCTCGCACGGGATCTGCCCCTCCTGCCTGGTGAAAGTCATGGACGAGTTCGATCCGCCCCCGGTTCTCTCACCGAAGGGCGACGCGTGACCCCGCAGGCGCTTCTCAGACAGGCTGGCCTATGCCGACCATCCTGATCGTTGACGACGTCGCGGCCAACCGGACGTTCCTGACGACCCTGCTGCGCTATCACGGGCACCGGCTGGTCGAGGCGGCGAATGGCAGAGAAGGTCTCGCCGCCGTCCGGGTCGAGCGCCCGGATCTCGTGATTACCGACGTGCTCATGCCAGTCATGGACGGCTTCGAGTTCCTGAAACAGCTTCGTCTCGATCCGGTGACCAGCGGGATTCCCGTCGTGTTCTCGACCGCGCACTACGGCGAGCGCGAAGCGCGCGCACTCGCGCTGTCGGGCGGCGTGTCCGACGTGCTGACGAAACCGACCGAGTCTGCGGAGGTACTGAAGGTCGTCGACCGCGTGCTCTCAGGCGATTCGCCGACCGGGCCGGCGGATGCTCCGGCGCTCACGACGGAATTCGACCGCGAGCACCTTCGCTTGCTGACCGACAAGCTCTCGGAGAAGGCCGGGGACTTGAAGACCGCCAACGCCCGCTTGAGAGCGCTGATCAACATCGGGTTGGAGCTCGCGTCGCAGAGGAACTCCGACCGGTTGCTTCAGAGCGTGTGCGTGGCCGCGCGCGATCTGTTCGCCGCCACGTACGTCACGCTCGGGATCGTCGACCGGAACGACAAGACGGTGCAGCGTATCGTCACCCATGGAGTGGACGCGGCGCGGTGGACAAAGACCGGCGACGCGCTCTCGGGGACCCTGGGGACGGTCGTCATCGAGCGGCGGACGGTGCGTGGCGACAGCAACGGGAACGGAGGGCCCAGACCACAGTTCCCACCCCTCCATCCGGACGTTCAGGCATTTCTGGCCGCACCCATCTCGTCACCGGCCTATATCTACGGTTGGATCTGCCTCGTCGGAAACGAGGGCCGCACCTTCACCGAGGACGACGAACACCTGCTCAGGGCGCTCTCCGGACAGGTCGGCCGCATTTACGAGAACGGCTACTTCTACGCGGTTGCCCAGAAGCGCGCGGAAGAGCTCCAGCACGAGATTGCCGAGCGCAAGCAGGCAGAGGCGGCCCTGCGCCATGAGCGGGACCGGGCACAGCGATACCTGGACACAGCCCAGGTCATCCTGCTCGCCCTCGACCTGGACGGGCGCATCACGCTCATCAACCGCAAGGGCTGCGACCTGCTGGGGTGGACCGAGCCCGAGTTGCTCGGACGCGACTGGGTCTACACGTGCCTCCCGGACCGGATGCGGGACGACAGCGTCCAGAAGTTGCGCACCCTTGCGGCCGGCGACCTTCCGATCCTCGAGAACTTGATTCTCACCCGGTCGGGCGAGGAACGGCTGATCGAATGGCGCAACACCGTGCTGCGCGACGACGACGGACGCGTCATCGGCACGTTCAGCTCCGGCACCGACATCACCGAACGGCAGCAGGCCGTGGAGGCCGTCCGTACGGGGGAAGAGCGCATGCGGTTCGCGCTGCAGAGCGCGGACGTCGGGATCTGGGACATGGACTACACCACCGGCGTGCTCCGCTGGTCCGCCACCCTCGAGGCGCAGTACGGCTTGAAGCCCGGCACGTTTGCCGGAACCTTCGCGGCGTTCGCCGATCGGATTCATCCCGACGATCGGGCGTCGGTCGTGGAGACGCTCGAGCAGGCCAAGAAGCACGGCGACGACTTCTCGATCCAGAACCGATCGATCTGGCCTGACGGCACCGTGCGGTGGCTGACCGGCGCGGGCCGCATGCACCTCGACGGGAACGGCACTCCGATACGCGGCGTCGGGATTTCCCTGGACGTCACCGAGCGCCGCACGCTCGAAGAGCAGTACCAGCAGGCGCAGAAGATGGAAGCCATCGGGCGGCTGGCCGGCGGCGTCGCCCACGACTTCAACAATCTGCTGACCGTGATTCTCGGGTACTGCGATCTGGTGCTGGACGTTCTCGATCCGGAGGATCCGCGCCAGGCAGACATGGGAGAAATCAAGAAGGCGGGCGAGCGCGCTGCGGGGCTCACGCGGCAGCTGCTCGCCTTCAGCCGCAAGCAGATCATCGAGCCGACGCTGCTGGACCTGAACGGGGTCGTGACCGACATGCGGACAATGCTCGGACGCCTCATCGAGGAAAACGTGAAGGTCGTGCTGGGCCTCCGGCTTGGGCTCGCGACGGTGAAGGCCGATCGCGGGCAGGTGGAACAGATCGTCATGAACCTCGCGCTGAACGCGCGGGATGCCATGCCGAACGGCGGCACGTTGACCATCGGGACTGCCAACGTCGACCTCGACGAGCACTACGCGCGGACACACGCCGAGGTCACACCGGGCCCGTACGTGATGCTCACGGTGACCGACACGGGCAGCGGAATGACGCCGGAAGTGCAGGCCCGCCTCTTCGAACCGTTCTTCACGACCAAGCCTCCCGGCACCGGCACCGGGCTCGGCCTGGCCACGGTTCACGGCATCGTCGCGCGCAACGGCGGAAGCGTGTCCGCTTACAGTGAGCTCGGTCGGGGCACGACGTTCAAGGTGTATTTCTCCAGGTCGAACGCCGGGGAAACGGTCGCCGACGCGCAACCGCCGGTGACGCGGCCGCGGGCAGGAGGGCAGACGGTGCTGGTCGTCGAGGATGCGGACGGGCTGCGCGAGCTGGCCCGGCGACTGCTGCAGCGACTGGGCTACATCGTGCTGGGCGCCGCGAATGCGGACGAGGCGCTGCGGTTGTACGACGCGAACCCGTCCATCGACGTCCTCCTGACTGATGTCGTCATGCCGGGAACCAGCGGGCCGGAGTTGGCCAAGCAGCTCGTCGAGCGACAGCCCTCACTGGAGGTGGTCTACATGTCCGGCTACACCGAGGACGCCATCGTCCACCACGGGGTCCTCAATCCCGGGATCGCGTTCCTGCACAAACCCTTCAACTCTGAAACACTCGGGCGGAAAATCCGCGAGGTGCTCGACCGGTAGCCCGGCCCGGAGCGAGCACAAAAGCAGTCGGCATGACGATACCTCGACGCGTGCTGGTCGTCGATGACGACCCGGTGATCCGGCGGATCGTGGGCTCGACGCTCGGGCGAGCCGGCTTTCTCCCGGTGTATGCCCCGGACGGCGAAGCCGGGTGGCGCGAGCTGCAGCAGCACGCCATCGAGCTCGTGATCACCGATCGTTCGATGCCGAACGTGGGCGGGCTGGAACTGATACGGCGGATTCGCGCGTCCGCCGCACACGCCTCGATCCCCGTGATCATGTTGAGCGGCAGCCTGGAAGGCGATCAGGGACACGACGCCACTGAACAGGGCGCCAACGCGTTTCTCACCAAGTTCCTGAGTGCCTCGGAGCTGCTGGCAACCGTCGAACGAGTACTGAAGTCCGTTCCGGCCGCGTCCCCCGGTTCACCGGCTGACCAACGGGCTCGAGAATAAAAGTTGGAGAACCACGCCGCAATGGTCCCATAATCCGCGTACTGCACCCCGGGCGGGCTTATCAGACGGCTTCGCGTGTCGCCAGCGATTGGAGGCTGGGCTCGGCGGCTATGTCTGGGACCTCGAAGAAATCCTCGCCCTGCTCTGACAACCGTGAGAGCGTGCGCGTGTGCGTGGAGCGGCTCCAGCAACGGGCGGAGGAATTCCAGAGAACTGTCGACGAAGAGCTCCGGACGGGCCGCGCACTCCTCGAAGAGCTGCACCTCGCCCAGGCCAAGAGGCGGGGTCACAGACGGCGACAGGGCTAGGAACAAGCCGGCTCACGCATCGCGTGAAAGCCGTGGGCCCGTGACAGCACGCAAAGATCCGCCGCAGCGATCGTGTGTCAGAATCCGCCGCGCCCCCTGGTCTTGACGCTCTTCTGGCCCATCTTCTTGCCGGTCGGTTCCCCCATGAGCCTGTCGATCCGTTCCTGAGGCGGGGGTTTCCGATGGTGCTTCCCGGGCGCATCGACTGGTCCCCGACTGATGCGCGCGGCAGGGGTCGCTGTCGGCTTCGCCGTTTTGGTGCGCGTCAGCGCGGCCACGCGATTCGTGGCCTCCACTGCTTTCGATCGAGCTCTCTGCCCGGCCTTCCGCACTGCCATGAGTTCGCTCCTCCTTTAATTAATGCTCGTAATGCTCGCGGGGCCCCACCCCCGCTCGCTCTCGCGCGACGACTCCGCGCCGCGCTCGGGCCGGAGGCGCTTTGGGATTGTCCCGATCCGCACCGCCATTGTGGCAAGGGCAGGGCAAATCGAGTCTTTAGTTTCGCACACCCTCGGGAAGATACTTGGCGTGATGACGTTCGGCCCAGGCGATCCCGTCCACGTCCGAGCGCTCGGCAAAGGGATCGTTCGCGAAGTGCGCAACGGCGGCCGCTATCTGGTCGAGATCAAAGGACGGTCCATCGTCGTGGCCGGGACCGAGCTCGCGTCATCCGAGGCCGCGCGGCCGGCACGACGCGCGAAGCCGTCAGTCGCCGACCCCCAGGCGCCCGCTGTCGCCGAGCCGGCCACGCGCTCGCCTTCGCTCGACCTGCACGGCACGACCGTCGATGAGGGGCTCGACGCCCTCGGTGCGTTCCTGAACACCGCGCTCCTCGACGGCAACGCCGAGGTGCGGATCATTCACGGTCGCAGCGGCGGCAGGCTCAAGGCCGCCGTGCACGCGCGGCTGAAACAGTTGTCGTCGATCCGCAGTTTCGGGGTCGATCCACGCAATCCTGGCGTGACGATCGTCAGGCTGTAGCCTCAGAGAGAGCGCCCAGCATTCACACGAGTCCGCTGGCCCGGGTGCCAGGAGCAGCAGAAGAGTGAGCGTCAGGACGACACTCATGATCTCTTTTCACCTGAGCCGTATGCCGTCCCGCACGGGCTTGGCGCGGGACACCGCGGCGCCGCGCGGCAGGGCGATCGGCCAGGTCGCAGCGGGTTGTTCGACCGGACCTTTCGAACCACCGAACCCCGAAGCTGCCATTGTGACGATGGCGGGGCGATTGGAGTGTCACGTTTCGCACATCTGCGCTGTGCACCGATGGCGAAGAATGTATTGTGGCGCTGGACAGCTCGTCCGGCTTGGGAGGGATAGCCGCACGTGACGACAAGCCGGGAGCGAGGATTGCAATGATGCCGGCTTCCGACCGATAGAAGAGATGGACATTTTCTCGCCGGGCCCATGAAAATTCTCTATGTAAGCAACGAACGCGGTGCCGCACAGCTCGCTGCCCAGGCGCTTCACGGTATTGCACCGGATGTCCGGCTGACATGGACCGGATCCCTGCCTCCCGCCCTGCGCTGGGTCCAGGACAACCGTGATGTCGCGGCCGTCGTCCTCGAGGCCGACGGGCAGCACCAGAGCTCTGCCTCGTTCGTTGAACACGTGCGCGGTCTCGGATTGACCGCGCCGGTCGTGGTCGTCGTACCGGAGCACGCCGGAGCGCCACTTCTCGAGCTCAAGGCCGGGGCAGACGACTACGTCGTCAACAATCAGTCGCTCGTGGCTGACCTGCCTCGAGTCCTGACGCGCGCGCTCGAGCGGACGCTGGCAGGGCCCCACCCGACGAAAGCGCCGTTGCGCCTTCTCTACGTAGGCGATGCGACCCTTGCCCGCAAGTATCTCGAGAATCCTCAGTGGTCGATTGCGATCACCGAGGCCATTCCCGAAGCGGACGGTACCCTTCCCGCGCTCTCGCTGGCCTTCGACGTCGTCCTGGTCGAGTACGACCATCCTGGTGTGAATGCCTTCGCCATTCTCAAGGACATTGCCGGCCGTCGGCTGCACATCCCTGTCATCCTCGTAGTCGAGTGGGACGAGAAGGCGGCGATCCCTGCTTTCAAGCTGGGGGCCGTTGACTACGTGGTCAAGGCGGCGGATTCCTTTCGCGCGCTGTTCTTCAAACTCGATCGCGTGCCTGCGGCGTCGGCGCTCACGGAGCGCCCTGAGCTGAATCTGGAGGTGGTCGACGGCAGAGAGCGCCTGGAGCGACAGCTTCGCGACGCGCTCGCGACAGCCAGCGACACCGAACGGTGCTTCAACACCGCAACAGAGCACTTTCGCCAAGGCCAGGCCCGGCTCCAGGCGACAATCGATCAGGAGCGCGCCAGCCGAGAGGCGCTCGAAGCACGACTGGCAGAGGCGGAAGCGTCGCATCAGACCGCTGAGCGGCTCGCGCGCGCTGAACCCGTCATGCGCCAAACGGAGGACGCGGCCGCGCTCGAGGCGTCGGCTCGGGCCGCGCTCGAAGAACGAGTCGCGGAGCTCCAGGCCGAGCTCGAGCGAGCCGACACGCGACGTTCGCTGGAGGCGACGGCGGCCGCCGAGCAACTCGCCAGGGTGGGCGCGGAGTTCAAGGTTGGGCTGACGAACGCGTTCCGGGCGCGAGACGATCTCAAACATCAGTTGCACGAAGCGACGGCGGCGCTCGAAGCGTCTCGGCACCATCGCAAGAAAGAATCCGCAGCCGCCGCCGAGCACCTCAGCCACCGCGAAGCGGAAGCCGCTGCCACCGCCGCAGTCGCGGCTGCTGCCCACACGGCACTCGAACAGGAGCTCGCGCAAGCGGCCGTTGCCCTTGACCAGGCCAAGGAACGCGCGGCGGTCGAACGCGCCGCCCTCGCGCAAGAAGCGGCGGCACGTCAAGAGGAGCTCGAGAACCGGCTCGCAGCGGAAGCCGCGCGCCGCACAACTCTCGAGCAGGACCTGGCGAATGCGGAGACAGCGCGCCAGCACGCGGAGCAAGGGGCGGCATCGGAGCTGGCCGCCGCGGACGCGCGTCTCTCCGACAGTCGGGCTCAGCATGACGTCGCGCTGGCCCGCGCCGACAGCGTTCGCGCGGCGCTCGAACAGCAGCTCCTGGAACGCGACCGGGCGCTCGAACAGGCCGAGGAACGGCGACGATCGGAAGCCGCGGCTTCGGCGAGCGAGATGGCCGAGCGTCATGAGGAATTCACGGCCAGCCTCGCCCAAGCCGCACGCTCGCATGACGCGCTCGTGCAGCAGTTGAGCGAGATCGCAGGTGCACTCGAGGAGGCCCGGCAGAGCCGGACGGCAGAAGCTGCCGCGGCGGCCGACCATCTCACGCGGCGTGAAGCTGAATTCGCTGCCACATTGGCCGAAGCCGTGGCTGCAGTCGAACAGAAGCTGGCGCATGCGAACGACGCTCTCCTCGAGGCCGAGAGACGTGCCGTGAACGAACGCGCCACCGCTCTTCAAGAGGCGGCGACCCGTCGCACGGAGTTCGAGGAACGGCTGACTCGAGATGCCGCAAAGCGCAGCATGCTCGAGCAGCACCTGGCGACGGCAGAGACAGCAGGCAAGGATGCCGAAGAGCGGCATGCCTCTGACCTGGCCACGGCCGAGTCGCGCGTTGCCGAGCGTCAAGGGCAGTACGACGCCGCGATGGCGCGTGCCGCCCAGGTTCGCGCGGCGCTCGATCAGAAGCTCCTGGAGCTCGAAGCGGCCCTGCGGCAGGGAGACGAGCGGCATCGGCTCGAGACGATGGCGCTCGCGGACCGCCTCGCGCACCGTGAGACGGAGCTCACGGCCAGCGTCGAAGACGTGACTCGCGCACGCGACGTGCTCGCACAGCGCCTGGTCGTCGTTGCCGCTGCGCTCGAGGCCTCCGAACAGGAGCGCGCCTCGGAGGCCGCGGCCGCTGCCGACCGCTTCGCGCAACTCGGCGCCGGGTTGTCAGAGGCCGCCGCCGCCAGAGGCACGCTTGAACGCAAGCTCGCTGACGTGGAGGCGGCGCACCAGCACAGCCGCCAGCGCGTCGCGGCCGAACTGGCCATCACGGCAGAGCGCCAGGTGGAGCTGGAGCAGCAGCTTGCCCAGGAGACCGCACGCCGCGCCACCCTCGAACAGAATTTCGCCCACGCGCACACCGCGCATCAGGAGGCGGACGAGCGACACGCAACGGAGCTGGCGGCGGCCGCGTCCCATGTTGCCGCCGTGCAAGCGGAGTACGACGCGGCTGTGGCGGACGCCGCTCGGACGCGTAATCTCTTCGAGCAGCAGTTGCGCGAGGCCGCTGCCGCTCTCGAGGGCGCCCGGCAGGCGCGAGCGTCGGACGCCGCTGCCGCCGCGGATCACCTCAGGCAGCGCGAAGCGGAGCTCGGCGCCACGCTGGCAGAGGTCATGACGGCCAGGAGCGCGCTCGAGCAGACACTCGCCGCCGCCGAGGCGGCGCACCAGCAGGCCGAGCAGCGCGTCGCGGGCGAGCTCGCCGCCGCCGCCGGGCGCCAGGTGGAGCTGGAGCAGCAGCTTGCCCAAGAGAGCGCACGGCGCACCACGCTCGAACAGAATCTCGCCCACGCGCACACCGCGCAACAGGACACGAACGAGCGACACGCAACGGAGCTGGCGGCGGCCGCGTCCCATGTTGCCGCCGTGCAAGCCGAGTACGACGCGGCTGTGGCGGACGCCGCTCGGACGCGTGATCTCTTCGAACAGCAGCTGCGCGAGGCCGCTGCCGCTCTCGAGGGCGCCCGGCAGGCGCGAGCGTCGGACGCCGCTGCCGCCGCGGATCACCTCAGGCAGCGCGAAGCGGAGCTCGGCGCCACGCTGGCAGAGGTCATGACGGCCAGGAGCGCGCTCGAGCAGACACTCGCCGCCGCCGAGGCGGCGCACCAGCAGGCCCAGCAGCGCGTCGCGGGCGAGCTCGCCGCCGCCGCCGGGCGCCAGACGGCGATCGAGGCGAATCTTCAACAGGAGGCCACCACTCGGCACACACTCGAGGGCGATCTTGCCGAGACACG
This sequence comes from uncultured Acidobacteriota bacterium, assembly GCA_963771395.1. GTDB lineage: Bacteria > Acidobacteriota > Vicinamibacteria > Vicinamibacterales > 2-12-FULL-66-21 > DATBJJ01. Next base: position 143,563 of record CAVYTY010000030.1, on the reverse strand, counting down.
CCTGGAGTCTACCCATGCCCGGCGCCGCTTCCTCGACGTCATTTCTACTATCCGGCGGCGGAGCCGCGAGCACAGGGGAGGTCTCGAGGCACAGCTCACCCGCGAACAGGCCGAGCGCGACGAACGATTCGCAGCGACGGAAGAAGAGATCCGGTCGCTTCGGCAATCGCTCGGCGCGAGTGAGGACGAGATACTTCGCCTGCACGGGGCGCGCACCGAGGAGCACGCGACTTACGAGCGCGCTCGATCGGCGAGCGAGGCCGAGCTCCGGCGACTGTCAGCCGAATCCGATCAGGTTCGGGAGGCGCTCGGCCAGTTGCGCGCCTCTTTCCACACGCTCGAGCTCGCCTCGAGTCAGCAGGTTTCCGAGTGCGCCCGGCTCGAGCACGTTGTCGCCGAACGCGATTCACAACTGAGCGCGCAGGCGGCAAGCCACCTCGCGACCGGGCAGGCGGCTGAAACGGCTCTCGCGCAGGCCCAGGAGAGGCTGCGACTGGCGCTCGAAGCCAGCAGCCGCGACATCGCGCAGCTCGAGCACGAGCGTGATGCGCTTCGCCAGGAGCTGGACGTCACCACTGCCCACAGGGAGGCGCTGCGGAGCGACGCCGAGCGAATGCCGATTCTGCAGAGGCAGCTCGACGAGAGTCAGACGGAATACCGCACCCAGTTCGAGCGCGCGCCTTACGGCATGTGCCGGTTCAATTCAGACGGCGAAATCACGCACGTCAATCGATCGCTCGTTCATGTACTCGGCTACCGGACGGCTGATGAATTGCGGCAGGTGGACTTCGCGACGACGGTGTTCGAATCTGCGGACGACATGCGCTGGTTGATCGAGCGCTGCCTCAGCACGGGGACCACAGAACCGGTCGAGACCACGTGGAGGAGCAAAGATCGCGGCCGTGTCATCGTCCGGTTGCAGGCCGCACCCGCCGCCAATCACTCGATTGAGCTCATCGCGGAAGACATCACGAGCCTGCGCGCCGTCGAAGATCAACTCCGGCGGGCCCAGCGCATGGAGGCCGTCGGACGGCTGGCATCGGAAGTCGCGGTGACCTGCGATCACCTGCTCCGCGACGTCACGCAGGGTGGCGAGCAATGGCTGGCCGCGATCGGCACCGACACGATCCTGCGGCACCAGGGTGAGCACCTGCTTGGTGAGGTCACGCGCGCCGCGAGCTTTCTGCGACAACTCGGCGTGTACGGCCACACGCAGGTGAGCGCCCTCGAACCGGTCACCGTCGGCCGTGTACTCCGCGATCTGGAGGGCGTGCTGAAGCGGGTCGCGGGAGACGACATCGAGCTGATACTTCCGGGGACCTCGCCTGCGGTCGAAGTCGATGTGGACGCGGAACGCGTCGAGAGAGTGCTCGTCAACGTGGCCAGCTACGCACGCGAACGTATGCCGCACGGCGGGCGGCTGAAGATTGAGCTGTCGACGGTCACGCTCGATCGCCGATTCATCGCGAAGTATCCCAACGTCCGTCCCGGCGCCCATTTGCTCATCACCGTCACGGAGATACCAAGCACCGTGCGCGCGAGGCCGCCGATCGGACTGACGCCCGAACCGGCGACGACAGAAGCCGGAGGGGCACGGTCCGACAGACCCGGTGTGGATCTCGGCGCGCTGCTGGGACTCATCGGCGATTGCGGAGGCCACGTGTGGATGGCCGCGGAACCGCCCGGGAACATGGTGCTGAAGATCCATCTGCCGACGAAAATCTCAGCCGAGCCGACGGACCAGCGCGCGCCGGTGACGCTGGCCGGCCGTGCCCAATCGATGGCCCGCTGGTTCCGGCACTGAGGCCATCTCGCTGACGAACGACCGCTTAGCGCTTGATCGGAACACCCAGGACGAGCGTGCCCACCCATTGTCCGGGGTTGTTCGTGCGGTTGAAGAAGTCCGCCGTGAAGTTCGTGTGGCACAGCACGCAGTTCGCGTGCATCGTGTTGGTGAGAGGCACCGAGCGCCGGTAGTACCACGTGTCGTTGACCTTCTGCACGGCCGCGTACGCCTCGCCCTCGAGCGCGCGGCTGAGCGCGGTCTTCTCGAACCGGTCATCGGGCCGGTCGTTGCTGCCGCCGAGGAGCGGGCCGACGGTGCCGACAAGGCGCATGTCACGGTTGAGGTCATTGAATATCAAAGAGATAGCCTGCTTGCCATGCTCCACGTTCTGGGGCGTCGTCTCATCGAACTCCTGGAAGAGCGCCGCGACCAGCTCGTTGAGCATCAGGTCGCTCACCTGCTGGGCGAAAGCGATTTGGCTGCTGGACGGCGGCTCGTCGTGGCTGGCGCGGGCGACGACGGTCAGGCCAAGCGCGGCGATGCAGCCGGTGATGACGACCCCGAAGCGGACACGCTGTTTTCGGACCATAGCGGCGCCTTCCTTTGTTGTGGGCGACAGCAACGCTGCCCTACAAAGGAAGATCGGAATCGGCGGGAGCGAAGCGACACGTGCGCCCGAAATCGCACGTGTCGCTACCAGTGAATGCGGCCGTCGGGATCGTCCACCAGAACGACCTCGTAGCTGTCCAACAGCGGCAGCAGGATGCCCTCCAGTTCGCTCTTCCACAGCTCGCCTTCGTAGAACCTGGCTTTCATCGGCTCGCGCGACGCGAGATCAGGAAAGCCGCGCATGAAGAAGAAGGTATCCGGATCCTCGATGGAGAGAAACGGACCGACGATCTTCATGCCAATCTCCGCGTGCGCCGGGATGGATCTGGCCTGGAATACCTCGAGGAACTGAGTGCGCTTGCCGGGCTTGGTCTTGTACGTCCGCATTTCGATGATCATGTCTTCTCCGAGCGGCATCCTGAGATTCTTTCCTTCGTGAAGTCGTGGTCTTCGCGGCCATCGTGATATGCCGTCGGCAAGGTTTTCATGTGGCTTCTAGAGCTCCCTCGTCATTTCTACCATGGTGCGCCGGAACCCGAGTCGCTGAAACAGCCGCTGAGCGCCGTCGTTGCGCTCGGCCGTCCAGAGCATCACGCGGGGGGCCCCGCGGTCGCGCAACCACGCGATGGCGGCGTCGATGAGCGCGCCGCCGGCCCCGGCGCGCTGCTCGTCGCCTTCGACCATGACGTCGTGGATGAATCCCGCCGGCCCGCGCAGCTCCTTCCACGACATCGGCTCGAGGCCCGCATACACATAGCCGACGATCCGCCCGTCGATCTCGGCCACCAGCACGATCGCGTCATCATCCTGGAGCTGCGACCTGAGGAACGAGGCATATCCGCGCTCCGCGTGGTCGCCGGCGGCGAGAAAGCGCTCGGTATCGAACGCCCAGTGCGTCCGCATCAGCGCCGCCCCGAGCGTCCCGAGCGCGCTGGCGTCGCGTGGCTCCGCTCGGCGGATAGTCAGCATGAGGATCAGCGTACATCCATTGGCAGACGTGAGCGCCGTTCACCCCTTCGCCAGCAGCGCGGAGCGCGGCGGCGCCGCTGGCGGCATTCGGCGGTCACTTCTGACAGGCCGGACAGTAGAACGTCGACCGGCCCGCTTGGGTGATGCGCCTGATGGTGCCCGGGCAGCCTTTGTGGAGACACCGCTCGTTCTCGCGGTCGTACACGCGGAACCGCGGTCGGCGTCGCGTACGTGGTGCGTAGGCTTCCTGACGCTCGACTGCCTCGCGCAGCACCGCCTTGATTGAGAAGGCGAGGCGCCGCGCGCTGCCGCGCGGCGCGCCGGAGGGCGTGGCAATAGTCGACGCGCGCCGTCGCGGTGACAATCGAGCGCGATGCAGCGCTTCGCTCACGTAGATGTTGCCAAGTCCGGCCACCACACGCTGATCCATGAGGGCGACCTTCAGCGATGTCCGCTTGCCGCGGCAGGCGCGGGCGAGCGCGGGGGCGTCGAACGCGTCGGACAGCGGCTCCGGTCCAAGCGCGCCCAACACGGGATGCACCAGCCAGTCAGCGCGCGAGACGAGGTCCATGGAACCGAAGCGTCTCGGGTCGTTGAAGGTAATCGTGGCGGTCGGCAACATCTCGAAGATCACGTGGTCGTGAGGACCGGGCCCGGCACCGCCGGGTGAGACGCCGCCGAGCTCGTCAATACGGAACGCGCCCGACATACCCAGGTGCATGACCAGCGTCTCCCCGGACGACAGGATCGCCAGGAGGTACTTGCCGCGCCGTGTCAGCTCGGTGACGGTCTGGCCGCGCAAGCGGGCAGCGAACGCCCGCGGGAACGGCGCCCGGAGATCCGGGCGGCGCAACAGGACGCGCTCGATTCGCGCCCCTTGCATCATCGGCTCCAGCAGTCGGCGGGTGCGCTCTACTTCCGGAAGTTCAGGCACGCAATCCTCACGTCAAGACCCCCGCACGGACATTGTGTTACCCATTCTACCGACCGCTCGTTCCATTGCGGATGACGCCGGCTCGGCGCGCGGAGCGCGCGGTCTCGACCGCAAAGTCCTCGGGTGGCAACGAGCATGCATGTGGAAGAAATGGCGATCGTAGCCGCTGAGGGAAATCATGCCGAAAAAGGCGACGGTCGAACGGGCTCGAAAGGCGAAGCGCCAAGGGAAATCGCCCAGCACGCAGGCCGGCGAGTTCGTGCGCGAGGAGATCGAACACATCCGCGAGGGTAAGCACGGTGCGCGATCGACGGAGCAGGCGATCGCGATCGGACTTTCCAAGGCCCGCCGGGCGGGCGTGAAGTTGAAGCCGCCCAAGAAAGGCCAGACATCCGAGCGCACGCGTAAGAGCGCCGTCAGCGCTTACCGAACCGGTCTGGGCGGTACTCGGAAGAAGCCGTCGGCCAAAAGGGCGCGCGCGTCGCTCGAGAAGCTCCAGCGTGAGCCGCATCGCGCGGCGTCTCACAAGGCGCTGTCCGAGCATGCCCGCACTGTCGCCAGACGTCGCCGGCGCCAGTCCACTGCGTAGGTGCGCCAGCAGGGGAGGAACGAGCCATGGCCGCACGCAAAGACAAAGATGCCAATGGCACGGCCGGCGCCGCGCGCGAGCTCGTCATCACGCGCACGCTGGACGCTCCACGCGACCACGTGTGGCGACTGTTCATCGAGCGCGAGAACGCCAAGGAATGGTGGGGTCCGAGGGATTTCAGCGTCGCAGCGTTCGAGATGGATCTGCGGCCCGGAGGCCGCTGGCGCGCCGTGATTCGCACGCCGCAGGGCGATGAGTATCCGCAATACGGCCCAGAGTGCCCATTCACCTTCCTCGAACGGGGGACGAAAACGGAGATGACCTTCCGCCAGGGCCCGTTCAGGTCAGCCGAGTTACTCGATTCGGAGCAGGGTGGATGGAACGAGTGCTTCGATCGGCTGGTGGCGTATCTCGAGCGCAGCCTGGTCGGGTCGGCGCAGACCTAGGGCGCTCAGGCCACTACCTGGCCGCCGCCAGCAGCCCGGCGGCGACGCTCTCGCCCCCCCGGCGCTCACCAATCTGCTGCCGCCACATCGCGTAGTACAGCCCCTTCTGGTCGAGCAGCTGCTGATGCCCGCCCGTCTCGACGATCCGGCCACGCTCGAGCACGTAGATCCGATCGGCATGCAGGATCGTGGAGAGGCGATGGGCGATGAGGACCGTCATCGCGTCTCCACTCGTCGCCACGTCGCGCATCGTCTCGGTGATGCCTTCTTCGGTGAGCGAGTCGAGCGAGGACGTCGCTTCGTCGAAGACCAGCAGATGCGGGTGCCGCAGCAGCGCCCGCGCGATCGAGAGCCGCTGCTTCTCCCCGCCGGACACCTTGACGCCGCCTTCGCCGATGACCGTGTCGAGCCCGCGATCCGCGCGCGCCAGCAGGCTGTCGCACGCGGCCTGACGAAGCACTTCGAGGCACTCGCGCATCGGTCGCCGCGGGATTGACGAACAGCAGATTCTCGCGAATCGTCCCCGAGAAGAGCTGCGTGTCCTGCGTGACGAACCCGATCCGCGCGCGCAGGTCGTCCAGGTCGATCTTCTGGCCGGCAATGCCGTTGTAGAGGATCTGCCCCGACAGCGGCTGATAGAGCCCGACCAGCAGCTTCACCAGCGTCGTCTTGCCGGCGCCCGAGGGGCCGACGAACGCGACCGTCTCGCCGCGCGCCATCTGGAACGAAATGTCGCTCACCGCAGGAGATGATGCCGACGGGTGCTGGAACGTGACGCGCTCGAAGGCCAGCGTCCGCAGGCCGGCGAGCGGGGTCGGATTCGCGGGCTTCGCCTCCTTGGGGATCTGCAGGATCTTCTCGTAGATGTTGAGCGACGCCTCCGTCTCCCGATAGATGTTGATGACGTTCCCGAGCTCCTGCAGCGGCCCGAAGATGAAGAACGAATAGATGAACAGCGAGAAGAACTGGCCGACCGTGATCGCGCGCGTGTAGATCAGGTAGAGCATCAGGAACATGATGCTCGTGCGCAGCAGGTTCACCGCCGTGCCCTGGATGAAGCTGAGGCTGCGGAGATACCGCACCTTCTTCAGCTCGAGCTTCAGGATCTTGCCCGTCGTGCCGTTGAGCCGGGTGATCTCCTGCTGGCCGAGACCCAGGCTCTTCACGAGCTCGATGTTGCGCAGCGACTCGGTCGTCGATCCGGCCAGCGCCGTCGTCTCGGCGACGATGACCTTCTGGATCTGCTTGATCCGCCGGCTCAGCACCGAGCTGAGCACGCCCAGGATCGGCACGGTCAGGAAGTAGGCCGGCGCGATCACCCAGTGGACGCTGAAGGCGTAGATCATCACGAAGATGATGCCGACGAGCGAGGTGAACAGCACGTTGATCGATGGTCGCGATCAGCTTCTCGACGTCGGTGCGGACCTTCTGGAGCCGGCCGAGCGTTTCGCCGCTGCGCTGGTCCTCGAACACCGAATACGGCAGCTCGAGCGAGTGCCGGATGCCGTCCGAGTACAGCTGCGGCGCCCAGCCGCTGCGTGATGACGTTGATGTAGTAGTCCTGGAAGTTCTTGGCCACGCGCGAGACGAACGCGACGCCGACCGCGGCGGCGAGCAGCAGGCTGACGCCTCTGAAGAACTCGCCCGTCGAGTATTCCTGGAACCGCGTCGCGTACTCGTCGATGACGTGGCGGAAGATCAGCGGATCGAGCAGCGAGAAGACCTGATTGATGGTGGCGAGCGCGAGCGCCAGCGCGATCAAGCCGCGATAGTTGCGCAGATAGCCGAAAAGGATTTTCATGGGTTTACGTGCATTATCCTCCAGGCGAGGCGAGCGTCCGTCGAACCTCAGGCGGACCGTGCGGCGGATCCGCACCGCATACCTTCCACGAATACCGAATCGCCGAACTCGTGCGTGCGGTAGGAGTGTTCTTCGAGCGCCGCGTCGATGCGTCCGAGCGTCGCATCGTCGGCAAACGCGCGCAGCAGCTCGTAGTGGCTCGAACCGCGCTCGTGGGTTCCCGAGAGAATGGCGTCGACGATGCGCAAGCAGGTTGCGGGCCCGATCCTCTGTGTGGCCAGTCCTTCGCCGGGGCGAACGATCCCGTCACGGGCGGCCGCGTGCTCGAGAGCCCGGACGACAGTGGTTCCGATCGCCACGACGCGTCTGCCCTCCGCGTGCGCGTGGAATATCTCGCGCGCAGTGCGCTCGGGAATGCGGTACGGCTCATCGAAAGGCAGCAGCGCGTCGAGCAGAGGATCGCCGGTCGACGAGAGGCCCGCCGCGTGCGTGACCGTGGCGAAGCGAGTGCCTGCTCTTCTCATCGATGCCAGGACCCGCCAGTCGAGCGCGAAGCCCGCCGAAGGCGGCTCGAATGCGACCGGCGGACCGGCGATCGCCGTCCAGGTGTCCCAGAGCACAAGCGGCTGCGCGACGTGAGCATACTGAATGGGCCTTCCGTAACGCGCCAGGCCTTCCCAGATCGCGCCCGGAACGCCCTCGAACTCGAGCTCGACCAGCCGAGGGTGATCGCGCAAGCGACGCGCGATGGTCGCCTGCAGCGGGCCGAGCGCGAGGCGGTCACCAGGCGCCACAGCCGGCGGAGGCGGGCGGTCCTCCGTGCGCATGCGGAAGTCGCCGAGGCCGAAAAGCACCGCGGCAAAGCGCGTGACCCGGTCGAGATCGAGCGACTCGCGTCCGGCCAGCCTGACTTCGATTCGGCGCCCGGTGCGAACGTGTCGTCCGGCAAGGCTGGCGGGCATGGTCGCGGCATCGTTCGCAACCACGAGATCGCCGGCCTGGAACAATCGGGCCACATCGCCGCGGGACCAGTGCTGCAGCCGTTCTGTCCGATGCGCCACGAGCAGCTTGCCTCCCCATGCGCGCTGCTGCGGCAAGCTGGCGGCAATCATCGCCTCACCTCCGCCAACCGCGGGACGGCAGCCGCGCGCGCGACGAGCGCACCGCCGATCGCGTCGGCCAGCTCGCGTGCCGCGTCCTCCGGGCTCTTCAACGCCGACCGGTCCGCGTCGGGGACTGCCGCCGCGTGCAGCGGCGTGTCCATGTCTCCAGGATCAAAGGAGAGCACGGTGATGCCTTCGGCGGCGAGCTCCTCCTGCCAGATCCGGCTCATGTGATGAAGGGCGGCCTTGCTGGCGCCGTACGCGCCCCAGCCGGAGTAGGCGTTGATCGCGGCGTCGCTCGAGATGTTGATCACGGCGGCGCCGGAGCGCTCCCGCGCCGACGATGCCAGCGAGCCGAGGAGCGCCTTGGTGAGCCGAAACGGTCCGAGCACGTTCGTCGCCAGCGCCCGCTCGAAGTCTTCGCACGCCGTGTCGGCGAGGAGGGCGAGCGGCGACGGCCCCAGGTCCGATGCGTTGTTCACAATCACGTCGAGCTTGCCGAGGGCGGCGATGATTTGGACGGCCATGGGATAGATGTCCTTGGCGCTCGACACGTCTCCGACGATGCCATGGGCGGCCGGGTGCTCGGCGGCGACGCGGTTGACGGCGTCGCGGGTGCGTGCGACGAAGGCGACGCGTGGCGCCGCGAGCAACGAGCTCGCGGACGAGCGCCAGCCCCAGCCCGGAAGTGCCGCCGGTCACCGCGACGTTGAGGCCGACGAAGACGGTTTCGGATTGAACGCTTCTGCGGTCGACATGGTTGTTGTCTCTCCAATCTCACGAGAAAGGCCATACCGCATGCTACAAGTTAAAGTTAACTTGAAGTCAAGCCACGGGTCTGTCATGCTCGGAGCGTGTCGGAGCTGCTGACCATCAGTGAGGTTTCCCGCCGCAGCGGCGTTGCCTCCTCCGCACTGCGCTTCTACGAGGCCCGAGGGCTCATCGCGTCCGAGCGCGCGGGCTCGGGTCACCGCCGTTATCTCCGCGCGGTGCTGCGTCGAATCGCCTTCATCGTGTTCGCTCAGAAGATCGGGTTGTCGCTGACCGAGGTTGGCGCCGAGCTGGCCCGTCTGCCCCGGAACCGCGTGCCGGAACGCGCTGATTGGGCCAAGTTGTCCGGCGGCTGGACGCGGCGCATCGACGAACGCATCGCCGAGCTCGAGCGGCTGCGCGACGGCCTCGGGCGATGCATCGGGTGCGGGTGCCTTTCCCTGCAGCAGTGCCGGCTAGCCAACCCGGAGGACGGCGCGGGCCGCGCCGGGCCCGGGCCGCGCTTCTGGATCGGAAGCGCGCGCGCACGGCGCTCATAAGACCCCCACGCGTTGACGACGCGGAGTGATGCCTCTGTCGCAAACGGGTTAGCCTTGTGAGGTGCCGCTCCTGCTGCTCCTCCCCCTGGCCGTACTTGCGGCGATCGCGCTGCTGCCGCTGTCGCTCGTCATGCGGTACCGCGTGGGCACGGCGCGGCGGCCGGCGCGCGGCTGGGTGGTCACGACCAACTTGATCGTCATTGGAATCTCCACGGCCCTCTTCCTGCTCTCTGCAGCGGTCACGAGCGTGTGGGTGCCGCGGGCGTTCCCGTACACGGCGCTCGGTCTCGCGGCCGGCTGCCTGCTGGGTCTGTTCGGGCTGGCAAGAACCCGATGGGAAGCCACCTCGTCCGCCTTGTATTTCACGCCAAGCCGGACGCTCACACTCGCAGTCACCCTTCTTGTCACGGCGCGTGTGCTGTTCGGATTCTGGCGCAGCTGGCGGGCGTGGGGCGCCGGCGTCCACTACAGCTCGTGGATCGCCGCATCCGACGTTGCGGGCTCGATGGCCGCAGGCGCCATCGTCCTCGGCTACTACCTCTCTTACTGGCTCGGGGTTCGCCGGCGCTTGAGGCGGTACCGCAAGTCTTGAACAGGAGATCAGGATCATCGGGGAGAAATCCCAGAAAAACCCTGACCTCCTGCTCTCCTGTTTACCTTGCGACACGCTTCAGATGCTTGTTCCCGGCGCCTCAGAACGTCAGCCGCCCTTGCACCTGGAGCCACCGCGGCGTGTTCCACTGCTGCGTGACGGCGCCGAAGTTCGAGCTCGTCGGGTTCGTGCTCGGCTGATCCCACTGCACGTTGTTGAACGCGTTGATGGCATCGAACCGCACCAGCAGCTTGTGTCCCCCGCGCCAGCGGGAACGTGCGCTGCAGGCTGAGATCGAGCTGGTTCATGTAGTCGCCGCGCAGGAAGTCGAATCGCTGCGGGAACACGCGGCGGTGGAACGAGGCCGGCTGCCGCGTGCCGCCGCGCTCGAAGTTGTCGGTGTTGAACCAGCGCGCGCGGTCGCGGTCGCTGCGCGCGATCTGGATGTCCCCGTAGCTCGAGCCGTAGTAGAAGAGATTGCCCCAGTCGATCGCGCGGCCGCTCTGGAGATGATAGATCCCCGACGCCTGCCACCCGCCGGCGAGGGCGCGCAGGATGCCGCGCTCCGACAGCCATCGCTTGCCGGCCCCGAAGGGCAGCTCCGCGATCACGGTGGTCATGAAGTGATGCGGATTCGACGAGTTGCTCGGCCGCCACGTCGGCTGCTCGTCGAACTCGTTGAGGTAGAAGTCGGCGCGCTCGTCCCACGCGCGCGTGTAGGCCACCGTGTACTCGAGGCCGCCGATGAGCCGCTGCTGCAGCGACATCTCGACGTGGTCGTAGCGCGACTTGCCGCTCGGCACGCGCGTGTTCTGCAGGCCGTTCATGTGGGGATACGCGCGCAGGAGCTGATGGCGGCGGATGGTCGTCGCCGTGAAGAAGCCGTTCGTGGCCATGTCGTTGTAGAGGACCGGGTCGGCCGTCCGCAGGAACTCGAACTCGCGGATGTTGAACGGATTGGGCACCGTTCCATCGAGGAACGCGGCGACGCTGTCGTTGCGCGCGTTGCCGTCGGCCCAGAACTCCGCCGGCAGGAAGTTGAGCCGGCGCGTCAGGTCGATGTCGCTCGTTCGGGATCCCAGGTACGCGACCTCCGCCACCAGCCGTCGTCCCAGCTCGCGCTGGACGCCGACGCGCCAGCGGTGCTGACGCGCGCGCTTCCAGTCTCGATCGACGTAGTCATGGCCGCGGCCCGCCCGCGCCATGCTGCCGAGCACGTTGCCGAACGGCTCGTTGAAGCGGGTGCCGTCGGCACGCACCGGGAACGGATCGGCAAAGATCGTCCGGCACGCGGCAAGATCGGCGCGGCAGTCGGCGGCGGTGAGGTTCGTGCCGTTGAAGGTGAGCCCGAGGTCGTTGGTGATGACGGTCCCCGTGCCGCGGCTGTAACCGAACTGGCTGATGCCATCGTTGAGGACGTTGTTCGTGTCGTAGAAGAGGCCGTAGCCGCCGCGGGCGACGGTCTTCTCGTTGATCTTGAAGACGACCCCGCCGCGAGGCATCCAGGCGTGCTGGCCGTTGTTGAGCGATCGCGGCGCGCCGTTCGCGCCGAGATAGGTATTCCCGCCGGCCACGTCGATCGACGCCAGACCTGGAATCGGGTTGCGCAGATACGCGGCCTCGGCGGCCGCGCTGATCGGCAGCTCCTCGCCGAAGGTGAAGCCCCCGCCCAGCCCGCGGTTGTAGCGCTCGACGAACCCGCCCTCGTACTCGTAGCGCAGCCCGGCGTTGATCGTCAGCCGGCTGTTCACGCGCCAGTCGTCCTGGACGTAGCGCGGTATAGAACCCATTCGTCAGGTAGTAGCTGTCGTTGGTATCGATCGCGACCGAGTTGGGCACGCCGAGCATGAAGGCCGCCCACTCGAGGCCGAGGCCGCCGGCGTTGTTCGTGTCGTCGCGCTGACGGACCCAGTTGTTGCGGAACGTGATAGTTGCTCGACGTATTGCCGCCGGGGATGTTCGAGCGATAGTGGACGCGCGCCTCGGCGCCCGTCTTGACGCTGTGCGATCCGAGGAGCCTGGTGAGCTCGCCGCGCGCGGTCCCGATGCTGTAGTTGGTATAGCCGCCGCAGTTGACGCCCATGTCGGTGTAGTTGCCGAAGTCGATGAGCGGCAGGAGCGTGCACGGCGCCGTGGACGCACGCTCGTCGAGATACGCCAGGCAGGCCGACCGACGAGGGCGTGAGAGAGAGCTGCGTCGGGCTCATCTGGTTGCCTTCGACGAAGCGGTTGTAGGCCACCGACAGGTTCCAGACGGTCTTGCCGCTCTGCAGGAACAGGTGATCGATCGTCGCCGCGATGTTCTTGCGGACGAGCCCGTTGGTGTGCAGGCCGCGCGCCGTCTCGTACGTCCAGTCGCCGCGGTCTTCGACGAACTTGTTCCAGCTCCACCGCACGAACGTGCGATGGCGATCCGAGATGTTCCAGTCGAAGCGGTTGCTGTAGGCGTTGTAGTCCCAGTTGAATGGCGTCGCCGACGCCAGATAGTTGTTGCGGCCTTCGGAGTCGACGATGCCGAGCGGGTTGTTGGGCAGCGGATACAGGTTGACGTAGTGCTGGTAGAGCGGATTGAGCACCGGGACCTGGTTGTTCGGGAACGGGTCGCGCACCACCCGCCCGTTGACCAGGCGCGCCGTGCGCGGATCGTAGATCTGATAGCGCACCGGATCGATGCGCAGGAGATCCGAGAAGTCTCCCCTGCGCTGCGCTTCGGTCGGCACCGTCCGGTTGACCGCCGTCGGCTCCTCGACCTTGACGTCCTTGAAGCCGTTGTAGCTGAAGAAGAAGAAGAGCTTGTTGGTGCCGTTGAAGATCCCCGGCAGCCTGACCGGGCCTCCGAGCACGCCGGCGTAGTTGTTGTGGCTGCCCGGCGGAACCTTCGCGCTCGTTCGCGTAGCGCTCGGCGTCCTCGGTTCGGCCTTCGGCGATCGCCTGCTCGATGCGGCCGTAGTAGGCGGCGTTGGTCGTGCTCTGCGTCGCGTTCCAGTCCTGATTCCAGTACTGCCAGGTGCCGCTCCCGTGGAACCGGTTGGTGCCGCTCTTGGTCAGCATGCTGATCGAGGCGCCGCTCGTGTGCCCCTTGGACGCATCGAACCCGGCGGTCTCCACTTTGATCTCGGAGACGGTGTCGGTGTACGGCAGATAGCCGACGCGGCGGCTCGGGCCCCGCGTTCGGAACGCCGTCGAGCGAGTATTCCGTGCCGCCCACACCACCCGCCGCGCTGACCGCCGAGGCACCGACGTTCGAGTGCAGGCCGAGATAGTTCGGCTGTCCTGTCCATTGGATGCCGGGAACGCTCCGCGCGAGCAGGAGCGCGCTGTTTCCGAAGACGGGCAACGCGTTCACCTGCCGGTTGGTCAACGTCGCCGACGCGCTGGCGGTCGTTTCGAGGAGCGGCAGCTGCGAGGTCACCGTGACTTCATCGCTGACGGTTCCCACTTCGAAGCGTCACGTCCAGCCCGATCCGGTTGTTCACCGTCAACTGCAAGCCCGTCGACGTGAACTTCTTGAAGCCGTCGGCCTGCACCGTGACGCGGTACGAGCCGGGCAGCAGGTACGGAATCTCGAACCCGCCCCGCTCGTTGGTCACCGTTTCGTTGGACACGTTCGTGTCCTCGTTGACGACCACGACCGACATGCCGGCGAGCACGCCGCCGGACGTGTCCTTGACCGTGCCGAAGATCGTGCCGCGGGTTTCTTGCGCTGACGCCGAACCAAGGGGAGCAAGCGAAAGCACTGCCGTGAGAAAGACACGGGCGGGCGGCGAAAGCCGGGCAGGCACAAACATGAGACCTCCTCGATCCGTGAGTCTCGATGGCGCCCATGGGAATTGGGCGGCTAGGGTACGCGCCGAGATCTTATTTGACTATCGAGACGAGCCGCAACCTGGACTGGCGAGATTCACGGCCGAGCTTCGGCTGTGTCCTTCATTGCGGCGGCAGTTGGTTACAAGCAGGGTCACGAGCCGACGGCGTTCGCACTATGCCACGGTGAAGCGATGGCCACTGAAGGCTCCTCTGCGAGTTCGAGCGGCCACCAAGATAGCGTGCGCCGACCGATCCCGTGCGCCACGCGCTCAGCGCGCGGGGCTCAGCACCTGAAGCGCGAAGGCGCTCTGCGCCCGCGTTGAGGGTGTGGTCATGTCATCGCCGCCTTCTCCCTGGCGTCGGCCTCGTTCTCGGCGACCCTGGCCTTGACGATTCTCTCTGACCAGCGCCGCCGGCAACGGCTTGTCGGGTGTAAAGCGAATGGTGCCCTTGCTCGTGCTGTAGCCCTCGAGGTCCGTCGCGAAGTCAGCGACGGTATGGTTGTTCATCGGATGCAGCGAGCAATGCGTCGCGGACGCCGCAAAGCCGATGAGAAACCCGTTCTGCCGGAAGGCCGGAATGCCGTAGGTGATGACCTCTTCGGCTTTCGGCGCGGCCTTCCGGATCAGCTGCCGCAGTGCTCCGAGCGCGGCGCGCTGCTCGGGCTCGACGCCGGCGAGATACTCGTCGATGGTCGTCGCGCCGCCGTGCGCGGACGAGCGCGGACGTCGCGTCGGTTCGGTCGGCTTCAGCGATCTCTTGGACATGGCCATGTCGAGATGATAGATGATCCCGGCTCGCCACCGCCCCGTGTGAGCGAGCCCACGACTGTTCGCTTGCCGCTGGTGATCTCGAGGTGTCAAGAGTCGTTCAACGGACAACTTTCTTGAGGAGCGCCTCCGCCTCTTGCACGTGTGCGGCCAAGGCGTTCACTGCCGCGGCGACCTTGCGTACCCCTTCCCGCGCCTCGTCGAGGCGCAGTTCCTCGAGCCCCTCGCGAATCTGCGGCATCGTCTTGACGCCGTAGCCGGTGTAGAAGCCCGGCGCGTAGATCTGATGCTTGAACCAGTCCCGGCGCGGCAGGCCGTCGCCGTTCCCCAGCTTCTGTTCGGACTGCAGCAGCAGCTTGTTGAGCGAGCGCAGCTCCGAGCGGGCGCCGATCGCGGCGGAGGGCGAGCTCTCCACGCGGGCATAGGCGCGCTCGTAGTCCCGCGCGGCGCGGCCGAGGGCCTCGACTGCCGTCCGGACCGGACGCAAATCGAGTGTGGCATCCTTGCGTGACGCCGCCAGTTTTTCGAGCTCCGTCACGTAGCGCAGCAGCGTGTCGGACGTGTCCCTGAACTGAAACGGCAGCACGACTGCGTCGGCGAACCGCAGCAGCAGCGTGCCGGTGAGCTGCGACAGCGTGCGGCCGTACGCGAAATCTCCATCCGAGAACTTCGTGTACCAGTTCACCGTGTCGTACATCGAGTGGTAGATGCCACCGTCGCTCTCCCCGCCGAAGCCGACGTTGAGCGATGCGAGCGTCAGGTGCTGCAGAAAGGGCGTGTAGTCCGAACCGGAGCCGAGTGGCGCAAGCCGCAGGGTCGCGTCTTTCTCGCGAGCGGCGCGCTCGGCCTCGGGCGTGTTCGTCACCTGCCGGCGACGCGCTTCCTCGAACACCGGCTTCCCCGTACGCGGATCGAACACGTCGCGCGCCACTTCGTTCATCAGCTGCTGCAGGCCGTGCGAGCCGCCGACGTTGAGCCACCCTTTACCGGTGCTGTCGGAGTTGATGTAGACCGCGGCCTTGTCCTTCAGCTCGGCGGCGTGCTTCTCCGCCCACTCCGTCGATCCGAGCAGCCCCCATTCCTCGCCGTCCCACAGTGCGAGGATGATCGTGCGTTTCGGCCGCCAGCCAGTCTTCAGCAACTCGGCGAGTCCGCGTCCCGTTTCCATCAGCGCCACGGCGCCGCTCGTCGGATCCTCTGCGCCGTTCACCCACGCGTCGTGGTGATTGCCGAAGATGATCCACTCGTCCGGGAAAGTCGAGCCTTCGATGCGAACGATGACGTTGTGAAGTGGACGCGACTGCCAGTCGAACGCCAGCTTGACGCGCACCTGCGCCGGCCCGGGCCCGGCGTGGTAGGTCACCGGCAGTGCCCCGCGCCACTCTGGCGGCACGACCGGTCCCTTGAGCGCCTTCAGCAGGGGCAGCGCATCGCCGTACGAAATCGGCAGGACCGGAATCTTCATGAGCGTGGCGGACGCTTCGCGCGTCAGCTTGCGGCCGCCCGGCTCGGACGCCCATCCCGGGCTGAGCGGATCGCCCGGGTGAATCGGCATGTCCATGACGCTGCCGCGCTGCACGCCCTGCTCCGGCCGGAACGCCCCTTCCGGATACACGTCGCCCGCATAGTAGCCGTCGTCTCGCGGGTCGGAGTAGATGAGGCACGCGACCGCGCCGTGCTCGTAGGCGACCTTGGGCTTGATGCCGCGCCATCCGCCGCCGTAGCGCGCCAGGACGACCTTGCCCTTGACGTCGACTTTCAATCTCTTCAGCCGCTCGTAATCGGCGGGCATGCCGTAGTTGACGTAGACGACTTCGCCGGTGGCGTCGCCGTCGGCGGAATATGCGTTGAAGACCGGCGTCGAATCGGCGTCAGCGGTGTCGGCATCCTCGGAAAGGACCGGCTCCTTGATGGCCATCACCGCACGCGTCGGCGCGATCATCTCGACGACGCGCTCTGTTGGCCACGGCATGAGGGCTTCGAAGCTCTCGATGCGCGCCTCGAGGCCCCAGGACTTTGAATTGTTGCAGCGCGTATTCCGCGACGCGCCGCGAGCCTGGCCGCCCAGCGACGTGCGGCTCCCCCGCCATCACGGTCATGTACTCTTTCAGCCTCGCGCTGTCGGGTACCTTCTTGAACTGCTCTTCGCGCTGATGCTGGGCTGCAACGGCGTCGCTCGGAAACCCGCGGATGGCGCCAGACTGGGCGCGCGGGCCAGAAGTAGACGCAAGGAGCAACGCAATGACGGGGACGAGGAATCGCAAAGAGCGGGTCATGGGCAATGAGTTCCTTGAACGAAGTCGGAGAGCGCTTCAATAGTACTCGCTCCGCTCGGGCCTTCTGCGCGACATCGCTTGCACGCTCGAGGACGCCAGCCGGACGTCGTAGAAGCCGTGAAAGCCTGTCGCCGAAAAACGTGACGCGCGGCCGCCAGATGGTCGACGCGACCGTGACAGTCGAATCCGTGGAGCCAGTCGGCGGTCTTCCAGCGCCATCCCGACGGCCCCGCCACCCGACACGACGCCGGCGGCAATGGCCGCCGCTGTGGAGATTCTCCTGAAGCCGTGGATAATGCGAAGGACCGATGCCTGAAACGATTGGCGTCATCTCGGATACGCACGGGCTGCTTCGCCCGGAGGCCGTCGAGGCGCTCCGGGGATGCGACCGCATCATCCATGCCGGCGACATCGGTTCCGCAGATGTTCTCGACCAGCTCCGCTTGCTGGCACCAGTCGTGGCCGTCCGTGGCAATGTCGACGCGGGTGCCTGGACGCGTGGCCTTCCGATATCCGCTTTCCTCGAGCTCGAGGGACACACGATCCACGTCCTCCACATTCTTTCGGACCTGGCGTTGCAGCCTGCACAGGCTGGCGTCGGTGCGGTGGTCTACGGTCACTCGCACAAGCCTGTGATCGAGGAGCGCGAAGGCGTGCTCTACCTCAATCCCGGGAGCGCGGGTCCGCGACGGTTTGCACTGCCAGTGAGCGTGGCGCGGATGTCGGTGGTTGGTGGGCGCTTGAGCGCGCGGATTGTCGAAGTAGCATGACGCGCTCGGGAGCACCGAGGCGGTCATTCGCCCCTTCGACGGTGAACGCTGAGCATGCCTTCGCGGTCGGCGAAGGAATCGTCAGCCCTTCAAGGAGTTCGTTGCGGTGATCGACATACGTGAGCTGCGCAAGGATCCCGACGCATACCGGAACAGGCTGTCCCGCAAGGGGGCCGACGGTCTCGTTGAAGAGCTGCTCCAGGCCGACGCGGCGTGGCGCCGAGCGACGACCGCGGCTGAGGCGTTGCGAGCGAAGCTGAAGTCGCCGGGGAAGCCGACACCGGAAGAATTGCAGCAGTTGCAACGGGCGAAGGAGCAGCTGCAAGAGACCGAGTTGAGCCTGGCGGAGTCGGAGCGTCGCCGCAAAGAGCTGCTGGATCGCATCCCGAATCCGCCCGCGGACGATGTGCCGAGCGGCGGAGAAGACGACTTCGACGTGCTCCGTGAGGTTGGCACGAAGCCGTCGTTCGGCTTTGCGCCTCGTGACCATCTTGACCTGGCGCAGGCACATGGATGGATTGACGCGGCACGCGGCACCAAGGTCTCCGGTTCGCGCTTCGTCTATCGTATCGGCGACCTGGCATTGCTGGAGCTCGCGCTCTACCGGTATGCCCTTGCCCGGGTGATCGGGAAAGAGCACATCCTGTTGCTGCCACCGGTGCTCGTCCGGGAGGAAGCCATGTATGGCACCGGCTTCTTCCCGACCGAGACGGTCAACATCTACGGGGTCGAGCGGGACGAGCTCTACCTCGTGGGCACGTCCGAGGTGCCGGTCGCGGCATTCCATGCCGGAGAGATTCTCGAAGAGCTGCCCCTCCGCTACGTCGCGTACTCGACGTGCTTCAGGCGCGAAGCAGGCGCAGCCGGCAAGGACACGCGCGGCATGTTCCGCGTCCACCAGTTCGACAAAGTGGAGATGTTCGTGTACTGCACGCCGGAGACGTCGGCTGATGAGCACGAACGCCTCCTCGCGATCGAGGAAGGGCTGGTCAAGGAGCTGGACCTGCCCTATCGGGTGATCAACGTCGCGGCAGGCGATCTCGGAGCGCCGGCGGTGAAGAAATACGACATCGAAGCATGGTTCCCTGGTCAGGGCCGCTACCGCGAGATCACGTCGACTTCGAACACGACCGACTTCCAGTCTCGTCGGCTCGAGATCCGGTATCGCCGCGCCGGCAAGCCAGAGCCCGTGCACACGCTCAACGGCACGGCGATCACTGCGCGCGCGATGATTGCCATCCTGGAGAATTTTCAGGAGGCCGACGGATTGATTGCCGTTCCGAGCGTTCTCGGCGAGTTCGGCGCTCCCCGGAAGATGGGTTCTAAACAGGCAGGACGAGCATAGAGTTACTGCTGCCGCCCAGGGCACCCAGGACTCGTCCGCAAAGGGATCCGCTCTGGACGAGTGGCGGGAAGTGAGGAAGCATGGACCTCGTGCTGCTCGGCGCGCCCGGTTCCGGTAAAGGAACGCAGGCCGCATACGTCGAGGCGGAGCTCGGCCTGAGGCATATCGCCTCGGGCGATCTCTTTCGGGACAACCTGAAGAATCGTACGGACCTCGGCCTCCGGGCCGAGGAGTACATGGCCAAGGGTGCGCTCGTCCCCGATGAGGTCACGATTGCCATGTTGCGCCAGCGGCTCCAACGGCCGGACTCGCAACATGGCGTCCTGCTCGATGGCTTCCCTCGAACGATGGAGCAGGCGATCGCCCTCAGCGAAATGATGGAAACGCTGCATCGCCAGGTCGATGGTGTGTTGTACGTCGACGTTCCCGATGAAGCCCTCGTCGAGCGCCTGTCGGGCCGGCTGATCTGCCGCGAGTGTCAGGCGCCTTTCCACCGGCTCGCCAACCCGTTTCGGAGTTGCCCACTCCGGAAGTGTCAAGGCGAGCACCTCTATCAGCGGACCGACGACGCGCCCGAGACCGTGCGGGCGCGGCTGGCGACATTTCACCGGCAGAGCGAGCCGGTGATCGACTACTATCGGCTGCTCAATCTCCTGGCAACCGTGCCTGGGCGCGGCACCGTCGAAGAAGTCAAGCAGGCGACATTGGATGCAGCCAGGGCTCTGGCTGCACGAGGCTGAACGCATGTTCGAAGGCGCAGAGTTGGGACGAAAGGTTTCGAGCGAGGATTACAAGGCGCAGGTGCCGGCGCGGCGCGAAGACCTGCTCGAGGTGCAACGCGGCCTGCGCGAGAATCCGCGATCGTCGGTCATCATCCTCTTTGGAGGCGTTGACGGCGCGGGCAAGAGCGAGAGCGTCAACCTCCTGAACGAGTGGATGGATCCGCGCTGGCTCCAGACCCGAGCCTACGGTCCGCCGTCTGAGGAAGAGCGCGAGCGGCCCGAGTACTGGCGCTTCTGGCGCGACCTGCCGCCGCGGGGCCGCATCGGGTTCTTCCTGAGCGCCTGGTACTCGCGTCCGCTCGTCGATCGCGTCCATCGCCGCACGAGCCGAAGGTACGTTTGGGGCGCAGCTCGACGAGATCATCGACTTCGAGCGCGGCCTCACCGACAACGGCGCGCTCATCCTGAAGTTCTGGATGCACCTCGACAAACGATCGCAGAAAGCGCGGCTGAAGAAACTGGAGAAAGATCCGTTGACGCGCTGGCGCGTCACGCGGGAGCAGTGGCGGAATTTCAAGCTCTATGACCGCTTCATCGACGCCGCCGAAGAGATGATTACACGTACGAGCCTCGCCAACGCGGCGTGGACGATTGTAGAAGGAGGCGACGACCGCTATCGCAGTCTCACACTCGCAACGCACATCAGGGACGCCATCCGCGAGCGCCTCGACGCGCCGCCTGCCGTCGTCAAACCGAAGTCCAACGACGCGATACCAGCGAGGAAGCCTCGCGTGACGGCGTCCGCGAAGGCGCGCCGGACCGTTCCTGCCGCCCAGCCGACGATCTTGAGCAAGCTGGACATGACCGAGCGCGTGGACCCGAAGCGGTACAAGGAAAGGCTGGAACGCCTACAAGGACGGATCAACGCATTGCATCGAAAGGCGCAGCGCCGGGGCGTCTCGGTGATCCTCGTGTTCGAAGGGTGGGACGCAGCAGGCAAAGGCGGCGCGATCCGGCGTCTGACCGCGGCCATCGACGCGCGCGCTTATCAGGTCATTCCAATCGCGGCGCCAACAGACGAAGAGCGCGCACAGCATTATCTGTGGCGCTTCTGGCGCCACCTCGCCCGGCGCGGCCGCGTGACGATTTTCGATCGCAGCTGGTACGGACGCGTGCTGGTGGAGCGGGTCGAGGGATTCGCATCCGAACAGGAGTGGATGCGCGCCTACGCCGAGATCAACCAGTTCGAGTCCCAGCTGGTCGCCCATGGCATCGTCCTGCTCAAGTACTGGATGCACATCACGAACGAGGAGCAGCTCGAGCGTTTTCGCGGCCGCGAGAAAGCGGCGTACAAGCGCTGGAAGCTGACCGACGAGGACTGGCGGAACCGGAAACAGTGGGACGCTTACCAGCAGGCGGTCAACGACATGGTCGAGCGGACCAGTACGCGTCAGGCCCCCTGGACGCTCGTCGAAGCGAATGACAAGAACTTCGCGAGGCTGAAGGTGCTGTCAACGGTCTGCGATCGGTTGGCTGGACATCTCGACGCACGATGAGTCTGGATTCTCAATCATTGCAGATGTGGCCACAAGTGGCTATATTCATGATATGGAGACCGGTATCCGGAAGCTGAAGGACAACTTGAGTCGATACATCCGCCGAATCGAAGCAGGCGAGCGGATTTCGGTCACCGCCCACGGGCGTGTCGTCGCCGAACTCGTTCCTCCGGGACACGGTCCCCGCACCTCGCCCGGAAGTCGGTGGGACGAGCTCATCGCGGCCGGCATTCTCCACCCTCCAGTGGAAGCTGGTGACCCGTTCGAGGACTGGCCGGACATCCGGCTGCCGCGGGGCACCGCCACTGAATTGATCGATAGCGATCGTGGCGAAGCGTAGCCCCCCGCGGCGACGCACCCCTCGGAAGCCCGCCACACGCTGCACACCGGCCCAAGGCCGCCGGGGCGAGCGTTTGGTACATGGAATCGAGCGCGCTCGTTGCAGCGCTGTTGGAGCATGACACGGCGGCTATGAAGGCGCTGCCGGTTGGAACACAACACGTAACGTCGGCCCTGACCCTCGCGGAGGCCGGGCGGGCGATCATCCGCACGCGCGCGACTGGTCGGCTGACCGTAGCAGACGAACAGGCGGCCGTTCGAGCGCTGCGCACCTTCGAGCGGCGCTCATTCATCCTCGACGTTGACCGAGCCGTGCTCGCTCGCGTCCGCCGCCCCTTTCCCGTCGAACCGATCCGCACGCTCGATGCGGTGCATCTGGCAACGATGGAGCTGCTCGGCGAAGCGCCCCAACTCGTGACCATCGTCACGAGGGATGCGCGCGTGCGCGAGAACGCCCAGGCGTTGGGGTTACGGAGCTCGCGTAGCGCGCGAGGTTGTCCGTACGGGCCCGGCTGACCATCACGGCCGTCCTCCCGTGAAGAACAGCGTCGCGGCAGGCGCCATTCTGACGCGCTGGCTCACTTGTCGCAGAATCGCGTCGAGCCTGGCAGCTCGGAGCCGCCCTCGGTCCAGCGGCTCTGCGTCACCGCTCGTATCTGTGACAATCGAGCAACACTGCCCGCGCGATGATTGCCATCCTGGAGGATTTTTTGGACGCAGAACGCGTTTCTTCCGGTTTGACGCCGAGTACCGAAGTAGTCCATCATTCCGCGCGGAGCCTCAGCATCATGCCCATTCACCCTGCGCTCATCGCGATCGTCGTTGCGGCAGCCGGCGCGTTGCAGGCGGGCGGTAGCAAACCGAAACCGGCCGCTGCCCCACCTGTCATCAGGGAGCAGACGGAGACACAGGCGCCGAAAGTCGCGACGGATCGGTCCTACAGGGAGGTGCTCGGGCGAATCATTCCTGGCGCGCCCGAGTTTCCTGCGTATCCAGGCGCCACGCTCGTCGGCTCGGCGGAACGCAACAAGCCGGGAGAGCCGAATGAGGGATACGTCTTCAAATGGACGACGCCGGATACGACGGCGATGGTGATGGCGTGGTACTCAGAAAAGGCTGCCGGAGCTCGGTTGGACCTTCATCCCGCCGTCTGACGGAGCGACCGTCGAGCAGACGGCGAAAATCCAGAAGGGCAAGATGCGAGGCACCATCGACGTCGAAGCGGTCAAGGGGGTGACCGAGATCGAGGTCACGCTCGGTTACAAGCGGTGAGACGACTGAAGGAGAGTCAGCGATGACGTCCGACGCTCGAAGGCGTGTCGTGGCCGTGGCTCTCGCTGCGCTCGGCCTCGCAGCTTCGGTTACACCAGCTTCGCAGCCGGCGGCCAGATTCACCTTTGCCGCGGCCGGCGATTTCACACTCGGACCCAACTTCCAGGCGACGGCAGGAGCGGTGCGCACCAGCAATCCTGACTTCCTGCTCGCACTGGGCGACCTCTCTTACGAACAAGGCGGAGAGGAGTCCTGGTGTCGGCGCTGGATCACCGGGCTGCAATACAAGAACATCCTCCTCGTCGCCGGCAATCACGACAGCGGTGAGAGTGGGGGCGGGCGGATTGACAACTACATCAAGCACTGCGGCCAGCCGTTCGCGAAGGCCGTCAAGGGGACCTACGGCAAGCAGTACCACTTCGACTATCCATTCGACGCGCCTCTCGCCCGCTTCATCATGATTACGCCGGGCGTGGGTGGAGACACGGCCGGCCTGGATCCCAACTACGACGAAGGCAGTAAGGGGTACGAGTTCACGAGGACGGCCATCGACGAAGCCAGGAGCAAAGGGATCCGATGGATCTTCGTGGGCATGCACAAGAACTACATCAGTGCCATGAGGAAAGGAAACGAAATCAGCGAGGACCGGAGGCGCACGTTCATGACGCTGCTCCTGAACAAGCGCGTGGACGTGATCCTGCAGGGCCACGAGCACGGATACGAGCGCAGCAAGCAACTGGCGACCAACGAATCGACCTGCCCGATCCTGCCGACGGGTACGTTCAGCAGGGCGTGCGTCGCCGACAGCGACGATGTCCTGGTCAAGGGCGCGGGCACAGTCATTCATGTCCTCGGAACGGGAGGCAAGGATATGCGGACGCTGGACCGCCGCGACTCGGAGTTCAATTACTTCATCGACCGCTTCGCGTATGAAGAAACCCAAGCCTTCGGCTTCGGCAGTTTCACCGTCACCGCCAACCAGCTCTCGTTCACGTTCGTGCGCTCCGTCGGAGCGGCATTCTCCGACAGCTTCACCATCAGCGACGGGGGGAACAGGTAGGCCGGGCGCACCGATCTCCGGCGATGTCCTCCAATCGACCGGTCCACACAGAGGCCGAGAGACCCTCTTCAGTCGCTGTTCAATTCACGGTGACCGCCGCAACCTCTTCGCACTCGTCGACAGCAGTCTCCAGCGGAAACTCGGACCTTCGCTGGACAACGTCCAGATCCTGGCGCCACATGTCCATCACCATCGCAAAAACAGACCGGTAATCGACCGAGATCATGGCCAGCTCTCTTGTTGGAGGTTAAACGGTTTCGAGTCAGCGAGGTCGCACTCCAACCCCATCGGTTGCGATCAGCGCTTCGGAAGAGTGCCGGCTGAGAGTCGCGCCTCGTAGGTCTGCGCCTCGTCGCAACGATTGATGAGGGTGGCAGCTTCTGGCGTCCCAGCCATGGACCAGTACACCTTCCCGCCTTGGTGGTGGTACTTGCGAATCTGGGAATAGAAGCGACCCTCGATGCCGTGCGCGAAGATGTGACGCGCCAGTGCGAGGACCATAGTGGCGTTCTCGGCGTTCCCGACGACGTATTCGTGCGGCCACGTGGCGGCGTAAGTCTTTGCGAACCTCCACGGTGTCACTTCAACGAACCGGCGCAACTCGTCGGCAAATGGAGCACAAATGTCGGTTCCGTTCATATCACCAACCTCCCACCTTCGGCACCGCATCGAGTGCAGCGCCAGATGGGCGCCTCCTCTGATACGACGCATCCGCCGAGGACGATCTCGCCGCGCGCCGCTTCGCCTTCCGCCTCAGACGCCGGGAATCCGTACAGGATGGGGCGCACGGCGTCGGTAGCGCACCGAGGACACTTCCCCGGGATCTCGGAGTTGTCTCTACCACGGCTCATGCCGGCCCCGTCCTGACGAGGACGACGGAGGCACCGGCAACGGAGCAGCCGACCTTCCGCAGCGCCGCCCGGTATGCCTCGAGCTGCGCGGTGTACCGGCCCTCTTCCAGATTCCGATCCGTCTTGTAATCCACGACCTGCCAGCCAGCGTCCGAGTCGAACAACAGGTCGATGACACCATTTGTGAGACGGCCACCATCCGCGACGAGAAACGGGGTTTCCACCGCGTGGACGTGACTCTGTGCGGCCGACCAGAAGTCCGCCCGGGCGGCGCGCTCGACGGTGTCGAGCGCTTCGTCAATCACCGCTCGCAGCTGCGGTTCCTCGACCGTGAGCCATCCAGCCAGCCGCCGAAGATCCTCTCGACTCGCGCCCTTGTGCCGCATCGCGTGCTCGAGCAGCCCGTGGATCAACGTGCCCCACGCCATGCCCGCGTCGGCGCGTCGCGCCGGCGTGTCTGCCGTGACGACCTGCGTCGGGTCATCCGGCATCGCGTCAATCGGGCGCGCCATTTTCGCGATGTGTTTGGCCTCTGCGGTGACCGACGTCATCGACCACGTGGCTTCGCGCGTGTGTCCGTGCGCGGACTCACGCTGGGCATTCGCGCCCGCCCTCGAGGCTACAGAGATCTTCGGCGGTTGAACAGCCGGCACGGCAACATGTGTTGGCACCGGCAACTCGGACACACCGGCGAGGGACGGTTCAAACGAACGCCAAGGCCCCTTCTCTCCTGCTTTGCCCCAGCGCCCCACGACGAGCAGCTCGCGCGCGCGCGTGGCGGCGACGTAGCGAAGGCGCACTTCCTCGGCATCCAAATAGAGATACTCCTCCTCGACCTTCTCCTCCCACTCGGCCGGCTGGGCAATCACCCTGTTGCCCCAGCCCTCGCCGTCCTTCTCGATGCTGAACCACCCGCGGGCTCCGTCCGCGTGGCGCTCGACCCGCTTGGAGACATGGCGCCATCGATCGCCGCACGGATCCGCAAGGAACACGACCTTGGCCTCGAGCCCCTTGGCCTTGTGCAGGTTCATCAGGCGCACGACGGCCGATTGGCCAGGCTCGAGCGGCAGAGACTCGATATCGCCGGCGTCGTCGGCGTCGGTCTCCAGCGCTTGGGCAGCTTCCGCAAGGCTGGCGCCGCTTTCCATCACCTGACGCACGCGGTCGACGGCGTGCACCAGATCGCCGGCCTCGACGCCGCCGGGAGTCGTCGTGGCCAAGGCGAGGTAGCCGGTGTGCTCGAGCATGCGCTCAACCGCCGCAGGCGAAGGAAGCACGCGCGTCCAGCGGTGATACTGGCGCAACGACGCGAGTGCGGACGCGACGGGTGCCGCCTTGCCGGCTGCGCCGGAGCTCTGCCCTGCTTCACAGAACACGCTGAACCAGCCACCGGCCTGCTTGAACGCAAACAGCTCGCGATCGCTGACGCCGAACAATGGACCACGGAGTACGCCGACGAGCGAGACGCTGTCTTGCGGATCGCTCAACGCGCGCAGCAACAGCGCGAGTGCCTTGACTTCCCGTGACTCGGCGAACGCGCCGGCGCCGCTGACTTCCATCGGGATCTGCAGCGCCTCGAGTGCTTGCACGTAGGAAATCAGGTTCTTTCTCTTACGCGTGAGGACGAGGAAATCGCCGTACGACCGGCGTCCAGTGTCCACTTCGGATCGGATGAACCTGGCGATGCGCTCCGCCTCGACGGTCGCCACTTCGCCTCGCTCAACACCCTCAGCCATCGTCAAGGTGCAGACTCCGGACACCTGCGGCGGGACGGTCTTTCCCTTTTTCGGATCGGCCTCACGGCCGACGGTGCCCACGCGCTCTCCTGGCGCGGGTTCGAGCGGCGCATACTGCGGCGAGTGCGGCGTCGCCGCTGATGGAAACTGCGCCTTGAACACGCCGTTGGCCCAGTCGCAGAGCGCAGGTATGGAGCGGAAATTCGTGGTCAGCGGGATCACGTCGCCATGTGCCGACTCCGCAATGCGTGTCCGCACGAGGTTGTAGATCTCGATGTCGGCGCGCCGGAAGCGATAGATCGACTGCTTGGGATCCCCGACAACGAAGAGAGCGCCAGGGCGAAGGGCGACGGAGCGCCAGTCGAGGGGCGCATGCTTCTTGCGGCCGAGGGCTGAAGGTTCGGGTTCCTCCGCGGCCAGCAGGAACACTATCTCTGCCTGGACGGGGTCGGTGTCCTGGAACTCGTCAACGAAGAGCCAGCGATGCTTCGACTGCAGTGCCGTGCGGACATCGGCGCGCTCGCGCAGCAGCTTCGCGGACTTGAACATGAGGTCGTTGTAGGTCAACGTGTTCCGCCGCATGCGCGCGGCGGCGGCTGTCGCGCGAGCCTCGGTCAGCAGCGTGACGACAATGCGGTAGAGATACTGGCGCCAGGCGTCCATGAAGGGCGTGACGACGTCGTTGCGGAAGGTCTCGTGAAGCGCTTTCGCGACAGTGCCGGTGCGCTGCATCTGCAGACGGATCGTCGTCCCACCACTTCAAGATGACAGCCGGCTGTGGCGGCCCAGATCGGCAGCAGTTGGGCGAGCGTGGCCACACTGTGTCGGCGGGCAGTTGGCGATGCGCAGCTCGCGCCGGAACCTGACGGCGCGCTGCTGAAGTTTGCAGGTCGTCTCCGGGTCGATCGACGCCGGCAACAGCTTGCTCAGATCGGCCCAGAATCGGTCGACCTTTCGCCACACGGCCTTGACGTCCGGGCCGCTGCGCGTTTCCAGTCGGGAACTCCACGTCTTCCAGGTCGCAGACGGTCTCGAAGGCCTTCTGCAACTGTCCGGTCTTCAGCCCCGCGTCACGCAATTCCTGGAGCAGCGGATGCCCAGTCGTCCGGGCATGGGCGAGGAAGTCACGCCACGCCTCGGCACGCAGCTCGGCGTCCTCTGTCTCGTCGAGCTCCGAGAATCCCGGTGCGAGCCCGGATTCGACGGGCCGCTCGCGAAGGAGGTGGGCGCAGAAGGAATGAATCGTGCCGGCGAAGAACCGCTCCAGATTGCCCAGGGCGGCGTAGACACGCGCCGACTGCTCCGGCTGAAGCGGGACGCCTCCGATTGCCGTCGGCCAGCAGACTCTCCAGCGCGAGTTGGAAACGGCCGCGCAGCTCCGAGGCCGCCTTGCGCGTGAACGTGACCGCGGCCATGTGCTCGATCTGATACTTGCCGGACGCGATCCCGGCCGCCATTCGCGCAGCCATCATGTGCGTCTTGCCTGAACCGGCGCCGGCCTCCACGAGCAGGTTGCGATCGAGATCCGACACGATGGCGGCGCGTGACTGTTCGTCGTCGAGCGGAGGTTTAGTCATGCGTCTGCAGCCTCCGCCTGGCCGCCAGCAGACGATCCTGACAATTTCGTCTCGACGCGTCCGAGGGCGTCGGACGCACCGCAGGCGGCGCCGAGGTCACAGAACTTGCACGCCTCTTCATTCGACGGCGTGAATGAACGTCCCCGAAGCGATCACGTCCCGCAGGTCCGAAAGAACACCTGCGAGAGCCGCCTTGCGTTGGCGTCTCGATCGAACGACGCTCCTTGCCACCCTTGGCGCTCGAGAAGTAGTAGGTTCCGCGCGCGACCTTCGCCCCCTTGTACTTTCGCTTCAGCAACTGCACCGCGGCCAGTCCGTACAACGCGTGCTGGAGGCGAGACCCGCCGCTGAAGACCCCCGACGCCCATTTGGTGGCGTAATAGCCGCCGGTCTTGTAGTCGATGATCTCGAACGTCGCGTCGCCGATCTGGTCGATGCGGTCGATGCGCCCCGCCAGCTTGAAGGTCAGACCCTTGCCAAGATCGACGACGACCGGGTCCTCCTGTGCCAGCGCCTCCGGCTCGCCGTCTTCGTCCTCGTCGATGGCGTAGCCGAACGAGACTTCGAGGCCGACCGGCGTGCGGGTTGGCTCGCGATCGCATTCTTCGAGCAGGAACAGCTCGAGGTCGGCAAGGAAGTCGCGGCACTCCCGGTCGAACACCTCCTCCGACGGCGGCGGCATCTCGACGCGAAGCTCCTCGAGGCGGGCCTTCCCACGATCGAGCAGCCACGCCAGATCCTTCTTCGCATGCAGCGGCACGGCAGCCTTGCGATTGCGCCGCAGCATCGCCGCGTAGAGATCGTGCAGCTCCGAGCCCCTGGTGCCGGGGTCGAGCCACGTATCGCCATCCTTCTCGCGCTCGTCGAGCGCGCTGACGCCCAGCCCGCGCTGCAGGAAGTGGCGGAAGGCGCAGCCGGCGGCCGCCTCGAGCTGAGTGGGAGAAACGGGCCTCGCGACCGCGCTCGGATCGAGCACCTTCCCCGCCGCAGGAACGTGGCCGTCGAACTCGGTAAATGCCTCGGACGCCCGCTGCTCCTCTGCATGAAGCCCGCGCGCCGAGCGGCGGGAACTGCGCAAGCACGGCGGGCTGCCCCTTGCTGCCCGACGACTTCAGCTGCGACAGCCACCATCCCGCGTCGGTGAGCGCGCGCCCCGGATCCGCGGGAACGATCGACACGGGTGCTCCGAGCGCCTTGGCCAGATCCGGATACGAGAGCGACGCGTCGTTCGACGTGATGCGGAACGCCTGCAACACCAGCCACGACGGATACGTCTCGCGATACTCGCGCAGATCGCGGCAGGAATGGCTCAACGAAATGGTCGCAGTGCGTTCCAGCTGTATCTGGTCCGGGGCCGAACGCGGCGAGCCTCGAGAGGACGCACCACACCGCTTCGTCGATCCGGTCGGTGGACTGCTGCAGCGTGTCCGAGATCGCTGGCGCGCTCGGCGTCGAGCAGCACCGGGTCCTCGACCGCCGACGGAAAAACGCGGCCCTCTTCGAGGCCGACGACGAACGCGACAGGCCGGCCGGCGTAGCCGAACTGCCGGAGGGAGGACACGTGCAGGTGGCCAGGTCGGGCGCGGTCGGCGCCGATGGTCTGCCCTTCGGCGCGTTCGCGGATGAATCGGAGCGCGGTCGGCAACGAGCAGCTGAACGTTCCGAGTGACCGCAGTTCGCCGACGGCTTCGCGTAACGACGACGGCGGCGAGGTGGTCTACCGCGCTGGCGGTCGCGGCTGCGGAGTCGAGAAATCCGAGAGCGGCACGCACCGCGTCGGACAGCATCACGCTGCCGTCCTTGCCTGCCTGCGGGACGGACACGAGCACCGAGCGTCGATCCAGTCCAGCAGGCGGCCTGTTCGCGTGGCCTTGAGTGCGGTGGCTTCCCGGACCTCGACGGTGAGGTCCGGGTTGGCCGCCGCGCGCTCGTACGAACGCCTGAGTTTGCCGAGTGAGAGCCCGTAGGTCCCACGTCCCCATCCCGCCTCGCGACTTGACGAGCAGCCGGGCCGCCTGCCCGGGCGTGAGGTCGTCGATGTCGTGGAACCGGATGTCGCCGGACTCGAGCAGCCTGCGAAGATTGCTCGCCACGAAATCGCTCTCGATCCACTCACAGAAGCCCAGCAGGGCGCGGCCCGGACGCGTGCATTCGATCGGCAGTCCTGTGCCGAGCGTCGCTGGCCATTCGAGCCGCAGCGCCTTCTCCCAGATCAGCGTGTCGTAGCCGGGCGAGGCGCAGCGCGATCTCCACCTGATCGAGTGATGTGCCGGAGGCCAGAATGCGGCGGAAGACCTCTTCGACCTCGGCTTCTTTTCCGCCCGCATGGAACAGCTCGATCGTGCTCGGTGCGGCGACCGGGATTTCCAGTCCGACGTCACGCCGGCTGCTTCCTGGTGCCAACAGGAACGCGAGCGGGGCGGTCCCGGCGTTCGCCGCACGACGGTCGACGCTGACTCGTCTGAAGACGGCGCGGAATCGCGCCGCCCGGTATCGCCAGCGTCTCGCGGGACGATTCGCTCGCCGGGCATCGCGTCCATCAACTGGCGCTGCAGCGGCGTCCAGACGGCGTCGGGCAGCTCGGTCCAGCAATCTGCTGGCTGAATCGGGCACCAGTCGGGATGCTTCACGCGCCTCTTCGTACACGAGCGCCATGTCACCGCGCTTGTTGGAGGCGAGGAACTGCTTCGTAGGACGCAAGCAACGTCAGCGAGCTCGGCGTGCTTTTCAGGCGAGGCGAACGCCTCAGGCTTCAGGTCGGCTGACTTGATCCCCGCCATCCGCAGCTCGCGAATGGTCGCCCACAGCGCCTGCGCGAGCGTGGGCTGATCGGCCAGCGGCCGGAAGTAGCCTCCCTGCTCCGGCAGGTCCAGCAGCAGCCGCATGATCAGCGCGGGCCCAAGACCCTCTTCCGACGGCTCGATGCCCCGCTCGACGAGGAATGGCGCGCCCATGCGCAGCGCGATGTCGAGCGGCGTCACGAACCTGAGGTTCAGCCAGTTGGGTGCCACCGAGAGCCAGCCGTTCGCCAAGCGTGCGGCCGACGGAGTGTGTCGGGACGAATACCCACTTCCCGCGGGTGAGATGGGCCGTGCAAAGACGAGCGAGCTGGGCGACAAATGGATCCACGCCACCTCCCTGCGCCGATCTGCCGAGCGGGAGCATCGGGGTTGCGAACCCGCAATTAACCATTGTGAAGATGGCGGCCGGGACAGGGTGTTGTGTATTGCACACCCGCGAGAATAGCTGGAGAGACGGACAGATCAGGTCATACGCTGGATGTTCGCCTCTCGTCGGGTCATGCGGGGATGTCCGCTTCTTCCGATCGGCTTCGGGCGTCTACCCGAAGCACGCGCTGTGTCTGCCAAGCGGCCCTGCACCCGTCGCCCGGGCGATCGCCCTCGCGATCTTCATCCCGCCCTGCCCGGACGGCTCGATCGGGTTCGCATAGTCGGCCCTCCCGCTGCAGACCAGCCGCAAGTCGATCACCGATGCGTGATGTTCGAACGCCACACGGACGATCACGTCATTGAAGAGCATCAGCGCGACACGAGCACGAGCGGCATAGTCGGGATCCTCGAACGCGCCGTTGTAGATGGTGCACAGCGTCGTCGGGAGTCCACGGTCGAGCACCGGTCGCACGGCCGAACGATAGTCAGCCTCGAAGCGACCGGCGGCCTTTCCAAAGAGCCGCAGGGCGTCGGCGGTCGATGCCGCCGGAGCATCGAGCAAATCGAGATAGCCCAGTGCGTCATTCCCGCCAATCGAGACCACCAGATGCGTCGCGTCTCGGGTAATTCTGAGTATCTGTTCCGTCAGCGACCGCGTGACAGCGCCGTCGACGGCGAGCAGCGTCGCGCGGGCGCCCGCCGGGAGCAGCGCGCGCAGGTGCGTCACGACGTCGGGTTCCGCTCCCGTATAGGCAGCATTGTCGAAGATGGAGTCGCCGAGAAGAGTGATGTGCACCAGGCCCATCCGTTCAACCGAACTCCGCAACGAGGCGCTCGAGCGCGGCATCCACCTTGCTGAAACTCACAACACGCACATCCAGGCCAATGCCGATGACTTTCGTCAACGCCCGTCGCATGGCGTGGTGAATCCATTGCGGCTCGTTGCCAAACGCTCCGCCGCCAAGCCGGGTGAGAAACAACATGTTGGAGCCCGACTCGCGGGCGTTGATCACGGCAGCCCACAGTGTGGCTTCGTAGGCACCTTCGAGCACCAGGGTCGCGAAGGATTCCCAGCGCTCCGATGGAATTCTCGAGTGGCTGACCGGCAGTGCGGAACAGAACGCCTGAGACACAAGTTGTGCGTCCTCGACATCTGTGACCTGAACGCCGCTATGAATGCCGATTCGGACAAGGTCACGCAGTCTGTCAACGCCGGGGCCATCGAGCGCGTCGAGCTGTCGAGCGATGGTCGTCAATCCTTCTTCCGTGCACAGCGCGTAACCGTTACGCATGGTCCACAAATCGTTCGTCTCGTTGCCCAGCTCCGCGCCGAGATCGCGTAGACAATCGACCTGACGATCTCGCGATTGCCCGACGTGGCTGCCAATCGGCACGAAGTAGTTACGGTAGACCGTGGCGGCAGCCGCGGCAAGCGCGCAGGCCGGTCCCTGGGTGCGGTCGTGGAAGTACCGGGTGACGCCGTCCTCGGGGCTGACGTCAGGTCCGGTCATTTCAAGCAGATTGAACTGCGAGGCGACCTGAAAGAGCGCCTTGCGGTGGGCGGGATTGCCATGCATGCGCCTCACGTCGCCAGAGATGCTGGAGACGTTGAGCCTGCCGCGAAGTCCCTCGACGACTTTCGCAGCCTCGTCTCGGAGTTCCCTCAGTGACGGCGTTCTCAGCTCGCCGATCGCGTACGCGCGTTGGTTGATCCGTGAACGAAGCGTCGTGCCCACAACTTCGAGGTTCTTCTGCGTCTGGTCGTATGACCGCTCGCTGAACCCGAACAGACCTTCGAACCAATCCATCGTCATCCCTCAACCACCTTCCGGCTCCACCGCGGCCATGCTCTGCCGGATTTCCGCCCAGCCAAGTACCAGAGCCGACTGCTCGTCTGTTTCCGGTGATCGCCTTGCCCCATCGGGCGTCCCACGTCGAAGCTCCGCAATGTGTTTCAGCGCTGTCTGGCCATCCATTGCGTCGTGCTCCACCAGCCAACAGCCAATCACTGTTCCTGTTCGGCCGATACCGCCCCAGCAGTGAACGTAGGATGGAGTGCCGCGAGCAACGTTCGTCTCGAGGCGCGACAGCAGCATGTGAAGATCGGCAGGGCGCGGCACGCCCAGATCGCGGATCGGCACCCGATCGTATGCGACCGCTATTCCCCGGTTTTGGGCAAGCTCTTGCAGCATGTCGTCATACGCCGACAACTCGCCTTCCTCGGTCAGGTCCACGAAGGCGCGGATGCCTGCGTCGAGCAGGGCTTCGAGCTTGCCCCGTGCTTTCGCCGCGGTTGGAGCGCCTGCGTATTCGCCGGCGAGCAGCAATCCATCGACGACCCAGTACGAGTCCGGAATCGGTCTGTGCATCAGTCCTTGTACACCCATTCCTGCTTTCGCCAAGGGAGGTTGTGGAATGTATCGTCTTCCTGAGCTTTGGGTTACGGCAACATTGCCTACACGTCTGACCAACCGGGCGTCCTGCCGGTGCGGGCGCATCGCCGCGCCCGCCGTCCGAGTCGTGAGTTTTGGCCGGCGCCTGCTTTCTTCGCTGCCCCAGCACGTTGAAAACCGCTTGCCCACACCTCCGTTGCCCTGATAATCGTCTTCGCAGCGATTCGTCACCGCTGAACCGAGAGGAGCCATCGATGTCGGTCCATTTCGTTGAAGAAGCCCAGGCAGCCTCCGGCGCCAAGCCAACCCCTGGCACCGGCGCAGCAGACTCCCTGTTCGCGCGATGGCGCGGGTCGAGGGCGACGCGTGCGTTTGCCGTCGCCCTTCTGTCCATGGTCGCGCTCGCCGTGCCGGCCGCCCAGCGAAAGACCAAGACGCTGCCGGCGCTCGAGAGCTCGAATTTCCACGCGCTCGATCAGATCAAGAAGTCCAACGTCAGCCAGCTCGAGGTGGCCTGGTTCTATCCGTACGGCGCGCCGGTCTTCAGTCCCGTGTTCGCTCATGACGTGCTCTACGGCCTCGGGCGCAACGGGTCCGCGCTCGTCGCGCTCGACGCGGCGACCGGCAAGGAGATCTGGGTACACGACGATTTGAGCGGCATCACGAGCAAGGGCATCAACTACTGGGAGAGCCCCGACGGCAAGGACCGCCGGCTGATCTTCGCGGTCGACAGCTTTCTGCAGCAGATCGACGCGCGCACGGGCAAATCGATTCTGACGTTCGGCGAAAACGGCATCGTCGACATGCGGGTCGGCCTCCTGCGTGCCGAGGGCACGAGCATGCGCGCGATGCCGGCGAGCCCCGGCCGCATCTGGCGCAACATCATGATCTTTGGGGGACAGTCGGGCGAGCAGACCATGACGCCGCCAGGCGACATCCGCGCCTACGACGTGCTCACCGGCAAGCTGCTCTGGCAGTTCCGCACGATCCCGCGGCCGGGCGAGTTCGGGTACGAGACCAACCCGCCCGACGGGTACAAGTACATCGGCGGCGCGAACAACTGGGGGGAGATGGCCGTTGACGAGGGGCGCGGCATCGCCTACGTCACGACCGGATCGGCCACCGCCGACTTCTATGGCGGCGATCGCCCAGGGCAGAACCTCTTCGCCAACTGCCTGCTCGCTCTGGACGTCCGGACCGGCAAGCGGCTGTGGCATTTCCAGACCGTTCATCACGACCTGTGGGATCTCGACAACGTCTCCGCGCCGCAGCTCGTGACCGTCACACAGAAGGGCAAAAAGGTCGATGTCGTGGCGCACGCCGGCAAGACCGGGTTCCTCTACGTGTTCAACCGCGTCACCGGCGAGCCGCTCTGGCCGATCGAGGAGCGCGCGGTCGAGAAGAGCGACGTCCCGCTCGAGCAGTCCTGGCCAACGCAGCCGTTCCCGACCAAGCCGCCGCCATTCGTACGGCAGTCGTTCACGGAAGAGGACGTCAACCCGTATTTGCTCACGCCGCAGGAGTACGAGGCGCTCAGGGAGCGCGTGCGCAAGGCGAAGAACGGCACCGGTCCGCAGGGCGGCCTCTTCAATCCGACGGTGCTCAACGGCGACAGCGTCTCGATGCCGGGCAACCAGGGCGGCTCGAATTGGGGAACGGCGGCGGCCGATCCGCAGCGTGGCCTCGTATTCGTCACCGGCGTCAATCAGGTGGCGCTGCTGCGCGTCACAGACGTCCAAGACCCGGCTGCCCGCAGCGGGCGCGGGGGCGGCGGCAATCAGATCGACGGCGCCGTCGCGACGCTTGGCCAGCGCGCCTACACGCAGTACTGCGTCGCCTGCCACGGCCCCGATCAGAGAAGTCCCATTCCCGGCGTGCCGCCGCTCGTCGGCGTCACCGATCGCATCGACGAAGAAAGCCTGCGCGTCCTCGTGTCCGAGGGACGTAACAACATGCGGCCGATTCTCGACGTGTCGACCGAAGAGATTCGCGCCATCCACGCATACTTGTCGATCACCAATCCCGCCGGCCGGGGCGGGGGCGGAGGGCGTGGACGCGGCGGCGGCCGCGGCCTGCCGCTGCCGGCCGGTCCTGTCGTCGCGAGCGGCGGCGTGCCGCGCCCGCCGCTGCCGCCGCGCTACGGTGGCCCCTTCTATCCAGGCGTCCCCGGCACGGCCGGCAACAGGCCGTGGCCGGAGGACGTGGAAGCCGTAAAGCTGCCGACCCGGTACCAGAGCGGGTATAACGTCATGGCGACGGCGACCAAGCCGCCGTACACGACGATCACCGCCTACGACCTGAACACCGGCGAGATCAAGTGGCAGGTACCGAACGGCGACGATCCCGCCACGGTGAATCTGTTCGGCAAGGGCGAAGGCCCGCACGATACGGGGGGGGTCGGCGCGAGAAACGGCATACTCGTCACGAAGGCGGGGCTGCTGTTCCAGAACGGCAAGGACGGCTGGGCGCGTGCTTACGATGTCGACACCGGCAAGGTTCTATGGAAGGGCAAGACCGCAGGCCAGTCGATCGGCATCCCGGTGATGTACGAGTCGCAGGGGCGCCAGTACGTCGTCTTCATGTCGCCCCCGACCGGCTCTGGCGCGTTCGGCGGCGGCGCGGGCAGCGCGCCCGAGACGCCGACCAGTCCGCACGGCTACATTGCCTTCGCGCTGCCGGGGAAACGATGATGGTAGTCTTATCCGAGGGGCTTCGCCCCTCGGACTCCCCAACACGCTCTCTCGCCATGCTCGCTCGCGCCTTGCAACGAGCGTCAGGCTTATGAGACAGCTTCTAACGGCAACAGCGATGATGAGGCACCTCGCGGCCACGTTCGCCATGGCCGCTCTCTTCTTTCACGCCACCCCGTCGCAGGCACAGGGTATATCGCCGACCGAGGGCCCATCCGCCAACGTCATCTCCGGCATCGTCCAGGATTCCACCGGCGGCGCGATCGTCGGTGCGTCGGTAACGGCCCGCGTCGCGTCAGGTGCCGAGCGCCAGACGACGAGCGACTCGTCGGGCAGATTCTCGGTCCCGTGGCCTGCGGGAACCGAGATCACACTGATCGTGCGGGCACCGGGGTTTGCCGAATGGCGCATGTCGAACGTGCAGAAGCCTGCAGCGGGGAGCGTCGAGGTGGTGCTCCAGCCGGCGCGCATGAGCGATGAAGTCACGGTGACGCCCACGCGCAGCGAGCAGCAACTCGGCAACATCCCGGCAAGCGTCAGCGTCATCCGTCAGGAGGACATCCAGCGCCGTCCGGCGCTCGTCCCCGACGACCTGCTCCGCCAACTCCCTGAGTTCAGTCTCTTCCGGCGCTCGAGCAGCGTCTCCGCGCACCCGACGAGTCAGGGTGTGTCGCTTCGCGGCATCGGCCCGAGCGGCGTCAGCCGCAGCCTGGTGCTGCTCGATGGCGTGCCATTCAACGACGCGTTCGGCGGCTGGGTGTACTGGACGGCCTTGCCGATGGAGAGCGCCGAGCGCATCGAGGTCGTCAACGGCGCCAGCTCGAGCCTGTACGGCTCCTACGCCATGGGCGGCGTGCTCAACGTGGTGACGCGGCCGCCCGAGCGCCGCACGGTCGGCGTGAAGGTGCAATATGGCAGCCGCGAGAGTCCGAAAATCGACCTTCGCGCCAGCGACGTCTGGGGCAAGGTCGGCGTGTCGGTCGACGGCAGCGCCTTCGACACCGACGGATACGCCAACGTCCTCGAGTCGCTGCGCGGCCCGGTGGACACGAAAGTGGCGGTGCAGTTCGGCCACGTGACGTTCAAAGCCGACTACAACCCGAACGACCGCGTTCAGGCGTTCGTGCGGACGGGCTACTTCGGCGAGGAACGGCGCAACGGCAAGATCACGACGGTCGGGCCGTTGACCGAGGAGATGAACGATACGACGTGGGCGTACACGAGCGGCGGCCTGCGCCTGCGGCTGCCGGACGCGAGTTCCCTGCAGGCCACCGTCTTTGTCGATGACAAGACGTTCAACAGCAACTTCCTGGCGATTCCCGATGCGACCGGGGCGCGGGCGATAGGCCGCCTTTCGCTGAATCAGACCGTACCGACCGACGCCTTCGGCGGCATGGTGCAGTGGTCCCGCGCCTTGGGCGACAAGCACGTTTGAGCGCAGGAACCGACTTCCGCTGGGTGGACGGCGACAGCATCGAGGATGCGTTCGACCCTATTACTGGCTCGACCAGGACGCTCCATCGCGTCGCCGGCGGCACGCAGCGATCGCTCGGAATCTTCGTACAGGACATCTTCACTCCACTCCCGGATCTCACGGTGACCGCGAGCGCGCGGCTCGACCGCTGGCGCAACTACGATGCACACAACACTGAGACGGTGTTGTCCACGGGCGCGGTAAGCGATCCCGTTCTCCCAGACAAGGAAGACTCCGTGATCAGTCCCCGGCTCGGCGCGATCTATCGCGTTCACGATCGCCTGTCGATCTGGGGAGACGTGGCGTCGGGATTTCGCGCGCCTACGCTCAACGAGCTCTACCGTCGCTTCTCGCTGGGGGCGGTAGTGACGCTTGCGAACCCGGCGCTCGGTCCGGAGCGGCTGACGGGCGGCGAGATCGGCGTGAACGTGATCCCGGTATCGAGCGTCACCTGGCGCACGACATGGTTCGACAATCGCATCAAGGATCCCGTCGCCAACGTCACGATTACGCCCCCAAACCTGCAGCAGCGCCAGAACCTCGGGCGCACGCGCGTCTGGGGCATCCAGACCGACGTCGAGTACCGCCTCAGCCGGACACTGCGCATCGGCGGCGCGTATATCTACGACGTCGCGACAGTACGAGAGAACCCCGCCAATCCCGCGCTCGTCGGCCTTCGGCTCCCGCAAGTGCCGACCCACCGCGGCTCGACCCAAGTGCAGTACAGCGATCCGCGCTTCGTGACGGTCGCTTTCG
This sequence comes from uncultured Acidobacteriota bacterium, assembly GCA_963771395.1. GTDB lineage: Bacteria > Acidobacteriota > Vicinamibacteria > Vicinamibacterales > 2-12-FULL-66-21 > DATBJJ01. The sequence continues at coordinate 104,860 of CAVYTY010000030.1, read as the reverse complement.
ACGTGCAGATGTCCGGCGAGCAGTTCGACGATGATCTGAACACCAGCTCGCGCGTGCTGCCGAAGTACTCCGTCGTCAACCTGAGCGTGTCGCGCACCCTCGGACCGAACCTCCAGCTCTTTGCCGCCATCCAGAACATGTTCGACACGGAGTATTTCGTCGGCTCGCTGCCCACGTTGGTTGGACCGCCACGTCTCGTGAGCGGAGGGCTCAGGATCGATCTCAAGAGGCGCTAGGGCGGAGCTGGGAGCTAGGATTTCCGGCTCCCAGCTCCCTGTCAGCATTTCTCAGCGCGGCGCCTTCGCGCCGCGCTCGGGCCGCAGGCGCTACAGATTGGCCAGAATCGTGTTGTACGCGATGCGCACGGCCTCGTGCCTCGATACCTCAATCGCGTACAGCCCCTTGTAGCCCAGGCTCTCGGTGAACTTGACGGCCTGGCCGATGTCCCAGAACGGACTCGATTTCACGTGCATGTTGCCCGACGATGTGGAGAACCAGGCCTTGATGCAGTCGTGCAGCTCCTGCTGGTTCATCGCCCCGACGTTGCCGATGTCCACGTTGGAGGCCGCACCCGCGTCCTTGATGATGCCGAGCATGAACTCCCAAGGCTTCATGCCGATCTGCTGGACGTACTCGGATGTGCCTGCGCCGCGTGTCTCGACCGACACCTTCACGTTCTTGGGCCGCCCATAGTCGGCCATCGCTTTCATGGCCGCGACCGCACCTTCCCGTGTCTCCTTGGTCAACTGGGCCTGCTGCTGGTTGATCATCACGCGCGGACAGCCGTACTGGACCGCGATGTCCATCCACTGCTTCACGTGGTCGACCGCCTGCTGTCGGCCCGCCGCGTCGCCGTTGGAGATCGACTGGACGGTGCCGAACTCCAGGTTGATCTGGGTCATCGCGACCTTGTGCTCGTCGAGCCTCGCCTTCAGCTCCTTGATGAAGGCTGGGTCGGTCTCGGACTGGACGATGGTCTGATGCTGATACTCGATGTTGTGGACGCCGTACGTCTCCACGTACATCTTGGGCAGGTCGAATGGGGTAAGCGTCTGGTCGGGCGTTGGATTCTGGTTGTCGGGGTTTCTCAGGTACGAATTGAAATTCAGCGTCATCAGCGAGATGCGCGCGAGCTTCTCCGGTGCGACGGGCGCCGGTCCGCGGCCGCGGCCGCCTCCGCGCCCCTGCCCGCCCGCAGCTCCCTGTCGTCCCGCCGGTGCGGGCGTCTGCGCCCCTTGACCCGCGATTCCCGCCACGCTCGCGGCCGTGGCTGCAGCACCTGCGAGAAAGGCTCGGCGTTTCATCTTGAAGCCTCCTTGAGTCGATCCGTCAACATCGCGCGACCACATTGTCTTCGAAAACGAATCAATGTCTTCAAGAAACGGATCAATTGCGATTACCCTACTCTTTCCAGGTCATTCTGGCCCGTGCCCGCTGGGGGCGAGGAGCATCAATGCACCGGCCGAGCGCACAGGAGTTCCTTCTGAAGGTCCTCGAAACGCATGGAGGATCTGCCGCCGGATTTCACCCGACGTTTTGCGGAGATCCTGAAGGAAGACGACGGGGATCGATCCGAGGCGATCCGCCGGCTCTTCGAGGACGTTCGCCGGTGACTGAAAAGATCCAGCGCCTCGTGATGCACGCCTTTCGCGGAGTTCCCGGCGAGATGACCGTGGACTTCGGCAAAGGTGACAGCCTCGCGGTCTACGGAGACAATGGCACTGGAAAGAGCACGATCGCCGACGCGCTGGAGTGGTATTTCACCGGCGAGATCGAATTCCTGCGCCACGAAGGACGCCAGCACGCCGTGCGCCACGTGGGGGGAGACGACATCGGCGTCACCTCAGTCGAGGTCATCACGAACGGTACGCTCGGCGGGAAGGTCGTATTCCCCGACGAGCGAAACCCCGAGGCGTTCCAGGCACATCCGGCAGGAGACGTTTCTCCTTCGCGGACGCACCCTGGCGGACTTCATCAACAAGACCAAGACGGAGAAATGGAAGGCGCTGGTCGAAATCCTCGGCCTGGACGCCATCGAGAGTCTTCGGGAGGACCTTCAACGGACGCGAAACGAGCTTCGCAAGGAGTCCAAAGCCGCGGAAGAACAGGTGCAGTCGCTCCGGCGGGCCCTCGCGTCGGGGAACGAGCCCGTCACCCACGAAACCGTGCTCGCCAATCTTCAGCAGATCTGTCAGATGTTGACGCGTCGACCCGCCACTGTCTCTCGATCAGGCAATCGATCCCTCCTGGCTCACCAGTGGCGGTCGGCGCCAGCGTCGGCGGCGTCGAAGCCTCCGACCGCGAGAGCCTTCTGGCCGAAATCAAGACGCTCAGCACGCCGGCCGCTCGACACGAGCGGCCTCGAAGGCTGGAATGCCCTCGTCTCGTCGAAGCGGGCGCAGCTTCTCCCGCGCGCGTCGCTGGTCCGGGAAGCGAAACGGCTCCTCGAGGCTCAAGCGATCGACGGGCGCTGTCCGCTGTGCGGCCAGAAGGTGAATGAAAAGGAGCTGGCACGGAGAATCGAGACGGCGCTCGTGGAAGTGCTGGAAGCGTCTCGAGAGCTCGACCGCTTGCGCGATCCGATCGCCGAGTGGGCGGATGACCTCAGCGCGGCCCACGACAAACGGCTGGCTCTCCACACTCGCGCGCGCGCCAGGGCACTCGACCTGCCACCGCTTCCCGCGTTTACTCTCGGCGGAGCTTGCAGGAGCAGCGTCGACTCGCTCGCCGCCCTCGACATCAAGGCGATCACGGGCTATCTGTCCGAGCTCCGAAAGTGGGACCAGGCGGCGGGCAAGGTGGGCCAGAAGGCGTCCTCCTCCGGAGCCGGCACGCGCGACACGCAGCTCCTCATGCTGGCCGCGCTCTGCGAGCAGATCAAGACGTGGCGCCAGGCAGAAAAGAAAGCCGCGCGAGCGCTCCGGGCGTTCACTCTCGCGGACCGCGTGTTCGACGCGTATCAGACGAAGCAGAAGGAAGACCTGGCCGCGCTGCTCAAGCGAATCAGCCACCGGGTCGCCCAGATCTATGCCAGTGTTTCACCCGGGCGAGGACCTCGCTGAAAGCGTGAGCATCGAGCCGTGGACGGCCAAGGGCGTGGAGCTCGCCATCGAGTTCTACGGGTCCCGTCAGCGCCCTCCCCACGGTGTGCTGAGCGAGTCACATCTGAATTCGCTCGCCATCGCGCTGTTTCTCGCCATGGCGGAAGAATTCAACGAGCAGCTCGGCTTCCTGCGTGCTCGACGATGTGATCAACAGCTTCGACGTCGAGCACCGCGGGCGGCTTGCCGAGCTTCTGGCCGACGGGTTCTCCGATTGGCAGATCATCGTCCTCACCCACGACCAGCAGTTCTTCGAGCACTTGAGCCGCCGGGCGCCGTCCTGGCGGAAGCTCGAGCTCACGTCGTGGAGCTACGATGCCGGGCCGCGTACGACTCGATACGAGACGTCGGGCATCCTCGCGGCTGCGCGCGAGCGGCTCGAAAGCGGGGACGTGCACGGCGCGGCGGCCAAGGCGCGTCGCGGCCTCGAGGAACTGCTGCAGGAAGTGTGCGAAGCGTTGTGGGCGCCGCTCCCGTTCCGGCGCGGCCAGGCGAACGACAAGCGGGAGATCGGCGAGCTGTTCAAGGGGGTCCGGCGCACGCTGAAGGAGCAAGCGAAAGCCGTTCCTGGAGTCGGTGGAGCCGCTGCTCAAGAACCTCGAGGCCGACGTCGGGGCGACGTTGAATGTCGAGGTTCACGGCAGCCGGCGCCGGGCCGGCGCGAGCGAAGTGGAAGCCGCCGCTGAAGCGCATCGAAACGTTCGACCAGCAGTGGTCCTGCCCCGAGTGCAGGACGCGCGTCTGGCACCGGGGAAGTCCCGAAGCCGGACGATGCAAGTGCGGCCAGACCTCGTTCCCGCCCGCAACCACGGCGTCGCTGGCCAAGCCGAGTAGTGGGAGACCGCCAGACGTTGATCGGCAGACGACTGGGTCATTACGTCGTACGTGGAACCAGCGCGGCCGCGGCGGCATGGGAGAGGTGTACGCCGCCGAGGATACGAAGCTCGAGCGGCGCGTGGCGCTCAAGCTTCTTCGTCCGGAGGTCGCCGACGTGCCCGATCGGCGAGCAAGGTTTCAGCGTGAGGCCCGCGCGGCGGCCGCGCTCAATCATCCCAACATCGTTCACCTCTACTCGGTCGAAGAGTCCGAGGGTCTGCTCTTCATTACGATGGAGCTCGTCCAGGGCCGGACCCTGCGCGAGCTCCTGGCGCCGGCGCGCCGCTGCCGCTCCCGAGGACGCTCGCCTTCGCGTCGCAGATGGCCGAGGGCCTTGCCTGCGCGCATGCGGCAGGAATCCTGCACCGGGACCTGAAGCCCGGCAACGTCATGATCACCGAAGACGACCGCGTCAAGATTCTCGACTTCGGATTGGCGAAGCTTTGGCGCCGGCGTCTCGGCGTCGGGACCCGGAGGCGGTGACGATGGCGGGAGTGGATTCCGAGCTCGGGGATGACCTTTGGCACGGCCGGCTACATGTCTCCCGAACAGGCGCTCGGAAAAACGCTCGACCCGCGCTCGGACCTCTTCGCGCTCGGGGTCGTCCTCTTCGAAATGGCTACCGGGACGAGCGCCGTTTGACGGGCGACACGCTGGCGGCGGTGTTCGATCAGCTCCTGAATCGGCGGCCACCCGCGCCTCAGACGCTGAACCCGGCCTTGCCGGCGTTCCTGGCGGCGGTCATCGACAGGGCCATCGAGAAGGACCCGGAGCGACGCTACCAGTCGGCGAGCGAGCTCCTGATGGATCTGAAACGCGTCGAGCCGTCGCGCGCTCGCGCTGCCGACGCGACGAGAGTGCCGGCCGACCGCGAGGACGCCATCATCGATCGTCGTGCTTCCGTTCGTCAGACATGAGCCCGCAGAAGGATCAGGAGTACTTCTGTCACGGCGTCACCGAGGAGATCATCAACACGCTGACGAGAGTTCCCGGGTTGCGCGTCATTTCCCGCACGTCCGCGTTCGCGTTTCAGGGCAACGATCTCGAAGTGACCGAGATCGGCAGGAGGCTGCGGGTCGAAACCGCGCTCGAGGGCAGCGTTCGAAAGGCCGGGGACCGCGTGCGCGTCACGGCACAGCTCGTCAACGCAGACGACGGTTACCAGCTCTGGTCCAAGCGTTTCGATCGAGAGCTGTCGGACGTCTTCGCGATCCAGGACGAGATCGCCGCGACGATCGTCAACGAGCTTCAGAGGCGGCGCCGGTCCCGGCTCCGCTGAAGCTACGGCGGGCAAGCCGCACCCTCGGCCGCAGCGGCAGCGCGCCGCCGATGCGAGGCATCATTCGACGCCGAAGCCCACGACGCGTACCTGAAGGGGATGTACGCCCTGAACAAATGGACCGCGCCCTCGATGGAGCAGGCCATCGCGGACTTCCGCGACGCGATCGCTCGGGATCCCGGCTTTGCCCCCGCCTACGCCGCGCTGGCAGAGGGTCAAATCTGGCTGTACTCGGGACTGGGCATCCTGCCGGCCAGCGAGACGGTGCCCCAGGCTCGATCGGCCGTCGACAAAGCCCTCGCGCTCGACCCGACCCTGGCCGACGCGCACAAAGTTCGCGCGTTGATCGCCATGAACCACGACTGGGATCGCCAAGGGCAGCGGAGCGTGCACTCGAGCGTGCGCTCGAGCTCGGTCCAGGATCGGCGGCAGCCCATCTCTCAAATGCATGGCGGCTGCTGCTGCTCGAGCGGCAGTATGACCGGGCGCACGACGAGCTCGAGGAGGCCGAGCGACTGGACCCTCTCGATCTTCAGGTGAAAACGCTGATTGGCTACTTTCACTATTTCCGTCACGATCTCGATCGCGCCATCGAGCAGTTCGAAAGGGTTCTGGCGCTGGAGCCGTCCTTTGCCTTCGCGCACTATGCGCTCGGCGACGCGTGCACGCAAACCGATCAATACGACCGGGCCTTCGCGGCGTTCGAGAGGGCGATCGAGTTGGGCGGCCGATCGGTCAACCACGTCGGCGTCCTCGGCTACGCGCATGGTCGCGCGGGAAACCGCGACCGCGGCGAACGCGCTGCTCCAGGAGCTCATCACGCGTGCGTCACGAGACTACGTCCCGGCGATGTGGATCGCGCTGGTGCATCTCGGCCTCTCGGATCTCGAGGGCCTGTTCCACTGGCTCGACCGCGCCTTCGACGAACGGGACGGTTCGTTGATCCTGATCACGGCCGCCGTCGAGTTCGATCCGGTGCGCGAGGATCCCCGATTCAAGTCGCTTCTGGAAAGGATGGGCCTCGGGCATCTCGCCTGAGGCTTCGGGCGCCACGGTCAGGACAGAGTCAACACCTTCTACCAACGACTCGTCACCTTCCTTTGATTGCGATCGGAAGATGATCCGAGGTGTCGATCTCGACATTCCGTTGTTGAGGCGTTTGGCAGAGCTGGACATCGCACCGAGACGTCGTGAAATGCCGCAAGCTCTGCGGGTAGAACGCCAGCATCGCGTCGTAGCTGGGGGTTGCGAACTGAAGTTGTGAGAGAATCCGCGACGCGTCGGGCGACGCGCTGCACGGATCGTCAGGGTCACAGTACCGACCGAGTTGTACCCGAGGCGGCGGAACGGGAGTGAGAGATGGCAATCAAACGAATGAAGCTCGCAATCCTCCGGGCACGTCACGACACATCGGTCGCCTTCATCACCGATCCGGCCTGCATCGCGCTGTTCATGACCAATCCGTCGCGCCAGTCTGTCCTCAACTACTGGGAAACGGTCACCGACTCCTATCTCCAGTTCGAGGGCAGCTCATTGATGCCCTGGGTGGACATCACCCTCGGCGCGGACACGACCCGGGGAACCCAGGTCGCGAAGGCGTACGCGGCGACGAGCGCGCTGCCCGGTGCAGTGTTGGACGGCTTCGATGGGTTCGTCGTGCTCACCCATCCGGGAACGGTAACGATGCCGAACCCGCAGGCGGGCATGCCAGGACAACCGCCGACGATCACAGTAGGCATCGATGGTGGCGCCGGCCCGATTGCCGGCGGGAAGCCCGCGTGTGCCCTCCCGGTGATGCCGAACAACCACACGTTCTTCTGCCACGAGGTCGGTCACGTCCTTGGCTTCAAGCATACGTACGGGGTCTGGAACAACGGCGTTGATTGGGATGGCGTCGCCCCCTTCGACCAGGCGCAGGTGTACGGCAATCCGTACGACATCATGTCGTCGGCCACGTTCGGGACGCGAACCCTCGACCCCACACTGCCCCAGTACCGGGGCAACCCCACGTTTGTCGGTGCCCCCGTCGTCGGCTGGCCCAATCCGGGCGCCTTCACGATGGGGCCCGAGCCGGCCCGCGCGCACGTGCACTTGTGGGATCCCCAGGCGTTTCCGGCGGCCCGCGTCTTCCATGTGGCCGCACCTCTCGGCCGCGGCGTCCGCCGTCAGCGGCTCGTTGCGGCTGGGCGCCACGGAGCCGGTATCAGCCTCTTGGTCGTCCACCCGGCTAACGAGGATCCCGAGGGTCGAGGTCGCTGTTATGTCGAGTACCGCCAGCGGATCGGATGGGACGATGGGTTGGATCAATTCGGGGCGGACCTGGCCCGGCAGGCTGTCGTCGTCCATACACTTGCGAACGCGACCGGCGACGGCGTCCGCTGCTGGTATCGAGGCCGGATTCTGATCCCGCTCGAGCTGGACACCGATGTCGCCGTCGAAGGCACGCAGTTCGTGGTGCGCGTCGTCGACGTGGAGGCAGATGGATCGGCGGTCGAAGTCGAAGTGTCCGTGGTCACAGCCTCACGCGAGATCTCGATTGAGACGCGCACTCATGAAAACCTCCTGGCCGAGAATGACGTGAAGGTCATGGGCACCCCATGCGGAGATACGATCGTTTCCGCGACACGCATTTGGCAGACGACGACGCACTACCGGGCCTCCACGCGCGGCTTCGGTGGTTTAGGCGCGCCTGGCGTGGCGAGCCCCGTGCTGGCGTGGACCGTGGGCGGCAAGCCGGTGACGGTTCCCGGGGGGTTCGTCGATGTCGCCACGACGGAAGGTGAGTTCACCGTGCAGTACCAGTTGGACTTCACGACAGCTGAGCTCGTCCTCGGTAGCCGTGGTGGCGAGCGCTACACGACGGAAGTTGCCGTAACGGCGACCGAGCCGGGTGGCGGCAATTCAACCAAGGAGACCAGATCCTTCAACTCGCTGGGTTTTACGGAGGGTTTCACTGGTGCGGACTTGGCGAAGCTCGATCGCTGCATGGCCACGAAGTTTCAGGAGGTGTCGGTGAGGCCGCGTGATTGGATCGTGCCTCCGGATCCGAACCCCCTTCGTCGCCTGCTGAGGGACCGTCTCAACGAGGCGCGCTTGCGGTTTATGGTCGGCATCATCTCCTTTCGTCACCCCGCCGAAGCCCGGGAGCTGCGACGGATGATTGACATGAGATTCGAGGGCCCTCCGATGGGGTGAAGTGCTGTCCGTCGTCGCAGGTCGGCAGAACAGCACCACGATCACCGTCACGCTGCGTCCATATTTACGCGGTTTCAAGTGAGCGGCGACAGCTCGAACGCAGCGTGGTCGACTAGGCGATCTGCCCGGGCAACCATGCGTCGGCGGGGCATCGTGTCTGGGTGTCCCTCATCGTTGACCTCCTCGCTGATGGCATGACGGTCGAGCAGCTCCTTGAGCAGTACCCGGAACTCGAGCCCGACGACATTCCCGCGTACATGGCATACGCCGCAGAGATGACTCGGGAGCGCATCGGGGAGAACGATGAGCTTCGAGGGTCCAGGACAGAGACAGAGCGGGCGAGCCGACAAGAAAGGTGAAGTGGATATCCGAACGTGTGACGAGGTGCGGCCGCTTGCGGCCTCGATCGAGGGATGGTTGTCAGACGCGCAGGGCTGTGCGTTGTTCAGGGCCGCCGCAGCCACGACGGGCAAGGGGCTCATCGTCGAGATCGGATCGTGGAAAGGTCGATCGACGGCGTGGCTGGCCGCCGGTGCCCGCCTCGCCGCGGCTCGCGTCCATGCCGTCGATCCGCATATCGGTTCACGCGAGGATCCGGAAGCCACCACCCTGGCGGCGTTCCGTGCGAACCTCGCGGATGCCGGCCTCGCGGATGTGGTCGAGCCGCTGGTCATGACATCAGTGGAGGCGGCGCGCATGCTCGACGGTCCTGTCGAGCTGCTGTTCATTGATGGCGATCACTGGTACGAGGCCGTGCGGCTCGACGCGGAACTGTGGCTGCCGAAACTGGTCGAAGGCGGGATCGTGATGTTCCACGACGTGGGGACGACCGGCTACAGCGGTCCCCGCCGCGTGTTTCGCCAGTCGATCTGCTGGAGTGCGGAATTCGAGGGCATCCGGCGCATCGGCTCGATGGTGGTCGCCCGGCGCACGCGCCGGCGAGACGTCAGGAGCGCCGCATGGGGACGCGGCGCCGGGGTGCTCTTGTATTTCTACGACGCCAAGCGTGCTCTGCGGCGCACCGCGGACTTGATGATGAAGAAGTGATCCACCGAGCTCGATCGCCAGGAGCAGGAACGCGCTTGCTTCTGGGCTACCCTTTCGTATGACCACAATCGCGCTCCGGCCCATTGGCAAGGTTGAATCGCGTTTGACCGACCTCGCCGACGCGCCTCGACAGGCTGACGAAGGCGCGCCTGAAGCATGCCTGGTGATCGACGCGGACTTCGCCGCCGCGCTCGAAGGTCTGAAGGCCGGCGACGAGGTGATCGTGATCACCTGGCTCGATCGCGCGCAGCGCGACATCCTGCGCAATCACCCGCGCGGCGATCCGTCACGGCCCGTGGCCGGCGTGTTCACGACACGGTCGCCGCACCGCCCCAATCCGCTCGGGCTGCACCAGGTCACCGTCGCCGCCATCGACGGCGCGCGCGTGCTCGTCCGGAGCCTCGAAGCCGTGGATGGTACGCCGATCCTCGACATCAAGGGCTTGTTGAACCCGGACATTCAACAGCGCTGAGGTACGTGTCCGCATCGCGCCTAGCTGCGGCGTTTTCAGAGGCCTCTTCGGGTCCCTGCACCACTAAAGGTGCCCTCGCCGCACTGGACGATTTCCGGAACTGCTCGCCCGAGAAGCTGCGGAGGCACCTCAGCTTTTGAGACCCTTTCTGTAAGAGTCCGTTGCACACGTCGCTCGGCGATTCGGAAGTCGTTTCGCTGGTGGCCGTCAGACCCCTGGAGCTGTTACGCTCTGAGATTCCACCACCTGTTTCAAGTGGTGCATCAGCTGTTCCCAGGCGGAATTGTTTGCGGCATAGAACTGGCTCTGCTCGTCATAACCGGTTTGACGAAAATCCAAGATGATGGCATCGCCGCTGTGCGCCATCTCGAAGATGAAATGCGTGCCCGTCCAAGCGGATGCCGGGCTGCTTGGTGGATGGTGGCTGATGCATTCGAATTCGACACGCGCATCGGGAATCGATTCGATCATTCTCAGCTGCACCACGCCGTGTGCGGGACCAGGATTGTGCTCGAGGACCAGGCCGCGATCAGTGTGAAGGGGGGTCTGCTTATCCCACCACGTCGAGATCCCGTCCGCAGTGGCAACCGCATGATAAACCCTCGCTGCGGGCGCGTGAATCGATACTTGGTGATGGACGGTCGACATGTCTGTTCTCCTCATGGACGGGGTACCGATCGATTCGCATACCGCGCGATCGGCAGGCCGGCGCCTACTGCGTCAAGCACACGCTGATTGATGCACTCGCGGCGCGCCACCACGGATGCTCCACGGTCCGCTGCAACCGGCTCTCATCCGCTTGGCACGACATAAAGGCAAAGTTCTCTGGCTGGATCCTTCACTCCCGTGATGTATTCGTGCACAGAGCGCAGTCCGTCCTTCAAGCCCCGATAGTGGACTCGCTCGAGGCACGCCTCGAAGGGTAGCCACTCGTACTCAGAGTGCATTGACGGCTCGAGACGAACATCACCGTTATCGACTTCGGCCGCGTAGACGCCAATGGCCTGCATTTCAGCAAAGCGTCTGTTGTAGATCAGGTACGCGTGTTCGCCCGCCCAGATGCATTTCGGACGAAGCCCGTGTCTATTGAGCGCACGGCAGATCGCGTCGGTGATCGACTCGCCGTCGTTTACCGCATCGCTGGGGATCTGCCAGAACCGGCCTCCGTTGAAGTAGCGTGTCGCCTTCTCCACAGATGTGTGCAGCAAGAGGAACACGATGCCACCGGGTCGCCGTTGGAACACCCAGACGTCAAAAATGTTCGCGGACAGATTCATGGTTCTAGCTGCCGTTGGCGGATAACGTGCTGTTCAGCGGCGGTTCGCTAACGTATCATGCGCGCCGCGAGCGCATAACGGCATCGCCGCGCTCGCGGCCCGCGATGCCGTTTCACCGTCCGCTGCAACTGCGGGTTCTGCGGCGTGCCAGCCAGCTCCACCTGTGTTGCAACTCATTCTCTGGTCCCCATCGCGCGGAAGACTTTCCAGCTGCCGTCCGGCAGCTTCTTGTACACCCCGAGCACCATGCCACGAGCCTGCGTCGGCTCGGCACCCGGCGATTCGACAAGAGAACCAGTGAAGTTACGCCACTCGACGGCCCAGCCGTCCTACAAGGACTACGGCGTCCATGGTCTCAGCGACCGCAGCCGTCGGCGACCGCCACGCGAACCAGCTCCCGCTGGTCCTCGAAACGCAGCTTGTCCGGCTGAACAAGGACTACCCGGACTGGGCGCGCCCAAGATCGCGAAAAGCTGCGCGGCCGGTGCGGGCCGTTACGTTCTCCGGCCATCAACTTCCTTGACGTGACTGTCTGTATGCCAAGTTCTCGGCGAATTTCAGACTCCTCGCGGCGGGCGTGTCGATCGTCGTCGCCTCGGGCAGAGGAAGAGACCTCGCCGCAACACACAATTCTGCGGCACGACATCGACTCTGCAAATTCGTCAGAAATAGCCTTGAATTCATTATTGACAATAAAAGTTGTCAATACTACCATCGCCTCGTGCTCGACATCCAAGTCATCGATGATCCGGCCGCGGCGACGGTGGCGTTGGAGCCCATGCGGAGTCGACTCCTCTCCGAGCTGGTCGTGCCCGCCTCGGCGGCGACGTTGGCCACGCGGGTCGGCCTGGCCCGGCAGAAAGTCAACTACCACCTGCACGCGCTGGAGGCGCACGGGCTGGTGCGGCTGGCCGAGGAACGCAAGTGGGGCGGGCTGACGGAACGGCTGCTCGTGGCGACGGCCGCGTCCTACGTCGTGTCGACGGGCGCCCTGGGCCCGGTCGCCGCGGATCCGAATCGGAGAATCGACCGGCTGTCCGCGAGCTATCTCATCGCCCTGGGCGCACGCGTCGTTCGCGAGGTGGGCGACCTTGTGCGTCGTGCGAACAGAGACGGGCAAACGCCTGGCGACCCTGGCGGTGGATACCGAGGTTCGCTTCCGGTCGGCGACGGACCGGGCGGCGTTCAGCACCGAGCTCACCGAGGCCATCACGACACTGGTGGCGAAGTACCACGATGCATCCGCCCCCGGCGGCCGCGCGCATCGCCTGGTGGTCGTGGCGCACCCTCTCCCGCAGACATCCGATCCCAAGGAGCCATCATGAGCGTGAAGAAAGACGCCTCCGGACGCCGTTCCGTCCAGGTCGAAGTCGAGGTCCCCGGCACGCCGGAGGAAGTCTGGCAGGCCATCGCCACCGGGCCGGGTATTTCGTCCTGGTTCGTGCCGACGGCGTTCGAGGAGCGCGACGGGAAGCCCGTCGCGGTGACGTTGAACTTCGGCCCGGGCATGGAGTCCCGTTCCGTCGTGACGGCCTGGGATCCGCCGCGGAGGTTTGCCGCGCAGGGCGAGGGCTGGGGTGGCTCGCCGCCCATCGCGGACGAGTGGACCGTCGAAGCGCGCGGGGGCGGCATCTGCGTCGTCCGCGTGGTGCATAGCCTCTTCGCCAGCACGGACGACTGGGACAACCAGCTGGAAGGCACCGAATCCGGCTGGCCTGGCTTCTTCCGCATCCTGCGAATCTATCTCACGCACTTCCGCGGCCAACGCTCCGCGATGATGCAGTGGATGGCCCCCGCCGCGGGAACCGAAGCGGAGGCCTGGGACACGCTGACCGCGGCGTTGGGGCTGAAAGGCGTGAGCGCCGGGCAGCGTTGGACCGCCCCGGCGGGCGTCCCGGCGCTCAGCGGCGTAGTGGAGATGTCAGCCAGAGTCCGTGCAACGCCCTGCTGCGGCTCGACACGCCGGGGCCAGGCACCGCCGCCCTGGGCGCCGTCAACTGCGGCGGCCCGATCATGGTCACGCTCAGCTTCTATCTCTACGGCGATCAGGCGGCCGGAACCGTCGCCCGCGAGACACCGCTGTGGCAAGCGTGGATCGAGGAACGCTTCCCAACGCCCCCGGAGCCGAGCAAGAGCGAATGATGGTCCGCCTCTACGTCGCCGTTGGAGACGCCCGATCCCAACATGCAGAAGACCTTCGCAGGCCCCGCGGCGGGCGTCGGTCAGTCGTATGCGTGGAGCGGCCACAAGGAAGTCCCCAAGGGCAAGATGACGATCGAAGAGAGCGTCCCCGGCCAGAAGGTGGGCATGAAGCTCGAGTTCGTGGAGCCGATGGCGTCCACGGCCACCTATGCGCTCACCCTCGCGGGTACGCCGACCGGCTCGTTCGTGACGTGGTCGATGGATGGGAACCACAATTTCATCGGCAAAGCCGTCGGCATGTTCATGGACATGGACAACATGCTCGGCGCCGACATCGAGAAGGGGCTCGCCCAGCTGAAGACCGTCGCCGAGGGCAAGCAGGGTAACGCACTGGCCAAATGGCTCAGGCGCGTCGACGAGTCTCCGACGGACCGCCTTACTCCGGGCGTGGTGACGTTGCCCGGATCCCGCAAGCGGAGGCCTATGGGCACTGCCGTGGTCCTACGCGTCCAGCAGGATGAGTGGTTTGATCTTCGCTCGCAAGGCTCGATCGAAGGTGACCAGCGTCAGCTCCCCGGACGCGGCGAACGCTGCAAGATAGGAATCGGCCCAGTCCTTCGTTGCGGGATGGCGGCGCCGGGTCAGGGTCCGAAAGCGCGGCTCCAGACCGGAGGGCTCGTTCATCAGTTCGACACGGTCATCCTGCTGCCATCGATCGTAGGCGTCCCACGCCTCAGGCTGCGTCATGACCTCGTCGCCCATCACCGCCTCGGCAGTCAACAGCCGGAGCAGGCCGAGCTGCGTGAATCGGCAGAAAATGAGACTCGAGTCTTGATCGAGCGTCGTGTACCACCTGACGGCAGCCACATGGTGGGCGTGCCCCTCGTAGCTGAGAGCGATCCACACGTTGATGTCAGGGAAAAGAGACGATCTCGTAGATTCTGGCATTGTCGAGCTCGACGGTGCCGGGCCGCTTGGATCGGACGATCGGCAACGCGACCTTTCGACCCGCCTTCCGGCGTGTGGTCTTCAGCACTTCCTTGACGCCGCGCAAGATCAAGGCCTTTGTGGTCCGTCCTTCGCTCGCCGCCCGCGACTTCAGGCGACGGTAGATCGCATCCGGGATGTCAACGGTGGTTCTCATGAATACATTCTGCCATATTTATGGCTGACACCTCAGCGGGTTCACCACAAGGACAGTAACCCAGTACGGGGAGAACGTATGAGCTTCGGCGCATAGGTCACTTCACCGGGCCCAGATAGCGGTCGAGCCACTCGAGCGAGTCCTTCATGATCCGTGCGAATGGGAACACGTGGCCGCCGTCGTACAGCGTGTGGCGTTTATCCGCCTCCGGAGTGCCGAGCAACGTGAACATCGGCATCTGTGCCGTATCGATTGGGAACGTAAAGTCGTCGCGCCCGTTCAGCATGAGCACAGGAGTTTGCACGCGTGGGGCGAAATTGATCTCGTCGATCTCCGGGAGAGTCGGACCGCTCCTGAATCCGCCCGACCAAAGCACCGCGGCCGCGAAGCGGTGCTCCAGCGCCAGCGCAATAGCTCCAAGGCGGCCGCCGAGGCTCACGCCGAAGAAGGCGAGGCGCTGTCGATCCAGGTCGGATCGCGTTTCGATGTAGTCCACCGATCGTTGGAGGTCCTTCATCCGCTGAATCGTGAGGTCTCGTCTGGCGTTTGGGCCATCCGGCTGGGCGTTCCAGACGCCGTTCGTAGGTGCCCTTGTACATCGGAAAGAGCAGCGCCCGTCCGCCCTTCACGATAAACCCCAGGTAATTCATCTCCGATTGCTGGAACGACCGAAGGTACTCGCCGCCCGAATGCGGAAAGTAGACAACCGTCTGATAAGGCGGCTTCGCATTCTTCGGGAGGAACAGATAGGCGACGATACGCTCGTTGCCATATGCCGCCGCATACGAGATGCGTTCCTGTTCCCAGAACTCGGAGCTGTCGTCGGTCGACTCGACGGCGGCCTTGAGATCAGAGCGATCGTAGGCGTAGAGACCCTGATAAATCCGGAACACGTCGTCGGGAACAGGCTTTTCGCGCGAATAGTCGCGCACGACCCTCGAGATTGGCAGATCGAGTGCCGCGTCGACCGTCGTGCCCGGCGCCAGCGATATACAACGAATGCCGTTTCCCTCCGCTCGGTCGAACGGCGCCCGCGCATCCGATTCGCGAAACCTGTAGTTGGGTTCATTCCAAGCGCCGCCCAGCACGTAGCGTTTGTCGCTGACCGCGTTCGAGACCCACTCCCTGACGTTGCCGGCCATGTCGTAGGTGCCGAACTCGCCGAGCCCCAGATAGGTCCCCACTGCTACCGGTCCTTTTGCGCTGAAGTTGCTGTGCTCGAGGATGTCCGAGAACACACTGCCGACGCTCGCGGCCCGCCGCCAGTGGTGCACGCTCGGCAACCTCTTGCCCGCGAACTTTGCGTAGGCGGCGGCTTCGTACCAGCTCACACCGCGCACGGGAAAATCGTCCTGACCTTTCGGGTAGGTGCCGAGCTCCCACGTCGACGGTCCTGGCCGGCCCGTCTGATCGCTCATATCCCGCAGGCCCTCTTCCCACGGGATTTTGCGTCCATCCTTTACCACGGACTCGGTCCAGTACTCGCGATTCCGATAGCCGCCGGCGTCGACGAACCGCTTGTAGTCGCGATTCGTCACCTCGTAGACGTCGATAAAGAACGGGGGCAGCGCGAGCGTCTTCGCATCCTGCGTTTGGACCGTGCCGCCGGGAACCAGCACCATGGCCGGCGGCAACGTCCCCGTGGGCTGAAGCGTAATGCTGACTTCGGACATGCCAAACGGTCCAGCGCCCTCGAAGGTCGAGTAACCCTCCTTTTGTATGCGCCAGCGGTAATAACCAAAAGGCGCGCGGGCGTTCTCGAGCGGCGAGCGTCCGAGATAGAGCCAATCTTCTTTCGTTTCGCCGTAGCCCTTGATGTACATCTCCGCGCCCGGCGGGGACGTGCGGACCGTGCTGTCGAAGAGCGTGATGCTTCGGATCTTGTCGAGTTCCGTGTCGCCAGCCAGGTCCGTCTCGACGCTTCGCAGCAGCCGGTAGGCGGCCGCGAATTCTTCGTCTCGCTGCAGAGCGGCGATTCTCGGGAGCACCTCAGTACGGAGCCGCTGTGCGCGGTTGCTCCGGTAGGCGAACCAGCCGGCGGCGGATCCAATGGCGAGGACGATTGCGGCAATCGCCGCCAGGCGTCGCCACCCCCAGGCGCGGGTTGTCGGTGGCGCGGATTGCTCGGGAGCGGCGACGGTGGAATGGCGCTCGCGCAGCGACTCGATGTCTTGAAGTAGCTCGTGCGCGGATTGGTACCGCGTGTCGCGGTTCTTCTCGAGCGCGCGATGGATAATCCGGTCCAACTCGGGAGGGGCGTCGGGGCGGACGGTGCGAAGCGGCGCAGGTGGTGCGTTCGCGATCGCGGCCATCATCGCGACGTCGTGTTCGCCAATGAACGGCAGGCTGCCGGCGACCATCTCGTGGAGCACGACGCCTAGCGCCCATACGTCGGACCGCACATCGCCGCCCTGGCCGATGAGATGCTCGGGCGACATGTAGGCGATGGTCCCGACCGTCGTGCCGGTGCGCGTCAGCGCCGTGCGGCCGGCCAGCTTGGCGATGCCGAAGTCGAGGAGCTTCAAGTCGCCGCGACGCGTCAGCATGATGTTCGCCGGCTTGATGTCGCGATGCACGACGTCGGCGTCGTGCGCCGCCGCCACCGCGCGCGTCACCTGCACCGCGGCGTCGAGCGCCTCGTCGATCGTCATCGGTCCGCGGGCGATCCGCTCCTTCAGCGTCTCCCCTTCGTAGTACGACATCGCCAGGAACATGCGGCCGTCCGGCGTCTCGTCGATCTCGTAGATCGTGCAGATATTCGGATGGTCGAGCGCGGAGGCCGTCTGCGCCTCGGCGACGAGCCGGTCGCGGGCGTCGCGATCCTGCGTCGCCTCGATCGGCAGGAACTTCAGCGCGACGGCGCGTCGCAGCCGGACGTCCTCAGCGCGGTACACGACGCCCATGCCGCCGGCACCGAGGCGCTCGACGATCCGGTAGTGCGAAATGGTTTGGCCGATCATTCAGGAGGGGCGGGCCCCCGCGAGGGCACCGTCGTGCGGGCTAGGATACTGCAAAACGTCAGATGACGTGTCAGATAGCTGCGGTCGAATCGGCCTACTGCGCGCGCGGGGATCTTCGGTACACCACTTTCGCCGGGTGCGCGAGCCCGTCGATTCCTTGGGTGGCGGCGCCGATGCCGACATGGACGAGGGCCCCAATGGCACAGCTGACTTCGTTGCAGGTGCTCGCGACGTCGAACATCGCCTTGGCCATGGGGTTCAGCTCGCCGCGCTGACCAAGCCGCACGGTCTTGACCGTGACCAGGGGATAACGACGTGAGTATCGCCCTTCCGCAGCACCATCGCGTCCGGCCTCAGGTCGACGACCACGCCCTGCCGGCGCAGGCCAGATCTGGGCGTTCTCGTCACGGTGTCGCCCGGCCGTACGACGTTCGCCAACCGTTCGTCCGGTCGTTGCGCGACGGCAGCAGCCGGCGAGACGAGAACAAGTGCCACGATCAGCAGAACCCCGGCTGCGGTGTTGCGGTAATGTGCATGTCGATGATTTGGCGCGCGGCGAACGGAGGAATCCCTTCGCCGGCCAAGGCCGTGAGATGCCGCCGGCGCGGCGACAGGCCTTAGACGCCTCGCTGCGCCAGGATCGCGCGGGTGCGCTCGATGTCGTCAGCCGTGGGACCCCGGCCGGTCAACCGCCTGGTCACCGCAATCAGATCGTCCAGCGGCGGCCCGCCGACACGTGGGCCAGCCAGCGTGATCTTCTTGTCTTCGTCCATACCCGCGCCCTCCCTCACAAAACAAAAAGCGCCGCTGAGGGCGCCCTCTTCGATTCTGCAGCAACGATAAATTGGTCGGGGCGGAGGGATTCGAACCCCCGACCCTCTGGTCCCAAACCAGATGCGCTACCAGGCTGCGCTACGCCCCGACTCCTCGCGATTATCCCACACATGCCAGACCCGCCGGACCCGGCTCGACTCAGAACGCGGAGACGCGCGACGGAGCAATCGCGAGGACGGGCGGAGGTGGGACCTGAGAACAGTGAAAGAACGAAAGCGGGGGGACGGGCGCGCGGCACCCGTCCCCATGGTCCATGGACTGCGCTAAGGATTCCAGCCCAGGTCTCGCAGCAGAGCGAACGTCAGATCATAGGGCGACACCACCGAGTGGGGGAGATCGCCGTTGATGGAAGGCTCCATGAGCAGGTTCGGCGTCCCAATCGTGTCCCAGTGAGACACGGACGAGCCGGGCTGGAACGGGTTTGGCGTGAACATGAGCGCATGACCGGCTGGGTCGGCGCCCGAGTACACCGACATGTCGAGGGTCATCCGGACCATCACGCCGGACTTGGTTCTCGATCGGAACTTCAAGGCCGACTTGAACATGGTCCCATCGGCCAGCGAGATACGGACCGAAGGGATCGTGATCGTGGGGTCGACGCCGCCCAGGCCCGGCGGCGGAGAGCCCGCCACACTGTCCACGACGATTGCCCCTATGGCCCCGGCGTTCTGCACGTTCTTCACCTTCTCAGGAAACGCACACACACCGCGATCGACGAGCGCGATCTTGCCGTTCACGGCCATGGCGTTCGCGGCACTGAGCGGCGTGCACGCGAGCCCGGTGCCGTTGGCCTGATCGACGACCGGCATCACCTCACCGTCCAACCCCCCAGGTTGCAAGGGCGGACCGAACTGGGCGTTGCCCACCGAGTAATTCCCCACGACGCTCGCCGGCGCGAGGCCGTTGAGGCTCGGCGTCCCGGCCTGGAGCACGACCGGCACGACAGCGGACACATTGGCACCGGTCCAGGCGAGCCGTCGCGAGTTGAGCGCGGAGGTGGCACGCTGGGCGTTGGTCATGTTCACCCACGACAGGTTTTGCGTCGTGTCGAACATGAAGTGGTCGAACGCTGATGGGAATCCGACAAGGTACGCCCCGGTCTGGCCATCAGTCGTCGTCGAAAAGCCCAGGCCGTGCCCGAACTCGTGGAGCAGCACCGTCACGAGATCGATCGCGGTGCCGTGGTTGTTGTCCAGGCCCAGATAGAAAGGCACGCCCGTCAGGCATCCCACGTTCCCGAGATTGCTGTTGAAGCGCGCGCGGATTTCAGCCATCGCGCCGTTGAGGTCGGCTCCTGCGATCGCGTTGGCAAGGGCGGTGTGATACAGCGAGGTGGGCTGCGGGGCGCCTGCGAAACCCAGGCTGACCGTGATCGGGCCGGCCGAGCCGAGCACGGCCGCTGTTGCATTGCAGGACAAGGGCTCGAGCGTCGCCAGGACCACGATCGTGACCGTGCTGTTCAACTGCGCGCCCCAGATGCTCGCGGCGTGCTGGAACGCGATCAGGCGCTGCTGGCCGCTGGTGGTGCCGGTGTTGCCGCCGACAGGCGCCGCCGGCGTCGGATCGTTGAAGCCCACGCCGGCAGCGTTCCCGTTCTGAATCGCGATGGTCGCAGCGCCCTGCGAGATGGCCGGGAGCGTCAGAATCGCCGCCGACATTCCGCACGCCCGCACGAGCGTGCGCAGTCCGGTTAGATTAGCGGTCATTGAGAGCCTCCTTGGCGCCGTTCTTCGTGCCCTTCGCCGCTTTCGCGCGCGCTGTGGCCGCCGCACCCTCGGGCCACGTCGCGTGCTGGATTGCGGTTTTTCCGTCCGCTGTTCTCGTCGCCACGGTGAACGTGTGGAGGTCCTCGGGCACGTCGATCAGCACGGAGCCGTCCGGGCCGAGCCGTTGCTCCGGCGCCGGCGCAGCAAACGCCGCTCGACGAGCGCCGCCAGCCGGCGCCGCCTTGGCGGCATCGTCGTGCTCGATCGGACGGAGGCGACCGGTGGCGGGATCGATCGACACCCGTTGGCCGGCCTGAGCCGGTGCGAACGTCTCGACTGCGGCGGGGGCCGCCGGCGTCTGACGCTTTGCCGCCGGCGCGGTTGGCTGCGCCGTCTGGCCGCCGCTTGCAACAACGGCCGGCGAGGACGAGATCCGCGCGGCCGACAGCGGCGCCACGCCGGAATCGGTCGCGGACCGTAGAGTTATCCCCCAGGCGCCCGCGGCAATCGCGACCGCAATCGCGACCGTGACAAATCGGCGCGACGCGCGCGACTGGGATGCTGTCGGCTTTTCACGAGACTTGGTTCGACGCTTTGTAGACATCGCCGTACGCTCCTCAACTGAGCACACACGTGCTCAAATCCATTCACCTGTTTTTTTCTTTGGGTCTTTCGGCGCCGCGCAACTCTAGGCGCGGGCTCGCGACCGGCGAAATCGCTTCAGGCCGAGCCCGGCGAGCCCGATACCCAACAGCGTCATGGATGCCGGCTCCGGGACGGGGTTCACCGTTACGTAGTCGATTCCCATGTAGTCGGCGTTGACGCTCGTGTCCGAGACAGCGTACCGGAACGCCAACCTGCCGACGGTCGGCCCACCAAACCCGCTCAACGTCGTCGTGAACTCCGTCCAGTCGGTGGGATAGCCGGCCCCGAGCGCCGGGTTGATGGTGAGCAGCATGGTGGTGAAATTTCCTACTGAAGCGGGCGTACCACCCACGTCGGTGCTGGTGCCGACTCCGAAACGCACCTCGAGCCGATCGGCGAGCTCGCCGTTCGAGCGCGTCAGGAACGACAAGGTGTCGCCATCGTTCAGCGTCAGTTCAGGCAGGATCAGCCAGTTGCTGATATCCCCGCCACTGCCGGCGTTGAGGTAGTTGGCGGCGATATAGCCGTTGGTGCCGTCCTGGGCTGGAAACACGCCTGCGTTGCCCTGGAACCAGTCGGTGCTGCCGCCCGGCGTACTGTTGTTCGTGAGCACCCAGCCGTTCCCGGCCAGACTGTCGACGTCGGTAAAGTCCTCGAAGAGTAGCGGTGTAGCGCGTGCGGTGGCAGGAGCAATCAGGAAGGTAAGTAGGAGCGCTGGAACGATGAACGATCGTGTTCTCGACTTCACAGTCTTCGGCATGAGTCCCCCGTTGGTAGCTGACGGAACCAAGAGCACGCGCGGGTCTCGAACCCGAGGTTCGTCGCCCGCTCGTACGCAAAGGTCTTCTCCGGTCCCGCCGACGGTCCCAGCAATAGCCATACCCTGGATGCGCTGTGCAGAAACACGATCTCACGGGCCACGGCCCGCATGGGGGATTCGGGCCTTCGCGCAAGTTCGGTCGCGTGGGGCCTTTTGTCGGGGTGCAGGCGGATACTTGGCGGTCGTCCTGGCTTGCGGCTCGCTACTCACGGCTCGCGGCTCGAATCTGGCGACTTCAGTCGCCTAATCCCGGCTGGTAGCCGCGGACTGACTGCGAGCCGCGAGAAGCGAGCCCACCCTACCGCTCAGCCTGCGCGACGGGCGGGACGACCCGCCGTGCGCCAGCAGCTCAGCGGGTCGACTGCGGTGAGGGTCAGTGCGTTTCGAGCATCCGCTCGCGGCGGGTCGTGATCGACCGGTCCGACTCGATCGCCAGCGGCCCTCGAAGCGCCACGCACTCCCGCCACACACGCAGCAGGATGGACGGCCGAAACAAGCTTGAACGTGGCCCCATCTGCC
The DNA here is from genome assembly GCA_963771395.1 of uncultured Acidobacteriota bacterium. Lineage (GTDB taxonomy): Bacteria > Acidobacteriota > Vicinamibacteria > Vicinamibacterales > 2-12-FULL-66-21 > DATBJJ01. The sequence continues at coordinate 82,843 of CAVYTY010000030.1, read as the reverse complement.
AGCGCGTGATACGGACCGAAGAAATCGAGATTGTTGGGTCGACGCCACCAAGGCCCGGCGGCGGAGAGCCCGCCACATTGTCCACGATTTCACGGCTCCGGCGGGACCTTCACGTGATGGTAACTCGCTTGGCTTTGCATCCGAATCTCGCCGCAGGGGGCGGCTCGACTCAGAACGCGGGGGACGACGCGGCGGAGCAATTGAGAGGACGGAGTGGCGCGCGTGAGATGAGTGAAGAACGACAGCGTGGGGACGGGCGCGTGGCACCCGTCCCCATGGTCCATCGACTGGGCTAGGGATTCCAGCCCAGGTCTCTCAGCATGGCGAACGTCAGATCCTGGGGCGCCACGACGGAGTGGGTAAGATCGACGTTGATCGCCGGCTCCATGAGCTGGTTCGGGGTCGCGATTGTGTCCCAGTGAGACACGGACGAGCCGCCCTGGAACGGGTTCGGCGTATACACGAGCGCACGGCCGGCGGGATCGGCGCCCGAGTACACCGACATGTCGAGGGCCATCCGAACCATCACGCCGGACCTGGTTCTCGATCGGAATTTCAGGGCCGACTTGAACGTGGCCCCATCGGCCAGCGTGATACGGACCGAAGGGATCGTGACCGTGGGGTCGGCGCCGCCGAGGCCCGGCGGCGGAGAGCCCGCCACATTGTCCACGACGATTGCCCCTATGGCCCCGGCGTTCTGCACGTTCTTCACTTTCTCAGGAAAAGTGCACACGTGCCGCGATCGACGAGCGCGATCTTGCCGTTCACGGCAAGAGTGTTCGCGGCGTTGAGCGGCGTGCAGGCGAGCCCGGTGCCGTTTGCCTGATCGACGACCGGCATCACCTCACCGTCCAACCCCCCAGGTTGCAAGGGCGGACCGAACTGGGCGTTGCCGACCAGGTAGTTCCCCACGACGCTCGCAGGCGCGAGGCCAGCGAGGTTCGGCGTCCCGGGCTGGAGCACGACCGGCACGGCAGCGAACACGTTGGCACCGGTCCAGGCGAGCCGCCGGGTGTTGATCGCCGAGGTGGCCCGCTGGGCGTTCGTCATGCCCACCCACGACAGGCTCTGCGTCGTGTCGAACAGGAAGTGATCGTACGACGATGGAAATCCCCCCAAATACGCGCCTGTCGTGCCATTGGTCGTCGTCGAGAAGCCCAACCCGTGTCCGAACTCGTGGAGCAGGACCGTGACGAGATCGATGGCCGTGCCGTGATTGTTGTCAAGCCCGAGATAGAAGGGCACGCCCGTCAGGCATCCCACGTTCCCGAGATTGCTGTTGAAGGTCGCACTGATGTCCGGCTCGGTGGTGACGCGGTCAATGCCAGAGATCGCGTTGGCAAGCGCAGCGTGATACCACGTTGCCGATTGCGGCGCTCCGGTGAAATCGCGGGAGACGGTGATGGGACCCGCGGAGCCGAGCACGGCCCCGGTTGCGTTGCAGGACAGCGGATTGAGCTGCGCCCGGATCACGATAGTGACGGTGCTGTTCAACTGCGCGCCCCAGATGGCCGCCGCGGCCTGGAACGCGTTGAGTCGCTGCTGGCCAAGCGTGGTGCCTGGATTGCCCCCGACAGGCGCCGCGGGCGTTGGATCGTTGAAGCCCTCTCCGGCGCCATCGTTGTTCAGAATCGCGATGGTCGCGGCCCCCTGCGAGATCGCCGGGAGCGTGAGGATCGCGGCCGCCATGCCACACGCAGCCACCAGCGCGCGCCGGCCGAATCGCCTGTTAACGGTCATTGAGATCCTCCTTGGCGCCGCTCGTCTTGCCCTTTGCGGCCCCTGTGCGCGTCTTGGCCACGGCGCCCTTGGGACCGGTCGCGTGCTCGATCACGACCTTGCCGTCGGCGGTTCTCCTCGCCACGGTGAACGTGTGGAGATCTTCGGGCACCTCCACGGAGACCGTCCCGTCAGGCCCGAGCATCTCCTGCAACTGCTGCTGCGGCGCCCCGAGCCCCGCTCGACGAGCGCCGCCAGCCGGCGCCGCCTTGGCGGCATCGTCGTGCTCAATCGGACGGAGGCGACCGGTGGTGGGATCGATGGACACCCGCTGGCCGGCCTGACCCGGTGCGAACGTCTCGACTGCGGCGGGCGCCGCCGGCGTCTGACGCTTTGCCGCCGGCGCGGTTGCCTGCGCCGCCTGGCCGCCGCTTGCGACAACGGCCGGCGCGGACGAGATCCGAGCGGCCGGCACCGGCGCTACGCCGGATTCGGTCGCGGACCGGAGAGTCATCCCCCAGGCGGCCGCGGCGATCGCGATCGCAATCGCGACCGTGATCAACCAGCGCGACGCGCGCGATTGGGATGCTGCCGGCTTTTCACGAGACTTGGCTCGACGCTTTCTGAGACATCGCCGTACTCTCCTCACTGAGCACACACGTGCTCAAATCCCCCGCCTGTTTTTCTTTCCTTCGGGTCTTTCGGTCTTTCGGCGCCGAGAAACCTCTACGCGCGGCCTCGCGATGCGCGAAATCGCTTCAGGCCAAGCCCGGCGAGCCCGATACCCAGGAGCGTCATCGATGCCGGCTCCGGTACGGGGTTCACCGTCACGTTGTCGATTCCGATGTAGTCGCCGTTGACGTTCGTGTCCGTGACATCGTACCGGAATGCAAACCTGCCGGCGGTCGGCCCACCCAACCCGCTCAAAGTCACCGTGAACAACGTCCAGTCGGTGGGATAGTCGCCCCCGAGCGCCGGGTTGATGGTGAGCAGCATGGTGGTGAAATTTCCTACTGAAGCGGGCGTAGCACCCACGTCGGTGCTGGTGCCGACTCCGAAACGCACCTCGAGCCGATCGGCGAGCTCGCCGTTCGAGCGCGTCAGGAACGACAAGGTGTCGCCATCGTTCAGCATCAGTTCAGGCAGGATCAGCCAGTTGCTGATATCCCCGCCACCGCCGGCGTTGAGGAAGTTGGCGGCGATGTAGCCGTCGCTGCCGTCCAGGGCCGGGAACACGCCAGTGTTGCCCTGGAACCAGTTAGTGGCACCGCCCGGCGTACTGTTATTCGTGAGCACCCAGCCGTTCCCGGCCAGACTGGCGACGTCGGTAAAGTCCTCGAAGAGTATCGGGGCGGCGCGGGCGGTGGCGGGAGCAATCAGGAAAGTGAGCAGGAGCGCTGGAACGATGAACGATCGTGTTCTCGACTGCACAGTCTTCGGCATGAGTCCCCCGTTGGTAACTAAACGGACACCAAGCGTGCGCACTGGCCTCGAACCCGAGGTTCGTCGCCCGCTCGTACGCAAAGGTCTTCTCCGGTCCCGCCGCCGGTCCCAGCAATACTCATTCCTTGGATTTGTTGTACGGAAATACACGAATCTCTCGGGCCGCAGCCCGCGTGGGGGGATTCGGGCTTCGGGCAAGTTCAGTTGCGTGGAGTCTTTTGTCGTCGCCCGCGCAGACACCGGGCAGCGTGAGTCGCTCGAGTCGACGTCGATCGCGGGTCCTGTTGCCGGGTGAGCTGAGAATCAGTGCGTTTCGAGCATCCGCTCGCGGCGGGTCGTGATCGACCGGTCCGACTCGATCGCCAGCGGCCCTCGAAGCGCCAGCACTCCCGCCACACGCGCGCGCATGATGGACGGCCGGAACAAGGTCGTCGCCGGCGCAGCAGATTCGCGCCTCGAAGAACGCGCGGCAGACGTGCCGATCCGTTGACGCGGCCTTGTGGAGGCGCTCGATATACCAGTTCAGATCCGCGTCCGGCGGGCGCCGGGCCGGCCACGCCCTCGAACGCGAAGTCGCTCCCCGCGGCGACCATCCACGGCGTGTCGATGATCCGGCCGGCCCGCTTGAAAAACGGCCGCCAGAGGCCGTGGACCGACGGCGCGCGCTCGAGGCAGTCCCTCATCGCCAGCGCCTCGAGCGTCGCGACGCTCATGCCCTGCCCGTAGAGAGGGTTGAAGCTGCAGAGCGCGTCACCCATCACGAGATAGTTGCCCGGGAAACCGCGTGAACTTCTCGTAGCGCCGCCGCAGGTTCGATGGGAAACGCGAACTTGACGGCTGCGTCAGCGGCTCGGCGTCGCTGATCACGTCGTAGATGTCCGGACGCGCGAGCTGACGCACGAACTCGAGGAAGCCGTCGGGATCGGTCGGCGCGTGGTTGCCGTTCCATCCGCCGGCGGTCACGATCCAGCGGTTCCCCTCCATCGCGAAGCATGAACCCGACGCGCTTCTGCGCGCGGGGGCTTTGGCCCGAGGATCACGCCGCTGTCGCCATCGAGGTCCCCCGGCAGACGCCGGTAGATGCGCGTGGTATAGCCGATGCCGACGCTGACTTCCTCGACGGCCGGCTTGCCGTAGCCGAGCTGTTCGAGCCACTCCGGCGATCGCGAGCGCGTCCGGCGCATCGACGACGAAGTCGGCAGCGAGCATTCGCCGGCTCCTGGCCAGGCTGCTGGACTCGAACGCCGTGAACAGTGGCGCGATCGTCTTGACTCAGGAGGCCCACCACGCGGCTGTGTCGACGATGCGCACGTTCGGCAGCCGCAGCACGTGGCGGCGCACGGTGCCTTCGAGGAGCGGCCGGCTCAGGAGCACACCTTGAGCCCGCTCTGGAACCTGGCCTTGTAATAGCCGTGCTGGAACCAGCGCATGTTGCCGACGATGTCGCCCGGAACGGCGCCGGCGTCGATCAGGTCGCGCTCGAGCGACGGAAAGAGCGTTTCGAGGCCACGCAAGCCGCTCGCGAGCAGGCCATGACCATGGTGGCCCTGCGGGACCCCACGGCGATTCTCGATGGTCGAAGGCAGCGTGTCGCGGTCGAAGACCGTGACCCGCTCGAAGTGAGCGCTGAGCACGCGCGCGGCGAGCAGCCCGCTGATGCTCGCGCCGATGACGATGGCGTGATTGCCGTGAAAACGTCCGGGAGGGGGTCATACGTTCACTGTCGCTTGCTCCTTGTCGGTTCAGGATGACAGGAGTCAAGTTACAGTCTGAGAGCCGCCCGAGTCATTTGCGGCTCGTAAGGAAATGGTTAGTTCACGAAGTGAACCCTTTTGAACCCCTTGAACCTCTCAGTTGCGGCTATTCAACCCAATCCGCAATGAACACGTTGGTTTCCCCCTCCGACTTCGCGATCCGGTTCGACGCGAAGACGAGCTTCTTTCCGTCGGGCGAGAACATCGGGAACCCGTCGAAGGTCTCGTTGAACGTGAGCCGCTCGAGGCCGGTTCCGTCCAGATTGACCATGTAGAGGTCGAAATCGCGGCCCTTGGCGTCGTTGATGTTCGAGGCGAAGATCAGGCGCTTGCCGTCGGGATGCCAGGACGGCGCGAAGTTGGCGCCGCCGAGCCTGGTCACCTGCCTGAGGTTCGAGCCGTCCCGGTCCATGACGAAGAGCTCGAGCGACGTCGGCCGCCACAGCCCCTCCTTGAGCAGGGACCGGTACTCGTCCAGTTCGGCCCCGGCGCCGAGCAGCACGCCCCGCGGAACGCAACGTGCTTCCCGTCCCACGAGAAGAACGGCCCGCCGTCGGGGCCGGGCCGGTTCGTCAGCCGCGCACATCCGAGCCGTCGGCCTTCATCGAGTAGATCTCCATGTCGCCGTCGCGCACGCTCGTGAACACGATGAGTCCGTCGGGCGCGATGGTGGCCTCGGCATCGTAGCCAGGCGCCCGCGTCAACGGCGTCGGCGCGGAGCCATCCGCGTTCGCGCGATAGATGTCGTAGCCGTCGTAAATCGGCCACACGTAACCGCGCGCATAGCTAGGCCTCGGCGGACACTCGCGCGAGGCCTCGTGCGTCGACGCGTACAGGATCTGTTTCCCGCCGGGAAAGAAGTAGCCGCACGTGGTCCGCCCGATGCCGGTGCTGACGCGCCGCTCGTCGCTCCCGTCGATCTTCATCGAGTAGATCTGGTCGCACGGGTAGCCGGCCCGTGTCGACTGAAAAACGAGCCGGGTCCCGTCAGCCGAAAAATACGCCTCGGCGTTCTCCCCGCCGAACGTGAGCTGCTTGACGTTGTTCAGATGCTTCTCGAAGCCCTTGGGGATGCCCGCCGGCGGCGGAGTTGACGGCGTCTGCGCGCCAGGCACCGCAGCCAGAAACGCCGCCGCCGCGAACCCGAGAAGGAGAACGGAAGGTGACGAGGTGGACATGGGCGGCATTATCGCTCAGGGATCAGGGATCGGGGATCAGGATGAGGGGATCGAGGGATCGTCGGGGATCGGGATCAGGCAAAGCCTTCGAGTAGCATCCTCGAAGATTTTGACTTTGAGGCTTGAAGCCCTGAGCCCCTTGGACGCGCCTTGAGCTAGGAGCCTTAGCCTGCCCCGATCCCTGAGCACTCATCCCTGCATCCCTGAATCTCTGCGATGGCACCAATTCTGCCCACCTCTCACCGGCGTGAGTGGTTCGACGATTTCCTGACCGATGCGCCGAGCGACTCTAAGTTGCTCAAAACGACAGGTTTGGCCACGACCCACGGGGGAAGAGGGACTCACAATGGCTCCGGCCAGCGTTACAGAACCGTTGCCTCCGTGTGTTGTCCCCGTTCCCGCCACGGGCGTGGGCCGTATTCTCGGCGACCGTCATTGCCTCGGCGATGACGATCTTGTGGCCGGCGACGGCGCCCGTCATGGCTTCCTCGGGAGCGGCCGCGGGGGCCGCCACGGGACGGATCGAAGGCACCGTCCGCCTGGTCGCGCCACCCGGGACGCCGATCCCGTCGGGCGCCTACCCCTCGCGCCGCGTGAGCCGCCCGCCGCACCGCGCCTCGGAAATCGGCAACGTCGTCATCTTCGTGAAAGACGCGGCGCGCGCCGCCACGCTCCCGACCACCCGCGCACAGATGCGGCAGGAGGATGAAGCGTTCGTACCGCGCCTCGTCGCCATGACGCGCGGATCGACGATCGACTTTCCGAACTCCGATCCGTACTTCCACAACGTCTTCTCGCTCTCGCGCGGCGCGACGTTCGACCTCGGGCGCTTCCCCCGCGGCGAGAGCCGCTCGCGGACCTTCGGCAGCCCGGGACTGATCAAGGTCTATTGCCACCTGCACTCGCAGATGAGCGCGAGCATCATGGTGTTCGACCACCCGCACTTCGTCGTCCCCGAAGCCGACGGCCACTTTGCCATCGGCGACGTGCCGGCGGGCCCGCACCGCCTCAGCGCCTGGCACGAACGGATCGGCGAGAGCGCGAAATCGATCGTCGTCGAAGCGGGACGGACGGTCAGGATCGAGTTCGCGCTGCCGGTGGAGATCGAGTGATGGCGCGGTCCGCCCCTCCACGGTTCGTCGTCCGGACGACCATTGCGACGCTGGTGATGGTGGCCGGCGTGCTGACGACCGTCTTCGTGGGCGTGACGCTCAACGTGCGCGAGCGCGTGAATGGAACAGTCAGGGAGAAGCTTGACGCCGGACAACGCATGCTGTCGGCACTCGAGCAGCGCCGCACACTCGAACTGAGCGCGCAGGTCGGGATGCTGGCCGAGAACCCGACGCTCAAGGCAGCGGTCGACACGTATCAGGCCGATCCCGGCTCGGCGAACCCGACGTTCCGGCGCGAGATACTGGCAACGATCGACCGCGAGCTGGAGAAGCTCGCCGCCCGCATCGGTCCTGACGTGCTCGCGGTGAGCGATCCGTCGGGTGCCGTGCTCGCCGTGGCCGGGCGGCGCGGCGCCGACTGGCCGGTCGAGATGAAACTGCACGCGCGCAGCGACGGCGGCAGCGCCACCTGGGTCACGCTGCCTTCGGGCGTCTTCCAGTTCGCGTCATCGACGCTCACCTTGCAGGAGACCGAGATCGGGTCGCTGCACCTCGCCAAGGCCCTCGACAGCCGCTACGCGCAGGAGCTCTCGACGCTCTCCGGCGCCGCTACACTCATCGCATCGGGCGGTGCCGTGGTTGCGAGCACGCTCCCCGCCGATCTGGCGAGTGCGCTGACGCCGGCGGTGCTGCGCGACCTTCCGTCGCAGGAGACGGTCGCCCTCGGATCGTCCGAGTACGCCGTCAAGCTCCTGTTCCAGGATGGTGACGCCGCGGTGTACGCGCTCGATTCGATCGGCGCGTCGACGGCCGTCCCCATGCGGAAAGCCCTGAGCGCGCTGCTCATCCTCGCGATCGGGTCGCTCGCGCTCGCGGCCTTCGGCAGCGTGTGGCTGGCGCGCACGATCTCGCGTCCGATCGGCACGCTCTCGACATCGCTGTCCGAGATGACGGCCTCGCGCGACTTCGACCATCCCGTGCCGGCGACCGGCTTCTCGCTCGAGGTGGACACGCTCACGGAAGCGTTCAACACGATGATGCGATCGGTCATCACGGCCGAAGCCGAAACCGAGCACGCCTACGTCGGCGCGATCCGCGCGCTCGCGCTCGCGCTGGATGCGCGGGACCCGTATACCTCCGGCCACTCGGAGCGCGTCAGCGCGGTGTCGGTGGCCGTCGGACGGCAGATGAACCTGGCCGCCGACCAGCTCGAGATCCTGCGGCTCGGCGCGCTCCTGCACGATATCGGGAAGATCGGCATCAGCGACGCGGTGCTGCGCAAGCCCGGCCCGCTGACGCCGGAAGAGTACGCGCTCATCAAGGAGCATCCGGGCGTCGGGGCGCGCATCCTGCGCAGCGTGCACTTCCTCGCGCCGCATCTTCCCATCGTCGAGCTGCACCACGAGCAGCCGGATGGACAGGGCTATCCGCACCGGCTGAGCGGCGACGACATCCCGCTCCTCGCGCGCATCGTCCACGTGGCGGACGCCTTCGACGCGATGACGAGCGTGCGCGCGTACCGCCCGGCACGCGGCGACGCCGAAGCGCTATTCGAGCTCTGGCGGTGCGCCGGATCGCAGTTCGACGCGGAAGTCGTGCAGGCATTCGCGGCTGCCATGCCGGCGATCGAGATCGCGCCGAGGGAGGACCTCCGCACGCTGAGGGTCATTTCGGCGCCACGGTTCGCGGCGGTCGCGGGCGGAGGGCGGGGATAATCGCTGGGCGGCGCGGATTACACGGATCACGGATGGCACGGGACGCGGGTCAGGGCATCGGGACTACGGGACGCTCACGGGACTCGGGGCTCAGGGACGCGGGACGCGGATTAGCGGAACGACCGTGAAAGGCTGGCTCGTGACGATGGGTTTGGTCGGGCGGCTCGCGCCGTTGGTGGCCATCTCTCTGCTCTCGGCGCCGGTGTCGGCGCAGTCCGCGTGGTCCGAGCGCGTCTCGTTCGAGTTCGCGAGCGCCATCACCACCTCGTCGCCGACGCCGGACGATCCGTTCGTCGTGCTCGACGCTACGGCTACCGTGCGCGTGACCAACACCCTCGACGTGGTGATTCGCCCGTGGTCCCGGCGCCTGCCCGGCGGCGACTGGTCGAACGAGATGTATCAACTGCAGGTGCGCTATCAGCCGTCGACGCGGGTGCCGTTCCGAATCGATGCGGGCATCATCTCGTCTCCCCTCGGGATCATCGCGCTCGAGACGCGGCCCGATCGCAACCCGATGATTGGAACGCCGTCCTACTACTTCACGCCGCTGCCATCGTTCGACGGCCGGTTCGATCGCGTGCAGCTCCTGTCGGGCGGATATCCCCTCGGCGCGATGTTGAGCCTGTCCGGACAGCGATGGGATGCGCGCGCGGGCGTCACGGATGGCACGCCGTCGCGCAATCGAAAGATGATGTCGTCGGGCCGTCCACCCGCCGAGCCGCAGTTCGTCGGCGGGGGCGGCGTCACGCCCGTGGCGGGCCTCCGCCTCGGCGCCGGCTACGCCCACGGCATCTATCGCGAGAATACGTCGTCCTCCGCTCCGATCCCGCCGACGCAGGCGGCCAGCGCAACCGTCTTCAACCTCGAGGGTGAGTACGCGGTGGGATACACGCGGTTCGCCGGCGAGTGGATCGTGGACAGGTTCGAAACGGCCACCACGCCGGCTGTCGCGCGCGGGTACCTCCTCGAAGCCGTGCGCACCCTCACGCCCCGGTGGTACATCGCCGGCCGCACGACGCGCGCATCGACGCCGGTGTTCGCCGCCGGGGTCCGCGTGCGCCGGACCTCCGGCACCGCCGACGCCAACATCGGCTATCGGCTCTCGCCCGAGATCATCGTCAAGGCCGGCTATCAGGGTTCACGTGCCTACACCAGCGCTGACTGGAAGCACGCGGCTGCGATCTCGCTCGTGTTCGCGAAGCGATTCTTCTGAAACGGCTCAAGGCTCACGGCTCAAGGCTCAGGCAAGATCTTCGAACTTGCTCTCGAAGGTTTTGCTTGAGCCTTGAGCCCTGAGCCTTGAGCCTTGAGCCTTGAGCCTTGAGCCCTAAACGATCCAATATCCCGTTGGACCTGGCCAACGTTTTTTTGGATCCTGGCGCCGACCGTTCAATCCCATTTTCGCGCTATCTGCATACAAATCAACGTGTTTAGCGTCGCGTGACGTGTCATTCGTCCCAGTGCTATTTGGTGCGTTTGTTGCTCCGACGGTCGTGCAAGGGAACGTTCTTCTCTTCTTTCAGGAGCCATCACGCATGAAAAAGATCGTCTTTTCGATGATCGTCCTTTGCTCGGTCTGGCTGGCAGCGACACCGGCAGTCGCGCAGCAGACGACGGGCACAATCACAGGTCGGATCCTCGACGATCAGGGAGCGGCGGTCCCTGGAGCCACAGTATCGGGCAAGAACCTCGCGACCGGGTTAACGAGAACCGACGTCTCGGACGCCGAGGGCATTTTCCGGCTGACGGCTTTACCGGTCGGCAGCTACGACCTGACCACGGAGTTGCAGGGGTTCAGCAAGGTTGAGAACAAGGGCATCGTGGTCAACGTGGGCCAGACCCTGGATCTCAACTTCACGCTCAAGCTGGCCTCGGTGTCGGAGTCGATTACGGTCAACGCGGACGCGCCGCTGATTCAGACCTCGTCGTCGTCGGTCGGTGGCGTCGTGGACGTGAGCCGGATCGAGAGCCTGCCGCTCAACGGACGGCAGTTTGCGAACGCGGCCCTCACGATCGCCGGAGTCAGTCTGGGCTTCCACTCCGACCCGACCAAGAGCACGCAGTACTCGCCGCAGATCGGCGGCGGCAACGGCCGCAACGTCAACTACCAGATCGACGGCGGCGACAACAACGACGATACCGTTGGCGGCCTCCTCCAGCTCTTCCCGCTCGAGGCGATTCAGGAGTTCAACTTCGTCACCCAGCGCTACAAGGCCGAGTACGGGCGGAGCAACGGCGGCGTCATGAACATCGTGACCAAGAGCGGCACGAACGCCTTCCACGGCAGCGGGTTCACCAACTTCCGCGACACCGCGCTCAACGCGAAGACCAAGACCGAGAAGATCGGCAACCTGCCCAAAGGCGAGTACAGCCGATATCAGTATGGCGGCTCGTTCGGCGGCCCGATCCTCCAGAACAAGGCGCACTTCTTTGCCGCCGCCGAGCGCACGCAGCAGGAGACGACGCAGTCGGTCAACACGCTCGGGCTCTTCCCGGACCAGGACGGCGTATTTCCGCTGCCGATGCGCGAGAACCTCTTCACGGCCAAGGCCTCGGCCAACCTCACGCCGATGCAGTACCTGTCGGTCCGGTATGGACGCAACACGAACTCGCAGGTCTATGGCGCCACGACGCGGCGCGTGTCCGAGAGCTGGGGCGACAGCGTGAACAGCTTCAACTCGTTCAACGTCAACCACAACTGGGTCCTCAGCGGGTCGAAGCTGAACGAGTTCGTGTTCCAGTTCGCTGATTTCGGCAACAACGTCGCGGCGCGCACCTCCGACGCGCAGCACACCTTCCCGAACGGCGTCATCATCGGCTACAACACCAATACGCCGCAGTCGACGGAGCAGCGCAAGTTCCAGTTCCGCGACGACTTCTCGTGGACGGCAACCGGCATGGGCGGCCTCGGCCACGCGTTCAAGGCGGGCATCAACTATATCCACGAGCCACGGCTCTACGTGACGTTCTCGTCGGGCAGCGCCGACTACGCGTATAACCATCTCGACCTGAACCTCGCCGGCCTGATCAGCGCCGTGAGCCGCAACAAGCCGGGCGCGTCGGCCAACCTGCCGATGGACCAGTACGGCATGTACTTCCAGGACGACTGGCGCGTGACGGACCGGCTCACGGTCAACGCGGGGCTGCGCTACGACATCGTGACGGGCTTCGACCTCGATCAGTCGGGAATCCCGAACTACAACATGCTGATGACCGCGGCGGCGGCGGGCACCTTCAACGGCGTGCCGGGCTTCGAGGAGTTCGGCAACAGCGAAGGCGAGGACCTGAACAACATCCAGCCGCGTATCGGCGCGGTGTACGACCTCCGCGGCGACGGCAAGGACGTCATCCGCGCCGGATGGGGCATCTACTATGACTTCGGCTACACCAACGCGACGATCCTCGTTCCCGGCCTCAGCGCGCAGGGCGGCTCGGGATTGATCTTCAGCATCAGCGGCAGGACGGCCGGCATCCGGAATGCCGACGGCTCCTTCTTCGCCTTTGGCCAGCCGATCTCCAACATCGAGAGCCAGAACGAGGTCAACCCGGCCGGCCCTTTCTACAGCACGCAGTTGACACCGCCCGGCATCCGTCAGCCCTGGACGAGCCAGTTCTCGGCTGGCTGGTCGCACCAGCTCTCGCCGTCCACGGTCATCGACGTCGACTACGTCCACATCAAGGGCACCGATCTCGGCGTCCGCTGGCCGCTCAACACGCGCATCAACGGCGGCCCCCGCCGCTACCAGGCGCCAGAGCTCCCGCTGAACCCGGCCAACCCGACCATGAACATGAGCGTCGGCCAGAGCAAGTTCGACGGCATCAACTTCGGCGTCCGGCGCCGGCTGGACAGGGGCATCTCGCTCAATGCCTGGTACTCGCTGTCGAAGGCGGAGGGCCTCGGCGGCGGGGGCGTCGACGAACTGTCGACGAACCTGGTGCAGGATTCAACGAACCCGTACGGCGACGTGCAGTGGGGACCTGCGGCCCGCACGGACGCGCGCCACAAAATCACGCTGAGCGCGGTGTTCCAACTGCCGTGGGGCGTCTCCGCGTCGCCGATTTTCCGCTACCGGTCGGCGCTGCCGCTGCACATCTGGACGGGCTACGACGTGAACGCCGACGGCGTGAACAACGACATCTACCCGACCGCCTTCAAGCTCACGGACGTCGACGACCAGGGCGTTCCGTCGTACAAGGACATAGGCCCGTGCGAGAACGTGAACTGCGGCCGCGGCGCGGCGCTCTCGCAGTTCAATCTTCGCGCCTCGAAGCTGTTCAGGCTGCCGCACGGGATGAACATCGAAGCGATCTTCGAAGGGTTCAACCTGTTCAACGCGATCAACCCGAGCTGGGGGAGGGCGGGAGTGGGCGCGATATCGCAAGCGTCCTTCTTCACGGGCACGGCCGCGAATCACGTTCCGAACGCCCAGTTCATGAAGCCGATTTTCTATTCTGGTGACACGGGTGAGCCCGAGCAGCGCGTGGCGCAGTTCGGGTTGAGATTTACCTTCTAGCGCTTTCTCGGAAGTTTTGCAGGCCCGGGGGCTTCGGCTCCCGGGCCTTTCTTATTGTTGGAGGATTCTGTCGGCATTTCTTAGTTTGTCGCGGGGCCCCACCCCCGCGACGCTGCCAGCGCTCGCGTTGCTCGCGCCGCTGCTTAGCGGCGACAGCTTGCTTGGGGCACGTCTCTGTCTCTGCCCTGCTGCTAGCCCCGAGCCCCGAAACGCCAGCCGCCAGCCGCGAGCCGCGAGCCGCGAGCGCAGTATGATCCCCCCATGCGCCCTCGCTTCACGAGAGACACACTGAAGTTCCTGCGCGCGCTCAAACGCAACAACGACCGCGAGTGGTTCAGGAGTCGCAAGGACGAGTACGAACGGCACGTACGTGCGCCGATGATCGCGGTGATCGAGCAGCTCGCCAAAGACTTCCAACGCTTCGCGCCCGAGCTCGTCGCTTCGCCGACGGCGTCGCTCTATCGCATCTATCGCGACACGCGGTTCAGCGAGGACAAGACGCCGCTCAAGACCAACGCGGCCGCGGTATTTCCATGGAAGGGCCTCGCCAGGCACGAGGGCGCAGGGCTGTACTTCGAAATCGCGCCGGGCTGGGTGTGGGTCGGGGGCGGGATGTACGCGCCGCAGTCCCCGCAGCTCGTCAGGGTCCGCGAGCACATCGCCGAAACCTGGCCCGAGATCAGGAAGATTACGAGGAGCAAGGCGTTCGTGAGCCGCGTTGGGACCCTGACTGGCGATCGCCTGACGCGCGTGCCGAGAGGCTTTTCTGCAGACCACGCCGGCGCCGAGTTCCTCAAGCACCGGCAGTTCCTCGCCAGCCACGAGTTCCCGGCCGACCTGGCAATCGCCGACGACTTCTACCCGACGCTCCTCGCAACGTTCGCGGCCATCGTGCCCCTTGTCCGGTTCCTGAATACGCCGCTTGCCGGCAATCGGAGCTGATGCCAGGCATCGTCACGATGTTCACGATGACCAGGAAGAACTCTTTAATTCTTCTTCGTGAGCTTCGCGGTCTTCGAGGTCTTCGCGATGGTTGTCGTGTCGCGCTACTGCTGCTCTTTTGCAGCGGGTGCACAGCGCCCGCGCCACAACCCCGCGCGCCGGCGCACGCGCGCCATCTCGTGCTCATCACCATCGACACGCTTCGCGCCGATCGCGTCGGCGCCTATGGCTACGCGCGCGCGCGCACGCCGCACCTCGACAGCCTGGCGGCGCGCGGCGTCCGCTTCGAGCATGCCTACGCGACCGCGCCGATTACGCTGCCGTCGCACGCATCGCTCATGACCGGCCGCTATCCGCCTGGACATGGCGCCCGGCACAACGGAATGCGCGTCGACGCCGCATGTTCCGTCGCTCGCGAAAACGCTGTCAGCAGCAGGCTTCGCGTCGGCCGCGTTCGTGAGCGCCTTCCCGCTCGACAAGCGCTTCGGCCTCAACGCCGGCTTCGCCGCCTACAGCGACCGCATGCCGAGGGGCACGCGCGGGCGTCCGGAGAACGAACGGCCCGGGCGTGACGCCGTCAACGAGGCGCTCGCCTGGTTGAACCCCTCGCTCGTCACGAGCCGCGCCGGCGCCGGGCGGCTGTTTCTGTGGGTGCACCTCTTCGAGCCGCACGCGCCCTACGGTGAACCGCGGTCCGGACGCCCGGTCGCCGATCGCTACGATGACGAGACCGCGGAGAGCGATGCGCAGGCCGGCCGAATCCTCGGCGCGCTCGGCCCGGACGCGGCATCGACTCTCGTGGTTGTCGCCTCGGATCACGGCGAGGCCTTCGGCGAGCACGGCGAAGTGAGCCACAGCCTGTTCGTCTACGACACGACGCTGCGGGTGCCCCTCATCGTGGCCGGTCCGGGCGTTCCGGCGCGGACCGTCAGTTCTCCAGTCTCGCTCGTCGACGTCGCCCCGACAGTGCTGCGGCTCCTCGGTCTCGTGCCGTTCGACAGCGACGGCGTCGATCTGTCGCGAGCGTTCAGCGGCGCCCAGCTGCCGGCGCGCGATCTCTATGCGGAGTCCTTCGCTCCGCTCCTCGACTTCGGATGGAGCCCGCTGCGCGCGCTTCGATCCGACCGGTTCAAGTACATCGACGCGCCGCGCGCCGAGCTGTACGACACGGCACGCGATCCGGAAGAGGCGCAGGATCTCTCGACCGCGGATGTTCCTCGGGCAGCCGAGCTGCGCGACCGGATCGGCCGATACTCGACCGCGACGCTGGATCCCGATCGACTGGCACCACTTGACCGCGAGGCGCTCGGCCGTCTGCAGTCACTGGGTTACGCGTCGGGCAGCGGCCGCGACTTGTCGGCCGGCACGCGACCCGATCCCAAGGATCGCCGCGCGATCGCCGCGCGGCTCTCCGAGGTCATCTCTGGCGAGCTGCAGGGTCCGGCGCTCGAAGCCGCGCTCCGCCGCATCCTGGACGACGACCCGAAGAATCCTCAGGCCAATCTGCGGCTTGGCTACGTCCTGCTCGAGTCGAACCGATGCGCCGAGGCAGTGCAGTTTCTCAAAGCGGCCATCGCGGCGAAGATGCCGACCGCCGACGCGCACCTGGGCCTCGGCGTATGCCAGGCCGCGGCGCGACGGCCCGCCGAGGTCTACCTGACCCTGCTCGAGGCCGAACGCATCGAGCCCGGCAACCCCGTCGTCTTCGCGAACCTGGCGATTGTGTTGTCAGAGATGGGGCGACATGCCGACGCGATCACGGCCTTTCAGCGGGCTCTGACGCTCGACCCCGACTTCCACGAAGCCCGCTTCAACCTCGCCCGCGCGTTCGCGCGAGCCGGACAGCGCCAGGACGCCGCGCGCGAAGCGCTGGATCTCCTTTCACGCCTCCCCGCCAACGCGCCGCAGCGATCGGAAGTCCAGCGACTGCTCGACGCTGTTCGGTGAGCGGGTAACGGTGACCGGGTAACGAAGAGCGACGGAGACAACGGGTTCAACACGAAGGAACGGTGCGAACGAAGACGCCCGGAGGCTGTCCGTGCGTCTTCGTTCGTCTCCGTGCCTTCGTGGTGAACCCGTTATCTCCGTAACCTCCGTCTCCTCCAGACTCCGTTTCCTCCAGATCCTTTCCTCCAGATCCATCACGCCGGTTTCAAGTCCACCACCAAATTGGATCTGGTACCACCCCAGATTTTCACCTGGTGACTGACCACATTCCGGCAGGTACGGAGCGGTCTCCACCGGTGATGAGTCGAGTGACGAGATCCCCGGTCCGTGGTCCATCAGTTGCTTGGTCCCGCCTGTCGATGAATTCAGCCCTCGTGCCGTCGCGGGCATCCCGCTCGTTGCGTCACAGGCAGAAGGACCAATCCCAATGAAGAAAGCTTCCGCATTGCTGGCGTGGCTGTGCTTGCTGGTGACGTTCAGCTTGGTGGCGTCGGCCGCCCCGGCCCTCGCGCAGCAGACGACCGGCACGATCGCCGGCCGCCTTGTCGACGCGCAGGGCGCGGCCGTGCCGGGTGTGACGGTCACCGCGCGCAACACGCAGACCGGCTTCGTGCGAACCAGCGTGACGGACGGCGAGGGCATCTATCGCCTGACCGCGCTCCCGGTCGGCGCCTACGATCTCGTCGCCGAGCTCCAGGGCTTCAGCAAGATCGAGAGCAAGGGGATTGTCGTGAACGTCGGACAGTCGCTCGACATCGACATGACGCTGAAGCTCGCGACGGTCCAGGAATCCATTACCGTCAACGCCGAAACTCCGCTCATCGAGACGAGCTCGTCGTCGGTCGGCGGAGTCGTCGACGTCAGCCGGATCGAAAGCCTGCCGCTCAACGGCCGGCAGTTCGCCAACCTGGCGGCGACGATTCCGGGCGTCGGCCTCGGCTTCCATTCGGATCCGACGAAGAGCTCACAGTTCTCGCCCCAGATCGGCGGCGGCAACGGCCGCAACGTCAACTACCAGATCGACGGCGGCGACAACAACGACGACACCGTCGGTGGCCTGCTGCAGCTCTTCCCGCTCGAGGCGATCCAGGAGTTCAACTTCGTCACGCAGCGCTACAAGGCCGAATACGGACGCAGTAACGGCGGCGTCATGAACATCGTGACCAAGAGCGGCACCAACAGCTACAGCGGCAGCGCGTTCTCGCTCTTCCGGGACAAGTCGCTGAACGGCAAGACCCATTCGGAAGAAGTCGCCCACTCGCCCAAGGCGGACTATCGCCGCTATCAGTTCGGAGGATCGTTCGGCGGTCCGATCGCGGTGAACCGGGCGTTCTATTTCGCCGCCATCGAGAAGACCCAGCAGGACACGAACCAG
This sequence comes from uncultured Acidobacteriota bacterium, assembly GCA_963771395.1. Taxonomy (GTDB): domain Bacteria; phylum Acidobacteriota; class Vicinamibacteria; order Vicinamibacterales; family 2-12-FULL-66-21; genus DATBJJ01. The sequence continues at coordinate 65,144 of CAVYTY010000030.1, read as the reverse complement.
ACGGTGAACACCCTCGGACTCTTTCCCGAGTCGGATGGCGTCTATCCCACGCCGGTTCGGGAAACGTTGCTGACGGTGAAGCAGACGACCACCCTCAACCCGTCGCAGTACCTGGCCATCCGGTACGGGCGCAACACCAACACTGCCCCCTACGCCGCGGGCCTGCGCGCCGCGCCGACGTTCTGGAGCACGAGCCAGAATTCATTCAACTCGATCAACGTGAACCACAACTGGGTGCTCGGCGGGGCCCGGCTGAACGAGTTCGTGTTCCAGTACGCGAACTTCAAGAACGGGATTCCGCTCAGCAGCGTCGATGCGTACGAGCTCTTCCCGAATACCGTCGCCATCGGCGCAAACCCCAACACGCCGCAGAAGACCGAGCAGACGAAGTGGCAGTTCCGCGACGATTTTTCGTGGAGCGTGACCGGGATGGGCGGCCTTGGGCACGACTTCAAGGTGGGCGTGAACTTCATCAACGAGCCGCATCTGTTCACGACATTCAACAGCGGCGTGGACGACTACTTCTACACGCACCTGACCGATGAACGGGCTGGGGCGATCCAGACCGTGACCCGCAACGGCGGCGTCGGCGATGTCAATATTCCGTTCAAGCAGTACTCCACCTACGTGCAGGACGACTGGCGCGTCTCCGACCGGCTCACGTTGAACCTGGGCCTGCGCTACGACGTGGTCAAGGGTGTGCAGATCGATCAATCGCAGAACCCGAACTTCCAGGCGTTGCAGGCTGCCGGCCGCGCGGGCACGTTCCAAGCCGTGCCGGGGATGGATTCGTTCGGCGAGGATCCGAAGGACGATCTGGACAACGTCCAACCGCGCGTCGGCTTCGCCTACGATGTGCACGGCAACGGCCGGGACGTCGTCCGCGGCGGATGGGGTGTCTATCAGGACTTCGGGTACACGAACTCGAACGTGCTGTTCGCCGCCATCGACTCGAGCGGCCTCGGGCACGGACCGATCTTCTCGGTGAACAACACCGCGGGCATCCGGAAGGCGGATGGCACGCTCTTCCGCGTCGGCGATCCCATCGCGAGCATCACCAGCCAGAACGAGGCGGACCCGACACGCATCCCTCTCTTCGGTCAGGTCGCGTCGCCCACCCTGCAGCAGCCGTTCACGCGGCAGGCCAACATCGGGTGGGCGCACCAGCTGAGCGCCTCGACGGCGCTGACCGCCGACTACGTGCACATCGACGGACGCGACCTCAACATGCGCTTCCGTTATAACTATCGCGACCCGGCGACCGGCCTCAGACGACTATCGAGCCTCGATATCCGCCCGAACACGCAGGCATTTCGCGCCGCGATCAATGACGGAGAGAGCCGGTACGACGGGCTGATTCTCGGCGTGCGCCGCCGCATGTCCAGGGGACTCGACTTCTCGGCGTCGTATACGCTGGCGAAGGCGACGAGCAACATCGGTGCGGCATCCGACGAGCTGGATGCGAACTACATCCAGGACGTGACCAACCCGTTCGCCGACGTGCAGCAGGGGCCCTCGGGACGATCGGATGCGCGTCACCGCGTGTCGGCGAGCGCAATCATCCGCGTCCCGTGGGACATCCAGGTGGCGCCCTTCTTCCTGTTCCGCTCCGCCCTTCCCGTCTTCACCTTCGAAGGAGTGGACCTGAACGGCGACAGCAACAACAACGACATCACGGCCAAGGCGTATCAGGTACGACGGCGAAGGCGTGGCGCCGAGGGAGCTTGGCGATTGCAAAACGGTGAACTGCAGCCGCACGGCGAGCTTCACGCAGATGAACCTGCGGATCTCGAAGTCGTTTGCGCTCGGGGGCCGCGCACGGATCGATGCCATCGGCGAGATCTTCAACGTGTTCAACGCCCTCAACCCGGCGTTCGCGCAGACCAGCCAGCGCCTGGCGAACGGCGTGCAGCGCGCGGCGTTCATGCAGCCGACCGCGTTCGCCGGCGACTTCCGTCAGCCGGAACAGCGAGTGGGTCAGATCGGGTTCAGGTTCTCGTTTTAGAATCGCCGAAGCGGTCAACGGAGGCGACGAGAGTAAACGGGTTCAACACGAAGGAACGGGGACGAACGAAGACGCACGGAGGCTGTCACGCTGCAGAAGCTGCTGTCAACCCGGATCTCTCCGTGCGTCTCCGTTCGTCTCCGTTCCTTCGTGTTGAACCCGTTATCTCCGTAACCTTCGTCTCCTCCAGACTTCGTCTCCTCCTACTTCAACAACTTCCCCGCCGCCTCCCGCTCGCGCTTGAACCGCGCGGGAGCCTTGGCCAGAATGTCTCGATAGACGGCGTTGGCGCGCTCGCGCTGGCCGCTTTCCTGTAACGCAATCCCGAGATTGAGGCGGGCCTCGTAGAAGTCCGGTGCGCGCTCGGTTGCGCGCTCGAACCACTGCACGGCGTCGGCTGGCTTGCCGTTCTGCACCAGGATCGTGCCGAGGCCGTTGGCGGCGTCCGCGTAGGCGGGGTCGACGTCGAGCGCCCGTCGATATGCGGCCTCCGCCTGCGGGAGCTCCGACAGTTCCCTCCGAGCGTTGCCGAGGTTCGTCCAGTAGGACGCGTTCGAGGGATCCAGCGCCGCCGCCTGCTCGAACGCCGCCGCGGCGTCCGTCGCGCGTCCTGCCTCCGCGTGCAGCAGACCGAGACCGTTCAACGCCGCCGGATTGCGTCCCTCGAGCGCGAGCGCGGCCTGCTCGGCTCTGAGCGCCTCGGCTACGTTCCCTGCCGCGCGAGCGGCGACGGCCAGATCGTGAAAGAGGTTCGCATCCCGGATCCGCGTCACGGCCAGTCGATACACCGCGACGGCTTCCGCGGGCCGTCCAGCGTCCTTCAACGCGCGCCCATAAGTCGTCTGGAACACTGACGCGGACGGAAACTTCGCGGCGAGGGCTTTCAACGAGGGCAGCGCGTCCCCGGGACGGCCGGCGTTGGTCTGCGAGAGCGCCGTCTCGAACGCCGCCCACGCGTCGATCACGCGCGCCGGGTTCGGAGCGCGCGGGTCGCCGGCGGCTGGCGACCCCGTGGGTGATCCGCTCACGTATCCGAGCGCCCGCAGCCGCTCCGACGCTTCCGCCGCAACCGCGGCCGGTGCAGCCGGCGCCGCACTCTGAATCGTCGTCAACCGCGTCGTCATGCCCTGAACAACCCCGACGTGCGAGGCCGCGACGTTGCGCTCTTCGCGAGGATCGCTCGAGAGATCGTAGAGCTCGGTTTCGGACGACAGGATCAACTTCCACTGTTCCCCGGCAAGCGCCGCAAGAGGATGCCATCCCGCAGTGCGCGGGTACTGCGTTTCCGCATACACGTCACGTTCGCCGGATGCCGGAAGCAGCAGGTCCGCATGTCCACGTACGGGCGACTCCAGCCCCGCGTGCCGAAGCAGCGACGGCGCGATGTCGGCCAGCGAAACAGGCGTGCTGACCGCACGCTTCTGGAGCGCCGCGCCGGACAACACGAGCGGAACCCTCAACGTCGAGTCATATGCGAGCATCCCGTGCGTCTGCTCGCCGTGTTCCCCCAGGCCCTCGCCATGGTCGCCCGCGATGGCCACGATCGTGGCGTCCGCCAGCCCGCGCGTCCGAAGCGTGTCGACAAGCCGAGCGACCTGCGCGTCCGCGTACGCCACTTCCCCGTCGTACGGATTCCCACCGGCCTTGGCGCGAAACTCCGCGGGCGGCTCGTACGGCGCGTGCGGGTCGTAGAGGTGGACCCACATGAAGAACCGCGACCTCGCCTGGCCGTTCAGCCACGCCAGCGCCGCGTCCATCACTTCGCCGCCCGGCCGCTCCGCATCGAGGCGCGCACCCTCGTCTGGATTGCGCCGGATGCGATCGTCGTAGGTGTCGAATCCGTCGGCCAGACCGAAGCGCCGGTCGAGCACATAGGCGCCAACGAATCCGCCCGTCTGATAACCCGCGCCCTTCAGCACGCGCGCCAGCGGTACCGCAGACGCCGTCGGCGCGAAGACGACACCGTTCTCGCGCACACCGTGCGCGACCGGCAGCACGCCCGTCATGATCGTCACGTGCGCCGGCAAGGTGAGCGGCACCGTCGTCCGCGCATTCTCGAAGCGCAGGCCGGCGTCAGCCAGCGCATCGATCGCCGGCGTGAACCCGCGCCGCAGCCGATCGGCACGAAGTGTGTCGATGGTGATGAGGACGATGTTGGGATGGGGGGCGGGTTGGTCGGGATTCTGGCCGCCACGGCTCAAAATTAGTCCGACGATCAGGGCAATGGTGAGGATGAGGGCGATCGTGAGCCGCTTCATGAGAAGAAAGCGCCTGCGGCGATCGCGCCGCAGGCGCTCTGTCTCCTATCTCCTGACTCCTGACTCCTGACTCCTAGCTCCTGAACAGCGTCAGTACCGATAGTGCTCCGGCTTGTACGGGCCATCGACCTTCACGCCGAGATACTCGGCCTGTTCGGGGCGGAGCTTCGTCAGCTTGACGCCCAGGTGATCGAGGTGCAGCCGGGCGACTTCTTCGTCGAGGTGCTTCGGCAGGATGTACACCTTCTTCTGATACTTGTCGTTGTGCTGGTGCAGCTCGAGCTGCGCGATCACCTGGTTCGAGAACGACGCCGACATCACGAAGCTCGGGTGGCCAGTCGCGCAGCCGAGATTCATCAGCCGGCCTTCTGCCAGCACCATCACGCTGTGCCCGTCGGGGAAGCGGAACTCGTCGTACTGCGGCTTGATGTTGATGCGCTCGACGCCCTTGCGCTTCTTCAGGCCGGCCATGTCGATCTCGTTGTCGAAGTGGCCGATGTTGGCGACGATCGCCTTGTCCTTCATCTTCGCCATGTGCTCGGCGGTGACGATGTTCAAGTTGCCGGTCGCGGTGACGAAGACGTCAGCCGTCGAGACGACGTTGTCGAGCGTGTTGACTTCGTACCCTTCCATCGCCGCCTGCAGCGCGCAGATCGGGTCGATCTCGGTCACGATGACGCGCGCGCCCTGGCCGCGCAGCGCCTGCGCGCAGCCTTTGCCGACCTCGCCGAAGCCGAAGACCACCGCGACCTTGCCGCCGAGCATGACGTCGGTCGCGCGGTTCAGCCCGTCGATGACCGAGTGGCGGCAGCCGTAGATGTTGTCGAACTTGCTCTTGGTGACCGAATCGTTGACGTTGATCGCCGGGAAGAGGAGCGTCCCCGCTTCCATCATCTGATAGAGACGATGCACGCCGGTCGTGGTCTCTTCGCTGACGCCGCGAAGCGCGGCCGCGACGTTCGTCCACCGCTTGGGGCTCTCGGTGAGGCTCTTTTCCAGGAAGTCGAGGATGACGCCCCACTCCTCGGCGTCGCTCTCGGGCTTGAAGGCCGGCACCTTCCCCGCCTTCTCGAACTCGACGCCCTTGTGCACCAGCAGCGTCGCGTCGCCGCCGTCGTCGACGATGAGCGTCGGGCCGGTGCCGTCGGGCCACATCAGGGCCTCGCCCGTGCACCACCAGTATTCCTCGAGCGTCTCGCCCTTCCACGCGTAGACCGGCGTGCCCTTGGGACTCGCCGGCGTGCCGCCCGTCTCGGGGCGGCCGACGACCACGGCGGCGGCCGCGTGATCCTGCGTCGAGAAGATGTTGCACGAGACCCAGCGCACATCGGCGCCGAGGTCGGTCAAGGTCTCGATGAGCACGGCGGTCTGAATCGTCATGTGCAGGCTGCCCATGATCCTGGCGCCGGCGAGCGGGCGCTTGCCCTTGTAGCGCTCGCGGAGGGTCATCAGCCCCGGCATTTCCTGCTCGGCCAGGCGCATTTCCTTGCGGCCGAACTCGGCGAGTGACAGGTCCTTCACCTTGAATGGCTCGCGGCCGGCTTTCGCGGCCGCCTCGAATGGGTGCATCTCTCGAACTGCGGTGGTCATTGCGTCTCCTTGTAGAGTTCGGCTTCCGGCTTCTAACTTCTGCTTCAAACTTCCAACTTCAAACTTCCGTGCCACTTCAGACTTCCTACTTCAGACTTCAAACTTTCACCGTGGCCCTCCGCGCTCCGGCCACGAACAACGCCGGTCCCTTCGCGTCGGGATCGGCTGGCATCGAGGCGATTCTGATCTGATCGAACCCGGCGTTGCCGAGCAGCTTGTGCAGCGCGTCTTCGCCGAACCCCAGCCACACGTGCCCCATCTGCTGGCGATACGCCTCGCGATCGTGCGGCAGCATGTCGGAGATGAGCAGCCGGCCGCCCGGGCGCAGGACGCGCGCGGCCTCGGCGAGCGCTTCCACGGGCTCAGGCAGGTGGTGCAGCACGAGCAACAGCGTGGCGGCGTCGAGCGCCTCGTCCTGGATCGGCAGCGCCTCGAGCTCGCCCCGCCGCACGTCGACGTTTGGAAGATCACTGACCCGGCGACGGGCCGCCTGGAGCATTTCGTCCGAGCGATCGACGGCGATAACCTGCTTGACGAAGGGCGCCAGCGTCGCCGCCACCTCGCCGGTGCCGCACCCCAGGTCACCAACGATCCACTCGGGATCGAGTAATCCCGGCAGCGCGTGCAGATAGGAGGCACGGCCGAAGAGGTCCTGGCGAAGGCGATCCCACTGCCCCGCCGCGGAGGCGAAGAACTCCTGCGACTTGCTCTGTCGCCGTCCGAGAACGCCACGGAGTCGTCTCGCGTCCTGATCGGCGCCCGGCGTCAGGCTGACCTGCTCGCGGAGGAGCGCCCAGAGCCGCCGCGTCGCCGGACCCCGGTCGTCGAGCGCGAGCGTGTAATAGCGGCTCGTGCCGTCGCGACGCGAGGCGACCCACCCGGCGTCGAGGAGCGTCTTGAGGTGGCGGCTGACCGTGGATTGCGGCAGTTGCAGGACCGCGCAGAGCTCCGACACGGTCAGCTCGTGGCGCTCGAGCACCAGGAGCATGCGGCTGCGGGTCGCGTCTGCAAGCGCGGTCAGGTCGTCAAAAATTGCCACATCCATCCGTATATCCGGATGAAGTGTTGCATAATTCAATCAAGCAGGTCAAGCTCAACCAGGGTGTCAGGCACCTACCCGGGAACGTGCCGAGCCTTTCAAGCCGTCTCCCAGCGCTGGTCTCGAGCCGGCCCGCGGAACCGCTCGAGCCATTCCGGCAGTTGTCCAACAGTGTGTCGGGGGGTTCCGCCGCTATGGTCGCCGCCAACTCGTCAGTGCATGCCGATCGCCTACATTCGCGCCCGTCCGGCCCTCGTGCCCGGGCACAGGTTGTGCTTGGGGACACTCAATCTTGAATGTCCCCGGGAACATCCAAACTTGCGTGTCCCCTGGGACATCCAAAGTTGAGTGTCCCCGGTGTCTGGAGGATCTATGGACGGTACGAAGAATCTGACGATGACGCGGAGTGAGAAGAGCGTGTGGGACAAGCCGAGCCTGGCGACGTCGTTGGCGGCGTACGACCAGGAGCGGTGGCTGATGGCTGCGTGGGGCTCGGCGCTCGTGATGGTCGGGGCCAAGCGTGGCGGTTTTGCGGGCGGCCTGGTCGCCATGCTCGGCAGTACCCTCGCCATTCGCGCGGCGATGGGTCGACACGATCTCCACGTCGCGCGCCGATGGGTGGACTGTGCGCTGACCGAACGCGGGTGGCGCGCGAAAGATGTCGTGTCCGACGCGTCCGACGAGTCGTTCCCGGCCAGCGACGCGCCGTCGTGGACGGCAGTCTCCGGAGCGACGCCTCAGCGATAGGCCGGGCACCTTCCAATTCGCTTGTCGATCGATTCGTCCGGGCGATTAGCAGGGGCCGTTGGCCCCTGCGCGTAGTCCTGGCCGGATCGGATATGCTGACCACGGCCCGATGCCCGGCCAGCCGACCATCTCATACGCGGACTTCGACAAAGTCGACATTCGCGTCGGACGTGTCGTCCGCGCCGAGAGCTTTCCCGAGGCGCGCAAGCCAGCCTACAAGCTGCTCATCGACTTCGGGCCCGAACTGGGCACCCGCTCGTCCTCGGCGCAGCTCACCCGCCACTACACGCCTCGCGAGCTCGAGGGTCTCCTCGTCTTAGCCGTCGTCAACTTCCCCCCTCGACAGATCGGCCCCTTCATCTCGCAGGTGCTCACGCTCGGCGTGCCGGACCCGGACGGCGGTGTCGTCCTCGTGGTACCTGACAAGACAGTACCCATCGGCGGACGTCTCTTCTAGGAAATCAAGGATTCGCCGAGACGCGATAGACTTCGGGCGGTAACTGGAGGATTCGCATGTTCAGCGTACACAACCGCATCTTACTGGCCTGCTTGATCGCGATTGCCACGGCGTCGACTTCGAACTTTGCGCAGGGAGGGCCGGGCGCAGGACAGAGTGGCCGCAAGCCCACCGCCGATCAGATCACATCGATAGACGAGCGCACGAGCGGCCTGAAGAAGATCGACGGCTTTTTTCCGCTCTACTGGGACGAAGCCGCGGGCCGCCTGTGGCTCGAGATTCCCAGGCTCAACACCGAGGTGCTCTACTCGACGGGACTCGCCACGGGTCTTGGATCGAACGACATCGGGCTCGACCGCGGCATCCTGACCGGCTCGCGCATCGTCACGTTCGAACGCGCCGGGCCGAAGGTGCTGATGGTGCAACCGAATTATCAGTTCCGCGCGCTCACGACCAACGCGGCAGAAGCGCGCACCGTGCGTGACGCGTTCGCGCGGTCGGTCCTGTGGGGCTTCCCGATCGCGGCCGCCAGCGGCGAACGGCTGCTCGTGGACTTCACCGAGTTTCTGGTCAGGGACGGCAACGACATGGCCGGCCGGCTCCGGCCCGGGTCGTATCGATTCGACGCGACCCGCAGCTCGATCTACGCGCCGATGACGCTCGGGTTTCCCAAGAACACCGAGATGGAAGCCGAGCTGACGTTCGTGCGCAACGCAGGCGCCGCGGGCGGACCTGGCGGCGGGCGCGGCGGGGGTGGGGGTGGAGGCGGCGCGTTTTTCGAGGGCGTCGGCAGCGTCGCGGCGACGGCCGAAGCCGCGAGCATCCGCGTGCACCACTCCATCGTCGAACTGCCGGATGCCAACTACAAGCCTCGGCGATTCGATCCGCGTGCCGGGTACGGCAGCATGGATTACGAGAACTACGCGGCGCTGCCGGGGCAGCCGATGACCCAGCGTTTCATCCGCCGTCATCGTCTGCAGAAGAAAGACCCGTCTGCCGCGGTGAGCGAACCTGTCAAGCCCATCACCTATTACCTCGACCCCGGCGCGCCAGAGCCCATCCGCTCGGCGCTCCTCGACGGCGCACGCTGGTGGAACCAGGCGTTCGAAGCAGCCGGCTATCGCGATGCCTTCCGCGTGGAGCTCCTGCCCGAGGGCGTCAGCCCGCTCGACATCCGCTACAACGTGATCAACTGGGTCCACCGATCGACGCGCGGCTGGAGCACCGGCGGCAGCGTGAGCGATCCGCGCACCGGCGAGATCATCAAGGGCGTCGTCACGCTCGGCTCGCTCCGCATCCGTCAGGACTACATGATCGCCGAAGGCCTGTTGAGCCCGTACAAGGACGGCACCGAATCGCCGAAAGAGCTGACCGAATGGGGACTCGCCCGCATCCGCCAGCTCTCGGCGCACGAGGTCGGCCACACGCTCGGGATCGGCCACAACTACTACGACAGCACGGCCGGGCGCATCTCGGTGCTCGACTATCCGCATCCACTCGTCACGCTGAAGGCGGACAACACGCTCGACTATTCGAAGGTGTACGACGTCGGCATCGGCGCGTGGGACAAAGTCGCGATCGCGTACGGCTACTCGGACTTCCCTGCCGGCACCGACGAGGCGAAAGCGCTCACCGCGATCCTCGAAGAAGGGCACAAGAAGGACCTGTGGTACCTCTCGAATCAGGACATGGCCGCCCATCCACGCGTGGACCAATGGTCCAACGGGACCGACGCGACCGCAGAGCTGAAGCGGATGATGGCGATTCGCAAGGTCGCACTCTCGCGGTTCGGGGAGCAGGCGATCAAGCGCAACGAGCCCATGGCGACGATCGAGGAAGTACTGGTGCCGCTCTACCTGCACCACCGCTATCAGGTCGAGGCGACGGCGTCCGCCGTGGGAGGGATCTACTTCGTCTACGCGATGCGCGGTGACGGCCGCGAGCCGGTGAAGTTCGCGCCGGCGGCCGAGCAGAAGGCCGCGCTCGAGGCGCTCCTCGCGACGCTGAAACCGTCGGAGCTGGCCCTGCCTCGCGAGCTGCTCGGCAAGATTCCCCCGCGGCCGTCAGGCTACGGCAACACGCGCGAGCTCTTCCCTCGTTACACGGGCCAGATGTTCGACGCGATCACTCCTGCCGTCGTCGCCTCGGATCTGACGGTCGGCTTTCTCCTCGATGATGCGCGGGCGGCGCGGCTCGTCGAGCAACATGCGCTCGACCCGGCGCTCCCGGGACTCGAAACGGTGATTGACCAGCTGCTCTCGTCGACCTTTGGCGACAACGCCGCCAACGCCTACGAGGCGGAGATCGCGCGTGCCGTTCAGCGCGTGGTCGTCGAACGCCTGATGACGCTCGCCTCGACCGCCGACATGCCGCAGGTCCGGGCGATCGCGAGCCACAAGCTGCGCCAACGCGCGCAACGGTTGACGACCCCGGCGCCGCCCAACACAGCCGCCGCGGCGCACGCGGGCCTGCTGACCTCGGACATCCAACGGTTCCTCGATCGTCCGTTCGCGCCGGCGACGCGGACCGACATACCGACAGCGCCTCCGGGGGCACCGATCGGCGATCCGGGGATGGATTGGCTGGGGAGGCTGGCGCCGTATTGCAGTTGGCAGTAGGGCGCCACGGAACCACACGGGACTGCCAACGGACACGCAATTAGTCGCGAGGCTCGCGAAGCTCGCGAAGATCACGAAGGGCATTTACCAGGTGTCTTCTTCCGGGCTTTGTGAGCTTCGGCTCTTCGTGATTAGGTCGTCGTGACGGTGAAGAGTTCCTAAGGTTACTTCTTCCGCGCATGCACCGCGAACATAGCACCCTGCGGATCCACGCACTGGGCGATCCATTCGCCGTTCGGCACTTCCAACGGGCCCACGACCACCTGCCCACCACCGGCCTTGACCGCCTCGACGGCGCGGTTCACATCGTCGACAAGGACATAGTGGAGCCAGCCCGGAGGACCGGGCATCTTGGGCGACGAGTTGAACATGCCGCCGAGCACGACGCCGTTGCGGCCGTACATCTGATAGACCCCCGCCTCGCCCATGTCCATGGTGGCGGCCCTCTCCCACCCGAACAGCCGCTCGTAGAACCGGAACGCCGCCGGATAGTCGTGTGTCGCGAGCTCGTGCCACGAGAACTCACGCAGCTGAGCCTCTCCCTCGTGACCGGGTGCGGACGCTTCTGCAGTGAACGTCGCGAACACGGCGCCATGGGGATCGGAGAGCACCGCGTAGCGGCCGACGGTCGGAATGTCGGTGGCGGGTACGAGGAGGCGCGCGCCCAGATTGACGGCCTGGTCTACCGTTCTATCGACGTCCGGCGTGGAGACGTAGCCGAGCCAGTGGGGCGGACCACTCTTGTCGTGCGAAAGCTTCATCATGCCACCGAGGGGCACGCCCTCGCTCGTCCACATCGTGTAGGTCGACCCTGGCCACTCGCTCGTCCCCCAGCCCGTCACGCGTGTATAGAACGCCGGCGCAGCGGCCGGATCGCTCGTCATCAAATCGAACCACACGAATCGTCCCCGCGGCTTTGCATCCGTCATGCAGCTCCTCCGTTCGGTTGCCTATTATCGATCGGCGGTGACGTATGTACGGGGGGGGTGGGACGAATGGGGTGGGATGAAAGATGGGACAGTCGACAGTCGGCAGTCGTCGGTCGTCAGTCGCAGTCCTCAGTCCGAGTCGGCAGTCGTCAGTTCCAGTCGCCAGTCCGGGTCGACAGTCAGGGTCGCCAGTCCGGGTCGACAGTCAGAGTCGACAGTCAGAGTCGACAATCCGAATCCGACAGTACGACGGTCCACGAGCTCCGACTGACGACTCGGACTGCCGACTCGGACTATTGACTGGAACTGTCGACTGCCGACTCGGACTGAGGACTGCGACTGACGACTCACGACTGCCGACTGCCGACTGTCTTTGTCGCCTGCACCACCGCCCGGTCCTGTCGATACGCCCGGGCAAGGGAGTTTTTCCCCCGCAGCCGGTGCGATACGGCGCGTGCGGCGCGATACATCGGCGTGGGTTCCGGCGTGACGGTCGTTACCTCGTCGAAGCCGACGTCTCGCAGCATCCCGTGCAGCGCCGGCAGGTTTGGCGCCCACCAGTTCGTCGGATCGTTGTTGAGCTCGCGGCCGGGATAGAAGGCCACGGCCGGACGCCGGATGCCGACCATGTCCACGACGGTCTCGAGGATGAGCAGCTTGCGCGTGACCGACGCGATGCGCTCGAGGGCGAGGAGCGGATGCCGCAGGTGATAGAGGACGCCGAGGAAGAACACGACGTCGAACTGGCCGACGCGTTCGGGCGACAGGTCCATCACATCGATGTCGAGATCCTCGACCCGCGAGCCGAGCGCCGCGCGCGCCAGCTCGAATCCCGCTTTCGAGCCCCACCCTGTCCCGTGCCAGGAGAAGTAATCGGCCGCAACGACTCTGGAGGCGCCGCGACGCTCCGCTTCGAACGAGAAGAACCCGTCCCACGCGCCGATGTCGAGGACCGTCAGTCCCGTGAGCGACCGGGGCAGATCCAGCCGCGCCAGGCGCAGCGCGCTATCGTCGATCCCTTTCGTGACGACCCCGCCGCCGAGATCGATCGTGTGATACCAGCGGATCGCCTCCGCCCTCGCCGCCAACTCGCCGCTCACGGGGATCATTGTAGCTGCCTGCGGCCGGAGAACAGCACGTCCGCCTGAACAACAGCAGGTGAAGAAACCGCCCGCCGAGTCGCCGTTCGCCGACCTCGTAGCAACCTCTTCCCCACCGTGCATCGTCTAAGCCTCATGCTCAACGATCTCAGGCTCGCCGTGCGACAGTTGCTGAAGGACCCCGGCTTCACTGCCGTGGCCCTGCTCTCGCTCGCGCTGGCCATCGGCGCCAATACGGCAATTTTCAGCCTCGTGAGCGACTTCCTCCTGCGCTCGCTGCCAGTCAGGAGCCCAGACGAGCTCGTTCTCCTGCAGACTACCGAGGGCGTGCGGGGCCGGATGTCGCGCGCGGGCGAGAACAACGGGTTCATCGATCCGACGACCGGGCGATTCAAGAGCTCGTCGTTCTCGCTGCTCACCTTCGAGCGCCTGCGCGCGCAGAAGTCGGCACTCTCGGACGTCTTCGCCTTCTCCTCGTTCTCGCAGGTCAACGTTCTCGTCGACGGCCAGCCGGAGACGAACGTCTCGGCGCAGCTCGTCTCCGGCAACTACCACGGCGCACTCGGTGTGCCCGCGTATCTCGGGCGCACGTTGACCCCCGACGACGATCGGGTCTCGGCGGCGCCGGTCGCCGTCATCTCGTTTCGCTACTGGGAGCGGCGCTTCGCGCGCGATCCGGCTGTCCTCGGGAGCGTCATCCAGATCAACAGAGTCGATTCGCTCATCGTCGGGGTGACCCCGCGAGGCTTCAACGGTGCGCTGCAGGCCGGCGAGTCGGCTGATGTCTCGGTGCCGCTCGCTCACTACCTGCGCTTTCAACCCGACCGGGCGGCACGGGCGCAGCCGGGGTATTGGTGGCTTCGCATCATGGGCCGGCTCGCGCCCGGGGCCACGCCGGCGCAGGTACGCGCCTCGCTCGAACCGATCTTTCAGGAAGCCGCGCGCGAGGGCTGGCTCGCCGGTCGATCCGCCGGCCGCCCGACGGACGGGCAGATCCCGGACAACCCGACGCTTGCCGCCGAGCCGGGCGCTCGGGGCGAGAACGATACGCGGCGGCAGTTCGCGAGGCCGCTCGGCATTCTCCTCGGCCTCGTCAGCCTCGTGCTGGCCGCCGCGTGCGCCAACGTCGCGAACCTCCTCCTCGCACGCGGCGCCGCGCGGGCGCGGGAAATCGGCCTCCGCCTCGCGCTTGGCGCCGGCCGCGGGCGGATCGTCCGGCAGCTCTTTGCCGAGTCCCTGCTGCTCGCGCTCGCCGGCGCGGCCTTCGGCACCGCGCTCGCCTGGTGGAGCCGCGACCTGCTGCTCGCGCTGCGACCCTTCGGCAGCGCGTCAGCGGTGCTCGATCTGCCGCTCGATGCGCGCGTGCTCGGCTTCACCATTGCGGTCACCGTCGCCACGGCGCTCCTCTTCGGGCTCGCGCCCGCGCTCCGCGCGACGCGCGTCAACCTGAGCGGACAATTTCAGAGCCGCACGCGGACACTCGGCAGTGGCGGCGTGTCACGCCTCAGCCAGGGGCTGATGATCCTTCAGATTGCGCTCTCGCTCGTGCTCCTCGTCACCACCGGCCTCTTCGTCCGCACGCTCGGCAACTTGCAGGACGTGGACGCGGGGTTCAACCGCCACGGCCTCATCCTCTTTCGCGTCGACGCGACGTCCGCCGGTTACACGCGCGAACAGTACGCGGGCCTCCAGGCCAGAATCCAGGAGGGTCTGGAGCGACTGCCCGGAGTGCGCGCGGCGACCTTCTCGAGCGTCGCCTTGCTCACCCGTACGCGCCAGAACAAGACAATCACCGTGCCCGGGTACGTGCCGCCCGCCGGCGGGTCGATGATCGTCAACACCAATGGCCTGGCGCCGAATTTCTTCAGCGCCATGGAGCTGCCGCTCCTGCTCGGGCGCGGTTTCAGCGCTCGCGATGACGGCACCGCGACACGGGTCGCCGTCGTCAATCAGGCGTTCGTGCGCACCTTCTTCGCGGGTGAGAACCCGGTCGGGCGGCAGATCGGGATCGGGCCGGCGCCAACAGATCAGGTCGAGATCGTGGGCGTCGCCGGGGACGCGAAATACACCGAGCTCCGCGGCGACACACCTCCGACCATCTACCTTCCGGCACTCCAGCGCCTCGACGGCGACGCGAGCTTCGCGGTGCGCCTCGCGGGACCGGAGCGAGGCCAGACGGCGACGGCCGTCTTTTCCGCCATCCGCACGCTCGTCCGCGACATCGACGCGGCGCTCCCCATGCTGAACCTGCGGACGCAGGACGAACAAATCGATCGCCTCAACGCCCAGGAGCTCCTCTTCGCGCGCCTGTCAGGTTTCTTCGGTGTCCTGACGCTAAGTCTGGCCTGCGTCGGGCTGTATGGACTGATCTCGCACGCCGTGTTGCGGCGCACGGGCGAGATCGGCCTCCGCATGGCGCTCGGCGCACCACGGCTGCATGTGCTGCGAATGATTCTCGGGGAATCGCTTGCGCTCGCCTGCCTGGGTATCGTGACGGGGGCAGCCGGCGCGTATGCGTCGGGGCGGCTGGTCGCCACGATGCTCTTCGAAGTATCGGCCACGGATCCGCTCACGTTCGGCAGCCTCGCGATCGCCCTCATGGCCATTGCCGCGCTGGCCTCGCTCCTGCCTGCCCTCCGCGCGAGCCGCATCGATCCGCTCGTCGCGCTGAAAGCCGAATAGAAGCGCGTTTGAGAGTCTCCTCTTACTTCGGGTTCGCGTCCTGCTCGAGGGGTGGCGCCATCGGCGTGCGATAGAGGTCCAGACCGCCCTCTTGCGTGACGAGCGTCGTCTTGAGCGCGCGTTGGGCGAACGCGATGAGCTCGGGTGACGACCGGCGCGCGTCGACGACGACGTAGCCGATCTGCAGACGGCGCAGGTTGCGGTCCGCATCGTTGAGCGCACGTTCGTACAGCTCCGGCTCGACCGGCGTCCCTTCGCTCAACCGGAGCAGCACCCTGAGGGTGGAGTTGCGTCGATACCGCTCGATGCTTCGGTTCGGCAGCCGCGAGATGTAGCCGCCCACGAGGCGCTTCTCGTGGAACGTCTGATAGAACTGCGAGCTCGACGAGTAGTTCCCGCGCGAGCTGAGGCCGTCGCGAAGTCCGAACGGCAGCGAGAGGACGCGGATCGGACGGGGATCGGCGGCCACTCTACGATACACCGCAGGGATCTCGGCCGAGTACAGCGTGCGCGGTGCGGGGAGCAGCTCGAACAGGAGCAGTGCGCCGATGCCTGCCACCAGCAAGTGCGGATGGCGCGAACGGCTCCGCAGGTGCTGCACGGCCATGACGAGCAGCATCGAGACGCCGATCATCACGAGGATCGTGAGGCGCGTGGGCGTCCTCGCCGCGCCGATGATGGGCAGGTAGCGTAACAGCGCCCAGGGTGTAGGAACGTAGGTGAGCTGTTGCGCGACGGCGACGAACGGTCCCAGCGCGAGACACGCGAAAAAGCCGGTGAACACGACCCAGCCCTTGAGCGGCCGGAATCCCGCCCAGAGCACCGCCCCGATGATCGTCACGAGCGCGACCCACGGCAGTGACGCGACATTCTCGTTGAATCCTCCCGGGAGCGCCGACAGCCATCCGAACGACAGCGAGCCGAACCAGGGATGAAGGGGGTTCGGCGCGAAGAACGCGAGCAGATCCACGCCAGGGGCACTGTTCCGCCACCAGATCTGCGGGCTGATCCAGTTGCGCTGGCCGAAGCTCGAGGCCGTCTCGGACAGCACCGGCGAGAGAATCGCCATGCAGACCAGCAGCCCGACAGCCGCCGTCGGTGCATGCGACAGGGACGGCAGCGCCCGGGCGAGACGCGGGCGGACGCCGACCGCCATCCAGGTGCGAACGACGATCATGAGCGTCAACATCAGCACGGGCGTGTACAGCCGCGTGAAGCTGATCCGGATCCCGTAAACGTCCACCTGCCCGCCGCCGCGAAGCACCATGCCGACAATGAGGCCGACCAGGGACACGATGGCCAGATCGACGAGCGCGCGCGGCCAGATCCGCCTCACCGTCGCCGGCCGCGTCTCGACGCTGACCATCGTGTAGCAGGCCATGAATCCGGCCCACAGCAGGCAGTAGACGGCGTAGTAGACGTCGCAGAGAAAGGCCCACGCCACCGTCGCACCAGCCCCGCACGCAAGCCCCATTGTCGGTTGCTGGTAGATCCGGTACATCAGCCAGCCGAAAATCGGGAGAGGCGCGGCGAGCGTGAGGCTGAAGTGCTCGGCCGCGCGCGCGCTCATGAACGGAGAGAACCCGAAGAGGAGTCCGCCCAGCCACGCCGCCAGCGCGTCGCCGGTCCGCATGCGCGCGTAGAAATACATCGCATAACCGCTCATGACACCGCTCGCGAGCACGAGCGCGTTGAACGTCTTGACGACGCCGAGGAGCGGGATGAGTGGAAATGCCAGGACGTTGGCGAACGTCGTGTAGTTGTGAAGCGCGAGCGGTACCGCCGGGCTCAGCGCGAGGATCTCGGAGGTGAGAAACGGGAGTCGGTGATTGGCGACGATCTCGTGCCGGAATACCCAGAGATTCCAGACGTACACACCCGCATCGCCATTCGGCAGCCCCAGCAACGCGTCCGCGAAACGGACCGGCAGGGGCCACGCAAACACGAACGCGACAGACACGTAGCCGAGTAGCGCGGCGGCCTCTCTCCGCAGCGCCCAGGCAGGCATTGGCCGGGGTATTACGGACCCAGACGAGCCGAAAAGCAAGGAAATTTTGTAAAAGTCAATACCCGGTTCCTGTTACTGAGGATCAGCCCCGCAGCGCCTGGCGCTCGCGCTCGACGCCGACGCAATAGCTAGTTCATAGCTATTGTTCCATTTTATTACTGTATGTCTCAAAGCTGGACTGCTTCTTGCCACATGAGGCGGCGTGGAGCACCTGTCCCTCTGACAGCGTGCCGTGTCCTCACGGGGTGTATCGATGCGTCGGATGGTCCTTTTTGTCGCGCTGTTCATCGGCCTGGTGATGTCGTCGGCTCATCCTGCGGGACAGCAGCGCCCGACGCTTTTCGGAAGATCTGAAAGCGGCCCTGGCGAGCGGAGCGCGCGTGCGCGTCATCGTGCAAGGGGAGGCGGGCGCGCTCTCAATTGTTCGCAGTCGTCTTGGCCGGGGGCTTCGCCGTCAACTCGCCGGAGCTCTTTCGCTCGATCTCAGCGGATCGGAGCTGAGCCGTCTCGTCGCCGACGGCGGCGTCGCGCACATCTCGCGTGACCTGACGGTCGTCGCCGACATGGCGATCGCCACAACGTCCAGAACGCCGTCCAGGATGGCCTCGGATTTGACGCTCCTGAAGGGCCGCCGCGCGACCGGTTGACACCCGCGACAGCACCGACAATCGACTTCCTTTTCTTGCGCCGGGAGCCTACACTAGCGCCGCCGTGACGCCAGACCAGGAAACTGCGACGCCCTTCCTGGACGACGTCGACGCCACACCTCAGGCCACCGCCGCGCCAGACGCGATCGGCCCGGTCCCGGCCGGGGAGCGCATCACCGTCATCGACTGCCTGCGCGGCGCCGCGCTCTTCGGCATCCTCACGGCCAACATGCGCGGGTTCAACGCGCCGTTTGCCGCGTACGTGGACGCGTCGCTGATGTGGACCTGGCTGCCGGACCGCCTCGCCCAGGCGCTCGTGGATTGGCTCGTCTCGGGCAAGTTCATCACGATCTTCGCGGCGCTCTTCGGGATCGGCTTCGCGATCCAGATGGATCGTGCCGCCGCCCGCCATCACGGTGTCGCCTTCTACGCGCGGCGGATGGCGGTGCTGCTCGTCATCGGCCTCGTGCACGCCTTCGGGCTCTGGTGGGGCGACATCCTGGTGACCTACGCGATCTGCGGGAGGTTCCTCCTCCTTTTCCGCAACCTGAGCCAGCGCGCGATCCTGCGGTGGGCGCAGGTCATGTACTGGTTCATGATCGTGCTCGTCCTGGGCTTCTACATGGCGACGCTCTTCGGCGTGCCGCCTCCGCCGCAGCCAGACTTCAAGATTCAGGAAACCATCGACATCTACGCGCGCGGGACATTCGCGCAGATCTTCGCGCTCAGGGCCCGCGAGTGGTGGAACGTGAACTCGTTTGTGTTCTTCCTGACGCGCATCCTCGGGATTTTTCTGTTCGGGCTCTATCTCTGGCGGCAGGGCTACCTCCGGCAACCGGCCGAACACCTGGACTGGTGGAAACGCGCTCAGCGCATCGGCTTGCCGCTCGGCCTGGCGAGCAACCTCCTCGTGGTCGTGCTCGACTGGCTGTTCCACCCCAGTCCGATGCGGCCGACGCTGCTGATGATCGTGATGTTCACGCTGCAGTCGCTCGCCCTTCCGGCGTTGAGCCTCGGGTATGCGTCGACGGTCGTGCTGTTGTGGCAGGATCCCGCGTGGCGGCGCAGGCTCATGCCCTTCTCGTTCGTGGGCCGGATGGCGCTCACGAACTACCTGCTCCAGTCGCTCATCTGCACGACGCTCTTCTACAGCTATGGACTGGGACTCTACGGGCGGGTAGGGCCGCTGGCCGATCTCTTCATCGGAATCGCGATCTACGGTCTGCAGATTCCCTTCAGCCAGTGGTGGCTGCGCACGCACCGCTACGGCCCGGTGGAGTGGATCTGGCGGCGGCTGACCTACGGGAACGTCACGACACCAGTTCCCCCTACTTTTACTTTTTCAATTCTTTGATCTTCTTTTCGGCGCTTTCGCGAACGAGTCTCTTCAGGTCGTCGGAAGCCTCCGCGTCCTTCGGAATCATCTCGAGCGCCTTTTCTGCGTAGCGGAGAGCCTCCTCGCGGTTGCCGAGCGCCACGTAGCCATCCGACAAGCTGTCGTACGTGTTCGCCGACGCCGGATAGGCGTCCACGTTGAGCTTGAAGACCTCGATGGCCTCCTTCGGATTGCCATCCTGCATGAGCTGATAGCCGAGCAGGTTCGTCTCGTTCTCGGGAAAGAGGATGTCGCGCTTCTTCGCGCGCTTGGCCTCGTCGTAGAATCTGCCGGGCTTTCGCGACGCCGCCTGGGGCCGTGAGCGTAATCCAGAACTGCTCGGTGGGCGTGGGTTTGGACGCCGCCACCGCGGCCGGCTTCGCCGGCGCTTTGCGCAGGTGCGTGTCGAACCACTCCAGGACCAGCGGCTCGAGCCCCTTCTCCGCGGCGAACATGTCGGTGCCGTGCCCCGCGGCTTTGTACTCGACGAACTTGTTCTCGGGGTTGCGCGACCAACCAAGCGCCCATCGCATCTGGTCGACCGCACCACTGTCGCCTTCGCTCGCGGCCGCCAGTATGGGCAACCCTGGTGAGTCGCGCAGGTGGAGACGCCCGGCCGGGTTGATCCCGCCGCTCAGCAACACGACGGTCTTCACTTCAGGATGGCGGCGTGCGAGCCCGACCGACTGGTTGACGCCGCAGCTCGCCCCCGCCGTGCCGATGCGCGTCTTGTCGACCAACCCCTGGCTCGTCAACCACGCCAGCGCGGCATCGACGTCACCCGGCCAATGGAGGTCGATCGTCGACTGCTGCTCCGGGCCCTGCGTGAACCGCGCTCCGCCGCTCTCGCCGAAACCGCGGAAATCGAGCGCGAGGACGTGAAACCCCTGTGCTGCAGCGTCGGTCGCGAGGCGCGTCCACGACGTTCGGTCCTTGTTGCACGCGTGGAGCAGCAGGATGCCCGGGCCAGGGCGCCCGGCCGGAAAGTACGTTGCCTTGAGCGTCACACCGCCACCGGACTTGATGTCAACGACCTGTGTTGCGGGCGCCTTGACCTGCGCGTAGGCGGTCACCGACAACAGCGACGCGAGCGAGCAGATGAGAAGCGTGTGCAAGTAGCGCATCGAATTCTCCTTGAGCCACGGACAACACAGTCGCCCTATTCTCTCGCGGTCGCGCCCGCGCGTCGATGGGATTGGGACGAGACGCTGTTCGACGGGCCGAGCCGCTCGCCGGGCACGCCGAAGCGATGGTGGTGAACAGGAGGGACGGAGGCAACGGGTTCACCACGAAGGCACGGAGACGAACGAAGACGCACGGAGAAGAGCACGATCGCTCAGCTGGAAGGCCGTCAACCCCGCTCGCGCTACAGCGATACCCTGCCCGGTACTCGCGCGTCAGGAAGTCGTTCGCGGCGACGTTGTTGGTCACGCGCATGTTAGCCGTGTCGTAGTAGAGCTTCGACCCCGCGCGCAGCGAGACGATCCCGAGCAGCATGATCTCGGTGAGCTTGGCTGCGTAGTCGAACGGCACCGAGATCGTATCGGTCCCCTTGATCGCGTGGACCCAGTTCATCTCGTGATCGCCGTGCGGCACGCGAGTGATGCGCTCCTTCGGCGCGCCGTAGGCATTGTGCTTCGCGGTGGGCAGCAGCCTCGCCCCTTCGCTGTAGTGCAGCAGCTTCGCCTTCTTGCCGATGTACAACACGCCGCCGTTCGGGTCCAGCGTTTCGTTCTCGAGCTCCTCCGGGTCGGGAGGCATCAGGCCACCATCGTACCAGGTCAGTTTCACGGCAGGCTGTCCCTTGCGCGCGGGAAACTGGAAGAGCGTGGTCGTCGCGTTCGGGTAGCAGGCACCGTTGAACGGCGTCGCCTCGGTCTCGATCACCGTCGGCAGGCCGAGATTCAGCGACCAGACCGGAAAATCCATCAGGTGCGCGCCCATGTCGCCGAGGGCCCCCTGTCCCCAATCGACCCAGCCACGCCAGTTGAACGGATGATAGAGCGGGTGATACTCGACGAGCGGCGCGACGCCCAGGAACAGATCCCACGACAACTTGTCGGGAACCGGATAGGACCCGCTCGCGCCGGCCATCGCCGCGCCGAGCCGCTGCATCACGCCGCGATTGTCCCAGCGCAGCTGCGCGGCATCGGTCGAGAGCCGCGCGGGCCTGGGAATCCCCTGAGGCCAGAAGCCGAGCGGCCGGTTCGTCCAGACATGCACCTCGCGGATCTCGCCGAGCGCGCCGCCCTGGATGTATTCGATGCCACGCCGCGAGTTGTCGGCCGAGTGACGCTGGTTGCCCATCTGCGTCACCACTTTCGGATTGTCGATCGCCTTCTTCGCGAGGTGCCGCGCCTCGTGCACCGACCAGCACAGCGGCTTCTGGACGTACACGTGCTTGCCGAGGCTCATGGCCGCCGACGCGATCGCGGCGTGCATGTGATCAGGTGTCGCCACGATCACCGCGTCGATGTCCTTCTGCTTCTCGAGCATCTCGCGATAGTCGCGATACTTCTGCAGCCGCGGGATCTGCTGTTCGACGAAGCGACGCAGGGCCGCGTCGGCGTCCGGCGCGGGCCAGCGCGCGTCGGCCGCGATCTGCGCTTTCGATGGCCCGAAGTCCTTCCACGGCGCCGGGGGCGGCGGCGGTCCCGGGGCGCGGGGCTGCGCCGGCCGCGGCGGCCGGCTCCACGCCTCGAGCCTGGTGTCGAGCAAGCCGAAGTCCACGTCGCAGAGCGCGACGATGTTCTGGCTCATCACGGCGTGGGTGTTGACCGCCCCCATGCCCGTCACGCCGACCGTCGCGATGTTGACGAGGTCGCTCGGTGCCTGAAAGCCGCGCCCGAGCACATGCCGAGGGACGATCATGAACCCCGCCCCCGCGGCGGCCGTGGTCTTCACGAACTGACGGCGCGAAATACCAGTGCTCTGATCGCTCATGGTCTCTCCCTTGGCTCGGTGACGCCAGACTGCGGCTTCGGCAGATTCAGCGCGACGAGCGACGTATTCGCGCCCGCACCCGTCGCAAACACGATGTACTGCTGACCCTTGTGCATGAACGTCATCGGCACCGCGCTCGTGCGCGACGGAATCGCAACGGCGGCGACCTGCTTGCCGGTGGCCTTGTCCACGGCATAGATCTGCGGCTTGGCGTTCGGCGGCCCGCCGCTGCGACCCGTCCCGTAGATCACGAGCGTCTTCGTCGTGATCACCTGCGCCTGGCCGCGCCCCGGCGCCGCAGGCGGCAGCGTGACGCCCGCAAACAACGGATCCTTCGTCTCGACCGGCAGGAGCTGCCCGCCGTTGGGAATCCACCACGCCTTGTCCCCGGTGCTCATGTTGTACGCCGTAATGCCGCCGAGCTCTTTCGGCTTCACGATCGACACGCCACCGATCGTTGTTGGCGGCCCGCCGCTCGAAGCCGCCGCTCCTGCCGCTCGCTCTTCTTGTATCCCGGCGGCGGCGGCAGCGCGCCGAGCGGTCCCGCAGCTGTCGTGCGGCGAGCTGTAGCGGAACTCCGAGCACGGATCCTTGACCAGCTGCATCGTGCTCAGCCCAGTCTGCGCCGCGACGTAGAGCATGCCCGTCTCGGGATCCACCGCGGCGCCGCCGTCGATGTTCACGCCGCCGCTGGCGCCCGGCGCGTACCACGAGCAGTTCAGCCCGCTTGGCGCCGTGCCATCGCCCGGCGAGGCCGGAATGAAGTACGGCCCCATGCGGCAGGCCTTCGCCAACTTCAGCGCCGCTTCCTTGATCGCCGGCGTGTAGTCGATCAGGTCCGCTTCGACCAGACCCTGCTGCGCGTAGGGCGCGGGCTTGCTCGGGATCGGCTGCGTCGGCGACGCCTTCTCGCCGGGCACCTCGCTCTGCAGCACCGGCGTCTCGACGGCATCGGCCAGATCGGCTCGCCGGTCACGCGGTCGAAGACATAGAGCCAGCCCTGCTTGCGTCGACTGCGCGACGATCTTCCTGCGGCTTGCCGTCGACGGTCGACGTCGAGCAGGTTCGGCGCCATCGGCGTGTCGTAGTCCCAGATGTCGTGGTGCACCATCTGGAAGTGCCACTTGCGCTTGCCCGTCTTCACGTCGAGCGCCACGAGGCTGTTGCCGAACAGGTTGTTCCCCGGACGATGGCCGCCGTACTCGTCCATCAGCGGCATGCCGACCGGGATGTAGACGAGGCCCAGGTCGGGATCCGCCGAGTAGGGCGCCCACGCGTCGACCTTGCCGACGCCCGGCGTGCCCGGCTTCGTTCCGTTCAGCCACGTCTCCGCGCCAAACTCACCGG
Source organism: uncultured Acidobacteriota bacterium (assembly GCA_963771395.1). Taxonomy (GTDB): domain Bacteria; phylum Acidobacteriota; class Vicinamibacteria; order Vicinamibacterales; family 2-12-FULL-66-21; genus DATBJJ01. The sequence goes on along the minus strand of CAVYTY010000030.1, from coordinate 41,399 downwards.
GCTCGGGCACGAGGTTGAACTTCCACAGCTGCTTGCCGGTCCGGACGTCGAAGCCCGCGGATGTAGCTCGGAAGGTTGCGCAGACGAATCGGGTAGTAGCCGTGGATGTGCGAGTTGCCGACGATGATGACGTCGTTGACGATGATCGGCGGACAGCTGGCGCCAATCTGGCCGAGCGCGGGATCGATGCCGACCGTGCCGTCGGCGCCGGTCTTCGTCTTCTCGTCCCACGTCTCGCCCGGCCTCGCCTTCCGCGCCGGCGCCGCATCGCTGATCACGAGCGGCCCGTCATCGTCCACCGCGAGCGGCACGAGCGGAAACCCGAGGCCGTCCATCAGATCGACGATGCCGTTCTTGCCGAACTTCGGATCGGGCAGGCCCGTCTTCGCGTCGAGCGACGCCAGGTGATAGCCGGGCGTCGTCGACGATGACGCGCTCGCTCGTGCCGTCGGTCCAGTAGGCGAGGTCCGCGGCCGGCGAACTGGCGCGGGGCCTTCTGCCAGCGGATACCTTCGTCCATCCGCCACATCCAGAGCGTCTCTCCGTTCTCGGGATCGATCGCCGCGGCAATCCGGCGGGTCGTCGCCACGGTGAACAGCCGGCCGTTGGCGTAGAGCGGGGTCGTCCGGTAGTACTCGTCCTGGCCGAATGCGCCGGCGTTCCACTGCCAGGCGATCTTCAGCGTGCCGAAATTCGCCGCGTTGATCTGATCGAGCGGCGAGTAGCGCGTGCTCCAGGCGTCCCCGCCCCAGTAGCGCCACTCCCCCGGGACGTTGCCGCGCACGAGTGTCGAGGGTTGTCCCGGGCCTGGCGACTGATCACCGGTGACGGTGAAACTCCCGCCGAAGGCGAGCGTCGCCAGAAGTACGGCCGCGATGCCTTTCGTGTAGTGCGTGGTCACCTCAGTGCCCATCCTGGTTTCCTCGTCTGATTTGTCTATCGTGAACGCCACACTCTACTCCGTCACGAGCCCACGGCCATCACACGATGACCACGATGGCACGATGAGTCTTCCTTTGGTCTTGTTCATCGTGCACATCGTGTCATCGTGGTCATCGTGATTCGTCGTCGACGCGTGCAGGAAAAACTCGCGGCCTGAGCCTACTGGCTTGCCGGCCACTCAACCCGGATCTTCTTCAGCGCCTCGGCGTCGGGTGGCAGATCGTGCTCGCCGGCCGGGACGTCATTGATCTTGAGCAGATACGCGATCGCCTGCGCATACTCGGCGGGGGTGAGGCTGCCCGGGTCGCTCTTGGGCATCTTCTCCCTCACGAGATCGAAGAGCTCCAACAGCGGCCGGCCGTTCCAGGCCGTCTTGAAGGCGGTGGTCGTGTAGGTCCCTCTCGGGTGACAGGCCACGCAGACGGCCATGTACGTCTCTTCACCCCGTGTCGCCTGTGCGGTGCTGTAGACACCGGTCATCGTGGATATCGGTAGAGCTGCCGGCGCGTCCTGCCGGGCGTCACACGGCGCGGCCGCGGCGCCCGCACTTCGCGCGACACGCGGCATCGTCATCACCACCGTGGCGGTAACCGCACAGCCGAGCCGCAACCAGCGCCGTCGTTGACTCGAGTCCCTCAAGCGAGAGACACACTAGCAGTGTTGGGAAACCTTGTCGAGACACACGGATCGCCGTCTTTCGGGACGCAGATCGGGGGTCTCACGGGTCGCGGATCACGCGGATCACGGTTTTACGGGACGCGGATTACGCGGATCACGGTTTTACGGGACGCGGATTACACGGATCACGGCTTTACGGGACGCGGATTACACGGATCACGGCTTTACGGGACGCGGATTACGCGGATCACGGCTTTACGGGACGCGGATTACGCGGATCACGGCTTTTGACGGTCCGAGACGGCCCCACGGGCACATTCACGATGGTCACGATGGCACGATGTTCACGATGGTTAGGAACGACGAGTCTTCATCGTGTCCATCGTGCCATCGTGAGCATCGTGTGAGAGCCGTGGGCCCGTGACAGCATTCAGCGAACGCGGGTTGATTGATTGACGCCGCCACGGGATGCGGATGAACGCTTTTCCGCGCTTGCCAGGCTGGCATATCGCCCGCTGCGCCTGACCAGGATTTCCACGGCCTCGTCTTCATAGACGGTCGCCCAGGTCACCGACGGAAGACGGCCGGCCCCCGACAGGGCGTTTGGCCGGGGCAGGGACAGCACGGCCCAGTCGACGCCTGACAGCAGGCCGTCCCATGCCGATTGCGACCGCGAGGCGTCGAGGATGGCGCGGAAATGTTCCGGAGGATACGCCTGGAGCCGGCTGTCCTGGAAGACCCGCACGTCCGGGTACATCGTCCAGGCCAGCCACCCGCCGAGGTTATGGCTGTTGAAGACGGGGCCGTTCAGCCCGTGCGTCCGCGCAAACGCCACCGCACCTTCCGAAAACATCACCTCGGGATGGGCGCCGCCCACCCGCACGCCTCCGACCATCGTCGTCAGCGGCACGCGCGACACGAGTGCGGCGGCTGCCAACGCCGTCGCCATGATCGCCCGGCCATCGAGGCCGCGCGTGGTCCAGACGGCCAGGCGCGAAGCCAGCATCGGCGCGGTCGCGAGAAACACGAGCGGCGTCAGCCGGATGTAGCGGAACCCGAGCGCCGCGAACAGCACCGCCGTAATCGCTTCGGCGAGCGTGAGACGACGAGGCAGGGACAGCAGGAAGACGAGGGCGACGACCACATAGACGAAGAAGGCGCGGTAGTTTGGCAGGTAGGCGGGCTGCAGCTCGGCGATGGCGAGAGTCTGAGGCACTGACACGTTCTCGTACAAGTATTGAAGGAGCCCCACCCGTACGGGTTCAGCAGCAGCGCAGCGGTGCAGGCGATCGCGACCGTCAGGACACGGAGGGCTTCTCGTCGCGTGAGCGCCGACGGCCTGGCAAGCTCCGCGAGCGCGAGAATTCCGATCATCAGCACACCAAAGACGCATTCGCCGTGCAGGTTGCTCCACACGGCGACGATTGGCACGGCCCACCAGAGCGGCCGGTCCGATCGGCTGGCCATCGCCTTCTGGATGAGCCACGAGCAAGCCGCAATCCCTGCGAACGAGACCAGGTGCGGGCGTGGAATCGCGCGCGGCTCGAGAACGAAGAAACCCAGGACGAGGATTGCCAGCGACGGCAGGGCGCCCGCCTGCACGCGGCAGCCGAGGTAGACGAACGACAGCGCCGCTGCGACCGTCAACGCCTGCAGCATCTGGATGGCGGCGTCACCGCCGAGCCGCCACGCAGCATACGCGCTCGTCTCGGAGAGCCATGAGGTGTAGCGCTGCCGGTAGTCTGGATAGGTGAAGCTGAAGATGTTGGTGCGAACGAGGCGCCCGGACAGGTTCTCCCTGCCCTGCGCCAGATGCCACCCGAGATCCGGTTCGTAGACCGAGCGAAAGCTGACCAGCGCGGAGGCCGCGGCAATCGCGAGCACCACGAAGACCAGCTTCCGAGACCTCCTCACGCGAACAACCTTAGCGGTTGCTCCCAGTGATGGTCCAGCCCAACACGCTTCCGGGCGTCGATCAGGGCGAATCGACCAGGTTGCCGTGCAATGCGGGGCTCTTGCTCGCTGTCCAAGAGCCTTTCACCGCAGAGCGCGCAGAGAGCGCAGAGCCTTTTTGTTTCTTTCTCAAAGTCCTCAGCGTGCTCGGCGTCTCTCTGCGGTGGAAGGCTCTTGGACAGTGAGAGGCCCCGGAATGACGCCGGACAGCCGCTCAGCCCGCGCCCAGGATCCGCGTCAGCGTCGCGCGGTCGATGTTTCCGCCGCTCATCACGCAGACGACGCGTTTGCCGCGCAGCCGGTCGGCGAGCTTGACGGCGGCGGCCAGCGATGCGGCGCCCGCGCCTTCGGCGAGGCTGTGCGTGGCTTCGAGCGCGAGGCGCACGCCGCCGGCGAGCTCGTCCTCGGTGAGCGTCACGATGTCGTTCAGCTCGCGCTGAAGGATCTCGAACGTGAGATCGAAGGTGACGCGCGTGGCCATGCCCTCGGCAAACGTCGCCACGCGATCGGCGGTCATGCGCGTGCCGCTGCGCCACGATCGCGTGAACGCGTCGGCGCCGGCGGCCTGGATACCGATCACCTCGGCCTTCCCCCCGAGCCACGAGCGCACGAGCGCGCACCCGCAGGCCCCACTCCCGCCGCCGATCGGCACGAGCACGACGTCGGCGTCCGGCAGATCCTCGAAGATCTCGAGCGCGTAGGTCGCGACGCCGGCGATGAGCAGCGGCTCGTTGGCCGAATGCACGTAGCGCAGACCGTTGGCGCGCTGCAGCGCCTCGACGCGCTCTCGCGCCTGGTCGAAGTCGCTCCCGAACTCCACCACGTCCGCGCCGAGCGCGCGCATCGCCGCGTTCTTCTCGGGGTTGTTGCCGAGCGGGACGACGATCGTGCACGGCACATCCTCGCGCTGACAGGCGAGCGCAATCGACTGCCCGTGGTTGCCCGTCGTGGCTGTGATGACGCCGCGCCGCTCGTCGGCGGTCAGGTTCGCGACGAGATTCAATCCGCCGCGCACCTTGAAGGCCCCGGTCGGATTGTAGTTCTCGTGCTTCACGTAGAGCGTGAGCCCGGTCTTCGCATCGAGCAGCGCGTGCCGCAGGAGCGGCGTCGGCTTGAGCGCGCGATAGACGATCGTGCGGGCGGCGTGAACGTCGGCGAGGGTCAGAGACATGAGGAGGGAATCACACGGAGACACTGACAGCAGCGCCTGCGGCCCGAGCGCGGCGCGAAGGCGCCGCGCGAGAGCGAGCGGGGGTGGGGCCCCGCGAGCGCTGATAAATGCAAACAGAGTCGCGGACTAACAAGCATGTGGCAGTTTAGATTGCCCGCGGGAGGCCGAAAAATACCAATCGGCTGATGCGCTGATCAGCGCTATCCAACGACGTCCGGATTGAGCAAATCCATCTTCCCAAACTCACCTGCCTCCGCCCACACGATGTTCTGGACGGCGCGCTCGGCCATGCCGCGGTTGGCTTCGGGCGTCGTGCTGCCGACGTGCGGCGTGAGGATGACGTTCGGCAGCGTGCGCAGGTCCCGGCCGGAGTCGACGGGTTGATACGGTTCACGGTCGAAGACGTCGAGGGCGGCGCCGCCGATGCGCTGATCGACGAGCGCATCGTAGAGCGCGGCCTCGTCCACGACCGCGCCGCGCGCGGTGTTGATGAGCCACGCGTGCGGCTGCATCAGCGAGAGCCGCTCGCGGTTGATGAAGTGCGCGTTCTCGGGCACGCCCGGAATGAGCAGGCTGACGAAATCGGCCTGTCGCAACGCCGCGCCGAGATCGTCTGTGACGAGATCGAAGTCGCCGCCGGCCGGCATCGGCGCAGTCGATCCCTTGCGGCGGCAGCCGATGACGCGCATGTCGAAGCCGCGCTTCGCAATCCGCGCGACGGCCTGGCCAATCCGGCCCGCTCCGACGACGGCGAGAGTCTTGCCTTTCAGCTCCACGCCCAGCTGAGGTGTCCACTGGCCGTCGCGCATGCCCCCCGCGATTGCCGTCAGGCGGCGGGCGGCGGCCGAGACGAGGAGAAAGGTCAGTTCGGCCACGGACTGATCGAGCACCGACGGCGTGTTGGTGCACAGGAGCCCGGCAGTCGTCGCCTGGCCCTTGTCGACCCACTCGTGGCCTACACCGAACCGGGCGATCACGCTCCCGCGCGGAAGCGCCGTGTAGAGCGCGCCGCGGTACCGGCTGCCCGCCAATGATGACGTGGCGAGCGCCCGACTCGGCGATGGCCTGGACGAGCGCTGCCTCTTCGGAGGGCGCAGGCAGGAAGGTGAAACGCGCCGCCGAGGCGAAGACCATCTCGCCACGACGAAACTCGGGTTCGGTCACAAGAACGATGGATGGAGGCATTTGAGTGGGCATATCATAGCGGGGCGCGTGGGCCATGCGGAAATCCATGTTCGCGGGGCAACCTAAACTGCCTCATGCTTGTTAGTCCGCGACTCTGTTTGCATTTATCAGCGCTCGCGGGGCCCCACCCCCGCTCGCTCTCGCGAGGCCCATTCGGGCCTCGCTCGGGCCGCAGGCGCTGCTGTCTCTGTCTCCGTCTGTGTTTACCTGGAGTGCCGTGGCCCCGTGACAGCATTCAACGAACGCCGGATTGTGATTGATTGAGGTCAGCATGAAAACCACTCGACGCGAGTTTCTCGGAACCGTCGCCGCATCGCCCATTCTCCTGGGCATGCAGGACAAGGCCGGCTCGAAGGCGCCGGTCATCTCTGGTGGCAGCGGCGCCTACACGTTCGAGGCCATCCATGACTGGGGCGTCCTGCCGCCGCAGATCAAGTGGGGCAACACCCACGGCGTCGTGGAGGACGCCCAGGGCCACATCTACGTGCACCACACCGTGCACGCGACGAGCGACAGCGCCGACACGGTCGTCGTGTTCGACGCCTCGGGGAAGTTCGTCCGGTCGTGGGGCCCGGCGTTCCGCGGCGTCGCGCACGGCCTGTGGATTCGCAAGGAAGGCCGCGACGAGTTCCTGTATCTCACCGTCAACGCCGCCAACCCGAAGATGTCGCCGCAGCCGCAGATGCAGGCGGTGCTCGTCAAGACGACGCTCGCCGGCGAGATTGTCTGGAAGATTCGACCGGCCGCCGGACTTCGAAGGATACCGGCCCGGGCCCGACGGCGCACCGAAGTCCTACAACCCGACCAATGTCGCGATCGCACCGAATGGCGACATCTACGTAGCCGACGGCTACGGCTCGTATTCGTGAATCAGTACCGGGCAAGGCCGAGTACATCCGTTCCTTCGGCGGCAGAGGATCGGAGCCGGGGAAGCTCGCTGAACCGCACGGCATCTGGGTCGACACGAGGGGCGCCAGTCCCATTCTCGTCGTGGCGGATCGGCGCAACAACCGGCTGCAGCGGTTCACGATGGACGGGAAGCACGTCGACTTCATCACGGGCTTCCGGCTTCCCGGCCACTTCGACGAGCGTCAGGGCCTGGTCGTGATTCCGGACCTGCACGGCCGGGTCACGCTGATGGACAAGGCCAACACGCTCGTCGCGCAGCTCGGAGACTCCAACGCCGAGAACTGGAACAATCCCCTGCGGCGCGAGCCCCGGGACAAGTTCATCCCCGGCCAGTTCATCTGCCCGCACGGCGCGTGCTTCGACCACGACGGAAATATCTTCGTCGTCGAGTGGGTAGAGGTCGGACGCGTGACGAAGCTGCGGAAGGTGTGAAGGGTCAGCCGTACAGAAAAAACGCCGGACGGGGTTTGTGCCCCGTCCGGCAGCCGTCAATCCGTGTTGTCTGTGTTGTCCGTGGTTCGTGTTGTCCGCGGCTCAGAACATGAAGCGAAGGCTGAGCTGAATGTCCCGGCGGTCGTCGGCCTTCCCGGTGACACGGCCGAACGTAGCGCTCGTCGGGTTCGCATCCGCGCCGTTCCAGTTCGCGTGGTTGATGAAATTGAAGATCTCCGCACGGAACTGCGCGGTCTTCGTCCCGCCCAGATTGACGTTCTTGAACAGCGCGATGTCCCACTGATACTGGCCGGGATTGTAGATGTTGTTCCGCTCGCCGTTGCCGAACGTGCCTGCTGCGGGCCGCGTGAACACCGTCTTATCGAACCAGTAGTTCTCATCGGCGGTGGCGCCGGCCGAGAACTGCTCGTTCGCGTTGGCCTTCGGATCGCCGTTGAGATTCCACGGATTCCCGAACGTATCGCCCGTGCCCGCGATGTCCGCCCCTTCCGTGACCCACAGCGGCGTGCCCGAGCGCATGAACGTCGCGCCCGAGATCTGCCATCCGCCCAGCACCTTCCCGATCACTCCAGCCTGCTCCTTATAGAAGGGCAGATCGTAGATGTAGTAGAAGTTGAGTGAGTGGCGACGATCGAAGCCCGAGTTGCCCCAGAAGCCCGAAGCGTCGTAGTTGTTGAACAGGACGTCGCGCGGTCCGCTCGCGTCATCCTGTGAGTGTCCCAGCGTGTAGGCGACGCCGAATTTGAATCCGTTCGTGTAGCGGCGATCCGCACTGATTTGCAGGCTATGGTACTTCGAGGTGGCAGCGTTCTCCGACAGACGAATCACCCCGTAGCCTTTGTACGGCCTGAGGGCGGCGACGTTGACACCAGGGTTCGCCTGAGTCGTTCCAGGCAGCAGCTGATTGATGTCGCGCTCGCGCACGTTGTACAGGCCGCGCCGGCCGACGTAGGTCACGTCGACGATGAAGTTGAACGGCACCTGTCGCTGCACACCAGCCGACCACATGTACGCGGTCGGATGCTTGAACTCGCGATCGATGGCCGTCATGCCGAACGGCAGTGAGCCGGCGCCGCCGACGCCGCCCGGATCATCCGCCCGCCCGTTGCTGACGCCGACCTGCGGCTGGAACGGCGGGTTGCCGCCCAGGAACATCGAGTCGCTCACGGTGACGCGGTTGTGGAAGACGCCGCTGCTCACCTTGACGATTGTGCTGTCGTTGATCGAATACGCCGCTCCAATGCGCGGCTCGAACACGTTGTTATGGGTCTTGGCGAAGCCGCGGGGCGCATCCACGAACAGCGCGAGCACCGCGGGATCACTCGCCACCGCAAGGTCGTTCCCGTCGCCCTCGAATCCGGTGCCGGGAAGCACGATGCCGTTGTAGCGAGGGCCTGACACGATCCGTCCCGTCGACGGGCTGATGACCGCCTGGTTGGACGTGTCGTAGGCCGCAGGATCGAAGGTGGCGATGTTGTTCGTCAGCGATTACCACGGCGGCCAGTACGCCCAGCGCACGCCACCCTCGACGGTCAGCTTGCCCGTCGGACGCCACGAGTCCTGAATGAACAGGTCCGTGCTGAGCGAGCGATACTTGGTCAGCGCGCGCTGCCCGATCTCCGCGTAGCTGTTGAACATCCCCAGCGCGGCGTTCGCGATGCCCACTCCGGTGGAGTTCGCGCCGGCAGTGTCATTCGGGAACTGGAAGCGCCCATTCTGGTTGTTGGTGCTCCCGGGAATCGGTTGCACGTTGATCTGATCGAAGTCGTCCTGGCCGGAATATTCGACGATGACGCCGGCCTTGAACGTGTGACGACCCATCAGATAGGTCGTCGCGTTGTTGAAGGTGTAGATCGGTCCGCGCGAGGACGCAGGATAAGGCCCTCCGTCGATCTCGCTGAAGTTGGCGATCGTGATCGTGGGAATCTTGTCCGGGATTTCCTTGTTCTGCGGGAAGATGTACGGATAGGTGATGCCGTACTTGCTGCGCTGGAAGAGGTCGGTGCCCTCCCATACGTTGATGAAGACCTCGTCGAGCGAATGCGTGAAGCTGAATTCGTTGATGAGCGTGCTCGAGATCGCCCGCGTCCAACTCGCCGTCTGCGTGACGTTGGGCCGATCCCAATCCGTCCGCGCGTAAGGAAAGGTCCCGCGGAACGCGTCCACCGCTACCCAGTTGTACTTGCCGTAGCGATAACTGAACTGGTCCTTGTCGCTCATCCGGTAGTCGAAGCGGATGTTGTCCTTGCGCTGGTCCTGCGGGTTGTCGCTCGACATGATGAGGTTCGCGGTACCCTGCCGGAACCCTGGCGTCGGCAGCGGAAACGTGTTCAGCATGGCAATGCCGTTCGCGCTCAGCTGGTTCGCCGGGATGATGTTGCCGGGGAACGCTATGCCGGTCGCCGGATTGATAATCGTCCGCACGCCCGGATTGGTGAAGAACCCGTTGTTCGGGTCGAGCAGCTCGCTGAAGTTGCCGGTGCGCATCAGCGCGGTGGGAACCGTGGCGGTGTTGGTCTGGATCTGGAAGAAATTGACCCATTCCTGCGCCGCGAAGAAGAACAGCTTGTCCTTCAACGCACCCACCGGGATGGGGCCACCGAGCGAGTACGCGTACTGCTTGTAGTCGAACGGGGCCGGCCCGCTGTTCTCGAGCGCGTTCGTGCTCCGGTTTCTTTGCCACGTGTTCGCTTGCAGCTTGTCGTCGCGCATGAAATACGACGCGTTCCCGCTGAAGCGGCTGCTGCCGCTCTTCGTGACGATGCGGATCTGGCCGCCGCTCGAACGTCCGTACTCGGGCATGTAGTCGCCGGTCAGTACCTGGATCTCCTGGATCGTGTCCACGTTCTGAACGCCGACGATGGCGCCCGAAGCCCGCGTGCGGATCGCCGTCGCGCCGTCGACCGTGATGTTGTTCTCGTTGCCGCGGCTGCCGTTGATACTGAAGCCTCCGTTGGTGAGGCTGGAGAAGCTGTTGTTGTTGAAGCTTCCGCCGACGACGCCCGCCTTCAGACCGGCGACGCCAATCGGGTTGCGTCCGTTGAAGGCGATTTGCTCGATGTCCTTCGCCTCGATCGTTTTTCGCAGCGCGGAATCGCTTTGCAGCGGCGACTGTTCGGCGGTGACGGTGACCTCCTCGGTCAGCGCGCCGGTTTCCAGGGTGAAGTCCAGCGCGAGCGAGCCGGCAGCGTCGAGCTGCACATTCGAGCGGGTGACTTTCTTGAAGCCGCTCAGCTCGACCAGCAGCTCGTACCGGCCGGCCGACAGGTTGGGAAATGTGTAGTAGCCGCTGCCGTCGGTGACGGTCGTGCGGGATTGCTGGTTCTGGGTGCTCGTGACGGTGACGGTCGCACCGGGGACGATGCCACCCTGTGAATCTTTGACCGTGCCGGTGATCGTTCCCCGATCGAACTGTGCAAAAGCCGTCGTCGCAGCGCCTAGTAGGAGAAGACAGGTAAGGGCGGAGCGGCGAAGGGGAGCGTACCAGCTATGCTGTCGGCTCATTTGGATCCCTCCTCCAAGAAACTGTGTTTGGGACACGGGCGAGAGCTTACCATACGGAATCAACACGGAAGTTAACGCGGGTGCGTCCACGATAGAATGCCTTTTCATGAACACTCTTGCGCCAGTTGCGGCGAGATTTACACGGGCAATCGTCGTAACGGCGCCGATTCTGTTGTGCATCCTCTGTGCCGAAGCGCGGGCCCAGATCGTCGTATCCGCCAACGACTCGAAAGTCCGGCTCGTGGACGGCGTCAACACGACCGTGCCGAATCCCCCGCCGGATACCGTGACCATCATCGACCTCAGCCGTGGACAGCCACGAGTGGTCGCGGAAATCCCCGTCCCGAGCTCGATCGTCGGTCCGCCGCAGAACGTGGCGATTACGCCGGACGAATCCATGGCCCTCGTCGCCTCCTCCACGCGGATCGATCCCGCCGACGGGTCGAAAACGGCGCCCGACGACAGGCTCACCGTGATCGACCTCCGCGCGTCGCCGCCGGCCGTGCTGGCCACCCTCCGCGCGGGTAACGGCGCCTCCGGCGTGTCGATCAATCGCGCGGGAACGCTGGCGCTCGTCGCCAATCGCTTCGAAGGCACGGTCTCGGTCTTCACGATCGCCGGCAAGGCGGTGACCGCCGCGGGCAAGGTCGTGGTCGGGACGCCCGAGAGCCTGCTGAGCGCCGTCGTCTTCACGCGTGACGGCCGCACCGCCCTCGTCACGCGCAACAACGACAGCCTCATCTCGGTGTTGACTGTTGATGGGACCAAAGTCGAGAACGCCAAACGCGATATCGCGGCGAACCTCAAGCCCTATGGCATCGACGTGACGCCGTCGGGCGACACGGCGATCGTCGCGAGCATCGGCGTCGGCGCAACGGGCGGCGCCGATACGCTCAGCGTGATCGACCTCGCCGCGAACCCGCCGCGCACGGTGAACCACGTCAGCGTGGGCCCGACGGCGGAAGGACTCGCGATCTCGCCCGACGGGCGCTACGTCGCCGTGACCGTGATGAACGGCTCGAACGCCGCGAGGACGTCGCCGCTCTTCAACGACTTCGGCTGGCTGAAGATCTATGACGTGAACAAGACGGCTCTCGCGCTCGCCGCCGAAACCCGGATCGGGCACTGGTGCCAGGGCATCGCCTGGACCGCGGACTCGCGCACCGTGCTCGCGCAATGCGTGGTCGAGCGCGAGATCATGACGTTCGGCTTCGACGGCCGCCGGCTGACCGCCGGCCCGTCCATCAAGGTCGGCGGCGGGCCGTCTGGGATCAGGACGGTGCAGCGGTAGACGTAGGGCTCAGAGATCGGAGATCATCAGAGAAACGGATCAGGGCTCAGGGTCGGGACTCAAGGCTCGAGCATGCTCTCGAGGCTGCCCGATCGCTGATCCCTTGCCGATCCCTGATCCCTGATCCCTGATCCCTGATCCGATCCTGAGCCAACAGCGAGCAGCGAGCAGCGAGCCGCGCTTCACACCCGCGACCACACGTAGTACCCGCGAACGCGAACATCACACTGCTCGACACCCACAGCATGAGCGTCGTGCCGAACGACGGGCGAATATCGTCGGGCAGCTGCGTGTGGCGGAGATAGATCACGGCCCCGCCAATGAGCGGCAGCATCATCGCCTGCGCCAGGCCACCCGCGACGACCATCTGCACCGGCGAGCGCAGGAACCAGTAGAAGGTCACTGGCACGACCGACAGCACCACGACGAAACGCTTACGCCAGCGCAGACGGCTGGCCGCATCCTCTCGCGGGTACCAGCCCGCGATTCGCACTGCGTCGGCGAACAGTCGCGCGTGCGCCGCCGTCGAGGCGAACACGGTTCCATAGAGCGTGACGACGGCGCCGAGATAGAAGAGCCAGAGTGCCCACGCGCCGAGCGTCTGCGTGTAGATGTTCGAGAGGACGGTGATGGTGTCGCGCTCCGCGGGCACGAGGCCCATGCGGTTCAGCACGCCCGCCCCGAGCAGGTAGAACGCGACCGTGGCCATCGTGTAGATCACGAGCGAGCACGTGATGTCGAGGTGCATCACGCGAATCCAGCCGCGGGCCCTCGCCGTCCAGGCGGCAGACCCATCACGCTCTCCGACGAACCGCGCGTACCCCTTCTCCACGCACCAGTAGGGGTACATGACGAGCTCTGTGGCACCGACGCCGGTGATCCCGAAGACGGCGATGGCCGTCGCCAGGCCGGCGGCCGGAAGCTGAAAGCTGAACCCGCTCCTGAGATCCGTCAGCGTCACGGCATCCGGTCGCTCGAGCAGAATTGCCGCCGCGCACACCGTCAGCACGGTGAAGAGCCCCACCTTGATGATGGCGAGGCGTTCGATGCGCTCGTAGCCCCCGCCGAGCAACAGCGCGAGCGTGATGACGAAGCAGACACCCACCCACGCGTTGACCGAAACCGCCGGCACGAGGAGATGCAGCACCTGCGCGACGCCTCCGTACATGCCGCCGACTTGCAGCAGCGTCAGCGTGACCGTCAGTCCCCACGCCCACACGAGCCAGCTCACGCCGGCGCGCGGTCCGGGGACGCGGTTGAACCCCTCGAGCGCGGTGTGCCCCGTTGCAATCGTGTAGCGGCCGAACTCCCCCTGCACGACGGGCTTGATCGCGCAGCTGAGGACGATGATCCACAGCACCGCGAAGCCCACCTGCGCGCCAAGCGTGGTCGTGGCGATGAGCTCGCCGGAGCCGACGATCGAGGCCGCCAGCACCATCCCCGGGCCGATGCGTCCGAGCGCCGTCGCCAGTGTCGTCGGCGGCGACTCGACTGCCTGAGGCGCCAAGGTGTAGGGATCTGGCAATGCTGAATGCTGAGTGCTGAATGCTGAAGTAAAGGAAGAAGGCGGAAGGGGCTCAGGCGATTTCAGCATTTCGAGTTCAGCATTCCCTTCAGCATTCAGCACTCAGCATTCAGCATTGCATCTTACTGCCATGTCGCATTCGTCCAAGCCCGGCGGCTGGCGCCGGGGCTATAGTCGGAGCGGAGGAATCGACGACATGCGACAGCGCGCAGCGGCAATTGTAGTGATGGCGGTCCTGGCGGGGAGCGCGGTGGCCGCGCGGCAGCGGCCGGACTTTTCGGGCACGTGGGTCGCGGCCCCGGATGCGGCGCCCGCCGCGCCAGGCCGGGCGGCCCCGCAGGTCTTCGGTCCTCAGTTCACGATCGCCCACCAGGAGCCGGCCCTGACGGTGACGCGGACGATCAATGGCTCTCCCGCGACGATCAGGTACGTCCTCGACGGATCAGAGGTGACGAGCCGGATGCCCGGCCGTTTGTGTGAAGCGGACTCGGCGGCGATGTGGACAGCCAGGTGGGACGGTCCAGTGGTCGCGATCTCGATGATCGGCGCGGTCCCGCCGAACGGCAAGACCGTGAAGATGGACGTGACGAGCGCACTCAGGCTGGAGTCGCCGGATACACTCCGTGTCGAGGTGACTGCCCGCGCGGCGGGGCAGACGGCTCCCCGCACGTCCGCCACCACCTACACGCGCAGCAGCGCTTCCGCGGCGCCTGCCGGCGCGGCAATCAAGAAGGCACAGGCCACGATGGCGCAGGTGGCCTGGATCTCCGGCGTGTGGGTCGGCACCATGGGCACCTCGTCTATCGAAGAGCGCTGGACGCCGTCCGCCGGCGGCTCGATGCTCGCCATCTCGCGAACGCTCCGCGACGGCCTCATGTCCGCCTTCGAGTTTCTCTGCATCGTCGAGCGGGACGGCGGGCTCGTGTACACCGCGATGCCGAACGGCCGGACGCCGGCGACCGACTTCACGCTCACGAAGATCGACGACTCGAGTGCGACGTTCGAGAACCCGGCGCACGACTATCCAAAGATGATCCGTTACACGAAGCGCCCGGACGGGTCGCTCGAGGCCGTCATCAGCAGCGAGGGGGGGCAGAAGCCGCAAACTTATGTATTCAGGCGTCAATTCTGAATGCTGAGTGCTGAATGCTGAAGTAAAGGTAGAATTCAGCATTCACTTCAGCATTCAGCATTGCAGAGGTTCACATGAAGCTGCTTGGCGCCGCGGTTGTGTTATGTACGTCGGTCATGGCGCAGCAACCGCCACCACCGCAGGCTCCGCAGACGCCGCCGCTCCGCGTCTTCATCCAGGCAGGTCTCAAGACGCACGCCGAAGGCCAGCACGACTACCCGCAGTTCCTCGCGGACTGGAGCAAGCTGCTCACCAGCCGTGGCGCCATCGTCGACGGCGCGCTGCACTTCCCGTCGGCGAGGGAGCTCGCGTCGGTTGACGTGCTGGTCATCTACAAGGGCGACGCGGGCTATCTCAGCATGGAAGACCGCGCGACGCTCGACAACTTCCTGCGCCGGGGCGGCGGGTTGGTGAGCTTCCACGACGCGTTGTGCGGCCCCGCGCCCGAGGAGTTCGCGTCGTTTGTCGGCGGAGCCAAGAAGCACGGCGAGGTGAACTACACGCTCGAGGCCGACGTGCCCTACACCGTCGTCGACAAGGCGCATCCGATCATGCAGGGCGTGACCGACTTCACGATCAAGGACGAGGCGTTCTTCAACATGACCTGGTCGAAGACGCCGGAGATCCACGTGCTCGCGACGGCCGTCATGGCGAAGACGCCGAGCGCGGGGACCCACGCCGGCGAGGTCGTGCCGCAGATCTGGACCTTCGAGAAGAGCCTGCTGCCCGGCGCACAGCCCTTCCGTGCGTTCGTGTGGATGCAGGGACACAACTACGTGAACTTCTCGGAGCCGCAGATCCAGCCCATGCTGCTTCGCGGCATTGCGTGGGCCGGCAAACGTCCGGCCGATGCCCTCGCGACGGAACGGGCGCAGCGCGGCGGCGGACGTGGCCGCGGACGCGGCGGACAATTCTGAATGCTGAAGTGAAGGTTGAAGACGGAAGACTCAAGGGCAGAAAGACTCGGAGGCTTCGTGAGCAAGCGGATTCTCATCATTACGGGCGACGGCGGCGAGAGCTACGAAACGTGGTTCGCCGTGCACCGGTTCCAGGAAGCCGGATATGAGGCGCATGTCGCCGCCCCATCGAAGCGGCGTCTGCACCTCGTGATGCACGACTTCGAGCCGGGCTGGGACACCTACAAGGAGAGCCCGGGATACGCGATCGAATCCGACGTGACGTTCGACGACGTGCGGGTGGCCGACTACGAGGCCGTCATGTGCATCGGCGGCCGGGCGCCGGAGTATCTGCGGAACGACGCGCGCGTGCTCGCGATCCTGCGCGAGTTCGACATGCAGCAGAAGTGGATCTTCTCGATCTGCCACGGCATCCAGCTCATCGCGGCCGCTGGGCTCGCCAAAGGGAAGCGCTTCACGTGTTACGAGCACGTGCGGCTCGAGGTCGAGGCAGTCGGCGGGCAGTACGTCACCGCCGAGAGCATCACGGACGGCCGGCTGGTGTCGTCGCCGACGTGGCGCGAACACCCGGCATTCTACCGGGACGTCTTCGCCTGCCTCCAGCAACCCGTCGGCCTTGGTGTCAGGCAGTGAATCGTGCCTGACCGGGGTCAGATCTACGACGGAATCGCGAAGACCGCGAAGCTTTCGAAGACCACGAAGGCATCTCTTTACCTTCGCGATCTTCGAGGCTTCGCGAACTTCGCGATTCCGTCGTAGTTCACCGCCTGTCCGGGGTCAGATCTCGATTTTCTAATGCGTGAGCGGAAGCCGCACACGCGACTAGAAAATCGAGATCTGACCCCGGACAGCCGCAGTTGACCCCGGACAGCCGCAGTTGACGCGATGACCGTCGAAGACACGGGATCAAGCCCGCCGATCCTCGCGCTGCACGGCCTCGGCGGCGGGGCTTATTTCTTCCGCGGCCTCGCCGAGCGCCTCCAGCCCGACTACGACGTTGTCGCGATCGACCTCCCCGCTTCTCCGGACGTCTCCATGAAGACCTGGGTCGACGAGCTCGGCACGCTCGTGGCCGAGCGCATCCGGCAGCCAGTCGTCATCATCGGTCACTCGATGGGCACCATCCTCGCGCTCGAGGCCTGGGCGGCGTGGCCGCAGCGGATCCGCGGGCTCATCTTCGTCGGCGGCGTGCCGCAGGTCGCGCCGCACATCCGCGAGCGTTTGTCGGAACGGGTGCGGGCTCTCGAGGGTGCGCGCGATCTGATTGGATGGGGGCAGAGAGTCTCGCCAGGCGTATTTTCGGCAGCCACGTTCCGCGATCGGCCGGAAGTGGTCGCGATGTTCGAGCGGATGTTCGAGACGCAGGCCGTCGAGATGTACGTGCGCTGCTGCCTGATCCTGCTCGCGGCAAACGCCGAGCCGCTCGTGCCGACCGTGACCGTTCCCTGCGTCGCGATCACGGGGGAACACGACCAGTACGCGCCGCCGGAAGCCGTCGCCACGTTCCTCGAGCGGATGCCGGGCAAGCCGCACCTGGAGGTCATTCCCGACGCCGGCCACCTGCCCTTCCTCGAGCAGCCCGACGCCTTCGCGGCGGCCGTGAAGTCGTTCCTGCGAACGTGCTAGACTCCCGCGCTATGACTACCCTGATTCGCCTCGCTCCGCTGGTGCTCGCCGTGGTGATCCAGACGCCTGCCGCCGAGCCTGGATTCACGCAACTCTTCAACGGGAAGGACTTCACCGGGTGGAAGCTCTCCAATCCGGCGTGCTTCACCATCGAAAACGGCGCCATCGTCGCGAAGGCCGTGGGGATGCAAGGCCACGCGTTCTACGACGGACCCTTGATGGATCACTCGTTCCGCAACTTCGAGCTCAAGGTCGACGTCATGACGCGCACCAACTCGAACGGCGGCGTCTTCATCCTCACCGAATTCGTGGAAAAGGGCTGGCCCTCCAAGGGCTTCGAGATCCAGGTGAACAACACCTACATGAAGGATCCCGTCAAGACCGGCAGCCTGTACCACGTCTCGGACGTCAAGGAATCGCTGGCCAAAGACGACGAGTGGTTCACCGAGCACATCATCGTGCAGGGCGACACGATCACGATCAAGGTGAACGACAAGCAGACCGTGCAGTGGACGCAGCCCAAGGAATGGGCCGGGAGCCCCGACTTCGCCAACCGCGTGATGAAGCCGGGCACAGTCGCGCTCCAAGCGCACGATCCGAACAGCACGGTTTACTACAAGAACATCCGGATCAAGCCGCTCAAGTAAGAAGAGCCGCTCAACTAGATTTTGCGTTGAAGGTCACGTGAGCGAGAGCGCTGAGTCTCGAGGCCGGAACCTCGCTGTCCAAAAGCCTCTCACCGCGGAGCACGCGGAGGACGCGGAGTCATAGGGTCTAGAAAAGGATTTGAACTCTGCGCCCGCCGCGTGCTCGGCGGTGAAAAAGCTTTTGGACTGCAGACCTCTGCTACTTCAACGTCGAAAGATACGCCACCAGATCCCGCACCTCGCGCGGCTTGACGATCAGGCCGATGGGCGGCATCGCGGAGACCGGGTTGGTCCGCTCTGCGATGTCGGACTTCGCGATCCGCTGCTCGGCCGGGGGCGTCCCCACAGAGACAACCACGTCGGTGGGCGTTTCGGCTCGCAGCGTGCCATCCACGCGCTTGCCGTTCTTGAGCGTGATTCCCACCGTGCCGTAGCCGGCTGCGATGCGGGCGCTCGGCTCGAGCAGGGACTCCAGGATCTGCTCGCGCGTCAGCCGCGTCGCGACGCCGGACAGGTTCGGCCCGACATCCGATCCGGCGTTGCGCACCGTGTGGCAGCGGGTGCATTGCGCCGCGGGGTGCTCTACAAAGAGGTCCCGGCCGCGCGCAACGCTGCCGCCCTGCAGGAGCGCGTCGCGGAAGGCGAGCGTGACGGTATCGACCCCCTTGGTCTTCCGATACCCGTCGAGCTTCGCCTCGAGCGCGGGCGCCCCGCTCGCCTGCATCGCGTCCACCAGATCGAGCTGGACGGCCGGCGCCACTTTGCCCGCCACGAGCTCGTCGAAGAACGACCCGAGGGCTTTTTCCGCCTCGGGGCTCTTCAAGGTCCCGAGCGCTTCGAATCCAGCCTGCTGATCGTTGACCGCTCCGCTGCGAATCATCGAGGTGAGGCTCTGGACCTTCGCCGCGGCGCCGAGCGGTAGCGACGGCAGGATCCCGAGCGCCGCGCGCCGGACGTTCGGGTCGGCGTCGGCGACCGCGATCTTCATCACCTCGTCCATGTTCGACACCTTGAGCGCCTGGAGCGCCTTGAGCGCCGCCACACGCACATTGAACGACGGGTCGCTCCGAAGCTGTGTGAGGAGCTGCGGCGCGGCCGCCTGCGCGTTCAGGCGCCCGGCCGCTTCGGCCAGGGCGATTCTCAGCGCGGGTGCGTTCTCTTCCGCCAACGCCTGCATGAGACGCAGGACCGCCGCCTGGGCGGCCGCCGCGTCGCGCGGCTTCGCCTGGCCCAGATAGATCCCGTCCACGCGATCCATCGGCGACGGATCCGCCCAGACGCCGATGGCCGAGATCGTCTCGACCCGCATGGGGTGCGGCCGCGTCGCATCGCCCGCAAACGCGGCGAGCCGATCGACCGCCTCGCCCGAGCCGACTTTGAGGTTGGCGCTGATCGCCCGGCGAACGAGCGGCTCGCTCGTGAAGCGCTTGTCCTCGATCACGCGGGCCAGCGCCGGCAGCGCCGCGTCGATCGATCCGTCGTCGTTGATGGCGCGCGCGGCCTCCTGAACGATCAGGTCATCGCTGTCGGTGACGAACCGCGCGACCTCGGCGCTCCGCAGCCGGCGCAGCGCGATGATCGCGGCGATGCGCACGCCACGCGAGGGATGTGTCGACAGCGCGCCGAGCGCGGACGAGTCGCCAATCCGCGAGAGCGCGAGGCTGCCGGCGTGCCGGAGATACACGTCCTTGTCGTCGTTGGCGGCGAGCATCGCGACAATCGGCGCCGCCGCCGGTTTGTAGGCGATCCGGCCCAAGGCCTCTGCGGCAAAGAAGCGCACACGCGGTGCGTTGTCCGCGAGGAGCGGAAGGAGACCCGGAACCGCCTCGGCGTAACGGATGTCGCCAATCATCTTCGCGGCCTGCGCGCGTATCTCCGCGTCGGAGTCTTTCAAGAGGGGCGTCAGGAGCGCGGCATGCTGCGCGCCGTCTTTACCGGTGCGCGCCAACTGAGCGATGCCCCAGACGCCGTGGATGCGCGCGAGCTTCTGCGACGGCTGCTTCGCCGCCGCGAGGAGGGTCTGCACGTCGCCGCGGCGCACGAGCTCGAACTGCGCCTTCTGGCGAATCCGCATGTCGACGTGCCGCAGCATCGTCGTCAGATCCGCGGCGGAACGCGTCTCGAACGTCGCCGCGATGAGCGTGCGCACTTCGGCGCGCATCGGGTTCGCTGCCGCCTGCGGCGAATCGAGCTTCCAGATTCGTCCCAGGTTCTTCGAGTCCCACCCCGTGATCCAGTCGGCGAGGTAGAGCGCGCCGTCGGGTCCGAACTTCACCCCGACGGTCAGGATGCCGCGCAGCACCACCTTGTCCTCCTCGAGCGCGAACCCGGCGCCGTCTTCCTTCAGTTTGAAACCATAGATTCGGGCGCCGGCCGCCGCGCCCGGAAAGCTCGAGACGAAGAAGTAGTTGCGCCACTCGTCGGTCAGGGCCGTACCCGGGTTGTAGGCCATGCCCGAGGGGCCGCTGTGATAGGCCGCCACGGGGGGGACGATGTGCGCCGCCTGGCCCGCGAAGCGCGGCTTGAACATGTTCTCGTCCATCCAGACGTTGTAGCGGTTGTTCCTCGTGTCGGTGTACCTGCCGTACTGCCAGTTCGAGCGCCAGCCGCTGTCGGACCCATTCGTGATGTAGACGACGCGCTCGGTCTCGCCCTGGTGGTCGCCGTCGTTGTCGACGCTGATCAGGTTGCCGTACTCGTCGAACGAGAACTCCTGCAGGTTGCGGATGCCCGCGGCGAAGACTTCGAAGTTCGAGCCGTCGGGCTCCGAGCGCATCACCGCACCCTGGTTCGGATAGGACCACCGCTTGCCGGTCCTGTCCGTCACGTCGAGGCCGATGTCCCCCACTTCCCAATAGATCCGGCCGTCAGGCCCCATCGTCAGGCCCGAGATGCCGTGCCCGCCAAACGCGGGGTGCGTGCTGTAGCCCTCGCTGATGACAATCTGCTTGTCGATTGTGCCGTCGCCGTTCTCGTCTTTGAGCCGCCAGACGCCAGGCGCGGTGCCGAGGAGCAGGTCCCCCTGGTTGTAGAGCAGTCCGCCGGCCACGTCGTACGTCGGGTCGGCGTTGAATCCTTCGATCATGATCTTGGACGTGTCCGCGACGCCGTCGCCGTCGGTATCCTGGATGCGGTAGAGGCGTTCCTTCAGCTCGGCGAGATCGCGAATGTCATTGGACCCGTCCTGGTTGAGATCGGGGAGCCACTTGTTCTGTGCGCTGCGCTCGGGCGCGAGCTCCTTGCGGTAGAACTCGCGCAGGTCGGCGACGGTCTTCAGCGTGTGGACCGTGGGCACCCACGTCGGATGCTCGCGGATGTCGAGCGGCATGTTGTTGCGGCTCGTGCTCGTTGCGTAGAGTGTCCCCTTCTCGTCGAACTCGAGGGCCACCGGATCGACGACGAGCTGGTCGGACGCCCACAGCTTGAGCTCGAGGCCCGGCGGCATCTCCACGTTGACGCCCTTGCGCGCCTCGGCCGCGAGCCGAGTCGCATCCGCCGCGCTGAGCTTCACGTTCTGCGGCAGCTGCCGCGCCGCCGCCGATTGGCCCGGTTCGCCTGAGTCGTGCGAAAGTGGGCGGCCAGCGAGGGTCAGTACCACCTGGGACAACAAAGATAAGGGCGAGAAGGATGCGTCGAAGAGATTGACTGCGGAATTTGTGCAACACGGCCAGATGCTAGCACGGGCTCTGGGCTCTTGGCTCTTCGCTACTGGCTCCAAAGCTCCAGCTTCACTTGATCACATCCGTATTGCTGACAAACGCCACCATTTTGCTGTCGGGCGACCACGACGGCACGTTGATGGTGCCTTGTCCACCGTACACGTAAGCAATCACTTTGGGTGCGCCGCCACCAGCGGGCATCAGCCGCAGATAGACGCGCTTGTAATAAGGATGGTCGGCCGGATCGACTTCCTTGGGGAAGCTGATGAGCGCAATCCACTGGCCGTCGGGCGAGATGTGCGGGAACCAGTTGTTGTACTCGTCCCTGGTGATCTGCTCCTGGTTCTTGCCGTCGGGCTGCATCCGCCAGATCTGCATCGTCCCGCTTCGCAGCGAATTGAAATAGATGTACTTCCCGTCGGGCGAATACTCGGGACCATCGTCGAGCCCCTTGGAGTTGGTCAGGTTGACCTCGGCGCCGCTGCCATCGGACGCGATGCTGTAGATGTCGAACTCGCCGCCCCGTCCGCCCGTGTAGATCAGGGACTTCCCGTCCGGCGACCATCCATGCAGGTACGACGGCGCTAACTGCGTGATCCGCTTGGGCGTGCCTCCGCCAACCGGCACGGTGAAGATTGTCGAACCGGTCTTTGGCGTGCTCTGGTCGCTGATGCCGAGCATCGTGCCATCGAAGGACAGCACGTGATCGTTGTTGTTTCTGTTGTTGGTGCCGGTGTCGATGAGCGTCGGCTGGCGCGTGGCGAGGTCGAAGCGAAAGAGGCGTCCGCGCCACTCTGCACGTCCGCCGCTGGTGTTGTAGATGAGCGCGCTGCCGTCGTTGGTCCAGTTCGGCGCCTCGAAGGGCTGCTCGGACCGATAGATGACCTGCTTCCGTCCGCTCTGCACGTCGAGGATCTCGAGCACGCTGCCGATGTAGTCGGCATACGGTTTGAACCCGTCCTTCACGGGCCGGACGAGCCGGACATCCTTGAAGACCGCCCGCTCCGTGACGTCGCCATTGTGCGAGCAGAGCGCGAGCCCGACGAGGACTTCATCACCGAGGGTGACGTTCGAGACTTCGGAGGTCGTGAACGGCTCGCCGAACTTCGCGGCCGACAAAGTATAAGTCTGGCCCTTCCGCTCGATCTGAATGACGTCCGCGCCTTTGACAGGTGACTCGACCTGTTCGGTGATCGCGCCTTTGGTGCGCCGGAACTGCAGCGAGGTGAGGCCGTCGCCGTGGACCACGCCGTCCACATAAGGAGCGTCGGCGTCCTGGCTCTGGCGCACCATCAGGCCGACCTTGCGGTGCGGATCGACGCCCTTGCCGACGAGCTCGACGCGCGCCTGCAGGATGAAATCGCCGGTCATGCGCTTCCAGACGAACTGGAACTCGTCTTTCTGCGCCCACATGTTCACGCCGCCCGCGGAAAGGGGGTACTCCTGCGAGACGGCGTTATACGCGGCGGAACCAGTGATCTTGGGCGCGCCGACGTCGCCGTGTCCATCGAACTGGCCGATGGGAGTGCCCTGGCCGACGGCCGAGACGCGCGCCAACGAGACAATGGCCGCGGCCGCAAGGAGTCGAAGGGAATGGCGGCGATATGTAAGAAGCAAACGTGACCTCCGAGGCAGATCCTAGCCGGAAATCACGTTTCTTGGTTTGTCGTTGGGCCTCGCCTTCCCGCAGCGTCGGCGCAGCGCGCCGTAGCCCCGCCTGAGCCGTTGGTCACAAAGGACCATCCGTCAGGCGGAAACGGTCATAAGATCCAACCTCAGGAGGCACAATGATTTCAGTCCGTTCGATGCCAGCGTTGGCGGTCGCAGCAACCCTGACCGTATCGGCCGCCCTCTCCGCTCAGCCACCAGCGAGCGAGAAGGAAGGCGTCCGGCAGGCGGCGCTCGACTACCTCGAGGCGATCTACAACGTTCAGCCCGAGCGCATCGAGCGCAGCGTGCACCCGACGCTCAACAAGCGCGGGTTCTATAAAAAGGATGCGGCCTCACCCTACGTCGAATCGCCGATGACGTACGAACAACTCGTGAAGCTCGCGGCGAGCTGGAACAAAGACGGCAAGCGCGACACCAAGCTGCGAGACATCGCGATCCTCGACATTCTCGACCAGACCGCCGTGGTGAAACTCACGGCCTCGTGGGGCATCGACTACATGTTCCTCGGCAAGTTCGACGGCAAGTGGAAGATCACGCAGATCCTCTGGCAGTCGCACCCGCCGAAGACATAGACAGGAGAAGGAGACAGGAGACAGGAGAGGTAGCCAGGATGTAGGAGCCAGGAGACCTCAGGGCGTGACCGACGAGGGACGGATTGGCCGCGCGGCGCGCGTGGCCTGCCAGCGCGAGAACGTATTGGTGAGCACGGCGCCGAACCCGCTGGCCCACGCGAGGAACTCCACGGCCAGACCGATCGCCACCAGCAGGAAGACGATCGGGCCGAGCGTCCAGCCGCCCAGCGCCACGACGCGGCCGAGCAGCACCGGCAGGAGAATGATCAGGATCCCCAGGCAGACGTCGGCAAACCCAGACGGTGTTCGCGATCCCGAATCGCCGCCGCGCCCACTGGCCGACCGCGCTAGGCCGTGCCGCTGAACCCGACAACCGCCATCACCACCAGGACCACCACCGCAAACGGCATGAGCAGCAGCAGCGGAATGCCGATGAACGAGATCGCGAGCACGATGGCGATCGAGCGCGAACAGCGGCACGAACAGCACCCAGGCGACGAGGCCGACCAGCGTCGTCTTCACCGGGTCGTCCGCGACGCGTTGCGCGGACCCTTCCACGGCACGCCGCGCGCACGACGAGCGCGAGGCACGCGACGAGCGCGAGCAGGACGAAACGGAAGGTCGTGCCGACGAGGCGCGTCGACCGGCCCAAAGCCGCCGAAGACGTAGACAGGCCCCCATCCGTCGATCCAGGGCATGTTGATCCTCGCGCCGACATGCCCCCGAGCGACACTTCCGTGACGGCGCCGTTGACCTGCGATCCCGGGGCTCGCCGCAGCCGTCCGCCCACGGTGACCACGTCGCCGTGCACGACGGCGTGCGGCCCGAGATCCACGGACCCGAGCACCGCCACCACCTGATCGCCGACTTCGCCGTCGATCCGCACGGACCCCAGGACGGCCACGACCTGCCCCGACACCTCTTCACCCTCGTTCACGACGACATCGCCAAACACCCGCACCCGATCCCCGCTGGAACGGCGATACCGCCTGGACGGCGCCCGGTCATCGGCGGCGTCGCGCGTTCGGAGGCGTCGCGCGTTCGAGCGGCGCCTCCCTCTCCGGACGCGATCTCACGCTCGGCCGCGACGGGACCAAACAGTTCGCGCAGCGTCTTCGCGATCGAGGTAAGACAGCCGCAGGATCGCGTCCGCATCCGCGCCGACCCGCTCGCGCAGCTCGCGGCCGCTGACCGCGCACGCCGTTGATCGCAATCGTGTCGGAGATCTCGATCAGCCGGACGTCGCCGCGGGGAGACTTCGGTCTGAGCGCGACGCCGCCCGACAGCGGCACGACGTCGTATCGCTGCTCGATGCGCGCGCGCAATGCCTGCTGCTCGTCTGCGGGGACCTGCTGCGCAGCAGCGTTGACGGCGCGGCCGCGAGCGATGACAATCGCCGCACGCAAGCACGCGAGTGCTGGATGAAGGGCGCGTCAGGCGTTTCATTGGAAGGACTCCCCATCTGAACCGAGAAGCCGCTGCAGCGCCAACAGCGCGGCAATGGCGACCGCAGAGATCGCGATCATGCGCGAAGGTCACGTCGTGGATCCGCGGCCACGGCCGCCGCGGCCCGACCGAGGCTTGCCAGCACGCGACCAGACCCCTGCGCCTGTCTGGAAGGCTGGCCGCCCCGCGACGACGGCGGCGACAGCAGGTTGAGCAGACCGATGAACGCGGCTGAGGCGAACCGAAATGGCCCAGCCGGCACCCGAAGTAGACCGCGGCGACAGTGGCCGACGCCGGGCCCGCCAGCACGCCGGCCCGCAGCCGCCGCGCGCGCCGCGCATCGCCCGCCGCCGCCGCCGCGACGGCCGTCATCGTCCGCGTCGTGAACTCGGGCGAGATCGGCTGCTCGGGCATCGCCGTTTGAAAAACACGTCCGGAATGCCCAATCCGCGTCGTCGTCTCGCTCGCTCGCATCGGCGGCGCGCCAGCGCCGGTAGGTGCCCGTGGCTTCGTTCATGGCTCTATCCAGGCTTACGCAGGGAGGGCCGCATCCGTTGCAGTCACCGTGGCGGGGCCCATCCTGACGCCGTCAACAGCCGCGCGAGCTCTTTCCTGGCGCGGTGCACGTGCGATCGGGCGGTGACCTCCGGAACGCCGAGGACCGCGCCTATCTCGTCGAATGACAGGCCGTTCTCGTAACGCAGCACGATCGCGGCGCGCTGGTCGGGCCGGAGCCCGGCGAGCGCCGCCTCGAGCGCGCGACCGAGCTCCCGACGTTCGACCGGATCGGGCGCGGGCGGCGTGGCCGGTTCGGCCGGTGCGTCGGCGGACGCGCCGGTGTCTGGCCTCGATCGCGGCCTGCGGCGGACGCGAGCGGCGCATCGCGTCGATGGCCGTGTTGTGTGCGATCCGGAACAGCCAGCTGGACAACCGCCGCGTCGTGTCGAACGCCGCGAGGCTGCGGAACGCCTTGACGAAGGTCTCCTGCGCGAGGTCCTCGGCCAGGGCGCGGTCGCCCGTCATGCGCGCGATGAGGCTGATGATCGGCCGCTGATAGCGGCGGACAATCTGCTCGAAGGCAGACTGCGAGCCGGCCAGCGCCTGGACCACGATCCGGGCCTCGCCTACGGTTTCCAGATCGATCGGGATGGTCCGGTCCTCACTTGATGCTTACGCAGAGTCGCATGTCGGCGTTGCAGGCCACCACAACATGGCGCGGCCCGTCGACCGCTGGCCGGCGCTTCACGTTTCGCCGTGACCCGTCGCTCGAGTGTCGCGTCTCAGAAGTTCGTTGTGCACCGAGGGCGGCGATGCGCCCGCCCGGCAAGGCGCGAGGAGCGAGCATATTGGGCATATGTGAGCGACGAGCAACGCCGCCGGGCGGGATGCAGCGCCGGCCGAATGCCAACGAACTTCTGAGACGCGACACTAACGGTTGAACGGATAGTCCTGGACCCAGCGGAAGCGGCCCTGCAGCAATCGGAATCCGGTGTGGTCGACGCGCCGCAGCTCCATCCGGATCTGCCTGCCGTCGACAGCGCCTTCGAGGATCAGCCGCTCGGGCGATGACTGCGCGAAGGCCAGACGACCCACTTCGGCTGGCGCGCTCGTGGGCGGCGTTCCGGCGGGAGCGGCTCTCGACAGCGTCACCGTGCCGGCGGCGGCATCGACGGCCGCGCGATAGGGAACGAACGTATCGTCCATGCGCTGAAAGGACAAGGCGTTGGCTGATGAAATGACGGCGCGTCGCCAGCGGCCGTAGTCGGTCGTCAGCGGGGATCGCACGTGGCCATCGATGGCCATCGTTTCGATGTCCCAGATGCCGTAGAGCGGCGGTTTCGGCGCAGTCGATCCAAACCTGGCGCGGGCCTCCACGCTGCCGGTGAGGTTGGCGTAGATCAGCCAGGCGCCGAGCGCGAGTTGAAGGCCGACGACAACTCTCCGGCCGAGGGGACGCCGGAGGAGTGGCGTTTCCGCGTGAGGCCCTGCCGCGCGGTTCAGGACGAACACGTTCCACAGGCGTGTGCGGTCCGGCGCCAGGAGCAGCAGCGACATCGCCATCAGGTGCAGCGAAAAGAGTTTGACGGGCACGTCGTAGGTCATGTTGAGCACGAACACGAACGTGGCCGCCAGGAGCGACGCGACCGCTCCAAGGAGCGTCAGACCGCGGTATGAAGAGGAGGACTCCGGCACCGAGCTCGACGAAGCCCGTGAAGCGCTCGAAGGCCGGCGATGCGCCGACCTGGGCCCAGAGCACGCCCATGAGCGAAAAGTGTCCGTAGGGCTCGAGCAGGCGCGTCAAGCTGGGAAACGGCATCTGCAGCGGAATCGCCTTCGCCATCCCATAGCTGATCATGGTGGCGCCGACCGCAAGGCGAATGAACAGGCGGAACCAGGCGCACAGTCCGACGTAGCTGGGGCGCGCCCTGTCGACGAGCGACCACACGACCGTCACGGCCGAGGCAATCGCCAGGAGGCTGGCCGACAGCGCCCAATCGAACGGCTTGTCACCGCTGCCGCTCAGGATCACGAGTGGCGCGCTGAACCCCCACAGGTCGGTCGCCACCCACGTCGTCAGGTTGCGCAAGGGCGGGAACCTGGAGATCGCCGGAAGGCTCGCCAGGCTGCCGATCATCTGCGTGGCGAGAATGTAGAGCGTGAAATAAGCGGCGCAAAAGCGAAAGGCGATGCGGGTGCCGAGCCGCCACCGGACCGCCGGCAGGACACGCGTCGCCGGAAGCACGGTGTCTGGCACGATGTCGACGACGCTGTACATGGCGTCTCTCCCAGGTGTCGCTGCGCATTATGCGCGAGGAACGGACGCGCGACAGAGAAATCGCATACGCGCCGGCCGCACGGGCCGGACGGGTGCTCGCTCGCGCAGCGCCGCGGGCGCGGCCGGTGTCGCAGGCACCGCGCCGCGCCCGCTCCTCTCGCTTACCGCGTTCGCCGTCGGCTGCGCGAGCTTGACGATCGCGTCCGTGAAGGCCTGCACGTACGGCGCACCGAAGTTGACCAGGTTCGCGCGGGTCATATAGTCCTGCGACGATATCCGGACGCACACCGATGTTCTCGATGTACGGCGCGGCGGGAAGTCCGGCGTCTGGACCAGGTGCCCACGGTTCATCAACGACACGGTGATCCGGAAGAAGCTCTCGGTGAACGCCGTCGCCGTTGAAGCCGACGACGCTGCCGCCGGCGCCCATCGTCCGCATGCCGAAGATCGGTCCGCGGTGGTTGTCTCTGAATGATGGCCGGGAACATGTCCGCGCCGGACGCGGAGAATTCGTCGACCAGGACCATGAGCGGTTTCTTGTAGGAGACGGCGCGGGATGGAGCGTGAGACTCCCGTGGCGTTGAGCGAGACCGGCGCGCTGCGGCCGCGATCCTCGTTGTAGGCTCGCGAGCACCTCGTTGAAGTTGTTCGCAGGTTCGGGATGATCGTCCGGCGGCGTCGACGTTGAGCCGCGCGTTCGTCAGCTGCGCCGCGAAGGTGAAGAGCCACGCCGCCGTCGCGCGGATTTCGAAACCGACCGTCTGGAACGGGCCGGGCATGAAGCGCTGCGCGATCGCCTCGACAAACGAAATGAGGCCTCCCGGGTTGCGCATCACGTCGACGACCAGGGCATCCGTGTTGGCGTTGAAGTACGCGATCTCCTGATCGAGCTGCTGCAGGGCCAGCGCGATGTTGGGCGGCGACATCGACGGGATCCGGAAAGGCCGATCCGGACGCCATTCGACACGTAGGTTCCGCTGAGACAGGAAAGCCGGCTGGCCCGGCCGCACGGACGCTGGACGAATCCCGGCGGCGGACCGTAGACGGGGAATCTGCCGCCGAATTCAGATACCGAGTATAGTCCTCGACACGCTGGCGTTCAGCAGCGCGCGAATCGGCTCCATGTAGGACGGCAGCGTGTTGTCGCTGGTACCAAGGTCTGCGAACTGGAAGAGGTTTCCGCGCCTTTGCGCCCGTCGGCGCCGTAGCGAGAGCTTGTTCCCTGGCTGAAGCATCAGGCGTCCGTTGCCGCCTCGGGGGCTCGGCACCGGTCCTTGCGAGGTAACCGGAATCCCGATCTTGGTCCACGGGACAACGTAAGAAGTGTTCTCGCCGCCGGTAGCTGCCAGCCTGATAACGACTGTCGCCGTGTCTCCAAGATCGGAGACGTGCGGCATGATCTGCTGATTGCGGCTGACCAGACGGCTGGCCGCTACGCGATCGGTGCTCCGCTGATTCGCGGCGATCGCATACTTCCGGAACGCCGCGATGAGCGTCTGGACCGAACGGCCGTCAATCGACACGAGCTCGTCTCCATCGCTGGGCGCCAGGGAAGACCGCCGCGGTTCGAGCTTCGATGAGCACCTTCCCGTCGTAGATGTCAACGATCATCGGCAGCGACACGCTGAACGTCGTGGGGAACGCGATGAGGTCGTGCGCATCGTTCAGCGAAGCGACGTACTCGATGAGCCCCTCCTGGAACTCCAGGTCGTCCGCGTGGCGGATCCGCTGGAGCCACGGCGTGAGCCGCAGCAGATCGAAGTCCTGCGTCTCGCGCTTCCATTCGTATGGCGCGTAGTTCTTGGCGTAGAAGCTCGCGAGCTGGGTGAGATCGTCAATCCGCTGATCTCTCGTCAGCGCGTCCTGCGTGTGAGTGGTAGTCACCGAGACCATCAGCAACAACACGGCAACAGCGAAGCGACGCATGGTGGGCCTCCATCCTGTGAAGCGGAATTCCGGAGTGGTGCGTGCGGTCGACACGCTACAACCGGACACGCGATCCGTCAAGAGATTGAAGCAAAAAGAGATGAACGATCTTGTGTGCGTTTCCGCACACGGCGTCGCTGCGACGTCAGACGTTGGCCCGCTCTTCGATGGTGGTGCGCGCGTGTCCGAGTGCACTCTCCCGTGGCGTGAGTGGGATGTGTTGCCCGCCTGTGACATGTGCGCGTTCGGGAATGGACGCGCTACAATTGGGGCACGCGCCCGTAGCTCAGTGGATAGAGCATCGGCCTTCTAAGCCGAGGGTCGCAGGTTCGAGTCCTGCCGGGCGCGCCACTTTCGCGCCACCATAAGTCGTTGCTCTGATTAACATCGCTCGTTGTCGCGATCGACCGTTCGATCGGGCGGCAAACCCGAAAAAGGCTCCGTGTGACACAGGTGTGACACTTCGTCACGCATTCGAGCCTCCCGCGACGGCTTTCAGCGTTCGCCGCTTCCAGCTGACCTCCAGCCCTTTGCGCAGTTCCTCGTCGGTCACGTTCAAATAGCGCTGCGTCTGCTGCACGCTCGCGTGACCCAGCATCAACTGGATGATGCGGATGTCCACGCCGTCCGCCAGCAGCCGGCAGGCGCCTTCGTGACGCAGGTCGTGCCAGTGCAGATCGATCTGCTGGAGCTTGGCGCGGTCGACGCGCGCACCGGGTTTCGCGCGCTTGGTCTCGTGGCCGTTGGCGATGAGCAGCAGCGACTCCCACGCCGTCCTGAAGCTGGCCACGTACTCGCCGTTCTCGGTTCCGAACACGAACGCGTTCGGCCCGAGCTTGCCGCGTCGCTCAGGACGGCCGCCAGGCGGCCGTTCGGATCGAACGGAATCCGGCGGTTCTCCTTGTCCTTCGTCGTGTGGCCAGGAATACCGATCGTGTGAGTGTCCCAGTCGACTCGCTTGTTCTGGATGAGCAGCATCTCGCCGAGCCGGCAGCACAGCTCGAGCGCGCCGATGATGCGGTCGTGCATCAGCGAGCCCGACCCAGCGGTGCTCCCATGTGTTCATGGCGAGCGCCGCGTCGAGCAGCCGCTTCTCCTCTTCGCGTGAAATCCGCCGATCGCGAACCGTCTCCGCCTTCGTGTTCAGCCGAACGCCGAAGCGGTGGAAGGGCGACTTGTCGATGAGCGGCGGCGTCTGCGCCTGCCCCCAGCGGATGGATGCCCGCAGGATCGCCAGCACCTTGTGCAGCGTGGCGATCTTCACCCTGCGCGCGTACTCGCTCTCGGCTCTTGAAGCGGTTGATGACCGCCGGCTCCTCGAGCGCTTTCACCGGCAGGTCGCCGAAGTGCTGCTTGAGGACCTTGAGGCGTCCAGCCGGCCGTGTCGAGACTGCGGATACCGGCCGGTTTCAGGTGGCTGCTCGAAGTAGGCGTCGAGAAAGCCGGTCACGTGCTTGATGTCCGGTGGCCTGTCTCCTTGCGGGCCGGCTTGATCCGCGGATCGCGCCCGGCCTTGATCTCGCCGATGAACAGCCGCGCCCAATCGCGCGCTTCTTCCATGGACTCGATCGGCCGTTGTTTGCCTGGCTCCATCCAGCAATACGGTTCTGCCTGCTGCTCGACTACCATTGGTCGCTGCTCTCGCGGGAGAGGCGCCTCCGCAGGTCGTGCCGCAATCGCGTGAGGCGCTAGCGAGCACCGGCTCCGCGCCCGTACGCGTCTCGTGAGCAGGGGTCGAGACGGTCGATGACGAGTGAGCACGTCCCATCGCGGGCATCGTCGATGGGGCTGCGCGCGCACTCCGCGGGCCTGATGTCTCGTGTGCTGATCTCCATCGGGGCCATCCAGCTCCTCATCATGTTCGTCGCGCTCGTGCGCGCGAAGGTGCTGTCGGTGCTGCTCGGCCCCTCCGGGTTCGGCGTCGTCGGCGCGATCGACCAGGCGACGCTGACCGCCATGCAGCTCGCGCACCTGAGTCTTCCGTTCACGGCGCTCAAGTTCATGTCGCGACGCCACAGTGACGGGCACGACGCGTTCGAGCGCACGTACGCCTCGTTCTTCCGTGCCCTGCTGTGGGTCGCGCTCCTCGCCGTGATCGTGCTCGAGGGCCTGCTCTGGTGGCGGCCTGGCGTCTTTGGTGCCGAGCTGGTCGAGTATCGGCGGTATTTCGCCATCGCGTTCCTCGGCATTCCGTCGCTGATGCTCAACGTGCTGCTCATCAATGCGCTCGCCGCGGCGCAGCGAGGTGCGGCGGGTGCGCTCGTGAACCTCGTCATCGGCGCGGTGGCTGCCACGGCGGCGATCGTGGGCGTGACGCTCGGTGGTTTCGGCGGACTGTACGTGGCGAGCGTGCTGTCGGCCCTCGCGGCGACGGCGGGGGTCGTCTGGTATCTGCACCACTCGCTGCGGCTCAGCATCACGTCGCCCGGTGCGCGACTTCGTGACGAGCTTCGGAGAACTCGGAGATCGTGGGCTACTCCCTCTACGTCTACATCGCGGTCGGTGCATATCTCGTGGCGGTCCTGGTCACACGCTTCTTCGTCTTCGATGCGCTCGGCGCGGCGGCGGCGGGGCTGTTCCAGGCACTCGTCAGCATCGCCTTCACCGTCGGCGCCGTGATGACGCCCATGAGTGGCCTCTATCTCGTGCCGCTGCTCAACCGGCAGATGCCGGTCTCGTCCAAGCTCGGTGTGGCAAACGACTTCGCGGCCAAGATCGCACTCTTCTTCCTGCTCGGCGGCGTCGCCGTCTCGCTCTTTCCCGGTCTCGCGCTCACCGTGCTCTTCTCCAGCAGCTTCGCCGGCGCCGCGAGCGTCCTCTTCCTGTTCGTGGTGTGGCAGTGCCTGCACCATCTCGTGAACGTCTACCTGCAGCTGCTCATCGGCCTCGACGACGTCCGCTTCTATGCACTGCTCAACTGCGTCGCCTACGTGGGTGCGGCGCTCGCCTTTCGTCCGCTCATCGACGCGTACGGACTGGGAGGCGCTGCCATCGCGCTGTCCCTCGCCTCGGTGATCAACGCCATCGGTGCCGCGTTCCCGGCTCGCCGCCCGCTTCCACTCGCGGATCGGCTCGGCGGCGCTCGTGCGCGGCGTCGCGAGCGTTGCCGCGATCATCGGTGCCGGCGCCCTGTTTCGCGGCACGCCCGAGCTCTCCACGAGCGGCATCTCGCTGCGCGTTGCGTATCTGATCGCGGTCAGTCTCCTGCTGTGGATGACCATGAGTGCGGCCGAGCGAAACTGGTTGCGCTCGTGGCGGATCGCGAGCGCGCCGTGACGAAGCCGTCCCCCGATACCGAACGTTGGAAGGAGCTCGACGCCGCCAGCTACGACGGTGTGGCCGAGGCGTTCGACCGCCACAGTCGGCGACTCTCCGGAAGGGCGGCCGAGCGCCTCGCCGGTCTGGTGCAGGCCGGCCCGCGCGACCGCGTACTCGATGTCGGTACCGGTACCGGCCTGCTGCCGTTCAGCCTCGCCCGCGCGAAGGCACCTCCCCGCGTCGATCCTCGGCATCGACATCTCGACGGGAATGATCGAGACCGCGCGACGTCGGCTGCGCGACGAGCTTCGCGACGATCCACGCGTGCGCTTCGAGCGAATGGACGCGGAGCTGCTGCAGCTTCCGGACGCAAGCTTCGATGTCGTGCTCTCGGGCTTCGCGCTCACGCACGTGCCGCGTCCGGAGCTCGCGATGCGTGAGATCTTTCGCGTGCTCGCGCCCGGCGGTCGGCTCGGCGTCGCGCTCGGGAGCCGTCCGCCCGCGGGATCCGTCGCGCAGCTGCGCCACGCCGTCGCCGAGGTCGGCCGCCGCATCGAGGCGCTGCGCGGGCGTCGGCTCACGGCGGACCTCCTCGACCGGATCGTCGATCGCCGCATCGGCCGATCGGTCGACGTGCCCGAGGGCGCGCCGTTGGCGACGCGTCTCGATCGTGTGCCCCTCCTCCGAAGCCTCGTGCGCCGGGCCGGATTCGCGAAGGTCGAGGTCTCGTGGCGCAATTATCAGAACGAGATCCAGAGCGCCGAGGAGTTCTGGGATCTGGCTCGCACGATCCGCAGTGACGCGCGCAAGCGGCTCCTCGTGGCTCCGGCCGGGGTCGAGCAGGAGGTGCGGCGCGAGTTCATGGAGGAATGCCGTAGGACCCTGGAACGAGGAGGCGTGATGAGCTTTCCGATCTCGGTGGTGCTCGTGACGGCGCGCAAACCGGCGCGGGCGTCGTAGACTCCCGCGCGGTTCGCCAATCTCGGCTCGGGCAATGAGCCACTGAAAGATTGGGTGAACATCGACCGGCGAAGCGTGCCGGGGGTCGACGTCGTCGCCGACGTCACGATGCTCCCATTTCGCGACGGGTCGATCGATGAAGTGCTCGCGTCCTCCCTGCTGGAGCACTTCCGCGACCCGTACGAGGTGCTCGACTCGATCCACAGGGTGCTCGCGCCTTCAGGCAGCTTCACGATGCGCGTGCCGTCGCCGTGGTCATACTCGGGCATCCTCGACACGACGCACTATTTCCTCGCCGATCTCAAGCTCTGGCGCCAGATCCTTTCCGGTTACTTCCACTCGGTTCGGGCCACGGGGGAAGGGGTGCGCCACCGCGACCACCTGCTCCTGGCGGTGGTGCTGCACTTCTGCGTCAAGATTCTGCGCATGACCGAGTTCGCGCAGACCTGGCTGATCCGTTGCGAGCGACCTCTGCCTTCGACCCGGCGAGCCTACATCCCCTGGTGGCTCGAGGAGCGCTACGGGCGCGATCCCGGCATGCAGCTACGGGCTGACGCGTGACGGCAAGCGGCGCGTGGCACAGTCGGACAGGCCGCCACGCCGTCCCGCGGGCCGTCCATGGCGGCTCGGCGTCGACGTGAGACGTTTGCTCGGCGTGAGGACCGGCGTCGCGCGCGTGATCCATTCGATGCCGATGGAGTGGCAGCGCCTGCCGATGCCTTTCGATGAAGTGCGACTGCTGACCCCCGCCGGCTTCAGGCAGGACTGATTCCCGCGCACCCGAAGTTCATGGAAGTGGTCGTCGGGCCGGACGTGCCCGGTCTTCTGTGGGAGCAGGTCGTCCTGCCCGCACGCGTACGTGATCTCGATGTGTTCCTCGCCCCCTCGGACACGATGCCCGTGGTTGCGCCCTGGAAGCGGGTCGTGATGATGCATGCCTACTCGCCCGAGATGGCCGCAAGCTTTCCATGGTCGGCGCGCATCCGCTGGGAGCCATTCGCGCGGAACGCCGCGCGCAACGGCGACGCCGTCATGGTCTTTCGCCGGAGCATCCTCGAGACGCTGGAGCAGGGCCTGGGGGTGCACGTACCTCGCGAGCGCGTGCACTACGCCCCCCTTGCCGCCGATGCGCGATTTCATCCCCGGCCGCCACAGGATCCAGACCTGACGGCCGTGCTCGCCAAGTACGGCGTGGCTGACGCGCCGTACATCCTCTTCATCGGCAAGCTCTCGCGCCGCCGGCACATTCCCGAGCTGCTGGCCGCGTTCCGCCAGATCAGCGAGGACGTTCCCCATCGGCTGCTGCTGGCCGAGTGCCGAACCTGCTCCAGCTCGACGTGGATCGACTGATCGACGAGCTCGGTCTGCGCGGCCGCGCACTCTACCATGGCTTCGTCCCCGACGCGGACGTCCCCCTCCTCTATGCTGGGGCGGGCTTGTTCGTGCTCGCGAGCGAGGGGGAAGGGTTCAGCCTCACGACGATCGAGGCGATGCAGAGTGGCGTGCCCGTCATCACCCTCGATCGCCCGAACATGATCGAGGTCACCGAAGGTGCGGCCCACCTCGTCCCCGACGGCCGGACGGAGACGCTGACTACCGCGCTTCGCGCTGTGCTCGCTGATCCGACGCGGCATGCCGAGCTGAGGCGGCGCGGCCTGGAGCGAACTCGTGCGCTGACGTGGAATGCGATGGCGGAGCGGTCGCTGGACGTCCTCTGGTCCGTCGCGACCGGACGCTGATGACGTTGAAGGGTCGCCTCGCGGCGATCACACGTCATGCGATACGTTAACAGCATCACGTACAGGCCGCAGGACTATCAGCTTACGAGGGACACTTCATCCGATTGCTCAAGATGAATCCTACGGTGTCGGCAAGAGACGGTGTCGTCCCCTCGTCAGGCGCCGGCAAACCGGCACTCGCACGTTGAAGATGTGCTCGGTAACGCCCGATCTTATCCATCAATTCGAGTGACGCGCATACTGGTTCTCGAGGGCTGCTTCGATCACATCCAATTGTTTGGCAACGCGACCATCTAACGAATTGTATGCACATGCGGCTGCAACGTTTTACGCGATTGCATGTGACGCGCTTCGACGCAATGGGGTCTGGGTCGTATCGAAAGCACGCCGCTCGAGAGGCAGATCAGGATAGTCGCTTGACGGGTTGAGGGCGGGACGTTCTTATCACTTCCGATTCCGAAAAACCGAGCACCACCGGTCTAGGGGTTCCAGTTTGGATCGGTGCGAACGACCGCGGGGACGCGACGTAGTTGGCCTCCCCGACGGCGATGGTTCCATCCCGCTCTCCGCACGACGTCGTCGTTCCACCTCGCACGGCGACACGGGGACTGCAGGCCCGCCCTGCAGAGGAGTGTACCGATCAGGTCTTGCCGCTCAGCGTAGTGGTCCGAGTTGCAAGAACGACGAAAGTGTCGCCACCTCCTCAGGAGACGGGGCGCACTCAAGCTTTTCCAGCACGTTGTTTTTTGCACACCAACCTTCTCCGAGGTACGCACAGTACATGACGAGCAATCTGTATCGTATGCTCGCCGGCGCGTCGACTCCTGATGGGAATGGTGCCAGCCATGGCATCGGCCCAGCAGGCGACCACCGTCAGCGGGCGCGTGACCAACGAGGCCGTGCCCCGGTTCCCGGCACCAGCGTCTCGATCCCCGCGCTCGGCGTCGGCTCGCTATACGGGGAACGACGGCCGGTTCACCTTCACGGTGCCGGCAAACCGGGTCACTGGCCAGAGCATTTCCTTGGTCGCCCGTCGCATCGGCTACCCCGGTCACTGCCTCGGTGACCCTTTCGGGCGCCCCGTCTCGCACGACTTCCGGCTGGCGACGGCAACGACGCAGCTCGAAGGCGTGGTCGTCACCGCGCTCGGTCTCGGAGCGTGAGAAGCGGCTCCCTGCGGCATCGCGGCGCAGAGCGTCTCTGGATCGGATCTGAACAAGACCCAGACGCCGAACATCGTGAACGCCCTGTCCGGCAAGGTCGCCGGCGTCAAGGTGGCCGGCTCACGAACTTCGGCGGCTCCGCCCGACTCGTCATCCGCGGCGAGAACTCCATCAGCGGCAACAACCAGCCGCTCTGGGTCGTCGACGGTATCCCGGTGGACAACTCCAACCTCACCGAACGCCACGCAGGCGCGCGGCTACGGCGGTCTCGACTTCGGCAACGCGATCTCGGATCTGAATCACTGAAGACATCGAGAACGTCTGGTGCTGAAGGGTCCGGCGGCGGCTGCGCTCTACGGTTCGCGCGCTGCGAACGGCGCGATCGTCATCACCACCCGCTCGGGCAAGAACGCGCCGCCGCGGCTT
Source organism: uncultured Acidobacteriota bacterium (assembly GCA_963771395.1). Taxonomy (GTDB): domain Bacteria; phylum Acidobacteriota; class Vicinamibacteria; order Vicinamibacterales; family 2-12-FULL-66-21; genus DATBJJ01. Next base: position 3,930 of record CAVYTY010000030.1, on the reverse strand, counting down.
TCAGGCGACCGCCAGCACGAACATCACGTTCGACAACATATCAAAAGCTCCCCGACTATCAGGACCAGTACGGCCAGGGCTCCAATGGCCAGTTCGAGTTCGTCGACGGTCTGGGCGGCGGCACCAGGACGGCGTCGACGAGAGCTGGGGTCCGAAGCTCGACGCCGGCCTGATGATCCCGCAGTGGTTCAGCAACGGCGCCCCGGCTCCCTGGGTGTCGTCGCCCGAACAACGTGCAGCGACTTCTTCCAGACCGGGATGTCGATCTCGAACAACATCAGCGCCACCGGCTCGGGTGAGCGGGCGAACTTCCGCCTCTCGTTCGGCACCGAGCACATGCAAGGGCATCGTCCCGACGAGCCGTCTCGATCGCCTCACGGCGCGGCCTGAACGGCACCGCGTCGCTGAGCGAGAAGCTCCAGGCGAACGCGAGCGTTCAGTACATCCGCAACAAGGCGCCGCAACCGGCCCGGCACGGGCTACGACGAGCTGAACCCGCTCATGGGCTTCACCTGGTTCGGTCGTCAAGTCGACTCGAAGCAGCTTCGAGACCCTGATGACGGACTCCACGATCCAGGAGTACAACCGTCAGAACGGTGTGGACTACACCGACATGGTCAACTGGAACTACAGCTACCACAGCAACCCGTACTGGAGACCTGTACCGGAACTCGAACACCGACGACCGCAACCGCATGCTCGGGTCGGCGCAGCTCCAGTACAAGCCGACTCGCTGGCTGTCGGCGATGGTTCGCACCGGTACCGACTTCTACAACCAGAAGCGCGACTACAGCTTCGACCAGGGCTGGATCGGCGGCTACTTCGGGGACGGCTACACGAACGGCGACTTCTCGCAGGGCGGGTTCGGTACCACCTCCGACTTCGTCAACGAGAACAACACCGACTTCCTCCTGACCGCCGTCACGACCCCGCTCGAGCGCCTCGGACTGACGATCAACTTCGGCGGCAACCGCCGAGCCGGTCGCTCACCCAGCGCTGGATGGGTACGGACAAGCTCGTCACGCCTGGCGTGTACAACATGACCAACGCCGCCACGGCCTACAAGCCGGTGCAGTACGACGAGCGGCGCCAGATCAACTCGCTCTACGGCACCACGCAGTTCGCGTTCAACGACTATTTCTTCGTCGACGTCACGGGCCGTAACGACTGGTCCTCGACGCTGCCGAAGGGGAAGAACTCGTACTTCTATCCCTCCGTCTCCAGCTCGCTCGTCTTCACCGACCTGCTGCCGGCCACGAAGGCGATCGGCCTCAGCTACGGCAAGCTGCGTGGCGCCTGGACGCGCGTGGGTAGCGACGCGAACCCGTATCTCCTGACGCTCACCTACACCTCGGCGGACGCCTACTTCGGCAACCCGCGCTTCGCGGTCCCGAACGGTCACCAACCCGGCGCTGAAGCCCGAGCAGACGCAGGCGTGGGAAGTCGGCACGGAGCTCAGCTTCTTCGATGGTCGCGCCGGCCTCGACCTGACCTACTACGAGAAGCGCACGACCGACCAGATCCTGACCGCCTCGGTCGCGCCGAGCACTGGCTTCTCGTCGGCCGCGGTCAACGCGGGCGAGCTGTCGAACAAGGGTATCGAAGTCCAGTTCACCGGCCCGCCGATCAAGGCCTCGCGCGCCGATGGCTTCAGCTGGGACGTGACGGCGAACTACGCGCACGAACAGAACAAGCTCGAGTCGCTCTACGGCTCCTCGAACACGTACCTGATCGGCTCGAAGTTCTTCAACGTCAGCGTCGAGGCGCGCGTCGGACAGCCGTACGGCAGCATCGTCGGCCGCGACTTCCGCCTCGATTCGCGTCGGGCAACATGATCCTCTCCGGGACGACCGGCGCCCCGCTGGCCGCGCTCACGACGAGCATCCTCGGCAACGTGCAGCCCAAGTGGACCGGCGGCTTCATCAACACGTTCCGCTACAAGGGCTTCGACTGAGCGGGCAGCTCGACGCTCGCATTGGCGGGCAGCTCTACAGCGCCACGAACGCGGGGGACAAGTACCGGGCACCCTCGAGGAGACGCTGAGGGCCGCGAGGATAGTGTGACTGTGTGGGCGTGCTCGCCAACGGCACGCCGGTCACCCGCAAGATCCGCGCGGAGACCTACTGGCACGCCATGGGCTACAACGGCGGCGATCGGGACAACATCGTCGACGCGAGCTTCGTCAAGCTGCGCGAGCTGCGCCTCGGGTGGGCCATCCCGCAGTCGCTGCTCGTGGCCTGAGCGGATATCGCATGAACGTCGCGTTGATCGGCCGCAACCTGTGGATGCACGCGAACGCGCCGCACATCGACCCCGAGACGGCGTTCAGCGCTGGCAACCAGCAGGGGTTCGAGATGGGCCAACTTCCTGTCGACGCGCAGCCTGGGCTTCCAGGTCAGCGTCACCCCCTGAGCGCACTGACGCCTACCTGTCACTTCATATAATGATGAGAAAGCAGATTCTTAGTGCATCTATCATCGCAGCGTCGCTTGTCGCGGGCCTCACGGCCTGCGACAACGGCACGCTGACGTCGGTGAACGCCAACCCCAATCAGCCGGAGCAGGTCGAGTCGTCGTCGCTGTTCACGAACGCGACGATCGGCTCGCTGGCCCGGATCCGCGGCAGCAGTTTCGAGCACGGCTCTCGGGCCTGTGGTCGCAGCACTACGCGGAGATCCAGTACGCCGAGGCGGATCTCAACCAGCCGCGCAACGCGACCACCGAGGCGCACTGGGTGGGCTTCTATACCGGCCCGCTCGCCGACTACAACCAGATCCTCACGCAGTCGGCGTCCAGCCCCAACCTGATCGGCCCCGCGCTCGTGATGCGCGCCTTCACGATCCAGACGATGACGGATTTCTGGGGCGACATTCCGTTCACGGAAGCCGGCACAGGGCGCCTCGAACTTCACGCCGAAGTACGACCCGCAGTCCGTAGTGTACGACTCCATCTTCGCGTCCCTCGCTCGCGCCGCGTCGATCATGACGGCGACGGGTGCGCGGTACGAGTCGAGGCGGATCCTGTGTACGGTCTGAACGGCCAGTCCGCGGCCGTGCAGGCCGCGCAGTGGGTTAAGCTGGCCAACTCGCTCCGCGCGCGGGCCGCGATGCGCATCAGCCAGGCCAACGCCACCAAGGCGCGCGCCGAGCTGACGGCGGCGCTGGCCGGCCCGGTGCTCGCGTCGAACGCCGACAACGCGTTCGTGCCGTGGCCCGGTGGTGTGCTCTCCAACCCGCTCTGCCTCAACTGGGCGGAAGCTTCCACGGGTTGCGGCGGTACGCGTGACGACCAGCGTATCTCCGAGCGGTTCGTGGACACGCTCAAGGTCACGCAGGATCCGCGGCTGGCGAAGTACGCCGAGCCGAGGGCGCCTCGAAGAAGGCCGTCCCGACGGCCTGCGACATCACCTACCGTGGCTTCCCGAACGGCCACGCCTCGGCGGACGTGAAAAACCCCTGCGATCCTGCAGGCAAGAACTTCAGCTTCTCCGATTACTCGCGCCCCCGACGGTCACCATCCGTCAGGCTGGCTCCCCGAGCTACATCATGGCGTACTCGGAGCTGCTGTTCATCAAGGCCGAGGCGGCGGAGCGTGGATGGATCACCGGTTCGGCTGCGACGTTCTTCACGCAGGCGATCACGGCGTCGATGGAGCAGTGGGGCGTTGCGCCCGCGGCGATCGCCGCATACCTCGCCACCTCCCGGCGTGGCGTACACCCCAGGCGCCGGGCTGGTCTGAGGAAGATCGCGTCGAGAAGTGGGTCTCGCTCTTTAACCTCGAGACCGAGGCGTACGCCGAGTACCGCCGGCTCGACTACCCGGTGCTGACGCCTGGCCCGGCTGCCTTGACGACCGCGATTCCGACCCGTCTGCCGTACCCGGACATCGAGAACTCGCTGAACGCTGCGGACCTCGCTGCGGCCAAGACGGCG
>CAVYTY010000029.1:0-84823 GCA_963771395.1 uncultured Acidobacteriota bacterium | reverse complement strand
CCGGTCAGCCACGTGTGGTTCTTCAAGGGACTGCCGAGCCGCATCGGGCATCTCCTCGACATCTCGCTGCGGGACCTCGAGCGCGTCCTCTACTTCGAGGCCTACGTCGTCATCGAGCCGGGCGACACGGACCTCAAGCAGAACCAGCTCCTCAACGAAGAGCAGTTCCGCAAGGCGCGCGAGGACTACGGCGTGAAGTTCCGCGCGCAGATGGGGGCCGAAGCAATCAAGGAGCTGCTCAAGCGCGTGAACGTCGAGAAGCTCGCCGGCGAGATGCGCGAGCGGATGCGCGCGGAGTCCTCGGCGCAGAAGAAGCTGAAGTACGCCAAGCGGCTGAAGGTCGTGGACTCGTTCCGCAAGTCCACGAACAAGCCCGAGTGGATGATTCTCGACGTCATTCCGGTCATTCCGCCGGAGCTGCGCCCGCTCGTGCCGCTCGACGGCGGCCGGTTCGCGACCTCGGACCTCAACGATCTCTACCGCCGCGTCATCAACCGCAACAACCGGTTGAAGAAGCTCATCGAGCTCAAGGCGCCAGACGTCATCATCCGCAACGAGAAGCGGATGCTGCAGGAAGCCGTGGACGCGCTGTTCGACAACGGCCGCCGCGGCCGCGTGCTGCGCGGGGCGAACAACCGGCCGCTCAAGTCGCTGTCGGACACCCTCAAGGGCAAGCAGGGGCGGTTCCGCCAGAACCTGCTCGGCAAGCGCGTCGACTACTCCGGCCGGTCGGTCATCGTCGTCGGTCCAGAGCTGAAGCTGCACCAGTGCGGGCTGCCGAAGAAGATGGCGCTCGAGCTCTTCAAGCCGTTCATCTACAACAAGCTCGAGGAGCGGGGCCTGGTCGCGACGATCAAGCAGGCCAAGGAGATGGTCGAGCAGCAGCGTCCGGAAGTCTGGGACGTGCTCGAAGAGGTCATCCGCGAGCACCCGGTGCTGCTCAACCGCGCGCCGACGCTGCATCGCCTCGGGATTCAGGCGTTCGAGCCGGTCCTCGTCGAGGGCAAGGCGATCCGGATCCATCCGCTCGTCTGCACGGCGTTCAACGCCGACTTCGACGGCGACCAGATGGCCGTCCACATCCCGCTCGCGCCGGAAGCGCAGATCGAGGCATCCGTGCTGATGATGTCCTCGAACAACATCCTGTCGCCCGCCAGCGGCGCGCCGATCGCGGTGCCGTCGCAGGACATCGTGCTCGGCTGCTATTACCTGACCAAGGCCAGGGCCGGGGCGAAGGGCGAGGGTCGGGTTTTCGGCAACGAGGACGACGTGCTTCTGGCGCTCGAGGCCGGCGAAGTGGAAACGCTGACGCCGATCCGCCTGCGCCTGACCGGCAGTCTCCTCGACCTGACCGTCGCGCGCGACGATCAGGCGGTGCTGCAGGCCGAGGTGCAGGAAGTCGAGAGAAAGATCATCAACACGACTGTCGGCCGCGTCATCTTCAACACGTCGCTGCCGGCGATCATGCCGTTCGTCAACGGGCTCCTCAAGAAGAAGGGCCTGCAGCAGGTCGTGCAGTACTGCCATCTGCACTTCGGGCTGGAGCACACCGTCGAGATGCTCGACAGCCTCAAGCACGTCGGGTTCACCTACGCGACGCGGTCGGGCCTGTCGATCGGGATTGACGACCTGGTCATCCCGTCGGAGAAGGCGGCGCTCGTGTCCGGCGCGCGGGACGAGGTCATCAAGGTCGAAGGGCAGTATCTCGAAGGCGCCATCACCAACGGCGAGCGCTACAACAAGGTCATCGCCGTCTGGTCGGACGTCACCGAGAAAATCGCCGACGCCATGTTCAGCGAGATGGAGGACCTGGACAATTCGGGGCGCAATTTCAACCCCGTCTACATCATGGCCGACTCCGGCGCGCGAGGGTCGAAACAGCAGATCCGCCAGCTCGCCGGCATGCGCGGCCTGATGGCCAAGCCGTCGGGCGAGATCATCGAGACGCCGATCGTGGCGAACTTCCGTGAAGGCCTGGCCGTCATGGAGTACTTCATCTCCACGCACGGCGCGCGCAAGGGCCTCGCCGACACGGCGCTCAAGACCGCCGACTCGGGCTACCTGACGCGGCGTCTGGTGGACGTGGCGCAGGACGTCATCATCCACGAGATCGACTGCGGCACGATGGACGGCATCGAGGCGCGGGCGATCGTCGAGAGCGGCGAGATCATCGAGCCGCTGCGCGACCGCATCATGGGCCGCGTGACGCTCGAGAAGATCATGGATCCGCTCAGCGGCAACATCATCGTCGACGTGAACGAGGAGATGGACGAAGCGAAGGCCTCGGACATCCAGGAAGGCGGCATCGAGAAGGTCCGCATCCGCTCGGTGCTGACGTGCGCCAGCCGCCGCGGCGTGTGCGCGAAATGCTACGGCCGCGACCTCTCGACCGGGCGGCTGGTCGAGCTCGGCCTGGCGGTCGGCGTCATCGCGGCGCAGTCCATCGGCGAGCCCGGCACGCAGCTGACGATGCGGACGTTCCATATCGGCGGCACGGCGTCGCGCGTGTCCGAGCAGTCGACGCTCGACGCGAAGCACGCCGGCACCGTCCGGTATCAGGGCGTGCAGGTCGTCGAGACGCAAGGCGGCACCGATCAGACGAAGAGCGAGCTGGTCGTCATGAACCGCACAGGGTCGCTCGTCGTGCAGGACGCGAAGGGGCGCGATCGCGAGCGCTACCCGATCGTCTACGGCGCGCGTTTGAAGGTGCGCGACGGCGCGCCGGTCGAGCCAGGTCAGATCCTGGTCGAGTGGGATCCCTACACGTTCTCGATCCTCACCGAGGATGCGGGCAGCGTGAAATACAAGGACCTCATCAACGACGTGACGTACCACGACCAGGTGGACGAGGTCACGGGCCTCTCGCGGAAGATCGTCGTGGACAGCCCCGACGAGAAGAAGCAGCCGATGATCGAAGTCCGGGACAAGAACGGGAAGATGACGCGCAAATACCACATGCCGTCGCATGCCCATCTGATGGTCGAGGACAACGAGTCGGTGTTCGCCGGCCAGGTGCTCGCGAAGATCCCGCGCGAAACGACCAAGACGAAGGACATCACGGGCGGTCTGCCGCGCGTCGTCGAGCTCTTCGAGGCGCGCAAGCCGCGTGAGACGGCCGTCATCTCCGAAATCGACGGGCTCGTGCGGCACGGCGGCGTCGTCAAGGGACAGCGCAAGATCCTCATCGTCCCCGAGGACGGGGGCGAGCCGAGGGAGTACTCGCTGCCGCGCGGCGTCCACGTGAACGTGCAGGAAGGCGATCGCGTCCGGGCGGGCGAGCCGCTGATGGACGGGCCGAGCAACCCGCACGACATCCTGTCGGTCCTCGGCGAGAAGGCGCTCCACGCGTATCTCGTCAACGAGATCCAGGAGGTCTACCGGCTCCAGGGCGTCAACATCAACGACAAGCACATCGAGGTCATCGTCCGGCAGATGATGCGGTGGGTGAAGATCGAAGAGGTCGGCGACACCGAGTTCCTGATCGAAGAGCAGGTGGATCGCTTCCGGTTCATGGAAGAGAACGAGCGCGTGATAGCCAACGGCGGACGTCCGGCGACGGGCCGGCCGCTGCTGCTCGGGATCACGAAGGCGTCGCTCTCGACCGACTCGTTCATCTCGGCGGCGTCGTTCCAGGAAACGACGCGCGTCCTCACCGAAGCGTCGATTTCAGGCAAAGTGGATCACCTCCGCGGCCTGAAGGAGAACGTGACGATGGGCCGCCTGATTCCGGCGGGAACCGGGTTCGAGTATTACCGGCACGTGCGGATCCCGGCGGACGAGCCGCCACCGCCGCCGCCGCCAACTCCCGAGGAGCTCGAGCTCGAACGCGAGATGGAGTACTTCGTGGAGCCGGAAGAGGCGTTTACGCGGGACGAGGTCGAGTAGAGTTTCTCGCGGCTCGCGGCTCGCGGCTCGCGGCTCGCGGCTCGCGGCTCGCGGCTCGGGGTCGGGACGAAGTGTTTATCAAGGGCGATGGTCGAAAGATCATCGCCCTTTTTTTTTGTCCAGGGTAGCTCCGAAGGGTGACAATCGCGATGATGAACTTCGTCAGGCGCTGGTTCGCAAAAAAAGAGGATGCCACGCCTGTCCGCGATGTGGCGGCTCTTGCCGCACCGCTCGCGGCGCCAGCCGTTCACATCGTCAAGACCGACGCGCCGTCCCGCTCACACTTCGGCGGCGCGCCGAATCTTCCAGCTGGGGCCGCTTGGCCCGTCCGCAACGGCACCAGGCTCGCATTCCTTGCTAAGGCGACGAAATGGAGCTCGAGTGTCAGCTGGTCAGCAATGGCCTGTATTGTGGTGACGGCAAGGCATATGTCGATAGCCGTGCTGACCCGCTCAGGGCGGGTGCGGCAAACTGGAGGCTGTTGCTCCAATTCGATACCGACGACGCGATGGACGTCCTGTGGGGTGATGCCGGCGTCGTGTACTACTGGGTAGAGGAGCGTCAGGCGCGGGCCGGCCGGTTCGAGAATGCCTGGTTGATTCTCCAGTGCCACTGATGAGAGATGAGCGTCAAGACGTATCTCCTGTCCTTTCCTGAACGCCTGGTTCGCGCGGGACTGGGTCTCGGCGCCGCGGTCGCGCGCGAAGCGGGCGTAGTCGCGCTGCCGGCGAGCGTTCGGCGCAGCCAGCTGTACACGAACATGGTCGATGCGACGCTGCGCTTCTTGATCGAGCACGTCGGCGGCGCCGAGCGAGCGGCGGGCACGGACGCGTTGCCCGAGAACTTCGTGGTCCGGCGGACGGCAGGCAATGCCGTCGAGATCCTGGGGATCGTCGCGTTTCGCGCATCGCCCGTCTGGGTGCTCGCCGCGCTCGCGGATCTCGGTGGAATGGGACGGCACCTGATGCCGGAGATCTCCGCGGCCCTGAAGGCACAGGGCTTGATCGAGGAGGACGCGGAGTTCACGACCGTTGACGGGATGCTCGATGGGCTCGAGAAGACCTCGTCTCGCCTCGCGGCGACGATCAATACGCCGCCGCTCGACGTGAAGAGCCTTCGGCAGGAGTGGGAGACGATCCGGCAGGAGGCGCGAGCGTTGCAACCGGCGAGCCTTCCGTCGCGCGAGACGATCGTCGCCGTGTGGGAGCAACTCAAGGACGAATCCACGCGGCAGAACACGACCATCTTCCAAACATCATCGATGATGGCGATCGACGCCGTGCGGGCCCTGCCGGAGGGCGTACGCTGGCTGTCCGCATCGGCGCGGGTCGGCGTGGCGCGTACCGGCCAGGTGTTCGCGTCAGCGCTGCTCGATCACTACAAGGTGACGCTGAACGACATTCAGCGGGTCGGGTACTTGACCTATGCCGCCGGGCAACTGCGCCCGTACGTGCACGCGGCGGCGCGCCAATTCTCGCCACAGCACCGGACGCTGACCGAGCGTCTGCTCGACAAGATCGACGCCTCGCGCAAGTGAAGACCGCCGAGCCGACGCCCGCGGCGCCAGCCAGGGACAGGCGTTTGCAGCTGGCGGCGTGCTGGTCCGATCGTGAGTCGCTGCCGCTGAGCTGAACGTTAGCCAACTCGTGCGACCGTTCTACTGGCTGCGCCGATCGCGCCGCTGTCTTGTCGGTCGAAGAGGACGCACGTGTTACAGTGCTCGGTCTTCACTCAAGGCAGGTGAACATGACGTTCAAGATGTCCAGTCGATTCGCACCCGTACTCCGCCTGGCTGTCGTCGTCGCAGCTGCCGCTGCGGTGGGTGCGGCGACGCCGGCCGCAGCCCGTGCGCAGGAGGCCCCGGACACGATGGCTCGAACGGTGGGGCAGTGGTTTGCGATGATCGAGCGCCAGTTCGTCGCGCTCGCCGATGCGATGCCAGCCGACAAGTACGGCTTCAAGCCGACGACCGGCGCATTCAGCGACGTCCGGACGTTTGGCGAGCAGGTCAAGCACGTGGCGTGCGCGAACTTCGGGTTCTTCAACGAGATCGAAAAGAAGGAGCCGCCCGCAAGCTGCGGCGCCGGCGGCCCCAGCCCCGCGAAGACGAAGGACGAGCTCATGGCGTATCTTCGTGAGTCGTTCGCCTACGGAAACACGGTGATGAAGGCACTGACTCCCGCCAACGCGCTCGAGCCCGCCGGTGGGCCCTATGGCGGCAAGAGCACGAGGCTCGGCCTGACGACGCTCGCCGTCTGGCATGCCTCCGATCATTACGGCCAGCTGGTGGTCTACCTGCGCCTGAACGGGATCGTGCCGCCAGCCAGTCAGCCGGCGCGCTGACGTTCACGAGGGAGGTGGCGGGAGCTATTTCGCCACCTTCCTCAGCGTTCTTACCACACGGCCCGTCGTGCCGTCCTCGAGGCGGATGATGCCTCTCACGACGTAATCGCCGGGGGCCAGTGCGCCGAGAGGCACCGCACCGGTGGCGACGACGCGCGTGTCGTCGGCGCGGGTCAGCGCCAGCGGCACTGTGGCCATCGCGGGGCCGTCGAGCGTGCGCGACACTTCGAGCGTCGCCGATAGCCGCTGCCCCTCGGTTCCCCCGTAGATGTCAAATGACGCCCGTGCGCTCAGCTCGGATCCGAACTCCAGCTGGAGAGACGAAACCCCGCCGTGCGTGACGCTGAGCAGCAGCGAACCGAGCGAGAGCCCACCAACCTGCGTGAGGCCGACGTCGATGTCCGCCTCCGCCGCGCCCGGCCGCCCGGCGCTGTCGATGGCTGCGGCGCGCACGCGGTAGGTGCCCGGCGGGACGGACAGCGCGCCGATGAGCGGGCGTTCGGTCGCATCCCGGGCGTGCCAGTGCGTCACGACGCGGTCGCTGCCGTCGATCAGGAGGGCGCCAGCCGACGCGAGCGTGACGGACGAGTCCAGCGGCTCCACCAGGACGCCCACGCGCAGCTTGCCGTCCGGATCGCGTACGGTGAAGCTGCCGACGCGCAACCGGAGATCCGTCACGGCCTCGGTCGAGCCGAGGAGGTCGCTCACGGTGAGGCGCGCCGATTCGGCGGGCGCCGTGTCCGTGAGCACGACGTCTGGGCGTGCACGGACGGTGACGCCGGGTCGTGCGACACGCACGCTCAGGCGGCGGCTGCGGCCGAAGACTTCGCCCGCGGCCGGCTCGAGCTCGGCGACGTAGTAGGCCGAGCTCTCCCTCGCGACGCGGAGCAGCGATCCGGTCCCGGTCGCGTCCAGCGACAAGCGGGCCCCTCCCGTGACGCCCGCGAGGTGCTCGATGCCTTCGAGCGGGTTGTCGGACCCGAAGTCGCCGGCGCCCCCGATCGTCGAGCGCTGCAGCGAGGGGCTCATCCCGATATCGGCCGGCTGCATCACGTAGACGTTGGCACGCGCCGCGCTTGCCGCCGTGGCGACGCTGCGGAACTGATCGACGACCAGTTCGCACATGCCCGGACCGAGTCCCATCGGGGCGTCGCGCCGCGGGCCCGCGAGACCAGCGGTGAACAGAATCAGCGTCTGAGGCGAGGCCTGCGCGCCACCTTGGCGCAGCAGCCCTTCGAGCGATTCGAGGAATCGGCGCGTGCGGCAGGCCATACCGGATCCGGTCTCGGTACGTGACCCCTGGCCCGTCACGCGGCCCGCCGCCAGCCGGATGCGCGCCGTGTCCGACGTGAAGGGCACCATCACGCCGCCGAACGGGAGCGCGGCGACCATCGTCCGATCGGCCGGCGTGAGCTGCGCGAGCAGCCCTTCGATCGCGTCCCTGAAGAGCTGTTCGCGTCCCGCGATGAAGGACTCCTGATCGATGACGAGCACGAAACGGCGGCCGGCCGCGACGTTGTCGTTCGTGCCGTAGGGCGGCGGCACGCGCCCTGGCGCACCGGCTGTCGGCGCAGGCGCGGCCGAGACCCGGCGCAGCGTGCGCACCGTTCGGACTCGATCGGCGATACGGATTTCGACGTCCGACGGCTGCAGGTCGGCGGCCGGAGAGCCGCTGGCGTCCAGCGCGACGAAGTCGATGGTCGGACCGGCCGGACGCTCACTCGCGATCTGCGACTGGTGCGCCGAGACGCGATGCGGCGGACCCGTGGCGGGAGTCCCGAGCGCCCAGATGAGCGCGATCTGGAGGGCGGCCGATGCGCGTCGTGGCGAGGGCATCAGAACGACTTCGGCTGCTCGCTGGCGGGCTGCTCGCTGCTGGCTGCTAGCCAGCAACCGCGAGCTGCCAACCGCGAGCAGCCAGCCCGAGGACTACCAGTTGAACCTGATCGTCAGCTGCCCGATTCGGCCGCCTGGATCGTAGGTGTTGCTCGGGTCCTGATAGGCGCCGGTCGTGCGGAAGATCGTCGCGGATGTTCCGGCAGCCGTGTTGGTCCCAGTCTGACCGGCCGGGTTGTAGTTCGGCGAATCGAAGAGGTTGAGCAGGTCGAACCGCACCTCGACGTTCGTCGTGCCGCCGGTCTCCACTCGTTTCGCGACGCCGAAATCGACGCGCTTGAACCACGGCGAGAGCAGCAGCACGCTGCGCGGTGCGCAGTCGCCGGTCCTCACCTGGATGCAGTCGGCCGAGTTGGCGGGTGCGATGTACCGTCCCTCCGGCGCGCCAAGGCTCGCCGAGTAGCCGGTGAGTGTCGTGTTGCTGGTGCTGAACGCGCGCCGCGTGTTGAGGATGATGTCCTCGGGCAGCATCCAGACCTCGTCGATGTCGGTCGAGGCGTTCTCCCGGCGGTAGAACTTGTAGACGCTCTGCAGGTCGTCAACCGTCATGCCGACGAGCCGCACGTTGCCGAGGTCCTGCACGGTCGTCTGGAAGCGGCCGACGCCGGTGACGCTCCAGCCGCCCGCCAGCGCGTTCGCGAACCTGCCCATGTCGCCGCCGAACCGCTGGCCGCTGCCGAACGGAAGCGTCCAGTCCGCCTGGAACTTGATCGCATGGCGGACCGTCGGGTTGCCTGTGACGGGGACGTCGGTCCACGCGCGGCCGAAGCTGAAGCCGTCGAACTGCGACCCGCCCTCGAAGGTGTACTGATAGTTCATGTTCGCCGAGAAGCCCTTCGACAGGCGCCGGCGCAGCTCGAGTTGCAGCGCGTTGTAGTTACTGAACGCACCGCTGTCGGTGACGTTGTTTTCGTTCACGTCGGGGTTGAGGACGAAGAAGTTCGCCGGGTAGCCGACGGCGCGGGCCTGGTTGCGGCGCGTCAGGTTGCCGTCGAGATCGGTACCAGCCGCCGCGGTTGGGTTTGGGTTCGGCCCGGCGAGCCGGCCGGCGATCGTCGCGTTCGCCCAGGTGGTCGAGGCGTTGGCATAGGCGGCCGGGTTGCCGGCATCCGTTCGGCCATTGAGGTACGCCAGGTAGATCGGCAGCTGGTTCGTGCCGGTGCCCGCGCCGAAGTAGGCGAACGAGCCCGCCCGGTTCGACGCGCCGGAGGCGTTGTTGGCGGCGAGGTTCGCCATCGCGAGCTTGAACTCGTCGAGGAAGCCGTTGGCGACGAGGTTCTCGCCGCGGACCGAGTTGTAGTTGATCTCCGACCACTCGTTGTCGGCGCGGTTGCCGACGTAGCGGATCTCGACCGCCATGTCCCTCGAGAGCGACCGTGCGAAGCCGACCGTCCAGCTGCGCACGCGCGCGATCTGGATGTCCGGCGCGAAGGCGTTGAGGCTGTCGGCCCGGTTCGCGCCGACGGCGATCGGATACGTCGGATCGGGATTGAACGACGCCGGATACAGCCGATTGGTCTGCGAGAGCAGGACCGGCCATGATTCGCCCGCCGGCACGAGGCCGGTGTTGGCGGTGCGATTCAGCGAAATCGAGGCGCCGCGGTTGCCCCCGTAGAGGGTGGTGAACCGGGTGAGGCCCTCACGGGCGTAGGCTTCGGAGTATCCCGCGCGCACCGTCGCCTGATCGGGGTCCCCGAGGATCTTGCTCAGGAACCCGGACTGGACGTTGGGCCGCCAGGCGATACTGGCCGACGGCGCGATGTTGTTCAAATCCGTCTTGTAGCCTTCGCTCCCTTTCTCGAACTGGATGTACTGCGGCGTGACGCCGCCCGTGGCGCCTGGCGTCAGGACATCGCACCGGCTGTAGAGGCCGCCGTCGCCTTCGCCCGATGTCCCGCAGACACTCGCCATCGTGACTGCGGACATGACGCTCGAGAACGGGGCGAACGGCGTCTGGATGTCATAGCGGAGGCCGGCCGTCAGGGTCAGATTCGGCTTCACTCGCCACGTATCTTGGGCGAACATGCCGAAGACCTTGTAGCCGCCTTCGAGGGTACTCGGCGCCAGTTCCTGGTACTGGCCGGTGCTTTGCAAAACCGCGGTACTGGCCACGGTGGCCACCCGGCCGGTCAGCACCGCGTAGGTGGCGCGTGCGGCCGTCAGCTGATCGCTCGACGCGCCAGGGAAGTTGGTGGTGTTGAACAAGCCGGCCGCCGGATCGAAGTCCGTATTGAGCCCCAGCGTGATCCCGCGGACCATGGTCTGTCCCGAGGACGAGGCGTTCGAGATCATGAAGTTCCCGCCGGTCAGGATGGTGTGCGCGCCCCGGTTCCAGGTCAACGTGTCCTCCACGGTATAGGTCGGTGCCTTGCGCCAGCTCGGGCCGTTGGACGTGAACCAGTTGGTGATCGTGTTGTTCGGCGCGCTGATCGCGAACCCGCCGGAGTCGGCGAACGTGCTGGGATCGTTGCGCGAGGTGATGCTCGATGCGTAGCCGAAATTCGAGCCGCTCGCGTAGGCGGTCAACCCGCCGCGCACCTCGTTGACGATGTTCTTGGACAGCACGGATCGCATGGCCAGGGCTATCAGCGGCCGCGTCGAGACGAAGTCGCGCTGGTTCGGCGCACCGGGAAACCGCGGATCGGTGTTGTTCAGGTAGTCGGGCGTCCGCTTGGCTGTGATCTGGGAGAACGATCCGTTCAGCCGGTGGTTGGTCGTGAGGTTGTAATCGAGGCGCACCGTCGGCTGATGCTCGAAGAGCTCCGACGGGCTCTGCCAGACGTAGTTGTCGTACAGCGGATCGCTCTGGGCGGCGCGGGTGCCGGTGGTCTTCGTCGAGGCGTCGATCTGCCCGAGCAGCTTCATCATCGTCGCGTCCGTCGCGGAGATCTGCCCGTTGGTGGCCGCCAGCTGCAGCAGGTTGACCTCGCGCACTTCGGTGCCGAACTGGTAGCGGAACCAGCCGTCGTAGACGCGCGGATTGAAGACCGTCCGCGTGCGCGTGAAGCTGTTCGGGAAGCGGACCTGCTCGTAGTGCACGAAGAAGAACGCCTTGTTGTGGCCGTCGTACAAGCCGGGGATCACGATCGGACCACCGACCCGCGCGCCGAACGTGTTCAGCTTGACCTCGTTCTTCGGCTGATGGTTGATCTCGTTGAAGACGTAGTTGGTGTTGAACTTCGGGTTCCGGTAGTACTCGTAGGCGCTGCCGGTGAAACGGTTGCCGCCCGATCGCGTCTGGAACGCCATCGTGACAGCGCCGGCGCCGCCGCCCACCTGCGCGCCGGCGGCAGAAAGGGTCACCGATACGGCCTCGACCGCGTCCTGCCGCGGCGTGACGGAGGCGAAGAAACCATCCGTGTTGCGCAGGAAGTTGTCGTTGTTGCTCACCCCGTCGATGGTGATGCTCAGAAAGTTCTCCGGGAGACCGTTGATCGTCGAGTCGCGGTTGGTGCCCGTGACGTTCACGCCGGGCAGGAACGCGACGGCGTTCAGCGCGTTGCGCGTCGCCGTCGGCATGCGGGTGAGCTGATCCGAGTTCAGCGTCGCCGCGACTGTGCCGTTTTCTGTGTTGATGAGCTCGGAGCTGCTCGTGACCACGACCGTCTCTTCGAGCTGGCCGATCTCGAGCGTGAGCGGGATGGACACCGGCTGACCGGGCGCGACGCGGATGTTCTTCGACGTTGCGACCTTGAAGCCCGAGAGCGTTGCCGTCACGGTGTAGGACCCGGCGGCAAGGGCTGTGGCCTGGTATCTCCCCTCGGCATCGGTCGTCACATCCAGTGATTGGCCGGAGGCGTCGTCCTTGATGACGACCGACACGCCGGGAAGCACGCTTCCCTGGGCGTCCTTGACCACGCCGGAAATCGACGCGGTGGATTGTGCGGCGGCCCCCCAAGGGACCATGGCGGTGAACAGGGCGACGATGACCGCGACTTTCCAGCGGCTGGACGAACGCAACATACTCCCTCCCCGGCACCCAGGTGGATGCCCTCCCAAGCTAGTGTTGTTACAGACGTGCCACTTGCAAGTTGACCCCTGGGGTCGAAGTCTAGATCTGGGACGAGTGACGGTCAACGGACATGTTGGGACGAGTTGCTGTGTGAACTGACATTTTTGGCTTTTTTTTGACACCACGTGCCGGTTTTCGGGGCCGAGCGATTCGTGCGGCCCGGCCGCGCAAATCGGCTCGCCTGAAAGTCCGCGGCGGGCAGGGAGTCGAGCCTGGGTCAGATTTTGAAGGAGCCGTGTCCGGGCTCGAGTGGCTGTATGTCGACTACGTGGCGTCCCGGTTTCCCGTCTTGCGCCGCCGCTGTCGGGCACCGGCCGTCTTCGACGGGCGAAGGTGTCGCTGCTCGCCGACGGCGTATGCTTCCCGCACCCATTCGGCGAACTCGGTGTCGACGTCCGATTCCGAGCTGATTCTGAACGCGTGCAGATGATTCCTTGGCGAGAACGTCTGCACCAGTCGAAAGCGGATGCTCCAGCCGTCGCGCGAGCACGAGGTGGCCGTCGATCCACCGTCGACGCGGCGTCACCTGTGCGAAGGACATGCGGAACGGAGCGGATTAGAATGCGTGTATGGATGTCCCGGCAACCGACCGCCGACCGGCGCTCCGGGCGCCCGGCCTCGTCGCGGCGTCGACGCTGACCCGGCCCGAGATCATCATGCGAGCTGCAGTTTCTGCCGTCACGGCCGCCGATCACCTGCTGCTCGGCGTGGCCGATCTCGATCGCGGTATCCAATGGGTGGAGGAGCGGACCGGGGTCAGGCCCGTGGTCGGGGGCAGTCATCCGGGCCGGGGCACCCGCAACGCGCTTCTGTCACTCGGTACGAAGCAGTATCTCGAGATCATTGCGCCCGATCCCGCGCAGAGCACCTACACGTTCCAGATCGACCTCCGGGCGCTGACCGAGCCACGGCTGGTGACGTGGGCGGCGGCAACGACGGACATCGACGGAGTAGCGCGTGGCGCGAAGGCCGCCGGCCAGGCCGTCTTCGGCCCGAGCGACGGTTCGCGCGCACGTCCCGATGGCAGGCTGCTGAAATGGCGATCGCTCGGTGTCGCGAGCTCGCTCGCCGTCGGAGTCGTCGAGCCCATCCCGTTCTTCATCCAATGGGCGGCCGATGCCGTGCATCCGGCGACCGATTCTCCGGGAGGGTGCCAGCTGAAGGCGCTGCGCATCGCGCATCCCCAGCCGGCGGCGGTCGTCGGCGTCCTCAAGGCCGTAGGGATCGATGCTGACGTCGCACTGGCCTCTGGGGCGGAGCTCCATGCAACCGTGAGCACGGCCAAAGGCGTCATCGAGCTTCATTGACACGAGCATGCTGGAGAAACTCGGCTTTGCGCCCGTCCGTCGCGGCACGATCGCTCGGGCTCGACACGGTCTTCTTCGAGCGCCAGCGCCCGCCAGGCTGACATTCGCGCGAAGATCCCGCCGATCAGGCCCTCGGCCGGCCGACTCCCTTCAGGTCCCGATCGTTGACGAATCGCCAGGCGGACCTCAGCAGATCCGCCAGCGCGTCCGCACGGATTCGAGACAATCGCACCAGCACCGACGGGTACCCGACATAGTGATCGGTGAGGTAGTAGGTGTCCGGCTCGGCCGCGACGAGCTCTTCTCGCTGTTCGAAGTCGATGCGGACCACGAGCGACCCTGGCTCGGCCGACTTATGGCTGGCCATGCAGGCGACGAGCTTGCCGCGGACCTTCAGCGCCGGCGCGCCGTACATCGTGCTCTCCTCGACGCCTGGCAGCCCGAGCCCGGCTTTGCGCACAGCGTCGAACGTGTCGGCTTTTCTCGCCACGCTGCAGTCAACCCTTCGGCGTCTTTGGCGTGAACCACAAAAACGAAGAAGGTTTCATCGGAGGGCTATCATACGTCGGACCTTCTGAGGACTGTCCTGTGCGTTGTGGCGTAGGTGAGACGGATGTCGCAGGTGTTGCGCGCCGATATCGGCCCGTGACACGTTACTGCCCGGCGCCACCGAGGACCGAAAGGCTTTACTATCAGTGGGGGAGTCACAAGAGCGTGGACGCGGCACAAGAATGGGCAGGCTCGAGGCGCTCGAACAGGGCCAGCGCTCGCGGCTCCGTCGTCGTCCTGCTGGTCGCCTGCCTCGCCTGTTCATCCAAGCCGCCCTCGACGTCCACCCCGGTCGGTCCTTCGGGACCGCCGTCCGCGCCTGTCCGGGTGCTCATGCTGACGGCGACGGCCGGGTTTCGGCACGATTCCATCGTCACCGCCCGACAGGTGCTGACGGGTCTCGGCGCAGCGAATGGCGAGTTCGCGATCACGGCGACCGAGGACGTCGCGGCGATCACCGCTACGACCCTGGCGACCTACGACGTGCTGTTCTTCGCGCTGACCAGCGGCGAGCTCGCGTTCACGGCCGACCAGAAAGCCGCGATCCTGGCGTTTGTCTCGGGTGGCAAGGGCTTTCTCGGCGCACACAGCGCGACCGACACGCTGTATCAGTGGCCCGAGTACGGCGCACTCATCGGCGCCTACTTCAAGGAGCACCCATGGACCCAGACGGCCTCGGTCATCGTCGAAGATCGGGCGCACCCTGCGACGACGGGCCTTGGCGATCGCTTCTCGCTTGAAGAAGAGTTCTACACGTTCCGCGAGAACCCACGCAACCGTGTCCAGGTCCTGCTGCGGCTCGACGCGGGATCGGTCGGATCGTCGGGCGATTACCCGCTCGCCTGGGTGCAGTCGCATGGCAACGGCCGGGTGTACTACAACGCGCTCGGGCACTTCCCCTCGACGTGGATGGATCCGCGGTTTCAGGGACAGATCGCGGCCGCGATTCGGTGGGCGGCCGGACGATGAGGACTCTGGGCCGCCGCCCTGATCTCAGGATCTGCGTACTTCAAGGGGTTCGCGGATGCAGAACCCGCGCACTCGATTCGAAGCCCTTGCGATTCTGAGCGAAAACCGAGCGATTCAGTCGTGGCACGTTAGTGGCATTTGCCTCGACTTTCATGGACGCCATCAGCCTGCCTTCGACGGCGGGGGTTTCGGCATCGGTTCCAGCCATCGCCCGCGGCCGCTTGTTACTACAGAAATACTTACTGTATAATATTTCAGAGGAAATGACGAAAGGCCCTGGTCCAGCCGAGCGATCGACCGCGGTGTCCGAAGCCGCCGTCGTCACCAAGGCGGTTCTTCGTGCCGCGAGCCGTCTTGGGGTGTCGAACAAGGCTCTGGCGGCCACTATCGGGCTCTCCGAGGCTAGCGTCTCCCGTATGGGGTCGGGCACCTACACCCTCGCGTCCGGCGACAAGGCCTTCGACCTCGCGGTGCTCTTCGTCCGGCTGTTTCGCGCGCTCGACGCGATTGTTCATGGCGACGACGCCGTCGCGCAGGCGTGGCTCCGGAACGAGAACGAAGTGCTTGGCGGCACGCCTCTGGCGATCATTCAGTCGGTTCCCGGACTTGTCCACGCAGTCTCGTACCTGGACGCCCGCCGCGCTCTCGTCTGAGCGGCGCCGCCTCTCGGGTTCCTGCTGGCGAGCGGTCGAAGCGCAACACCGCGTGTCGACGATGAAGATCGTCGACACGCTGGCCGAGCAGAGTCTTCTCGAAACGGTCCTCGAGCGGACGAAGCCGCCCGTCCCTTCCGAGTGTCGTGACCTCCACTACCTGCTGGCGACGCCGTTCAGGTACGGCGCCCCCTATCCATCCGGATCGCGATTTCGCCGCGCCGGCTTCACCCCGGGTGTGTTCTACGGATCCAGCACGCCGGCGACGGCCGTTGCCGAGGTCGCGTTTCATCGCCTGTTGTTCTTTGCCGACTCGCCGGAGACGCCGTGGCCCGGCATCGCTGGCGAGCACACGGTGTTCTCGGTCAGGTTCCGGACGGCAGCCGGATTGGACTTGACGCGTCCGCCGTTCGGCGCGGATCAGGATCGATGGACGAACCGCGCAGACTGGACGGCTTGCCAGGATCTTGCCGATCGCGCGCGCGAGGCAGGTGTCAACGTGCTGAAGTATGCCTCCGCCCGGGTTCCTCGTGGCGTGAACCTCGCGCTGCTGACGTGTGGTGCCTTCGCGTCGCGTCAGCCTCAGGAACGGCAGACGTGGCGCATCCATCTTGGCTCGCATGGTGCCCGCGCGCTCTGTGATTTCCCCGACGAGCGGCTGGAGTTCGATCGCCTGGCGTTCGCGGCCGATCCGCGGGTCGCCCGGCTGGAGTGGGAGCGCTGAACGTCTTGGTGGCGCGCCGGAATCGGCGGCCAGGTCATCCCGGATGCGCCATTGCCATCAGCCGTTCGCGATCCCGGCGACAGCGCTGGCTGCCAGGCGGCTACGGTAGCAGCTCGAGCTTCAGCGCAGAGGCGAGCGGAGCGAAATGCCGGCGGTCGGCTGTGGCGATCCGCTTCAGACCGAGTGCTTCGGCCAGCGCGACGATCGCGGCATCGACGAACCCGAGATCGAGATCGGGGAACTGTCGATTGAGCGCCGCGACGCGGGGATACCCTTCGCGAGGCAGGTCCGCGACGAGGTAGTAGCCCTCCGTGATGGCCGAGGTACAGCGTGAGCTGGCTCGCCTTCCCCAGCCGGTGGCCGAGCAGGTAGTCGACCTCCGGGACAACCGGCGCCGGCAGGATGAGTCCAGACGCGGCGCCCTCGATCACGGCGCGGGCGCGCGTATGCCAGGCGTCGCCGCGATCGTAGTAGGCATAGACGATTCCCGTGTCGAGCAGGATGCTCACCGTCGTGGCCGCGTCCGCTTCGCGGCTGTCGCGACCCGCCGCCGCCGGACCAGAGGCACGACGCCTCCCCCGAAGCCGGCTTCGCCGAGAATCTCCTCCGCGCGCTCGGCCGTGTCGGCGTGGCCGCTGACAAACGCGCCGGCTCCAGGCGGGACCCGCTTCGGCTCGCGCACGACGTAGGCATGCAGCGCTTCACGCACGAGCTCGGCCATGGGCCGCTTCTGGCGCAGGACTTCCAGCTTGAGGAGCACCTCCAGCTCGGGCTCGAGGTAGATGGTCGTTCGCTTCATATGATATATGCTAGCATATATGACTAGCATGAGTGTCACCAGCGAGCGGAGCGCTCGTGCTAGGATCCCGCCTTCGACCGATGAAGAAATCAGACCCGGCACGGTCGGCAACAGGACGTGTCCCCCGCGCGCTCCCGCGCCCGGTCGTGGCGGCCATCGACGACAGCAAGATCATCGGCATCAGGGCGGGCGCCCGTTCGGACCATCGCTTCATCGGCGTCTGGGCCGTGGTCGTGGACGGCCGTGCCTTCGTTCGTTCGTGGACGCTGAAGCCGGACGGCTGGTACAAGGCGTTCCTGGACGATCCGCTCGGCACGATTCAGGTGGGCGAACGACAGGTGCGAGTACGGGCCGTCCGCGCCAGAAGCACGCGCCTCCGTGACGCCGTCGAGCGCGCCTACGCCCAGAAGTACTCGACTCCGGGCTCGCTCAAGTACGTCCGTGGCTTTCGCACGCCGCGACGCCGCGAGACGACAATGGAGTTCGTGCGCCGGTAACCTACCGCGGACCGAGCCTGGCGCTCACGTCGAGGACGAGAGCCCCGGCGCGAGTGCTGACGCGAAGACTCGTGACGTAGTCGAGCAAACCCTCGAGGTTGCGTTCGGCGAGCAACAGCCGGATGTCTATCCGGATGCGGTCACCCTCGATGGTGATGCCCGGTGGCAGCGTCACCATGGACGGCAGCGCCGACGCGGCCCTGGCGACGAAGCCGGAGGCCTGGGAAAGCCCCAAGCCGATGATCGGCTGCTCGGGCAGCTTCGGCTGATCCTCGATCGCAAGCGTTACGGGGATCGCTGGAAAAAGGCTCGAGGCCGACAGCCGGACCCTTGCGATCACGCGGTTGCCTTCCTCCGCCTCGACTATGATCTCGCGGACCTTTCCTCCGATCGGGAGCGCTGCGGCGATGAGCTCGGTGATGAGACGGTCCGAGATGGGTATCGTGGCGGTGATCTCGGTGCCGCCGAGATCCGGGAAGCCGTCGCGCTGCTGCCGTTGGAGAAGGTCGAGAATGACCGGATGCATCCTTGAAGCGTAGCAGTACGTAACGGTCGAGGGGCGATTGTCTCGGCCGGTGAAGAACGCCAGAGCATGCTTGCGGTACCGGCGTGGTTCGGGATCGTGCCGCGGGACGAGTAGAGTAGCGTTCATGCTCGCGTGCCTGGCGCGGTCAGGCAGGCCATGAGACTGGGAGCGGCAATCGCGGCACTGGAGGAAGCTGCCCAATGGCCGTACCATCGTTGATGATTCTGATCGCCGGGCCGTACCGTTCGGGCACTGGTGATGATCCGGTGAAGATGGTGGCGAACGTGAGGGCGATGGAGCGCTACGCGCTGCCGCTCTTTCGCGCGGGGCACATCCCCATCGTTGGCGAATGGCTGGCGCTGCCGTTGGTGGCGCTCGCCGGCTCGCGCGACGTTGGAGACGCTGCCTTCGACGAGATCTTTCACCCCATCGCCGAGCGCCTGGTGGCTCGCTGCGACGCGGTGCTTCGTGTCGGCGGCGTCTCGACCGGAGCCGACGAGATGGTGCGCGTCGCGCGGTCGCTGGGGCGACAGGTGTTCTACCGGTTGGAGGATGGACCCTATCAATTCTGAATGCTGAATGCTGAATGCGAAGTGAATGCTGAAGGGCTCTGAGTTTCAAGTTGGCAACTTCACCATTCACTTCAGCATTCAGCACTCAGCATTCAGCATTACACGGGGGGCCCGAGTGTGACAGGTTCGAGGAGACGCCAAGCGCCGACGACAACCGACGAGAAGACGTTGCGCGCAATGTTGCGCCAATTGCTGGACTGGGAGGGCGCCCACGTCGGGTTCGAGACGGCGGTCGCCGGCATCCCGCCCAAGCTTCGAAGTGCGCGGCCGCCGGGCGCCCCGCATTCGCCCTGGCAGATTGTCGAGCATCTTCGGATCGCGCAGTTCGACATTCTGGACTTCTGCGTCAATCCCGACTACGAGGAGCGCACGTGGCCCGACGACTACTGGCCTCCTGCGACGCCCCCCTCACTGGCGGCCTGGGACAAGAGCCTTGCGCAGTTCCTCCGCGACCGGCGTGCGCTGCAGAGGCTCGCCGCCGACCCGAAGGTCGCGCTGACGGCCACGATTCCCCACGGTTCTGGGCAGACCTATCTGCGCGAGCTCGTGCTGGTGGCCGATCACACGGCGTATCACGTCGGCCAGCTGGTGCTCGTTCGGCAGCAGCTCGGGATCTGGACCGTGAAGCGCGGCTGAGCGCCAGCCGTCCCGCCGCACGCGTGGTACCATTCCGGACCTGCCCGCCGCAGGTGACTCTGGTGTCTTCGGAGTGCCGCCTGCGCCCGGCACCGATAGAGGACCGAGGAACCATGACTCGTGATCAGGCCGGGCCGCACGTCAACCTGCGCCCGGGGCAAGCGACAGACGCTGAAGCATGCGGGAGGATTCTCTTCGATGCGTTCAGCACAATCGCGGCGCAGCACAGTTTCCCAGCTGACATTCCGTCGGCCGAGGTCGGGATCGACTTCATGCGGATGCTGCTGTCGCATCCGCGTTTCTTCAGTGTCGTCGCAGAAGTCGACGGAACCATCATCGGCAGCAATTTCCTGGACGAGCGGTCCGACGTCGTCGGGCTTGGCCCGATCAGCGTCCATCCGACGGTGCAGAATCGTCAGATTGGCCGCCGCCTGATGGAGGCGGCGCTCGAACGAGTCCGCGAGTCGGGCAATCCCGGTGTGCGGCTGCTCCAGTCTGCCTATCACGGACGGTCGCTGGCGTTGTATTCCACGCTCGGCTTCCAGGTGCGGGAACCGATCGCGTGCCTGCAGGGCCCGCCAATCGGGATCTCGATATCGGGTCATGCCGTGCGACAAGCAGGGGAGGCGGATCTCGAGGCGTGCGACCTCGTCTGTCGGTTCGTCCACGGCCATGACCGGCATGGCGAAGTGCTCGATGCCGTCAAGCAGGGGACGGCGAAGGTCGTGGAGCACGACGGCCGCATCACCGGCTATGCCACGGACCTGGCGTTCTTCGCTCACGCCGCGGCCGAGACGAACCGTGATCTGATGGCGCTCATCGCGTCGGCCACGGCGTTTGCTGGTCCCGGCATGCTGGTGCCGCTCCGGAACGCCCAGGTCCTCCAATGGTGTCTGGGTCACCGTCTGAGGGTCGTGCAGGTGATGACCTTGATGACGCGCGGGCTCTACAACGAACCGGCCGGAGCGTACCTGCCGTCGGTTCTTTACTGAGGCACGTCGGTCGATCGTCGCCGACGCCACGGCGCGTTCGTCGAGGGCACCGTGAGTGGCCGGGGGAGAGCGTGGAATGGCGAACGGCAAACTGTGTCCAGCCTGCGGCAAGGACATCGGCGTGTGGGCGATTGTCGCGGCCGGGGTGCCGACCCGCATCCGGTGCCCCCGCTGCCGAACGCTGCTTCGCTATGACGGCACGTTCGCGCTCATCGCCTTGCCGTTTGCGATCGTAATCCTGGCAGCTCTCATCGTTCATGAGGTGGCGGTCGATGTCGGGATTGCCAGCCCTGGCCTCTTCATCGTGATCCAGGTGCTGGTGACCTGGGTTCCTGTCGAGATCCTGCTGGCGTTGTATCTGCGGGACCACCGCACGCTTCACGTGGTGAACCCGCGACCGGGTTCTCCGACGGGGGTGTAGCATGTGTTCGACCGGACGAGCTGAACTATCGGCATAGACCGACGGGACTGAGATGAGCGCAGGCTACGGAACAGGTCTCCTCTGCATTTCAATCAAGCCAAAGACGCCTGACGACGACCAGAGGCTTGCTCAGGCGCTCGAGCAGCTGACCGCCGAGGACCCGACCATCCGGGTCCAGATCGATCGGCAGTCCCGCGAGGTTGTCCTCGGGGGCACGGGAGAGCTCCATCTCGAAATCATCATCGACCGCCTGAGTCGCGAGTTCAAAGTCGAAGCAAGTGTGGGCCGCCCACAGGTCGCTTACAGGGAGGCGCTGACCCGGCCTGCCGACGGCGAGATGAAGTATTTCAGGCACACTGGTGGTCGAGGCCAATACGCGCATGTGAAGCTTCGTCTCTTTCCTGACCAGCCAGGCACGGCGTTTGTCTTTGAGAACGCAACCTCGGGTGGTGCGATTCCGCGGGAGTTCATCGCATCCGTAGACGAAGGGATCAGGGAAGCGCTCGCGCGCGGCATTGTCGCGGGCTATCCGATGGACGGCGTGAGGGTGGAGCTCTATGACGGCTCGTATCACGATGTCGACTCGACGAAGGAGGCCTTCAAGCTCGCCGGCTTCCTCGCGGCCAGGGATGCCGTACAGAAAGCGGCGCCGGTTCTGCTCGAACCCGTGATGCTGCTGGAGGTGACGGTTCCCGAAGAACACGTCGAGGACATGATGGGGAACATCATCGGCCGTCGCGGGCTGATTGACTCGCGCCAGGAATGCGACGGGACTTGCGTGCTGCACGCGCGCGTGCCGCTGGCGGAGCTCTTCGGCTATGCGACTGACCTCAGGGCGCGGACGTTCGGCCGAGGCGCGTTCAAGACGCGTTTCTATCGGTATCAGCCTCGCCGCGTGGCTGGCGATGATGATGACCGTCGCGATGCTCTGGTTGGTGCGCCGCTCCGGCCCAAGCCGAAGCCTCGAGTGTCCGGGGTAGCCCTCCCCGAACCCGATCACTCGCGGGACGATCGAGACGACGACTGGCTGTGCGTGTGAGCCCGTCGGCTTCCTGCGGACAACGGCGAGAACGCTGAGCTACGGCATCACCGAGTGACACCAGGCATCAGGTATCCTCGTCTCATGGTTGACTCAATCGCTCGCCGCCGGGTGTTTCGTCAGCTCCACGAGTCGGGCTGCTTCGTGATCCCGAATCCGTGGGACATTGGCAGTGCCCGTGCGCTCGTCCAGCTCGGTTTCAAGGCGCTCGCCACCACCAGCTCGGGATTCGCGTGGTCGATGGGCCGTCCGGACAACGCGGTGACGCTCGACGAGTGCCTTGCGCACATCCGCTCGATCGCGCACGGTGTCGACGTGCCGGTGAACGCCGACTTCGAAGGCGGGTTTGCGATCGAGCCGGCCACGGTGGCCGTGAACGTCACCGCAGCGACCGCCACCGGGGTGGCCGGACTCTCCATCGAGGACTCCACCGGCGACCCGGCGAGTCCTCTCCTGTACTCCCTCGCGGTGGAGCGCATTCGAGCCGCCCGCGGAGCTATCGACGGGACCGGAACCGGCGTGCTCCTGACGGCACGCTCGGAGGGATTCATCGTGGGGCGGCCGGATCTTGCAGAGACCATCCGCCGACTGATTGCGTATGCGGAGGCGGGCGCTGATTGTCTGTATGCGCCCGGCATCCGCGCCGCGAGTCAGATCGCCGCGATCGTCGGTGCCGTCGCACCGAAACCGGTGAACGTGCTGGTGGGCGCTGACTTCACGACGGTGACCGATCTCGCCCGGCTCGGGGTTCGGAGGGTCAGCGTCGGGAGCGGTCTCTCGCGCCGCATGGGCCGGGTTTCTGCAGGCCGCAAAGGAGATCGCGGACCAGGGGACGTTTCAGGGTCTCGCGCGTGCCGTTCCTTTTGCGGAGATCAACGAGCGCTTCACGCCGGCACGCCGTGGCTGAGTTGACCAGCAGCCGCTACGGGCACGTTTCCGTGTGCGTATCGTGTGCGCCGGCATCGCCATCTGACCGCCGCAAATCTCGGCCGTTTTTCGTCTCCACGCATCTATAATCAGTCGCCAATCAGTCGCCCCAGTCGGGTGTCACGCGAAGGGATGCGTGCGACACTCCGACTCATCCACTGATCGCGGACAACGAAAATGGCGGACAACGGCGTATGCCACGTGGATCGCGCCCGGCGGCGCCACGAAACACGGCGATGCGGCGGGCGTATCGCGCACCATTCGGTCGTCGCGCGATCGGCTGTACCGTGAAGGGCCCTGAGACACTCGAGACGTCCCGATTGCTGCTGAGACGTCCTCGCGCCGGCGATGCGGAGCGTATTGTTCGCGCGTTATGCGAGCGACCCTGACGTGACGCGGTTCGTCAGCTGGCCGACGCACGAGACGATCGCCGACACGCGCGGGTTTCTCGCGTTCAGCGATGCGGAATGGGAGCGCTGGCCCGCAGGACCGTATCTCGGGCTGTCCCGGGCCGACGGCACGCTGCTCGGCAGCAGCGGGCTGGGGTTCGAAACGCCCTATCGGGCCGCGACGGGCTATGTCCTGGCGCGTGACGCGTGGGGGTGCGGTTATGCGACCGAAGCGCTCCGCGCGATGGTCGACCTCGCCGCGCGCGTCGGGGTCCAGCGGCTCTATGCGCTCTGCCACGTCGAGCATCGCGCGTCGGAGCGCGTGCTCGAGAAGTGCGGATTCGAGCGCGAAGGGATTCTGCGCCGTCATACGGAGTTCCCGAATCTTGCGCCGGGTGTCGCCGCCGATGTGCTCTGTTACGCGACCATCCTCGAGGCCGGGCGCATCGAGGAACCGCACGGAGAGGCCGGCCGATAGACAGCCGTCGCACCCGCTTTCGCAACCGCGTGCCCGGCCCGCAACCGACGTCCAAGGAGTGAAGCGTCTCATGCCGAAGAAGTCTCGTCGCCCCGTCGACCCCTATCACGGTTACACGTTCCGCGTCAGGTGGGATGGTCGGATTGTTGCGGGCATCACCAAGGTCAGCGCGCTCAAACGCTCGACCCAGGTCGTGGAGTATCGGGAAGGCGGCAACACCGGCGCGACACGTAAGCTGCCAGGCGTCACCGGGTTCGAACCCATCACCCTCGAGCGGGGCATCTGTACGACGCCGATTTCGAGGCCTGGGCACGCCTCGTCTCCGGTTCGACGGAGCAGCAGGTGGCGTTCCGCAAGGAGGTCCGGGTCGAGATCTACGACGCCCGCGGACGGTTGGCGCTGGCGTACGACGTCCATCGGTGCTGGCCGTCGGATTACGTGGCGATCGACGGTCTCGAGGCGGGATCCGAGTGCGCGCTGATCCAGTCCCTGACGTTGCAGAACGAGGGATGGGACCGGGACACGTCCATCAGGTCCCGCACTCTACGGAGAGCGTAGCGCCCGTCGTCCGGACCCGTGACAGACTTCAGCCTCACGATTGAAATCGCGGCCTCACCGGAACGTGTCTGGGCGCTCGTGAGCGACATCGAACGCTGGCCGGATTGGACTCCGTCCATGAAGAGCGTCAAGCGGCTCGACATCGGACCGCTGGCGGTCGGGAGCCGCGCCAGGGTTCATCAACCGAAGCTCCTTCCAGCTGACTGGGTGGTGACGAAACTGGAAGCCGGGCGTGGCTTCGACTGGACGACGCGGAGCCTTGGCCTGACCGCAATCGGGCGCCACTGGATCGATGCGATCGACAGCGGAAGCCGCGTGACGCTGTCGATTCAGTTCGGCGGCATGCTGGCGCCGCTCATGACGTGGCTGACGCGCGGGTTGATCGCACGGTACGTCACGCTCGAGGCAAACGGTCTCAAGCAGCGAAGTGAGGCCCCCGGACCATAGCCGTCGCTCACTTGCCGATGGCCTCCTCCGCGGGTACCGTGTTCCGCGGAGGGAAGCTACGTGACGACACGAGAGACGGGAAGACTGCTGGTGCTGCTTGCTGCAGCCGCGGTGTGGATTCTGCCGGCCACGGCCCTGCAGAACGCAGCCTCGCTCGAGGATGTGCTGAACGCCACGAGCTTCCGGAACATCGGTCCGTTTCGCACGTCCGCGTGGGTCACCGAGATCGCCGTGCCTGAGGCTCCGGCGCGGATCACCTCTACACGATTTATGCCGCGACGCGCACGGGCGGGCTCTGGAAGACGTCGAACAATGGCGTCACGTGGGACCCCATCTCCGACAGCGTTGAAATTGCCGCGGTCGGTGCCGTTGCCCTCGCCCCCTCCAATCCCTCCGTTGTCTGGATGGGCACCGGCGATCAGGCGAACGCGCGCTCGTCCTACTCGGGGAAGGGCGTCTACAAGTCCACCGACGCCGGCAAGAGCTGGCAATCCATGGGGTTGACCGACACGCATCACATCGCCCGCATCGTCGTCCACCCGACCAATCCGGAGATCGTCTACGTCGCGGCGATGGGCCATCTGTTCTCGAGAAACGAGGAACGCGGTGTGTTCCGGACGCGGAACGGGGGAAAGACCTGGGACAAGGTGCTGTATGTAGACGACGGCACCGGCGCAATCGACCTCGTGATCAATCGCAAGTCGCCGGACACGTTGTATGCGGCGATGTACGAGAAGCACCGCACTCCCTGGCAGCTCGTGCTCGGCGGTCCCGGCAGCGGCGTGTATCGGACAGACGACGGAGGCACGAGGTGGAGGAAGCTCGAGGGCCTTCCGGCCGGTAACGTCGGGCGTATCGGTCTGGACATCCAGCAGCGCAACCCGAACGTCCTGACGCTCATTGTCGAGAACCTGAACGCGCGGCGAGAGGGAATGCCCGCGCGAATTGACGCGTGCCAGGCGAGCGGCGCACGGGGCGGCGGTGCGGCAGGCGGAGGACGCGCCGGACGCGCCGGTGGGCCGATGGGCAACGAAGTGTACCGAAGCGAGGATGGCGGCCGGGCGTGGAGGAAGCTGCACGGCGACGACATCGACGTCGCCGGATCGAAGGCCCCGTACTCGTTCAATCAGATCAGGACGAATCCTGTCGATCCGATGCAGATCGTCGTCACCAGCGACACGATGTACGAGTCGCGCGACGGTGGCAAGACGTGGAACTGTGACTTCTTCAGGAGCGTGTTCGGAGACTTCCGGACGATCTGGTGGGACGAACAGGACCCGCAGCGCATCATGCTCGGCAGCGACGGCGGCGTCAACGTGTCGTACGACGGCGGCCGCACGGCCGACTATTTCCTGAACAAGCGGCTCGGAGAGGTGTACGCCGTGGGCGTCGACATGGACGATCCGTACAACGTCTACGGCGGCCTTCAGGACCACGAGTCGTGGAAGGGTCCGAGCAATTCCAGAAGCGGCATGATCACGCTCGAGGACTGGACGACGGTGGGCACCGGCGACGGCATGTACAACCAGGTGGATCCCGACCAACTCCCGGTGGGTCTACAACAGCTTCCAGACCGGCGGCCAGCGCCGGTTCGATCAGTTGACGGGACAGGCCGACGAATATTCAGCCGCAGCGGCCGCAGAGTTCGCCGGCGCTGCGCTACAACTGGGTCACGCCGCTCGTTCTGTCGCCGCACAATCCGCAGATTGTCTACACGGGCGCACAAGTCGCTCTTTCGCTCTCTCAACCGCGGCGACGCGTGGCAGGAGATCAGTCCGGATCTGACAACGGCCGATGCCACGAAGTGCGGGCTCAACTCCGGTTACGTGCCGTATTGCACGGTGACGTCGATCTCGGAGTCGACGCTGACCGCCGGCCTCATCTGGGTCGGCACCGACGACGGCAAGGTTCATGTGACGCGTGATCACGGCGCGGCGTGGACCGACGTCACGGCCGGAGTCGCTGCCGCAGGCGGTCCTGTCGATCGCTACGTGAGCCGCGTGTTTGCCTCGCCGCACGACGCGGGCACCGCGTTTGTCGCCAAGAACGGTTTCAGGAACGACGACTTCCGGCCGTATCTGTATCGGACGAACGACTTCGGCAAGACCTGGACGGCGATCTCGTCGAACCTGGTGGCTTCACCGATCAACGTCGTCGTGCAGGATCGCAAAAACCCGAACGTCCTGATCGTGGGGAACGATCTTGGGGTGTGGGTGTCGGTCGACGCGGGCGGCGCCTGGACGCGGCTCAAGGCGAACCTGCCGACCGTGCCCGTGCACGATCTGACCGTGCATCCCCGCGAGAACGATCTGGTGCTCGGCACGTACGGTCGCGGCATCTTCATCGGCGACATCACGCACCTGCAGGAGCTCTCGACGGACGTCCTCGCCAAGCCGTTCCACGTGTTCGCGGTTGAGCCCCGTACCGCGTACGGTTTCCGTGCCCTGGGGAATTTCCGTTTGTTCGGCAACGCCTACGTCGAGGTGCCCAACGAGCCCGACGCGCTGGTGATCAACTACTACCTGCGCGCGAAGCATGATTCGGGGGCGGGGGTGACGGTCGCTGACATCAAGGGCACCGAGATCGCTCAGCTCAAAGGGCCGTCGGAGGCGGGGCTCAATCGCGTCCAGTGGAACATGCGGGCCGGGCCGGCGCCCGCAGGCGGCCGCGGCGGGCGCGGTGGCGCCGTGGGACCGACGCTGCCGGCTGGCGAGTACAAGATCACCGTGGAGGTCGCGGGACAGAAAGAAACGACCGTCGGCCGGGTCCGGGAGCGGATCCGGTAGCCAGATGCCGAGCGACAAATGGCCGCCGCTTGCCGTTGGTGGCACACTTTCTGTGGCACTGTTAGCCATCTCGGCCCTCTCCGGCCAGGCGCAGCCCCAGGCGGACTACGCCGCCTATCGACTCATCGTCGACGAGTACCCGCGGCGGCCGTCCGACGGCCGACGCCGATATCGCCCGGTTGACTTCCGATCCGTCCCTCGTCGATCGCGTCGTTGAGCCGACGAGCGGCTGGTCACCCATTGATCTCGCCGCCGCGGCCATGCTGCACACCGATGTGTCGCTGCGGCTGGTCAAGATGGCCCGGCAACCGGACGCTGTCGCCCACATCGATGCCGCGACGACGTTGCTCAGAGCGGCCGTCGACCGCACGGCCGGGCAGGCGGAGTTCGCCCGCCGCTGGCGCGATACGGTAGCGGGCCTTCTGCATGCCTTCGGAGCGCCTGAGATGGCATCGAACCTGAGCACGCATTCGATGAAGTGGCTGCGGGAGTCCGAAGATCAAACCCGCGCGTTGGCTGCGTTCGAGATGGGGGTCCGCTCGGAGATTCAGGCTGCAGTCGCCGGGCCGCTCAGCGGACCCTTGCCGAAGGGCACGTCGGTCGTACCGCCCGAGGCCCGCGCGGAACTGCGTGCTGCCGCGCGACACTTCGAAGTTGCCATGGCCGCTGACCCGGCCTGCGTGGCAGCGGCACTCCACCTGGGCCGCGTCAGGCTCCTCGATGGCCGCGAGGCTGACGCCGAACGGTGGCTTCGCGTCGCCTCCGCCGCCCACAGCCTTCCGGTTCGGTACCTGGCGATGATGTTCCTGGGTGTCATTGCGGAACGTCAGGCGCGTTACGACGATGCCGCAAAGCAGTACCCGGGCGGCGCTCGACACGTTCCGCTGGGGCCAGGCAGCGCCGCTTGCGCTCTCGCACGTCCTGATGCGAACTGGCCGGGAGCCGGAAGCGCACGAGACGCTCGCGCTGCATTTCACGACAACGCGCGGCCGCGCCGTCGAGCCGCTCCGGACCTATCTTGCCAATCCCGCGACCGACCTCGGTCCATCTCTCGATCAGCTACGCGCTGAGGTGTGGCGATGAAAACTGCCGCTACACTCATCGCCGTATCACTTGCGGTCAGCCAATCAACCGTCCAGCAGTTCCGCAGTGGCGTCGAAGTCGTCACCGTAGACGTGCTCGTGACGCAGGGAGGACGTGCCCTGAGCGGCTTGAGGGCAAACGATTTCGAGCTGCGCGACAACGGCATCGTGCAGGAGATCGACTCGGTCACTGTCGACGAGACGCCCGTCAGCATGCTGCTGGCGCTCGACACCAGCAATAGTGTGGAAGGGGCGACGCTGAGTCATCTGAAACGCGCCGCGATCGCAGCCGTTGATTCGCTGACAACCCGCGATCGCGCTGCCATCGTGACGTTCGCGGACGCCGTCACCCTCCGGGCCGACTGGAGTCCACCGTCCACGGCCATGCGCAACGCGATCACCGCCGCGGCCGCCAGAGGCGCCACCTCACTCTACGATGCGGCGTATGCGGCGTTGACGCTCAAGGACAACCTCCCGGGCCGCCGCTCGTTCGTCCTGCTGTTCAGTGACGGCGGCGACACGTCGAGCTGGCTGCCGGCGCGCGCACTCATGGAACGTGCGCGGCGCAGCGACGCAGTCGTGTACGTCGTGACGCGGCGCCCGCCGCGACCGGATGTCCGATTGGAGTACAGGTCTGGTATCGAACTCTGGACCGAGAACACTGCCTCCCAGTCGGCACGTCCCGCGATGCTCGAAGTGGCGAACATCACCGGAGGCCACATCTCTATCGCGGAGCGGGCCGACGAGCTCAGCGACTTGTTCTCTGCCATTGTGATGCAGTTCCGAAGCCGCTACGTCCTCACGTACCGGCCGCAGAGGGTAGTCGCCGGGGGGTGGCACACAATCGATCTGCGGCTGAAAAGTGGGAAGGCGACAATCACGGCGCGCCGGGGCTACACGAAGTAGACGTATGGCGGTCGCACGTGTTCACCTGTGTTCAGTGCGACTACAGGATCACCGTCGATGTCAAGAGACGAGGGTTGGTGAACCGCCAGCGGATTCGGCAGGCTCAGTCGGGATGGGCTATGTGACATTCAGGCCGGGGCTTGACGTCCCAGCGCGGCGCTGATCCGGGCAGCCTGTGTCCGGCGTACCTCGCGGGCGACCTCGACGCACCCATACGGAAAACGGTCATCGCCGTCGTTGAACCGATCATTCTCGAAGCGCGGGATCACATGAAAGTGGACGTGGAACACGTCCTGACCGGACGCGGATCTGACGGGTCCGGGATGCGAGAGCCTGTCTGCCTGGCTGCGCTGTCCGAGTGTCCCGGCGCGGGGTCGCCGTTGCGGTATTCGTGCGTCCCGTTGGGGGTGTGCGCATGACTCGTGGGAAGGCGCGCCCCGAAGAGATCAAGATTCGTCGTGCCGCTCGTGCCGCGCGGCGTGACAAGCTCGAGGAGGCCGCTCGCTGGAAGCAGCTCGAGGCGAGGGGAGTGCTCGTCAACCCCGCGGCCCTCGCCCCGAACAACAGCTACGGCGCGCCCGCGTTCGTGTACCGCGGCTACTACGTTGACGTGCCGTTTCGCTGCAAGGACTGCGGGAAGGACGAGATCTGGACTGCCACTCAACAGAAGTGGTGGTATGAGGTCGCCAAGGGCTTCGCTTATTCCATAGCCAGTCGGTGCTGGGCCTGCCGTCGGAAGGAGCAGGGGCGTCGAAACGAGTCCCGGCGAACGCATCTCGAAGGCGTCGCGCGCAAGCCACGAAAGGGCGCCTGATCCCGAGCGTGCCTGTTGCCTTGACTTCATTGCGGCATACCCCAAGATGCCGTCCAACCCGCTGGGCAGCGGTTCCCGAAGACCGGGTGCAACGGGTATCCGTTCTCGCGGATGTGCCGGGTTCAAGCCGTTACGAAGGATTGACACGCCATGACTGATCTGGTGACCGAGTTCGGACAGATAGACATCTACCTCTTCGATCAGCTCCTCCGCGGCAGGATCGCACCGGGCATGCGCGTGGTCGACGCGGGCTGCGGCGGCGGCCGCAACCTGGTCTACTTCTTCAGAAACGGGTTCGACATCTTCGGCGTGGACGCCGATCCCGGCGCGATAGGGTCGGTGCGCGCCATCGCGAAGCGGCTCGCGCCCGATCTGCCGGAGAACAACTTCAGGGTCGAGTCCGTCGAAGAAATGTCGTTCCCGGACGAGTTCGCCGACGCCGTCTTGAGCAGCGCCGTGCTGCACTTCGCAACAAACGATGCGCAGTTCGATGGCATGGTGCGCGAGATGTGGCGCGTGCTCAGGCGCGGAGGGCTGCTCTTCTCCAGGCTCGCGTCCGACATCGGCATGGAAACCAGAATGCAGCGGATCGACGGCCGGCGATGTCTGCTGCCGGACGGATCCGAGCGCTACCTCGTCGATCAGGCGATGCTCCTCGACCTCACACACGATCTGGGCGGGCGGCTGATCGATCCGCTGAAGACGACGATCGTCCAGGACGCGCGGTGCATGACGACGTGGGTCGTCAGGAAGGATTCGTGCAATCATTCGAACAGACAATGACGACAGAACTGTGGACCGGCGTCGACCGCTACCTGATCGACATGCTCGTCCCATCCGACGCGGCGCTCGATGCCGTGCTGGCGACGAGCGCGACGGCGGGGCTTCCGGAGATTGCCGTAGCTCCGAACCACGGCAGACTCCTGCATCTTCTGGCCAGGATCCAGGGGGCGACGAGAATCCTCGAGATCGGCACGCTCGGCGGGTACAGCACGATCTGGCTCGCCCGAGCATTGCCAGCCGGCGGCCACCTCACGACGCTCGAGGCCGATCCGAGGCACGCCGACGTCGCGCGGGCGAACATCGGTCGCGCCGGGCTGTCTCGTGTGGTCCAGGTCCGGGTCGGCGCTGCGCTCGTCACGCTCCCTCAGCTCGCCGCTGAGGGGCGCGGCCCATTCGACCTGACCTTCATCGACGCGGACAAGGTGAATACGCCACAGTACTTCACCTGGGCGCTCGCCCTGTCGCGACCCGGCAGCCTCATCGTCGTGGACAACGTGGTGCGGGATGGCGCGGTGGCGGATCCATCGAGCACTGATCCCGGCGTGCTCGGGATGCGCAAGTTCTTCGAGCTGGTACGGTCTGAGCCGCGCGTGGAGGCGACGGCAATTCAGACGGTCGGCATCAAGGGCTACGACGGCCTGGCGATCGTGCGGGTGACCGATGCGGCACAGTGACGTCTTGTCGCCGGGCATCAGGAAGCTCGTCGAGAAGGTCTGGGCGTATCACCAGCTCGGTCATCCGCTGTCGAAGGCAGACGCGATCCTCGTGCTCTGCAGCCACGACATTGGTGTGGCCGAGCGGGGCGCCGAGCTCTTCCTCGACGGCTGGGCGCCGCTCCTCATCTTCTCGGGCGGCCTGGGCTCCATCACGAGCCATCTATGGACCGATCCGGAGGCGGACCAGTTCGCCGCGATCGCCGAGCGAATGGGTGTTCCCAGAAAGAACATCCTCACGGAGAACCGGTCGACGAATACTGGCGAGAACGTTCTCTTCACGAAGCGCTTGCTGGCCGAACGGGGACTCGACCCTCAGTCGTTCATCCTGGTGCAGAAGCCCTACATGGAACGGCGCAGCTTTGCGACGTTCAGGAAGCAGTGGCCGGAAAAGCGCGTGGTCGTGACCTCGCCACAGGTCTCGCTCGACGAGTATCTCGCGAGATACTCGAACGACGTGCTCTCGACCGAGGACGTCGTGAGCATCATGGTCGGGGATCTTCAGCGCGTCAAGCTTTATGCGGAAAAGGGTTTTCAGATTCCCCAGGATATTCCGGCAGATGTGTGGGACGCCTACGAAGCGCTGGTTGCGGCCGGGTACGACAGGTGCCTCGTCCGCGCGTGACGCACGGAGCGTGGCAGCTACGCGGACGACTGGCTGGTTGGTGCAGGCGCGGCGGGGCCGCATGAGCTGATGGGACAACGGTGGGCGAAGATTCGTCGCGTCTGGGCGATTTGCGGGACGGTGGCATTCGTGGTCTTCACGCTCTGGGCATCCCTTGCGTACCAAGCGAGCGCAGAGGGCGAAGCTGCGCTCGAGAGCACTCGAGACGTCAGCGTCGAGCGGGCCGGCGCTCACTGGTCGTTCCGGCCCAGAGTCGCTCCGGAAAGGACGGGGCTGCTTTTTTTCGCCGGCGCACTCGTCGAGCCGGCGGCGTATGCGCCGCTCGCCCGCGCGGTTGCGTCGGCGCGGTTTCCGGTGCTCCTCGTCGAGCTCCCGAGGCGCGGCGCATTCGGCGGTGCAGAGGGTCCAGAAGTGCTCAATCGGGCGCGCGCCGCGATGATGCTACAAAGCGATGTGGATCGTTGGGTTATCGCCGGTCATTCCCTCGGCGGAAAGGTCGCGTCGACCTTCGCCCGAGGCAAGTATCCGCACGTCGCCGGTCTCGTGCTCGTCGGCACGTCGCACCCTCGCGACTTCAGCCTGGCTGACGTCACGTTCCCCGTGACGAAGATCTACGGGACGCGCGACACCGTCGCCGACGCGGACAAGATCGAGCGGACGCGCGGAAACCTGCCACCATCGACGCGCCTGGTGCCAATCGACGGCGGCAACCACTCGCAGTTCGGCTACTACGGCTTCCAACCCGGAGATTGGCCGGCCACGATCTCGCGCGAGGCTCAGCAGAAGCAGACGCTCCAGGCCATCCTGGACGCTCTGCGGGCAGTCAATCCAATGCCGAGGTGGAGTCAATAGTCGAGAGCGCAGCAGGGCTGTCTACCGCTGCTGCTGCGACGTCGACGTCTTCCTGCCCATCTCGGCCTTCAGCACCTCGACCGCCTTCTCGATCTGCGCGTCGCGGCCCTTGATGAAGTCGCCGGGCGTGTTGTCGATGTGCACATCGGGCGGCACGCCGTAGTTCTCCATGTTCTGACCGGTGACCGTCCAGACACCACTGCCCGGTGTCCGAATCGCCGCACCGTTCAACAGCGTGTAGGAGCCCGTGCCGATGACGGCGCCCATCGTCGGCACACCGACGACCTTGCCGAGACCGAGCGCCTTGAACCCGGCGGGGAACATCTCCGCGTCCGAGGCCGAGCGTTCGTTCTGCATCACGACCATCGGGCCGTAGAAGTTCTGCGGCCGCGGCTGCTGGAAGCCGGCATCGCGTCCGATCGTGTATTGATACTGGCGTCCTGCCAGGATGCCCAGCAGCTCCTGATCGATGCCGCCGCCGCCATTGAAGCGCTGGTCGATGACGAGCGCCTTCTTCGTGCGCTGCGCCGCGAGGTCGAGCTGGAACTGACGCAGCGAGGGCGCGTCCATCGCACGGATGTGGAGGTAGCCCATGTCGCCGCCGCTCAACTTCGTCACCATCTCGCGGCGATCGGCGACCCACCTGGCGTACTGCAGATCGGTAAAGGCGCCGCCGGCCACCGGAGAGATCGTGACCGCCCACGCGCCTTCCTTGGCGGGCTTGTCGTTCACCATGAAGTGGAACTTGCTCCCGGCGGCGAGCGTGAAGAACTGCCAGTAGTTCTCGGTGGTCTTGACGTCGCGATCGTCGACCGAAATGAGGTAGTCGCCCTTCTTGATCTTCAGGTAGTCGTGATCGGCGGGGCCGTCCTTGTAGATGTGGGTAATCTTGTAGAAGCCGGAGGGGTCCGCCGCCAGATCGAATCCCGGTTGGCGCGTCTGCAACGCCGGCCGGTTGTCGTTGGCCGGTCCGCCGCCGCTCACTCCGGTATGCGACGCGTTGAGCTGACCGATCATCATCATCATGACGGTGTTCAGCTCCTCGTCGTCCACGAGGTAGTCGAGGAGCGGCGCGTAGGCGGTCCTCATCGCGGCCCAGTCCGCGCCGTGCATCTTCGGGTCGTAGAAGCGGTTCTTCATGATGCGCCAGCCCTCGTTGAAGACCTGAGAGCGAAGCGCCTTGCGATCGACTTCGATGTTGACGGTGTAAGTGACCTGACGAGCCGACGCATTGGCCGCCGGTTCGGTCACGGTTGGCGCGCCGCCGCGGCCGCCACGTCCGCCCCCCCGGCCTCCGCCCGCCGCAGCCTGCGCACCGCCGGTTCCGGCAAGATTGATCGGAGCGGCGAAAAGCGCGCTGCCCGAGCGGAAGTAGAGCGTGCGACCATCACGGGCGAACGCCATGCTGCTGCCACCGCCGCCAAATCCTCCGGCTCCGCCGCCGCGTCCGCCGCGCCCGGCGCCCGCGCCTGCGCTTTCAGGAGCGGGCGGCACGCGCGTCAACTGCCCGCTTTCGACATTGATGATGTAGATGCCTGCCGTCCCGTCCGGCGCGCCACCACGGCCACCTGCCCCCGCGTTCGACGCCGTCAGCGCCACGGAATGTCCTTCCGGCGCCGCGGTGAGTCCGCCGATCGCCGTTCCGGGAACAGACAACTGCCGCGCGCGGCGCGCGAGGCCGTTCCAGTCGATGCGAACCTCGGGTGCGGGCGCTGCAGCGGCTCCGCCGCCGCGACCGGTGTTCTGGCGCGCGGCCGCCTCGGCGGCGAGTCCCTGCGCCTCGTTGTCGATGTCGCGGTTCGTCGGGTCGCGGTCCTGATCGCGCAGCGACAGCGCCCACAACTCCATCGTCGTGCTGATGCCGCCCTGGGACGCGATGCCGTTGCTCGCGCCCTCGGAGGACGTGAAGACGAGGTAGCGCCCGTCAGCGGTCCAGATGGCGTTGGTCTCGGAATAGAGCAGGCTGTCGTCGGAGATGTGGCGTTCCTCGCCGCCCGCGATCGGCACGATGTAGACGTGGGAGCGGAGTGTCCGATCCTGCTTGGAGAAGGCG
Organism: uncultured Acidobacteriota bacterium; assembly: GCA_963771395.1. Lineage (GTDB taxonomy): Bacteria > Acidobacteriota > Vicinamibacteria > Vicinamibacterales > 2-12-FULL-66-21 > DATBJJ01. Next base: position 49,590 of record CAVYTY010000029.1, on the reverse strand, counting down.
ATCCACTTGCTGTCGGGTGACACGTCGACCGAGCCGATGCGGCCGACATCGCTCGCCGCGACGACTGCGGTCTTGCCGTCGGCGACGTTGTAGCTGTAGAGCTTCTTGTCGGCGGCAGTGTAGAGCAGCGCCGTTGAATCCGGCGTCCATACGAGCGCGCCCTTCTCGTTGTCGAGGTCGGTGATCTTCTTCGGCGTGCGGCCTTCGGGGTCGCTGACCCAGATTTCGTCGCGACCCGAGCGATCCGAGACGAAGGCGAGGAACTTGCCGTCGGCGGACCACTTTGGCGCCTGATTGCGGGACGCCATCTTGTCCGGCGCCACGCGCGTGATGTCGCCGCGCTCGGTCGCAATCGTGAAGATCTGTCCCCGCGCGGAAATGACGGCGCGACGGCTGGACGGTGACAGGTCGAAGGTGTCGACTTCGTTCGTGATGGTTTCGAACTCGACCTCGTTCTGCTTTTCGTCCGAGGCGATGTCCAGCTTGATTTCGCTGGACTTGCCGGACGCGACGTCCAGCTTCCAGATGCCGAAGTTGTCTTCGTACACGATGACCTTGCCGTCGCTCGACATCGACGGCCAGAAGAGGCTGCCATCGGTGTGCCGGGTCACCTGCGTCGGCTGTCCGCCCTTCACGGGAATCCTGTAGATGTTGTTGACGCTCTTCCTTACGTCCAGGCTGCCTGGGATCACGCCCTTCTCGTTCGGCAGCGGATCGCCGACGAAGTAGATCGACCCGTCGGCGCCCCACATCGGCCAGTACCGGTTGTACTGTTCGTCGCCGAGCAGTTTCGTGTAGCTCTGCGCCGCCACGTCGGCGATCCAGAGATCGGCGGCGTAGCTGCCACGATAGTGGCGTCGGGACCACGTGGCCGGATGGCGGTTGAAGACGAGCGATTTGCCGTCGGGCGAGAAGCTGCCCCAGTAGCCCCAATCGAGGTTCAGCGACTGCTCCTGTCCGCCCTTCGCCGCAATCTGATAGAGCGTCGCCACGGAAGGGAAGGCCCCATCGCCGCGGGCGGCGCGGAAGATCACGCTCCCGGAATCGCGTGTCCAGCCGACGACGTCGTCGCCGCCCGTGTGGTAGGTCAGCCGCCTGGGCGTGCCGCCGACCGACGGGATGACGTAAACGTCGTTGTTGCCGTATCGATTGGACGAGAAGGCGATGGAGCGTCCGTCGGGGGAGAACCGCGGATACACCTCGCGCGCGAGGTTGTCGGTGAGGCGGTGGACGTTCGACCCATCCTCGTTCGCCATCCAGATGTCGCCAAGATAGCTGAAGACGACTTTGCCGCCGTAGTAGTCAGGATGGCGGGCCAGGCGGACGGGAGCGGCCGTTGGGAACGCACTGCCAAACGCCAGCGCGAGCACCGCGGTGAGGCAGACGGCGACAGAGGCTCTTCGAACCATACACACCCTCCCCAGATGAACTGCGCGGATATTACACCAACCAACGGTCGGGATCCCCGATGAGCGCTCCAGATGGAGGAGCCTTTACAGGAGTCCGAGGAGTCCAGGAGTTGACTCGTGAAACCAGAACCTCCTGACCTCCTGATTTCCTGTTCGTCTTTCAGGAGCGAACCAGGTTGGCGAATCGGACGTGGCCGGAGGCGAGAGCATTCGCCGGGGGCTATACTGGCCGCGTGGGACCGGAGATATCGGGACCGGAGGATTCGATGAGTGAACAGCTATCGCGCGAGCAGGCCTGGCCGGCAGTGCCCCTCGACGCGTGGGTTGACTCGTGTGCGACGCTGCACATGTGGACGCAGATCGTCGGCAAGATCCGACTGCGCGAGAGCGCGCCCATCAACCACGGATGGCACAGGTCCGCTCTACGTCACTGCGCGCGGGCTGACGACGTCGCCGATTCCGCACGGACCGCGCACTGTTCAGATCGACTTCGACTTCATCGATCACACGCTCGACATCGACGTCAGCGACGGAAGAACCGCGCGCGTGCCGCTCGAGCCGCAGACCGTCGCGTCGTTCTATCGGCGCGTCATGGACGCCCTGCACGGGTTGGACATCGACGTGCGCATCTACGCCAGGCCGAACGAGGTGCCCGACCCGATTCCCTTCGATCGCGACGAGCTGCACCGCGCGTACAACGCCGCGGCCGTCAATCGTTTCTGGCGCGTGCTCGTGCAGAGCGACCGCGTGTTCAAGCAGTTTCGCTCGGGCTTCATCGGCAAGTGCAGTCCGGTGCACCTGTTCTGGGGGGCGTTCGATCTTGCCGTCACGCGTTTCTCGGGCCGGCGGGCGCCCGAGCATCCCGGCGGCATTCCCAACCTGCCCGATCGAATCACGCGCGAGGCGTACTCGCACGAAGTCAGCAGCGGCGGGTTCTGGGCGGGCGGCGGGCCGATCGCGTACCCGGCGTACTACGCCTACGCGTATCCAGAGCCGGCGGGGTTCGCGGCAGCCGAGGTCAAGCCGAGCCAGGCGTTCTACAGCCCGGATCTCCACGAGTTCATCCTGCCGTACGACGTCGTGCGGACGTCGGCCGACCCCGACCGCACGCTGCTCGAGTTCCTTCAGTCCACCTACGTCGCCGCGGCAGACCTGGGCAGATGGGATCGCCCGGCACTCGAGCCCTCGTTCAGCTGAAGCGACTCGTCGGCCGCTGCGCGCACGAGCACGCGCCCGTGCCACACGAGCGCCGCGATGTTGGCCATCGACAGCAGGACGCTGAGATCGACGAGCAGCAGTCCGCGCGGCGGCGACCATCCGAGCCCCAGGCCGATGCCGTAGAAAAGGTTCATGTTGAGCGCGACGATGAGGCTGATGGTCCAGAAGAGCGGCGCGAGCGGCGGTCGAAGCGCCGCGGCGAGCGCGAGGAGCGGAACCGCCAGCATCATGTGATGTTCGTGAACGCCGACCGACAGCACGAAGAACGCATGGACGATGAACGCTGCGCCGAGCGCGTGGAGTGACAGGTCGCGCGCGCGCCGGATCCGCCACACGCTCCAGCCGCTCGCCAGGAGGACCAGCAGCGTGCCGAACGGCCGAGGGTTCGGGAGGCCGTAGTCCTGAAACGTGCTGATGGCCATGATGCGCCGGACGGGCGCCAGATAGGCCCCAGTCACGCCCAGCCGTGGAATCTGATTCCACGCGCGCAGCACGTAATTGGCAATCCACCAGATGTTCGCCGCGTACCCCGAGAGGATGTCCCTGCGCGCGTAGAACGATCCGAACGCCAGCCACATGTTGGGCAAGGCGCCGACGAGGGCGTACGGCAGGATGAGGACGCCGGCCGTAATCGCGCCACCGAGGCCGGCGGCCACGAGCGCGCGTGCTCCGCCGGTCCGCCAGGCCCCGAGCGCGAGGATCGGCGCGATGAGCAACGCTTGCGGCTTGGTCAGCATCGCGATGGCCAGGCTCGCGCCTGCCCATTCGGGCGCCCGCAGATGCAGCAGCACCAGCGAGGCGATCGCGGGCAGCATCATGAGCGGGTCCAGATACCCGAGTACCTCGCCATTGAGAATCGTCGCGGGGTTGGCCCAGTAGGCGAGCGCGACCCATTCGGCGCGGTTGTGGTCGCCCGTGAGCCGCAGGACGGTCCACCACAGAAACACCGTCAGCGCGATGCCGAAGATCAATCCGGGAACCTTCACCGCAGCGGTGAGCATTCGCCGGTCGGTGAATCCGGCGTCGAACAAGCGATAGACCAGTCCGGCCGCGCCGAGCTCGTAGAGCGCGACTGGCGGGTAGTCGACGGTCGTCGAATGGTGCAGCCAGTGGAGCTCGCCCCGCACCGGCGGGTGGCCGCCGACGCCGTAGACGGTCGTGACGTTTTTCGAGGCCCCGATCATCCAGATCTTCCAGGTGAGCACGTCCTCGGTCCCGCGCAGCGGCAGGGCGGCCAGCCGCACCGCCGCGACGACCGCCATCAGCACGACGAAGCGGGTCAGCCGCGTGCGGCTGCGCGGCATGGGAGGCGCGGTCGAGCCGGGTTCGGCGGGCATGTGCCAAGACTCTACACAATTGCGGGCCGATCTGGGGCGCGTCGACGCGCTGCCACGCTACAATTGACTGTGCTGCTCAGGTCCCTCAGGCACCCGCACGGGCTGACGGCTCCCACCACGATGGCCACGATGAACACGATGGACACGATGAGTTGTTTGGAAAGCGCATCGTGATCATCGGGCCATCGTGTTCATCGTGACGGGCCTTCGGCGCGTGCACGTTACCCACGAGGGCCCTGGGACTAGAGCGCGGCCAGGATCGTGTCCAGACAGTCGCCGACCGTCGTGCGGATAGACGCGACCCTCGTCGCGCGCCTCTATCGACAGGCCCAGGGCTCGCGCTGGGGTGTGTCGGAGCTGGCGTTCACCGCCGCGCTCGAGCGTAGCGCGGCCAAGGCGCTGCCCGACGGCGCGCCGGATCACCAGCGAGTCGAACGCTATCTGACGTCGCTGCACCTCGACGATCTCGCGCTCGCTACCGCGTGTGCCGAGGGGCACGAGGCGGCATGGGATCACTTCGTGCTCGAGTACCGTCCCGTGCTCTATCGCTCGGCCGATGCGATCGATCCGGGGGGCGGTGCGCGCGAACTGGCCGATTCGATTTACGCGGACCTCTTTGGCCTGCAGGAACGCGACGGCGAGCGCCGTTCGCTCTTCCGGGTACTTTCACGGGAGGAGCAGTCTCGCGACGTGGCTGCGCGCCGTGCTCGCGCAGCGCCTCGTCGACCGTGTGCGCGCCTCGCGCCGGCTGACGCCGCTCGATGACGAAGAGGCCGTGCCGGCGGCGCTCGTGAGCGAGCCGACGCCGGATCCGGATACAGGACGGTTCGTGGCGATCATCAGGCACGCGCTGCTGCGCGCCCTGTCGGCCCTGCCGGATCGTGACCGGCTCCGGCTCGGTTGCTACTATCGTGAGGATCTGACGCTCGCCCAGACCGGCCGTCTGCTCGGCGAGCACGAGGCCACCGTCTCGCGTCAGCTCACGCGCACGCGCAAGGTGATCCGGACCGAAGTCGAGCGGCACCTGCGCACGGAACGCGGCCTGAGCGAGGCCGAAATCGCCAGATGCTTCGAATGTACGATCGACGACCCGGGTCCGCTCGATGTGGCCGAGCTCTTCAGCCACCCGGGCCTGCGCAAGGATTCGGATTTGGGACGTTCAAAGTAAGGAGAAGCGCCTGCGGCCCGAGCCCGGCCGCGCAGGCGCGGCAAACTGTGATACCGATAAGGTTCTGGGCATGACCGATCGAGAGCGCGACCAGTCGGTGGAGCGGTGGCTCCGTCAGACGCCGGCAGCCGGCGCGCGCTCGGAGTCCGCCTGTCTCGACGCGGAGACTCTCGCCGCCTGGACCGAAGGTCTGCTCAACGGGCCGGAGCGCGCGTCTGCCGAAACGCACGCTTCGGGGTGCGCACGTTGTCAGGCCATGATGGCCGTGATGGTCCGGACGATGCCCGCGCCGCCGCCGAGGTCGGCCTCACCGCTTCGCAAGTGGCTCATGATGCTGAGCCCGGCTCTTGCGGCCGGTGCCGCCGTCGCGCTGTGGTTTGCGGTGGATCAGAGGCCGCTGCAGTCACCCCCTGCCAGCATGGATAGAGATCAGCGGGTGGCCGGCCAGCCGTCGGAACGCGCGAGCTCGGCCGCCGCGCCGCCGCCCGCTGTGCTCGAGAAAGACGCAGAGCGCCGGGCGCTCGACAGCTCTCTGGATCGCGAAGCGTCAGACAGATTCCGCGACGCATCCAAGTTGTCCGCAGACGCCCGCAAGGAGAACGAGCAGCGCGTCGGCGCCGACAAGGCGACGACGGACGCGCTCGCGAAGGCCAAGCCTGACGAAAGGAAGAATGAAGTGGCCGCGGCAGCCGCTTCCACGCGGCAGGACGCCGGGCCGCCACCGACCGCGCCGCCAGCACCGGAAGGCGTCCAGGCCGCCTCAGGCGATCGGTCAGCGCAGGCCAGGTTGGCCCGGCCCGTCGCGCCTGCGCCGCAGGCTGGCCAGAATCAGAATCAGAGTCAGAGTCCGAACCAAAACCAGAGTCAGAATCAGAATCAGAGTCCGAATCAGAACCAGAGCCCGAATCAGAATCAGATCGCCCCGCGACAACAGGCCGCCGAGCCCGTGGCAGAGCGGGTAACGGTGGCCGAACGGCCCGTTCCCCCTCCAGCCGCCGTTGCCGACAGCGGTGCCGCGCGCCGCGAGGCGGCAAAGAAGCCCGGACCGGTTTATGGATACGCGGGCGGGGGGCTCGGCTCCCGAACCCAGGCAGGCAACTTCGACGTGGTTCCCCTCGATGCGTCCGCACCCTGGCGCGTCGTCGAGGGGCGCACCGTGCAGCGTTCGTTCGATGCTGGAGCGACATGGACGAATCAGTACACCGCGGAAGACGGCGTGGTGTTCACCGCTGGTGCTGCGCCCACGTCGACCGTGTGCTGGCTCGTCGGCCGTGGTGGCGCGATCGTTCTCACCACGGATGGCCGGGACTGGCGGCGTGTGAAATTCCCCGAGCCCGTCGACCTCATTACCGTCACCTCGACCGATGCGCGCACGGCCACGGTCACCACTGCCAACGGTCGGCGGTTTCTAACGACCGACGGCGGTCGAAATTGGAACCCGCGGTAGCGCCACATACCTCCCCGCAAGGAACCGGCCCGACGCCGTTCCAAGGACAGCGCCCCAAAAATTTCGTCAATGAAGGAGCTGTCCGATGCGTTCCCGATACTTGCTGGTCGCCCCACTGGCGGCCGCGATCGCCCTCAGTTCGTCGTTCTTAACATTGTCAACCCCTGACGCCGCGCCCCTGCACGGTGGCGGACAAGATACGACGACCCTCGACGATCAGGTGGAGCTTGCCGTCACGGTCTACAACTCGGACATCGCGCTCGTGCGCGACGTGCGCCGCCTGGTGTTGCCGACCGGCGAATTCGATCTGAAGTTCATGGACATCGCGGCGACGGTGAACCCCGCGACGGTGCATTTCCGCTCGTTGACCGAGCCGTCGCGCGTGAACGTGCTCGAGCAGAACTACGAGTACAGACCTCCTCGAGCCCGAGAAGCTGCTGCAGAAATACGTCGGCCGGGAAGTGACGCTCGTGCGCACGGTGCAGCAGGACGGCACGACGCGCCAGGAAGAAGTGAAGGCCACGCTCCTCAGCTACAACAACGGGCCGGTGTGGCGGATCGGCGGCGAGATCATCACCGGCCTCCACGCGGACCATATCCGTTTCCCGGAGCTTCCCGACAACCTCTATACGCACCCGACGCTCATCTGGACGCTGCAGAACAGCGGTGCGCAGCCGCATCGCGTGGAAGCGTCGTATCTTGCCGGCAAGCTGGCGTGGAACGCCGACTACGTGCTGACCGTCGCGCGCGACGACAAGAATGCGGACCTCGACGGCTGGGTCACGCTCCAGAACGGCAGCGGCACGTCGTTCAGGAACGCGAAGCTGCAGCTCGTCGCCGGCGATCTCAATCGTGTGGTGCAAGCGATCAAAGACGAACGGTTCGACCAGGCCCGCCGCACGATGGAGATGGCCGCGGCCGCGCCGATGGCACAGGAGTCATTCTCGGAGTATCACCTCTACACGGTCGGCCGAAAGACGACGATTAACAATTCCGAGACCAAGCAGATCAGCATGCTCGCCGGTACCGGCGTCCCCGTCCAGAAGCGCTTCGTCGTCGACGGTCAGGACTTCTACTATCACAACCAGCAGCACCCGGGCGCGCCCCTCAAGGATGTGGTGCAGGTGTACTATCAGTTCAAGAACGAGGAGAAAGCCGGGCTGGGCATGCCGATGCCGGCGGGCACCGTGCGCGTGTACCAGGCGGACTCGAAGGGCGGCGTGCAGTTCGCCGGCGAAGACCGGATCGATCACACGCCGAAGGACGAAACGCTGAAGCTGAAGATCGGGAACGCGTTCGACGTCGTCTGCGAGCGCAACCAGATCGATTTCCAGAAGATTGCCAGCAACGTCTACGAGTTCGAGTACGAGATCACGCTGCGCAATCACAAAGCCACGCCCATCACCGTTGAGGTCAACGAGCCCATCGGAGGCAGCTGGCGGATGGTGCGGTCGTCACACACCGCGACGAAGACGGCGGCCTGGGCCGCGCAGTTCAGCGTGCCAGTCGCGACCGATGGGGTCGCGACGCTGAAGTATCGAGTCAGGGTCACTTACTGAGCCGGGCGTTACAATACGCTCGCGTGCTCGCGGCTCGCGGCTCGCGGCTCGCCGCTTGGCGCTTGTGCCCCGGGCTCTGCGAGCCGTGAGCCGCGAACCGGGCCGGTAGCCGCGAAACGAAACGCCCCCGGACCGGAAGTCGTAGACAAACTAGTCTAAGGTCCCTTTCTCGTCAGGAGGAGTGTGAATGCGCCGTATATCATTGAAAACATGTGCGTTGACTCTGGCTGCCGCCACGCTGGCCGTGGCTGTCGCCGCCACCAGGACTGTGGCAACTGCTGAGTCCCAGGCACCGGCCGCGCAGGCGCTCCAGTCGATCGGCCCGCTGGCGTTCGGCCCTGACGGCGTGCTCTTTGCCGCCGATCGACAGGCCGCCACCATCTACGCCATCGATCTGGCGGCGAAGGCAACCGGCGGCGCGCCGGGGGCCAAGGATGTGACCGGCATCGATGCGCAGATTGCGTCAATGCTCGGAACCGATCCCAAAGAGGTCCAGGTCACGGATCTCGCAGTGCACCCCAAGACGCGGAACGCGTTCATCTCGGTCATGCGCGGGACCGGGGCTGACGCGAAGCCAGCGCTCTTTCGCGTCGACGGCGCCGGCAAGATCGAGGTCGTCGCGCTCGACGGCCTGAAGATGACGAAGGCCACGATGCCGAACGCCCCGGCGGCCGCCGCCCCCGGACAGCAGCGCAACCCGCGGATGGAATCGATCACCGACATGGCGTTTGTCGACGGGAAGCTCGTCGTCGCGGGGCTCTCGAACGAGGAGTTCGCGTCGAAGCTCCGGACGGTGCCGTACCCGTTCGCGGCAGTCGATGCCGGCACGAGCGTCGAGATCTATCACGGGAACCACGGGCAGTTCGAAACGCGCTCGCCGGTCATCTCGTTCGTGCCCTACCAGATCAACAACTCGTCGCACCTGATCGCCGGCTACACGTGCACGCCGCTCGTGAAGTTCCCGGTGTCGAGCCTCGCGCCCGGTCAGAAGGTGATGGGCACGACGATCGCCGAGCTCGGCAATCGCAACCGCCCGACCGACATGATCGTGTACAAGAAGGGCGGCAAGGACTACCTGCTCATCGCGAACACGAGTCGCGGCGTGATGAAGGTCCCGACCGACGGGTTCGCGACCGCGCCCGGCATCACGGCGCGCGTGGCGTCCGAAACCGGTGGCGTGGGCTTCGAACCGGTTGCGTCGCTCAAGGGCGTCGAACAGCTCGATCTGCTCGACGGCGAGCGGGCGATCGTGCTCACGCGCGCCGAAGGCGGCGTGCTCTCGCTTCAGGCGATCGCGCTGCCCTGACGAAGCGCAGGGATTCGCGGACACATGGCAGAAACGAGCGCAGCGGTGGGTGACTACACTCGTCGCAGCGTTCGTTTCTGCACTGTCCTCGTTGTCCTCGCGGTTCTCGTCGGCTACGCCGCCTGCACCGCTTCCTCCGCGCCATCCGCACCACCCGGGATTCAGCTCAATTCCCAGACCAACACCGTGGACGTGACAGGCCTCCCGGCCGCGACCGTGGCCGCGCTGTCGAACGCCCACTGGACCGAGGCCGATTGGCAGGCATTGCTGCGTGTCTCGGTCAAGCCCGCGGGCGCCGGCGAGCCGTTGGCGGCTGCGCGCCCGGCAGTGGCGGGGACGTTTTCCATCGCCGATGGGAGCCTGCGCTTCACGCCGATGTTCCCGTTCGACGAGGGCCGTCAGTACCACGTGGTCCTCGATGCGACCCGTTTGCCGGCTGGCAACGTGAACGACCCGTGGCGCAAGGACGTCGTCAGGGCGGTCGTCGGAAGACCGGCAGTTGCGCGGTCGCCGTCGACCATCGTGACGCACATCTATCCGAGCGGCGACGTCGTGCCGGCGAATCAGCTTCGGCTGTATCTTGCACTTCTCGGCGCCCGATGGACTGGCGGAGCGGGTTCGACTACGTCATGCTCCTCGATGATCGCGGCCAGGAGGTCGTCGACGCCTTCCTCCCGCTCGACGCGGACTTCTGGAACGACGATCGGACGCGTTACACCGTGTTCTTCGACCCGGGCCGCGTCAAGCGCGGCATCCTGCCGAACAAGCAGATGGGCAGGGCCCTCGCCGCGGGGAAGCGGTACACGCTCCTCGTCAAGCGCGAGTGGCGGGACGGGCACGGGCTTCCGCTCAAGGAAGAGTTCAGGCACGAGTTTCGCGCGAGCCCTCCAATGGAGCGGCCGCTGACGATGGCGGCGTGGAAGGTAGCGGCGCCGGCGGCGGGCACCCGTGAGCCGGTAGTGGTGACGTTTCCCGATCCGCTGGATCACGGTCTGCTGCGACGCGCGCTCGGCGTCGCAAGAGGCGGCGCCGCCCTCGAGGGCGACGTGGCCATCGAAGGCGCCGAGACCCGCTGGCGGTTCACGCCGCGCGCCCCGTGGGTATCGGGCGACTACGATCTCGTGGCGCTCGCGTTCCTCGAAGACCTCGCCGGCAACCGGATCGGCCGCGCGTTCGAAGTCGACAACTTCGAACGGACCGACCTCACTCCCGAGCCGGAGCGCCGGACCCTGGCGTTCAAGGTAGGCCGCTGACTTTCACTGCGCGCCTCTCGTTTCGATGAGCGCCAGGAGCGCCCAGCCCGTCGTGGAGATTCGCTGCGCGTAACTCGTCTGCCCGGCGGGTCTCGTCGTCTCGTTCCAGCTCCCATCGGCAAGCTGTTGTCGAACCAGATAGGCTCGGCCCTTCGCGATCGCGCCGGCGAGCGTCGCCCTCGTGTATGAGGGCTCGGCGCGCGAAGGCCGTCTCGTCAGCGCGTGCAGGGCGAGCGTGGCCAGCGCCGTGTCGAATGGCTCGGCGGGCGACGTGACGTAGGGTCCCCAGCCGCCGTCGCGTCCCTGGCCTTTCTGCAGGAGCTCCACTGCTGCGCGCCAGTTGTCCGATACGGGACCGCGCGGCGGATCGACGAAAGCAAACATGATCGCCGTCGCATCGGGCACGTTGTGGACCTCCAGGCGGGAGAGCCAGCGGTCGGCGCGCGCGATGCGCTCTCCGAGCGCGCTCAGTCCGGAGGCGGCCAGCGTGCGCCGCGCGAAGACCGTCGCGAGTGCCGTGCCGTAGGTCGCGGGCGAACCGATGCTGTCGGAGGAATCGAGACGCCACGAGCCATCGTCTTGCTGATCGGCGGCGACGATTGCCGCTGCCGAGTCGATGGCGGCTTTCGACACGAGCGCCGCCGCAAACGCCGTTGTCGTCGCGTGCGCGAACTGGATGCGCGCGAGCCGCTTGTCGTCGGCGCCGCCCTCGCCGCCGCCGTTGGTTTCCCATCGACTCGGTTCGGCGAGCCACTTGAGCGTGTCGTCGAGTGCGGCGCGGACCTCTGGCGCCTGGCCGAGCGCCGCGACGAGCGCCCTCGCGGCGTCGCCGTTGTTATGGCACGAATAGCAGGGGTGCTCCCGGCGCCAGGCAGGGACCTCGCCCGACAGGTAGGCGATAGCCCGGGCTTCGCTCGAGGTCGCGGCCGGGGCTTGGTTTGACGAAGCTCGGACGCCGATCGCGGCCGTCAGCGCACTCGATGCGACCAGGACAATCACGGACCGTTTCACACAGTCAATTATCTTCGATCGCGGATCACTCTATTCCGTCCGAACGGCGCCGTCTCTCCTGAACTGCTTGCCTGCCAGGTGTCCCGACGCGCGGACCGTAAGGGGCATGCTACGATCGTGGCGTGGGTGAAGACGTGCTTCAGGACCTCGTCCGGCTCGTCGGCTACAGCGGTCTCAAGCTCGTCACGCTGGGCAGGTACAAGAGCCGAGACGATGACGGCATCTTTCTCGAGGGAGGGGTCGGTCTGTTCCTCCTGGCCACGATGTTCTTCCTCTTGCACCGGCTCGTGCTGTAGGGCCATCTGCGATCCATGAGCACTATCACCGCGAAGAAGAAGGTCTTCAACAACGTTCTCGAAGCGATCGGCGACACGCCGATGATCCGGATCAACCGGATTACCAGAGGCATTGTCCGAGCGACGGTCCTCGCGAAGATCGAGACCGTCAATCCTGGCAACTCGATCAAGGACCGCATGGCCGTCCGGATGATCGAGGACGCCGAGCGGAAGGGGCTGCTGAAACCGGGCGGAACGATCATCGAGGGCACGTCTGGCAATACCGGGATGGGGCTGGCGATTGCGGCGGTCGTCAAGGGCTACAAATGCGTGTTCACGACAACCGACAAGCAGTCGAAGGAGAAAAGTCGACGCGCTCAGGGCGTTTGGCGCGGACGTCATCGTGTGTCCGACCAACGTCGACCCCGAGGATCCCCGGTCCTACTATTCCGTTTCGTCGCGGCTCGAGAAGGAAATCCCGAACTCCTGGAAGGCCAACCAGTACCGACAATCTGGCGAACACGGCGGCGCACTACGAGGAGACGGGCCCCGAAATCTGGGAACAGACAGACGGTCGAGTCACGCATCTCGTCGTCGGCGTCGGCACCGGCGGCACGATTAGCGGCGTTGGCCGGTACCTCAAGGAAAAGAACGCCAAGATCAAGGTGTGGGGCATCGACACGTACGGGTCGGTCTTCAAGAAGTACAAGGAGACGGGGATCTTCGACAAGAACGAGATCTATCCCTACGTCACGGAAGGGATCGGCGAGGACTTCCTGCCCAAGAACGTCGACTTCAGCGTCATCGACCACTTCGAGAAGGTGACGGACAAGGACGCGGCGCTCATGACGCGGCGAATCGCGCGCGAGGAGGGCATCTTCGCGGGGAATTCGGCGGGCTCGGCGATGGCCGGCGTGCTGCAGCTCAAGGATCGGTTCGCCGCAGACGACCTCGTCGTCGTGATCTTTCACGACCACGGCTCGCGCTACCTCGGGAAGATGTTCAACGACGACTGGATGCGCGAGAAGGGGTTCTTCGACAAGAGCGGCCTGACCGCGCGCGACCTCGTCGCCTCGGGCGTCTCGGGCGAGCTCCTCGCGATCGAAGGCACCGAGCCGGTCGAAATCGCGGTCAAGTTGATGGGCGAGCACGACTTCTCGCAGATTTCGATCACGCGCGACAAGCGGCTCGTCGGATCGCTCAACGAAGCCCACCTCTACGAGCAACTCGTGGGGTCGCCCGAGGTCAAGAAGCAGCCCGTCGAGACGATCATGCAGCCGGCGTTTCCGTTCGTCGACATCTCCACGCCGCTCGAGCTCCTGTCCACCATGATCACGCCCGCGAATCCCGGCCGTCCTGGTGCGCGACTTCAAGACCGACAAGACCTACATCATCACGCGGTCCGACGTGATTCGCGTCCTCTGCTGATGGGGTCAGAATCTCGATCTTCTCATTAGGGGCCGGCATCGACGCCGCTCGAGAAAATCGCAGATCTGACTCCGGCTCAACTGTGGCCTATAATCACCCGCTATGAAGAACATCCTCCCGATATTGGTTGCCGTTCTCATGCTGGCCGGTTCCGCGTCCGCTCAGAGTGCCGACGTCGGCGGGACGTGGGACGTGAACCTGACCACGCCCAGCGGCCCGATGACGGTGTCACTGACCCTCAAGAAGGACGGCGAGAAGCTGACCGGCTCGATCGCCGGGCCCCAGGGCGAAGTGGCAATCCAGGGCACGCAGAAAGAGAAGGCGGTTTCCGTCAACTTCTCGGTTCAAACGCCCAACGGTCCCTTCGCCATCGTGATGAACGGGAATCAGGACGGCGACGCCATCAGCGGCACGATGGACTTCAACGGTCAGGGCCAGGCGGAATGGAGCGCGAAGCGGCGGGGCGGGACGCAGGCGGCGGCTCCCGTGGCGGCCCCGGCGCAGGCGGACAAGCCGCCGGCGCAGGCGGAGAAACCAGTCGACGTCACCGGCGCCTGGGCGTTCCAGATCGAAATCGGCGGCGGGACGACCGGCACCCCGACGGTGACGTTCAAGCAGGAGGGCGAGAAGCTCACGCGGGCACTACTCCTCGCAGGTGCTTGGCGAGCAGCAACTTACCGGCACGATCAAGGGCAACGCGATCTCGTTCGGGTTTACGGCCTCGTTCGACGGCAACGCCGTCAAGGTCGACGTACTCAGGAACGGTCGAGAAAGACACGATGAAGGGGACGGTCACGTTCGGCGACCTGGGGGAGGGGACGTTCTCGGGGAAGCGGAAGTAGCCGGCATACTAAAAGGCTTTGCAATGCAAAGTATAAACGTGTTACTTTATAAGGCGGTTATCCGCTTCTGAATGTCCATAGCGCCTGTCGAGTTCGACTTCGAACTCATTCCCCGTGCGCGGGTGGACGTCATCGACGTCCGCCAACTGGTGTCCCAACGCTTTGGCGATAGTCTAGACGCCTATCCCGCAGGCGCTCTGTTGCTCGTTCCACACGACGGCGGGATATCTGGACCAGAGCCTCGCGACCCGGCTCAACCATAGCCGCGGCGGGCGTCATGTCCTATATCAACGTCTTCCGGACGATGTTCCCGGAGGGTGCGGGATACGAGCACGACAAGATTGACCGGCGGACGGAACTGACCGAGGCCCAGAAGCCCGAGGAGCCCCAGAACGCCGATTCGCATCTGGCGTTCATGGCCGGAGCGCTGCGGACCTGTGTCACCTACCGCAACCGGCCGAACGAGCCTGTCTGTTTCATCGACCTCGACGGAGTCCACGCCGGCCGCCCCCGGCGCCGCCGGACGAGCGTGCTCGGGTATTCCCACGAGGAGCCCGTCGCGCAGACGCGCATCGTGGTGCCCGTTTCCCGGCACGCGGTCGACTCGGTCAACCTGAAGAACCCGCGGTTGGGGATTTACGAGCAGTGCCGGCAGCTGGTGGCCGAGCACGGCGTGACGAAAGGCCGCATTCGCCTCTCGCTCGCGCCCGGCGAGCGACACGCCGGCCTGACCGTCAACGAATACGAGACGCTGTTGATGCGTCACGACCTGTCGGAAGTGCTGCGCGATCCGTTGCGCTTCATGGTCGAGAAGGCGGGCCACATGCTGGGCAACCCCCGCGCGATTCCGGCCAAGACGCTCGACTACGCGAAGTACGACCTCGTGCGCGTCTTCAACCAGCTCCTCGATGCCGTCGGCCTGCACGAGTCGATGGTCGAAAGCGTGCTCTCACGCGCGATCGCGATGCCGGCGTCCCGGTTCCTGCGCATGAAGCGCTCCGTCAGCCTCTTCGTGTCCGACCGCCACAGCGTCGATCGCGGCACGATCGTCGAAGGC
This sequence comes from uncultured Acidobacteriota bacterium, assembly GCA_963771395.1. Classification (GTDB taxonomy): domain Bacteria; phylum Acidobacteriota; class Vicinamibacteria; order Vicinamibacterales; family 2-12-FULL-66-21; genus DATBJJ01. The sequence continues at coordinate 34,280 of CAVYTY010000029.1, read as the reverse complement.
ACCTACCAGAGCCCCATCCTCGTCCAGTGGCACCGCGGCAACCGTCAGGCGCGGGTGCTCGACGTCACGCTGACGCGGTTCGTATAGACCAGGCTCTTGGCTTTCGGCTCCAGGCTCTAGGAAAACCCTCGGCCGCTTACTCGAAGCTCCCGCCAGAGCCGAGAGCCCCGGCGATCTCGGCTTCAGGAAAACCCTCGACCGCGTACCCGAACAGCCTAGAGCCAAGAGTCGAACTATGTAGTATAACTATAGCAGTAGCCAAAGTACTGTGGAGGCAGGCGCGTGTCCGGAAGACGACTGAGTTACGCGGCGGTGTCGGTGCTGCATGCGATCGCCGACGGCGTGCGCTACGGCTTCGACATCATGGATCGCTCGGAGCTCCCGAGCGGCACGGTGTATCCGGCGTTGTCACGTCTCGAACGCGACGGATACGTCAAGTCTCAGTGGGAGGACCTGGTGAAGGCGCACGGCGACCGCCGGCCGCCGCGCCGCTACTACCGCATCACCGCGCAGGGCGAGCGCGCACTGGTCGAGGCGCTCGACCGCTTCCACGCGCTGAGGCCCGTCCGGCCCACGCTCGCGAACCGCGCGGCGCGCGCAAAGGCCTGATGCTGGGGCTCTCTCGCCTTCTCATCGCGCTCGGAACGGCCATCGTGCCGTGCGCCTTCCGCGACGACTGGACGCGCGAGTGGGAGGCCGAGCTGTGGCACGAGCGCGAACGGCTCGCGAACGGGGCGACGCTCTCGCTCGGGTCGCGCCTGCGTCTGGTCCTGCGGTCGTGCGGCGCCGTCCTGCACGCCGCGTGGTTGCGCAAGGAAGAATGGAGCTTGTCCGTGATTCTTCAAGATGTCCGCTACGCGCTTCGCGGTCTACGGCAACGCCCGGCGTTCACTTCGATCTCGATCCTGACGCTCGCGCTCGGGATCGGCGCCAACGCGGCGGTCTTCAGCGTCGTTCACGCCGTGCTTCTCCAACCGCTGCCGTATCGCGAACCGGATCGCCTCGTGCAGATCTGGGAGACCAATCCGCCGCGGAACTGGACGCACGCGACGGTGGCGCCGGCGAACCTGCTCGACTGGAGAGCCCGCAACCGATCGTTCGAGGCGATTGCCTACTACACCGGCGCTGACGGCAAGGGGCCCGGCCTCAACGACGCGACGCTGACTGGCATCGGAGAGCCGGATCGGGTTCGCGGCATGGACGTCTCGGCCGACTTTTTTTCCGTGCTCGGCACCGACGCCGCCCACGGCCGCACGTTTACTCCGGCCGATGAACAGCGCGGCCATGCACGCGTCATCGTGCTCAGCGACGGTTTCTGGCGCCGCCGCTTCGCAGCCGATCCGGCGGCGGTAGGGCGGGCGATCGACCTCGACGGCGCGTCCGTTCAGATCGTCGGCATCATGCCGCGGACCTTCACCTTCCCAGGGGCCGCGGCCGACTACTGGACGCCGCAGGTTTTGAACGAGCCGCTCTTCCGCAGCATGCGCCGCCCGCACTGGTTCCGGGCGGTCGCGCGTCTCGCGCCGGGTGTCACGCTCGGTCAGGCCCGTGCGGACATGACGCGCATCGCCGGTGAGCTCGAACGCGAGTACCCGGACACCAATACGCAGATGGGCGTTGGCCTCGGGCCGCTGCACGAGTGGTTCGTCGGCGACAACCGGCAGGCGCTCCTGATGCTCATGGGAGCGGTCGGCCTGGTGCTGCTCATCGCGTGCACGAACGTCGCGAGCCTCCTTCTGGCGCGCGCGACGACCCGCAGGCGCGAACTCGCGATTCGCGTCGCCCTCGGCGCCGGTCGGTTGCGGCTGCTGCGTCAGCTCTTCACGGAGAGCCTGGTCCTCGCGGCCGCGGGTGCGGCAGCCGGCGCGATCGTCGCCCGTGTCGCGGTCGACTGGCTGCGGGAATCGGCGCCGGCCGGTGTGCCGCGCCTCGAGCAGGCAGCCATCGACGGATGGGTGCTCGGCTTCATCGTCCTCGCCGCGCTCGGGACGTCGCTCGTGTTCGGATTGGCGCCGGCGTGGCAGAGCGTTCGCTCGACGCCGGCGGACACGTTGCAGGAGGGCGGCCGCAGCGCCACAGGCGGCGGGGTGATGGTGAGGCGTGGGCTGATCGTCATCGAGGTCGCGCTCTCGGTTGTGCTCCTCGTCGCCTCGGGTCTGCTGGTGCGAAGCTTTCTCCAGCTGCGCGGCGTCGACCCGGGCATCGATCCCAGCGGCGGTCTTTCCTTCAAGCTCTCGTTGCCGGCGCTGCGATACGACGACGATCAGAAGGCGGCTGTGTTTTTCTCCGAGGCCGTCAGCAGGCTGCGGAGCATCCCGGGCGTGGGCGCGGCGGGTGCAACCGTGCGCCTGGCGCTCGAGGGGTACACATGGACCGGCGATCTCTTCATCGACGGTCAACCTGATGTCTGGGGAAGAGAGCTGCGACACAAGGGCATCACGCCAGGGTTTCTCGACGCGGCCGGTATCCGGCTGATGGCGGGACGCGATTTCACGACGGGTGACAGAGCGACGGCACAGCCGGTGGCGATCATCAACCAAACGCTCGCGCAGTTGTACTTCAAGAATCGGAGCGCGATCGGCCAGCGACTCACGTACGGCCGTCCCTCGCCGACGACGCGATGGAGAACGATCGTCGGCGTCGTCGCCGACGAGAAGCAGGATGGGCTCGCGGTCGAGGTCAGGCCCGAGGTCTACGAACCGCACACGCAGCGCCCCGCTCATACGATGTCGATCGTCGTGCGTGGGAGCGGCGACCCGTACTCGATGCTGCCGGCTATCCGCCGCGAGGTCGCGGCGCTCGACGGCACGATCGCGATCTACGACATCCGGACGCTGGCGCAGGTGATCGACCGGTCGCTCGCCGTCGAGCGGTTCGCCACGACGGTGCTGACCGGCTTTGCCGGCGCCGCGCTGCTGCTCGCCGCGATCGGGCTCTACGGCGTCGTCGCGTTCGCGGTCTCATCCCGGACGAGGGAGATCGGGCTTCGACTGGCGCTCGGCGCGAGCCGCTCGCTCGTGCTGAGGATGGTCGTGTGGGACGGGCTTCGCGTGGTGCTGGCTGGACTGGTCGTGGGGCTGATTGGCGCAGTCGCCATGAGCCGCGTGGTATCCGCGTTCCTGTTCGAGACGCCGCGGGCCGATCCGGCGGTCCTGCTGTCGGTCGCCGCCATCCTCGCGCTCGCCGGCGCGTTGGCGAGCTATGTCCCCGCGCTCAGAGCCGCGCGCGTCGATCCGGCTATGTCGTTGAGGGAGTAGGCTCTTGGCTCCGGGCTTCAGGCGCTCGCAAGATCTTCGACTACATGGTCGAGGGGTTTGCTAGAGCCCAAAGCCCGGAGCCTTGAGCCGCGTCAGTATCTCCAGCTCTTCAGATCCGCCCCCGGCGCCGCGTATTTCTCGATGTGCCGGACCATCTTCGTCATCAGGTCCGCCCCGCGCGGGCCCCAGCAGTGCGGGGCGCGACGCTCGAAGACGATCTCGCCGGTGAACTTCGGGTTGTCGGCCTTGCCGAGAAACTCGTTCAGCTTCTCGACGCCGTTGTTCAGATAGTACGAGTCCATGTCCCCGACGTACACGTTCAGCTTGTGCGCGACCTTCGGCCCGAGCGTGCTCCAGTTGGTTTCGAGCACGTGGCGCAGGTCGTACTTGCGCCACGACTCGGCGACGGACCTGTCGATCTGCCCGGTGCTCTTGTCCCACAGGCGTCTCGGGTAGCCGTCGGCACCGACGGGTGAGTACGTCGCCTCCCAGATGTCCCACTGGCCGCCCGAGCGTGACTTGTCCCCGACGACGAGCTCGAAGTGGTTCTCGTCCTTCATCATCGATTCGATGTTGCCATCCGGCCGCTGCTGGTTGGGGCGGTCGACGCGCATCCAGCCCTTGTCGACGAAGTACGCGTTCGCGTCCTTGTAGATGTCGACGATCTGGTGATACCTGAAGTCGAGCGAGTCCGGGCAGCTGGCGAATGCGCGGCCGTAGAAATCCGGGTAGAAGATCTGGTGCGCGGCGGCGATCCATCCGCCGGTCGATCCGCCGGAGAGCGTGCGCGCCCACGGCTCGCGGATGACGCGGAATTCTTCCTCGATGGCGGGGATGAGCTCCTGGAGGATCGCGTCGCCGAACGGCCCGTTGTTCTCCGAGTTCACACCATACGAGTCGTCATAGTAGGGCGATGGATGCTGAAGCGTCACATAGATCATCCGCGGCGTGGACGAGGCGAGCCAGAACGTATCGAAGGCGCCGCCGGTGCCGAAGCCGCCGGGCGCGCGCAGCGAGAAATGGCCCTGCTCGTAGTTCACCGGATAGCGGACATCGGGACGGGTGTCGTAGTCCTTCGGCAGCAGGACCGTTGCGCCGAGATAGATCGGATGGCCCCACCACTTCGTCAGGATTCGGCTCTCTATCTTGATGCGCTTGACGAGCTCGGTGTCGGCCGGCGGCTGAATCGGCGGAATCACCTTGTCGGCGACGAGGCGGATCGGTGAAGTGGTTCGGGGATCGAACTGGATGCGTACCGGATCGCCAAAGATGTTCCCCGGCGACCGCTTCCAGTTCTGGCCCTCCCACTGATCCATGTGCAGCCACACGGTCTTGCCGTCGGCGCGCGCGAATCGTGTGTAGACATTGACGAATGGTTGCATCCAGTATTCGCCGGCCGGGATGTCCTTCAGGCTCGCGATCGGATGCCCGCGCTCGGCCGCGGTGATGGCGACCGGCGTGCCGGCCTGCAGGCTCTCGACGGGGATCGAAAAAAGAGGAGCGCCCGTGGGCTCGGCCTGCTCGATCGGCGTTCGCTTGTTGTCGCGACTGATGGCGACGTAGACCATCCCGGTCGTCGCCTCGGCGCGGGCATCCCCGGCGATCGTGATCTCGATCCGCGGGCCGGCTGGCCGCTGCTGGGCGGAATGGTCCAGTCCGGCTGCGACGGAGGCCGAGGCCGTCGCGACCAGGGTGGCGGTGACGACTCTGGAAACGCTCACGCGACGGTTGTACCACAGCCGAGGTCGGGGACACTCAAGGTTGAATGTCCCCGAGCCCAGCCGTAGGTCCGGGACACCCAAGGTTGAATGTCCCTGAGCTCAGCCGTAGGTCCCGGGGACACCCAACCTTGGATGTCCCCGAGCTCAGCTGTGGTACAACCGTGGAGTGTTCGTGCGCTTGTCGGTGGCCGTGGCGCTGTCGATCGCAGTGATTCTCTCGACGCCCTTCATCCGCGACATCCGCGACTGGATCCGGGCCACGTTCCCGGGTCAGTACGCCACGGTCGTCGGAACCGCCGTCGCCCTGGCGATTGGCGGGGCCATCGTCGTTGCCCTCCTGAGGATCCGGGATCGGCGTACGCTGAGGTACGGCGCCATCGTCTTCGCCCTGGCCTTCGGGACCGTCTACGCGCTCTGGAACGCGCAGGGCATCGCCGAAGTCGACGCCGTCGAACGCGTCCACTTTGTCGAGTACGGCGTCATTGCGCTGCTCTTCTACCGCGTCTGGCGCCCGCGCGGTGACGCCTCGATGTTCGTGCTGCCGATGCTGGCGGGCATCGCCGTCGGCACGGTCGAAGAGTGGCTGCAGTGGTTCATTCCCGGCCGTGTCGGCGACATGCGGGACGTCTTCCTCAACATGGCCGCAATCGTCTGCGGGCTGCTCTTCAGTGTCGGCGTCGATCCGCCCGGCGCTCGACCGTTGATGCTCCGCCCGGGATCGCTTCGACGGATTGGCGTCGTGGCAGCCGCCGTGTCGCTCCTCTTTGCACTCTTCGTCCGCTCCGTGCACCTCGGCGTGGAGACGAGCGATCCCGAGGCCGGGAGGTTCCGGTCGCGCTACGATGCTGCGACGCTCCTCAACATCAGCCAGGACCGGCTCACGCTCTGGAAGGATCGGCCGCCGATCGAGAGACCGCGCAGCCGGAGCCGCGAAGACCAGTACATGAGCGAAGGACTGCTGCACGTCCAGGAGCGGAATCACCGGTGGGAAGCGGGAGACATTCGAGCCGCGTGGTCCGAGAACCTCATCCTCGAGAAGTACCTACGCACCCGTCCTCGATACGCCGTCGTACATCTCGCGAACTGGCCACAGATGGCCCGCGAGCCAGCGCGCCGACGCCGGGCAGCGTCTAGGCGACGCGGCGTCCGGGGCGATGCGATCGTACGAGAGCCGCGCGGACGCTGCCGAGGGACGACACTTCATCCGGATCTGGTCGCCGGTCATCTTTTGGATTGTCGTGACGCTCGGGGTGTGCGGCATCCTGTTGGTATGCTTCGCGCTCGATCGGGGCCTGCGGGTCGGTTGACCGCGTTCTGGATTGCATGGGACGGCTTCATCCGAGTCCTGGTTGCTGGCAGTGCGAGATTGGCTATCGGGGCGATGAAGGTCACTTCGCCCGCGCTTCTGATATAGAGGGCGCATCGGCCGTTTGCAGCCGACGGCGTGCGATGATGAAGCCGCCGCGGCTGAACGCTGCGCTATTCAGAACATGGAACAGATGACGAAACTGGGTGTGCGTGCGCTCATCGTGGGGCTGGTCTTCAGCGCTGCCACCGACAGCACGCTCGCGTTGTGCGACGGTTCGCTGGTCTTGCCGCACGCTCAGGCGCGGCCGGCCGGTGCAGAGATCGACACGTTGGTCAAACAGGTTCTGGAGGAGCGTCTGGTTGCGGGGGACATTCCGGACATCGGCCTTTTGCGAGGCGCGAAAAGCGTGGCGATCCGCTCCGATCTGTCCCTATCGCGATTGACGCTCGGGGAAGGCGCCCTTCCCAGGCGCGAGGGCTATGAGTTTCGTCTCCTCTCCGAGGCAGAGGCGGCAGCCGAAGCCGAACGCGTCAGGGCGCTGGTCTATTTCATCGCGGTCGATCGCTTCGAGTGGTCCGGAGACACGGCGACGATGTCGCTGGGCGTGGACTTCGTGGCCCCCGCCGATCCCGCAATTGTGAAGATGTGCTGCTGCGAGCGTCGGGCGCAATATCGCCGCATTCAGGATCGCTGGGTGTTCGTGCAGTGGGGTGCCGGCTCGTGCCGATGAGGGGCCTGATGACGTTTCGTGAAACTCTGGCGAACATCCGGTCGCTTCTGCCCGCCGCCGCGGGCGCCTGGCTGGTCACCGTGATAACGGGGCTGTGCGGCGCTGTGGCGATTGCGGCAATGCACGATCGCACTGCGATCGTCGAACTCGTCGTGATTTACGCGCCGATCATGAGCGCGCCGTTTGCGCTGGTCGTCGGCGGAGTGCTGTTGCCGGCAGTTGGGGGCGCACGGGCCATGACTGGTCCGGGCCGGCCCTGGTTGCTCGGCCAGGTGGGAGTGGCGGTGGCGCCGCTTCAGGCCCTGGTGTTGCTGGCAGGCGGCCGTTTCCTGTTTGCGGGGGGTCCACACATGAGGCCGACGCTTGCCGCGGACCTCGCCGCCATCGCCAACCATCCGGCGGATACCGTTCTGTTGCTGGTGGCGCTCGGCGCTGGTGGGCTCACGCTCGGCGTCCGGGCGGCGAGGCGCCGTGCGGCGTGATTTCGGAGGAAGCATGATTGCCATCCGTCCCGAGAAGATAGAGGACGCCGCCCAGGTTCGACACGTCAACGAGCTGGCGTTCGCGCAGCCGGCGGAGGCTGACCTCGTCGACAAACTGCGGCAGGCCAGCCCTGACGCGCTGTCGTTGGTGGCTGTGGACGACGACGTTGTCGGTCACATTCTGTTCACGCCGGTAGTGGTCGAGAGCATGGGGCGACGAGTCCTCGGGATGGGATTGGCTCCGATGGCCGTGCTCCCCGATCGCCAGCGACAGGGGATAGGCTCCCAACTCGTACGCCGAGGTCTCGACATCCTCCGTGAGCGCGGCTGTCCTTTCGTCGTCGTCGTCGGCCACCCTGAGTACTACCCGCGCTTCGGGTTCGAGCCCGCTTCGACGCACCGCCTCGCGAGCCAATGGGAGGGAATGCCGGAGGCGGCGTTCATGGCGCTGGTTCTGGATGCGCCGGCCATGGCGGGCGTGTCCGGTGTAGCCAAGTACAGAGAAGAGTTCGACGAGGTCGCGTCGTAGGTGATTACTGTCACGGGCCGACGGCTCCGGCACGATGGCACAATGGCACGATGAGCACGATGACAAGACTTAAAGGTTTCATCGTGTTCATCGCGTCATCGTGCCATCGTGAGTTGACCGTGAGTCCGTGACAGCCTGAATTGTTCGGAGGCGGCGGTTAGCGAGAACGCCATGAGTGGCCCGACCATCGCCTGCCCCCGGACGAGGACTCCACGTGCTTGCTCAGATTCCGATTCGAGACCCCGAAGGACGAGCGGTCGTCGCTCGGTTCCGCCGTGCGTCTCCAGACGACATTCCTGAGATCGAGCGGCTCATCGCGCTCGCCACACGTGGACTGAGCCGAGACGACTACTCCGAGGAACAGATCGAGGCAGCGCTCGGATCCGCTCTGGGCGTCGACACCCAATTGGTCCGGGACGGAACCTACTTCGTGGCCGAGACGGACGGGACGCTCGTCGCCTGCGGCGGGTGGAGTTGGCGGAAGACGCTTTTCGGAAGCGATGGCCTGGCCGATCGTCAGCCCGAGCCGCTGGATCCCGCTCGCGATGCCGCGCGGATTCGAGCGTTCTTCGTCCATCCGGACTGGGCGCGCAGAGGCCTTGGCCGGACAACGCTCGAGCTGTGCGAGGCGGAGGCCCGAGCGCGCGGTTTCGCGTCGGCCGAACTGATGGCCACGCTGCCAGGCAAACGTCTATACAGCAGCTGCGGCTACATCTCTCGAGAGCCGGTCCAACACGCCTTGCCTGGCGGCGTTGACATTCAGTTCGTGCCCATGCGCAGGCACTTTCGTCAGGAGGGCGGAATGGACGTCGGCGTGATCCTCAGGCGGTTCGAAACTCCAGACGAGGTCCGGGAGATGCCGCTCGGCCGTTTTGAGGTGGTTCGCCTTGCCGGACAGACGATCGGCAGGGCGACGTACCAACCGGGTTGGAAGTGGTCGGCGCACGTGGGTCCAGAGGTTGGAGCGTCGCGTTGCACCGTTGAGCACGTGGGGCTGGTCGTTTCAGGTGTGGCCACGGCGGCGTTCGACAACGGTCGGGTTATCGAGCTCCGCGCGGGGGACTTGTTTTACATTCCGCCGGAACCGCACGACAGTTGGGTCGTCGGCGGCGAGCCGTACGTGTCGCTCCACTTCCTTGGCGCCGACAAGTACGCCGCGAGGTAGTCGACATGTCACCGCCTGTCCCCGTCCCAATCAAGCCGCCGGTGTCGATCGACGAGCTGAACCGAATCGACGTTCGGGTGGGTACCATCGAAGCATTGACGGACGTGTCCGGCTCGGAGAAGCTGGTCGAGCTTCGGGTCAGTTTCGGCGACCACAGCCGGCAGGTGCTTGTCGGCATGAAGCGGGAACGGGCGGATCCATCGGAAGTGGTGGGTCGTCAGGCGTTGTTCGTGGTCAACCTCCCGCCGCGCCGGATGGCTGGTCGGAATCTCGGAGGCCATGCTATTCGATATCGGACACGCCGACGGGCTGGTGCCCGTGCTGGCAGTGCCCGAGCGAGCGGTTCCGGCGGGCACACGAGCCGGGTGATGCACGAGCACATGCCTGTGATTGGCGATTGACGTGGCCGTCGTTGCGGGCGCGGTCTAGCCGCGGTGTGCAATGTGACCACGAGGGGCTGCGAGCGCATGTGGATCATGGTGGCGGGCCCGTATCGCTCCGGTTCGTCCGATCCGGAGGTCTGGGCGCAGAACCTGCGGACACTCAATCGATCCGCCCTTGCCATTCTCGAGAAGGGCCATGTCCCGATCATTGGCGTGAATCTGGCTCTGCCAGTCATTGAGACCGCCGGTCAGGAATCGTACGGACAGATCATGGCGGCGCTGTCCATCAGCCTGACGGAGCGCTGCGATGCGGTCTTGAGGATCGAAGGCGCGTCGCAGGGGGCCGATGACGAGGTCGAGACGTTTCGGGCGCGCGGGCTCTCCGTGTTTCGATCCATCGACGAGATTCCGAACGCTCACGAAGAAAATGCTGCGGTGTCGCGGGAAGAGCGAGGAGCGGCACGCGGATGAAACGCGATTGAGTGCATGGCCAGATGAGCCCGAACCCGCGAGCCCCTGCTCGATCACCGGAACACCTGGTCGACCAGCTGCTGCGCCCGAGCGCCGAACTCGCGCACACGCTCGGCGTGTCTCGCGTCGTAGGTTGTCATCCACACCTGAAGTCCAGTCTGTCCGCCCGCATGCCAGGTGCTCAGGCGGAACACACCGTCTTCCAGATCATCGACCCTGACGAACAGATCGCGGCCGGGGTTGTGCCACGCGACGGTGCCCGCGATCACGTCGCCGGTCGCCGCGTGGATCACGATCCGTTCACCCTGCGCCAGGTGACCTTCGGTGACGACGAAGGCTGCCGGGCTGAGGAGCCGCGTCCATACCTCGGCGGCGGTGAGCGAGGTTACGTGGTGCACCGATGCGTGCTGCCGGTCGCGGCCCTTGTGGTGCTCGAGGTAGTGGCGCAGTCCACGCAATTCGAACTGCCAGCCCGCGCTCACCGATTCCAGCTCGTCGTCCCAGGTCGATCCCTCACTGAAGCCGGAGTGCACGAAGCGCAGGGTCGTCCGCCCCGCGTGCGTCTCGAGCGTGAACTCCATGGCCATCTGCTGCGAGGGACCCGGCAGCGGTTCGCCGTTCACGTCGAAGGCGGGCCGGTTCTCGATGAGCCTCAGGCGCCTGCCAGGCTCCCATGCGTCGATTTGTGACTCCCACGCGAAGTGGCCGTCCCATCCCCAGAAGACGGAGCCTCCCTTCCCAGGCGTCACCCGCGCCTGCAGCGGGAACCACCGCACCAGCTCACCCGCGTCGGTGAGCGCGCGCCAGATGTCCTCCGGCGTCGCGTTGATGTCGAGAGACATCGAGAAAGTCCGGCTCGCGCGCTCCGTCGCGGCGACGGGTTTATCGGACGTGGATGCCATGTGTTACTCCTGTTCTCGAGGCGTAGCGTCAGGGGGTTGAGGGGGAAAGGGCCGCGGCATCCGGCGGCGGGACGTCCGCCAGCGGATGTGCCAGCGCCACGACGCGACAGCGGCGGCCGCGAGGCGACACGTCGTCGTGATACTTCGCGACGAGCTCGGCCACGCGATCGGCCAGCTCCGAGGCAAAGGCCGCGCGGGACTCGGGAGACGCGAAGCGGATCTCCGCGTCGATGGCAAGCGTGGAGAGTCGCTTGTGCTCGGCTCGTGCCCGTGCGTCGAGCGAAGAGACTTCGGTGATCGTCCGGGCCGCGACTGCGACCACGTAGGAAGCGCTGAAGCGATCGTGCGCTGCTTCCGGGGTGTGACCGAGGGCGCCGAGCGCGTCGGGGCTGATCACGAACGAGTGGGCTGTGGCGCGGAGAATTCGTTCGGTGCAGTTTCCTTTCCGGCGCTCCTCGACGCACTCGAGCAACCCGCAGTGCTCGAGCGCTTTCAGATGGTAGTTGAGCCGTTGGCGGGGGAGCCCCAGCCTTCGGGCGAGCCCGGCGGCAGAGTCGGGCTCGGCCAGCGCGGCGAGCAAGGTGCGCCGCGTGCCCCGAAGGGCTGTGGCGGCCGTCTCTGGTTGAATGACCTGCACGCCGGAGGCTCTTGGCAACATCGCGGAGAGGATAGATCCGACAAATAAATTTGTCAAGACTACAAACACAGTCGGATGACAGTCGCCCTGTGATCAAGCCCAACAACAGACGAATTCGGTCGCATACTACTTGTCTGATGGCTCAACCCTATGACCTGCTGGCGCGCGCCCATGAGCAGGCCATGGCCTTTCTCAACTCATTGCCCGATCGACCCGTGGCCCCAAGAGCGTCGTTCGACGAGCTGGTGGCCGCTCTCGGAGGTCCGCTTCCGTCGGGCCCTCAGGACGAGCTCAGCGTCCTTCTTGACCTGACCGCTCGCCTCGAGCCCGGTATCGTCGCCACCGCCGGGCCGCGCTATTTCGGCTTCGTGACCGGAGGGAGTTATCCCATCGCCGTGGCCGCCGACTGGCTCGTGTCGACGTGGGACCAGAACGTCGCCCTGCACATCATGTCCCCCGCGATGTCGGCGCTCGAGGCCTGCACGGCGCGCTGGATTCTGGACCTGCTCGGCCTGCCCGAGCAGGCGAGCGTCGGGTTCGTGACCGGCGCGCACACGGCCAACGTGACCGCGCTGGCAGCGGCGCGGCACGAAGTGTTGCGCCGCGCGAGGTGGGACGTCGAGTCCCTCGGCCTGCAGGGAGCGCCGGCGCTGACAGTCGTCGCCAGCCAGGAGGCTCACGCCTCGATCCACGCCGCGTGCCGGATGATCGGCGTCGGCAGCCGGACGATCATGGGGGTGGCCACCGACGAACAGGGTCGCATGCGGCCCGATGCGCTCGAGTGGGCTCTGTCGGCGACGCCAGGTCCGACGATTGTCTGTGCGCAGGTCGGGAACGTGAACACCGGCGCGTGTGATCCCCTGCTCGAGATCGCAGAGCTCACCCGCGCGCACGGAGCATGGCTGCACGTCGATGGAGCCTTCGGCTTGTGGGCTGCCGCCTCACCCAGCTATCGCCGGCTCGTCTCCGGGCTCGCGGATGCCGATTCGTGGACGACCGACGGGCACAAGTGGCTCAACGTCCCGTACGACAGCGGCATCGTGATCGTGCGTCATCCCGCGGCCCACCGCGCGGCGATGAGTCAGACGGCCGCCTACCTCACGCCCGGTCAAGGTGAGCAGCGTGACGGAACCGACTGGGTACCCGAGGCCTCACGCCGCGCCCGTGTCGTACCGATCTACGCCGTGCTGCGGACGCTCGGCCGATCGGGTCTCGCCGATCTCGTGGATCGCTGCTGCCGGCTGGCGGTGCGCATGGCCGACAGGCTCTCGAATCAACCGGGAGTGCTGGTTCTCAACGAGGTGGTCCTCAATCAGGTCCTCGTCCGGTTCTCGTCACTGTCGGGGCGGACCGACGAGAACATCACGCACCACGTCATGGCGGCAGTCCAGGCCTCGGGCGTGTGCTGGTGTGGCGGGACGATGTGGGGAGGCGCTCCCGCGATGCGGATCTCGGTCTCGAACTGGCGAACGAACGAGGACGATATCGACCGATCCGCGGCATCGATCCTCCAGGCGTTCGACCGCGTCTGCGCGGGGTAGAGAGGCGGTCGCGGTCACTTCACGGGCGCGGCGAAGAGCGCGTCCTCCATCGGCACGTTGACCTCGATCTTCTCGGTGTATGTGACGAGCGTGACGACCGGTTCCTTGCCCGTTCGCTCTTCCATGACGTCGAATGGGAACTTCACGCCATCGACGTCGCGCCAGTTGTCGAAGTCGATCGTGATATCGAACCTGCGGCCGTTCGGCAGGTTGAGCACTCCCGTGTGACGACGGTCGAGGTATGTGCGGGCGTCGAGGTAGATGGTTCGTACCAGGCCGCTCTTGAGCGTCACCGTGAGCTTGTAGGTGTCGCCGCCGGGCAATGTCTCCCGCCCCGCGAGCGCGACGGCATGGCCCTTCTCCCGCCAGTCGACGAGCAGCCCATCGAAGTCACCGTCGACTTCTCGCGACTCGGCGGCCAGCTGCGGCTGACGAGGCACCGCCTTGCCCTGCACCATGTCCCAGACCGCGTCCGCATTGATGCCTCGAGGCGTCATTGTCGCACCAGGTGCCGCCGGTCCCTGCTCGACTCGCATGAGGTTGGGCCGCTTCTTGTAGACGATGACTTTGAGCGTCGTCCCGATCCCGCTCGCCACCGTTCGCGTCATCTTCACCGTCTGGATTGACGTGAGCTTGTCCCGGCCGCCCCGCGCCGCGATGTGACGGGTGATGATGTCATCCGCCGTCTGCGCAGCCGCAGACGAGGGCGCGAGCGCGAGCGCGAGAAACATTGCGGCGATCGAGCGGGGACGCGTGCGCATCTGCATTGGATTCTCCAGGATGATCGATATTATCTTCGCAGCGCGGGGTGTGGTTCCGAGCCCCGTCAAATTGATCCCTGTCCACTCGTCACGACGTTTGACACTATCATTCGATCATGGTTCTCGAACGGCAGGCGACATTGAACGGCCGGGCAACGCGGTACCTCGAAGCCGGGAGGGGGCGGCCGCTCCTCCTCCTCCACGCATTCCCTTTCAACGCCGACATGTGGCAGGCCCAAATCGACCACGTGCCTGACGGCTGGCGATTCATCGCGCCTGATCTCCGCGGATTCGGCGCCGGGACGCCCGAGGTGGACGCGTTGTTGACCATGGACGCGTACGCCGGCGACGTGGTCGCACTCATGGACGCATTGGGAATCGAGACGGCGGTGATAGGAGGCCTGTCGATGGGCGGCTATGTCACGTTCGCCCTTTTCCGGCAGGCGCCGGGCCGATTCGCGGGCGTGGTCCTGGCCGATACGAAGGCCCAGGCGGATACGCCGGAAGGCCAGGCCGGCCGGCGCGCGACGTCAGAGTTGCTCCGGGGAAGAGGCGTGAGCGCGGTTGTGGACACGCTGCTCCCGAAGCTCGTCGGCGAGACCACGCACCGCGAACGTCCGCAGGTCCTCGCCGAGGCTCGTCGCATCATGGAGGCGAACCAGCCGGATGCGATTGACGCCGCGTTGCACGCGCTCATCAACCGTCCGGACTCGACGCCGGACCTCCGGCGCATCAGCTGTCCCGCGCTCGTCATCGTGGGGCAGGAGGATACGGTGACCCCCGCCGCCGACGCCGAGCTCCTCGCCTGCTCCATTCCCAGGGCGGAGCTGGTCGTGCTGCCGCGCGTGGGGCACCTCTCGAACCTCGAGGCGCCGGAGGGTTTTTCGAGTGCGCTCGCGAGGTTTCTGTCGCGTGTCTTTTGACGCTATGCCTTTTGGCATAGAGATGTCCGACGGCGTGGCATACGATAACAAGATGCGTGGTGCTTTTGTCTCCACCGTCGTGCTGGCGTTCGTTCTCGGTTTCGCGCCGGCGCGGAGCGCGCAGCAGCCCCCGCTGCCTCCAGGCAGCGATCCGTTTCACCGGGCGCTCGATCAGATCCTCGACGTCAACGTCCGCGACGGACTGGTCTACTATCGGGCGCTGCAGTCGTCGCGCGGCGCGCTCGATCGCTATGTGGCATCGCTCAACGTCTCGACGGCCACCTATGACGCCTGGTCGCGAGAAGCGAAGATGGCGTTCTGGGTGAATGCGTACAACGCGTTCGTACTGCAGACCGTCGTCAGCCGCTATCCGATCAAAGGGACGAGCAGCACGTACCCGGCATCGAGCATCCGCCAGGTTCCAGGCGCGTTCGATCAGATGAAGTTCCGGGCGGCGGGGCGGAGCGTGACGCTCGACGAGATCGAGAAGACCATCCTCGCGGAGTTCAACGAGCCGCGGCTGTCGCTCGCCCTCGGCCGCGGCGCCGTCGGCAGCGGCCGTCTGCGGAGTGAAGCCTACACGGCGGCGCGGTTGCCCGAGCAGCTCGAGTCGATTCAGGCCGAGTTCGTGACGCGGCAGCGCCTGCTCAAGGTCGATCGGGCGGGCGGTCAGGTGTCGACGACGTCGATCGTCAGTTGGCACGAGGCGGAATTCGTCGCGGCGTTTGGCTCGAAGGCGGGCGAGCGCTTCGCGACGCGCTCCCCGATCGAGCGGGCGCTCATCGCGTTCATCACCCCCCACGTTTTGCCGCTCGAGCGTGAGTTCCTCGACGAGAACCGCTTCAAGGTCACGTTCCAAGCCTTCGATTGGCGGCTGAACGATCTGACCGGCGGACGGATCGAGTAGACGCGGCTCTAGGCAAGATCCTCGAGCGCGATCGCAAAGGTCTTGCTAGAGCCCAAAGCCGAGAGCCAAAAGCCGAGAGCCCAGAGCCGTACACCCATTCACCCACTGACTTCATGGATCTCGGACTCGTCGACAAAGTTGCGATCGTCACCGGCTCGAGTCGCGGACTCGGACTCGCGAGCGCCAGAGCGCTCGTGGCCGAAGGCTGCCGCGTCTGTCTGTGCGCGCGCGGCGACGAGCGGCTGGCGGAGGCCGCGCTCGAGGTCGAGGCTGTGGCCAAGCGTCCCAATCTGGTCGCGACCGTTCAGGCCGACGTCTCGACCACGGACGGCGTCGAGCGCGTGATCGAGAAGGCCGTCGACGCCTTCGGCGGGCTCGACGTGCTCGTGAACAACGTGGGCCGCGCCGGCGGATCGGACCTCCTGGACACATCGGACGCCGAGTGGCAGGCGGCGTTCGACGAGACGCTCTTTCCGGCGATCCGCGCGTCACGCCTCGCGGTGCCGCACATGCGGCAGCGCGGTGGCGGATCGATCGTCATGATTGCCTCGATCTACGGTCGCGAGGCCGGCGGCCGGATGACGTACAACGCCGTGAAGGCGGCCGAAATCAGCCTCGCCAAGTCGCTCGCGCAACAGCTCGCCCCGCTCAACATCCGCGTGAACAGCGTCGCGCCAGGCTCCATCCTCTTTCCCGGCGGCTCCTGGCACCGGCGACAGCAGGCGGATCCTGGCGGGATCGCGGAGTTCGTGCGCCGCGAGCTGCCGTTCGGCCGCTTCGGGCGTCCTGAGGAAGTCGGAGCGGCGGTCGCGTTCCTCGCGTCCCCGCGCGCCAGCTGGGTCAGCGGTGCGTGCATTCCCGTCGATGGATGTCAGGGGCGGTCGAACATCTAGTTTCTAGTTCCGGCCATTCATCACCGCCTGCTGTCCAAGAGCCTTTCCACCGACAGAGGTCGCCGAGAACGCGGAGCGATATGGGTCTGTCTCTGCGGACTCGGCGTGCTCGGCGGTGAGAAGCTTTTGGACGCGGCAAACCACGGGATTTCCGCCGGCGCCGCGAGCCGCGTGATATAACCACGCTCCATGTCCGAAGCGCTTGCAACCCTGATTCAATCCGCGGCCGACGGTCTCTTCATGCCGTGGGTCGTGATCCTGCTGCTCGGGGCGGGGTTGTTCCTGACGATCCGGACCGGGTTCGTGCAGGTGCGGCGTTTCGGCGAGGCCTGCCGCGTCGCGTTCGTCCGGCGGGGCAGCGGGCGCGATGGCGCGCTCACGCCGTTTCAGGCGTTCATGACGGCGCTCGGTGCCTCCATCGGCACGGGCAACATCGCCGGCGTGGCGACCGCGATCGTGTCAGGCGGTCCGGGTGCCCTCTTCTGGATCTGGGTGTACGGGTTCGTCGCGACCGCGATCAAGTTCGCCGAGGCCGTGCTCGGGATGACATTCCGAGACGCCCGAGGCGATCAGGTCCTGTCGGGTCCGATGTACTACCTGCGTGACGGCCTGCGGTCGCCCTTCCTCGCGTGGCTCTTTGCATTCGTGGCGGCCGTCGCCGCGCTCACCACCACACCCTTCACGCAGCCCAACTCCATGGCGCTCGTGCTGAACTCTGTGCTGGGGATCCCGCGCATCGTCTCAGGGATTGCCATCGCGGTGTTGACGTGGCTCGTCATCATCGGCGGGATCAAGTCGATCGGCAGGGCGGCCGAGAAGCTCTCGCCTCTCAAGGTCGGCCTCTATCTGGTGGGCGGCCTCGTCGTGATCCTGATGAACGCCGGGCGGATCCCTGACGTGCTCAAGATGGTCGTGCGCGAAGCGCTCACCATGCACTCGGCGTTCGGGTTCGGGATGTTCATCGCCATGCGCTACGGCATCGCGCGCGGCGTCTACGCGAACGAGGCCGGCTACGGCACGGCGGCCGTTGCCTACGGCACGGCGCAAAGCAACCAACCCGCGCAGCAGGGCCTGAACGCGGTCATGGAGACGTTTATCGTCTCGTTCGTGACCTCGACCATCTCCGCGATGACGATCCTCCTGACCGGCGCCTGGCAGTCAGGTCTGACGAGCACGGCCGCCGTCGCCGCCGGCTTCAACTCGGTCATGCCCGTCGTCGGCGGATGGATCGTCGCGTTCTGCACGTTCCTCTTCGGCTACACGACGCTCATCGGCTGGGCGTACTACGGCGAGCAGTTCTTCGAGTACATCCTCGGCCGCAAGGTGGCGACGCCCTATCGGTGGATCTTCTGCCTGCTCATTCCCTTCGGCGCCATCTCGCGCGTCGAAGTCGTGTGGGCATGGGGCGACCTGATGAACACGCTGCAGGTGTTTCCCAATTTGATCGGAGTCCTGGGGTTGAGTGCGATTGTGGCGAGGATTGCGAGGACTCCGATACGGGCTGAAGAGGTGACACGGTAGGACTAACTCCGATCTCCTATCTCCTTTCCTGCCTTTCGCCTCTTGATCGCCTGCGCAAGGACTGCTACCATCGGACCCGCAATCCCTTTGGCTGCATCGGTTTCCGCTTATGGTTCCACAGACTCTTCCGGTCGTCTCGGGCGATAAGGACCGTTCGCTCCAGGAGGCGGTCAGCCGGATCACGTATTCGCCCAGGCCCGGCGGAGCCGAGGCGGACCCGATTGTGACGGCCGTGCGGCGGATGCCTGCGGTGGCGGCGTCGTTTGCACCCTACCCGGAAGGCACTGACCCGCGCCTCATCGGCTCGCTCTCCGCGCGCGGGATCGGTCAGCTCTACACGCACCAGGCACAGGCGTTTGCGCACGTGCTCGCCGGACGGAACGTGGTGACGATCACGCCGACGGCATCGGGCAAGACGCTCTGCTACAACGCGCCGGTCCTCAACGCGATCCTTCAGGATCAGTCGACGCGCGCGCTGTACCTCTTTCCGACCAAGGCGCTCGCGCAGGACCAGCTCGCCGAGCTGCACGCGTTGTCCGAGCTCGTCACGCGCGACAACGATCTCGAGATCGGCGTCTTCACCTACGATGGAGACACGCCATCCGACGCGCGGCGCGCGATTCGCGGCAAGGCGCATGTCGTGCTCAGCAATCCCGACATGCTGCACGCGGGGATCCTGCCGCACCATCCACGCTGGGCGAAGCTCTTCGAGAACCTGCGCTTCGTCGTGATCGACGAGCTGCACGCGTATCGCGGCGTGTTCGGCAGCCATCTCTCGAACATCCTCCGCCGCTTGCAGCGCGTTTGCCAGCACTACGGATCTGATCCCATCTTCATCTGCTCGTCGGCGACGATCGCCAACCCCCGCGAGCTGGCGGAAGGGCTGACCGGGAAACCATTCGAGCTCGTCGACGAAAGCGGCGCGCCGCGCGGGGAGAAGTTCTTCCTCTTCGTGAACCCGCCGGTCGTCAACGCCGAGCTGGGCATCCGGCGCTCGTATCTGGCCGAAGCGCGCCGCGTGTCGCTCGAGTTCCTGAAATACCAGCTGCAGCTGATCGTGTTCGCGCAGAGCCGCCTGTCGGTAGAGCTCCTCACGACCTATCTCAAAGACGCCTTCCACGGTCCACCCGGCGCCGCCGACGTGATCCGCGGCTACCGGGGCGGCTATCTTCCACTTCGCCGGCGGGAGATCGAGCGCGGCCTGCGCGAAGGCCAGGTGCGCGCGGTCGTGTCCACCAACGCGCTCGAACTGGGGATCGACATCGGCGCGCTCGACGTCTCGGTGATGGCCGGCTACCCGGGGACGATTGCCGCCACGTGGCAGCGCGCGGGCCGCGCGGGCCGCCGCACCACGCGCTCGGCCGCGGTGCTCGTGGCGAGCAGCGCACCGATCGATCAGTACATCATCCGCAACCCGGCGTACTTCTTCGACGCATCCCCCGAGCACGCGCTCATCAACCCCGACAACCTCCACATCCTGCTGGACCACGTGAAGTGCGCAGCGTTCGAGCTGCCTTTCAGCGACGCCGAGGGCTTCGGAAACGAAAACGTCCAGGAAATTCTCGCGGTGCTCGCCGAGGACGAGTTCGTTCACCACGCCGATGGGCAATGGAACTGGACCAACGAGTCCTACCCGGCCGACGCGGTGAGCCTCCGGTCGATCTCGTCGGACAACTTCGTCGTGATCGATGCCACTGACGGTGAACGCGTGATCGGCGAGACCGATTTCACGAGCGGACCGGCGACGCTTCACGAAAAGGCCATCTACATCGTCGAAGGCCAGCTCTATCAGGTCGAGCGCCTGGATTTCGATGGGCGCAAGGCCTTCGTGCGCGCGGTCGAGTGCGACTATTACACGGACGCCATCACGTACACGAAGGTCACCATACTCGAGACGTTTGCGGAGCGCCTGCGGCCCGAGCGAGGCGCGGATGCGCCGAGTGAGAGCGGGGGCCCCACGAGCATTGAGAAAAGCGGGCAGTTGGCATCTGAATACCCGGTTGGTCATGTTGCGGGAAAGTCCCACGGTGAAGTGCATGTAGTGTCCCGCGTCGTCGGCTTCAAGAAGATCAAGTTCTATACGAACGAGAATGTCGGATCGGGCGAGCTCAGCCTGCCGGAGCAGCAGATGCACACCTCGTCGGTACTGGCTGACGATCCCCTCGTCCATCATGGCCGCGCTGCCGTTTGGCGGCGACGACCGGCGCGACGGCGTCGTCGGGCTCGCGTTCGCGATGCGCAACATCGCGCAGCTTCTGCTGATGTGCGATCGGCACGATATCGGGCTCTCGGTGGACGGTGGGACGCTCGAGCGAGCGCCACGAACGGGCGCCCGCGGCCCGAGCGAGGCGCGAAGTCGCCGAGCGAGAGCGCTTGGGGGTGGGGCCCCAAGCGCATTGAGTAATGCTGGCGCAGACACCACCGCCGCGCTCGCCGCCGAGCCGAACATCTTCATCTACGACAACTATCCGGGCGGCATCGGATTCAGCCGGCCGCTGTACGAGATGCACCTGCTGCTGCTCGATCGCACGCGCGACCTGATTGTCGGCTGTCCGTGCGAGTCGGGCTGTCCATCCTGCGTCGGGCCAGAAGGCAACACCGGACCCCACGCCAAGGAGGTAGCGCTGCGGCTCCTCGACGATCTGCTGCTTCCGGTGCCAGGCCGAAATCACGCGGCGATCGAGGACGGGCACTGACGTGGATCTCAAATCCAGGCTTCGCGCCATCGTTCAGCCATCGGGCCGCAAGCCCGTGCGCGAGCTCACATACGAGCCAGACATCGGCGGGTACGAAGCCGGTCCGACGATCGACCGCGTGGGCGAGATGCTCGGCGGTCGAGCCGCCCGCAATTCCTTCGGCCAATGCCTGGTCATCGATCGCCGTTACGAGTCCGATCGCTGGCACGGCGACGTGCGCATTTCCGAGTGCGAGATTGGTGATGCTGGCAGGCTCGGCTTGCTGGATCCTGGCTTGAGGCCGGGCTCACGCAGTGGTGGAGCGGACGGTGAGGGGCGCATCGTATTCATCGACCTCGAGACAACCGGCCTCAGCGGTGGCGCCGGCACGGTCGCCTTCCTTGTCGGATGCGGGTACTACGACCTTGGCGCCTTTCAGGTCCGGCAATTCCTGCTGACGAGCTACGCGGCGGAACGCGCGCTACTCACGACGGTCGCGGAGTTTTTTGACGACGCCGACTTGATCGTGAGCTACAACGGGAAGACGTTCGATGTTCCGGTGATGGAGACACGGTGGCTCTTCCATCGCATGGAGATGCCGCTCGACGGCGTGCCCCACTTCGACGCGCTGCACACCGCGCGCCGGTTGTGGAAGGCGCGCACCGGGGATTCGCCGGAGGGCGGCTGTCGGCTGCAGACGCTCGAGCGGACGCTGTTCGATGTCCGGCGCGTCGGTGACGTTCCTGGATTCGAGATTCCCTCCCGCTTCTTCCAGTTCATGCGCACCGGTGATCCACGACCGCTCGAGCCCGTGCTCGAGCACAACCGGCTGGATCTCGTCTCGCTGGCGGCGGTCACGGCGCGCGCCGTGCGACTGGTCGAGGATGGCGCAGACGGATGCCCGGACGAGCCGCAGGCGCTGGCTGTAGGTCGGATTTACGAGCGTGCGGGTCTCTTCGATCGCGCAGAAGCGTGTTATCGCCGCGCGTCGACGTCCGACTCCGTCGAGGTGAGGGGAGAAAGCCTGTATCGGCTCGGCCTGAGGTGCCGTCGCGACCGCCGGTTCATCGAAGCCGCCGGGCACTGGCGCGAGCTCGTCACGTTGACCGAACATCGGTCCGTGCGACGCCACGCCACTGCGGCCGCCCTCAGGCAGTTTGCCGTCGAAGCGCTGGCGATCCATCACGAGCACCGCGAGCGCGATCTGGCGATGGCGCGTGAACTGGCGTTGTTCGCGCTGCAGGAAGGGGAGAAGGACGGGGGAGGCCACCATCGAGCGGACGGTTATCGTCGTCGGCTCGCGCGGCTAGAGCGTAAGCTCGAGAAAGCAGTAAATGTCCGAAAGCTCGAGAAAGCAGTAAATGCCCGCAAGCTCGCGGAAAAAGAAAACGCTCAGCTCTTTTCGAGCTGAGCGTCCAAAAATCCTCTCTGCTGGTTAGGCCTTGGCTGCTGCCGGCACCGGCTGCTTCTTGGCCTTCGCGGCCGCCTTGCGGCTCTCTGAGGTCTGCGCGCCGAACCGCTTCGTGAAGCGCTCGACTCGACCTTCCGTGTCGATCAGCTTCTGCCGTCCGGTAAAGAACGGATGACAGTTGTTGCAGATCTCCAGGTGCAGTTCCGGCTTGGTTGAGCGTGTGGTCCACGTCGCGCCGCAAGCGCAACGGGCAACGACTTCGTGGTACTTCGGGTGAATCGCTTCCTTCACAGCAAGCTCCTTCGGGGCTCCGGGAAAACGTCAGTATACCAAACCCGCAACCGCCCAGTCCTCAGTATTTAGTTAAGTCAAGTATTTGCAGCTACTTACAGTTACTCAAAGTCGACCGTTCTCTCCCACCGGTGCGTCTTGAGCGCGGCCAGGAGGGGCGCCGGGAGCGCCTGGCCGTCGCTGACACCCAGGTTCTGCTCGACGTTGTCGAGCTTCCTCATTCCAGGGATGACCGTCGACACGGCCGGCTGCGCCAGTATGTGCCGCAACGCAAGCTGGGGCATCGTCATGCCGGCTGGCACGTCGTCGCGGAGGCGTGCGACGCGAGGAAGCGTGGCCTGAAGGTTCTCGGGGTTGAAGTAGAGATTCCGAAAATCTCCCGCAGGCCAGGAAGACGACGGGGTTAGGGTGTCGGTGAGGCTGCCTTCGTCAAAAGGTACGCGCGCGATGATCGCGATTTGGTGCTGCTGGCAGTACGGGAACAGCTCGTCCTCGGGGCTCTGGTCGAAAACGTTGTAGACGACCTGAACGGCGTCGATGAGCCCGCTGTCGAGCGCCCGCAGCACGTTGGCCGGCTGCCAGCGATTGACGCTGATGCCGATTGCGCGTACCAGACCTTCGTCCTTGAGCGCCCCGAGCGCTCGCTGCCAGCGATCGTCGTCGGCCCACTCGTCGGTCCAGACGTGTAACTGCTGAAGGTCGAGCGTGGACACGCCGATGTTCTGCAGGCTCTTCTCGGTGTACTCGCGGATGTAGTCGGCGGGGAACACCTCGTCGAGCGGGTAGGACGGCTTCGCCGGCCATTTACGGTTCTTCGGCGGGATCTTGGTGGCGATATAGAGTCTCTTGTCGGGATGGCGCTTCAGCGTGGCGCCGAGCAACCGCTCGCTGTGTCCGTCCCCATACGCCCAGGCGGTGTCGAAGAAGTTGCACCCGAGCTCGACGGCCCGGTCGAGCGACTCGAACGACTGCTCATCGTCGCTCCCCGTCCACCCCGCCATGCCCCACATGCCGTAGCCGACTTCCGAGATCTCCCAACCCGTCCTGCCGAACGTTCGATAGCGCATCCCGGAATGATACTTCGCGGTAGGGGGAAAGTCTGAAGTCTGACGTGTGAAGTCTGAAGTGTGGAAGCGCGAATTCTGAAGTTGAAGTGGAAGTCAGAAGAGAAGTCAGAAGCCCGAAGTCTACGTGCGGAGTGGGAAATGGGGCCCCACTTCCCACTTCACTTCACGCTTCCACTTCAAACTTCCCGCTTCAGACTTCCAACACTTCGGACTTCACACGTCAGACTTCAAACTTTCATCGGGGCCTCCCTTTTCACTGCCCCGTCTGACAGGCCGGTCCGCTCAGCGTCGAGATCAATACGAGCGGTTGACGGCCCCGGCGGACGAGCCCGTGCGTGGTGCCACGCGGTACGATCGAAAAGAACCCGCCCGACAGTACGTAATCCTTTCCGGCGATCTTGTGCGTGCCTTCTCCGGCCACGACGTAGATCAGCTCGTCAGCGTCGGCATGGGCATGGTCTGCGATCGGCTCGCGCAGCTGGACGAGCGTCGACGTCGAGCTCGCCGTGCAGCCAATCGGCGATCGCTTCACTTGAGCGTTGGCGATGAAGTTCTTCTCGAAGAGCTCCGGAATATCCACCGACAGGGGGGTGTAGGTGCCCGATGCTGTCGTCGTCGGTGGCGGCGCCGGGGGTGGGGACTCCACCTTCGGCGGAGGCGGCGGCGGTGGGGCGGCGTTCAGCGCCACTGTCGCCTTGAGGGAGCGTCCGGCGACGACCGTGACGTCCCGCTCGAGGGTGATGAACTTCTCGTGCTCGAATCGGAGCCGATACGATCCGGCGGTGACGTTGGCGAACGTGACGGTCCCGGCCGAGTCGGTCGCCCCCTCGCGGTCCACGGGACCTGAAGCCTTGACCCACGTCTCAGCAATCGGTTTCCCGTCCATGCTGGTCACGAGGACTGCAATCGTCACCCGGGCGGCACCACCCTGACGGGCTTGGGGGGCTTGAGGGGCTGGAGGGGCCTGAGCGGCTTGAGCGGCTGGACGGCTTCCGTCACTGACGTTCGGGGCCACCACCGCAAGACAGACGACAACGAAAGCTGCGAAGCGCATGCTCTATCAGATCGCGATGTCGGCCGCGTCGTCAAGTCCCTGATGGCTTGCCAGCCAACTTTCGCCTGACATGAGGCGAAAACCAGCCTGCCAGCCGAAGCTCTTCAGGCCCGGTCGAGCTCATGCGGGTCAGCGAACCTCTCGAGCCGCCGTCGGTTTGGGGGAGGCGCCTTTCAGATATTTCTCCCACCACTCGAGCTCGTTGAGACAGCGGTGCACGTTGTTCCAGTTACCGCCGATGCCGTGCGGCTGGCCGGCATAACGGATCATCTTCGCCGGCACGCCGCGGCGCTTCAGGGCGAAGTACATCTGCTCGGCCTCTTCGTACGGCACTCGCTGATCGACTTCTCCATGCACGAACAACGTCGGCGTTTTCACCTGGCCCGCATACGTCAGCGGCGACTGCTTGATCATGCGGTCACGCGCGTCCTTCTCCCAGGGCGTGCCGAAGAACTCGGTTTCCTTGGTCCTGTAGATGTCGGCGGTGCCGTAGTCCGATATCCAGTTCGAGATGCCGGCGCCGGTGATTGCGGCCGCAAACCGATCCGGGTATTGCGTGATCAGCCAGTTCGTCATGAAGCCGCCGTAGGAATGGCCGGTGTGGCCCACGCGCTTCGCGTCGATCGGATAGCGCTTCAGCACGTAGTCGATGCCGGAGACCACGTCCTCGCCGTCTTTCTGCCCCCACGCGCCCCACGTGGCCCACTTGAACGCGTCGCCGTAGCCGGTCGAGCTTCGGAAGTTCGTGTCGAAGACGAAGTAGCCGTTGGCCGCGAAGTACTGGTCCTTGAAATCGAAGGTGTATCCCGTCGCGGCATGAGGCCCGCCGTGGCTCGTGACGACGAGCGGATACGGTCCTTTGGCGGGATCGTAGCCGTAGGGGAACATGAGCCAGCCTTCGATCTCGGTGTCGTCGAAGCTCTTCCAGCGCAGGCGTTCGGCCTTGCTGAACGCAATTTCCGACACGAGCGCCTTGTGGACGTTCGTCAGCCGTCGCTCGTTCGACCCATCGATGTTCGCGACGTAGAGCTCCGCCGGCGCCTCGTGCAGGCCGACCGTATACAGAATCCTGGTGAACGCCTTGTCGTAGCTGAGCCCGGTGACCCGGCGCGGGCCATTCGTGACCTGCTCGACACGTGCGCCAGGCACGGACACGCGGAACACGTGCGTCTCGCCGCCGATGCCTGCCGTGAAGTAGATGAACCGGCTGTCGGGCGACCACCGCGCCGGCCCGGGGTCGAGGTCCCAGGTCGCCGTCAGGTTGACCGCCTCGCCGCCGGCGACCGGCCTGACGTAGAGATCCTGCGGCCCGCCGTGATCGAGGCGCTTCTCGATGATCATGTCGGTGCCGAAGGATCGCGAATAGGACAGGTACTTGCCATCGGGCGAGTAGTCCACGTTGCCGTAGACGTAGCCGTCGTCGGTCAGGCGCGTGACCTTGCCGTCGATCGTGACCGTCCACAGATCCGGTGAGTTGTATCTCAGGTCGTTCCGCCAATCAGGGTCGGCGGTGAACGCGATGGTCTGGCCATTCGGATGCCAGGCCAGGTTCGCCGGGCGCAGGTCCATGTCCACGAGAACTTTCGCCGCAGCGGTCGTTTCCGCTGCCGGCCGCGGCCGGACGACGACCTGCTGCGCGGGCTGCGCGACAGGATTTGGCGCCGGGAACTCCGCGCCGTCGCGCTGAAAATCCTTCCAGTCGAAGATGACGCCCTTGAACCTCTCCTGGTGGCGCTTTTCGAAGTCGCTCGCATAGGCCGGTTTTGCTTGGTCGCGCGGCTTGTTCACGGCGGCCACGTCCCAGTTGCCGTCCGGGCTGGGCGTGCCGCCCTCGCCTCCTCGGCCCCCGCCGCGTCCACCGCGTCCGCCGCGGCCTGCGACCGCAGGGCCGCCGGCGATCTGCACGGGCACCGTCGACGGGTTGTCGGGATCGATCTTCCACCGCTGGCCATCCGCGGTGACCTGCAGCCATCCGTCATCCGCCCAGGTCGGGTTCGACACGTCCTTGCCCTCGTGCTGCACGCGACGGGGCTCGGCCGAGCCGTCCGATGGGACGAGCCACGAGTCCGTGCGGTTGCTGTTGGTGTCGGGCTCTTCGAGTCGGGTCGTGACGGTGTAGGTGACCCACTTGCTGTTGGGAGAGAAGGAGGCGTTGCCGATCGTCTGGACGACCGCCCAGGTAATGGACTGCGAACGGCACGTACGTGTCAGGTACCGACCGAGGCTTGGCGAAGCGCCGCACGAAACGGTGGCCGTTCCACACAGACGAGGTGACTGGATGCCACTGGCTGTCGTAGAATCTCGATGCGATCCTGGGCGAAGTTCGCCGCATAGAGCCAGTTTCCCGCCGCCGCGTCGGTGACGGCCAGGCCCCTGTATAGGGCACCTTCCTTGGAGTTGTCGACCACAGTGACGAACCGCCGGAAGCGCAGCGGGCTGGTCTGGCTTTGAACCTCGCCCCAAGCCGCGATCTGTCCCTCCTCGGTGCTCACAATAAACCGGGATGGGACGGTGACTTCCGGGCTGTCGGCGGGGCATGCTGGGTCGTCACTGTCCGGACATACCACCCCGGTCACCTCAAAGTCCGTGGCTGATCCGCTGAATACCTGGCCGATCGGTGCACCATCCACATACACGACCTTCAAGGCGTCTTGATACAGGGGCACGAACTGCCCGGTCGCGTCGAAGACATCGCCGACGTACTCGGTGACAGTCGCACTGCCGGCGTTGGCGAGCCACATGTGCCCGCCTGCGCCCGCGGGCCGGATCGCCGTCCCCCAGGGATTGACGAGCAGCGGATCGACGATCTGCGTCGCCGGCTCGGCCAGCTCCGGCTTGTTAACAATGAGTATCCGGCGCACATAGGCGTTGGAGTGACTCTCGTCAGTGCCCCGGTGGCGAACGTCGTCGTGGGCGAGTGCCACCCCGGCGGTCGCAAGAATGAGAAGTACAACTTGAAAAGGACAAGAACAGCGTGCTTTCGCATACAAACCTCCGCCTTGGGGTGAGATCGTACCCCGAGTGTTCGGCGCAGCCAGCTTGGTTGTGCATCTCGTGGCTGGCTGCCCGAAGCGGAGGCTTCGAGGTGGCTGGCGTGGCGCAGGAACACCTGCTCAGGCTCGGGCCGCGTCGACCTGGCAGGTGTCCCATCACAGAGAAAGCAGGGTACATCTAGATACTGTAGCAGAGCTACCGGGTTTATCCAGCCCGTGCAAGATGAAGTGATGCAAGGGTTTGTTGCCGGCCTTCGGCTTGGGCTTGACGCCACATATCCAGCGCAAGGCGCGCACGGATCTGCTCTTGCGTCCGCACCCGGTAGACACTCTTTTGCATCTTGCGATAGCGCCGGTTGCCCCGTTCCACCGCATTCGAGGTGGCGGGCAGCAGCTTGTCATCGAGAAACGTGAGGGCCTTTTCCAACGTGGGGGAAAAGAGTTTCTTCAGTGGCTCACCCACCTGTGGGAACCGCGGGAGCCGACGCCGCAGTTTGACCAGTTTGTCCAGAGCGGTCTGGGTCCGACAGCGCCGCTCGAATAACGCATACACCTGTTCCATGACGGCCCGTAGGGCGCGTAACTGGGGCAATCCACGGCTGACGCGCCACACGGTCTGGCGTTCGGTTTTGTTCAGGTGACGTTGGACGAAGAGATAGCGCGAGGTGAACAACGCGGCGCGTTGCGCTGCCAGCCGCTTTTTGGTGCGGGCCGCCTGCTTGGCCGCTGGCGTGCTCGGGCGCCCTTTGCGCAGTTTGGGTGGTTGGGCTGCCAGGCCCTTGCGGGCGCTGGCCACAGCCCCCCCCCCGCTTTCACCACCTCGGCGACGAGATGAAACTGGCAGATTTGATGCGGCACCTTCCCGAAAACCTCCCTGCGGGGTTCAGGATAGAGCGCCGAGCCATCGGTGGTGACACCGCAGAGGGTCAAGCCGCGTGCCACCAAGGCCGTTTTTAACCGCCCGAGAAACGCCCGGATGTCCTCGTGGGTGGGATCGTGATCCAAGACCTCATAGAGGAGACGCTTGTCACAGCGATTATCGACCGCAGAGAGAATGCAGAAGGGGCCATCATAGAGTTCATCGGCGGCCACGTAGCCCGAAAAATCCGCCAACGCCCAGTCCAGGAAGTCGGTGTCCATGCGGGCCTGCGCCTTTTTTTCCCCCCGCCTCGACCCAGTGTTGGATCGTGGCAAAGGGGACAAAGACCCGGTGGTCACGCCCCAGGGGCCAACTCGCTGGGCGGTAGGGCACGCCGTCCTCAACCACGAGCCGCACCGCCAGCTCGATCACGCGGTGGGTGTAGTGACTGCCCGAGGGCGCCAGATCAGCGAGATCGGCGTTGAAGTACTTGCGGCATTTCGTACAGTAATGCTGCGAATAGGTGACCACGAGATCACGCGGACACCACACGTCGAGATTCCCCAAGTCGTGCAGCGTTCGCTGAGACTGCTTGTCCCGATAGGCCGAGTGACGACAGCGCGGACACGGGTGCCGCTTCTCGTTACGACTGTATGGGACGATCTCTGGCTGCGGCAGCTCGGCAAGCGCTGTGATCCCTTCCGTGGGATCGGGTCGATACGTACCTGGACCGCTCATCGCATTGCTCTCCTTGCTCGAATGTTTGGACCAGAACAATACGATAAATGTTCGTCGGGAGCTACCCGGTATCCTCGCTATAGTCTCTACATCTATGACAGGAGCGGTGTCAAGAGCTCCGGTGCCAGTGCAAAATGCCGTTTTATTCTTCCCAAGTCGCTCCAGGTGCTGGCACTCACAGACTTGCTCCCTCTCCCGGAGGGAGAGGCGCAGCTTCCTGCCCATGACACAGCCTGGGATAGCGCTCTGAGTATGGGACCGGCACCACCAGGGGACAGGACAGAGCAGGGTGCGGCAACACCCAGGCAGACATGGCAAAAGCCATCTGGATTATTGCGGGCGTGAGCACCGCCTGAGGACACCCGGTAGCCAGTGGCTTCCCGGCATGCAGGACGACGATCCGGTCAGCGTATTGCGCAGCCAGGTTGAGGTCGTGCACGATAGTCAGAACACCGGTCCCCTGGCGCGCAAAGCGCTGGGCGAGCGCGAGGGCGCTGTGTTGATGGGCCAAATCAAGACTCGCCGTGGGCTCGTCGAGTAACAGATAGCGGTGGCCTGTTGATGGTATGTCCCAGATCTGGCCCAGGACACGCGCCAGCTGGACGCGCTGGCGCTCGCCGCCTGACAGGGTGGGATAGGTCGATGCGCCAGCGCTAGCACCTCTACCTCCTGCAGAGCAGCGTAGGCAACGTCATAGTCGTGACGCTGCTCTCGGCCTTTAAGGTGTGGCGTACGCCCCATGAGTATCGACCTGGAGGACTGTGGAAGGGGAAAGTTAAGGAGGTATCCTGGGGCAACACGCTAGGACTTTGGCACGCTCATGGAGTGGCCAGGCCGCGAGCCGGCGCTCTTCCAGGAACACCTCGCCAGCCGTTGGCGCGAGGTCGCCACACAGCACCCGCACCAGGGTTGATTTGCCAGCGCCATTCGGGCCAACCACAGCCACGACTTCGCCGGGCCGGACATCGAGGGACACGCCAGCAAGCAGTGTGGAGGAGCCGACCATCACCGAGACCTGGCGTCCTGACAGCATCACAGGCTCCACTGGCGGCGCTGGCGTACCAGGAGCCATAGGAAACAAGGAGCACCCAGGACTGCCGTGACGATACCGAGTGGCAGTTCCGCCGGGGCGACGACCGTGCGCGCGACGAAATCAGCGCCGAGGAGGAGACTGGCGCCAAGGAGGGCAGAGCCTGGCAGCACATAGCGGTGGTCAGGACCGAGGAGCAACCGTACCACGTGTGGCACCACGAGCCCGATAAAACCAATAATGCCAGCCGTGGAGACCGCGGCACCGACGGCCAAGGCCACGAGCACGATCACTCTACGCTTGAGCCGTTCAACCTGGATGCCCAATATAGCCGGCCTCTGCTTCGCCGAGCAGGAAGGCATTGAGGGACCTCGCTAACCATGGGAGAAGAGCAGCCCGGTGAGTATACACGGTGCCACGGCACTCACAGCCGTCCAGGTAGTACCTCCCAGGCTGCCCAGGCTCCAGAAGGTGATTTGTTCCGTAACTGCGCGTCGGTCGCCATGAACGTTAAGAAGCCTGTGCCAGCGCCGGCCAAGGCATTGACCGCAATGCCAGCAGCATGGTCGCTACCACGGTTCGCCCTTCTACACTTGCCAATCGATACACGACCAGCGTGGCGATGAGCCCCCCCAAAAGCCGCACATGGCAGGGTGAACGGCCCGAGCACCCTTGACAACCCACTCAACAGTGTTGCCCCCAGGACAATCACCGCCACGGCGGCCAGGGCTGCGCCGCTCGAAACACCGATGAGCCCAGGGTCAGCCAGCGGATTGCGAAACAGTCCTTGCATGGCAGCACCCGAGACCGCGAGACCGACGCCAATGAGCCCCCCAGGATGACGCGTGGTAAACGGCAGAGCGCAGAGCATGGCTCCCTGCTGACTCTCAAAGCCCCAGGGCAGGCCGAGGCCCACACGTTGGGCGAGGATAGCGACGACCTGCCCCGGTGTCATGGGAACCATCCCGATGCCGATAGCCGCAAGAACGCAGAGTACCAACAGAAGCAAAAGACCCGTGAGCACGATGCGCGCCCACCGCTGGCGGGCAGGCGGGGAGAGCAGCGCCATGCCCGTGCGGGTGTGGTGCACTGTCCCAGACTTGGACCCAGGCGTCATCGTGCTCACGGCCGGGTCCCTTGGCAAGGCAGGGTGTAAGAAGAGGGCCAGGTAGCGCACAGCCTGGCCCAGACGCGGCCCGAACCCGAGGAGATAGAGGTCATCCATAGCGACGATACGACGCTCGCGACCGGCTGGCGTCAGGGCGACGCCCGGCGCCTTGAGTAAGGAGGCTCGCCAGAATAACTTGGTCGTTGGTCTTTGAACATCCCCGCCAGACAAGGTTGCGAAGAATCGAGTTGGTCAACTTATTTTGGCAAGCTGCCTAAGGCGTCTATCCCACCGACATTGTCAAGGCCACGGGCTGGCAGCAGCAGCACGTCGGGAGCTGCAGCAATAACCGCCTCAGGTGTGAGGGGTTTATAGCCCTCGTAGGTAGTCACAGCGTTGACACCGCCGGCAAGTATGACCATGGCCTCAGCCGCCGTCCCGCTACAAGATCTGCAGTGCCCCCTGACCGCAGGCGTAGAGAAAGAGCACCCTGGGTTGTACGCGTGTAGACTGGAGCAGGGCGCTGGCCATGGCGATGTCCTGGATCAGCGCCTGGACAAGCTGTTCTCCCTGGGATGGCAGTCCGAGGGCGTGCGCGATAAGCCGAATCTCTGTCTGGACACCCTCAACGGTGTACGGCGCGGGGATAGTGAGCACTGGTGTGCCGGCAGTTTGTAACTGTGGCAGCACCGCCAGGGGGCCCGCCTCAACCGTCGCCAACACCAGGCTCGGTCGCAGCGAGAGTATCCCTTCCACCGACAGGGCGCGCTGATATCCCACTTGCGGGAGTCTGGTCGCTGCCTCAGGATACGTGCTCGACGTGTCAACGCCGACCAGACGTGCACCAGATCCGAGGGCATAAACGATCTCTGTGACTGTCCCGCCCACCGCGACAATGCGGGAGGTATCATGGCCGGCATAGTTGGCAGTGCAGAGACTTACCTGTCCGTAGAAGACAAACACTATAGCTCCACCCACTGCCAACCAGGGACGGCGTGTCATCACTCTCCAGCGCCAACGTCGCATGTGCCATGTGTCGAGCATACAGATATCCATCACGCTTCGTGTAAGGGCTATTCCGGGTCCGAGTGGAAGAAATCTGACACTGACACTCCGAGAGCCGTGGCCACGCGATATAAAGTGAGCAATGTCGGATTGACCTGCCCCAATTCCAGGCGTTGGTAGTACTTATAATTTAAGCCAAAGCTTCCCATATCGAGCTGCCGCAAGTCACGGGCTTTACGGAGTCGCTGTAAACGACGACCGAAAGCATACAGCACGCTTTCCTGTGCCACCTGGGGTGTGGGGGACATAGAACTATCCTTCGAAAACAGCACGGTGTTGTGGAGGAGCCTCTTTGGGCATTTTTGATAACAATTCTCATTATCATAATAAGACTACAAGACTACGTTTTATGAGACTGTAGCAGAGCTACCGGGTTTATCCAGCCCGTGCACGATGGAGTGATGCCAGGGTTTGTTGACGGCCTTCAGCTTGGGCTTCACGCCACATATCCAATGCAAGACGCACACGGATCTGCGCTTGCGTTCGCACTCGATAGACACTCTTTGGCCTCTTGCGATAGCGTCGGTTACCCCGCTCCACCGCATTCGAGGTCGAAGGCAGTAACTTGTCGTCCAGCAATGTGAGCGCTTTCTCCAGCGTTGGGGAAAAGAGCTTCTTGAGGGTGTCGCCCAGCACCTTGAACCGCTGCACGCGCCGCCGCAGGGTGGCGAGTTTGTCGAGCGCGGTCTGGGTCCGACAGCGTCGATCAAACAACGCGTAGACCTGTTCCATGATTGCCCGCAGCTTCTGCAACTGGGGCAACCCCCGGGTGATACGCCATAGGGTCTTGCGTTCAGTTTTGCTCAGGTGACGCTGGACGAACAGATACCGATGGGTGAACAACCCAGCGCGTTGCACGTCCAGCCGCTTTTTCGTGCGGGCCGCCTGCTTTGCCGCTGGCGTGCTCGGACGCCCTTTGGGCAGTTGAGGTCGCTTGGCCGCGAGCCGCTTCCGCTCGCTGGCCACCGCACCCAGCACCGCTTTGACCACATCAGCCACCACATGGAACTCACAGAGTTGATGCCGTACGCCGCCAAAAACCTCCGCCAGGGGCATAGGATAGAGGGCTGAGCCATCCGTCGTGATGCCCAGCAGTGTCAAGTCGCGTGCCGTCAAGGCCGTTTTGAGCCGCCCGAGAAACGCCCGAATGTCCTCGTGATCAGGATCATGATCCAAGACGGCGGAGAGGAGGCGCTTGTAGCGGCGATTATCGACGGCGGAGAGGATACAGAAGGGGCCGTCATAGAGCTCATCGGCGGCCACATAGCCCGAAAAATCCGCCAACGCCCAGTCTAGGAAGTCCGTGTCCATGCGCACCTGCGCCTTTTTTTCCCCCAGCTTCGACCCAGTTCTGGATCGTCGCAAAAGGGACAAAGACACGATGGTCTCGCCAGAGGTGCCAACTTGCGGGCCGGTAGGGCAAGCCATCCTCGACCACCCGCCGCACCGCCAAGTCCATCACGCGGTGGGTGTACTGACTACCGGGTGGGGCGAGATCAGAGAGGTCCGCATTAAAGTACTTGCGACACTTCGTACAGTAGTGCTGCGAATAGGTGACCACGAGATCCCGCGGACACCACACGTCGAGATTCCCCAAGTCGTGCAATGTCCGCTGGTACTGCTTGTCTCGATAGGCCTGGTGCCCACAATGCGGACACGCTTGGCGCGTGTAGGTGCGACTGGAAGGGACGATCTCTGGCGGTGGCAAGTCGGCAATTGCAGTAATCCCTTCGGTGGGATCGGGTCGATACGCCCCCGGACCGAACATGGCTGTATCCTCCTTGCTCGCATGTTAGGGCCAGCACTATACGACAAATACCCCATGGGAGCCATACCAAAACCCGGTAAGGATGCTAT
>CAVYTY010000028.1:0-540801 GCA_963771395.1 uncultured Acidobacteriota bacterium | reverse complement strand
TAGTGGTCCCACAGCGATAGTTCCTTGAAGAGGACACGTGTCCCTTGCGGCACTCTGGACTCGCTGATGCGCCAACGGCGCAGTTGTCGCCAGTCCACCTGCCTGACGTTCAGATTCGGCGATGAGACCGGTATGCTGTCCGCCGATTCGCCTGACAACACCCGAAGGGCAAGCCTGCCGAGAGCGTCGAGCTGGACGGCCTGATCCTTCAGGCTCCCCCCAACGATGCCCTGGTCCATCGCCGAGTCGACCCAGCAATACACCGGCGCATTGGCGATCGCCGTCAGCCGCGACAGATACTTGAGTGGATGAACGTTCTGACCGCTGCCGTCGCGACTGATGAGCAAGTAATAGATGGCGGAGTCAGCCGGCAGGCTCGACAGGCGGGACTCGAGTTCGGCAGACGGCAGGCCATTGAGGTAGGTCATCGCGAACCGGGCCTCGAACGGCCCGAATTGCTGCCGCGCCAGCTGCTCGTACTCCAGGTCGGCCGGCGACGCGCCGCTGACGACAAAGATCTGGCGAACCTGTGGCTGCAGATCCGCGACCAACTCGAGCGTGTCCGTGAAGGTCAGGCCGGCGATCAGGCCGGTCGCATTTTCGATCCGGCCGCGCGCCGGGCCGGACGTGAAAAAGACAATCGGCGCGCCAGGAAACAACTGGCTTCGCAGATCGGTGACCAGTTCGAGCGCGGCGTCCTCAACAGCAATGACCGCGTCGAAGTGCACGTCCTTGTACTTGCGGAGGAGGAAGTCACTGAAGTCGTCCCGGTCCGCTGACTCCGAAAATCTCGCATCGTCGATGTATTCCGAGTAGTAGTCCACTCGGCCAAGGTTTCCTGCTCGAGAATCCGTGCCAGTTCGCGCTCGCCAGTCGCAACGATCTGCGCATCGCGCCGCGTCGAATACACGACGAGCACGTGCTTCTGTTGTTGCGCCCACGCAGCCATGATCCCACCGAACGCGGACAGGAGGAGCGCAATCCACAACGCCATCGCGAGTCGCAAACGCCGTCCTCTCATGCCGCTCAGAAATCGACCTCGCTCGTGATCTTGATGAGCCGTGGCGTCATGATCGTCATCGGCTGCGGCCACGTGCCCCCCGGCACGAACGCCAGGTTGTGCGACAGCACTGCGCTCGAGTTCAGTGCGTTGTAGGGGTCGATCGCCAGGAGTATCCGCAGTCGTCGATACCTCAGCGGCTTGGCCGCGCGAAAATCGAGCTGATTGATCCGATCACCATACATCGTCCCAGGCGCGACGAGGTTCACGGTGACGTTGGCGGCATCGCCCGAGAGGTTCCTTCCGAGAGACGGCACGACGGCCTCGTTTGGAACGGCGTAGTTTGCCGCCAGCATCGGGCCCGGCTTGCTCTGAAACGTCACCGACAGCTGCATGTCGATCTTGGGGACGTGGTACGAAGAGAAGCCCCGCAGCTGCGTGAGAATACCGAACGCGACGTGGCAGTACGGGCTCACCGGCGTGACGGCTGAGGCGCCGAGACCTGGGCCGAATGCGCTCGTACCGGTCGTCGTGGTGGCGAGCTCCGGAAGACGTGCCCGTACAGTGCAGTTGTCGGCGACGGTCTGACCTGTGCTGGTGCCGGCGGCGACGGTGAATCCCTTGACCGAACGGACCCGGACCGTGACGTCGACGCCGTTGAAGTACTGAGACCAGTTTCCGTAGCCGGTTGAATCGGCGACGAGGTTGTCGACCGCGCCCGCCTTCTCCGGCACGACATCGTACAGGCCCGAGACAACGTAGCCGCCGCCATCAGGTAATCGAGGGTCGACTGGCGCCACGATGCTGAATGGCGTCAGATCGGACGCCTGCAGCGCGCGGTTGTCCACGAGCGAAAACCCGTCGTACCAGCGGCGCGTGTAAGTGACGGCGACCGACGATCGCGAGCCGATCTGCTGCTCGATCGAGACGCCAAGATGCCAATCGGACGGCCGGACGCCCCAGCCCTCGAGCAATCCCGGATCGAAATTGTTCGTCAGCACATTCCTGCCGAAGCTCGTATTCGAGACCATGCCGCACAAATCGCCTCCCGCGGCGCGGAGATCCTGCGCCGCGGCGTTCATCAGGTCGCAGTCGGGTATGAGGTTGCGATTCGCGTCGGTCCAGGCGCGGGTCACCCCGGCAGTGCCGAATGTCGACGTCGTCTGCGGCAGACGGAGCGTGGGGTTCGAGTTGGCATACGTGCCGGACGCGCCGGCGCCCTCGAGGTACTTGCCAAGGGTCATCTTCAGGGCAGTCTTGCCCGTCCCGGTCAGGTCGTACGCCACTCCCATGCGCACCGTGACGTCCTTGTAGCTGTCGACGCCGCGTGTTTCGGGAATGACGATCGGCGTCGGAAGAAATCGTGACGGCCCTTCCTGCTGCGCTGGGAACCAGCTCCATGCCCGATCGAATCGCGCGGCGCCCTGAAGAGTCAGCCGATGGCGCGTCCACTGATCCTGAACGAACAGGCCCTGCCAGGCCACCCGCGCGTTGTTCATCCACGGCGAAATCGATTGCGTCAATTGATTCGGCACGCCGTTGTTGAACCGGTACGTCAGGTTCTGGTCGTTGGTCATCCATGTGCGGTCGTCGGTCATGAAGGTCTGTTGATATCCGACCTTCAGGCTGTGGGCGCCCGTCACGTAGGTCAGCGCCGCCCTCCACAGATACGAGCCGGTGTGGGCGACGCTGAAGTCCTGCGATCGATAGACCAATCCAGGAATGCCGCCATTGGCCGC
Source organism: uncultured Acidobacteriota bacterium (assembly GCA_963771395.1). GTDB lineage: Bacteria > Acidobacteriota > Vicinamibacteria > Vicinamibacterales > 2-12-FULL-66-21 > DATBJJ01. The sequence continues at coordinate 538,062 of CAVYTY010000028.1, read as the reverse complement.
GCACCCGCTCGCGCACTGTTCGGCGACGCGGATCAGCCCCCGCGTGGGATTCGGCTCCCGTTCGAAGTTGCCGACGCCAAAGAACGTGGCGCCGAAGCCTGCGTCGACGAGGAGTCGATCCGTGATTGGGGACGACCACGCCGCCTGCGCGACACGCAGCGGCCGTCCCAGCACCCCTACGGCCTCGGGCGATACCCGTTGTGGCTCAGCAAGGCCGGGCGTAGCCCCGGTGCACGCGCGGCACAGTTGCTGTGTATCCCAGAAGCCGTTGATCTTGTGCCGGGGCGCGACCTGCCACGTCACGCGGACGCTGGCATTCTCGAATGTCCGGTCCGAGTATTCCGGGCGGTTCAGATCAGGCGCATAGAGCCACTGCGACGATTGGGCGGCGTTGAGGTTGTAGAAAACGTTTGCGCTCGCCCTGGTGCTGGCTCCGGCGTGCACATTCACGAAGTACCACACGGCATCCTTGGCTATCGGTCCGCCGAGCGTTGCCGTGACATCGTAAACGCCTGTCAGCGGAGTTGCAGCGGTCACGCCTTGAGCCCTCAGTGCTGGCGTCAGATTGTCGGATTGCAGCGCGGCGCCCGTGGCGCTGGCGAAGAGCGAGCCGCGCATGGTGTTGCCGCCGCTCCGCGGGATGATGTTCATGACGAGCCCGGCCGTTTCGGTTTCGCCGAGCGCCGTCGCGGTTCGAAACGTGACCTCTTCTGACGTCCCCGTGTCGACGACGTAGCTCGTCGCCGAGTTGCCGCTGGGAGGGCTGCCGATGTTCAAGCCGTCGAGCGTGAGCCGGCCCTCGTTGGTCCGGCCGCCATGGACCGGAAAGGACGTCGTCGCCGTGCCGGTGACGATATCGTTGCTCGAGGTAGTTATCCCGGGCACGAGCACGAGCAGCGCGTTGTAGCTGCGAACAGTAGGAATCGACCTGACGACGTCGCTGCTGAGCACGAGCTCACGGTTCAGGCTGTGGGCGTCGACAACGGGAAGCTCACCAGTGACGGTTATCGCTTCCGCCGACGGTCCCAATCGCGAGCTCGGCGTTGACGACGACGGTTGAGGAACCCGACAGCTCTATCCCGTCTCGCTGGTGCGGCCTCCAGCCGCTGAGCGTGAAACTGACCGCATAAGGTCCAGGTCTGAGATTCTCTATGCGGTATCGCCCTCGGCTGTCGGTCACGGCAAGGCGAGCCCTTTCGATGAGAGTCGGACTAGCCGCCTGCACGATGACCGCGGGCAGAGGAACCCCCGATCCGTCCGTGACGGAACCGGCAATCGCGCCCTGGGCGAAAGCGAATGACGGGGTGCCTGCCGTCAAGACCAGGATGTAGAGCGTTTTCACGATCGGACACTCACCCGGGCCCAGTGTTGAGGACCTAACTATAGCGCCAGAATACGGCGAACAGGCACAGCGAAGCTGTATATCCCCTGTCACTTTTACCGGCGGACTCTACAGTACTGCACAGTTCTCATACGCCGGGTCGAGCGGTAGTGTTACCCCCCATGGATGGGACGGTCCGCAGCCTGGCGAGAAGGCACGTCGCCTCGATTTCACGGCAGGAGACTGTCGAGCGAGCCGAGGCGTACATGCGGGCCCACATCGATACGCCCGTGCCACTATCCATGCTTTGCCGGCTCGTGGGGCTGAGCGAGCGAGGGCTTCGCGAGGCGTTCTATCGCGTGAGGGGCATGGGCCCGAAGCGATGGAGCGTCAGCGTGCGTCTTCAATGTGTGCGGCGAGCGCTCACTGACGAGCGGGGTGAGTCGACGACGGTGACTGACGCCGCAGCAGACTACGGGTTCTACGAGCTTGGTCGATTCGCTGCTATCTACCGGGAGGCGTTTGGAGAGGCGCCGTCCGAAACCCTTCGGTCTACGAATCACCGGACCGCCGCAACATCAAGGAGAAGGACACGCCAATGCTTGCATCAGCACGTCCAGTAACCAGCCCCTTTGCTCACTCGGCGGAACGATCGGCCGACGTCTTGCCGATCCACCAGTCGAACGACGGCGGCCAGCACGTCGCGGGCTCCCTCGGCGGGTATCGGTCACTGCGAGGTCACGACGACCTGCAGGCGGAGAATCTCTACCTCCGGCGAGAGGTGCAGGAGCGCCTCGGCCCCGGTGTCATCGTTGGACGAAGCACCGCCATCCAACGCGTCCTCGAACACGCGCGACAGGTGGCCGCGACCGATTCGACGGTGCTGCTGCTCGGCGAAACGGGTACCGGAAAGGAACTCATCGCGACCCAGATTCACGAGCAGAGTTCGCGGCGTAGTCGCGTCATGGTGCGCATCAACTGCGCGGCGATTCCGAGCACGCTCATCGAGAGCGAGCTGTTCGGCCGGGAGAAGGGCGCCTTTACCGGCGCGTTGGCGCGGCAAATCGGCCGGTTCGAACTGGCCGATCACTCGACGATCTTTCTCGACGAGATCGGCGACTTGCCCTTCGAGGTGCAGGTCAAGCTGCTGCGCGTGCTCGAGGAACGCCAAATCGAGCGGCTCGGAAGCCCGAAGACCGTGGGCGTCGACGTCCGGATCATCGCGGCGACCCACCGCAATCTGGAACAACGGATCGCCACCGACACATTCCGGCAGGACCTGTACTACCGTCTCAACGTCTTTCCCATCGACGTACCGCCCCTGCGCGAGCGGGTCGAGGACATCCCCTTGCTGGTGTGGCGCTTCGTTGATGAGTTCTCGAAGTCGTTCGGCAAGCGCGTCGACGCGATCCCACGAGACAACATGGACGCCCTGCAGCGTTATGCCTGGCCCGGAAACATCCGCGAGCTCCGCAATGTCGTGGAGCGCGCCATGATTGTTGCCGTCGGGCACAACCTGACGATTCCTCTACCGGCGCAACCACCGCCGGCCCTCGGACGCAGCGTGCGGCTGATGGACGTCGAGAAGGACCACGTCCTCAAGGTCGTCGAAGGATGCCGCTGGCGCATCCGAGGCGTCGACGGCGCCGCGGAGCGGCTTGGACTTCGGCCGACGACGCTCGAGACACGTATGGCCAAGCTTGGGATCAAGCGCCCGGCGCAGGTCTAACTGGCATATCGAGTCGAGACGCTGGCGGCATCGCCGTCTCAGCCCCAAAGCCCGAAACGTCCTCCGGCATACCGGATGTTCTCCGCGATGCCGGAGGAGCGCCGCATCAGATGTCGCGATGCCGTTGCCCGTCAGCCCCTCATGGCGAAGAGTTTCTGCTGCCAGTGCGTCCCGGCAGCTGGTACGTCTGCTGCATCCGCGTGTCTTGTCGGCTGTGTGCCGGGAAAGGGATCGTGATGCTTCAACAGACCGTTCGAATGTGTGGACTTGCGCTCACCGTTGTGGCAGCCGCCGGGCTGCCGTCCCACGCGCAATCGGAAACGTATACGGCGACGGCGTCAATCAAGACCGCCGGCGGCGCGTCCGCAACAGCCCCGGTGACGATCGTGGTCGACCGAAAGATGCCACAGCCCGAGGCGGACAAATTCCTGGCCGCGTTCAAGAGCGGTGGCACAGCTGCACTTCGCAAGGCCCTGGCCGGCGTCGCGCCGACCGGTTCGGTGCGCGTCGGCGGCGGATCGCCGACGCCGACGCGGCTGACCATCGAGCGTCCGACCGACAAGGGCCGGCTGCTGACCATCGTCTCCGACGCGCCCATCCTGCAGCTCGGCGCCGGCGTGGCCGGCGCGAAGCCCAAGGAAGGCTATGACTTCGCGATCATTGATCTGGAGCTCGATTCGGCGGGCACCGGATCGGGGTCGTTCGCGCCCGCGGCGAAAGTCACCGTGAAGCAAGGTGTGTTCGTCGTCGACGACTACAGCGGCGAACTCGTGAAGCTCACCGGTGTCAGCCGGAAATGAGCGTATCCGCACCTCACGTCGATTCGCGCGTGCCGCCGCTTCGGGAGGGCGCGTTTCGTCGCTTCCGAACGGCGGCGCCTCCGGCATACCGGGGGACGTACGGGGCGCCGTGGGATACGAGTAAGCCCCTTTCGTGGTTCGGTCGCTGGTCTCTCAGAAAAGAGCCAGTACACGCCAGTACGGCCATTCCTGACACTCGCCAAGCGTTGGAACGCCGAGTGCTATGTCGAAGCGCATGGTCCGGCTCACTGTGACGCTGCCCGCCTCGGCCAATCGCGTCCAGGACCTGGTGGCATCATTCCGGTTCCTGATGGTCAGCACCAGGCTCGATCAAGGATGCCTCGCGTGCTCGGTCTGGAGTGAGCCGGACTCGAGCGTGCACTACGTCGAAGAGTGGTCGACCGAAGAGGACATCAGGCGCCGGGTTGGCTCCGACAGCTTCACGTCGGTGCTGGAGCTCCTCGAGTCAGTGCGGGAGCCGCCGCACGTGCAGTTCGACTTTGTCTTCAGCACCCGCGGCCTCGATTACGTTGCGGAAGTCCGGCAGTTGGGCGCGCGCTGAGAACCTCACCGGCCACGCACACCCCCCGTCGAATCTCGAGCTCGTCCGCCCGGCGTACCGAGCGATCGAAGAAGGGATTCAAGATAGACGGTTCCGATGCCGCCATGGCCGAGCTCCGCAATGAGGCGGTACGGCCCAAGGCGGTCCTGACTGCCGTCGAATGGCACCGCGGACAATTGGAGGCTTGACGCACACGACCGAGGACGCTCCCAGGCTGCGCGAGTGGTGGCCTGCGATCTTCCTGTTCCTGTTCGCAATGGCCGTCTTCATCGCACGGGAAGCGGGCAGGATCAGGGAGGTAACGACACTCGGCGCCGGGGCGCTGTTCGCGGGGCTCACGGGCTTGACGTTGGCCCTCAGCGTGACCGCGTGCCGCGAGCGGCTGCGCACGCGATCGCAGGCTGTCAACATGCTCGCGGCGCCGCTGGCAATCACTGCCGCGATCGCGATTTGGTACGGCGTGATCGGACTTCCGATAGCGCCGCGAGCGGCGGCTTTTGGTGCGTACCTGATCATTCCGGCGGTAATGGTGTGCGTCGGGCGGGCAGGAGCGCCGGATCTCGTCCGCGTGCTCGGCGCCGCGATCGTTCTCTGGCTGCCGATCGAATTCAACCTCCTGCCGCAACTGCGGCTGCCGCCGCCGGACGGCTTGCGCGCCGCACCCTTTGCGGCCCTGGCCGCTGGTCTCTACCTGTTCCTCGTTGCGTGCCCCCTGGATCGGATTGGATACACGTTCCGGTTGAGCAGCCGCGATTCACGCGTCGCTGTGATCGCGGCAGTCGCATTCGCGGTGGTCGGTGTGCCGATTGGTCTGGGAACGGGATTCCTGGAATGGAACCCGCGCCCGGATGCGGTCAGGCTCGCGGTGGCGCCGCTCGCCATCTACCTCGCCACGGCTGTGCCGGAAGAATTCCTGTTTCGCGGCCTGATCCAGAACACGCTCGAGCGGGCCATCGGCCGTGCCGCGCTACCGATCGCCTCGATCATCTTCGGCCTGGCGCATCTGCCCGATCTTCGATACGTGCTGCTGGCTACGCTCGCAGGTGTGGCGTACGGATGGGTGTATCTGACGACCCGGCGAATCACGGCGAGCGCGGTCACGCATGCACTGGTGGACTGGATCTGGGTGTTGCTGCTCCGCGGATGACTGTAGCGGGAGGGAGAGTAGATGAGCAGGGCGTGCCGGGCTTGCGCTCACGGCCGCGATTGATGTTATAAATATAACACGATCATCCCGGCATCGACAACGTGCGGCTCATTCCCATCGGCCGCTAGCGGCTGTCATACGCTGTGTGACTCCCGAACGGACGCCCACCGCAATGCGCCACCTGACGCGTTCCCGCACGGTGTTCTCCTCTCTACCCGGCCTCAGCTCGGCTCCACTTCGGTGCGGGCGAGGCGCAACTCCTCGACCGTGATCTCCCGCATCCTGAACTTCTGAATCTTGCCGGTCACGGTCATCGGGAATTCCGTGGTGAACCGGATGTAACGAGGAATCTTGTAGGTGGCGATCTGGCCGCGGCAGAAGTCGCGGAATTCTTCCGCGGTTCCCGTCGCCCCGTCGCGCAGTCGGATCCACGCGCACACTTCCTCGCCGTACCTGGGATCCGGGACGCCGATCACCTGTACCTCGCTCACCTTCTCGTGCGTATACAGGAACTCTTCGATTTCGCGCGGGTAGACGTTCTCGCCGCCGCGGATGATCATGTCCTTGATGCGGCCGGAGATCGTCGACGTACCCCTGGTCGTTCATGACCGCGAGGTCTCCACTGTGCATCCAGCGGGCTCGGTCGATGGCCTGTGCCGTCGACGCAAGGTCATTCCAGTACCCGAGCATGACCGAGTAGCCGCGTGTGCAGAGCTCGCCCGAGGTCCCACGCGGCACGATAGCGCCGGTCTCCGGATAGACAATCTTGCATTCGAGGTGAGGCAGCACACGACCGACCGTGGACACCCGCAGGTCGATCGGGTCGTCGACCTCAGACTGAAACGAGACCGGTGACGTCTCGGTCATGCCGTAGCAGATCGTCACCTCCGGCACGTGCATCCGGTCGATCACCTGTCGCATCACGTCGATGGGGCAGGGGGCGCCGGCCATGATGCCGGTGCGCAGCGTCTCGACGCGGAAACTGCCGAAGCGAGGGTGGTCGAGTTGCGCGATGAACATCGTCGGCACGCCGTAGATCGATGTGCAGCCGTGTGTCTCGATGGCGCGCAGCGTGGTCTCCGGGTCGAACGATTCACCAGGTGTGACGATCGCGGCGCCGTGCGTAACCGCCGCCATGTTGCCGAGCACACAGCCGAAGCAGTGGTAGAACGGCACGGGAAGGCAAATCCGGTCCACTGCGGTGTAGCGGAGCGCCGCGCCGACGAAGTATCCGTTGTTGAGGATGTTGTGATGCGAGAGCGTGGCGCCTTTAGGTGAGCCGGTCGTCCCCGAGGTGTATTGGATGTTGATCGGATCGTCGAACTGCAGTGTGGCCTCGCGCGCTTCGAGATCACCGGCGGTGATGCCATCGCCGAGCCTGACGAAGTCGGGCCATGCCAGCCCTCCTGGCTCGGAGTCCCCGCCCAGATACACGACCTGATGGAGTGCCGGTGCGCGTTCGGCGGCAATTGGCGCGCCCGGGCGTGTCGTGGTCAGCTCCGGTATCAGTCGCACGAGTATGTCCACATAATCCGTGGTCCGAAACCCGCGCGCCGCGATCAGGTACGCTCACACCGGCCTGCGCCAGGGCATACTCGAGCTCCCGCAATCGGTACGCCGGATTGATGTTCACGAGGATCGCGCCCGTCTTGGCCGTCGCGTACTGCGTGATCATCCACTCTGCCCGGTTCCCGCACCAGATGCCGACGCGGTCGCCGCGCTCTACTCCGAGTGCCATCAAAGCGCGGGCGACGAGATCAGCCTCGTGCCGGAGCTGCGCGTATGAGTAACGCAGCTGCTGGTGGCACGAAATGAGCGCGTCCCGATCGGCCCATCGTGCGGCGGCCGCATTCAGCGCGCCCCCGATGGTGTCGGCGAGCAGCGGCGTCGTCCCGGTCCCGTGCACGTAGGAGAGATTCACCGTGATTTGTCTATTCTATGATGACCAACAACGCCAGGTGCCGCGTCTGCGGCGTGACCTGACGAGAGTTCGAGATGAACCCGAGTACCCAGACGCCCATAAGAGTCGGCCCGCTGACGTTCCTGCGCGGGCTGTCGACAGGGGAGGACCGTCACAGAAGGTCTTCGACTGGTTGTTTGGCTACGACTATTTCATCGCGCACCGTTCAGTTGACGGAAAGGAGTACGCGTCTGCTTTGTATGACGCACTGACGACGAAGGGTAATGAACTGGACTGCTTCCTCGATGTGAAGCACTACGGCGCCGGCGGCAGCCTGACGACCATGCAGGCGCGTGCGCTGCGAAAAACCACGCGTTTGATCGTCATCGTCACAACCCGTGCGCACGATACTGACGCATCCTACCTCCGAGGCGAAGTGGCCGAATTCAGGCAGATGCACCCACAAGGGATCGTCGTGCCGATTGGAACTTGGGAAACGTTGACCCAGGAGCAGTAGCCACGTTCGCAGTTGCTGCCGCACCTGCCGCACCTCCCCGACGACATTTGCGTTCTCGAATCTGCCGAGCAGTTCGGTAAAGGGACGCCATCACCCAAGACCGTGGGGAAATTGCTCAACGATTTTTCCGAAGAGCGGCGTTCGTCCACACGCCTGCGGTGGATTTGGCGTACGGTCGTGCTGCTCCTTTTTCTCCTCGTCGCGGCCGTTGGGCGTGGTGTAGTTCGAGAGCGGGAAACGGTCGCACCAGTATCCGGATTGCTGAATGCCAAGGAACTCGTCGAGGTGTTGAAGTGGCCGTTCTGCGTTGGTGAGGCCCAGAAGCGCGTTTTGGCAGAACTGGAGAAGAAAGCAGGCCGGACTTTTGGCGGCAGCATCTGGAAGGTCGTCGAGCAGGCCGATTCACTCGGAATCGCCGGCTTGGACCGGGCATTCCTCAGCGCGCCGGCAAAACGCCCGAGTGTCGAAGACGCTATCAAGGAACTCCAGGCTTTGCGCGCCGGCGGGACAGACAAGCCGTGAGTGCCGTTACCCTCTCTTCGACGCGGTCCGTGTCGCCGTCGTCGATCCGGCGACGGCCTCGATGATACCCAGCCCGGCGGACGACGCCGTTCGTACGACTCGGTGGACCGTGAAACCGGAGGCGCCGAGGAGGTTCCGGAACTCGGCCTCGGTTCGCTCAGCGGATATCGCGCCGGAGTTTCTGTTCGACATGCACGCGAACGTTGCCAACACGCGGAACAGCTACGTTCCCAGTGCCGATGGCCAGCGCTTCCTCGTCAACATGGTGCTCGATACGAAAGACGCGCCGATCAACGTAATTTCCAACTGGCGCGCGGGCATCAAGTAGGTGGCTGTTTCATTTTGAAGGTCTCCGATGTTGGACTCATCGGCTTGCGCTCCGTTTGCTCGCCGCTGCCGGTCGCTCGCGTTCTGCCTGTTCCGGCTCGAACCGGAGCAGGTCGCCAGGCTGGCACGCGAGGGCCTCGCAGATCGCCTCGAGTGTCGAGAAGCGGATGGCGCGCGCCTTGCCGGTCTTGAGGATCGAGAGGTTGGCCAGCGTCATTCCGACGCGATCCGCGAGCTCGGTCAGCGTCAGCCGCCGATCGTGAAGGAGGTCGTCGAGCTTGACGGCGATCGCCATGTCACACGGTCCCTTCGAGGTCTTCGCGCAAGAGCGCGCCTTCCGCGAACACGCGGGCCAGCAGGAACGTGAGGAGTACGGCGAGCCAGCCGTTCGTCGAACAGCCGGCATCGAGATGGAGCGGATGCGCCGGAGTCGAAACGGTCTTGGCGATCGCGCCGATGACGAGGCTGAGAAGCTGCAGTACGAATAGCGCCCATATCGCCAGTCGATAAATAGTCAGATGTCCCGCGACGGGTGCCAGCCACGATGTACAACCAGTACGCGCAACGCCACTAAAGAGGCTGCCGATGAATCGTCGAGACTTTTTCGCTACTGCTGGAGCGGCCGTCGTCGCCGCCACGGTTTCGGATGGTCGCATTCGCCAGACGACTCCAGGGAAGGCCCGCTTCCGAACGGGCCTCGTCGCGTACTCGTATCGTCAAGCGCTCGAGGCGAAGACGATGACGTACGAAGATCTGATACGCATCGCTGTCGAGACGGGCACGGACGGCATTGACATGACGGTGTACTGGTTACCCGGCACGTCTGACGACTACCTGTTGCCCTTGCGTCGCCTCGCGTACAGGAATCGCGTCGAGATCTACAGCATAGGAACACGCGTGCGGCTCGCGCAGCCCACTGCTGAACTGCGCAACCAGCAGCTCGACGAGCTGCGCAAATGGCTGGACGTCGCGCAGAAGCTGGGCGCCACGCACGTGCGCGTGTTCGGCGGCGCAAAACCGGACGGCGCGACCCTGGACCAGGCCATCGGGTTTGCGGCCGAGACACTGAAACGCGGGGCCGAGCTCGCGGGCGCTCGCGGATTGATTCTGGGTCTCGAGGACGATGGCGGCATCACGGATTTCGCGAAAGAGACCATTGAAATCGTGAAACGCGCAGACTCGCCGTGGGCGGGAATGAACCTCGACATCGGCAACTTCCGGCCGCCGGGTGTGTACGACCAGATCGAGATGTCCATTCCGTATGCCGTCAGCACCCACGTGAAAATCGAAGTGGCGCTGGACGATGGCAAGACACGCGCGCCGTTCGACTGGGACCGCGTGTTCAAGATGTTCGCGGCGTACGGTTTCCGAGGCTATATGGGCCTCGAGTACGAGGCGTCCGCCGATCCGGTGACCGCCGTCCCCACATTTCTGCGGCGCCTGAAGGAGTTGGCCGTCAAATACTCGGAGTAGGCGCTAAAACTACGGCGAGGTCTCGCCGTAGCTTTAGCGGAGGCGGAAGCGTGTAGGGGAGTCCGAGGGGCGAAGCCCCTCGGCTAATCATGTCTTCGGGAGCTGATACGGCGCTCGATACGCGCGGCCGAGAAGCTTGTCGGCCTCTTCGTCGCGTACGAAACGCTCGGCCGTTCCATCGAACTTCACCGAGCGGCCGACGCGGTAGGCAATGTTGCCAAGGTGACAGAGCGTCGTCGAAAAATGCCCCTCCTCGATCGGAGCCCTGAGATTCTCTGATTTGCGCGAGCGCATGCATTCGATGAAGTTTTCGAAGTGCGCCTGGCCGGCGTCGCGTTTCTCGTCAGCAACAATGGTGGGACCAGGCTCGTTCTTGCGTCCGAAGAACACCTGGGCGCTTTCGTCGCCGACCTTCATCCAGCCCTTGGACCCGGAGATGTAGATCCCCTGCGCCTCGGGTGGACCGCTGAACCAGTTTCGAATGTCGCAGTGCAGCTCCGTACCATCGGCGTATTGATAGGTCACGTATTGCGTATTCGGCGTGACCTGGTCGGTGGGAGCGCCGGCCTCGTACAGGCCGCCGATGCAATGGGCTGAGCGAGGATGCTCACGCTTTCCGAGCAGCCAGCGTGTGACGTCCAGCGAATGGACAGCCGTATTCCCCAAGTCGCCGGTGCCATATTCCCAGAACCAGTGCCAGTGATAGTGAAAATGGTTTTCGTTGAACGACCGCGCCGGCGCCGGCCCGAGCCACAGATCGTAGTTCACGCCCGACGGCGCCTGACTGTCCGCGACGACGCCGATGGGATCCCGTTGGCGATAGACCACGGTCCGTCCGGCATGGATCGTTCCGAGGCCGCCCTCGCGCAGGAACTGCACGGCCTTCGCGACCAGGGCGCCGCTGCGCCTCTGGGTGCCGACGGCGACGATACGGTTGTGTCGGCGCGCCGCCTCGATCATCCGTCGGCCCTCGACGATGTTGTGGCTGATGGGCTTCTCGACGTAAACATCCTTTCCCGCCTGACAGGCCCAGATCGTCATCAACGCGTGCCAGTGATCGGGAACCGCGAGGGTCACGGCATCGACGTCCCGATTCTCGAGGACGCGCCGGAAATCGGTTTCCGTTTTGGGGTCTCCTCCCCATGTGTCCTTCATGAAGGGAAGCGACGAGGCGAAGTGCCGTTCGTCCACGTCCACGACGTGGCTGATGCGAACGTTCGCAATCTTCGAGAGATGCTCGTAGTGATCCTGGCCGCGGCCTCTCGCGGTCCACGTCGGATGTCCCTTGTTGTCGCCGCGAATGCCAATCACCGCTACGTTGATGGTGTCATTCGCACTCCGCTGTGCGTGACCTCGTCTCGGAAAGCCCGCAGCCAGACCGGCGGTCGCGGCTGCAGTGGTCGTAAGAAAGCGGCGACGGTTCATCACGGCTATCCTCCTTTCTTATCCGAGGGGCTTCGCCCCTCGGACTCCCCTACACGCTCTCTCGCGCGCCGCTTCGTCGGCGCGCTCCGTTCGCGTGGCTCGCTCGCGATGCTCGCTCGCAGCTTCCAGTAGCGTCCAGCGAAGTGCCGGGTTCACGGGCGTTTTCCCGGCGCTTAGAGGCCCTGGTACGCCCGAAAAAGGCCGCGAAAGTACCCTCAGCACACGCAACGGATCGGCCGACTCTGGTATTTCGGCGAAGCAAGGCCCGTCGAATCGCATGTCCGTCAGCGCGGTGAGGAGCTGCCGCCACGGATATTCTTCGAGAAACAGGTCGCGCATGTGGACCTGTCCTATCTGGTCGCGGACCAGGTGGAAATTCGCTTCGAAGCCCTCATCGAGCAGGTCCGTCTGATTCGAATTCCAGCAGACGCGCACGCCCGGATGGTTGCCGCCATAATCCAGAATTCTTCGGATTCGCGGCACGCGCGACGTGATCTCGCCGTGAACTTCGAGCTGAATCTTCACGCCGTGGTCGACGGCGAAGGCCCCGCACTCGCGAAGCGCCTTGCCGATCTGCTCGAGCGTCCTCTCTTCGGGCACTTCCTTGGCGAGGCCGTTCGGCCTCACCTTTACGCTCGGTGAACCGATATCGCGTGCCAGCTGGACCCACTCCTTGGTCTCGTCGATGTTCTTTCGAAGCACCGCGGGGTCCGCCGACTGGTATTCGCAGGTCGTTCCAAGACCACCAATTTTGACGGGGGAGTCCTCGAACCGCTTTCGCACTTCTGTCCGCGCGGCCGCGGAGAGCGAGATTTCGACGCCATGCTTATGAGTCGTCCTGAGCTCGACCGCGTCAAAGCCGGTGTCGCCGAGGTTCTTGACGAGCGTCGGAAGGTCCCAATCCTTCGCGATGTTGTAGGTGACGGTGCCGAGCTTCAGGCCCCGCCGATCGGCCGGGGCGCGCGGCGCCTGCCCACGCTGGACGCCGGCGAACGAGGAAGTGGCGACGACGCTCACGAGAAAATCGCGTCGATCCATGGGCAACAAGCTTATCTCACTTCGCGAGCGGCGCCTCGGCAGCCTGCAGCTCAACCCCAGCCGATCATCGCCGGCGCGCCAGCCGGGGCAAGAAACGGCGTCGCGCGTCTGTTGTTTGAACGGTTTTTCGCCCTCCTCAGGAAGGGAAGAACGGTATGGTCGGCGCTCTCGGAGCGGTTGATTCGGCGCCCTCGGGCGATTGCAGCCACTCCAGCGTGCGGCGGAGCCCGTCGGCGAATGTATGGTGCGGACGCCAATCCAGGTGGATCCTGGCGAGAGAGATATCGAGGATATTCACTGGAACATCGAACGATCGGCCCGGCAGGTAGCGCCGCGGCACTGACCGACCGAGCAGGGCCTCGATCGACGAGATGAGCTCGTTCACGCTGACACCGCGCCCCGAGCCGATATTGAAGGTCCGAGCCGCCCCGGAGTATCGAGCCGCCAGACTGAACGCCTGCGCCACGTCCTTCGCGTACACGTAGTCGCGTACGACCGAACCATCTCCCCATACCGCGATCTCCTCCCCGCGCAATGCCGCCTCCAGAAATGCCGCAACCGCTCCTTGCGAAGCCGTCGGACGCTGCCGCTCTCCGAATGCGTTCGAGACGCGGAGAACGCAGTAATCGAGACCATGGAGGCGATGGTACAAGTGCAGGTAGTGCTCGATGGCGAGCTTGTGAATGCCGTACGAGCAGGTAGGTCTGGTTTCATGATGCTCGGGGATCGGCACCATGGCTGGTTCACCGTAAACCGTGCCGCCGGAGGAGGCGAAGACAATTTTTTTCAGCTTGTTCTGGCGGGCGAGATCGATAAACCGCACGGTCGTCACGAGGTTCGTCTCGAGATCGTGAACAGGGTCGTCGTTCGACGTCTTGGGCAGTGTGCTCGCGATCAAGTGGAACGCCGTGTGACAACCCTCGAGGGCCGCTTGCAGATCGCCGCGGTTGCCGAAGTCGCCCTCGCAGAACTCAACACCCGGCGCCGCGCTTACAAGGGGATGGTTTCGAGCCCGGTCGAACACCCGGACGATGTAACCGTCCTCGAGGAGGGCTTCTAGGACGTGGCTTCCCAGAAAGCCGGTTCCGCCGAGCAGGAGTGTTCGGCCCGCTACTCGGTCACGGCCCACTGGATGCCCTCACAGCTCGTGTGCCTTGTACGACGGGGGCCCACCCACCCCAAGACCGAGATCGTCCAATCACCATGTTGTCCCTGGCGCCCGCAGGCCCGCGACGCTCAGCCCGGCGCGCCGGGCGGCGTAGGGCACAATGCGCTCGAGCGCGTGCAACAAGGTGCCGTCGTCCGCAAGTGGCTCGGCCGGATAGTCCACCCACGCCAGGTCCAGAGCCAGCAGTGGCGCCAGTGCACCTGGCCGGGCCCAGAACATGTTGCCCAGCGGAAAATCAAAGAAATCGTCGAGCGGGAGGCTCACGCCCATCCGCGTCGCAAGCGTTTCCGCGATTACCCGGTTCTCGTCCCAGCCGACGAGGTGCGGATCCTCCGCCATCATCAAGCCGAGATCCGGCCGGACGGCAAAGGTGTCAGCGACAAGATCGAGCATCGGGTAGGCACCCCCGATCAGGTTCTCCCACAGGAACTCGCGCCACAAATCGCCCATCGCCGCATCCACGCTCAGGCTTTGCTTTCCATGAACATGGCCAAAGACATCGTAGCCGCCGCTGACGATCTCGCGCGCGAATCCGGTCAGAAGAGGGCCGATGTCGCGGCCGCGGTTGGGCATGACCCGGATTTCGACATTGCCCCCATGTTTCGCGAAAGCCGCTTGCAGATCTGCCGCCTTGGTGCTCGTGTCAGTCGACAGAAACAGATCGCAGCGCGTGTCGTTGCGCGCGAGCCGTGCCGCGAGATGGCGCGCGCTGACTACGAAGTAGAAATGCGCATGCAGGGCGACGCGTACCGGCGCGGATGCACGCGGCCGCGCATCGAGCGGCGAGAACACCTGCCGCGACCAGCGTCCGCTCGGCCGGCCAGCGCGCAGCCAATGCGCCAACGGGTTTTCGGTTCCCTCCACGCACGCCTCGGGGTGGGCCTGGGCATACACCTGCGGATGGAACCCAGCGCAGGGACGCCGGAAATGTGGGTTGGACACCTGGTCCAGACTGGTCCCGACCACCGCCCATTGGTGCAGCACGTGGCGCTCCACCCCCAGCACACCCGGCGCCAACACGCCAGGAGGCAGGGCGAGCTCGGCGTCCACCACGCCAGCGTCCGCCAAAGTCTGCAGATCCTCCGCACGCAACGCCGCCGCCGCCGCCCGCCCCCACTCGTCGACTCGGCTGACATAGGCCGCCATGTCATAGGCGGCACTTGCCACCCGTTCCACGGCCGTCCCCATGGCGGCCAGTGCGGCACCATCGCTGGCGAGACGGCAGATCACCTCGGCGGCTGCATGCGCATCCAGGTACGGAACCACCAGCGCGCTCGTCTCGTGGTCAGCGGACAGGACTTCTGCCGTGCCGGACGCACCGTCGAAACAGACCGTCGGCACGCCGCGCATCAGCGCGTAGATACTCACATTCGGCTGCGGATCGAGACGGGAAGACATGAAAAACATGTCCGCCTTGGCGTAGACGGGATCGAGATCCTCGACCGCATCGAGCATCGCCACTGTCTCGGTGAGGTCTGATCGGACGATCTGTTCGGCAAGATACGCCGAGTAGGCACCATCGCCGATGGGGTCGTAACCATCTCCGATCCACACGAAGCGGAAACGCAGACTCGGCGCGAGACGCCGGGCGTAGGCCGCAGTTGCCAGAAACAGGTCGACCCCCTTGCGTATGTGCACGGAGCCGAGGCCGAGCACGACGAAGGCATCGCCTGCACCGTCGGGCCGCATCAAACTGCCGATGTCGCCGCCGCGGTCGACGTCCGTACTGGCCGTAGGCCCAGCCGCACGGTTGTCGGGCACCTCGGCCCGACCCTGCGAAAGCACGTGGACTCCGCGACGCCGCGCAAAGGCGGGAAAGGCGGTGTACCGAGGATTGCGCCACAAGGTGGGCCGGGAACACGACATGCGTCGCCCAATCCAGCACGTCGCGCATCCTGGTCAGCGGGCGGGTATAGGCGGCAAACTCGTGCACCAGCGCGACCGAGGGGACGCCGAGCCTTGCCAGCGCCGGTACCAGTAGATGCGTTTCGATGCTGTTGGCAATGGCATAGAGCGGGTCGTAAGCAGCCACCAATCGCTCGGCGACCCTTTTGATCTCCGTGGCGTGCCACTCCTCCCCGACCATCGGCCCGATGGTCACAGCGGAGACAGCGGCGAAATGCTCCTTCAATGCCCCGCCGCCCATCAACAGCGTGACGACGTTATGGGACGCGGCCAGTCGTTGGGCGATGTTCCAGCCCAGCACCGGCGCGCCGGTGCGCGAAGCTTCGTGCGCGACGAGCACCACCGTTGGCCGTCGGCGGTCAGGCAGCGGCGAAAACACCAACCTGCTGGCGGCGGCGACCGCGCGACGGCCTTCGTGCTGGCCGGACTCCGTGTAGTGGTCTAGCGGAGAGAGAGCGTGGCGAGCCACCTCCTCGTAACGCTCGAGATAGAAGGCCGGGTCGAACTCTCGCGACGGACTCCGGCCCAGCAGCTCGCCGATGACAACATAGTGGATCGCTGGATCCAGCCCGGGGGACAGCCCCTGGGAATACGTCTCAGCATCGAAGAACCGGCTGGTGCGGATCCGGTTGGCGAGCAACTCGGCCTCCGCGCGGTTGGTGGGTGCGCGCCGGCCTGGCAGAACCGACAGCTCCAACCAAACCAGGGCCGGCGGACCATGTCGGCCAGACGACTCGTAGGTACGGCCGCAGGAACTCGCCCTCAAATCCTTCCCGTGGATCCAGCCCCTGCAGCCAGCCCTGTTCCAGATAGTGTGCTGCCAGGTCGACCTCGTCGGCCAAACCTGCGCGTGCACGATAGCGCGCGTCGTCGAGCAGGCCCGAGGCGGCCAGCACTTCCCGATCCTCCACCGTCGTCACCGGCACGGATGGCGTGACGCCTCGGAGGGTCACCGGCGTTCCCATCACAACAATCGTTCCCGCACGAACCGGCGCACGGACGCCGGAAGTAGTCGAGAGGCCCGCTGGACCCAGGAGCGTCGCAGAAACCTCTCCCGCCTGGCACGAAGGGCTTCGGTACTGGTGTCGCCATTGGGCGGCCTGCTGTTCTGCCCCGACGGCCCGCTGTTGTGCCGTGGCGACCTGCTGTTCTGCGTCGACGGCCCGCTGTTGTGCCGTGGCGGCCTGCTGTTCTGCGTCGGCGGCTTGCCGTGCCGCCTGGCCGGCCTGCTGTGCGGCCTCGGCGGCACGCTGCTCCAACTCCGTTATCCGGGCGCGCCAATGGCCCTCTGAGGCGGCGGCGGCGCGACGTGCGGCGATGCGCGCGATGTCACGCTGCGAGCACGCCGCCGAGGCCTCAGCGCGCGCCGCTGCGATCTCGGCGCGCGCGGACTCGGCATCGGTTTGGGCGGCCGCGGTCTGCGCGCGCATCTCGGTCTGCGCATTCTCCGCAGCGTCCACTCTGACGCGCAGCGCGGTCAGCTCCGCAGTCGCCTCGGTCTGGTGGGCAGCAGCCGGCCCCCCGTTGTCCCCGTCCAGCAGTCTCCGTGCTTCCTGATGCTGAGCAGCGAGCGCTGTGAGACGTTCAACCTCGGCGTACGCGCCGGTCAGGCGCGCGCTTTTCTCGGCGACTTCCGCGCGCAGGCTCTGCTCGGCGTACCGGGACGCGATGATCCCCCCGAGGCGGGCAAAAAGGGTGCGGATGGCCATCACGTTCCTCGGATCCGCCGAGGCGTGAGACAGGAGCCACGCAACCGGCTCCGGAAGGTCGGCTCCCAATCCGAGCACGCCCAGGCCGTGGCCGTGCAGGAACGCGATCGACGGGTACTGCTCCTGCACCCGCTCCCAGAACCGCCAGGCGCCGAAATCGCCCTCGCGCACGTTGATGTCGTGCAACAGGACGACGCCGCGGCCGCTCATCTTCGGTCGCCAGAGCTCGAAGTCAGCTGTGATCGCTTCGAAGGTGTGGTATCCGTCGATGTGCAGAAGATCGACACCTCCATCCGGCGAAATACTCCGCCGCTTCGGCGAACGTCGAGCGGACCAGGCGGGAAAAACTCGAGAATCGCCGGTCGTGATATGCAGACCACTCCGTGAAGACGGCTTCGTCGTAGAAGCCGGCCTGGGGATCGCCGAGCCAGGTATCGACGGCGTAGGCCGCGGCAGGCAACCCGAGCCTCTGTATGGCCTGGGCGAATGCGGCGTAGCTGTTTCCGCTATTTGTGCCAAGCTCCACGAAGACGCTGGGGCGTAGCGCATCGACGATCCAGAAGGCGAACGGAATGTGCTCGAGCCACGACGGGGGAGACACGAACCGATCGGGCTCGTCGAAGACGATCGGACACGACGAGGAAGCGCGACAGCGATTCCCCATCGAGGCCGTTCGCATCTTGCGGAATGGTTGGCTTCAGAGGAATACCCCAAGTATTCTAGCCGTTTTCCGCGTGTGTCTTCGTCTTGACTGGCTGTGAGGGAGCATAGAGCCTGCGTAGTCGCTTCGGCAGGAATGAGCACGCTGTAGCACCCGCGCCGTGAACCGCCCGGACAGACTTTCTGGTCCCGATCGCGGACCGTTCGGCGACGATCGTTGCATCGCGCGAGCGGCGAAGGAAAGCGCGCGGCTGAGCCACTCCGACCGTTTCAACCGGCGTAACTTCCCGATTGACAATGACATCCGGGCGGTTCATCCTCATTGGCTGCTACCGGGTGTCGAACCCATGAGTCTCGGAAAGCTCAGACTCGAAGACGCTGGCATGTGGCGAACACCAGATGCGATTCATGCTCGCCATGACGTTGCAGCGATTCCGATTGCAATTCCTCTGCCTGGCACAGCGCGGCGTGGTCGTTTCATTCGTGCTCGCCGCCATCCTGTGCGGCATACACCCGGCGATTGCCGCGGCGCGGTGGTCCCTCCCCGCTCAGCGCGCGACGCCTTCTGAGAAAGAGTCGCGTACTCCGGCGCAACAGAAGATCAATTCACAACTCCTGTACGAACTGTATCGTCTCCGCGGCGAGGCGAAAAAGAAGAACGTGCCGCCGGATCCGACCGGCGTGAAGCTTGACCAAAAGGGGCGGGCGCTCGTTGACGTGCGCGCCGAGGTCACGCCGGCGCTGCAGAAGAACGTGCGCACGCTCGGCGGCACGATCGAGTCGACCTCCACCGAGCACCGGTCGATCATCGCTTGGGTTCCACTCAACAGGCTCGAGCGGCTCGCCGCTCTTCCCGCCGTCCGTGCCATCGAGCCGGCGGCACAAGCATTCATCAACAGATGAGGATATCTTCGATGAATTTCAGGCGCCCTCGACAGAGCCGGTCGGCAGGTTTCGGGCGGGTACTGATTCTGGGAGCGGCGCTCGCCGTCGCGATCAGCGCGACGCCGTCGGGTTCGCGCGTCGCCGCGCAGCAGCAACCGGACGGTAACGGAATCGCCCCCGAGGGGCTCGCCCAGATCCAGGCGCTGCTCCAGGAGAAACAAACGCGCACGCCCGCCGAGCGGAAGATCGATTCCCAGCTGATCTACGCGCGACGAATGCAGCAGGGCCTGCCCGTGGCTCCAGGCGTCCAAACGCTCGAGGTCGACATTCCCTACGCCGCCGATGGCCACGTGATCGTGGACGTCAAGGCGAACGTGACCGCCACTCTCCTCGCGCAGCTCAATGGTGTCACCGGCGAAGTCGTCAAAACGTCGCCCAGCGATCTCCAGCTGCATGTGGACCTCGATCAGATCGAGGCGATCGCGGCGCAGCCCGACGTGGTGTTCGTCCAGCCGCGACAAGGAGCGTTCACGTCACGTTCCGGCGCGTCAACCCGCGAAAGAGCGGCTGACACCAGGCGCCTTGCGGCGCGCCATGGGCTCGGCCGCCGACAGTACGGCACCAGCGGATCAGATGCTGAACGTCATCGGCACCGGCCAGGGCGCGACGACGGCGCAGTCGGACATTACGCACCGAACGGCCGTCTTCCGCGGCTTGACCGGGTTCAACGGCGCCGGCGTGAAGATCGGCGTCCTGTCGGACGGCGTCGAGCATCTGGCGGCGTCGCAGGCTTCTGGCGATCTTGGCCCCGTGACGGTGCTCCCGGGGCAGGCTGGCTCGGGAGACGAAGGCACGGCGATGCTCGAGATCATTCACGACATCGCGCCCGGCGCGCAGTTGTACTTCGCCACCGCGTTCACCTCGATTACCTCGTTCGCGCAGAACATCCGCGACCTTCGCGCCGCCGGCTGCGACATCATCGTGGACGACGTCGGCTACTACGTGGAGACGCCCTTCCAGGACGGCCAGGGCCCTCTCGTGGTCTCGCCGACGAATGCCGGCGTCGTGACTCAGGCCGTGAAAGACGTGGCCGCGCTCGGCGCGATGTATTTCTCCTCGGCAGGCAACTCGGGCAACCTGAACGATGGCACGTCGGGCGTGTGGGAAGGGGACTTCAGCCTCGGCACGGCGACGACCGACCCTCCGATTCCGAGCCGCCGGCAACTTTCATCGCTTTACCGGCGGCCGGACTTCAACACCCTGACGCTTGCCGGATCCGGCCCCATCAGCCTCGCCTGGTCCGATCCCCTTGGCGCCTCGGGCAACGACTACGACATCTTCCGGCTCAACGTCGCCGGGACCTCGGTCGCCTCGAGCTCGACGAACATCCAGGACGGTGACGACGACCCGTACGAGCAGATGAGCAACAACACGGCGAGCCCACGCATCGTGATCGTGAAGGAGTCCGGCGCGGCCGGGCGTTTTCTGCACCTGAACACCAACCGCGGGGAGTTGTCGGTGGCAACGGCGGGACAGACTCACGGGCACGCCGCGACGAGCAACACCTTCACGTTCGGCGTCGCCGCGTCGGACGCGGGTTTCGCGTTTCCCAATCCGCACAGTACGGGCAACGTCGTCGAGACGTTCAGCTCGGACGGACCCCGGAGGGTCTTTTACCAGGGCAACGGTACCGCGATCACGCCCGGTAACTTCTCGTCGACGGGAGGGGTGGTGTTGCAGAAGCCCGATCTCACCGCGGCGGACGGAGTCTTTGTGACCGGCGCGGGCGACTTCCCCGGGCAGTTCTTCGGGACATCCGCGGCCGCGCCGAACGCCGCGGCAATCATGGCGCTGTTCAAGTCGCAGAATCCCGGATTCACACAGTCGCAGCTCAGGAGCCTGCTGTTCAGCACGGCTCTCGACATCGAAGCGCCTGGCGTCGACCGTGATTCCGGCGTCGGCATCGTCATGGCGACCGCGCCGCAGCCCGGGCTGCACGTTCACCCTGGCGCCTCTAACCCCGAGTTTTCCGGCCACGGGCGGACCCGGCACATTCACGGTGGGAACGTCCGCGGGCACCTGCAACTGGGTAGTGTGGAGCACCGTCCCATGGATCACCGTGGCTGGCAACGGCGTGGGGACCGGACCTGCGACGCCTGGCTACACGGTTGCGAACAATCTCGGCCCGGCCCGAAGCGGAACCATCATGATCCAGGGGGGCCAGATCGTCACGGTGACGCAAGCCGGTACGGCTGGAACGACCCTCGATAACAACACGCCGCTTTTCATTCCTGATGACACGACAGTTGAGTCCTCGCTCGCCGTGTCGGGCTTGAGCGGCCGGATCCGCAGCGTCTCGGTCTCGTTGCACGTCACGCACACCTTCGATGCGGATCTCACGATCAGTCTGATCAGTCCGGACGGCACGATGATCGACCTCACCGTCGAAAACGGCGGAAGCGCGAACAATTACGGCAGCGGCTGCTCGCCGCTCACTTCGAGGACAACCTTCGACGACAACGTGGCCAACTTGATCACCAGCGGATCAGCGCCCTTTGTCGGCAGCTTTCGACCGGAGCAACCGCTCTCGACGTTCAATGGCAAGTCCGGAGCGGCTGCCAACGGCACCTGGAGGCTGAGCGTCAAAGACTCGTTCGCCGCCGATACAGGAACGCTTCAGTGCTGGTCGATCGTGATCAACACTGCGCCGGTCGATCCGGTCGGACTTCACCGGGGATGGCTCTGACGACATCGCGGTGTATCGGCCCTCGACCGGCGAGTGGTTCGTGCGAAACCAGGGAACAGTGCAGTTTGGGCTTCCGAGCGACGTTCCCGTCGCGGGCGATTACAACGGGGATCGGACGACTGACCGCGCGGTGTATCGGCCGCAGAACGGCATCTGGTTCGTACAGAACCAGGCCACGGTCCAGTGGGGGCTTCCCGGCGACATCCCCGTCGCCGGCGATTACGACGGGGATGGGACGACGGACCGCGCGGTGTATCGGCCGCAGAACGGCTTCTGGTTCGTGCACAATCAGGCCACGGTCCAGTGGGGCATCCCCGGCGATATCCCCGTGCCCGGCGACTACGACGGTGACGGAACCACGGATGTCGCCATCTATCGCCCGGCGACGGCCGAGTGGTGGGTGCCGAATCAGGCCGCGGTGGTATGGGGGCTAGCCGGTGATATCCCCGTGCCCGGCGACTACAACGGTGACGGGATCACGGATCGCGCCGTGTTTCGCCCGTCAACCGCCGAGTGGTGGGTGCAGGGCCAGGCTCCGGTGCAGTGGGGACTCCATGGCGACATCCCCGTGCCCGTCGACTACGACGGCGACGGCGCCCTGGATCACGTCGTGTATCGGCCGGCGACCTGCGTCTGGTTCGTGCGCAATCAGGCCGAGGTGCAGTTTGGGCTCCCCGGCGATCTACCACTGCCTCGGCCAGAGCCGTGGGGGGACTTCAACGTGGACGGCACGATGGATGCCGCCGGCTATCTCGGCGACTTCGATGGCAACGGCACCGACTTCGCGGTGTACCGCCCCTCGACCGGCACGTGGCACGTCCTGAACCAGGGTTCGGTGCAGTGGGGGCTCGCCGGCGACGTCCCGGTGCCCGGCGATTACACCGGCGATGGGCTCGACGGATCGCGCCGTGTTTCGGCCGTCGACAGCCACCTGGTTCGTGCTGGGCCAGACGCCGGTGCAATGGGGGCTCGGGGGCGACCGCCCCGTGCCCGCCGACTACACCGGCGACGGGGTGATGGACATCGCGGTGTTCCGGCCGTCAACTGCCGTGTGGTGGGTGCAGGGCCAGGCCCCCGTGCTGTGGGGGCTCCCCGGCGACGTTCCCGTGCCTGCTGACTACACCGGCGATGGGCTGACGGATCGCGCCGTGTTTCGGCCGTCAACCGGCGAGTGGTGGGTGCAGGGCCAGGCTGAAGTGCAGTGGGGGTTCCAGGGTGACATCCCCGTACCGGCTGACTACAACGGCGACGGGATCACCGACATCGCGATCTTCCGGCCGTCAACCGGCGAGTGGTGGGTGCAGGGCCAGGCCCCGGTGCAGTGGGGACTCCATGGTGACATCCCCGTACCTGGCGACTACAACGGCGACGGGATCACCGACATCGCGGTGTTTCGGCCGTCAACCGCCGAGTGGTGGGTGCCGACGATGGCCCCGGTGCAGTGGGGGTCCCCCGGCGACTTCCCCGCGTCTCGGGCCTACGTGCCGCGGTAACGCGCGGCCGCGTCGAGCGCAAATCTCATCGAAAGTTGTCGACCCGCATGAGGTCGGAATCGGACCGCACCATCTTCGTTGCCAATGCCCAGCGCCCGTCGCGGGACACCGTCATGTTTGTGTAGCTCTCCGGCAGCCGAAATCCGAGCCGGCCGACTCGGGCAACTTTCTGATCGCGGAACCGGTACACATCGATTGCATCGAAGTCCGGCTCGCGGCTGACGAACACGATCCCCGTGTCGGTGACCGACCACAGAAACGGTCGAATCCGCTCGAGCACCGGCTCCTCCTCTCCGCCACCGAGAGGCAGGCGCATCAGCCTGGCGGTACCGCTCGATCAGCAGGCCCGCCGGAGGACGATCGAGAAAGAAGAGGTACCGGCCGTCCGAAGATTCCCGCGGCTCGAAGCCGCCGTTGTGTGTAAGTCGGACGGCCTGGCCTCCATCGGCAGAGACCCGCCAGATGTCCGCAATCACTCCCGCGCGTGTCGATGAGAAATAGATCCACCGCCCGTCCCCCGACCACGTCGGAACGCCGTCTATGGAGGGTTCAGTGGTCAGCCGACGCAGGTGCCCTCCATCCTTCCCCGACAACATAAACATCGGTGTTGCCGGCGATCGCCACTTCGAACGCTATCCGTGTGCCGTCCGGGGACCATCCACCAACGACAATTCAGGAGCGCCGAGTGACGTGAGCTGCTGAATTCCGCTCCCATCCCGTCCGGCGACCCAGATCTCCGGGCCACCTGAGCGGAACGACGCGAACGCAATCCGGCTGCCGTCTGGCGAGAATCGCGCCGAACCCTCGATGCGAGTCGAATTCGAAAACGGCTGTCGACTCGATGGTGTCATTCACCAGGCGGGCGCTCGAGGTCCATCAGCTGAAGGTCGACGTCGCGGGTGATCGTTTGAAACGCCAGGCGCGCCGGTTGCCCGCGGCTCGGCCTCGAGATCGACGGATTCACTGCCGCCGCGGGGATGTCGGCAATGGGCGATCCTCGACCGGGTCGTGGCGCTGTTCGCGTCGATTCGCCACAGACGACCGGCTGCCGGCTCCTCGACCGAGTAGACAATCTCCCGACCATCGGGCGTCCACGATAACCCGGTAATCGCTGCGTTCCAATTCGAGAGCCGCCGCGGTTCGCCGCCTCGCATGGGTATGACGTACAGGTCCGCGATTCCCTCGCGTCTCATAGCGTATGAACGCCAGGGTGCTGCCGTCCGGTGAGACTTCGAACCTCCAGTCTCCGGCGCCGACGGGCGCCTGCGTCAGCCGGCGACGCTCCAGCGTGTCGAGGAACACCTGGTAGATGCCAAAGGGACCGGTATTGCGCTTCCCGGTCACGGATGAGAACCGACTTCGAGTCACCAGCCCAGGCGACGTGAGTGCCGGAAGCCGATACCTGGCGTTCGGCGCCGCCGAGTTGCGACATGGTGAATACACCCTGTCCGTCCCGGACGAAGGCGATGCTGTGTCCGTCAGGGGACCAGGCCGGGCTGGTCTCCGAACCCGGCGTTTGCTGTCAACCGCCGAAGCGCTTCACTCCCGACGGCCTTCACATAGATGTCCGTCGGACCAGCCTCGGCGTGGCCCGACCAGGCGAAGGCGACAAGGTTGCCGTCCGGGGACAACGCCGGCGGCCCCTCGACACCTGGGTACGAGGCCAGGGGAAGCAACTGGGCCGGAGCGTCCGCCGGCGCTGCGGAGTGCGCGCCATGCAAGCACGGCCGCCATGACCGCTGCGACGAGCGCGAGAGCGCCGACGGCCATTCTCGCGCGCCTCAGAGTCGTGAGCCGGACGCTTCCCTTGCGGCCCTGCGAGAACAACCTGAGGAGCGGTATCGGTGGGTGAGGCCGAATTCGCTTCGAAGACGGGCATGTAGCTGCCCTTCGGCAGCGAGATGACGACGGGATCGGATCGGCCTTCGTAGTACTCGCGCAGTTTGTCGCGGAGCCGCCTGGCGTCGACCCGAACCACCGGATCGGTACCGCCATCGAAGTCCGTTCCCTTCCCGTACAGCTCGTGGGCGAGGACCGATTCTTTGAGCGTATGTCCCTGGCCGGCCAGGCTTTGCTCGACGATGAACGAGAGGAAGCGCCGAAGTTGCCGGGATCGAGAAAAGACCTCGCTGGCGAGGATGCTCTCCAGCTGAGCGCGGATAGCGGTATCCGGCAGGTCGCTTCGCGCTTGGGCGCTTGCGTCGGTTTCGGAGGGCATCGGGCGCTCCGGGCGAATGGCGGGAGTGTACAACGGTCGGCGGGGACACTTCACCAGCCCGTTTCCGGAGGTAGAACACGGTAGAGATCTGGCGCCTCCGAACGATGTGCCTCAATGTTGGCCTCGGTCGACGAGCCCGCCCGAAACCGCGGCCTGCGGGGCCCTCGCCGACTCCATCAAGGAGGGAGGCCCATGGCTCGAACGGTACCTCGGCTTGTCGTGTTGGGTGTCACGATGGCTGTCGCGATATGCGGCAGCAGCGACCGGTCCCTTTCAATGGGCCTTGGCCAGGATGAGCTTGGCATGGAGCTCAATGGCAGGAAGCTCTTCGAGAAGGAGACGTTCGGCGGCAATGGGCGTACCTGCCGCACCTGCCACAGCAAGCTCAGCGGTACCCTCACCCTGGCCGACGTGCGGCGGATCATCGAAAAGTCGGACCCCGACGACCCCTTCTTGATTCACGACGCGCTCGACGACGACGGAGTGGGCACGACGCGGGTCCAGACGCACGCGACCATCCGCTACACCATCCGGCTGCCGCCATGGGTCTCGATGGCGGATGACCCGGGCGCGACGCACGTCACCGTATTCCGCGGTATTCCATCGACCCGGAACACGCCCGCGCTCGACCCGGTTCTGCTCCACGATGGACGCGCGCCCACGCTGCAGCAGCAAGCCCTTGACGCCATCCACGACCATGCCCAGAACGCGGTCGAACCGACCCCAGCCGAGCTCGATGCCATTGCGGAATTCCAGCGAACCGACCCGCAGTTCTTCTCCTCGGAAGCGCTCCGGAAGTTCGCCGCCGGTGGACCCCCGCCCGAGCTGCCCCCTGGACGCACGCCGGCCGAGCAGCGAGGACGCAGGTTCCTTGTCGACGCGCCCTTCACCCCTCCTTCGAAGAACGGCATCTGCGCCCTCTGTCATGGCGGTCCGATGCTGAACATGGTCAACCAGGCGCATTCGGACTTCGTCGGAGGCAGTCCGCCCCCGGGAGTTCGCTTCTTCAACACGGGTGTGACGATCGTCAACGAACCCAACAATCCGATTCGAACGTGGGTCATCAATGACGGGGTCAACCCGGCCGTGACGGTCCTCTCGCCTGACCTGGGACTGCTCCTCAACCCCACACCTCCGGCTGCCCAACCACCACTCTCTATCGTGCCCCGCGCGTTCTTTAAGGAGCTGTTCAAGATCCCGACGCTCTGGGGCGTCGAGGACACGGCGCCCTACTTCCACGACAACGGCGCCAAGACGCTCCGCGACGCCGTCGCTCACTATCAGCGGTTCTTCAACTTCACGGAGTCGCAGGACCCCGTTGGTTCGCGCTCCCTGGGCGGTCTCATCGAGCTCACAGACAACGACGTTGACGACATCGTCGCGTACCTGAAGCTTCTCGGTCCGAATCAGAGATGAGTAACAAAGTTGACCGGATACGTTAAGTGACACGGGAATCGGCGGTCAGGAGGACCTGACGACCGCCCGATCACCAAGGAGGTTCCAGGTAATTGAACCGAGCAGGTGCCCGTCGCGAAGGATTGAGTGTCAAATGTTGACTGGAATCTAGAACTCCGAGTGACGTCGCGGCCGCGTCGAATTTGTACTGGACTCTCTTCTCGGGATTGCTCGCGGATGTTCCTGCGTTCCATCCTTTCCACACGACGTGAGCCTTGCCGGCCGCGTCGTAGCTGATCTCGCACGTCCCGTATTGTTTGTTGCCTTTGAAAGTGCCGTGGCTGTAAGGTCCGCCTTTCTTGCTCCCGTCGCTTTGCAGCGCTGCCACGTGAAATAGAGGGAACCCCCCCTTTTTACCCGCGGCGAAGCCGGTGTTCGTGCCGTTGTCGATTGCGAGCATGTGCGCATCCCCGCTGATCATGCAGAGGTTGCGTATGTTCTTGTCCTTGATGAACTGGCCGATGGCCGCGCGTTCGTCGGCATGGGCTCCCCAGTCATCGTCGTCGGCAGGATTGCTGCTCACTATCACCCAGGGCGCGGAGTTGGCCCAGACAATCAAATCGAGGTCCTTGCCTCTCAGCAGCTCAGCCTTGAACCAGTCCAGCTGTTTGGCTCCCAGCATCGTGCCGGTCGAGTGCCCGTCGGCTGCGCGTTGAAACGAACGCGAGTCCGTAGCGATGAACAGGACTCTGCCGATCTGAAACGACTGATAGATTCCGTCATCCGCAGGCAGGCCGTAATGAGGGACGTAGAGATCGTACGCCAGCCGCGCCTTGGTGGTGTGCGGAGAGCCGCCGCCCCGGCTGTCATCACCCAAAAAATCGTGATCGTCCCAGGTGTATGGAACCGGCATGTCGCGGAACAGTTCTCCTATGCCAACCTGCCCGACCTTTTCGTCATATGCCTTCATCCGTTCCGGTACCTCTTCCTCTGCCAGGTTCTCGTAGTGCAGATCTCCGAGATGAAAGAAGAACAGGAGTCCCGGTGTGTTCCTCAGCGCTTCATACGCTGCGGTGCTGGACGTGCCCGCGAACGCGCCTGCGTTGCCACAACTGGACAGACCAAAGCTGAAACCCGCCGGCGTGCCCAGCGTGGGCGCCGTACGAAACTTGCCTTTCTTCGTCGGATCGAGCGCGCCGTTCACCTTGAGCTGGTAGTGGTATTGAGTCGCAGGAGTGAGGCCAGTGGCGTTCGCGCCGAAGATCTTGCCGTCGTAACCACCAACCACTTTGAAGGACGCCGCAAACTCCATTGGATTCGCTAAACCGGCGTCTTTCGAGACGACAAGGTTCCCGCTGGTGATTTCTCTCTTGACGCTCGCCTTGACCAGGATGGACTGATCGGTCAACGCGCCTGACCACGGACCGGCAACGATGCTGGGCATGAAGAGTTTCTCCTTGCGCGGTTGACGATATCCGAAAGACAAGGGGCGGGACAAGGGTAAGCCTGATCGTCGCGACCGTCGTGACAACGATGCCGATAACCGACCGTCCGGCCGGCTACTGTGCCCCGGCACAAAAGTGGAGCAGGGGAACGCGGCCTTGACTCCGGCATCTTGAATCGCTCGACGCTCGGTCGGTTGAAACGCCTTCGGCTCCGCCACCTGTTCTACTATCAAGAGTCCGGTAGGTTACTCTCAGGGAAGCGCTCTGCGGGTGTTCGCGCGAATGGCGCCCAGTCACTCCACGGCAAGAGACTCGTGGCTGAATTCGGCGGGGGTGTGTGGTGAAAATCAATACTGTAATCCTCTGTGGTTGTCTCGGCGCCTCAACCGCATGCGGTGGCGTGTACCGGCGTCCAGTGGACACGACGCCGCGTCCGCCGGCCGGCGTTACCACGCCTGCGACGGGAGACCTGCGCGACGTCGTGCTGGTGGGCAATAACTGGGCGGGGACGGTGACGGCGTTCGATCCGGTCACCTTCGACACCCTCGCAGTCGTCGACGTCGTTCCCGATTGGAACGCGCGTGTCGACGAAATCAAGGCGAACGCGTTGCGCTCGGCGGCGTTCAAGGTCATTCGCCAGGTAGCCGGTGAAGGGCACCATCAGCTCGTCGACGATGTCTTCATGTCGAGCGACGGCAGATATCTGTTCGCCTCCCGTCCGAGCTTTGCCGACGTGATCGCGATCGACCTCGCGACGCGGCAGATCGCCTGGCGCACGCCTGTCGAGGGCGTCCGCGCCGATCATGCGGCACTGTCGCCCGACGGAAAGACGCTCCTCGTATCGGCGTCTACTGCGCGTAAGGTTCATGCCATCGACACGGCCTCCGGACGCATCGTCGGCGGCTTCGAGTCGGGCGATGAGCCGCACGAGAGCAACTACTCGGCCGACGGCTCGCGGATCTATCACGCCAGCATCGGCCGCGTGTTTCTGCCGACGGCGTCGCTCCAGGGGGACCGCGTGTTCCAGGTGGTCGATGCCAGGACGATGCAGATTCTCGAACGGTTCGACATGCGTGAGAAGTCCAAGGAAGAGGGCGAAGAATGGATTCATGCAGCCGTGCGGCCCATGGCCCTTGCGCCAGACGGGCGGTTCGTCTTCTTCCAGATGTCGTTCTACCACGGCTTCTTCGAGTTCGATCTCGAGAAGAAGGCCATCACACGGCGCGTGCAGCTTCCCATTCCAGATGACGTCAAAAAGCTCCCCCTAGGGAAGTACCAGCTGAATTCGGCGCACCACGGCATCACGGTGAGCGGCGACGGCAGCGCGCTCTGCGTCGCGGGCACGATGTCGGGGTATGCCGCAATCGTGGACCGCGCGACCTTTCAGTACACGGTGATTCCCATTGGGCCCAAGCCCTACTGGTCCACGACCAGCGCGAACGGGACTCAATGTTACGTCTCTGTGAGCGAGCAGGATCGTGTGGCGGTCATATCCTTCGCCGACAAGAAGGAGATCACGAGTGTTCGCGTGGGCGATCACCCGCAGCGTGTACGGACAGGGAAGATGCGTGTGGCCGTTGCGACGGCGGGTCGCTAGAACACGGACGAGATCCCAGGCTGCAACTTCGTGTTCACGCGGGCCTCATGGAGAAGCCGGCGTAGGGTGCGCTCGAATGGCCGGCGGTCGGTCATCGCCGGCGCGTGCGGGGAACGACGAGCGGCCGGCGGCGGGCCGGCATGGCGCGCGCGGCCAGGAGATCGATGAACGCGTCCACGTGAGGCACGCGGCCCGCCTGCTTGAGGGTGGCCGCCCGCCACTCTCGGCGGATGCCCGAAGCGGTGATGGGGACGGCCCGGACGTCGCCGGCACGGAGCGCCGGCGCAATCGCCCATGTCTGCATGACGCTGACGCCGAGCCGCGCCTTGACCATCTCGAGGATCGCCTCCGTGAGCATCACGAACGACACGCGCCTGGCGACAACGCCCGCCGGCTTGAGGATCTTCTGGATCGTGAAGCTGTCGTCGGGCGAGCTCGAATAGAGCAGCAACCGCTCGCCGGCAAGGTCTTTCGGGCTGACGAAGGCCTGCGCGGCGAAGCGATGGTCGGGCGCGACGATCGCGGCGTGCTCGTCCTCGAAGAGCGGCCGTGTCCTGACATGGCTGCTGCGGACCGCGTCGGTGACGATGGCGACGTCGAGCAGGCCGTCGAGCAGCGCCTCGAGCGGCCGCATCGTGCACTCGACCGCGATCGACACGTCAACCGACGGATGCTTCCGGCGGAAGGCGTCGATGAGCGGCGGGAGCCAGTGATACCCGGTATTGCACTGGGCGCAGACACGGATCACGCTGGCCTCACCGGCGCCGTGCCGCCGCACGTCGTCCTCGGCCGCCGTGATGTCGTCAAGGACGCGCCGGGCGGTCTCGAGGACACGGCCGCCGGCGGCGGTCGCCACCATGCGCTTGCCCACGCGGAGGAACAGGGGCGTCCCCAGCCGAGCCTCGATGCCGCGCAGCTGATGACTGACGGCGGACTGCGTCAGGTGCAGGTCGCCGGCCGCCTGCGTCACGCTTCCGGACGCGGCCACCGCCATCACCATCTGGAGATGCCTGATCTCGATGTCCATGAATCAGATTCATCGATTCTAGCAAAATAATGAGCTTTGTGTGCGAGCCGTTCCGTTCGTATGCTCGCGAGGCATGACTCTCCTGGACCTCCGCCACGCCCTGCGTCCATGGCGGCGTCAGCCGGCGTTTGCCGCGTGCGTGATCGGCGTGCTGGCGCTGGCGGTCGGCGCCAACACCGCGATGTACACGCTGGTGCACACGATCGTGCTCCGTCCGCTGCCACTCGGCGAGCCGGATCGGCTCCTCACCTTCAGCATCGTCCGTCCGGGAACCGACCGTCAGCCGCTCTCCCTGCCCGATCTCGCCGACTTTGCCCAATCCAACCGGACGCTGGAGGGGATCGCCTCGTTGTTCGGATGGAGCGCCAACCTCACCGGCACCGGCGATGCCGAGCGGCTCACGGCCATGCGCGTGTCCGCCAACTACTTCGACCTCACCGGCGCGCGTGTGCACCTTGGACGGGCGATACAGCCCGACGACGAGCAGCGGGCAGTGGCGCTCGTGAGCCACGGCATGTGGCAGCGGCGGTTCGGCGAGAGAACGGATGCGGTCGGGACGTCAATCGTTCTCAACGGCGAGACCTTCACCGTTATCGGCATCCTGCGGCCGGACTTCGTGTCGCTGGTCCGCGACGTCGATCTCGTCGTGCCCTATTCGCCGGCTGCCGATGTCCGGCGCGGCAACCGCGCGCAGGGATTCCTGCGGGTGATCGCGCGGTTGAAGCCTGGCACCACGGATGCGCAGGCGGCCGACGATCTCACCGCGATCGGGAGACGGCTGCGTGACGAGTACCCGGACTCGCACGGCACCGACACCGGCGTGCGCGTGGCCCGGCTGCACGACGAGATCAGCGGCAGGTCCGCGCCCATGCTCTGGATGCTCCTCGGCGCCGTTATCGTCGTCATGCTGGTCGCGTGCGCCAACCTGGCCAACCTCTTTCTCGTCCGCGCCACGACGCGACAGCGGGAGCTGGCGGTGCGCACCGCGCTCGGTGCATCGCGCTCGCGCATCGTCGGGCACGTGCTGGGCGAAGCGGCGGTTCTCGGCGTCCTTGGCGGTGCGGCCGGCCTTCTCGTCGCGCGAATGCTGGTTGCGGCGCTCCTCGCGATCGGGCCAGCCGACCTGCCGCGCGTCGCGGAGATCGGGATCGGGTGGTCGGCCGCCGGCTTCACGCTGCTGGCGGCGCTTGGCGCCAGCGTCCTCATCGGACTCGCGCCGGCAGTGCAAGCCTGGCGGGGGGATCTTCGCGGCGCGCTCCAGGGTGGCGAACGTGGGTCGAGCCTCGGCGGGCGTCGTGTGCGCACCGTCCTGGTGTTCGCGGAAGTCGCGCTCTCGACGGTATTGCTGATGACGGCCGCGGTCCTGGCGCGCAGCTTCCAGCAGGTGCAGGCCGTCGATCCAGGCTTCCGTCCGGCGCAGGTTCTGACCGTCCGGCTGTCGCTGCCACGCGCGCGGTACAACGGGCGGGCCGCGATCGAGAGCTTCTACAACCAGGTGCAGCCCCGCCTCGCGTCGATCGCAGGGGTTCGCAGCGTGGCGGCCGCCAACGTCGTGCCCATGAACGGCTATCTCGCGACGACCGCATTCTTCGTGGACGGCGTGATCGCCAAGGATGCGCCCGCAAGCGCACTACCGGATGATCAGCCCCGACTACTTCCGCGTGCTCGGCATTCCGCTGCGCGAGGGACGCAGCTTCACCGCTGCCGATCGCCACGACGCGGCGCCGGTGGCGATCATCAACGCGACGTTCGCGCGGCGGTACTTCGCGGGCCGCAGTCCGGTCGGCCGCCGCATGCGCCTGGACGATGGCGAAAAGGTTCCTCGGGAAGTGGAGATCGTCGGCGTGGTCGGCGACGTGAGGCACTTCGGTCTCGAGAAGGAAGTCACCATCGAAGCGTACGTGCCGATCGCCCAGGTGCCCGATCAGACCACCATCTGGCTCGCCAACAACATGTACTGGGTGGTGCACACCGACGGCGCGCCGCTGGCGGTTGCCAGCACCGTGCGGCGCGAGATCGCCGCGGTCGATCCGGCCGTCCCCGCGTCATTCGTGCGCAGCATGGATCAATGGATGGCAGGCACGCTGGCGCCGAGGCGCTTCAACCTGCAGTTGGTTGCGGCATTTGCCGCCGCGGCGCTGCTGCTCGCGATGGTAGGCGTCTATGCGGTCTCGGCGGCGGCGGTGGCGGCACGGCGGCGGGAGATCGGCATCCGCGCCGCGCTGGGCGCTTCGCGCCGCGAGGTGATCGCGCTGGTGCTGCGAACCGGCCTGGCGCCGGTGCTCGCCGGGCTCGCCACAGGGACGGCCGTCGCCGTTCTCGCCGGCGACGCGCTCGGGGGGATGCTGTTCGGCGTGAGACCCGGCGATCCGTTCTCGCTTGCCGCCGGCGCGGCGACGCTGGCCGCCGCGGCCGTGCTCGCGAACCTGGTTCCTGCGCTTCGGGCCGCCGCATCGATCCGATTGCCGCTCTGCGCGTGGACTGAAGCACCGATACTACTTCGCGCGGGTCAGGTGAAACCGCGTTACCTGTTGGTATTGCGCGCCTGTCGTGCTTCGGTCCGAGCGCGGGCTCGCTAATGCTTCGCCGGCCGCGAGGGTTTCGGCTTCGGTCGAAAGCCGGCCCTCTCCATGCGTTCAGCCAGGGACATGTTGCGGGCCATGTTCGCAATGATGTCCTGAAGGTACCTCGCTCGAGTATCGGGCCGCTTGGCGCCGGCCAGGCGGTAGAGAACGCCTTTCCGCCGGCTCGCGCTGTAAGACACCCAGTTGCGGCTGGCGTCCGGGTTGGCCTTGATCGCCTTCTCCAAATCCGGCGGGATGATCAGTTCCTCGACGTGGGTCGCCGCGTCCCAGGTGCCCGAGCTCTTCGCCGCCTTGACCATTGCCAGGCCAGCAGGGGTCATCAGCCCGGCAGCCAGCAGCCGTTCGACGCGCGTTTTGTTCAACGCGGACCAGGCGCTCTTCAGCTTCCGTGGTGTGAATATCTGCATGTAGAAGGCATCGTCGATAGGATTGATCTTGCTGTCGATCCATCCGAAGCAGAGCGCCTCTTCAACGGCGTCGTTGTACGACAGTGACGGGAGCCCGGAGTGCTTCTTTGCATAGACGAGCCACACACCAGTCGACGATGCATGATTCTTCTCGAGCCAGTCCCGCCATGACTTACGGGATTTCGGCCGAACTCGAGGCAGGTCGCCCATGGCTGTGTTGCCAGAGATTACTCCTGTTCAGGCGCGATGTGACGGGCGATTCGACGGCACCCGGAGGATGTTCAGTGTAGACTCTCAGGGCCAGCCTCTGCACCCTTCAGGAGTCCGAGCGTGCGCTACAGCTCGATTCGCGGTCTTCTCACGACAAGTGTGCTCGCCTGCGTCGTCGCCGGGCTCCTGGCGGCGCAGTCCCAGCCACCGCTGCCTGCCCAGCCCCAGCAGCCGATCCGGGTCGGCACCAGCTTCGTCCGCGTGGACGTGTATCCGACGCGCGACGGCCAAATCGTCGACGGCCTTCGCGCCGAAGACTTCGAAGTCCTCGAAGAAGGCACTCCGCAGAAAATCGAGTCCTTCGAGCACGTCGTCGCGCCGCGCGGGCCGCAGACGGCGCGCACCGAGCCGAGCTCGCAGCGCGAGATGATGCAGGCGCTGACCAACCCCAGAGCCCGGGTATTTCTTCTGTTTCTCGACGGTGCGTTCGTCGACGACGTCCATGCGCGCGTGATCAACGCGCCCCTGATCAAGTTCCTCACGAACAACCTCGCCGACGAGGATCTCGTGGGCCTGATGACGCCGTCGATGAGCGCTTCCGAGGTGACGTTCGGCAGAAAGACGGATGTGCTCGCGGGGGGACTGCCGACCAAGTTTTTGAGCTGGGGCCGGCAGGACCGTGAGCTCGATCCGGTTCTCGACAAGCGCGAGATTCAATACTGGCTTTGCTATCCACCGCCCAACGATGTTTCCGGAAAGATGACCGCGCGGAGCAGAGAGCGGAAAACGCTCGAGTCGCTCCAGGATGCCGTCAAGTACCTGGCGAGCGTTCGCGAGGAGCGGAAAGCCATCATCGTTGCCACGGAAGGCTGGCTGCTCTATCGCGAGGACCCGGACCTTATGCGTCGGCGTGGAGAGAAGGAGGCTCCGCTCGGCGTCGACAAGATCCGGGTCGGTCCGACCGGCCAGCCGACGCTCGAAGATACCAGGACCTCGGTCAACGCGCTCAATCCAGCGGCATGCGATGGCGATCGCGCCTACCTGGCCTCCATCGACAACGACAAGTTCCTGCGCGACATCATTGACGACGCGAACCGCGGCAACAGCACGTTCTACATGATTGATCCGGGCGGGCTGAAGGTCCGCGGCGCGGACAGGAACGGCGCTCTCCGGACGCTCGCGGAGAATACGGACGGCCTGGCGATCCTCAACACCAACGATCTCGACAAGGGATTGACCCGGATCGCCGACGACATGGCGTCGTACTACCTGCTCGGCTACTACGCGTCCAACACCAAGCTCGACGGCCGCTTCCGCAGCATCACGGTCCGAGTAAAGCAACCGGGCGTTCAGGTTCGGGCCCGAAAGGGCTACCGTGCACCCAGCGAGAAGGACATCAAACCGCCGGCCGCGATCACAAAATCCACGGCGGCCGCGGCTGGGCCCGTGGCGGAAGCGCTCGATCAGCTGAGCCGGATTCGTCCCGCCGCTCGATTCCGAGCCGGTGCAGTGGTGGGTCCCGGCCCAATGCGCGCGTTGTGGGTGGTCGGCGAGCTCCCGGCGACATCGCGGCCCGATGAGTTTGCGCAGGGCGCGAGCGCCGCGATTCAAGCCGTGGCCGGCGGCGCGTCGACCAACGGCACGGTTGTGCTCAAACCGGGACAACGCGTGTTCGTCAGCAAGCTCGATCTTCCGACTGGTGCGTCCGGTTCGCTCGACGTGCGCGTGCGGCTCACAGCGGAGGAGGGCGGCGGCACCCCAATGCTGGACGTCGTTCGCGTCGACCTCGACGCGGCCGAGCCAAAGCCCGTCATGTTCCGCCGTGGTCCGACAACCGGGACGCAACTCCTCCCGGCGCCGGATCCGGCGTTCAGCCGCACGGAACGTCTCAGGCTCGAGTTTCCGGTCGGTCCAGGACCGCGCGACGGCAAGGCGGGGAGCGGGCGAGTGCTCGACCGGGGTGGTACGGCGACGCAGATTCCTGTGGCGGTGTCCGAGCGAACCGATGCGGAAAGCGGCCAGCGATGGATTACAGCCGACATCGTCCTGGCCGCGCTGAGCCCTGCGGACTACGTGGTTGAAGTCGTCATCGCGAAGGAGTCCGCTGAGACTCGTCTGTTGACGCCGATTCGCGTCGGCAGGTGAGGGTCCGCTGCGGATGAGCGTCATCGAGTGGCTGCTCGACGCAGATCCGTCGATTCGGTGGCAGGTCATGCGCGACCTCGTCGCCGAGCCGGACGCGACCGTTGCGCATGAGCGATCGCGTGTGGCCGCGGAGGGTTGGGGGGCTCGGCTGCTGGACCTTCAAGGATCGGATGGCCATTGGGGCGGCGCGGCGTTCGTACCGCACGCCTGGATCTCCACCCAGGACACGCTCCAGCTGTTGCGAGATCTCGGTGTGGACCCGACGAGCGATCGCATGCGAATGGCCATCGGCCAGGTGCGCGAGCGCTGCACCTGGGGCGAGGAGTTCGGCGACTCGCCGTTCTTCGAAGGCGAGGTCGAGCCCTGTATCAACGGACGGGTGCTGGCAATCGGTGCGTATTTCGGCGAGGCAAGCGATAGTCTCGTCGACCGACTGCTCCAGGAGCAGTTGAGCGACGGCGGCTGGAACTGCGACGCCCCGCGCAGCCAGCGGTCGTCATTCCATACGACGATCTGCGTGCTCGAAGGATTGCTGGAGTACCAGAGGGCGAAGGGTCCGGTGCCTGACGTCACCGGCGCTCGGCTTCGCGGACAGGAGTATCTCCTCGAGCGGCGCCTCTTCAGATCGCGATCGACTGGACAGATTGTCAACTTCGATCGGAAACTCCGGAGACCCGCCGCGTGGACCGAGTGTTCGTTTCCCACGCGCTGGCACTACGACATCCTGTGGGGGCTCGACTACCTGCGCAGAGCGGGCTTCGCGCCGGACGAGCGCATCGCCGAGGCGGTCGATCTGGTGGCGAAGAAGCGGGACGAGACCGGGCGATGGCCGCTCGAGAATCCGCATCCGGGTCCCGTGCACTTCGAGATGGAAGGCCGCGCCGGCGAGCCGAGCCGCTGGAACACCCTTCGGGCGCTCCGCGTGCTGCGCTGGGCGAGTGCTTGAAGCTTCAGACTTTCCTGACTCTGGCGGCTGCGGCACTCGCGCGGAACCCGGATTTCTTGTATACACGTGAACTCAAAGGCGGAGCAGCCTCGAGATGTCAGGATTCAAAGCGATCGCGCTTCTCATCGTCATTCTGTCGGCCGGCGTGTACGCCGGACATCGAGCCACGCCAAAACGAGCCGCCGCTGTCGACGTCGTCCGGTCGCAGCTGTTCAAGCGGCTGGATGCCGTGCTTCAGGAGCACGTCGATCAGAACCGCGTCGCCGGGATCGTTGCCCTGGTCCTCAAGGACGGCAGGCCGATCTACGAGCGGGCACTGGGGTGGAGCGACAAGGAAGCGAAGCGCCCGATGACGGTCGATACGATCTTTCGCATCGCCTCGCAGACCAAGGCGCTCACGAGCGTGGCTGTCCTCTCGCTGATGGAAGAGGGGCGCCTCACGCCGAGCATGCCCGTCGGCCGGTTCATTCCGGCGTACGCCACGACCACTGTCGCCGTCAAGGGCGACGCCGGTGTTGCCGCCTTGCCCGCGCGGCGCGCGATCACGATAGCCGATTTGCTCACGCACACGGCCGGCATCTGGTACGGCACCGACAGCCTCGTCGCGGCGCAGGTACCAGGCGAAGGGCCTGGGCCCGGCGGCCGGGTTCGGCTGGTACACCGCGGACAAGGACGAAGAAACCTGCGACTCCATGGAGCGCCTGGCAACGCTGCCATTCGTGGCGCAGCCAGGCGAATCGTACGTCTATGGCTACAACACCGACATTCTCGGCTGCGTCGTCGAACGCGCGTCGGGAATGCGGTTGGACAAGTTCTTCGCGGACCGGATCACGACCCCGCTCGGGATGAAGGACACACAGTTCTTCCTGCCAGTCGGCCAGCGTGATCGTCTGGCGACCGTGTACTCGAGCGGGCCCGATGGCACGATCGTCCGCGCACCGGAGGGCGCTCGAGGCCAGGGCCACTACGTCGATGGGCCGCGGAAGAATTTCGCCGGCGGCGCCGGCCTGCTGTCAACGGCGCGCGACTACGCCCGGTTTCTTGAAATGACCCGCAACGGTGGCGTGCTCGATGGCGTGCGGATCCTCTCGCCGCGAAGCGTGGCCCTCATGACGACGAACCAGAGCGGCACTCTCCAGCCAACCCCCGGCTTTGGGTTTGGGTTTGGCTTCCAGACCGTCGAGCGACATGGCGCGCTCGGTATGAGCTCGGTCGGTACCTACAGGTGGGGCGGGGCGTACGGCTCGCACTACCTCGTGGATCCGGATGCGGGGCTCGTGATGGTGTACATGATTCAGCAGATCCCGGACCGGACGGATCTCGGCCAGCTCATTCTGCTCCGGATCTATCAAGGGCTGAACGACGCACTGCGCGCGAAATGATCTCGTGTTTGAGGGGTGGGGTCGAGTCTGAGATGAGAACGGCCATTTTCGTCAACCGCGGGGAGGCCCCTGATGGTTCCTGTCATCGCGGGGTAGCCCTCAATGGTACGACGGCGCCTGCGCGCGTCGCGGGGAGGCAATGTGGGAATGAGACGACATTTTCCGGAGCTGGTCGGCACCGTCTCGACGGCGGTTCTGCTGGCGGCGGTTCTGGGCCAGGCCCAGGCACCTCAGGCCCCGGCGGCTGGCGGCGGCCGTGGCGGCATCGACAACAGCGCGGCACTGTGGACGGCTTTTGACGCCGACAACGACGGCTCGGTCACCCGCGCCGAGATGAAGAGCGCCTTCGAGAAGTGGTACGACGCGACCGACACCGCCAAGGGCGGTTCTGTGACCACCGACCAGCTCGGCCCTGCCTTGAACACCGCACTGGGGCTGCCCGCACCGGCGCCCGGAGCTGGCGGCGGACGGGCGGCAGGGGCACCCCCCGCGTCAGCGGCTCCCACGTGCGGGGGCCGCGGCAATCTGCCCACCGTCGGACAGACGCCCTGCCCCGACGACGTGGCGAAGATGATGGCCGCACTTCCCGCGAGCGCGCCGGCCAAACCCGCGAAGACGCGCAAGATTCTGGTGCTCGGCAATGCGCGCGGATACGTCCACGGTTCGATTCCTCTCGCCGCGAAGACGATCGAGGAACTCGGCAAGAAGACGGGCGCGTGGACGACGACGATCACCTACGATCCGGCGGACATCAACACGAAGAACCTCGAGCAGTACGATGCGCTCTTTCTCTCGAGCACGACCGGGTGCTTCCTCGACGCCAAGACGACCGAGCCGGCGGCGAGCAAGGAAGAAGTCGAGGCACGGCAGGCGGCGCTTCTCGCCTTCGTGCGCGGCGGCAAGGGCCTCGGCGGCATTCACGCCACCGGCGACTCGTATCACAGCCCGTGCGCGAACGATCCCGGCGCCGGCGCCGGGCGTGGCCGTGGTGGTCGCGGCGGCAACCCCAACGGCGCGGGTGGCACGCTGGCGTCGGTCATCCTGCGCTGGTCCTGGGGTGTGAACGAGAGGAAGCTGCAGGCGAACGACCTGACGCTCACGAAGGCCGACATGACGGCCGTGAGCGACGCCATGTACGACCAGCTCGACACCGAAAAGGCCGGCAAGGTGTCCCAGGCCAGCTTCACGACGCGCATCGTGCCCCTGGTCACCCAGGCGAACCAGTACGTCGGCACGGCGGGCCGCGACAACGGCCGCGGCTCGTGGGCCGACTGGGACAACATGATTGGCGGCTGGTTCAAGTTCCACTGGCTCGATCCTCAGAAGATCACCGTGAAGATCGACGACAAGTCGAACCCCTTGACGAAGATGTTCAACGGACAGGATTTCGACGTCAACGACGAGACTTACACGTTCAGCATCAACTCGTTCTCGCGCAAGAACGTCCGCGTCTTGACGAGCATCAACTACGACAAGATGAGCTTCATGGACAAGCTCAAAGAGAGCAACCCGCGTCCTGACCACGACTTCGGACTGAGCTGGATCAAAAAGGACGGACAGGGCCGGGTGTTCTACATGGCCCTGGGACACGCCGAGCGGATCTACGCGATGAGGCCGATGCTCGAACACCTGCTCGCGGGCATGCAGTACGCCCTCGGGGATCTGAAGGCCGACGACAGCCCGAGCCAGAAGTAAGGGCACACGCCGCGCGCGCTCGCCGGCAGGCTCGGTTTCCAGACCTCGCCAACCACCCGCCCGCTGCGCCGTCTAGGTTCTCGATTTCGTCGCAGCTGATTTTTTCGCCGCCTCGATTGATGAGGTCCTTGCGGCGGCCCTCCGTGTTAACGTAGCGACCCCGTTTCCGGACGACGTCGCCCATGCGGTAGAACCCGTCAGCCGTGAACGCTTCGGCGTTGATCTCGGCTGCGTTGTAGTACCCGCGAATTGTGTAAGGACCCCTGGTCACCAGTTCGCCCGCTTCGCCGTCGGGGACCGGTTTGCCGGAATCGTCGCGCACCTCGATTTCGTCGAACTCACTGACCGGCGCACCCGAGCTCTCGAGCAGCAGGTCATCGCTGTCGGTGAGCCGCGTCATGTTGATCAGGCCTTCGGCGGTGCCGTAGATCTCCTGCGGCGTACAACCGAGCTCGTTGCGAAGACGGGCACGCAGCTCCGGAGCCAGACGCGCGCCCCCGTTCTGCACGACTCGGAGCGACGAGACGTCGAACTGTTGCGCAACGTTGCTGTTCAACCACGTGGTGATCAGTGGAACCACGGCGGCTACGACAGTCACCCGTTCGCGTGCAATGGTGGTGAACACCTCATGGTGGTCGGTGCTGCCGCCGATCACGAGGGTGCCGCCAGCGTAGTAGGTGCCCAAGAGACCCGGTGAGGCGAGATTGTAGTTGTGACCCAGGGGGAGGATGGCGAGAAACACGGTGTCCGCGGAGAAGTCCGCGACCCCAGCGCACAGGCGCGCGTTGAGGACATAGTCGTTGTGGGTCCGTGGAATCAGCTTCGACAGGGACGTCGTTCCCCCCGACAGGAGCATCGTCGAGACGTCCCCGGGATCCGGCCGGACGCGTTCGAGGACGCCTTCGTCGACTGCGCCGTTCGACGTGAGTGCCCGCAACGCAGTCTGGTCCGGCCCCGGCTCGCCCACAACGACCACGTGCCGGAGGGAGGGGAACTCGCCGGCGATCTCTCCGGCCATCGGCCGATAGTCGAAGGAGCCCACGCAGTCGGCAATGAAGTACGCGACGGCTGCGGAAGACCGAACGAAATGC
The DNA here is from genome assembly GCA_963771395.1 of uncultured Acidobacteriota bacterium. GTDB lineage: Bacteria > Acidobacteriota > Vicinamibacteria > Vicinamibacterales > 2-12-FULL-66-21 > DATBJJ01. The sequence continues at coordinate 496,592 of CAVYTY010000028.1, read as the reverse complement.
CGGATCTCCGCGTGACGGTGGGCGCGCAGTGCCATCACGGGAATGACACCGATGTAGTTCAGCGCGAGATAGAGGGACACGAACTCCGGGCCGTTGGGCAGTTGCACCACGGCGCGATCGTGCGGCTGTAATCCCAGCCGCAGCAGCCCGCTCGCGAGGCTCTTGGCCGCTTGAATCAGCTCCTGGTAACTAATCCGAGTGTCGCCGCAGACGATGGCGATCGACTGTGGCTGCCGCCGCGCCGTGCGCTCGACCATCTCGGCCACGGTGATGCCTTCCCAGAGGCCGGCCTCGGTGTAGCGGCGGGCGAAGTCTGCCGGCCAAGGCACGCAACCCTCGAGCATCTGTCCCCCTGGACTTAGAGCGGCGCGCCAATCTCGAGTGTGATGGTTCCGACACCGGCAATTGAGCCCACGATGTCGTCGCCCGGCTGCACCGGCCCAACTCCCTCCGGCGTACCTGTGTAGATCACGTCTCCCGCCTGCAGGTGGTAGAACATCGAGAGGTGAGCGACCACCTCGGGCACACCATGAATGAGCAGCGAGAGGTCCGACAGCTGCTTTGTCTCGCCGTTGACGCTCAGCTCGATTCGGCCTTTACGGGGATGTCCGATGTCCGCGGCCGGCACAATCTCGGCCAGCACCGCTGACTGCTCGAAGTCCTTGCCGATATCCCACGGCCGCTGCTTCTCCTTCGCGGCCGCCTGGAGATCCCGGCGCGTCATGTCCAGCCCGCAGGCGTAGCCGAACACGCTCTCGAGCGCCCGGTCGGCTGGCACCCGGAATGCGGGAGCTCCAATCACCACAACGAGTTCCATCTCGTAGTGGTAGTTGTTCGTTCCCGCGGGATACGGCACCGTCGACCCGGACGCCACGTAATGCTCGGCGGCCTTGGTAAAATAGAACGGCGCTTCTCGATCGACCGCGACACCCATCTCCCTGGCGTGCGCTTCATAGTTGCGGCCGACGCAGAAGATTCGTCGAATGGGAACACCCGCCGTTCGACCCCGCACGGGGACGGCCGAGACTGACGGGGCAGGGAAGAGTAATTCGTTCATCTGAAACCTCTCAGGGTCTGTGAGCCTGTCGTTCGCATGGCGCATTGCGAACGCCGCTATCAAAGGCGGATTCGCGCCTTGCTTTCAGCTTGTCTGCCGCGAATCGATCTCCGAGATTGCTGCGGCCGGATGGAGCTTCTCGTATGCCGACGCCAGTGCTGGATCGCGCTTTCGAATCTCGGCATGACTGACCCTGCCGCTTCGCCGCAGGTAGTCGTACGCGAATGACAGCGGGTCGAGATGGAGCTTTGTCCCGACGTTCTCGTACCACTCCGTGCTCTTGATCGCGGCCTGCTGAAGCGCATCGGAGCCGGGGCGACGGATTCGGCAAAAGTCCTCGAGCATGAGCGGCACGCTGCCGCCGGCAGTTCGATACGCCTCGAACAGGGCGATCGCGTCCTGCAGGGCCAGCCGCGTGCCGGAGCCAATCGACGGGTGGCCCGTCCGCAACGCGTCGCCCAGCAGCACGACATTGCCGAAGTGCCAGTTCCTGCTCTTCACGATCGTGTAGCGAAACCAGGTGCTGTTGTTCGACAGCAGTCGATGACCGTCCAGGTCTTCGGCGAAAGACGCCTGACAATAGACCAGGCTGTCGGCCCCGGACATTCGATCGAGACCGGCCTTTCGAAACGTGTCCGGCGGAACCTCCACGAGAAACGTGCTGTGCGTCCGGTTGAACTGATAGCAGTGCGCGATGATCAGCCCGTCCTGGTTCTGCCTGAAGATCAAAGACAGCGGTCTGAAGAGCCGCGTTGTGCCGTACCACGCCAGCAGATTCGGTCGCTCATCGAGCGTCGGCTCGAACTGCTCTCGATACCGGGTTCTGATTGAGCTGTTGGCGCCGTCAGCGGCCACGATCAAGTCGCCGTCCGCCAACTCTGTGACGTCGTCGCACCGGCGCTCGAACTCGAGTGACACACCGACCTCCCGGCAATGCCGGTGCAGCGCTCGTAGCAAATCGATTCGTCCCAGGCGATGGAGTGTATTGCCTGCCAATGTCACGCGCTGACCCTGGTGCACAATCGCCATGTCATCGAAGACGACCTGGTTATGAGTCAGGGACTGATAGAGTTCTGGAGCGATGTCGCGAACGAAGGACAGGGCGACATCAGAGAAGACCAGTCCCCAGCCATACGTGGCGCCTTCGTGATCTCTCTCGTAGACACGGACATCGTGTCCGGCATCTACCCGACCCATCAGGTACGCGAAGAAGAGTCCTGCCGGGCCACCGCCGATGATTCGAATCTTCATCGCCAGGTGCAGCGCTACGCTTTCGCGCGAGCCTCGCCAAACTGGGTGACGTTTCGCCGGATCTGGCCGAGGTGCTTCTCGACATGCTGAACCAGAAGGTGATCGACCACGAAGGAGGCCGGCTTCAGGCCCCAGCGGGGATTCTTGCTGGTGGCTTCGACCGCAAGATCGGCGTCGGTCAAGCCGGTCAGCGTCTCGGCTGAGTGCCGCACCCTTCGCCGGATGTCGGCCACCACATCCTCCAGCTTGTACCCGGCGGTGTTCGTGACGGCTGCGAGCCTGGCGGTGTCGGTGTGATCGCGACCCCACTCCTCGTCGGGCCGTCGCGAGATGTGCAGCGTCTCGTCCGTCCAGAACGGAACGAACTCTCGAATGTGGCAGAGGATGTCCATGACCGACCAGACGCCTTCTGCGGGGGCCCAGGTCATGAGCTCCGGCGGCAGGCGCTGCACCTCGCCCAGGATCTCGTCGGTCGTCGCCCGCAGCTGGTCAGCCGCCACTGTGCCGCGTGTCTTGGTCTCAGGCATTCTGGCGCTCCTCGCGGAAGAGGTGCAGTGCCTCCTGAATCGGCCGATCGGAGAAGGAGAAGAACACCGCCTCGTCGGTCGCTTCGTGCGTGACCTGCTTCCAACTCGGTACTACGAAGATGTCGCGAGGCTGCCAGTCGACCACGAAGTCCGGTCCGATCCGGGTGCGGCCGCGACCTTCCACGGCAACGAAGATCGTGGCATCCGTGGACCGATAGGGCGCCGTTCGGAATCCCTTTGGCAGCAGTTGGATGAACGCCGCGATCGTGGTCATCGGATATCCGCCCGTCACGGGATTGCTGTAGCGCATCTTGAGGCCGTGACACGGATCCCAGGCGGCCGTTCGCGCGAGCCGTTCCAGTGCGTCGCGCGTTCGCGCGTACGGATAGTTGAAGACGGGAGAAGCGGCCGTCGCCGGCCGATGGTCGATGGGCAGCAGGTTCGTACCGAAGCGTGCGTCAGAGTCCCCGACGGGGCGTGAGATGGGCTGTTCGTCCTCATGGTGATGTTCCGCGAACGATGCGTCCAGGAACTGCACAATCGGAATGTCGAGGCCGTCGAGCCAGAAGATGGGCTCGTCGCTCTCGTTTCCGTGATCGTGCCAGGCCATGGGCGGCGTGATGATGAAGTCGCCGTAGTGCATTGGCGTGCGTTCGCCGTTCACTGACGTATGCGCTCCGCCGCCTTCGAGCACGAAGCGCAGCGCGCTCTGCGCGTGGCGATGGGCGGGTGCGACTTCGCCGGGCAACACCAGCTGCACCCCCGCATACAGATCAGTGGTGATCTTCGACTGCCCGCGAAGGCCAGGATTCTCCAGAATCAGCACACGACGCTCGGCTTCCTTGGCCGTGATCAAACCGCCGGCTTCGATCATCGCGGCGCGGATGTCCGGGAACGGCCACGCGGCCGGCTGGCAACCGCTCACGGGTTCGGGCGTGACGAGGTTGGCGAGCGAGACCCACAGCGGCGTCATGTGCTTCTGGCTGATGCGCTCATAGAAGGCGAGACGGGCAAGCGTCTCGGCGGCTGATGGGGCCGTCGGCTGAGTGGACATGAAACCTCCCCGAAAATGTTTGACAGTATACGGTCAGTATCTATGATGGCGACTGACGTGACGAATCGTGTCGTCGATGTTCAGGAGTTCATCGACTCCCGGCCGTTGTCGGCTGTGCAGCGGCTGCTCTTGCTCCTCTGCTTCCTTGTTGTCGCGATCGATGGCTTCGATACGGCCATCATCGGTTTCATCGCGCCGGCGATTCGAGCGGAGTGGGGTCTTGCAGTCGCCCAGCTGGGCCCCCTGTTCGCCGCCGGCCTCTTTGGCCTGATGGTCGGCGCGTTTGCCGTTGGTCCCTTGGCCGACCGTCACGGGCGCAAGACGATGCTGATCGTCTCGATGGTCCTCTTTGGCGGCGCCAGCCTGGCGTCCGCGCTCAGCAGCGGTCTGCCGTCGTTGACCTGGCTGCGGTTCCTTACGGGTGTGGGTCTCGGCGGCGCCATGCCGACGACCATCACCATCGCATCTGAATACTGCCCCAAGGCCCGCCGTTCCGCGCTCGTCACCCTCATGTTCTGCGGCTTCACGCTCGGTTCCGCGCTGGGCGGCATCATTGCGGCGCAGGTCCTCCACAGTTACGGGTGGCGCGCGCTCCTGGTCGGCGGCGGTGTCGCGCCCCTGCTTCTTGCGCCGGTGCTCGGATGGCTGTTGCCAGAGTCCGTTCGATATCTCGTGATGAAGCGCGACGCACAGGATCGCGTGGCCCGTGTGCTTCGTCGAATCGCGCCGACGGACGATTTCCGAGGGGCGACGTTCGTTGGCGCGACGGCGCCGCAGGCGTCTCCAGTGCGGCAGCTCTTCGGTGGCGGGCTCTTTCTGGGCACGCTGCTCATCTGGCTGGCGTTCTTCATGAGCCTCCTGGTGGTGTACCTCATGACGAATTGGATGCCGACGCTGATTCAGCAAACCTCGGGCGCGTCGCTCGCGGACGCCGCGTTCATGGCGGCGATGTTTCAGGTGGGTGGGACCCTCGGGGCGATCGTCGTCGGCCGGTTGATGGATTGGTTCGAGCCGCACCACGTGCTCTCCGGCGTCTACCTCGGAGGCGCGGCGTTCGTCGTGCTCATCAGCCTGTCGACCCGAACGCGGGGGTTGATGACGTTCGCGATGTTCGCGGCCGGTTTCTGCGTCTCAGGCGGACAAGTCGGCGCGAACGCCTTGTCCGCCGCCTTCTATCCGACGCCATACCGTGCGACCGGCGTGGCCTGGGCCAACGGCATTGGTCGCAGTGGCTCGATCGTCGGCTCGCTGCTCGGCGGAATCCTGCTCGGGTTCGGGTGGCCGGCGACTACCGTCTATGCGCTGGTCGCCATTCCCGCCGTCATGTCTGCCCTCGCTCTGGCGACCCTGGGGGTCGTACGCCGCCGCGAGCGGTGAGCACGGCTGCAATCTACGCCAGAGCCTTTCCGTACAACGCGAGCAGGCGGCTCCACGCCTTCTCGGCCTGTGGCTCGTTGTAGACTCCCGAATCCGGCGGGCACCACCCGTGCGCCGCGCCCTCGTACACCTCGATCTCCGCCGGAATATTCGCCTTCGCGAATGTTTCCTTCAACACGTCTTTCTCTTTGGGCGACCGCGCGTCGTCGTTCGCGGCGATGGCGACCAGCAACTGGGCTTTGGTCTTCGCGGCCAGGAGGTGCGGACTGTTCGGCGTGTCGTTCACGAGCCCGCCGCCGTGGAACGATGCGACAGCGCCGACCCGATCGGGCATCGCCGCCGCGGTACGAAAAGCGATGGGGCCGCCCATGCAATAGCCCTGCGTGCCAACCTTCCGGTTCTTGGCAACGGAGGGCTGCTGGTCCAACCACGCGATGAACGCCTTTGCATCGGTCATCTGCGTCGTCTCGTTCAGCGCCTGCGCGAGCGGACGCAGCTCTGGAATGGGGGTCGCGGCGCCCTTCTCCGCGGTCGGGGCTTTCTTCACGCGATAGAACGGGTTGACCACGAGTACCGAATAGCCGGATTCGGCGAGCCGCTTGCCCATCTGGCGGAACGCGGGCCGCAGCCCGAAGATGTCAGGCCACATCAGCACGCCTGGAGCAGAGCCGCTCGCCGGGTGTACGAAGTAGCAATCCGCGGCTCCGTCCGGCGTCGTCACGGTCACGTCCGACTCGGTGACGGCGACGGCATTCGCGACCTGCGGCAGCATCAGGCTCACGCCGGCGCCGACGAGCACCCCAAACTGGCGGCGTGTCACCAATCCGAGCGCCTCGTACTCTTTTCGATCCTCGTCGAAATGATCCTGGTCGCACATATGCACTCCTTGTCGATATGCGATTGTGGTCGGAGACTCACAAACAACCACCGACACTCTATACCGATCCGCATTCGCCGCGAGCGACACCGCCTTGCGTGCGGTCCTGCTGCTACACTAGGCGCGCCACCCAGGCCGGCTGAGCGAAGCCTGCGGTCCGGGAGTACCCATGCGTGTGCGCACACTCACCTGCAGTTTCGTTGGCTTCGCCATCCTGTCGTCAGCCGGGCTCCCCGCGCAAGAGCAGAGCGAACGCCCGCAGTTCCGCACCGGCGTCGAGCTGCTGCAGCTCGACGTGGCCGTCCTCGACAGCAAGCGGCAGCCCGTGAGCGGGCTGACCGCCGCGGACTTCACCGTCCTCGACAACGGCGTCGAGACGCCGATTCGCGCCTTCACGCCCATCGAGCTGGCGCGGCCGCGCGCGAACGAGGCCGTCTGGGCCGGCAACGTTGCCCCCGACGTCGTCACCAATCAAGTGAGCGAGGAGGAAGGACGGCTGGTCGTCATCCTGATGGATCGGACGATTCCCCAAGAGCAGCCGACAGTGACTGCCCGGAAGATTGCCACGACCGCGGTCGAGTCCCTGGGCCCCTACGATCTGGCCGCCGTCGTCTCCACGAACAACAACGCCGTTCAGACCCGCGCCGTACAGAACCTGACCGCGGACCGTGCCCGGTTGCTGGACGCCATCAACGCGGCCGATCCGAGCACGGGCATGTCCGGGACAGCCGAGGGGATCATGAACATGCCGGGGAGCCCGTTCAAGGTGGAGCCGCTGAACGACTCCCGCTGCCTGTGCGGACTCTGCGTGCTCGAAACGATTACGCGCGTGGCCGAGGCCGTGCAGGGCACGCCGCGGCGGCGAAAGGTGCTCCTCTTCATCGGCAGCACCATGATCTGGCAATCGAGCCGCCCGATCTCGGAATCGTTCCAGGACCCCGGGTGCGACTCGCGGCTCAGGGATGCGCGCGGCGTCATGTTCACGGCAATCGACCGTGCGAACCTGACCGTGCACTCCATCGATCCACAGGGTCTCGTCAACGCCGGGCCGCAGACACAGGCTTCGACGACGAACCGCTCGCCGGGGGCTGCGTCGGCAGCGCTGAAATCCAGCGTGACCAACACGCTGAGCGACCGCGAGAACCTGAGTGTCCTTCCTGATCGTACGGGAGGCCGGGCCGTGGTGGGGAGGAACAACCCGGAGCTGACGATTCCCGAGATCTTTCGCGAGAGCGACTCGTACTACGTGATCGCTGTCGAGCGTGCGGTGCCGGCACGGCCCGACGCCGCGCGCACCATCCTGGTCAAGGTCGGGCGTAAGGGACTCCGGGTGGTCGCGCAACGGCAGTATCTTCCGGCGACGTCGGCAGCGAGTACTCCGGCCGCCGGCGCCGGGGCGCCGTCTACAGCCGAGGACGCGCTGAACGGATTGCTGCCCAACGCCGGCGTGCCACTGGCGCTCGGCGTCACGGCGTTCTCCAATATCGGGCACCCCAATCCCATCGTCCGCGTGAACGTGGACGCCGGCGCGTTTGCGCGCAGCGACGGCGCACCCGTCGGGCTGGACGTTGCCATTGCCGCGGTGGACCGAACGGGCAAGCCCGTGGCCTCCGCGCGTCAGGCGTCCACGATTACCGCCACGGCTTCGGCGTCGGGTTCGCCGATCGAGGTGAACGTGCAATCGCACCTCGAACTACAGCCGGGCGATTACGGGCTGCGCGTCGCGGTCTCCGACGCGGCGTCGGGCAAGGTGGCGAGCGTATTCTCGGACATCACCGTTCCGGATTTCGACAAAGCGCCGCTCTCGCTGTCGGGAATGAGCGTCGAGACCGCGAGCAGTGGTGGGGGCGCGGCGAAGCCGACCACCCGTCGTACGTTCAAGCGCGGCGATGTCGTGCGTGCGGTGCTTCAGATCTATCAGGGCACCGGGCGCACCGATGCGCTGGCCCCGGTCGTGATTCGCGTGCGAGTTCTCGATGCCAAGGGCACCGCGCTGCGCGATCAGTCGCTGCCGTTCCCGGAGTCCTCGTTCGCCAACCGCCGCACGGACTGCGTGATCACCCTGCCGCTCTCGACGCTCGCGCCGGGCGAGTATCTTCTCAAGCTGGACGCCTCGGCCAATCGGAACACGAGCGGCCGCGCCCTGCGATTCAGGGTCGACGCCACTGCGGCAGCACCCATCGTTTTTCCCTTGGAAGAAGAAAGAAGAACGAAGAGCGAACACAAAAACGGCGTAATCTAACTGTCCACCAAATCGGATCAGGTCCAACGGCACGAAAGGAGTGCAGAGATGGCCAAGGCCACGGCAAAGAAACGCGCTCAGGCGACGGCACCTCCTCGGTTCCGTTTCCAGTACGCGGTGAAGTTCCTGTGCACCGCCAACATCCCCGGTACCTCGCAGACGAGCACGGCTGTCCTGCCCGGCGTTTACCAGACGGCCGTCAACATTCACAACCCAAACGCGCAGGTCGCGCGGTTGCGCAAGAAGCTCGCGGTCCGCAGCGGTCAGATCAGCCCGTTCGTCGAGGGCGCGCTCAAGCCCGACGAGGCGACCAGCGTCGATTGCTCGCAGGTGCAGAACTTCGGCATCCCGTTCATCCACGGGTTCGAAGGCTTTCTCGTGATCGAGAGCACGCTGAGCCTGGATGTGGTAGCCGTCTACACGGCTGGCTCGAGGAGCGGCGAGGTCGCGAGCATCGACGTCGAGCACGTCCCCGAACGCAAACTCGGGTGACGGTTTGCCGGAGGTCCCAATATGCTTCCGCTCGGCAGCCACACGGTGGATCACGTCATCCGCGACGCACAATACGGTCTCCGGGCTCTTCGACGTACTCCGGTGTTTACCGCCGTCGCGATCCTTTCGCTGGCTCTTGGCATCGGCGCCAACGCCGCGATCTTTCAGCTGATTGACACGGTCAGATTCCGCAGCCTTCCGGTGGCCGATCCGCAAGGGTTGACTGAGGTCCGGGCGGAGGGCGTCAGCGGCTTTGGCATTTCGGCGGGTGTCAACGCGGCGGTGACGTATCCGCTGTGGGAGCAGATTCGAGCGCAGCAAACGGCGTTTGCCTCGATGTTTGCGTGGGGGAACGCTCAACTCCTCGTCGGCCGCGGCGACGAGGCCAGGCAGGCGCGCGGACTCTGGGTGAGTGGAGATTTCTTTCGCGTGCTCGGCCTCACGCCAGAACGGGGCCGGTTGCTGACGGCCGGCGACGATCGCCGCGGATGCGGCGCCGGAGCGGCGATCGTGAGTCACGCGTTCTGGAAGACGCATCTCGGCGGTCGCGAAGCCGCCATCGGCAGCACGCTCACGGTACAGGATCAGCCGTTTACCGTCGTCGGCGTGACGCCGGCTCGGTTCACTGGCCTCGAAGTCGGCCAGTCGTTCGACTTCGCTCTGCCTGTCTGCTCGGCGGCGCTGTGGGGCGACATCCTCGACCGGCGAGATCTGTGGTGGCTGACCGTCATGGGCCGGCTCGAACCGGACTGGACGATCCCACGGGCTGATGCCTACCTGCGTGCGCTGAGCCCTGGCCTTCTCGACGCCACGGTTCCGTCGGGATATGGCGCCGACCTGACCGCCCAGTATCGCGCGTTTCGATTTGGCGTCATTCCTGCCGGTCGAGGCGTCAGCCGTTTGCGTGGGGCGTATGGAACATCGCTCTCGCTGCTCTTCGGACTCACGGGACTGGTGCTCCTGATCACGTGCGCCAATCTCGCGACGCTCACGCTCGCTCGCGCCAGCGCGCGCGAGCGGGAGATCGCAGTGCGCGTGGCCATTGGCGCGTCGCGAACGCGGGTGCTCTCGCTGATGCTGATCGAGAGCCTGCTGGTGGCTGTCGGCGGCGCGGCGCTGGCCGTTCCCGTCGCGCTGCTGTCGGGAAGAGCGCTGATTGCGTTCCTCGATACGTCGGCCAACCCTGTGATGCTGAACCTCATGGCCGACTGGCGGCTGATCTCGTTCGTCGGCGCGAGCGCGGCCCTCACGTTGCTGCTCTTCGGTCTCGTCCCTGCGCTCCGCCTGTCGTTCGTGGATCCGATTGCTGCCATGCGCCAGTCGTCGCGCGGCGTGACGGTCGATCGTCACCGGACCCGATTTCAACGGGGATTGGTTGCCGGACAGATCGCCGTGTCGCTGGTCCTGATCGTCTCGGCGTTGCTCTTTGTCCGGAGCTTTCGCAATCTGACGCTCGTCGATGCCGGCTTCGAGCAGGAGGGCATGGTGGCGGTCTGGGCCCGGGATCGCCAGGCCGGCGACCTGTCAATCGAGGAGCGCGTCGCGTTTCAGCAGCGGCTGATCGACGAAATTGGCTCCGTGCCCGGGGTCGCGGCGGCGGCGGCCGCGACGCACATTCCCATCAGCGGCGACAGCTGGTGGCATTTCTTTCGCGTCCCGAGCGTCTCAGGAGACGAACGCCAGGGGTCGCGGTTTACGTACGTCAGTCCCGGATACCTCGAGACGCTTCGCATCCCCATCCTGTCCGGCCGCGATTTTCAGAAACTCGACACCGCCAGCTCGCCCCGCGTGATGCTGGTCAACGAGAGCTTCGTCCGCGCCCACCTTGGTGGGCAGAGCCCAATCGGCATCGTGCTTCGGACGGTTGCCGAAGCGGGTTATCCGGAGACGACGTACAACATTGTCGGCGTGGTCGGCAATACGAAGTATGCGGATCTCCGTGAAGAGATGCCGCCGATTGCGTACGTGCCGATGGCACAGAATCCCGGTCTGCAGCCTTGGGCACCCGTGCTCGTGCGCTCCAGCACGCCGTGGTCTCGAATGACCGCGCCAATCGTCGACCGGGTGAAAAGGCTGAATCCCGCCCTCACGATTCAGTTCACCGCGTTGAAGTCGCAGATTGGCGACCGGCTGGTGGCCGAACGCACGACGGCATGGTTGGCGGGAGCCTTTGGCGTGCTCGCGATCGTCATGGTGATTGTCGGCCTGTACGGCATCATCGCGTATCTGGCGGTGAGTCGCCGGCACGAGATCGGCATCCGGTTGTCGCTTGGCTCCACTCGAGCGCAGATTGTCATGCTCGTGCTTCGCGACAGCCTCTGGCCGCTGGCGGCAGGACTGCTCATCGGCCTTCCGTTGGCTGGTGGCGCGATGCGTGGCGCCAGCACGCTCCTCTTCGGCCTGTCGCCGACCGATGTGACGACAATGGTTGGCGCCACAGTGGTGCTTGCCGTGTCCGCCGCACTCGCCGGCTCGGTCCCCGCCTGGCGGGCGGCGCGTGTGGATCCAGCCATCGCGTTGCGCAGCGATTGACCTGCCCATCGCCACGTCGCAAATCCGCCCGCGCCTCGAGAAAAGGCTGATGGCGCCGTTTCCAGCATAGAATCGCAGGGAGGTACGCCCGTGCCGGAAGAAGCGCAAACGGATTCGCGCCGCACAAGCTCAGCCGTGGAGTGAACGATGAATTGACGCAACTACAGTCGACCACGCTCCGTTTCAGGCGCGAGGTCGCGGATCGTTTCGGCGTCCTCCCCAATTTCTTCTGTTCCGCTGATGCGGCGCCGGGGCTGATCGAGGAACTCTGGAAGTTTGCGAAGTCGGCTTACCTGGACAGCCCGCTGCCTTCTCTGTTCAAGGAGCGGCTCTTCGTCCACCTCTCGCGCTTCTGCGAGATCCGCTACTGCATCGTCCGGCATGTGGGTTTTCTCATCGGGCAGGGCCACCCGGCCGGAGACGCCGGCGCGAGCCTCGAGACCATCGAGCAGGTGATCGAGCTGTTACGGCGGCCCCTCCCCGAGGGCCCGGCGCTCACGAAGGTCCTCGAGCGCCTGGAGCGTGTGTCACTTCGAGATCGTCTGCCGGAGCCTCGCACTGAGCGCGAGAGCGATCTCTTCGACGCGCTGACGATCATGTTCCTGTCGCCGCGCGACGCCGGCCACGCACGCACAGCTGTTCGTGCGGCGGTTGGCGACGGCACGTTCGAACTCCTCGTGGCCTATCTCGCCTTCATTCGTACGGCGCATTACTGGACGGAGATGCACCCGGAGCTGACTTATGAACCGGATATGGCCGACATACTGCGCGGCTACGGCGACCTCGCGGACTTGCTGCTCGACAAGTCCGAAGCCGAGCTCGTCCAAGGTGGTGTGCGGCTTCGTGAAACCCTCAATCATCTCAAGCGCGTGGAGATTGCGCTCGTGGAGAGCGAATCACGGCACGCCTTTCTTCTCAGGCTTGGCGATGCCTTGAGGCCGCTGGTCGATCCGATGGCGATCCAGGAGGAGGCCAGCAGGCTTCTCGGCGAGCGGCTGCCGACGGATCGTGCCTACTACGCAGACATAGACGATGACGAAGGCCACGTCCTGGTCGAACGGAACTTTGTTCGCGCGGGTGTCTCGAGCATGGTCGGACGATACTCGATGCGCGATTTCAGTTGGGTCGGTCCGACACTTCGGACGGGCGGACCTGTGGTCGTGGCCGACACCAGAACCTCGCCGCTCATTCCCGACGCGGATCGTCCGCCGGTCGCCGCGCTCGGCGTGGGTGCGTTCGTCCTGGCGCCGTTGATCCGGGACGGAGCGCTGGTCGCGGCCCTCTGCGTGAGCGACCTTTCACCGCGTGCCTGGAGTCTGGAGGAAGTCGAACTGATCAAGGAAACCGCGGAGCGGACCTGGGACGCAATCGAACGCGCCCGCGCCGAGGAGCAGTTGCGGGAGGCCAATGCGCGGAAAGACGAGTTCCTGGCGATGCTGGCGCACGAACTGAGAAATCCGCTCGCCCCGATTCGAACCGGCCTCGAACTGATCCGGCGTGGCGGCGACACCGTGATGACGGTCGAGCGGGTGCGCGGGATGATGGAGCGTCAAGTGGGTCACATGGTCCGCTTGATTGACGATCTTTTGGACGTCTCGAGAATCACGTCAGGCAAGATTGTGCTCCAACGCGAACCGACATCGCTCGAGCGTCTGGTCCACAGCGCCGTGGAAGCCAATCGTGCCGCCATGGCTGACAAGCGAATCGACTTGCGTGTCGAGCTCCCGGAGGCCCCTTGCATCATCGATGCGGATCCCACACGGTTCGTTCAGATATTGTCGAACTTGCTCCACAACGCGGCGAAATTCACGGACCACGACGGCTGGGTCCGCATCTCCGCGGAGATCTCGGAGCCGACGAGCGATGCGAAACCGCAGGTGTCGATTTCCGTGGTCGATTCAGGAATCGGGATTTCGCCTGAGCTGCTGCCTCGTGTGTTCGATCTCTTCACGCAAGGAGAGACGCGCACGTCACAACCTGGACTGGGCATTGGGCTCGCGCTCGCCCATCGACTGGTGGAACTTCACGGCGGACGTCTCGACGCCTGCAGTGAAGGACACGGGCGGGGTAGCGAGTTCGTTATCCGACTGCCACTGGCGGCGACCCAATCGGTCTCCGCCACCGCGAAACGCCCGGATGAACAACGCCTCGAACGACGGATTCTGGTCATCGACGACAACCGGGATGCGGCGAATGCGATGGCGATGCTGGTCGAGGAAATGGGTGGAGACGCGAAAGTAGCGTACGACGGCGACAGCGCTCTCGAGATGCTTCAGGAGTACCAACCTGAGGTGATCCTCCTCGACATCGGAATGCGAGCGCCCGATGGTTACGAGACCTGCTTACGGATACGTCATGTTCTCGGCAACCGGGTGCTGCTCGTGGCGTTGACAGGGTTCGGCCAGGAACAAGACAGAGAGAAGGCGATGCGCGCAGGATTCGACGTGCACCTCACGAAGCCTGCCGACTGGGCAACCCTGGCGGGGGTCTTGTATCGCGCGCCGCGTGGCACGTAGGCAGGCGGGCGTTTGACGAAGATGGTGTGTTAGCGTGTGACCACCCGAACGTTCGGAAAGACCGTGGCGACCACAGAGCTTCGGTGGAGGCGACTTATGCGTGACGAGATCACTCCCGGGCGGTTGTATTCGCGTCGAGATTTCGGAAGACTGGCACTCGCGGGCGTGCCAGCCGCCACCCTGTTCGCACGGGGCGCACCGGCATTCGCCCTGCAGCCAAAGCCGAATTCGGTCTGGGGCGGCGTGCCCTTTGGCATCTTCGCGCCGTACCGGTTCGGTCCAGAGGCGTCGGACCTCGAGGGCGTCCTGAAGGCGCTCGTCAAGTTCGGCGTCAGCCAGACCGAACTGAGCAACGCCGTGGTCGAGAGGTACGTCGGGGCGCCGCAGCCGGCCGCGCCCGCGGGCGGTCCGGGCGCAGCGGGAGGGGCCGCCGCTGGGGGTGGCCGAGCCGCAGCCGGTGGCGGAGCCGCCGCGGCGCCGGCCCCCGGGGCCATCCCCTGCGAGGGCGGCGTGCCCATTGCGCCTGCGGCGCGCGGGGCCGGGGGTGGCGGAGGCGGCGGCGGACGGGCGCAAACGCCCGAACAGCAGGCGTCGGCTCGCACTCAGGCCGACGCGCTGGCAAAGTGGCGCACGACCGTGCCCATGAGCAAGTTCGTCGAGGTCCGGCACAAGTTCGCTGACGCCGGCGTGACAATCTACGCCTTCCGGCTGACGCTCAGGGCGGACATGCCCGACGCCGAGTACGACTACACCTTCAACGCCGCGAAGGCGCTGGGCGCCACGCAAATCACGATGGAGCAGCCATCGGACCGTGCCCTCTCCAAGCGCATCGGGGACTTCGCGGCCAGACACCAGGTCAACGTCGGGTACCACTTGCACACGACGGCGACGATCAACGCGTGGGACGAAGTCATCGCCCAGTCGCCGCGCAATGGCTTGCAGCTCGATATCGGCCATTACGTCGCGGGGACCGGCCTCAGCCCGGTACCGTTGATCGAGAAGCTCCATTCCCACATCTTCAGCATGCACCTCAAGGACCGGAAGCGTCTCTGCCACGATCGCTCCGAGAACATGCCGTGGGGCCAGGGCGACACTCCGATCAAGGAAGTGCTCCAATGTCTGAAGAAGAACAAGTGGGCCATCCCGGTCGGGATCGAGTTCGAGTACACCATACCGGCCGGCTCGACGTGGGACGCCGAAATCGCGAAGTGCGTCCAGTACGGCAAGGATGCGCTGCTCACCTAGTGCGACGGCGCCCGTGAGGGGTGAGCGCCACGCACGGTCGACGAAGCCGGCGATGCTGAGCGTAGCGATGACGTGGCCGCCATGATCGCGGACCGGGCCCCTGAGACATCGCCGGGGCACGGTCCGATCACGCGAAGTCGAGGTTCTCCGTTATCCGCGTGCCGTCGGCGGCGAAGGCCGCGGTGCAGCGGGCGATCCGTGCGCGAGCCGTCTCGAGGTCCTGTACGCCGAGGTTGATGTTCAGGAGATCCACGTACCACGGCAGCTTCACGGGCTGCGCGACATAGGTCTCGACGATCTCTCGCGCGATCGGCAGCGTGCCCATCTTGGAGTCATCGTGCACGTCGCGGTTGCCCGCGCGCTGCAGCTTCTCGTACTCCTCAGCGATGAGCCGTCGGCACAGCTCGATCGTGAACGGCTCACCGGCATGGACGCCAACGGCGGCGTCCGGCTCGGTCAGGTGCGCCCCTTTGTGCACCCACTCCCACAAGATGCTCAGTCGAATCTCGCCCGTGGCCATGTCTTCCATCAGATACAGCACGTCGTCGTTGCCGAAGAAATCGGCGGGCTTGAGCGCAGCGGCCTGGAAGCCGCGCTCGAACGCATTGCCGTACTGCAGGGCGACGCTGATGAGATCGCGTGCGCCGCGGATTGTCCGGGCAGCCGGCTCGAGCTGCAATAACCCGTCGGCGTCCGAGGCGTCATGGGTCAGCGGAGGAAACGCGCGGCCGAGTTGATTCGCTTGCCCGACGCGTTCCCAGACGGGCCTGACGATGTGCACCATCTTCCAGTGCGCGACCCACTTCCCACTGGCGCCTTCGCGCTCTTCCCGCTCGGCGCCGGCGATCGCACGCGCCATGCTCGCCTCGACGCCCGCCGGCGATCCGACCGGGATGTTCGGCTCCATCCCGCCCTGCCAGAGAGCGAAACGGCCGCTTCGATCGGCTGTATTGACCGCGCGGCGTACGCGATCTTCGTAGACTCGCATGTAGCCGTAGGTCATCGTGATCGCGTCGATGTTCGGATTCACGACCGCCGGATCCCATGACGCCGCATCGGAGACGCTGTTGATGTAGTCCCAGCGTCCGGTGTTGAAGCCGACGAAGTGGGGGCTGAGCGCCGCCCGAATCTCCAGGAGCTGGAACGACGCCTCGATCTGCTCGACGAGCACATAGACCTTGATGGCGCCGCGCGGCAGGCCGAGATGGCGCTCGAGGGCGTCGAGAATGTCGTTCCACAGCGCCGCCTCTTCAGCGGTCTGGATTTTGGGCAGATACAGGACGACGCTGCGGCCTTCATCCCGCAGCACGCGGTGGTTGTTGACGTAGAGCGCGACGTCGACGATCGACGCGGACAGGAACTCGCCGCCGGCGAGCTGTACATGCCGATCGTCGAGGTGCAGACCGCGCGGACGAAAGATCCGCGTCGTGAAGTCCAGCTGCGCGCGCCAATCCTGAACGATGGGCCGGTGAAGGAAGCCCCGCGCCCAGGCATTCATCTCCCCAGCGACCTGCTCGGCGGCAGCCATGAACACGTCGGCTCGCGCATAGGCCAGCTTCAGGTTGCGCTGATTGTCGAGCGACATGGCGTCCACCTGCCCGAGCGCGTCCTCGCCGTCGAACATCCAGCCGTCAGCGCCCGAAAGCAGCGCGTAGGCCACGTTGCGAATGCTCTCGGCCGTCGCGGCGCGCGGCCTCGCCGCGGGACCGGTTCCTTGAATCCACTGCCGATTGAGATCCGCGGGGATCTCTCCGCCGTCGAAGCGCCCGGCCCTGGCGTCGCGCACCGTGATGTTGGTCCGGCCAATCGTCGCGTCGGCGGGCAGAAACGAGATGCGCTCGCGCTCACGCTGGCGCCGGGCGCGCCGCTCGATGCGCGCGCGCATCAGGTGACGACGATCCGCGTCAAACGGGGCCAGGGCCGCAATCGTCTCGAGCGCGCCCGGCGTGAGCACGTCCGGATAGCTGTCGAGCACTCCTTCGCGCAGGTGCAACGGCCCCATCGCTTTCATCGTGTCTCCTTCGTGTCGCCGCCAGCGGCCGAACGTCGCGCGCGTCAATGACGTTGTCGAGGGTACGTACCCCTCAGTCCTTCGGCGAGGCGCGTTGGCGCAACCAGATATTCCTGAAACTGATCCTGCCCGCGCCATACTGTTCGATCTGGAGCGCGAGCACGCCGCTCATCTTGCGGGCGACCGGATCATCATCGATGAGGATCGCCATGACCTGCCCGTTGATGATGTGCGTGAGCTGGTGGCCCTGCGCGATGATGTGCAGCTGATTCCACTCTCCTGAGGTGATTCTCTCCATGAGCGCGTCGCGGTCGCCGAGCGATCCGATTGACCGGGGCCGCTGGCCCGGCTGCATTCGCACGATGTGGCCCCGCCAGACGATCTGCGTTTCCGCGCGGCCGCCGGTATCCTGGACGTTGCCGTCGTTCTCGCGCCCGTAGTCGAAATCCAGACCGTAACCCGTGACATTCCATCTGGGATCGGATGGCACGGCGGGAGCCGCCTGGGTGCGGGCCGGCGTGCCAGCGCCCGGCGTGCCGCCGGCGGCAGACGTCCCACCGGCACCCCGGCCAGGACCGGCCGCCCTCGGAGCACTCGGGCCGACCTTGCCGCGGTAGAACACACCGCCATGAATGTCGGCGTCCGCCTTGATCTCGAGCTTCCATTCGAAGTCCGCAGGCGCGCCGCCGCGCCATATCAGGTAGGTCGTGGCGACTCGGCGAGTGGCTGTGCTCTCGGCAGTAATCGCGCCGTTCTCGGCCTTCCAGACGTCCGGATTGCCGTCCCAGCCGTCGAGGGTCCTGCCGTCGAAGATCTGTGTCCAGCCGGTGACGTCCGTGCTGTCGATCGGTTCGGGCGCGATACCGCAGCCCGCGCACGGGCGAGCGCCGCTCGAGGTGGGCGCTTGTCCGGAGATCCAGAGAAGAAGCATTGTGGCGGATACGAACGCAAGGTGCATCATGGGTGAGTATGGTCCTCGTCCCGAACTCCATGATGAGAGCGACATCGAGCCCGAGCGTGCGCGCCCGCCCCTTTGTCAGCTCTGCGATAGAACATTTCATCTCTTTTCAGCTTTCTTCAGCCCGCCTGCCTAGACAGAGGCGCACCTGGGCGACTACCGTGCACTGCATGCCACGATGCCCGGCTGTTCCCGGCCGTCCCATGTCAAGGGATCTCATGACTGTTGATACACGCAGCATCGCCGCCGTCGCATTTGCCGGCGTCGTCACCACTGGTCTCGTCCTCGCGCAGGGCGCCGGAACTCCGGCGCCTCAGGGCCAACCGCCAGTCGGGCAGACTCCGCCAACGCCCGCAGGAGGCCGCGGCGGAGATCCCGGACAGCGCGGCGCCGCGCCGGAAGGAGGGCGCCAGGGCAGAGGCGGGCGTGCCGGCGGCTATACGCAGTTCACACGGGCGCTGGCGCCGGAGGATGTGCTCGTCCGCGGCAAGGCGCTCTACGGGACCAATTGTGCCAGCTGCCATGCGGTCGATCTTCGCGGCACTGCCGACGGGAAGAACCCGAACCTGCTTCGCTCGGGTGTCGCGCTGCGCGATCAGAAAGGCGAGCTGATCGGCGCCCGACTGGCCAGACACACGCCGCCCGTCACGCTCATAGAGGCGGACGCCGTCGCGATCGCCGAATACATCCACAGCGTTCACGCGACGATGGGCGGGCAGGGCAGTCCGCCTGGACGCAATCCCACCAACGTCACGCTGAACGTGCTCGTGGGTGACCCGAAGAACGGGGAAGCGACCTTCAACGCCGCGTGCGGCGCGTGCCACTCCGTCACCGGCAACCTCAAGGGGATCGGATCGAAGTTCTCGGATCCGAGAGCGCTCCAGAACGGGTGGGTCAGCGGCTCGACGAGCACCTTCGGCGGTGGCCGCGGCGGCGCGCGAATTACCGCCATGCGCCGCACCCAGTCCGAGTGGCAAGACGGTCCTGACCAAGATGATCGAGAAGGGCGCAACAGGCAGCGAAGACGATTTCCAGACCGTCTTCGGGTACGTGCGGCGGCATTACGGCAAGGTCTACATCAATACCGCAACGCTCGACGAAATCACGACCTCGCTGGGCCTCTCGCCGAAGGACGCGGACGCCATTGTCGCGCACCGAAAAGCCAACGGACCCTTCCGGGATTTCGAGAGTGTCAAGAAGGTTCCGGGCATCGACGTCAAGACGCTCGAAGAGCACAGGGACGCCGTCGCGTTCTGATTGGTCGGTAACGTCCGTTTCGGCGTCACGGATGCAGCCGTCCACCGACCGGCAGCCCGCTCGGCACACGTTCCGGGACCGTTCGATCGAAGTGTGGGATCGTCCAGCGCGCGCAGGAACGCGATGAGGTCCTGCTGACCCCTGCCGCGCATGTTCAGCTGGCGCGCCAACGGGTCGATCTGATCCCGGCTCACGTTGGCGGTTTACCCCGCGTGCTGCTCCATCACCGCCGCGGCGTCCTCCGCCGCGACTGATCCGCTGGTAGAAGTTCACCACGTCGGGCAGCGTCGCGAACACGCCATTGTGCATGTACGGCGCGGTCACGCTCAGGTTGCGCAGCGACGGCGTGCGAAATGCGTAGGTCTTGTTCACGCCTGAATCCGATTCGGCCAGCTTCGGACTGTCCGGCACGGCGAGCACGTGAGTGGCGAAGTCCGACAACATCGGCCCGCTATGGCAGTTGATGCATCCCACCGACTGGAACCGCTCCATGCCGCGAACCTGCTCGGGGCTGAGTGCGGTCGTGTCGCCGCGCATGTAGCGGTCGAACGGCGTATTGGAGGCCACGAGCGTCCGCTGAAAAGCGGCGAGCGCGCGCCCGAGGTTGCCGTCGTTCACGGGCGTGCTTCCGCCGAACGCGCGGGCAAACAGCCGGCGGTACTCCGGGATGGCGTTCAGTCGCGACACGACGGCAGGAACAGCACGATCCTCCGGGATACGCGCCGCCGCGCATTTCCTCCAGGGCCTTGAGCGGCTCCAGCGCCTGCGCCTCGAGGCTGCGGACCCTGAGATCCCAGAACATCGGCGCGCCCGCAGGGATGGCATCGCCACCGGCGGTCAGTCCGTTGAACGCGACGTTCAGGACGGTCTGGCTGTTGCGCTTCACCGGTCGCGGCGCGTGACCCGGCGACGAACGCTCTCGCTGGACCGAGTCCAGCGCCGCTTGGCGCCGATGGAGAGATCGAGACCGTCGGAATACCCGAACGCGGGATGATGGCACGTCGCGCACGCGACGTCTTTCTGGCCTGACAGGATCGGATCCCAGAACAGCAGGCGCCCCAGCGCGACGCGTTCTGGCGTGGACGGATTGTCGGCCGGCGCGGCCGGTGCTGCCGGAAGCGCGGCGAGACGAGCCTGAGCCGCGGTGCTCGAGCGGCCCGCCGTCGCGACGATCGTCGTCAGGCAGCCCACCAGCACCAGAAGCGCCGAGACTGGGACTTTCCGTCGCTGGCGTCCAAGTTGATGGGGCAGCACGCTCACCTTCCCCATGCGAGCTCCGTTGCTATGGAAGCTGTCTCATGAACGTTTGCGTCGAACAGCCTCTCTCGGAAGATTACGCCAGATCCTGGCGCAGGCTTGGCTGCCACACTTTTTTCACGCGGGTGTCACCGCGCGGATCGCGATCGTCGAGTCAGCAGCACCAGGACCATCGCGGCGGCGATGCTGCCCAGCAGCCACGCGGCCGTGGACGTCGCCGGTGCTCGCACGCAAGAGGTAGTCGACTGGTCAGCTCGGTCTGATCGCCGTCGCGCCGCTGCGCCAGTGACCGCCACTTCGTCGCTGCCCGGCACCAGCGCGTTCGCGAGATAGACGCTGCGATCCGGATGGTGGCGGTTGCGGAACAGCAGCTGATGGGGCCCCGTCGACAGGCGCGGGAGCGTCGCGGCCGATTGAATGCGGATAGTACCCTCGCCACGCCTCATGGCTTCGGCGTCAGGAAAGCTGGCGGCGCCCAGCTGCGCCCGAACCGGCGTCCCGTCGACTTCGAGCGTCAGCGCGCTGAGCACCAGGCGCCCGTAGGCGCGTTGCTCGTCCTCGGACAGCGATCCGTCACGATTGCGATCGATGTCCGCGATGATCGCCTCGGCCAGGGCGATCCCCGGCGTCAGGTCCAGTTCGAGTTGCACGCCGCCCGGGTCGATGGCCAGTCGCGCGGCCTGGAGGTACTCATCCCGTCGATGCGCCGACACTTCGGCGACGCGCGACGATTGCCGTCGTAAGGGCCAGCACGCAGGCGGCACGGCTACTTCCGCGTGAACTTCGCACCGTAATCGTTGGTCGGATCGCGATAGATGGTGTGGATATGGTCGACGCTGCCTTGCGGCGCGTACTCGATCACGAGGGTTGGCCCCTGGATGCGGAAATACGCGGCGCTGCCGTTTGTGATCGGCCCGCTCCAGGCGAAGTACGTGTCGCGCGAGATTCGCCGCGGATCTCGGCCATCCGGGATTCGGCAAACGCGTCGTTCTGGATGCCGACCCACTCTCGCACGAGGTCCAGCAGCATCGTCTGCTGCGGCGCCAAGAGCGCCGACGCGAGAATGCCCTCGGGCTGAATGGTCTTCCGTCCTGGGTGGCCCCGAGCACGAGGTCGGACACACGGTAGTTCAGGATCGCCTGAGCGCGTTGGGTGTCGTTCAACGCGTTGATCAACGAAAACGCCTTGTCGTTCTCGTTGCCCAGCGGACGGACCGTCCGGCCTTCGAACGTGTAGCTCGCGGGCTGAGCAGCCGGAAGGCTCGGGGCCATGCTGGCGTCACGCCCCGCCATGGTCAGGTTGATTGCCAGGTGATGACCGCCAAACTGCAACATCCAGGCGCCCGTTACCGACGGCGTCCCAACGAAGGCGAGGTAATACTCGTTTTCGCCGAATGCGGGGCCGCCACTCCGCCGGACCCCGGCCGCGGCCACGGCCGCCTGCTCCTTGGCCGATCGCGCCTTCACCCGTGCGGAGGACTTCGTCGCCGTGCATGATCTCCGTGACCTTTCGATACCCGTCCCGGCTCAGCGCAGTGGTGAGCAGGGCGTTTACCGAGGCGCGCTGCGCCGGCGTCAGATCGGCGAGCAGCAAACCCGCGCGCTGAAACATCGGGCTCGGAAGGTTGGACCACTTCGTCTTCTGCGGTCCCTCGAAGGGGAACTGCACTTTGGCCCGGCCCGCGTCGTCCAGCGTGGTCAGGAGTGCCTGCGCAGCGGCGACGATGCGCGCCGTCGCATCAGACGGGGTGCCGGGCGATGGTGTCGACGTCCCACTGCGTTGAGCGAGACCTGTCGCAGCGATGGCAAGAAACAAGCCGAGCCATAGAATTGGCGCGATTCTCACAGGTGAACGCATTGGACACCCCTCATTCCACGTCCATGGCCGGAACGATACTCTCAGGACCACCGGAAAGCCAACGGAAAGACGATTTCGCCGAAGATGTGCACGGTGATCGGGACAGCACTCACAGCCGCGCCAGTTTCGCTCGAAGACGTTCGTCACGGCAAGCGACGCGCAACCACGTCGTCGGCACGCGAGCAGGACGAGTAGACGGGCTCCTGGCATGGTGGTAGATTATCTCCTACCTAGGGCGAAGACCCATCGGAAGCTAGCCGAGGAGCGCTGTCCATGTCCTGGAGACGATTGCGGAAGGTGGTCCACCGGGCGCTGTTCTTCCCGTCGCAGGCCGACCGCGACCTCGACGACGAGATCCGGTTTCACCTGACGGAGGAGGCGCGGCTCCTGTCCGAGCGCGGCCTGTGCGACAACGACGCGGCCGCCGCGGCCCGGCGTGCATTCGGAAACATTGCGCTGGCGAAGGAGGAGACGCGCGCCGTGTGGCTCGCGACGCGCCTCGAGCAGCTCCTGCAGGATCTCCGCTTTGGCTGTCGCATCCTGACGAAGTCCCCGGCGGTGAGCCTGACTGCCGTGATCCTGATTGCGCTCGTGATCGGCGGCAACACGACCGTGTTCTCCATTGCCCACAGCGTCCTGGCCAAACCGTCACCCGGCGTGCGCGCAGCCAGACTCGCCACGGTGAGCTGGGTGGCCGAGAACGGCGAGATCGAGACGCACGCCGACGATCAGGTCTACTCGCACTTCCTGCAGCACAGCGCCACATTTCAACCGATCGCGGCCGTCGACTTCGCGCGCCTGACGCTGGCGCTCGACAGCGGCAGTTACGCCGTTCGTGCGGGAATCGTCTCGCCCAACTATTTCGAGACGCTCGGCGTGCGCCTCGTCAAGGGACGGAGCTTCTTCGCCGACGAGGCAGCGCCCGGCACCTCGGGGCTCGTCGTGGTCCTCGCTTATCACGTGTGGCAGAACTCCTACGGTGGCGCCGAGAACATCGTCGGACGGGCGGTCA
This sequence comes from uncultured Acidobacteriota bacterium, assembly GCA_963771395.1. Taxonomy (GTDB): domain Bacteria; phylum Acidobacteriota; class Vicinamibacteria; order Vicinamibacterales; family 2-12-FULL-66-21; genus DATBJJ01. The sequence goes on along the minus strand of CAVYTY010000028.1, from coordinate 473,070 downwards.
GCTTGAACGGCGAGCCGGCAACAGTCGTCGGAGTTGCGGAGGCGGGTTTTCAGGGTGCGTTCTTTGCCGAACTGGCCGATCTCTGGGTGCCGCTCGCTGGAGATGTACGCGACCGGCTGCGGCTCAATCGCGGGAAGGCGGTGGCCATGATCGGGCAGCGAACTGCGGGGGCCTCGCTTTCCGAAGCGCATGCTCAGCTCGCTACCCTCTGGACGCAGCTGCAGCACGCGCATCCCGAGCTGAACCAGCACTTCAAGGTCAGGCTCGTACCGTACTCTGCGACGGCGGGCGGCAACAGCCTTGTCGCGACGCGCGGCAACCGGATGCTCGCGGTTTTCTCAGCGGTCACCTTTCTGACGATCGTGATCGTGTGCGCCAACGTGACGAACCTCCTCATCGCGCGCGCGGTCGTCCGCCAGCGGGAGATGGCGGTCCGCCAGTCGCTCGGCGCGTCGCGCGGGCGGATTCTCCGCAGCCTTTTCGCAGAGGGCCTCGTGTTGTCCGTCGTCGCCTGGGTGGCTGCCTGTCTTTTCGCATGGTGGGTATCCCGTGCTGTCGTGCCCTTTCTCGTGCCGGACACGCCGGGGCCGGTGGCGATACCGGATCTGAGCCCAGACTGGACAGTGGTCGGTTATGCGCTCGTCCTTGCACTGCTCTGTACGATCGCCGTCACGGCCGGACCCGCGCTCCGTACGCGGAGTCAACAGCTGCTTCCATTCCTCAAGGTGGGCGAGCAGGGAGTCGTTCAGGGACGGTCGCGGCTGACCCATGGGCTGGTGGTGCTGCAGCTGGCGTTTTCGATCCTGCTGCTGACGAGCGCCGGACTCGCACGCCGATCGCTGTCGCTTCAGGACAGCGTCGAGGTTGGGTTCGACACGAGAGACATCCTGCTCGCGACCGTCAACACTGTCGCTGGCGCCACCACGCCCGACACCAACGCGACGCTCCTGGAGACGTTGCGCGAGCGGCTCGAGAAGCTACCCGGCGTCGAGCACGTCTCGTACGTGCAAGGGCGACGGCTGTCGAACTGGGTCGATTTCCCGGTGCGCAGCGAGCAGTCCGACGAGTCGGTGCTGGTAGCGCAGAATCCCGTTGTCCCCGGCTTTTTTGAGACGCTCGGTGTCCCGTTCGTCAGCGGGCGGGATTTCACCGTGGCGCGCCAAACCGCCAGGCGGTCTGCGATCGTCACGCGCCAACTGGCGGCTGCCCTGTGGCCGGGCGAGTCAGCGGTCGGGAAGGTGCTGCTCGCGGGACGGACCGGCCAGTCCGCTCGCGTGGAAATCGTCGGTGTCGTCGAGGATGCCTACTTCGGCGGGCGCGGCAGCGAAGGGCCTCCACGCTACATCTTCTTTCCGAGCGCGGAACGCCCCGCCCCTCCCGGCGAAGCGACGTTCTACATTCGCCATCGTGGCGGCCTGGACGTGATGGCGCCGGCGATCGCGCGGGCGCTTCGCGAAGCCGACCGGCGAATCCCGATCGCGAGCCTGCGGTCGCTCGACAGCATGGTCGCGTCAGAGGCTGCCCCGTTCTGGATCCTGTCGACGCTGCTGACGCTGTTCGCGGCGGGCTCGTTGATCATTGCCGCCATCGGGCAGTATGCGGTCGTGGCGTTCGATGGCCGAAGGAGGACCCGGGAGTTCGGCTTGCGCATCGCCCTGGGCGCCTCGTCCAGGCAGCTCGTTCGGTCGGTCATGGCGGAAAGCTTCCGCCTGACCGCTATCGGGATCCTCGCTGGATTCGCGCTGAGCCTCGGGGCGGGCACCGTGCTGGCGCGTGTCCTCTTCGGCGTCACGCCGACCGATCCGCCGACGTATCTCGGCGTCTTCGTGCTGCTCGCTGTCGCGTCGCTCGTCGCCTGTTACCTGCCCGCGCGCCGCGCCGCGCGCACGGATCCGCTGGTCGCGCTGCGAACCGAGTAGAACGAAGAGCCTCTCAGGCGGGTGGGCGCGAAAATCCGAGAGTTCCTGGCTCATCTGAAGACCTTGCCAGACGCTGTGCTGACAATCGACACGACCAGCCGTGCGGGGATCTCGATCAGTGGTAAGCGCTAGGCGAAGCGCCGCCGTCTTTAGACCTCAGTGGGGTTTGCCGCGACCCGGACAAAGTACCCAAGATGCCTCGAATCGCTGTGGCTTCAGGAGGACCGATGGAAAGCAAGACCGCTCATGATTTCGACCAGGAACTGCTCAGTCTGTTCGACGCCTACGTGCACGGCGCGCTCGACCGCCGCGGTTTTCTGGACAAGGCCGCCAAGTACGCCGTTGGTGGCGTGACCGCCGCGATGCTGCTCGACCAGCTCAGCCCGAAGTTCGTCGAGGCGCAGGTCGTCAAGCCCGAGGACCCGCGCATCAAGGTGCAGTCGATCGAATACGACTCGCCGCAGGGTTACGGCAAGATGCGCGGCTACCTGGCGCAGCCGGCCAAGGCCGCTGGCAAGTTGCCGGCCGTTCTCGTCATTCACGAGAACCGCGGGTTGAACCCGCACATCGAGGACATCGCCCGCCGGCTGGCGCTCGATAACTTCGTGGCATTTGCGCCTGATGCGCTGTTCCCGCTCGGAGGTTATCCGGGCGACGAAGACAAGGCCCGTGAGGTCTTTCCCAAGCTCGAACAGCCGAAGACGCGCGAGGACTTCGTCACGGCAGCCGGCTGGCTCAAGGCACGCCCCGAAACAAACGGGAAGGTCGGCGCCGTCGGCTTCTGCTACGGCGGCGGCATGGTCAACTTTCTGGCCACGCGCCTCCCTGATCTTGCCGCCGGCGTCGCCTTCTACGGCAGCGCACCGAATCTCGAGGACGTGCCCAAGATCAAGGCGGCCCTCGTGATTCAGTCCGCCGAGGTGGACGAGCGCATCAACGCCAGCTGGCCGGCATATGAGACGGCGCTGAAGGCGGCCAACGTGCGCTACGAGCGCTACCTCTACCCCGGCACGCAGCACGGCTTCAACAACGACACGACGCCGCGTTTCGATGCCGCCGCGGCCAAACTGGCGTGGGAGCGGACGCTCGCCCACTTCAACAAGCATCTCCGGTAGGCTGAGCAGCTGCCGATTCCATCCCCGACGCGCCGGTGCGGCAGTGGGTCTCGGCCTGCCGCATCGGCCGCGCTATCTCCTTGCGCGGGCCACGAGCTGGGTCGTGACTGGCGTCGGACTGCGTACAGTGCTCGCGTTCGTGCGGTAGCTGTGCTGCCCCCATCGCGCAGGTTCGATTCCTGTTCGGCTCACCACCTTTTCATCAGCACTCTCAGACGGCGCCAAGTATTTGAAAAGTGGTGCCGTTACGGCGGTTCGATTGAATCGATTTCCATCGAACGCCACGCCTTCCGGAAAAAACAGCTGCTGCAGCCGCTGTTTGTAATCGAGCGAGGCTTGCACCCAGAGGTCTGAGGCGCGCGGCAGAATGCGTTCTGCGAACGCCAGCATGCCCTCTACGTCGAGTTCATCGACGGCCTCGGCGTCAGGAGGCCGCCCTTGCCGCTGAAAACGTGCTTCAACTCACACGAAGCCTTCGTGAGAAGATGTCTAACGCCCCAGCATGTTCTTGTCCAGGCGCCCGAAGTTCCAGGCGTTGCTTCTGACGCCGCTACCGGTACTGGACGCTCACGCGACTGCCAGTGCTGAGCCGCTCGAACTCCGCTAAGGTCAACGTGAAGATGACGGTATTGGTGTCTCCATGACTCGTGTGCTGGCTTACCGGGAACTCCTGGTCGCCAATGACGAGCACCAGGAGCTCACCCTGCGGAACGAACTCGCGGTTGCTGGCGAGCTCGATTTCGACGGTGGCCTGAGTCTGCACCAACCGCATCGACTTGATCTGGTTGACGTCGTCTTTGTTCGACGCGCCGAGATCGATCGGCGGGTCGTCCGAAAACAGCTCGGCGACGATTGGGGCCACGCTCAGGCCCTTGCCGGTCTGCGTCGACAGCCGGATATTGCCGATGAAGATCTCGTCTCGGCGGGTGTCGTCGAACACAAAGCGGACGCCGCGCAACTTGCTCAGGTCCACGCCGGAGAATGCGCTCAGAGGAATGCGCACGGTCTGCAGGATGGGGTGGGGCGAGGACCCCACGAACGTCACCAAACCGCCCACTGGACCTGTCAGCGAGACGTAGTTACTGAGCGGCTCCGGACTCGAAATGTCTCCATTGCCGTCGACGAGCCGGATCGAGAAGTTGGTCTCTGTATTGAAGCCGGAGTCTGGCTTGGTGCAGAGGGGATCGCCGCACTGGCGGGAGATGCGGAAATCCAACGTCGAGGCTCCGCTCGCGTCCAGGTTCGTCGCTCGAGTGCTCTGAAAAAACGTGGTCGCCACCGCTCCGTTCCAAGCGATCTGCGCCACGCGTTGCAGCGAACTGTGGTTGGCGATGCCGCTCAGCGCGAACGTGACGTTGTTGGCGATGTAGCTGTTGGTTGGTGAGATCGGGAAATCGTCGAATACGGTGGTCACAGTCGCGCTGGGTGAGTCGGTGTAGCCGCGATCGACGCGCGTGACGTCAGCCACCACTGGCGGCAGCGCGAACTCTGGGTTGAAGTTCTGGTTGAAGATGGCGTCGGCCGAAGGACCCACGTTGCCGCGGAAGAACGCCATGACGCTGGCCAGCCCGGTCACCAGCTGCTCCGCCGACCCGAGCAAGTGGCCGAATAACCGCTTGTGTGCGAGGCAGCCGGGCGAATCGCTCACCTGCCACTCCGTGTTGTAGAAGTTGTGGTTGGCACCCCACACGGTGTAGGTCGATTTCTGTCGTGGCGGGCTCTCACCGGCGATCAGCATCATGCGGTCGAACGGCCGCACGCCCTGGAGGTTGAAGACGTCGCCGTCACACATCGGCAGAAGCACGTTCCAAACCGTGCCGGCTGCGTTCAAGACGAGAGATGTCTGGCCGTCCACCGGGCCAATCTCGAAGATACCCTGGACGACCATGCCCGGGATCCGCGCTTGCCAGTTCGCTCCGACGCCAGGCTGGCTCGGGTCGAGGTAAAAGTTGTAGGCCGCGCGAACACCCTCGCCACCTCGGGAGTGGCCCAGGAATCCGACGTGGCTGAAATCGATCCTCCCCAAGAGACTGGGCCCCACACTGGGTGGCGTCGGCTCCGCGCCTGAGTGGAACTTGTACAGCTGTTCCAGATGACGCAGGACCAGCCGGCCCCGGCGCAGGTTCAGCCCCAGGTCCGCTGGGTAACCCGGTGCCGCATTCACGCCGCGGTTGGCGTTGATCGAAACCACCAGATAGCCGTGAGAGGCCAGTCGCTGCGCCACGTACGCATAGCCCTCATGATTGGGAACAACGACGAAACCGGTGGGACAGGTCCCTGTGAAGGTGTATTGGATGTTGATGTCGAAGCGGCCCTGGCCGGCGCCAGCCAGTCGACCGCACGTGGCGTGATTGCCGTGGAGAAACACCAGCAGTGGTAGTGCGTTGGCCGGCATCGGGTCGGGACGATACACACGCGCCCAGAGTTCGGTCGGAATGCGGCGCAAGGGCAAATCCGCTGGCGCATCCGCCAGCACAATCGGATCGATTGCTGCCGGGAGTCTGTACTCCGAGCTGATGACGCTGAATGGCCCAAGGTCAGTGGCGTCTGGCGCCGTCTGCGCGGCGAGCGGCGATGGGATGACGGCAGCAAAGACGAGCGCAAGAAAAACTCTTTCGAACATGTCTCACCCCCAGATGCGCCCAAGTATATGCACTTCAACGGAGAACTGGGAGCGCATCTCTGATGTGATTCGCCGCGTGCTGCGGCTGGAAGCGGAGAGATAGCCATGGACTCACGACTGCCGCCGGGTCTTCGCCTGCGGTGCGTCGATTGAACGACTGTGCAATCCAGCTGTATGATGGCGACGGTGACCAGGATTCCACGCTCCGCACCCGATTGGACACCCCACGAGCCCATGGCTTCCGAGACACGCGAGCAGCTCTTGGCCGCCGCCGAGCGTTTGTTCGCTGAACGTGGCTTCTCGGGCGTCCCGGTGCGAATGATTGCCGCCGCAGCGGGCGTGAACTGGTCGCTGGTCGGCTACTACTTTCGCGGCAAGGATGGACTGCTCGCCGAGGTGTACCGACGACACTGCACGACTCTGAACCGCGAGCGTTTGCGGCTGCTGACCGAGGCTCGTCGCACCGGCTTGCAGCTCGAGTCCGTGATCGAGGCGTTCGTCCGTCCCGCCCTCACCGAGATCCAGGACGGCAATGGCAAGAATCACTACTCCCGGCTGCGGGCCACGCTGGCCGCCGAAGCCGCTCCGCTCTTTACGCAAATCGTTGCCGACAATTTCGACCAGTCCAGCCGTACGTTCGTCAGCGCGCTCCGCGAGTGCCTGCCGGACCTCCCCGCGGATGAAGTCCTATGGCGATTCCACTTCATGCTCGGGACGATCTACTACTCCGCGAGCAGTCCGCAGCGTATCAAGGCGTTTTCGCGCGGCCGCTGCGATCCCGGCGATGTGGAGGCGACGGTGCGGCACCTGGTGCCGTTCCTGGCTTCGGCATTCCGTTCCGCGCCCGTCACCCGGCCCGGCTTGCCGCGGCGGCGCGCGGCCAAAGCGAAGGGCCAAGCCAAAGCGAAGCGCCAGGCAACAACGAAGGCGCGCCGATGAGGCCCAACGCTGAAAGCATCGCCGTCCGCTTGCCATTGCTGCGCTGTTCGCTTTGCCGCGACGGTCTGGACCTCGGGCGCCGTCTCCGATCGAACCCATGCTGTCGTCGAACGGAGGCTAGTCATGAATCGCCGTGAATTCCTCGAAGCCGTGACCGCGGCCGCCGTTGTGCCGGCGTTCGCTCGCCAGGGGGTGGTCGCCAACGAGTGGGGCTCGCCCGTATTCGACCTTCACTTCCATCTTCGTCCACAGCCGGCCAGCAGCCTCGCGCACCTCGATGGGGCAGGCGTGACGAAGGCCAATCTGCTCACGCGCGGCGCCGTCCTCGAACAGGTGAAGGCGCTTCAGGCCGCGGCGCCGGGGCGATTCACCTGGTTCAACAGCTATGACGTGACGAAGCCCGACGCCGAACAGGTGCTCACGCAGGCCGTGAAGGATGGAGCACAGGGCTTCGGCGAAATGAAGTTTCACGTCGCCGCCGACGGTCCCGAGCTGCGCCGCATATACGCCGTGGCCGCCGACCTCCGCGTGCCGATTCTGATTCACTTCCAGGAGGTGGACCACTTCCCGAACGAAGGCACCTGGAGCACGGGGTATGCGAAGGTGTTCGACTCGGTCCTCAAGGCACATCCCAAAACCACCTTCATCGGCCATGCGGACGCGTTCTGGGCCAACGTGAGCGCGGACTATCACAACGAAGCTGCCTACCCGACGGGCCCGATCAAGCGGGGCGGGCTGACGGACACGTGGCTGGGCGACCATCCCAATCTCTACGCGGACATGTCGGCCAATTCCGGCAACAATGCCATGTCACGGGATCCCGAGTTCACGGCAGACTTCCTCAAGCGTCATCAGGACAAGCTGTTTTTCGGCAGCGACTGCGGCTGCAGCGACGGCCACGGCGGGGGTGTCAGCCAGAACAACAACCCTGCCGCCGCACGACTGGCAGGGAAGTGCGTCGCACGTGAGACGTTGAGTGTGCTGAAGCGGTCAAGTAACCCCGAGATCTTTCAGAAGATCGTCTGGGGCAACGTCCACAAGCTGCTGCGGATTCCGGCGTAGGACGAACCATGGCGGACGGAGAGGTCGACGTACGTGAGCAGATCATTCGGTTCAAGCGCAAGCTCGCGCCGAATCGCGCGGCGTTGAAACGCGCCTTCGCAAGCGCGAAGGATCAAATCAGCCGCGCTGCCGACCTCATCCTCAGGGAGGTCGCCGCAGGGCGCGCCGTGGTGCCCGAGCTCGAGTACCGATGACATACGGAATGAGAAAGTCCCGGAAAGAGTTCGCGAGTCGATCCGGAGCACCGGCTGCGTGGTGGTTCGCGGAGTGTTTCCCACCGGTCTCGCGCGCGACTGGTTCGCGGAAGTCGGCGAGTACCTCGAGACGAACCGCTACGACGAAAGAGAAGTCGAGAAACGGAGCCTCGACAAGTACTTCTCCGCGTTGAAGGCTGGGAAGCCGCAAGTCTTCAACGTCTACTGGTCCAAGCCGCAGGTCATGGCGCGGCAGGACGCACGCCTCGCCCAGACGCGGGCGTTTCTCGATCGATTGTGGAAATACGAAGGCGTTTTCAATCCCGACCGGCAGTGCACCTATGCCGACCGGGTGCGCCGGCGGCAGCCCGGAGACAAGACGCTTGGACTTTCCCCGCACATGGACGCGGGAACCGTCGAGCGCTGGATCGACCCCGGCTATCAGAAGGTGTACGAGAACATCTTTGCCGGTGACTGGCGCGGTTATGATCCGTTCGACGCCACGCACCGGTTGAAGACCCACGAGATTCCGTCGCCGGCGGTGTGCAGCGTGTTCCGCACCTATCAGGGCTGGACGGCGCTGACACGCCAAGGGCCGAAAGACGGCACCCTGCGCCTCATTCCGATCGCCGAGGGCATCGCCTACGTGCTTCTGCGCGCGCTTCAGGACGACGTGGACGAGGCTGATCTGTGCGGGGCGGCTCCCGGCCGTGCGCTCGGGGTCAGCGCGGAGTGGCACTCCGACCTCATCGCCGGCCTGGTCTCGATCCCGGAGGTCATGCCCGGCGATACGGTGTTCTGGCACACGGACATCTGCCATGCCGTCGGCGATGAGCACGCGGGCAGCGAGTATGCCAGTGTCATCTACATCGGCTCGGCGCCCGACTGCCTGAAGAATCGCGCATACCTGCCGAAACAGAGAGAAGCCTTTGTCCAAGGGCGCTCGGCGCCTGACTTCGCGGCCATGGACTTCGAAGTCGACTTCAAGGGGCGTGCGACGCTGGAGGATCTGACGGATCTCGGGCGCGCTCAGATGGGCTTCTAGAGCGCGACGATGATCCGTGGCAGTCGAGTCCAGGCGCACAGGCGACCCGTTGTCAGGTGAAGGCAGGTATTGCACAGCCGTGCAAGGGTGAGATATGGTGCGCGGCAGAGAGGTACATAAAGCATGAAGAGCTGTCTTGCACGTGTAGTCGCCACGGTCTCAGTTGTCGCCGTCATCGTCACCGCGCCGCTAGCCGGGCAACAGGCACCGCCCGCCGGCGCACCGGCGCAAGCGGCCCGTCCGGCGCCGCTCAAGTCGCCCGAAATCCACCCGGATCGCACGGTGACCTTCCGGCTCCTGGCGCCCAAAGCGACCGAGGTCATGCTGAGCGGCAGCTGGGACAACGGCACCGACCTGAAGATGACGAAAGACGAGTCGGGCGTCTGGTCGACGACGATCGGCCCGCTCGCTCCGCAGCTGTGGGGCTACTGGTTCACTGTCGACGGCGTCAAGGCGCTCGATCCGAACAACGGCGAAACCCAGCGCGACGGCGCCCGCTACGACAACCTGCTGATGATCTCCGGGCCGGAGTCCGAATGGTGGGACTTCAAGGACGTGCCGCACGGCAGCGTCCAGGCCGTCTGGTATCCGTCGCCCACGCTGAAAATGGCGAGCCGCCGGATGATGGTCTACACGCCGCCCGGCTACGAGACCAGCACGCAGAAGTATCCGGTGCTCTATCTGCTGCACGGCGGCGGCGGTGACGAGGACGCGTGGCTGACGATGGGGCGCGCGAACATCATCATGGACAACCTGATCGCGGCCGGCAAGTCGAAGCCGATGATTGTCGTCATGCCCAACGGCAATGCGACGCAGTCGGTGTCGCAGGGGTTCGGCTATGGCCCCACTCCGGCCCGGCAGTCGGTGCAGGCGCCGGCGCCGCCGCCGGTCCAGGCGGCACAGGCGGCGCAGGGCGGCGGCCAGGCGGGCCGGGGACGCGGCGGAGCGCCGCAGCCCTACGCCGGCTCGTATCCCGAGAGCCTGGTCAAGGACGTGATTCCGTTCGTCGAGAAGCGCTTCCGCGTGCTGGCCGCCAAGGACGACCGTGCGATCGCCGGCCTGTCGATGGGCGGCGGGCACACGCTGGCGGCGACCAACAACAATCCGGGCACCTTCGCCTACATCGGGGTCTTCAGCTCCGGCCCGCAAGCGATCGACGAGACCGTGCAGAAACAGATCCAGGCCGTCAAGGCAGGCGGTGTCAAGTTCTACTGGCTGGGCGCGGGTACGACCGACACGGCGCGCGAACGAACGGTCAACTTGTCGGAGCTCGTGAAGAAGGACGGCTTCAATACGACGTACCGTGAGATTCCGGGGCGGCACTACTGGTTCCTGTGGCGCGACTTCCTCGCGCACTACGCCCAGATCGCGTTCCAGCCGCAGGCGAAATCGTGAAGACGCTGCTGATGCGTTGTCGTTAACGGCGCGAACGTGAACTTGACCGGTTCTCCGGATTATGCGGCCGCGTGGTTATCGACAACGCCCGGCTGACATTCCCGCGACGACGCTGCCCCACGTTACACTAGGGTGCGCGATGCCGACGCTAACCTGAAGTGTAGCAACGAGGTCCAGGTGCGCTGCCGATCTGCGGCGACCTGCCCGATGCCGGACGCGTTTGAGGGGACATGAACGTATCCAGAGGTTTCAACCGAAAGCTTCTTGTACGCGGGCCGATCGTACTTCTGCTCGGGGCCTATCTGGCCGGCCAGGACGTGCGCGCCACGATTGGCGCCGCCCAGGCGGGCCAGCAGCCACCGCCTGCCGGTCAACCGCCGCCCGCCGGTCAACCGCCGCCTGCCGGTCAACCGCCGCCTGGCGCTCGTGCCGGCGGCCCTGGCGGACGCGGAAACGCGGCGGCGTCGCTCTTCGCCACCTCCTGCGCACCTTGTCACGGTACCGACCTCGCCGGCGGGCGCGCGCCGACTCTTTTCTCAGAACGACTCCTGGCGTCGAACGATGACGACTCCCTCGTGGCGAAGATCAGGGACGGCGTGCCGAACACCGCGATGGTGCCGTTCAAGGGCACTCTCGACGAGCAGCAGATCTGGCAGCTCGTGGCCTACATCCGCACTACGGCGGCAAATCTGAAGGACAAGCCGGTCTTCGTCCCCGATCCGAACAATCAGATCATCAAGTCCGAGCGGCAGACGTTCCGGATCGAAGTCGTCGCACCGGGGCTCGAGACTCCCTGGGGCCTGGCCTTCCTCCCCGACGGACGCTTGCTCGTGACGGAGCGTCCCGGGCGCCTGCGCATCATTGAGAAAGGCAAGCTCTTACCGGATCCCGTGCAGGGCACGCCGAAAGTGTGGGAACGCCAGGACTCCGGCATGCTGGACGTAGCGATTCATCCGCAGTACGCGAAGAACGGCTGGATCTATCTTGCCTACACCGAGGTGGTCTCTGGGTACGTGGCGCCGCCCCCGGCCCCGGCGGCTCCGCCCGCCGATCCCGCGGCTGCCGCCGGCGGGCGAGGGAGGGGGCGGGGTGGACCGCCCAGCCCTCCGTCGATGACGGTCTTCGTCCGCGGCAAGATCGACAAGACCAACCACTGGGTCGAGGAGCAGGTTCTCTACCGGGCTCCCTCTGACCTCTATACCCCCAGTGGTTCGCACTATGGCACCCGGTTCCTCTTCGACAAGACCGGCCACCTCTTCTACAGCCTGGGCGAGCGCGGAGACATGACGAACGCGCAAGACCTGTCCAAGCCGCTCGGCAAAATCCACCGCGTCAACGATGACGGGTCGATTCCCAAGGACAACCCGTTCGTGAACACGCCGAACGCACTTCCATCGATCTGGTCGTACGGGCATCGTAATCCCCAGGGGTTGGCGTGGGATTCCGCGGGGCTCCTGTGGGAGTCCGAACATGGCCCAACCGGTGGAGACGAAATCAACATCATCGAGAAGGGCAAGAACTACGGCTGGGGAGTGATCTCGATGGGACTGCAGAATGGGATTACCGAGCGCAGCCACGAAGGCATGGAGCAGCCGATTGTTTACTACACGCCAACGATCGCGCCGAGTGGCATCGGGTTCTACGCCGGCACGAAGTATCCGGCCTGGAAGAACAACCTCTTCGTTGCGGCGCTGGCAGGACAGCAGCTGCGGCGCCTCGAAATCAGCGGACGAAAGGTGATCCACCAGGAGGTCGCGTTCGAGCAGTTCGGCCGCGTCCGTGCCGTCACGACTGGGCCTGATGACCTCCTCTACGTGCTGCTGCAGAATCCCACCGGGTCGGGCACCGGACTCGGGCTGGCGGCCTCAACCCCAGGCATGGTCATTCGGCTGGTGCCGGCCAGCGAGAAGTAGCAGACCTCAGGCCTCCGACGTATTCATGAAACAGACTATGGATCGGTACACGAATCGTCGTTGCTGCCGCCGCCATTGGCGTCGTCTGTCTCGCGGGCGCGCTCGCCGGGCAGGGCACCGCCAAAGTACCTGGAAACATCTGGCCGCCCGCCAGGAAGCCGATGGACAAGGCCATTGCCTTGTCCCCCGAGGAGGAGTTGAAGACCTTCTCCCTGCCGCCGGGCTTCCGGGTCGAACTCGTGGCGTCGGAGCCGATGATCGAGTCGCCGATCCTGATGGACTTCGACGCGGACGGCCGGCTGTGGGTCCTCGAGATGCTGACCTTCCTGCCCGACACTTCCGGGCGGGATTCGAAGGAACCGCTCAACCGTGTCAGCGTGCTGGAGGACACGAACGGCGACGGCGCGATGGACAAGAAGACCGTCTTTGCCGACAAGCTGTCGATGCCGCGTGCCCTGAAAGTGCTGGATCACGGCGTGCTCATCGGCGAGCCGCCCAACCTGTGGCTGATGAAAGACACCGACGGCGACCTCAAGGCTGACACCAAAGAAGTCGTCGTCAACACCTACGGGAACCCGAACGGAGGCATCGAGCACAACGCCAACAGCCTGTTCTGGGCGATGGACAACGTGATGTACTCGTCCGAACACGTCTGGGACCTGCGGTGGCGAAACGGAAAGTTCGAACCCCTGCCGGCACTGAGCCGCGGCCAATGGCAGGTGTCGCAGGACGATGCGGGGCGCATCTACCGCAATGTGAACGATTCGCCGCTCTTCGTCGACTACACGCCATCGCGCTATTTCCTCCGCAATCCCAACGGCGCGAGGACACGCGGCCTCTACGAGCTGCTGATCGAGCAAACGGATGCCATCGTGTATCCGGTGCGGAACAACCGTGGCGTCAACCGCGGCTACCGCGATCCCTTCTTTCGCGCGGACGAGACGTCGATCGTCATTCAGGGCGCCAGCGGGCCGACCATTTATCGTGGCGACGCATATCCCAAGGAGCTGCACGGCAACGCGTTCATACCCGACTCGCCGACCAATCTCGTCCATCGTATGGTGTTGACCGACGACGGGTCGGGACGGCTGACGGCGAAGAACGGCTACGCGCAAGGAGAGTTTCTCGCGTCCTCGGACGAACGGTTCCGTCCGGCGAGCCTCGTTGATGGCCCCGACGGAAACCTGTATGTGGTGGACATGTACCGCGGGGTCGTACAGGCGGGCGGCATCTGGAGCGCGTACCTCACCGACTACATCAAAGCGCACGAGATGGAACTGCCCGTCGGCCGGGGGCGGATCTGGCGCGTGGTGTACGGTGGCGCCCAGACGAAGCGCCCCGCGGCGCCGGCCCTGTCGAAGGCGACGTCCCAGCAGCTGGTGCAGACGCTGTCGAATCCCAAGGGGTGGTGGCGCGACACGGCGCAGCGTCTCCTCGTGGAGCGCGGCGACGCAACCGTCGCCCCGGCGCTGAAGACGCTCGCGGCAACTGCCCCTGACTGGCGCACGAAGCTGCACGCGTTGTGGACGCTCGACGGACTCGGCGCGATCGACGTGGCGTCTGTCCAGAAGGCCCTCGTTGACGCCAACGCCGACGTTCGAGCTGCGGGCGTGCGGCTGTCGGAGCCGTGGCTCGCCCAGGACGTCGCGATCAGGGGCGCGGTGCTGAAGCTTCTGGACGACAAGACCTGGAACGTGCGGCGGCAAGTGGCCGCGTCGATGGGCGAGATGCCTGCTGCGGACCGCGTCGTTCCGGCGACGACGTTGCTCACACGCGACGGCAGGGACCCGATCATTGTCGACGCCACGATCAGCAGCCTGAAGGGGCTGGAAGCAGACGTGCTGACGGCCCTGATGCAAGCCAAGACCGTCGCGTCAGCGTCGCCGACAGAGTCCGTGGCGATGCTGACAGCGGCCGTGGCGAAGAGCGGCGACGTGGCCGCGGTGCAGCGAGTGATCGACGTCATTGCCGACGCGTCGCAGCCGGCGTGGCAGCGGTTGGCGCTGTTGCAGGGCCTGGACGCCGGGTTGCCCGTGCTTGGTGCGGCCGGGGCCGGTGGACGTGGGAATCGTGGAGGTGGAGGGGGAGGTGGCGGCCGTGGCCTGCCTGGGCTGAGCGCGCCCGGTGGCCGGGTGGCGGTGGTGCCGGGCCGTGGCGTGACCTTGCCAGCCGAGCCTGCCGGGTTGACGAAACTGGCGTCGGGAACGGACGCGATTGCGCTCCTCGCGAAGAACGTTTCGGCGAAGGTGGATTGGCCGGGGCGGCCGGCGCCCGTCGTGACTGCACCGCCACTGACGGCGGAACAGCAGCAGCGTTTCGATGCGGGTGCCGAGATCTACAAGAACATTTGCGCGGGCTGCCACCAGGAAGACGGTCGCGGCAAGGACAAGCTGGGCGCGAATCTCGTGGACTCGCCGTATGCAACTGCGGCGGACGCGTCGGCGATGATCCGGATTCTGGTCGGCGGCAAGGAAGGGCCGCTCGGCCTGATGCCGCCGCTCGGGCCCGCGCTGACCGACGAGCAGGTCGCGGCGGCGATCACGTATGTTCGGCGTTCGTGGGGCCATTCGGGATCGGCCGTCGATCCGTTGAATGTGATGGAAGTGCGTGGCTTGTCGAAGGGCCGGACCAAGCCCTGGTCCGATGACGAACTGAAGGCCGCGGGTCGTGGCGGGCGCGGCGGCGGGCAGTGACGATCCGTTTGGGCGACAGCGGCATTTACCGAACGAACGAGAGGAAAGCAAGCATGATGGCTCGAACGATCTGGGTGGTGATGCTGGCGGCTGCCGTCAGCGCTGGTGTCGGGGGGCAACAGCCCGCGGTGCCCGTGCCCTCGGCGGCGCCGACGGTTCAGGCGGGTGACACACGTCCCCTGCACGTGTACATCCGGTCTGGACTGAAGTCTCACGGCGAAGGTGCGCACGACTATCCGCAGTTCAGCGCGGACTGGAGCAAGCTCCTCACCGATAAAGGCGCGCTGGTCGACGGCTCGTTCCACTTTCCGTCCGCGCAGGAGCTCGCCAATACGGACGTCATGGTGATGTACAAGGGGGACGCCGGCTACATGACCGCCTCGGAGCGTCAGGTCCTGGAGGACTACCTCAAGAGGGGCGGCGGGCTGGTCAGCATCCACGACACGCTTTGTGGCGACGACCCGCAGTACTACTCGTCGATCGTCGGCGGATCAAAGCTGCACGGAGAACGCAACTTCTCTTCGGGCGCGATCAAGTACACCATCGTCGATAAAGCGTCGCCGATCATGAAGGGCATGTCGGACTTCGAGATCGACGACGAGGCGTTCTTCAAGATCACGTGGGCGAAGTCGCCGGAGGTCAAGGTCCTCGCCACGGCCCCCATGCCCGCGGGTGGGGAGGTGGTGCCGCAGATGTGGACCTACGAACGCACCATCTTCGGCGGCCAGCCGTTCCGCTCGTTCGTGTGGATGCAGGGGCACACCTATACGAACTTCAAGAATCCCCAGGTCGAAGGGATGCTCCTGCGCGCCATCGCCTGGGCCGGCCACTATCCGGTGGACACGCTCGTGAACGGCGTTGCGCCGGTCCGCGGGGGTGGACGAGGCAGGCGCGGGCAGGGCGGCGGCGATGCGCCGGCCGCACCCGGCGGCCGCCGCGGCGGGCAGTAACCGTCAAGCACGGAGGATGAACATGGGCTACCGATCTCTGCCGATTGTGTTGCTGTCAACGGTTGTCGGCATTTCAGCTCAGCAGCCGGGCTCAACGCCCCAGCCTCCTGCACCGGCCGCGCAGGCTCCAGCGCAGCCCGGCGGGGGCCGGGGCGGCCAGCAGGGACCACAGGTCGTATCTCCGCAGGTCAACGCCGATCGGACGGTGACGTTGAGGCTGTACGCACCCAAGGCCACCGAGGTCACGGTGTCAGGGGAGCTGACGAACGGCGCGCCGCCCCCGACCATGACCAAGGGAGACGACGGGATCTGGACCGTGACCATGCCCGCGGTGCCGCCCGACGTCTACACATACGCGTTCAATGTCGATGGCGTGCATACGACCGACCCGCGGAACCCGTGGGTGAAGCTGGTCTCGAGCACCGGTCTCGCGTCGCAGGTACAGGTGCCGGGCGACGGAGCGCAATTCTACGATTCCAAGCCCGTGCCGCATGGGCTCCTGCAGATCGTCACCTATGAGTCCAAAGCCGTAGGCGCGACGCGCCAGGCGTACGTGTATACGCCGCCCGACTATGGGCGCTCGACCACTCGCTATCCCGTGCTGTACCTGCTGCACGGGGGGGGTGATCTGGATCCGGGCTGGTCGATGACGGGCCGTGCGCACATCATCATGGACAATCTGATCGCCGAGAAGAAGGCGCGGCCGATGGTGGTCGTCATGCCGGTGGCGCGCGGAGGCGGCAGCCTGGGCCTGGGCCCGAGCGGCATGTCCCCGGGGACCGCGGCGGCCGGCAACGTCACGCCCGGCGCGGGACGCGGTGCCGGTGCGCCTGGTGGTGCGGCCACGCCACCTCCATCGCCAGCGCCCCTGCAACCATTCGCCCAGGACTTTCTGGGCGACCTGATGCCGGTCGTCGAGCGGACCTTCCGGGTGTCCGCGCGGCCCGAGGATCGCGCCATCGCCGGTCTGTCAGCCGGCGGCGCGGCGACGATCAACACCGCGTTCAGCCGACCCGATCTGTTTCGCTACGTGGTGATCATGAGCGCTGGCGGCGGGCAGAATCTGGAGGCGTCGTATCCCAAGTTCTTCGCCAACGACGCCGCAGCAGCCAAACAGATGCGGCTGATGTGGCTCGGTGTCGGGGATGGCGACTTCGCTCTGAAGGGCATGGCGGCACTGGACCAACTGCTGACGAAGCACGGCGTCAAGCACACCTATATCATCCGGCCCGGCTATCGCCACGAATGGCGCTTGTGGCGGCAGGATCTCTGGGAGTTCGCGCCGCTGCTCTTTCAGACCGGCGCCAAGGGCACATCGTAAGACCTGACAATCGGGCGCCGGGCTCATCAGTTTCCACGACACCTTCAGTGGAGACGACAGGAAATGGTACTGACCGACCACCTCCACCGTGCGGTGGAAACCATTCGCGCCGACGACGGGGCCGGACGCCCCGTCGTGCCCGAGGTCGACCGCGCACACATCATCAGCTGCGGCATTGTCCCCGCGAGTCTTGCGTCATCCATGGGACTTGGTGTTCCACTTTTCTGCACGTACGGATTTCTTCAGCTTTTTTCAACCACCAACCAAGACGCCTCGCCGGCGGGACCCTCATCATGTAAGACCGATAGAGCTCGCTGCGCCCATTCTGTCGGGTCGCAGCATCAGGACGCGTCGCGTCGCGCGTTGTTGATGGGCTGGCGGCCGCACTGCCTCAGCTCGGCCGTCCGTGGCGGCGGCGGGGTTACTCTTTGCGGGTGACGGCTGCCGCTCGATGGATGGGAGATCAATCGACATGGCAACGAGAAGTAGACGGCTCGCGAGGTGGTTGACTGCGATCGGTTGTGCGCTTCTGACGGGCGTTCATCTGCGATCGCCCATCGAGGGTGTCGCGGCTCCGACCGGGCAGCAGCCGCCAGCACAGAGCGGGGGAGGCGAGCGCGGAGGCCGAGGCGGTGGTGGCCTCCCGCCGATGAACCCGATTGATGAGAACGCGCCGCCCCCGCCCCTTGTCACCCCCGGAGCGCTGTTCGGCGAGGCTCCATCGGATGCGGTGATTCTCTTCAACGGCACCGACACGTCGCAGTGGACGCTGCGCGACGGGTCGCCGGCCCGATGCAAAGTCGAAAACCGCGAGATGGTCTGCCGCACCGGCGACCAGAGCATCGTCAGCAAACCCAAGTACGCCAGCGCGCAGCTGCATCTCGAATACAACCTTCCCGACATGCCAGCCGCGAGGGCCGATGGCACGCCGTCGGCGCAACACAAAGCGAACAGCGGCGTCTTCCTGCACGGCAGCTACGAAATCCAGATCCTGGACTCGTACAACAATCTCAACAAGACCTACCCTGACGGCTCGAACGCGTCGCTCTATCGCGTTGCGGCGCCTCTGGTCAACGTGTCGCGGCGCCCTGGCGAATGGCAGACCTACGACATCGTTATCCACGCCCCCAAATGCCAGGACACGAAGCTGGTGAGTCCCGGCGACATCACCGTGATCCACAACGGCGTGGTCGTGCTGGATCGCGTCGTGCCGCGCGTTCGCAACGACCTCTGTCAGCCTGGCATGACGGAGCTCAGCGGGCCGCTGATGCTGCAGGACCATGGTGGGCCCATGACGGTCTTGCGGTTCCGGAACATCTGGTTCCGTACCATTCCTTCGACGAAATAACCCGCCGGCGAACGAACTCAGGAGGAGGCTATATGCAGTCCAGATTCGCAAGGATGGCCGTCGCGTTCCTATGCATTCTGACGGGCGCATGGTCGGCCAGCGCACAGATCACAACTGGCGTGGTCAGTGGCGCCGTCAAGGATGAACAAGGCGCGGTGATTCCCGGGGCAACGGTCACCCTCGTCAGCGACACCCGCGGCACGCACGTGGCCGACGCGCAAACCAACGAGAACGGGGATTTCGTGTTCCCCAACATCCCAGGGGACACCTACACCGTCGAAGTGATCCTGCAAGGTTTCAAGAAAGTGCGGCGCGCCGGCCTCACCGTCAGCCCCGGTGACCGCGTTGTCGTGCCGACCTTCACGCTGAGCGTGGGCGGCCGAGAAGAGACGGTCACTGTCAAAGCCGAGGCCCAGACGATCCAGGCCGCGAGCGGGGAGCGCGCCTTCACGGTGACCACGCAGTCTGTCGAGAATCTGCCGATAGCCAACCGCAATTTCGCTGGGTTTGCGACGCTCGTTCCGGGAGCTATCGCGCAGACCGGGACCGCGATCGCCGGCGGCGTGACCCGGCTCGGCGGCGGCGGTCAGAACAACATCATGATGGACGGCGTGTCCACGATGGACACCGGCAACAACGGGCAGCTGATCCAGATGAATGTCGACTCGATTTCCGAAGTGAAGGTGCTCACACAGGGCTACCAAGCCGAGTTCGGGAGGTCCAGCGGCTTGCAGATCTCGGCGGTCACGAAGAGCGGTACGAACCAGTTTCGCGGATCGCTGTACGACATCGAGCGGAACTCCGATTGGAACTCCAACAGTTGGGCGAACACGCAGAACGGAGACCCGAAGCCGGTGTCGAAAGAGCGTGACTGGGGCTATACGCTGGGCGGACCGATAGGCAAGCCTGGCGGCACCAACAATCTGTTCTTCTTCTACAGCCACGAGTACCGGCCGCGTACCGCTGGGGGGAACATCAACCGCTTCCGCGTGCCGACGGCGCTGGAGCGTCAAGGGGACTTCTCACAGTCACGCGACAACAACGGCGCGGTGTTCAACCTGATTCGCGACTATACGACGGGCCTCCCGTGCACCGCATCGGATAGCCGCGGCTGTTTTCAGGATGGCGGCACGCTCGGCAGGATTCCTCAGAATCGCTTGTATCCAACCGGGATGAACATTCTGAACAACCTGTGGCCGGTCCCGAACGTCCAGCAGGTCCCCGGACTCGGCTACAACTTCGAGGTGCAGGTCCCGGTCACGAACACGCTGCTCAATCAGCCGGTGCTCCGTGCCGACTACCTGATCTCCACGACCCTGCGGTTCACGGCGAAGTACGCCGGCCAGCTGCAAGGACAGGACGTCGATCCCGGCAGCATCCCTGGCTTCAACGACTTGCTGCGGTGGAATCGGAACCGGCATGCCCCGTCCATCACCGTCAACTACAGCCTGACGCCGACGATGTTTCTCGAGGGCACGTACGGCTACAGCTTCAACGAGATTGCCAATCTGTACGTGAGCCCGCTGTCGAACCGTGCGAACGCCGGTCTCGGCGACTTGCCGATGTTGTTCCAGCAGGCCGGCCTGGTCGATCCGTCGTACAACGCCGCACTCGTGTTCGGCGCCGCCAATTCGCCGTTCTACGTCGATGGGCGAGTGGTCTATCCGCCGAACTTCTCGTGGGGCAACCGCATCGCGAACGCGCCACCGAACCTCGGGGCACAGCTCGCCAACATCAATCCATCGCACGACGCGTCGTTCAGCCTGACGAAACTGGCCGGCCGGCACACGCTCAAGGCGGGACTGTACTGGAACCACGCCTACAAGGCGCAGCAGTTGGGGACAGCAGGCGCGACGCCATTCCAAGGCGCGCTCAGCTTCGCGAACGACAACACGAATCCGCTCGACAGCGGCTTCGGCTACGCCAACGCCGCGCTCGGCATCCTCTCGTCGTATGCGCAGCAGTCGGTGGTGGTCGAGGGCGCTTACATCTACAACAACATCGATTGGTACGCGCAGGACAACTGGAAGGTCAGCAACAAGCTGACGCTCGACTACGGCCTGCGCTTCGTGTACATGCAGCCGACCTACGATACCCGGGTCCAGGCCTCGACCTTCTTCATCGACCGCTGGCAGTCGTCGGCGGCGCCGCTCCTGTACCTCCCCGGCTGTGTCGGTGCGCCGCCGTGCTCGGGTGCCAACCGTCAGGCGATGGATCCGCGTACCAATCAGCTCCTCGGTGCCGGATCGGCCGCAGCGATCGGACAGATCGTTCCAGGCACCGGGACGCTCATGAACGGCATCGTGCGGGCGGGCGATGGCATCTCCAAGTACAACTACACGTGGCCCAGCGTGCTGATGGCGCCGCGCTTCGGGATCGCCTACGACCTCACCGGCCAACAGCGGATGGTGCTGCGCGGTGGCATCGGGCTCTTCCACGATCGTCCCGCCGGCGACACGATGTATTCGCAAGTGGGGAACCCGGGATTCTCGACCTCCCGGACCGTGCGCTACGCGCAGCTGCAGCAGCTCTCGTCTGGCCTCGAAGTTCAGGGGCCGCCGCAGCTCACGTCGGTCTGGCCCTACGAAGCGGACGTTCCCTCCTCCACACAGTGGAACGCCGGGGTGCAAATGACGCTGCCGTGGGCCTCGACGGTGGACGTTTCGTATGTCGGCCAGCGCGGTTTCAATCAGCTCCGTGAGATTCGCGGGCAGGATCAAGTGGATATCAATGCCGTCGATCTGGGTGCGGCATTCCTCGTCGAGAATCAGGATCGGACGCTTCCAGCCAGCAACACGCCCGGCGCGACGGCGTATTCCACCGACATCCTCAGGCCCTATCGCGGGCTGGGACAGCTCGGGTTCAACTCGCCGGAGTTCCGCGAGACGTATCACTCGATCCAGGCCTCGTTGAACCGTCGATTCCGCGACGGCGTCGCGTTCGGGCTCAACTACACACTCGGCATCTCGTGGGAAGGCAACATCGGACTGCTTCAGCGGCTGCAGCACAGCCCTGACGGGACCTACAGCCTTCGCGCGGATCAGGCCGAGTACGAGGAGATGAACAAGGATCAGGGAAACAGACGCCACCTGCTCAAGGCGAACTTCCTATGGGATCTGCCCGACATTTCTTCAACGAGCGGAGCGATGAAGGCCGTCGGACTGCTGGTGAACGACTGGCAGGTCTCGGGCGTGCTGACAGCGGGATCCGGCGCCCGCTACGACATCGGCTTCTCGTATCAGGACGGAACCTCGAGCGTCAATCTCACCGGATCGCCGAGTTACCCCGCGAGAATCCGGATCGTCGGCGACACCGGGAGCGGCTGCTCGGACGACCAGTACGCGCAGTTCGGCGTGAACGCGTTTGCCGGGCCGCAAACCGGAAGTCTCGGACTCGAATCGGGTCGTAACTACATGGTGGGGTGTCCGGATCACACGCTGGACTTGTCCATCGCGCGGAACATTCGACTGGGTGGCAGCCGGCAGATTCAGTTTCGAGTCGACGTGTTCAACGCGTTGAACACGGTCGTCTACAACGGCCGGGTCACGCAACTGCAACTGAATACGCCGTCCGATCCAACAGTGCGCAACGCGCAGTACCTGGCCAACGGCAACATCGATCCCACGCGGCTGATTCCGCGCAACGCCGGATTCGGCGCCGTGACGGGAGCGCAGGCGATGCGCTCCGTACAGGGGCAGATTCGCTTCAGCTTCTAGACATCACCTGGCCGGATGAGCAGGTCCGTACCTGCTCATCCGGTTGCCTTCAGTCTCTCCCCATCTCCGGAGGAACGAGCCGTGAGCAACTCAGAGAATTCGATGAGCCGCCGACGGTTTTTCGACCTGGCTACGGGCGTGGCGGGCGCAGCCCTGACCAGCGGCCGTCTGGGTGCACAGACGGCACCACGCGCGTCAACCGACAAGGTCCGTCTCGCCCTGATCGGCTCGGGCGGTCGAGGACGGTCCGTTGCCGCATCGTTCGTGCGCAATCTCGCCGATGTCCAGTACGTCGCGGCGTGCGACGCCTACAAGAGCCGGCTCGACCAAGGGATCCGTGAGCTCTCGGAGCTGCAGAAGGATCTGAAGGTCGAGGCGTACCGAGGATTACCGGCGCATCCTCGAGCGCAAGGACATCGATGCCGTGCACATCGCGACGCCGGACCATTGGCATTGTCAGATGCTGATCGACGCCATGGCGGCTGGAAAAGACGTGTTCGTCGAGAAGCCGCTGTCCAACACGGTCGAACGAGCCGTCGAGGCGCTCGGCGCCTACAAAGGATCGAACCGCGTCGTGCAACTGGGTACTCAGCAGCGCTCCGGCGCGCACTTTCAGGAGGCGGCGAAGATCTGTACAAGAGGGGCAACTTGGCAAAGTGACGCACGCGGTTCTGCAATTCGGCGGCTCGGGCTACGGAACGGCGGCAGAGTCGGTGGGACCCATCCCCGATGGATTGAATTGGGATCTGTTTCAGGGCCCCGCACCCAGGCGTCCTTTCAAACCGGGACGCCTGCGCTGGCGCGGATGGTGGGACTATGGCGGTGGTCTCATCACCGACTGGGGCGTTCACCTGACAGACGTCGCGCTGTGGTATCTCAACGCCCAGCACATCGGCCCCTCGCTCACCAGCGGCACCGCGCAGTACGTGAACTTCGTCAATCCGGAACGAGATCAGTCTCCTGACGCGTTCTCCGTGAGCTGGCAGTATCCCGGGTTCGTCATGACGTTCACGAATGCCGTCGTGCAGGATTGGGAGTTCGGCCGTCACGGGAACTACTTCTTCGGTCCAGGCGGCAGCCTCCTCGTGCATCGCGCGGGCTACGAAGTGCGACCGGGCGCCAGTCAGCGCGGCGGTGGCGGGCAAGGTCGTGGGAGTTCCGCTCAAGGTCGGGGAGGGGACGCGCAGAGTGCCGCGCCTCCACCGCCGCCGGCAGTGCAGGCCCGCCGCGTGCCGTGGCGCGAGGGCGATGGCTCCGACAGCAACAGCGCCACCATCGCACACGGCCGGAACTTCATCGAGTGTGTGAAGTCGCGAAGCAAACCCGTCAGCGATCTCGAAGTCGGTTTCTACGCCTCGCTTCCGTGCCTCCTTGCTGTCAAAGCCGTGCGCGAGGGCCGCTCTTTCCGGTGGGACGACGCCGGCAAGAAAGCGGTTGCCGTGTAAGGCATCCAGCAGCCAAGGAAGGTTGGAGTGGTGATGACGAGAAGGGCCGGGTGACTGCGCCTATTGACGGAGCCCCGGCAGGACCCAGATGTTCGCGGTGAGCTCGGTCAACGGGAGAAGAAGGTGCGTTCCGGTGACGGCAATGCCCGACTCCAGCCCTTGCGGGATATACAGTTGCGGGTCAGTGAAGGACGTGACGGGAAATGCGTCACGGACTGGCCGGCCGGTGGCGACATCGAACGTCTGACCCCAGACATTGAGACAGCCGCTGCGGTTGGAGAGGAAGTAGAGCGTACCACCGTCGGCCGACCAGCGCGCCCGATCGTTGTAGAAGTCCGCTTCCGCGATCGGTGTCCATGGGCCACCGTTCGCCGGCATGACGTACACGATCGAGCTGGCGGTTCTGGACCGTTTGATTTCCGTGAAGGCGATCCATCGCCGATCGGGCGAGAACGTCGCGGAGCGCAATTCGTTTCCAGGAGCCGCGGGCGTGGCGACTATCCGAACCGCGTCTTCCGGAATCCGATCCATCTGCGCAGGAAGCGTGCAGAGGCTGGACGCTCCCGTGTCGAGCGAGATACATCGACCGAGCAAGCGCTCACCATCCCAGGACCAATCGTGCGCCACGAATCGCACTCTGGCAGAGTCGAAGAGCAGGCGCTCTTCGCCGCCGGCGAGAGGCAGCGTCATCAATTTCGAGTGGTTCCGGTAATTGGGTCCCTTTTCCCCAAACCGCGTGTAGACGACGCGCAGGCCGTCGGGCGAGAGCTGGAGCGCGTTGCGATCGATCCCGTTGATCAGGGTTCGGTGCTCGGCGGACGTGGCAGTGCTCCTGATTTTGAACTCGTTTCGACTTCCCTGCACGGAGCGGTAGACCAGCACTCGTCCGTCGGGTGTGGCTCTCGTGTACACCTCTTCGTCGCGGCCGGGCGTCACTGGCGTACCAGCGCCGCTCTGACGGCCGGAGCTGTCCAAGGGAATCGTCCAGACACGAGTGCGAGTCGCCTGAGCCGTGAACGCCAGCTTGTCGCCATCTGCTGACAACGCGATCTGTGCGTGTCGTCCAACACCGGTTGTGACTGGATCCGGGCCGCTCCTCCACGCGAGCGTCTGCTTGTCGATCGATACTCGCCAGATGCTGAGGGCGCCCTCGGTGAGCGCTTCGAAATACACGTACCGCCCCGACGGCGCCCAGACAAAACGCTCGAGTCGCGAGAACGGGTAGTCGAGACCGCGCAGCCCAATCCCCGCGTGGGTCAGTCTCCGCTCGACGTCGGTCGAGATACTCGACTGAACGATCGGTCCCCCTGTGACCGGGGCCGTCATGAACTTCCACGAGCCTCGGTTGTCCCGGAACCACACCGACACTCGCCCGTCAGGGTGCCAGGCGGCGTACTTGTTGTCCGAACCCGCGAGCACATCCTGCATGATTGGCCGGTCGAGGCCCCCGGCCGGACTGACAACGTGAGGCCAGGCCGTGCTCGATCGGCCGTCGCCGGACGAGAAAAGTATCCATTTGCCATCTGGCGACCACTGCGGCATCACGCCATGGCTGATGAGAAGGCGCTCCTGCTCGCCGTCCTTCCGGACGACCCAGATGCCGCCTCCGTCACGTTCGGAACGGAACGCCAGCCATCGTCCGTCAGGGGACCACGACGGTTGCCAATCATGGGCGGGGGACGTCGTAATCCGGACCGGCTCTGAATCCGCCGAGTGCTGAACCCAGATGTCCGAGTTCCCGTCCGATGTCGATGCGTACGCAATCAGTTGACCGTCCGGAGACCACACCGGTTGTTGCTGGAGCTCCGAGCCGAACGTGAATTGTCGCGCCACGGCAGGCGCGGCATCGGTTGTTGCAGCGTATCGGCCAAGTCCCGCGAAGATTGGGACAGCCGCGGCGGCGGTGAGGAGCCCGACCTGGAGACCACGCTTCCATGCGGTCGACGGCTTCCTGGCAGGCTCGGCGGAATGCGAAGCTGGTGCGGCGGGAGCGCCGCGATGGTCGGCTCCCGCTGAGGCAGCTGTTGACCACGGGAGCTCGCTGAGCTCGGTGACCTCCGCTACGAAGCGATATCCACGGCCGGGGGAGGTCGCGACGAAACTCCGCTCTCCGGCATCCTCGCCGAGGACGCGTCGAAGCTCGGAGATTCTCCTGGCGATGTTGTTGTCTTCGACGATGACGCCAGGCCAGACGCGCTTGAATATCTCGTTCTTCTCGACCACCCGGTCTCGGCATTCGATGAGAGTGATCAGAATCTCGACGTCTTTGGGACGCAAATGGAGTACGGCGCCGTCGCGCCACAGTAAGCCACCGACTAAATCGATGACGTACGGGCCAAACGCACAGTACCGGCCGGGTGCGCCACGCTGTTTCGTGACTTCCGACATTGATGGTGACCGGAAGCGAGCATAGCGCCGAGCCTCGGCAGCCGTCAACGCCAGTTCCGGCACCCGAAGCTATCGGTTGGGATTCTGCAGCTGGGACGCCAGTTCATCGGGCTGACGAAACAGTCTTGCAGCGGAGCACCGATCGCTGATACTCAGTGTCAGCGAAACCATCGAGGCCATTTCCGGGCAAGGGCCCGGGCGGACGGAGGGATGCGCATGAAGAGAAGGGATTTCCTGCACCTCGCCATCGCCACGACGGCGATCGGGGGCGCCCGGCCGTTGGTCGCGCGCGGGCAGCAGACCGGGCCGATCGGGGCCAACAGCCGCATCCGGGCCGCCATCATCGGCTGCGGCAATCGGGGCCGGGCCGTGGCGCGCGAATGGATCGAGCATACCGACACCACGTTCGTTGCGGCGTGCGACGTCGACAAGGCGCGGACCGATGCCACCGTGGCGGAGTTCGCACAGGCGGGCCACAAGGCCGACGGGTACGAGGACTACCGCCGCATTCTCGAGCGCAAGGACGTCGATGCCGTGCTCATCGGCACGCCGGACCATTGGCACAGCCCGATGACGATCGAATCGATCGCCGCAGGCAAGGACATCTACTGCGAGAAGCCGGTGTCGAACACGGTGGAGGCGGCCGTTCGCATGCGCGAGGCCGCACGCAAGTCGAACCGCATCATCCAGATTGGCACTCAGCAACGCAGCTGGACGCACTTCATCGAAGCGGCAGCGCTCTTCCACGAGAACTATATCGGCACCACCATCCGTCACATCGTCATGAGCCCTCCCGGCGGCGGTGGCGGCGGCGCGGCGCCGGCGATGCCACAGCTGACCGCCGCGCAGATGCCGGCCGAGCCCATTCCAGCTGGATTCAACTGGGACCTCTTCCAGGGGCCCGCCCCTCGCCAGCCGTTTCTGGCCGCCCGGCGCGGTTGGCGTGGCTGGTACGCGTACGGCGGTGGCGGCGTCACCGACTGGGGCGTGCACCTCGTCGACGTGATGGCCTGGTTCATGAAGCTCGATAACAAGGCGCCGCTGCTGACGAGCGCGTCGGCGCAGTACGTCGAACCAGGTTCGGGACCCGCAGCGGACCCCGAACACCTACGCGGTGACCTGGCAGTTCGAGAATTTCGTCGCCACGTTGTCGAACGCGATGATGCCGGGGGTCGAGCATCCAGAGGAGAACTACGGCAACTGGTTCTTCGGCAACCGTGGCGTGATGCTGGTCAACCGGTTCGGCTACGACGTTCGTCCGAGCGCGACCGGGGGCGGGCGCGGCGGCAGGGGACGCGGAGAAGGAGGCAGAGGCGGTCGCGGCGAGGGGAGAGGCACGGACGCAACGCCTGCGCCCGCACCGATTCCTCCGATCGAGCCCAAGAAAGTGTGGAATCCGGACGGCCGCTCGGAAGCGCGCAATACCGAGTTTGCGTTCGCCACGAGGCGGCACGTCCGCAATTTCCTCGACAGCGTCAAGTCACGCCAGAAGCCGGTCTGCGATGTGGAAGCGGGCTTCGCGGCGTCACTGCCATGCCTGCTCGCGAACGTCGCGATTCAGCAGGAGCGCACCGTGAAGTGGGACGGCAACAAGGCCACGTAGGCGCGCAGGCCTCCTACTTCGCCTTCTCCTTCTTGGTCGCGGTGCCCGACATGACGTACGCGCCGCCGGCGAAGTCAATCTGGGCGCTCATCTTGCCGTCGGCCGCCGGCGTCAGCGAGACGACCGCGGGGACCGCGTTGCCCTGGTAGTCGAAGGAGTAAGCGAGGACGAGACTCTTGTCGGCCTTGGTGACATCCGTGATCGCCTGAGTCGGAACTTCCGCATTCGTGATCTCGCCAACCACCTTCTCCTTCTCCACCTTGACGGTCAGGTCGAACGCGCCGGGGCCATTTGGTCCCTGCAGCGCCAACGTCCACTCGCCGATGAACGGCGCCGCATCCGCGGCCGTCACCTGAGCGGCCGACTGCGCCGCACGAGCGACCGGACCAGCGGCTGAAGGGGAAGGAGCGAGCAGCGCCGCTGTCAGGGCCGTACCAGCGATGACGATGCGAACCATATGACCTCCATGTGGTGTGGCTCTGGGAATCTTAATAGCATCAGGTGTCACGTGGCTATCTCGGTCGCGCGCTCGGATCACCGGTCGGCGGAGGGGCATGGTCGGTCGAGGCGGGCGGTCCCAGCAGTTCGGTGAAGATCGGTTTGAGACCGTCCGCCCACACTTGATAGCCCTGTATCGTGGGATGCAGCTTGTCCCGCTCGTTCATCATGCCCGGCGAACAGCCGCCCGTCCTTGTCGGCGAGCCTGTCGTTGACGTTGAGGTACCGGACGTCGCGGCCGTTGGCCAGACGCGCCAGATTCGCGTTGACCTGATCGATCTCCGGCATCACGGCCATGTTGTCGTTGCGCGGAAAGATCGCGGTCAGGATGACCGTCGCGCGCGGTGCCTGCTGCCGGCAGATGTCGAGAATCGCGGTCAGTCCGCGCGTGATCTCGGCGACCTTGGCGGCCCCGCCCGGCTGTGCGCCGATGTTGTTGGTGCCGGCCTGGATGACGATCACCTTGGGGTTGACGCCGTCGAGCTCGCCGTGCTCGAGGCGCCAGAGGATGTTCTCGGTTCTGTCGGCGCCCCAGCCGAAGTTGCCCGCGTTCCAGCCGAAGAAGTTCTGGCGCCAGTGCGCCAGGAGCTCGGGATAGTCGGTTGCGCCCCAGCGACGCGTGATCGAATCGCCGACGAAGTAGACGTCGATGCCGCCCGGCGCGCGCTTTCTCGAGCAGCTGCGCGTGGGCGATCATCGAATTCTGATCGGTCCGTGGTGTGGCTCGATCGGCAGGGCCCGCCGAGGGTGATGGCGGGACCGCCTGCGCGAGCGGGCGCCCCGCCGCGGCGGTCAGCGCGACGACCGTCAGCGCGCAGAGTCCCAGGCGTCCGCGGACCTGCACTCGTCGGCTCACCACTATCGCGCCGCGCTCCCGCTGACCGCCGGCGCGTGCTCGAGAAATCTGTCCGCCCACGGAATGAAGTACTTCCAGTTCGGGCCGTCGGTGTGCCCGCCGTCGTGCTGGCGCCAGGCGAGGTGACCGTCGAGCATGCTGACGTTCACCGCCGGCATCTTCTCCTTCATGTAGTCGTCGGAGACGCCAAGGTCCTTCGCGCCCAGCAGGCGGAACACGGGCTGCGCGGCGACGGCCGCCATGTAGCTGCCCTGCTGATCGAGCCACTTCGCGTCGCCGCGTTCGGGCACGCCGTAACTGATGAAGGTCAGGCGCGGCGCGCAGAGCGCGATCAACTGGTGGGCGTCCACCGGGATGTCGCCGGCGTTCTTGCTGCCGAACGTGGACTCCGCCGTGCCGTACTTCAGGAAGTTGCCGGCCATCCAGTGGTATTCGCCAGAGCCAGTGAGATTTTCGACGGCTTCGCCAAAATTCCGGCGGTGCAGCTTGGCGCCGCCCTCGCCCGACGAGCCGACGAGCACCACCGCGAACCGCTCGTCGTAGGCCATCGTCACGAGCGCCGCTTTGCCGTAGCGCGAGACACCCTCGATGCCGACTTTCTTGGCGTCCACGGCCTTGTCGGTCTCGAGATAGTCGAGGCCGCGCGAGGCGCCCCACGCCCACGCGCGCAACGAGCCCCAGTCGTCCGGCTTCCGCCGCTGGCCTTTGTTGACCAGACCGATGATGCCGGCGGTCAATCCGGCCCCGTTGTCCGCCTGGATGCTGTCGGGGCTGATGGTCGCGTAGCCCCAGCCGTCGGCGATGAGCTGTTCGGTCGCGGGCGGATCGGCGGGCGTCGCCGGATTGGGAGGCGCGCCGCGGCCCGGGCCAAAACCACGCGCGGCCGGTGGGGGAGCGCCGGGAGCTGGGGGCATCCCCGACCGTCCGCCGAACATCATCATCACCGGCACCGGCTTCGCCGCTCCGGCCGGCGTGACCACCGTCATCTGAATGTCGACAGCGATGTCCGGATAGGACGCGTTGTCGACTTTGCCGAGGAGCTCCTTGCCGACGACCGGCCGCCCGCCTACCGTGAACTCCTCGGTGCGGGAGACCACCCACGTGACCTTCGGCACGTCCTTCGGCACGCGTCCAAGGACCTCGCGATCGAACGCTTCGACGATCTGCGGCCGGCGCTGCTTCCACCAGCCGTCGGCGCTCGTGACCTTCCGCCCGTTCGTCGAGCGTCAGCACCTCCGGCAGTTTCGGGTACGGATTGGCCAGCGCCTCGTCGTAGTTGGCGTGGTTGGGCGCCGACTCGTTGCCGCTCGGCCCCGGCCGCAGGGCGGTGATCCCGAGCTGTTCCATCATGTTCTTGTGATCAGCGGCCGTCGCCGCGGCGTTTGGATTCGGCGGTGGGCCGCCAGCCGGCGCCGCAGGTTGTGCCGGCGGCGACGCGGGAGCGGGCGGGGCTGCCGACTGGGCAGTCATTGTCGTTGCTGGCAGCGGCATTGTCGCCATGGCCGCCCACGCCACGGCCACACAGCCAGCCTTGATCGACCAGACGCCCCCGGACGCTCTCATGAACCACCATCCTGTCGAAGCCAAGCTTTCGTTTGTCTGTCGAACAAATCATACGCCTATTGACCGGCGCCCGTGACGTGTAGAGGACGCGTGAGCTAGACCTGCGAAGGCTTCGGCGTCACCTCCGTGAGCCATGCCGCGTTCTCGGCCTGCAGGATTGTCTCGGCTCTCGTGACGAGCTCGTTGCGGCTCTCGGGCGTCAGCGCCGCTTTGAGGTCGAGCTTCAAGAGGTCGAGGACGTCGGCCGTTTCTCGATACTTCAGCGCGATCGCCTCGAAGTGCCCCGCTTGAAAGTGTGCGCCGATGGCGGCGCCAGCTGTCGTCACGACGCCAAGAAGCGCGGCGACAAGTGTGGCTCCCTGAGGAGTCGCGCCGGTCATCAGGCTGAGCAACGCGGCCAGGCCGCCGAGCCCCAGTGAAACCCGCCGCCCTTTCACCATTGAGGCGGTGTGATCCCGCGCCCTGTCGCGGTAGGACTTCACTTGATCGTCGATGCGGTTCTTGGTGTAGTCGTCGATGGTCCAGAATGCCGTCGGCATGCCTGTCGTGGCGCTGTCCCCGGTGGGGGAGTCGGGTGCAAGGCCTTTCCCAACGCTCGCCAATTCGGCGATCCGCGCCCTGAGCTGCGCCTCGCGATCGGGTCCGGCGTAGGGCGTCGACCGGACGAGATACTTGTTCGCTTCGCTCTTGTAGACTTCCGCCGCGGCGCGTGCCCGCGCCCACGCTTCTTCGTGCTTGGTGTCGAGCAATTCCTTGCCGAGGTAGGTGGCGATCGTCAGCGCCGCCGCGCCGAGCCCAGCCAGCACCCAGCCAACCACAGGGCCGGCAGCGCCGGCGAACGGGCCGAGCGTCGCGAGCGCGGTGCCCGCGATCGTCAGCATCAGCACGTTCCGCTTCCACGCGGTGTTCGTGTTCTTCAGGCGCCTGGAGGTGTCGGCCCACGCACGGTATCTCTGCCACAGCAACTGAAATGTCGCGTCCATCGTTTGCGCTCCGAGTCAAATCCACGCTCGCGCGTGCCGGTTCACAGCACGAAGCCGGCGAAATGTTCCTTCCTCACTTTGTTCTTCGCGACCGCCCTGCCGACCTCCTGCAGCTCGAAAATGTGCTCGACGGAGTCCATCTGCTGCACGTGCTCGGGAGCGATGTTCGGGTACCCCGAGGGCGGCCAACCCCTTCTTGGTCAGCTCCGCGTTGTAGCGCATGTAGGTGAAGAGCTTCGGCTGCACGGGGCCAGGTACGCGGCCGCCCGGCAGCGGAGTCGCCGGCCCGATGAGATCGCCGACCTCGCGGTCCAGATGGTCGCCGCACAGCGTTCTACCGAACACGCGGCACAGAAAGTCCTGCTCGTTCGCCGCCGCGAACATCAGCGCCGAGGGGATGGACGAGGCGTTGTACAGCAGGTTCATCTCGCCCGGCATGAGATCTTCGTTGGCGTCCGGGCTCGTGCCGGTGCCGACCGACACGAGCAGCATGTTCCCCGCGCCTGTCTCCCAGCACAAACCGTACTGTTCAACGGTGGCCATGAGGAACAACTGGAAGGCGGGATTGTTGTACATCGTCACGCCGCCGTCCACGAACACGAACTGGTGCTGGCCGATGGCAATCGTCTCGGGCGGGAAATATGTGGGCGCTGCCGTGCTCGCGCGCACGAGCTGCCACAGTGGAAGACGGGCGTTGCTGTCGGCCCGCGTGAGATCGTTGTATTTGCCGCGCGGGTTGTTCGAGATGGGCCAGGGCGAGTCGGTCGTCGCGTTGCGCATGACGAGCAGCAGCAGGGTCTTGAGCTGTGCGTCGCCGAGGAGTCGTGTTCGGGCCGATTTGCTCTTTCAGCAGGCCGGCGAGCTTCTCGTCCTCGAACTTGTACTTGAACCGCTTCAGCAGATTGGCGCGATCGAACATCGCCGGCCCCGCCTTCACGTAGAAGTCGAGGACGCTCGAGACGCGCCAGCCGAGCGACAGAAACGTCGCGATGATGGCGCCTGTGCTGGTGCCGCCGATGTAGTCGAAGTAGTCGGCGAGCACGAACCGATCGTCGCGTCCGAGCTCTGTCTGCAGCGTGTGCTCGATTTCCCGCAGGATCTCCAGCGTCATGACACCGCGGATGCCGCCGCCATCGAGGGCGAGGAGCTTGTACGGCGCCGCTTTGTCGAGTTTGTCGGCAACGGACACGAGCGACCTCCTTCAACCCACTCAAACGTGTCCTCGCGGATGGTCCCCGCTTCGACGACATCTCTGCCGTGCGCCGGAGCGCCCGATGCTGTCGAGCGCCGGCCCGATGAGCTCGGCTTCGACCTTGTCGAAGTCGATGTCGTTATTCCTGCCGAACAGGCGGATGATGAACCGCTCGCATGGGTGGACCCTCGCGATTCGTCAACCAATCGCGCCCGCGGCGCGGGCCACGAGCATCCTGCGAGAAGAAGTGCAGATAATACACTCGTTTCGCGATCACGCCGTTCTTACCGTCTTACGAGTCCGGAAATGGCAACGAGACCTGGAGTACGAACCAGCTCGAGGAGGCCGTGACGCGCGGATTCCGTTGGGCGAAGAAGAAGGAACCGATGCGATCCCGCCGCAGGCGGCACCTGGGCGTGGCGGTGGCCCTGGAAGGGGCGGCGCACCCCCGGCGGCCCCTCTGGGATAGCATAGCGTTGGGCATCGGACACACTGAGCTGAGGACATCTCGATGACAATCACACGGCGCACATCATTGATGGTGCCGGCCGCAATCCTCCTGACCCTGGTCGTCGTCCGCGCGCAGGACCCTCCGCCCGGCGGACGCGGCGCCGGTGGACGCGGCGCGCCTGGAGGTCAGACTCCGGCGGTGCCGCAGATCTCGTCGCGTCCGCCCGTCGATCCTGCCGCGCACGATCGCGGGCGGGCGCTCTGGGCGAGCCAGTGCATCGAGTGTCACGGGTCGCAGGCGCGAGGCTCCGAGACGGGCCCGAATATCATCCGGACGAAAACCGTCAACTTCGATCGCTCGTCGTTCACGCCGGGCAGTGTGCTCGGGCCGTTCCTCAAGGCGGGACATCCCACGCAGAGCGGCAAGCCGAGCGCGAGCTTTACCGACGAGGAGATCGTCGGCCTCGCGCATTTCCTGCGCCAGCGCGTCAACGACACGATGCGCGGATCGCCGCTGTTCACGGCCGGCAACATCCTGGTCGGCGACGCGAAGGCGGGCGAGGCGTATTTCAACGGGGCCGGCGGCTGCGCCACCTGTCACAACGCCACCGCCCGCAACCTCGTCGGCATTCGCACGCGCATCCCCACGACCGTCGATCTTCAGCAGCGGATGCTGTTTCCTGGCGGCGGCGGGCGTGGCCGGGGTCGAGGCGCGGCGCCCGCCGCCCCGAACCCGAACGCCGTGACGGTCACCGTCACGCCGGCGTCCGGGCCCGCGATGTCCGGCGTGCTGGTCGAGCAGAGCGATTTCTACGTGACCCTCCGCCAGGCGGACGGCACCATCCGCGTCGTTCCCACGACCGGCGCCAAGGTGGTCACGACCAATCCGCTGCAGGCGCACGTCGATCTGCTGGACCGCATTACGGACAAGCAGATTCATGATGTGGTTGCCTACCTGGAGAACCTGAAATGAGACGATGGGCTGTTACTGGGAGCGTTCTCCTTCTCTCCACGGTCCTGACCGCGCAACAGTCGGGTCTGACCAGCGCGCAGATCGAGAAGCCGGCCACGACCTCGTGGCCGACCTTCAACGGCGACTATTCCGGGCGGCGGTACAGCACGCTCACCAAGATCAACGCCACGAACGTGAAGCACCTGAGCGTGGCGTGGATCTACGACCTGCCGCAGGGCGGCGGGAGCGTGAAGGCGACGCCCCTCTTCGTCGACGGGGTTCTGTATTTTTCCACGCCTGATCACGCGTACGCGGTCGAGGCCCGCACGGGCCGCGAGTTGTGGCACTACACGTGGACGAGGAACCGCGGCGGCACGCACATCGGCAACCGCGGCGTCGGGATCTTCGGCGAGTCGGTGTTCTTCGTCACGCCGGACTGCAATCTGGTGTCGCTCGACATCAAGACCGGGCGGGAGAAGTGGTTCAAGGAATTCTGCTCGCTCGAGTATGATGTACTTCGGGTCGGTCGCGCCTGTCGTGATCAAGGATCGCCTGATCGATCGGCGTCAGCGGCGACGACCTGGATCAACCGGCGTATCTCGACGCGCGCAACCCGGAGACCGGCGAGTTGATCTGGCGATGGTATGTGACGCCCCAGAAGAAGGACGATCCGGGCATCGAGACGTGGCCCAACCTGGACATGGCGAAGCACGGCGGCGGCATGACGTGGCAGCCGGTGACCTACGATCCCGAGCTGAATCTCGTCTACGTCACGACCGGCAATCCGCAGCCGGTCGTCGCCTACGCCAATCGCCAGGGCGCGAACCTGTATACCGCTTCGATCGTCGCGCTGAATGCCGATACGGGAAAGATGGTGTGGTACTTCCAGTCGTCTCCGCACGACACGCATGACTGGGACGCGACCCAGACGCCCGTCCTCTTCGATGGGGTGGTCAACGGACAGCCACGGAAGCTCCTGGCTCAGGCGTCGCGCAATGGCAAGTTCTTCGTGCTCGACCGGACCAATGGCAAGTCCATCGTGTCGTCCGAGTTCGTCAAGACGAACTGGTCCCTCGGTTACGACGACAAGGGGCAGCCCATCCCCAATCCAGAGAAGCGTCCCCAGATTGCGGGTGCGCTCGTGACGCCGGATCAGGGCGGCGCGACGAACTGGTTTTCGCCGAGCTTCAGCCCCCAGACAGGCCTCTTCTACGTCAACGCCAACCGGTCCTTCAGCGTCTGGTACATCTACGACCCCAGCGACAATCCCATGGGTTGGGGTGGGACCGACCGTGGCGGGTACTCCGAACAGGGGCAGCTCAAGGCGATCGACTACAAGACCGGCGAGATCCGCTGGAGCATTCCAAGATACGGCGGTAACTCCGGGCTGCTCAGTACGGCCGGCAACGTGGTCTTCGGTTCGGCGGCGTCGGGTCTCGGAGCATACAACGCGACCACGGGAGCGCCGCTCTGGAACTCCCGCGTCGGCGGAATCACCAATGGCCCGATTACCTACGAGCTCGATGGCAAGCAGTACGTTGTCGCCGGAGCCGGGAACCGGATCGTCGCGTTCGTGCTCAATGAATGAACCCCATGGCAATGCTGAATGCTGATGCTGAGTGCTGAAGGGAATTTCGAACTTCGAAACTTCAACATTCACTTCAGCATTCAGCATTCAGAATTCGGCATTACGAGGATCAGAGTGAGGTCGTTGATCTTTACGGGGATTCTGACGTGGGCGGTGGCGACCGCGGTCGCCGGCATTAACACCCCGGCACGTCGCAGGGCCGAGGAAACCGTCCAATCTAAGCCGGCGGAAAAATCCGCGGCCGCGCCCGAGGCATTCACGCGCGTGTGCGGACCCTGCCACGCCCAGGATCGGATCGTCGAAGGCCGCCGTTCGCGCAGCCAGTGGGAAGAAGTGCTGGAGCGGATGATTGTCAGGGGGGCCAGCGGGAGCGAAGACGACTTCGGGATCATCATGGAGCACCTGGTGAGGGAGTTCGGCCGGGTCACCATCAACAGTGCGCCGGCCGACGAGGTGGCGCAGGTGCTCCATCTCGACACCAAGGAAGCCGACGCAATCGTCGCCTACCGGAAGAGTCACGGGCCGTTCGCGGACTTCGACGCGCTGATTGCCATGCCCGGCGCGCCAGTCGAGGCGCTGCGGAAGCGGCGGGATGCGATTGTTTTCTGATCCGTCCGCGCCAGCGGGACCCGTCCACGACCTGCGCCAGGAAGAAAAGGCGTTCTCGCGTGCGATGAGCGCACTATTGCACGGCGCAGCGAGCGGACCAGGAAACAGAAACGATTCTGCCTCGACGCCGAACCGTCCAGGCCGGCGCAGGATGGAGCGGCACTCAGTTGGCGCGCAGGAACGCTATCAGATCCGCGACATCCTGCGCGGTGAGACCCAGCTGCGCGGCGCTCATCATCAGCGACTCCTTCATCTGCCGGCGCCCGGTTGGAGCGACGCGGTCGGCGGGGATGACCTGAGTGACTCCGCCCATGCTGCGCATCATCAGCGGATCGCCCTGCTTGATCAGGAGCCCCTGGATCGTCAGCCCGTCTTTCGTCTTGAGCTCCGTGCCGCCGTAGCCTTGCGCAATTTCGGCGCTCGGGCTGACCAGGGCCGAGGCGATCACGTCGGCGGACTTGCCGCGCCCCCACCCGTCCAATGCCGGCCCCAGTTCCGCACCGGTGCCGCCGATGGCGTGGCACATCAGGCAGCGCGCGGCTGTCTCCTTCCCGCGTGCGGCGTTTCCGGTGAGGCGCACGATTTCCTCAATCGCGAGCACCGGCAGATCCGCCGCCGGCGGCGGTACGACCGCCTCCCGCAGCGTGATCGTTTCCGGATCGTAGATACCGGCCGTCTTCAGCGCCGGCCGCAGTCCGAAGTCCGCCCAGTCATTCGACATCCGGTTCAACAGCCACCACGTCGCCCCCTCACGGAGCGGACTGTTCGGCTCCGCGAGCGCGAGCATGGCCTTCGACGCGGCGGGGTCCTTGGTGAAGGCGAGCGTATCCATCGCCAGGCGGCGGTCGGCGGGCGACAGCTTC
Source organism: uncultured Acidobacteriota bacterium (assembly GCA_963771395.1). Lineage (GTDB taxonomy): Bacteria > Acidobacteriota > Vicinamibacteria > Vicinamibacterales > 2-12-FULL-66-21 > DATBJJ01. Next base: position 435,847 of record CAVYTY010000028.1, on the reverse strand, counting down.
GATGACTGGGCACGCGCGGACAGATCCGGCACTGCCGCCGGCACGTGCAGCCGCCACGCAATCCTCGCGAAGGCGGGCGACCACGTCAGCGGATCGTCCTTCACGCCGAGCTCGCGCCGCAGCCGCTCGTAGAGTGCCGGCTCCTTTCCAGTCGCGCCGGTCCCCAGCGCTTCCAGATAGCTCCGATCCTCTCCGTCGTAACCGCGGGCCACGTCGACCAGGATGTTCAGCGCCGTGGCCGCGGGTTGGTCGCGCATCGACAGAGCCACCTCGCGCCGAGCGCCCGGGTCACTGTCGCCGGCGAGCCGCGCCGCGGCGGGCATGATGTCGAGATTCGCGCGCCGCATCGCTCGATAGGCGGCAATCTTCAAGGCGGGATCGGAATGCGACTCGGGTGCGCCCGCTCGCTTCTGGCCTTCCGGACCAAGCTGATACAGCAGGTAGATCGCACGGCCGCGGATGTACGGATTGGGATCCTTCAGCAACGCCGCGACGGCGTTCACGGCGGCCGCGCCACGCGCCTTCAATCCTTCGAACCCGATCGCCCGGACGTTGACCGCGGGCGATCGCAGCGCCGTGATCTGGCCCTCGATGGTGGCGGCGTCGAACGCGGGCACCTTCGGAGCGAAACCCTTCGGAGCAATCCGGTAGATCGCGCCCGACAGGGTGTCATCGAGATCCTGGTGGCCACCGACCCTCTGGTCGATCCAGTCGCTGACATAAATGGCGCCGTCCGCACCCACCGCGACGTCAGACGGACGGAAGAGCGTCTCGACCGCGCGGGTGACGCCGGCGCTGCCCATGACGAAATCGGATCCGGCATACTGCTGCTTCACGTTCGACGTGATGAAGATCTTGCGGTCGAGCGCGAAGCCCGCGCCCTGCCGCGCCGGCTTGTAGGAGAAGATCTCGTTCCGTCCCGCGTCGGCGGCGAGGAACGTCCCTTCCCACGCCTGGCCGAGAGCGCCGTTCTCGTAGAAGACATTGCCGGTCGGCGATCCGCCGCCGTACACATCTCCGGCCGGCGTCATCCCCGGATCGTCCTGACGCCACTCCGACACCGGAACCGACTGCCCAGGCCGGCGGTCTGCCTGCCAGGACCGCTGCCCGTCATTCGAGGAGAACCCGAAGTTGGCGTACTCCATGACCCAGCTCACGCGGCACGCGGGTGGGTCGTCGTTGTCGTTCTGGAACACGTCGCCCAGTGAAGTCACCGACTGCTCGTAGCTGTTCCGGTAGTTGTTTCCGATGATCTCGACGTTCGTGCCGTCGGCATTCATGCGCGCGGTGAATCCGCCAATGTACACATGCCCGTCGTCGCTCGGCTTTCCGGCATAGGGTGCTGGGTCGTGCGGGTACTTGAACGGGCCGACCGGACCGGGACGATAGGCGCTGAAGATCCGGAACGTCTTCCCAGAGCGATCGGTGAACATCGCCCCCATGTTGCCGGAGTTCCAGACCCACTTGCCGTCCGGGCCGACGGTCACCGAGTGCAGCGAGTGGTCGTGGTTGACGCCCTGGAAGCCCGTCAGGAGCACCTCGCGCTTGTCCACTGCCGGATCGAAGCGCAGGTTCCGATCGACGTCCGTATAGACGATGAGGTCGGGCGGCTGCGCGACAATCACTTTGTTGTCGATCACGGACACGCCGAGCGGTGCAATCAACCCGGGTTCCTGCACGAACGTATGCGTCTTGTCAGCCTGGCCATCGCCATCGCTGTCCTGCAGCACGACGATGCGGTCGCCCTCAGGCTGGCGTGCGAAATGGGAGCGGTAGCGAACACCTTCGGCTACCCAGATGCGCCCATCCCGGTCGATGTCGATGTTGGTCGGGTTGTGGAGCAGCGGCGATGCCGCCCACAGCGTGACTTCGAACCCGTCGGGCACCTGAAAAAGATCGAGCGGGATCTTCGTGGGTTGGGGAGCGGAGCTCTGGGGTTGGGGAGCGGGGCTCTGGCCGGCCTGCATGGACGGCGGCCCGAACGCCAGCTGGGGCACGACGGCCGCCAGCACCAGCACGAGCATCACCTTCAGCGACGAGACTGTGAGTCGACGCATAAATCTCCATCCATGATCGGTTTCTGACCCGCCGCCAGCCGATATCGGCTGGCGGCCCGAGCCGGGCGGAACGCTTTTCCTACGGTCCAACTTTATACGGATGCGAGACCTCCGGCAAATTCGGCCGCTCCGAGCGCGCGCAGGCACGGTCGGCAGGCGCGCTCCCGGCGGTTCGCGTTCTCACGACATGGCGGTCCCGGCTCGAAATGGCGTTGTCCGACGAGATCAAAAGTTATATAAGCACTGCACAGGCTGGCGGCGCGTCGAGAATCTGATGATGCGTCGCGGGGAGGACATGCGATGGCCGACAAGTGGCTCGATCTGGCACCAGCGCCCGAGGCGCTACCGGCGGGAAAAGACTGGCACGTGTTTCTGAGCTACCGGTCGGTGAACCGCCCATGGGTGCTGGCGCTCTACGACATCCTCAACGGCCTGGGATACAAAGTGTTCCTGGACCAGTACGTCCTGACTGCGGCCTCGTCGCTGGCGGTCTCGCTCGGAGAGGCTCTGGACGCGAGCCAGAGCGCGGTGATGATCTGGTCCGGATACTTCGAGGACTCTGCATGGTGCAAGCAGGAATTCGCCAAGCTCGAAACCATGCAGAACGCGATGCAGGGATTCCGCTATGTGATCGCACGCGTCGACCAGTCGACGATCACCGGGCTTGCGGCGACGAAGCTGTGGATCGATTTTTCTACCCAGCGGGAAGGCCCCGCCGGGAGCGGCCTGCTGTCGCTGCTCTACGGAATGCGGCAGCAGCCTCTGCCGGCCGATGCCGTGAAGCTGGCGGCCAGAGTCGATGATGAGATGAAGGACGGGCTGTTGATGGTCAAGGCCGCTCGCGACGCGGGGGATGCGGAGTCGGTCGTCGCCCTTGCGGAAACGAGCGACCTGGCGTGGACGGGATCGCCGATGCTCTTGTGCGCGGCTGCCGAAGCATTGATCGCTCTGAAGAACATAGCCGCCGCGCAGACGGTACTCGAACGCGCCGTCGCACGGTTCCCCAAGGCCCTCCGGCCCAAACAGCTTCAGGGTCTGGCGCTGGCTCGAAGTGGCCAGACACTGAAGGCTCAGCTCGTGCTCGGGAAACTGTATGCGGCCGGAGAGATTGATCCAGAGACGCTGGGGATCCTCGGACGGACCTGGATGGATCGATATCAGGCGACTGGCGAGAAGACATTCCTGCTCAAGTCCAGGGATTTGTATCGGCAGGCGTTCGAGGCGTTCCCGAAGGACTACTACACCGGCATCAACGCGGCGTCGAAAAGCATGCTCGCCGGAGAAAAGGAAACGGCGGCGCAGCTTGCCGAACGCGTGCAAGGCGTGGTGGGCGACAAGCCGGTTCCGGGTGACTATTGGAAGACGGCGACCGTCGCGGAAGTGCAACTGCTGCAGGGCAAGATCGACATGGCGGCATCCCTCTACGAGGCGGCCGTGCTCATTGCGCCGCTCGAGTACGGCAACCACGAGTCGACCTGCAAGCAGGCGGCGCTGCTCCTGCATGCCCTGGGAAGCACGGATGAGCAGAAGGCCTTGATTGCCTCGAAGTTCCCTCACGCGAATAGTGCTGGACAAGCGGGCGTGTGAGGCGCCTCAGCCTTCCTGGAGCAGTGGCGTCTACTCGCCTCCGAAAGACGCGTCGGCTCGCGCCCGGCGCGACCAGCGGCGAAGCGCTTTTGAGATCGCGTAGAGGGTGACGCCCGTTGCGCCCACGGCGGCGGCGCGCTTGAGGGAGGCGGAGAGCGTTGCGTCAGCGGCGCGTCGACGTGGGTGCGCAAACCTTGGCGCGCGATTCGCGCGCCGGTTGGGATTCAGGCCGGCCCACTTCCACCCCGCATCCCAGGCCGCTCGCTCCATCTGAGCGGCGTGCGGATTGGTGACGGAACGGCGAGGCGCCCACGCGGCGTTGGCGCCTTGCAGCCAGGCCGCCTTCCATCTCGCGACGAGCGCGTCCGGTTGCAGGGCTGGCGATGTGCGGCGGCCTCCCCATGGCGCCCACCATTTCGACGAATCGTGTGTCGCAGTATCCATTCAGGAGCATGCTGGCGGTCGACCCGAGGGTGGGTCAGCGCCAAGCCTACGGGCTGGCGCCCGCAGAGATCAAGGTCAGCAGGAAACGAAGCGCCTGCGGCCCGAGCAAACTGAGTTGACGTCAGGTGCTCCGGAGGGCGCGAATTGGCGAGATCGACGCGGCGCGCCGCGCCGGAATGACGGCCGCAACGAACGCGCACGCAGCCAGGGACACGGCGCTGACGCCCAGTGCCAGCGGATCCCAGAACCGCACTCCGTAGAGCTGCGCCGATAGAAGATAGCCGGCGCCGACCGCCAGGGGCAGCCCCAACACGAGCCCGACGACCACGCGCCGGAAGGCGCCCTGCAGCACCATGCCCAGGACATTCCCGCGGCCGGCACCGAGCGCCATGCGTATGCCGATCTCGTTCGTTCGCTGCGCGACCGAATATGCCGTCACGCCGTACAGCCCGATCGCCGCGAGCGCCAGGGCGACGATGCCGAACATCCCGGCGAGGCTCGCCACCGCGCGCTGTTGATTGAACGAGCGATCGATCTGCTGTTGCAGCGTCCTGACGCTGTTGACAGTCAGGTTCGGATCCGCTGCCGCCAGCGCCCGCTGCAGTTCTGGTTCGAGCGCCGCCGGCGGCAGATCGGTCACGAGCAGCAGGCCACGCACGAAGTGCGACTGCAATTCGAGCCGCTTCATCAGGTCGTTCGCGTAGTCGACGGTCTGCGCGAGGGCGACGTAGAACATCGGCCGCGCCGGACGGTCGAGTTGGAAGCCGGCGAACTTCGCGTCGCGCACGATGCCGACGATCCGGTAGGTGTTGACGTTCTCGGGCAGGTCGAGGCCGAAATGCTGGTCGAGCGGATCCTCGTCGCTCTTGAAAAAACGACGAACGAACGCTTCGTTCACGACCGCAACATGCTCGGACGACTCGTTGTCGGACGCGCTGAGGTGGCGCCCGCGGACGAGCTTCACGCCCAGGTTCTGCAGGTAGTTCGCGCTGACACGATCCCACGACGCGCCGGCCTGCTCTCCAGGCTTCGGCGCCGGATGGCCCGCCACGAGCACCAGTTCGCCCCAGTTGTCGGTGAGCGGGTTATAGAGCGCGAGTCCCGCGCCGCGAACACCTGGCAGTCGATTGAGTCGTTCTTCCAGATCGCGATTGAGCGCGGCCAGCTTCTCGGCGGTGTACGTGGCTGGCGGCCGGTTCAACGCCACCAGCACGCGGCCTCGAGTCTCGTAACCGAAGTCCTGATTCTCCAGATTGCCCAGACTGCGCCCCAGCATCATCGAGCCGGCGACGAGAACGACCGCCACCGTCGCCTGCACGACGAGCAGCGCCTTGCGCGTGACCGAGGAATGATCGCTCGTGCTGCGGCCGGCGCCGCGAAGCGCGTCGATCGGATCGGTGCGCGTCGCGAACCACGCCGGCGCGGCACCGAACACGATGCCGGTCACGAGCGCGAGCGCGAACGCGAACACCAGGACCAGCGGTTCCGGATAGGTATTGATCGGCACGAAGCTCACGCCTGCGAACGCCAGCGCCAGGAGCAGCCGCGCGGTGCCGATGGCGACGGCGAGTCCGACGATGCCGCCGGCGACGGCCAAGAGAACGCTCTCGACGAGCGCTTGAGTCACGATCTGCCGTCGCGACGCGCCGATCGCCAGCCGCAGCGCGGTCTGGCCGCGCCGTGCGACGGCGCGCGCGAGCAGCAGGTTGGCGACGTTGGCACAGGCGAGCAGCAGCACCAGTCCGCAGACGCCGAGAAGGATCTGCAGGCTGCGGCCGTACTGCTCCTTCATGACGCCGACGCCGGCGCCCGCCGGCACGACCGCGATCACCTGCCGCTGCAGGCTCTGGGTGACGTCCGGCATCCAGTTCGCCGGATAGCCTGAGTCGTGCTGCATCCACTGGTGCAGAACCCCCGTGAGTCGTGGGCCAAGCCCATCCGTCGTCGCCTCTGGACGGAGCCGCCCGATCGCGCGCAGCCACGCCGAGATGGGCTGACGGAGGATCGAGGTGTCGCCGTTGATCAACGGCTCCTGCTGCAGCGGAATCCACACATCCGGAGGATCGCCGCGCAGCGTTTCCCCGAAAAATCCCGGCGCGGTCACCCCGACGACGGTGAACGGGTGGCCCTCGATGACGAGCGTGGCGCCGACGAGCGATGGATCTTCGCCGTAGGTGCCCTGCCAGACGTGGTGGCTCAGTCACGACGACGGGCGCCGCCGCCGGCGTGTCGTCCGCGGCTGTGAACACACGGCCGCCGAACGCATTGATGCCAAGGGTCGAGAAATAGTTGCCGGTCACGTACTCGGACCGCAGCGGCCTGGACGTCGACTCCGTGCCCTGCCGTCTGACGCTGACGCGCGGGCCTCCTGCCTGAAAGGCCGCGATCTCTTCGAACTCCGGCAGCTCGGCCTTCAGCCGCTCGAAGAGCGGAAACGAGAACATTCCCCAGCGATCCTGCGGCCCGCCCTGCACGCAGCACGAGTCGCCGTCGCCGATGCGGTAGAGGCGCGAAGGGTCGCTGACGGGCAGCGACCGAAGCATGACCGCGTGGACGAGCGTGAAGATGGCCGTGGTGCCGCCAATCCCGAGCGCGAGCGTCAGCACTGCCGTGATGGTGAAAACACGCGCCACCCAGAACTGACGCAGCGCGTAACGAAGTTCGCCGATGAGGTTTCCCAAACTGTGATCCCCTGACTGCTATTCGAGCGTCCGCGCTGACTTGGACGGTGGCCGGGCGCAATTCGTTTAGAAACCACCAAAAACCGGCCTCTTGCGAGCGATTGAAGTCTGCCGCGGCGCTGACGTAGACTCTCTGCTTCATTGCCTCATGTGCAGCTTCATTTGGCAGTGTCTCAGCAGCCCAGGTTCGTGAGCGACTTCGACACAGGCGAGGAATTGGCCCCGTTTCGGCCCCTCTCTGGTGTTCGCTTTCCATCGATTTGTCGTTTACCTAGCGGGTGCCCCACTCGCCTGTCAGTCGTCCGAGTGGGCGAGTCCCCGAGTCAGCAGCCAAAAGGAACAAGTCCATGCCTACCATTACGATCCGGGACGAACAGGGTATCGAGCTCCTCACCTCGGATCTGTCTGGGGAGGGCCTCGGCAAGTACATCAAGACGGCGGCGTCGCTGCGGGCCGTCCTGCCACTGACCCGTGTCCTCTCGGAGTCCCTGGCGGAGGGTAGCGGCAGCCGCGAACTCCGCCTGGCGCTCGACAAGGAGGTGCCGGTCGGCAAGAACAGCGAGCTGTCGATCGGCGCCAGCGCGGGCGTGGCAGTCGGCCTGCATCCCTCGGGCGGCACCATCTTCGCCGGGTCGGACCTGCAGGCGCCGGTGACCGTGCCGAATGGCACGGCCTACTCGTCGCTCACGCTCGAGGCCCTGCTCAAGGCGGGACTCGCGGGGACGAAGGGAAACGTCGGTTTCGGTTTCGAAGCTGGCACGGCGCTTCGCTACGCCTACTTCCATCCTTTCGACATCGCCGGCCGCGCGGAGTCCGTGGGCGGCGCCATCAAGACGATGCTGTCGGCCGCCGTGTTCCCAGCCGATGCCGATGACCTCGCGCGGTTGCCGGTCGGCGCCTTCGCATCGCTTGCTGGCGAGGGCGAGCTCTCGTTCAGCGCTCAGGCCATCCATGAGCTCGACGACGAACCTCCTGGCGACGCCTGGCCTGCCGCTCATCGGAAGCGTCGCGTTGGTTGCGGGGAGCGTCGCTGACCGTCGGCGCCGAGTGGACGGCGAGTGGCGGGTTCGAGCTGCGTGTCTCCAAGCCGACCGCCACGCAGGCCCGCTTGTCGTTCTATCGTCGGCGCGGGCAGTCCCTGTCCGTGTCCGCAAAGGCGCTGGCCGGGGTTTCGGCGGAGATTCGGGGCCGGGACCTGCTCGCCACCCTGATGAAGGCGATCAGCTCGAATCCGGAGGCTGACCTGTTGACGCTCGTCGACGCGGGCCTCGACGATTCGGCGATCGAGGCCATTCAGCAGGCGGTTGCCGCCAGCATCGATCGATCGCTGACGCTGTCGGCGCAGTTTCAGCTGTCGGCATTGAAGGAGGACGAGGCGCTGTTCTCGTACGACGTCGAGCTCTCCCGTCTGGATCAGGCGGGGAAGGCCGCGGTGGGCGACGCGATGCACGGACGGCTGACGGCAATCGGCCAGGCGGCCGACGCTGCGAACAGCCCCATTCGACTCGTGGCGAGCGCCGCGACGCAGCTCCGCGAGCGCAAGACGTCCTGGCGAATCAACGTGCTCGGGATCCTGAACATTGGCAGCTTCGTCGAGCTGGTGCGCCAGGGCAGCGTGACGTTCGACCCGGTGAGCGGCACGCTCACCGCGGCAGACAAGGTCAGTGCCCGGCGCATCCGCATCAAGGAGAAGCCGTTCGAGAGCGACTCGGAAAAGCTCCGCAAGGTGCTCTTCGAGTCGGTGATGGTCACGGCCGCCTACCAGGCGAGCCGCGCGCTCGGGTCCACCGTGTCGCTGACGGCCGATCACACCTACCTCGAGCAGCGAGGACGGACGAAACGCCCCGACCTCCACGATCACTACCGCGCGCTGATTGCGCTCGGCCTGTGCGACGAACGTGAACGCGACGCGAGGCTGGCGACGGAACAGGAGTTCGGCCGTTCGACGTTCGTCATCGAGAACCACTTCGACGCGGCGGCGTGCGACGCGATGTTTCTCGACACCGCCGGGCAGCCGCACGCGGCAGAGCGCTACGAGCGAATCGCGAGGCAGGCATTCCTGGCGCTTGATTCCAGGCGATGACCCGGCGCGGTCCTTCCGCAGGCTCGCGCTCGAATCGGACCTCGATCTGGGCCCGCGTCCGGGAGATGGGCAGCGCCCTCGATCACGCCCTGCCGAGCCACATTCGCAACGAGCCGTTGCGGCTCGCGCTGGTGCGGGGCGACGTGTTCACCATCGTGTGGTGGGCCACTGCCATGAGCAAGGCGGCAACCGAGTTGGCGGCCATGCGGACGTTCCTCGGGCCGCGCAACGCGGAGACGCTGGCGAAAGATCAGGCGTTCGTGAAAGCGCGCAACAAACTGTCAGAGGCGCTGGGGAGCGTCGTGGCAACGACGCAGGCGCGCTTCGACGATCCCTGGGATGTCATCGCCATGGACGCGGCGGCCTCGCGTCTCGGGACGCTGGAGAGCACGATCATCTCGACGCGGTTTGCCGCCCGCTACGTCGAAGCCGAGGTCGCCGCCGTGGCAGCGGCCATCGCCCCCGTCTCGCGCGGCGCCCGCTCCACTCGTGCGGGCGGCCCCGCCGCGGCCGAGCGGACAAGCCGGCCGAACACTGACGAGCGCGACTGGACAGCGGAGGAACGCGACGTCTTTGCGGGGCACGTCATCAACCTGCGCAAAGGCAAGCTCTCGAGCGAGGGCAGTTTCAGCTCGACGTCCGAGCAGGTCGAGCGAATCTTCGGCGAGCTGATTCCGGCGTACGCGGCGGCATTGAAGGCGAAGGGCATCACGCCGCGCGTGATGTTCTACGCGCACGGCGGCCTCGTCGAGGAGCGGGAGGGCCTCCAGGCGGTGCTGGCGCGCCGGCGCTTCTGGGAGCTGAACGGGGTCTACCCCGTCTACTTCGTGTGGGAGACCGGACTGCGAGAGACGCTGCGGGACATCGTTGGCGGCGCGACGAGATCGGCGCGGACGGCACGAGGTGGGTTCGCGGATCCGGCAATCGAGACCCTCGCGCGGCCAGGGGGAAAGCGGGTCTGGGCCCAGATGAAGAAGAGTGCCGAAAGCGCCGTCGCGACCGACGGCGGCGCCCGGCTGGCCGCTGAACTCGCAGGGAAGCTGTGGAAGGCGCTCAAAGGGGATGTCGAGTTCCACGCGCTCGGCCACAGCGCCGGAGCCATCTTCCATTCGCACTTCCTGCCGCTCCTGGTCGCGCAGCGTCCGGCCGGTGTGCCGCAGGTGAGCGTTCGCACCTTGCACATGCTGGCGCCGGCGGTCACGACCGATCTCTTCAAGGAGCGCCTCAAGCCGTTGATCGGCTCGGGGAAGCCCATCACGGCCCTGACGACCTACACGATGACCGACGAGCTCGAGCGAGACGACAGCTCGGTGAAGCCGTACGGGAAGTCGCTGCTGTATCTGGTCAGCGGAGCGTTCGAAGACGCCGTGGCGACGAAGATTCTCGGGTTGCAGAAGAGCCTCAAGCAGGACGTGCAGTTGATCCGGTTCTTCGGGCTGGCCGGAACGGAGAAGGTCGCCGACATCGCGTTCTCGAAGACGGCGGCGGGTGTTCCGCTGACTGCCCGGTCCGAGTCCATCAGGCATGGCGGGTTCGACAACGACGTCGCGACCATGACGAGCGTCGTCCGGCGCGTGCTCGACGTCCCCGATACCACTGCCGTTGTCGACTACTTCGAAGAGTCGATTCCGGGCATCGACCGCGCGGCTGTCGGCGCGGTCCGTTCCGCGCGCGTCACGCCGCCTGAGCAAGCACCGCGTTCGATCACGAGGATTCCATCGCGTGCGCCGGCGGTTCGAGCGGCCGGCGCCAGGAAAAAGTGGACGGTGATGGTGTGGATGGCTGGCGACAACGACCTCGAGGAATTCGGCGACAAGGACCTCGCCGAGATGAAGCGCGTCGGCTCGAACGACGACATCAACATCGTCGTGCAGTTCGACCAGCATGCGCGACGACAACACGCGCCGCTACTTCGTGCGCTCCGGCGGCGAGCCCGACGACGATGTCGTCCAGGAGCTCGGCGAGACCAACACCGGCGATCCGCTGGTGGCGACCGACTTCTTCAGGTGGGCGATCGATCGTTATCCTGCCGATCGATTGCTGGGCGTGATCTGGAACCATGGCGCCGGCATCGACGACACGGACGTCTATCGGTCGGCGCCGCGGCGCGGGCGACCGGGCGGAAACGGCGCCAGCGGCCGCGGACTCGCGCGACGAGCCCTCTCGAGCCGTCATCGTCGGGCCCTGTTCCAGTCAACCGTCGCGCAGGCGACCCACGACCGCGCGATCGCGTTCGACGACACGTCGAAGGACTTTCTCGACAACGTCGAGCTGAAGAAGGTGCTCGCCGAGGTGAAGCGGCAGACGGGGCGCGAGCTCGACGTGCTCGGCTTCGACGCCTGCCTCATGAACATGATCGAAGTCGCCTATCAGCTGCAGGGCACCGCGCAGCGTCGTCGTCGGCTCCGAGGAGCTCGAGCCCGGCGAGGGCTGGCCGTACGACCGCGTGCTGAAGGCGCTCGCGCGAACGCCCGACGATGTCGCCGGCCGAGCTCGGCTCCGCGCATCGTCGAGCTCTACGTCGACTCCTACCGGACGAGAGCGTCACGCAGTCGGCGTTCGACCTTCGCGCAAGCTCGACACGGCGCGGCGTCGATCGACGCGCTGGCCAAGGCGCTGACGAAGGCCATCAAGGACGCGACCGGACTACACGGCCGTCACGAAGTCGCTCAACGCGACGCAGCGCTTCGACACCGCCGGACTTCGTCGATCTCGGCCACTTCTGCCAGGAGCTCGTCGAAGCGGTCGAAGGCTGACCGCGGTGAAGGCCGGCGGCCAAGGCCGCAGCTCGACGCACTCAAGCCGCGCGGCGGGTTCGTGCTCGCGGAACGGCACAAGGGCACGAGCGTCAGCAACGCCAGCGGCGCGGCGATCTATTTCCCGCGCGGGCCGGTGAACAAGGCGTATGCAAAGCTCGACTTCGCGAAGACGACGGCTGGCGCGCGTTTCTCGAGGCCTACCACAAGGCAGCTGCACGCCGCGAGTCACGCTGAGGAACGTGAAACCGGAGCACATCATGACGACGCTGACGGTGAACGGCACCCGCGATCGCACGCCCGAGCCGGCAGAGCTCGGGCGCGGGGCCTGCCCACCGGGCGCGGTCGTCATCAAGGACGCCGCGCGGGTCCAGACGGCGCGCGCCGGGGGCACCGCGGCTGTCGCTCGAGGGCTTGCAGCCGCGACGACGTGGTGGAGATCGAGCTGCAGGACGGCCTGCGGATCTGGAGCCGGGTCGACGACGTGCCGCGCGGATCTCGGCGCCACGCTCGCAGCGCGGCTCAGGTCGGCGACACCATCCAGATGCCGTCCGAGCTGACGATCGGCCCGGCCAGCCGCGTCGCTGGGCGGCTGGGCGATCAAGGCGCTTGAAGGTGCTCGGGCTCGACATCGAAGGCAGGAGATCACCGACTTCGTCGCCGCGCACGTCGAAGGGCAGCTGCAGCCTGGGCCGGGCCTCTATCGCTGCTCCGAAGACGATCCCAGCAGCCTCGCGCCGGTGGGCGCGCTCGACGGCAAGTGGCCCGGTGCTCGTGTTCCTGCACGGCACGGCGTCCTCGACCTCGGGCAGCTTCTCGGGGCTGTGGACGCGCAGTCGGCAGCCTGATCAAGCCGCTGTTCAAGTACTACGGCGGCCGGGTGCTCGCCTACCAGCACCGGACGCTGACCGAGAGCCCGATCGAGAACGCGCTGGCGCTCGCCGAGCGCGCTCGGCGACCTGCTCGGCGCCGAGATGCCGAGCTCCACCTCGTTTCGCACTCGCGCGGCGGTCTGGTTGGCGAGCTGCTCGCGCGCGGCATGCGCGTCGGCGCGGCGCCGATCACGCCCGACGATCTCGCGCTGTTCGACGGCGACGTCCGCGCCCGCGACCGTGCCGCGCTCGAGAAGCTGTCGGCGGTGCTCGAGCAGTCCCGCCTGCGTCTCACGCGGTTCGTCCGCGTGGCCTGCCCGGCGCGCGGCACCACGCTCGCCGATCGCCGGCTCGATCGCTACTTCTCGGTGCTCGTGAACCTCGCGTCGCTGATCCCGGGACTGAAGGCGCAACCCCGTCTACGACGGCCTGACCAGCCTGCTCGCCGGCGTGCTCAAGAAGCGCACCGACCCGGAGGAGCTGCCGGGCATCGAGGCGATGATGCCGACGTCGCCGCTGGTGCGGATGCTGAACAACCCGGACGTCGTGCACGACGGCGGATCTGCACGTGCTCGGCGGCGATCTCGCCGGCGTCGGCCTGTTCGGGCGTCTCAAGACGCTCGTCACCGACTTCTACTACCGCGACGACCACGACTGGTCGTCAACACGCCGGCGATGCTCGGCGGGATCGAACGCACGCAAGCCCGGTCCGGTACTGGATCGACACCGGCGATCAGGTCACGCACTTCCACTACTTCGCGCGGCCGGACACCGCGCGAAGGCTCGTCTCGGCCCTGACTGGCTCGGACAGTCGAGTTCCGGACGCTCGAGGCGCGGCCGTCGGCGGTCACGTCGGCGGACTACGTCAAGCGCGCTCGCTCGTCGCAGCCCGTCGTGTTCGTGCTGCCGGGGATCATGGGCTCGCAGCTGACCGTCGACGACCGGCCGGTGTGGATGAACCTCCTGGAGCTCTCGCGCGGCGGCCTGTCGCTGCTCGTCGGCAAAGGAGAATGGCGTAACAGCCACCGGGCTGCTGGCCGAGCGGCTAGCGGCGCTCGTGCAAGCACCTGGACGCAGACGCACGAGGTCGTGCCGTTCCCCTACGACTGGCGCCAGCCGCTCGGCGACGCCGCGGCGCGAGCTGCAGCGCCGCGATCGACGAGATGCTGCCGCTCGCCGAGAACGGCCAACCAGCCGATTCGACTGCTCGCCCATTCCATGGGCGGTCTCGTCGTGCGGACGATGCTGGCGAGCGATGCGGGGCGGAAGACATGGGCAGCGCATGTGCCAGCATCCCGGGCGCGCGCTTCATCATGCTCGGCACGCCGAACGGCGGCTCGCACGCGATCCCCGCCATGCTGATGGGCCGCGACGCGCTCGTCAAGAAGCTGGCGCTCGTCGACCTGCAGAGCACCCATGCGGCGCTGCTCGGCACGATTGCCGGCGTTCGACGGCGTGCTCAACCTGCTGCCGCACGCCGGCACGCTCGACCTCTTCGACCGCGCCGTGTGGGAGCGGCTGCTCGAAGCCGATGCCCCCGAGACGCGAGGGCCTGTTCGGCGTCTGGCGCCGCGTCCACGAAGTCGGCCGGGTTCCGCTGGAGCATTGCCGGATCGCGGCGGCGCTCGGCGAAGGCCAGGACGCATGGCCGTCGGCCATCCGCAACAGCCCGCTCGATCCCGGCGCGGGTCGCCTACGTCGCCGGAACGGCGGACGAGACCGCGTGCGACCTCGCAGATCGACGAGCAGGCCAAGGCCGGCCGGCGCGTGAAGGTCATCGCGACGTCGCGTGGCGATGGCCGGGTGCTGTGGGACACGGGCATTCCCGCCAAGGGCATCCGCACGTTCTTCATGGACACCGTGCACGGCAGACCTGGCCAACGATCGCCGGCATTTTCCGGCCCTCGTCGACCTGCTCAACACCGGCACGACCGCGAAGCTGCCGACGACGCCGCCGGTGCGGCGAGGCGGCGGATGAACGATTCGAGATGCGCGAGCGGCTGCCGGCGATGGTGCCCGACGAAGCCGAGCTCGTCGCCGGACGCGCTCGGCGGCCGGCGGCGCAGGACGATGGCAGCCCGGGCCGAGCAGGCCCGGATCACCGTGCGGATGGTGCACGACAACCTGACGAACGCGCGATCGCCGGTGCTCGTCAGCCACTACCGCATCGACGTGATCGTCGCCGCCGAGGAGTATCTCGACAGGCAGCTCGACCACCGCCTGTCGGAGCTGCTCCGCATGGAGCTCTATCCGGGGCCCATCAATACCGGCGTCGTGGTGCTGAACGAGTTCGACGTCCGGCGACCTCGTCGATCCATCCCGGCGCGATCGTCGCCGGGCTGGGGAACGTCGGCGAGCTGACGCCGGGCTCGCTGACGTCGACGCTGGCCCACGCGCTGACGCTCTACGGCGCCGACTGCGTCGGACGCGAACGGCGTCGGCAGCAGCGCGAAGGGGCCGGCCTCGACCTCGGGGGCACGGTCACGGCGCCGGTGACCGCGATCCTCGTCGGTTCCGGCGAAGGCGGCGTGTCGCTGGCCGACAGCGTGCGGGCGCTGCTGCGCGCCGTGCTGCAGGCGAACCAGCGCCTGCGAGGGGGCGCTGAACGTCTGCCAAGGCGACGGTGGCGCGACGACACTGGTAGCGCAGATCGATCGCGTGGACATCCTCGAGCTGTACGAGGACCGCGCGATCGAAGGCGCTGCACGCGCTCCGCTCGCTGATCTTCGGCTCCGGAGTTCGACGCGCTACTCGTCGAGGAGCTGCTGGCGCAGGGCGCCGAGGGCCAGCGCCGCGTGCGGTTCGAGCAGGCCAGCGGCTGGTGGCAGCGCATCCGCGTCAAGGGCAAGAAGAGCGGCAGTGCTCGAGTTCGAGGCGGTGACGCAGACCGCGCGCGCGCCGGCCCGGCTGCGGCCGACGCAGCGCGGGCTCGTCGACGGCTTCGTGCAGCAGCGCATCGAGACGACCGCCAGCGATCCGAAGCTGGGGCACACGCTGTTCGAGCTGCTCGTCCCGAACGACTTCAAGCCTGTACGCGCCGGATCGCCGGAAGCTGGCGCTGATGCTGAACCCCGCGGCCGCGGCCATTCCCTGGGAGCTGATGCACGACGGGTTCGATCGGTCGGCCGAGCCGCTGTCGGTCTCGAGCGGCATGATCCGGCAGCTGCTGCTTCCCGACGAGCGCGCGCAGGTGCTGCGAGCGCCGAGCAACACGGCGCTGGTGATCGGAAACCCCATGGTGGACGATCCACGCTTCCCGTCGCTCGCCGGCGCGGCCGAGGAAGCCAGCCGCGTGGCAGGGCTGCTGAGTGATGAGAGGGGATACGACGTCAAGCTGCTGCTCGAAGAGGCGGCCGATCCGCTGGCGGTGCTGTCGGCGGTGCACGAGAAGCCCTGGCGCATCCTCCATCTCGCGGCGCACGGCGTCTTCGAGTTCGAGCCGGGAGGACGGGAAGGCTCCTGTGAGCGGCCTGGTGCTCGACGATGGGCTGTTCTTCACCGCCGCCGAGGCCGATCAGCTCCGCTATGTGCCGGAGCTGGTGTTCATCAACTGCTGTCACCTCGGTCAGACGCGAGGCGACTCGCCGCCGCGCGTGGCCTTCCACAAGCTGGCGGCCAACCTCGCGACCCAGTTCATCAAGATCGGCGCGCGGGCCGTGGTTGCCGCGGGATGGGCCGTGGACGATGCGGCGGCGAAGACGTTCGCCACGTGTGTTCTACAGCGGCTGTTGAAGGGCGACCTGTACGGCGACGCGGTCATCCAGGCGCGGAGCGACACCTACCGGATGCATGGCGAAACCAACACCTGGGGCGCGTACCAGTGTTACGGCGATCCATCGTTCTCGCTCTCGGCGGGACGGCCACAGTATCGAGAGGACGTCTTCGTGTCCGAGAGCGAGCTGGCGACGTGGCTCGAGCGGCACGCGGCCACAGTCCGCGAGCGCGGCTGCAGCGATGTGTTGCTCGCCGAACTCGAGGGCAGGGAAGCGCAGACGCCTGCATCGTGGTGGGACTCGGCCGACCTGTGCGCCAGATCGGGTCACGCCTTTGCCGAATTGGGAAGTTTCGAGCGGGCGATCTACTACTACGAGCGTGTCGTGCGAGCCGAGGTGGCGAGCGCGCCGATCAAGACGCTCGAACAGCTCGCCAGTTGCAAGGTTCGATGGGCCGGTTCGCTGGTGCAGCCGGATCCGGACGCGAAACGTGAGCCGGACGTGAAGAAAGCCAGCCGGCTCCTGAAAGAAGCCGAAGACGCGATCCGCCATCTTATCGGCCTCGGCGAGACGTCAGAACGCTGGTCGCTCCTCGGCAGCGTGATGAAGCGGCGGGCGCTGCTGCCGTCGAAAAACGGCGCACGGCACAAGGCGCTTCAGGAGATGAGCAAAGCGTACAAGGCGGCCTACGACTTGTCGGTTAAGAACAACGCTCCCGACGCCTATCCGCTGGGCAACCAGATTGCGGCGGACGTGGTGCTGAGCTGGGGGCCGAAGGACGCGTCGAAAGAACGGGTGACAGCCGTACAGGCGGCGCTCGAGGCGCTCGCGGAAGTTGCCGACACGCTCGCCCGCACCAGGACGGACACGTTCAACCTGCTGGCGGCAGCAGATCGGCTGCTGCTGGACGCCCTCGTGCGGCGGAGCCTGGACGATACGGCGCGCGCGCGGATTCAGGCGAAGTTCGCTGCGGCGCTGTCGCGAGGCGCGACCGCCAGGGAGCGCGACTCGATCCGGACGCAGTTCCGTTTCTTCACGAACCTGATGCAGACCGAGTTCCCGAACCCCGGACGGAAAGAGATGCTGGGGCAGATGGCGCTGCTCGAAACAGGGCGTGCTGGGTTAACAAAAGGTTCAATGAGGTTCAAGAGGTTCAACAGGTTCAAGGTTCAACGGCTACTTCGGCGGCGCTTTCGGCGGCGCGCTGCCAAACGCGGCGCCGGCTTCGCCGCGGAAGTCGGTTGGCGGCGGTTGTCCTTTCTTGAGCGCCCCCTCACGCGCGATCGCGTGATTCATCTCGGCGGGGATGAACCTGACGTCCTTGCCGGCCCGCTTTGCCGCGATGAACTCGTCCCTGGCCACGTCGCCACCGCCGATGGCCACGAGGCGATCGCTCACCTCGACCATCGCCATCGACGTCGGCGACAGACGCTCGGTCCCCTCGATGAAGCCGCCCCACGACGCGTCCTTGACGAAGAACACGACATCGACGCACGGCGAAATACTGGCCTTGGTCTCGCGCGCCTGGGTCGAGACGATGCCGCTCGTGGCGAACCCCTTCTTCTTCGCGAGCTCGTACACGATGCCGATGCCGTCGGACGTCGCGCCGATGTTCACGATCGTGCTCTTCGGGTCGGCGCGATCGAGGATCTCGGTCGCGTGAGCGAGGAGCGCCGCCCTGTCTTCATAGTCGGCGCCGGAATAGCCGAGCAGCGTCAAGACCGTCTTGTGCTGCTGCTTGAAGTACCGCGCGAATCTCATCGATCGTTGCTTCCATAGTAGCCTTTGGCGGCTCGCAGGCATACGCGATGTTGCTGCTGCCGAGAAGGAACAGTGCCCAGGAGAATCCGATACGCGACCGGGCGCGAGTGGAGAAGAACATGATGGCGCCTTCCGATGCCACGACACGGCGTGGAGACCGCCGGCCGCCGACACTGAATCAAGACTATGACGACGTCGTCAAGGGCGCAACCGGTGATTGCGCTATTACAATGTGCCGTGCTCGCCCAGGCGCTGGGACGGTCTCCCAAATGTGCAGTCGATTGGCCCGGCCGCGGTACCACGGTCGCGTGGTGCGCGGCGGTTCTGTGCGCGGTTCTCGTTTCAGCGAGTGCCTGCTCCCGGTCCGCGCTTCCGGCGGTCCTGAGCGATCGAGAGCTCTGGGACTTGGTCGAGGCGCTCTCGGAGCCGCCCGGGGCATTCACACTCTCTGACAACGTTGTGTCCAACGAGCCGTACTATGCCGACTCGGTCAGGTTGCTTCGTCCGAGAGGCGGTGCCTACATCGGAGTGGGTCCGGAGCAGAACTTCAGCTATATCGCAGGACTGCGGCCGGCGATGGCCTTCATTGTCGACATCCGGCGTGAGAACCTCGCTCTGCACTTCCTGTACAAAGCGCTGTTCGAGCTGGCAACCGATCGGGCCGACTTCGTCTCGCGTCTGTTCTCGCGCCCTCGTCCGGCAGGTCTCCAATCGAGCGCGACCATCGACGAAATCTTCGCACGGTTTGACAGCGTGGCTCCGTCTCCCGAGCAGTACACGAAGAACGCGACGCTCGTCCGCGAGCGCCTGCGCGTTACGCATGGCCTGCCGCTGACTCAGGCCGATATCGAGTGGATCGAGCGTGTCTTGCGGGCCTTCTACGCCGAGGGGCCGAAAATTGACTACTACGGCTCGCGCGCCGTGGACGCCGTCCGGCCCTCCTACCGGCAGTTGATGACGGCGACCGACAGGTTCAGGCGAAGCCGGAGCTTTCTCGCGACCGAGGACGGATTCAGGTTCGTGAAGGGCCTGCACTCGAGGAACCTGATCGTGCCCGTGGTCGGCGATTTTGCTGGGCCGAGCGCCATCCGTCGTGTGGGCGACTACCTCCGCGCGCATGGCGCACGCATCCAGGTGTTCTACGGTTCGAATGTCGGTGTGTACCTGACGAACCAGCAGACGTATGCGTTCTGTGCCAATCTTGCGACCCTGCCCGCGACGTATCGTACCTGGTTCATCGACAGCGAAGGCATGCGGATGCTGGCAGCCCGGCTGAAAGCCTGCTCTGCGGCAAAGTGAGTGGAACTTCGACGCCGGGTGCTTGAGCTCGATCCGGTCGGCGCCATTTACAGATTCGAGCAGAGATGCGAAGCCCCTCGGATAAAACTAGTGCTTGAGCTCGATCCTCAACACGTGGCCTTCCGACTTTCCGACGTTCTGGACCGTGTGAATGACCGCGTCGCTCCAGGCGAACGTTCCTGCCTTCCTCTGATTGACCTGCGCCTCCTTGCCATCCACGGTGACCTTGGCCGCCCAGTCGCTGAAATACACGCTCAGTCCGTGCGGGTGCCGATGTCGCGCTTCGATGTTTCCCGGAGGAATGTGGACCTCGAGCACGCGCACGAAGGCATTCTCGAACGCGACCTTGTGCGTGTCCGCCGCAACGCGCACCGGATCGAGCGCGTCAGCCGTCGACTGGGTCCGTGAGAAGACGGTCGCGGCAACCAGGATCATCGCGGCCGCCAGTGCGAACGATCTTCGAGTCATCATCGGTGCTCCTTTCGTGAAAGCGGTGCTGCGGGTGAACGGTCATCAGCGTTTCTGAAACAGCTGGGGCGCGAATTCGGCGAGCGCCCAACGCCAGATGGGCCAGACATGGCCGCCCGCGCGTTCGGCGTATCCGTGCTTGATTTGCAGGCGCGTCAACTCCGAATCGAACGTCTTTGCCGCCTTGACCAGCGGATCCTCGGTGCCGCACCCGATCCAGAAGACACTGATGCGGGCGTTCGTGGCCTTCGCGATCGGCGGCCAGTTGAGGGTAGCGCGTCGCGAAATCCGCGCCTCCGCCGCCGGCGGCGCTGAACATGCCGAAGCTGCTGAAGAGGTCGAGGTGCTTCAGGCCGACGTTGTACGTCGCGGCGCCGCCCGCGGATAATCCCGCCATGGCGCGATTCTGACGACCGGGTGCGACACGATACTTGCCGTCCACGTAGGGGATGAGCTCCTTGACCATGTAGTTCTCGAATGGCGAGGGTGCCGATCCGCCCGGCGCCGCGGCCGCCGGCGGCGCGCCCGGCGACGCGGCGTTCCTGCCGTTGAACGGCATGACGACGATCATCGGTACGGCTTTCTTCTCCGCGATCAGGCTGTCGAGTATCAGGTTCGCCGCGCCCGCCGTCGTCCATCCAAGCGCCGTGTCGCCGGCGCCGTGGACGAGATAGAGCACTGGATAGCGGGTCTTGCTGGTGAAGTACCCGGGTGGGAGATAGACCAGGAACTCGTGGGTGTCGTTGTATGCCGTCGAGTGATGCCAGTTCCAGTCCACGCTGCCGTGCGGAATGTCGCGCACCTGCCACACCGCGGGCGGAGAGTCCGGAACTTCCACCAGGCTGGCGGACGTGCGAACGCGCAGCTTGAGCTTCGGGTTGATGGGATCGGCGATGTTCATGCCGTCGACGGTGAAGAAGTAGAGGTGCACGGTTGGCTCGAGCGGTGGAGTCGTCACGCTCCAGACGCCGCTTGCGTCCTTCGTCATCGGCGTCGGCCCGCCGGTGGCTGAGGAGAGCGTTGCCAGCCAGTCACCGGTCAGGGTCACGGTCGTCGCCAGGGGCGCGCGGATCCGAAAGGTCACCGTGCGGTCCGGATGGACCTCAGGACTGACCAGCGTGTCTTGTTGCCCGCGTCCGCCGGCCGGCGGCGGTGGCGTCTGGCCAGCGGCCAACTGTCCGAGTCCGAGTGTGAACGCGACCAAGGGCGTGATGAATCGGGCTATCCGCACGTGTGCTCCTTTGTTTCGAGCCTCCTCGACCGGGCCCGACATGATCGGCGCGGGAATGGTCCTCCAGAAGGCTCTTGGCTCTCGGCTCTAGCAAAACCTTGGAGGGCACGCTCGAAGATCTTGCCTAGAGCCGAGAGTCGAGAGCCTGGAGCCGTTCTTGTCCCCCCGCTCGTCACACTTCGCTTGATTCCAAGGCGCGTGTGATTCACGCTGACGTCGGGCACGCTGCACCTTCGCGTGGTGGGTGAGAGCCCCTCTTCAAGCAAGGACTCGCACATGACGATGCAGATTCTACGTGACGCGCGGCTGGGTTTGCGGCTGCTCTGGAGGCAGCCCTCGTTCACGACTGTGGCGCTGCTGGCGCTGGCGCTCGGCGTCGCCGCCAACACTGCCATCTTCAGTGTCGTCTACGCGACGCTGCTTGCGCCGCTGCCGTACGAGAACCCCGACGAGCTCGTCATCGTCTGGTCACGGATTCAGAACAATCGCAACTCCACGGCGGCCGGTGACTATCTCGACTGGGTTCGACTGAGCCAGTCGTTCCAGGGACTGCACGCGTGGTCCGGCGGCAGCGTGAGCCTGTCGTCGAGCGGCCAATCCGATCAGGTGACGGCGAGACGGGGAACGCCAGGTTTTCTGACCACGCATGGATTCAAGCTGTTCATGGGCCGCGATTTCCTGCCTGATGAGGGTACGGTGGGGAAGGAGCAGGTCGTTGTCATGACGCATGAGTTCTGGCGTACCCGGTTTGCCTCGGATCCGTCGATCCTGGGGCGTCAGATCCGCGTCGACGGAACGCCGCATGCGGTCGTCGGCGTGCTCGCGCCGGGTGTTCCGGATCGACTCGAGAGCAAACTCTTCCTGCCGTTGGCGTTCACGCCGGAGCAGCTCAATCACGACTTTCATTGGCTGCTCGTCCTCGGGCGTCTCAAGCCCGGCGTGACGCTGGCGCAGGCCAACGCCGACATGGTGTCGGTGGCGAAGCGGATCGCGGAGGACCATCCCAGCTCGAACACGGGATGGAGCGCGAGCGTCGAGCCGCTGAAGAACAACTTCCTCGATGCAAACCTCATCTCGACGCTCTGGCTGCTGCTGGGCGCGGTCGGCTTCGTGCTGCTCATCGCCTGCACGAACGTCGCCAACCTCCTGCTCGCGCGCGGCACGGTCCGGCAGCGCGAGGTGGCGGTCCGATCGGCGCTCGGTGCGTCGCGCGCCCGGCTGTCCCTGCAGTTCCTCGTCGAGAGCGTCGTCCTCGCCACCGCCGGCGGTGTGCTCGGTCTCGGTCTGAGCTTCCTGCTCATGAACGGCATCATGGCGGTGCTGCCGCCGAACACATTGCCGTCCGAGGCAGACGTCCGAATCAACCTGCCGGTGCTCGCGTTCACGCTCGTCGTGTCGATGCTCTCGGGCATTCTCTTCGGTTGCGCGCCGGCGTGGCAGGTCAGCCGCCTGAACCTCAATGACGTGTTGAAGGAGGCGGGCCGTTCCGCGATCGGTGGCGGGCGGCTGTGGATGCGCCGCGCGCTCGTCGTGGTGGAGTTCGCGCTCGCGCTGACGCTGCTCGCCGGCGCAGGCCTCGCCATCGCCAGCGTTGCCAAGCTGATGACTACTGATCTCGGGTTCCGGACGGACCATCTGCTCACGTTCACCGTCCCTGTTCCGGCCGAGCGCCTGAAGGAGCCGGACCAGATCACCGCGTTCTATCGACAGCTCGTCGAGAAGGTCTCGGCGATCGCCGGTGTTACGTCCGCGTCGGTTTCGACCGGAATGCCGGTCAACGGGACCAGCTTCGGCATGCCGTTTTCGATCGTCGGACGTCCCGTCACCGATCCCTCGCAGCGTCCCGGCGCGGGTTTCAACATGGTCAGCCCCGAGTACTTCAAGACGTTCGGCATCGCCATGCAGCGCGGCCGCAGCTTCACGGAACAGGATTCGGCCGGCGCCGAGCGCGTCGCCATCGTCAACGACGCATTCGCGAGGACGTACCTGAATGGTCTCGATCCGCTGACCCAGCGGCTCGTGGTCGAGCAGTTGATCCCCGGCGTGACGCGGCTCGGGCCGGGCGTCGAGTGGCGGATCGTCGGCGTGTACCGCGCCGTCCGCAACGGCGGTCCACGCGGCGATTTCCCGGAAATCGACGTGCCGTTTGCGCAGAGCCCGTGGCCGGGGACGACGGTCGCGGTTCGGAGCAGCGTCCCTCCCGAGACGCTGCGGGCGAACCTGGCGGCGAGCGCGCAGGCGCTCGATCCTGACCTCGCGGTCTCCGACATGATGACGATGGAGCAGCGCGTGCATGAGTCGCTGGCGGGCGACCGGTTCATGGCGGTGCTGTTTGGCGGCTTCGCGGCGGCGGCGCTCGTGCTCGCGGCGCTGGGGATTTACGGCGTCATGTCGTTTGCCGTGGCGCAGCGCACGCACGAGATCGGCCTGCGGATGGCGCTCGGCGCAGGACGCGATCAGGTCCTGCGCCAGATTCTCCGTGACGGCATCACGACGTCGCTCGTCGGCGTGCTGTTCGGCTCGATCGGCGCGTATCTCGCGGGGCGCGCCATGAGAGGAATGTTGTTCGGCGTGAACGCCATCGATCCGACGGCGTTTTCGATCGTGACCGGACTGCTGCTCCTCTCGGCGATTCTGGCCTGCCTGGCGCCGGCGCTCCGGGCTGCGTCAGTGGACCCGATGACCGCGCTGCGACAGGAGTAGAAGACACGCTTTGCGCGCCGTACGCTTTGTTTTCTGTGCCTTCGGCAGCGTCAAACGCCATGACACGGACAGCACATCGCGGAGAGCGTCCCGATCGATTCGCGACAGACGGACCAGCACGACGGGATGGCTCCGGTAGTAGTCTGTCAGGTAGTACGTCTCGGGAGCATCCTCCAGAAGGCACTCTCGTTCCTCGAAGCCGACCCTGACGATGAGCGTCTCTGGCTCCGCCGAAGGGTGGGTTGCCAGGCCAGCCATGAAGGCGCCACCGACTCTCAACACCGGCGATCCGTCGTATTTCGTGACGGCTTGAACGTCCGGCAGCTGGAGCCCCATAGTCCTGACGCGTTCGAAAGGATCTGAGGGTCTCTGCCTTTTCGGCCTTCGTTTCATCGCAGCACAGTATTGGCCTTCCCGCGACGTCATTCAAGCAAACCCTTCGCCCACTGAACTCGTCCAAGCGAGGGTATGAGCTCCGTCATCGCCGATCTTCGCTATGCGGCGCGGGAATTCCGCCGCCGCCCAGGTTTTGCGCTTACCGCGGTCCTCTCGCTGGCCCTTGGGATAGGCGCCACGAGCGCGGTGTTCAGCGTCGTGTACGGCGTCCTGATGAATCCCTTCCCCTACGTGGGCGCCGATCGCATCATGCAGATCTCCCTCGTGGACAACGCCGGCCGGTTTCGGGGCACCGGCCTCAGCGGGGCCCAGGTCGAGGAGCTTCGACAGGCACGGACCGTCGAGAGCGTCGTCGCGGAAGATGGCTGGAACCTCACGACCACCGACGGCGATATCCCCGAAGACGTCGTCGCGTCGTACATCGCTCCGAACGCGCCGAACCATTGGGGTAATCCGGCCCTCATGGGACGATGGCTCATCCCGGCTGACGCGCCTCCGGGCCAGGACCCGGCGCGCGTCGTGGTGCTCGGCTACCAGTTCTGGCAGCGCTACTACACGGGCGATCCGGCCGTGGTCGGTCGCACGCTCCAACTCGTTCGAAAGGACTATCAAATCGTCGGCGTGATGCCGCCGCGGTTTCGCTGGCGCGAAGCGGACATCTACCTGCCGCTCAAGGTCAGGCTCGAGCCCAACATCTACTACGGCGTCACCCTCAAGATTCGGCCGGGCGTATCCACCGCCGCAGCCAATGCCGAACTGCAGCCTATCCTGCAGCAGTTCGCGGCGCAGTCACCGGGGCGCTACCCGGACAACTTTCGCGTGCGCCTGCGCAGCATCATCGAACTGTTCGCGCGGCCGATGGGCCCCCGGCTCTTTCTGCTGCTCGGCGCCGTGACGTCCCTGCTGCTCGTGGGTTGCGCCAACGTTTCGATCCTGCTGCTCGTGCGCGGGGCCCACCGCCAGCAGGAGCTGGCCGTGCGCGGGGCGCTCGGGGCGGGACGTGGCCGTATCGTCAGGCAGTTGTTGACCGAGGCTGGGGTGCTCGCCGCGGTCGGTGCGGCGCTGGGCATAGTGATCGCATGGAGAGGTCTTGCACTGATCGTTGCCTGGGTGCCAACCAACTCGTTCGCCGCCGAGTCGGTCATCGAGATGAACGTGCCGGTGCTGCTGTTCAGCACGGCGCTCGCTGTCATCACTGCGGTAGTCTTCGGTGTCTGGCCCGCGCTTCAGCTCTCGCGGCCGGACTTGGGCCGCGTCGCCCAGGTCAGTGCTCGACGCGTGATCGGCAGTGCGCACGGGCAACGGATCCATCGGGTCATGATTGCGGCCCAGGTCGCGTTGACGCTGTTGATGCTGACCGCCGCTGGTGCGGCCGGGAAAGGATTCCTGCGGCTGGCGAATGCCGAGCTCGGCTACGACCCTCAGAACACCATGTCGTTGCCGATTCCCGTCCACGAAGGCACATACCAGACCTGGAAGGAACGTTCGGAGTACTTCGAGCGGCTTCGGGGCGCCGTCGCCGCCATGCCGCAGGTCGTGTCGGCCGGGATCTCGACCAACGCCACGCCGCCGTCGAACGGAGGCGACACCACGCTCGAGATTCTCGGCAGCAGCGCGCTCGAGAAGCCCGTTGCCCGATCCAACTTCGTCAGCCCCGAGTATTTCCCGCTCCTCCACATTCCAGTTTCGCAAGGACGCCTCTGGAACGCTGACGAGACGAGGCGGGGAGCCGCCCTCGCCGTGATCAACCAGACGATGGCGAAGCAGTACCTGGCCGCATGGCGATGCGGTCGGGCGTCAATTCCGGTTCGCGACCATGAGGGACGAGCCGCCCTACTCACCAGCGGCCGCCGGCGCGGATGGATGGCTCGAAGTCATCGGCGTCGTCGCCGACGCCCGCAACGATGGCCTGCGCAATCCGACGAAGCCTGCCTTCTACGTGCCGTATACGCTGAAAATGCGGATGTTCACCCAGATCCTCGTGCGCACCCGCGTGCCTCCGCTCTCTATCCTGCGTGACGTGCGCGCCGAGCTCGTCCGCGTGGATCGCGAACAGCAGGTCATGCGCGTACGCGATCTCCATGGCTGGATCACGAATCTTCCCGAGTACGCGCAGCAGCGGCTGGTCGCAAGGTTGTTCGGCATCTTCTCGGTGCTGGCGTTGGCGCTGTCGGCGGTAGGGCTCTATAGCGTCGTGTCCTACGGCGTCGCCACGAGGACCAACGAATTCGGCATCCGCATGGCGCTCGGAGCGAGGGCGCGCGACGTCGTGCGCATGGTGCTGTCCGGAATGTTCTGGAATGTTGGTGTCGGCCTGCTGGCCGGCGTGCTCTTGTGCCTGCTCTTCGACAACGTCGCGTCTCGCTGGGTGACCGAGAGCTCGCGCGACCCGCTGATCCTCGGTGGCGTGACGCTCCTGCTGCTGGCCGTCGCCGTCATGGCCGGTTTCGCGCCG
The DNA here is from genome assembly GCA_963771395.1 of uncultured Acidobacteriota bacterium. Classification (GTDB taxonomy): domain Bacteria; phylum Acidobacteriota; class Vicinamibacteria; order Vicinamibacterales; family 2-12-FULL-66-21; genus DATBJJ01. The sequence continues at coordinate 409,341 of CAVYTY010000028.1, read as the reverse complement.
GCGCGGCGCGCAGCGGCGATCGATCCGATGGCCGCCCTGCGGCTGGAATGAACCTGGCCGTTCGCGTCGACATCCACCGGGCGGCGGGCCGATCGGTGGCGTCAGCGTATGAGCTCCGCTGACGCCACCAACCCTACGCTACCTATCGTTCTTCGTGATTTCGAGAATCTCGCCGCGGGTCAGTGAAACGACGAAGAGATTGCCGTTCGGTCCGCTCTGAATATCGGTGCTGACGCCGAAGTTCCTGCCGGCCAGGAGCGACTCGCTCTCCGTGATGTCGTTCTTGTCATTGTTGTCCGCGACATGATCCACTAGCCCGGGATCGTCCAGATCCAAAAGATCCGCGTGAGTGCAGAGCAGGCGCCACGTGCTGCAACCCCACGCGAGAAGCCGGTCTCATCGACCTTGTTCTGATCGACGCGGAACACGTCCACGAACTGCCGCACGATATCGACGAGCGTCCCGTCGTTCGCGCGCGACCAGGTCGCGCCGCCGACGAAATCCCCAATCGCCGGTCCCGTTGGCGCGAGCACGATGTACCCGGCTCGATCGCCCAGATCACGCAGCTGCGCGTGTGTCGCGGAAAGCAACCCCAGTTGCCTGGGGTCAGATCTCGATTTTCTAATGCGTGCGCCGAAACCGCTCACGCGATCAGAAAATCGAGATCTGACCCCGGACAGCTACCGCAGCCGGATGGGCTTGCTGGCTCTGAGGCCTGCGCTAAGAGCGCGGCGGTCGCGGCTCGGGAGGGAACCACACCGCGGGTGGCAGGCAACTTGAATGTGCTGCGACTTCAGGTGAACTAATGAGTCGAAGCGCACCCACGATAGTGGTCGTCGTTGCCTTGGTGGCGTACGGCGTTTACATAGGGTCCTATATTCCACCCATGCTGGTCGGCTCACCCCCGGCCAGCATTCTGATTGGCTTTCTCCTTCAAGCGATCGCGGCGCTCGCTGGCGCGGTGGGGGTGTGGTGGCACCGAGCCTGGGCACCGGCCGTCATCGTCATTCTTGGTGCGGCCATCGCCGCCACGGCGATTGTCGAAGGCTACGTTCTGGGCCTCATCGGCTACAACCATGCGCTCGCGGTCGCGATCCTGGGACTCGCGGTCACGATTGCCGTCGCGATCTACGTGAGCCGCAGTCGGGGTACGGTGCGCCTTCAGTTGGTCCGATAGTCTTCCCTGTCCTTCAAGCGTCCGTCCGCGTATTCTCCTGGGTGTGGATCGACGCGAGACCGAACGGCTCCTCGAGGCCATCCGTCAGGCACGTGCGGCCGGCGAGGCGGTGGCCCTGGCGACGGTGGTCCGCATCAAAGGAAGCGCGTATCGACGCGAGGGCACGCGCATGCTCGTGCGTCAGAACGGGACCTACGAGTGCTCGCTGTCCGGCGGTTGCCTGGAACCGGCGGTTGCCGAGACCGCGGCGCGCGTCATCTCCAGCGGCGAGCCGATCCTCGTCAGCTACGACCTGGCGAGCGATTCGATCTGGGGTCTGGGCATCGGCTGCAGCGGCGCCGTTGACATTCTGACCGAGCGGCTCGAAGACGACGCGATCACGCGTGAGTGGTTGGCCATACTCGAGCGCGGGGACGTGGCGGTATCGTCACGCCACTCTCCACCGTCTCGGGCCGGCTGATCGTCGGCGCGGCCGGCCGCGTCGCCGGAGAGTTGTCCGATGCCCTCGTCGATCAGCGGGCGATCGACTGCGCCCGTGAGCGGTTGCGCGCGCCTTACCCCGCTTCTGGTACGGAGTCGATCGGTCGCGCCGACCTGTTTTTCGAGGTCACGATGCCGCCGCCAGACCTGGTGATCTTCGGCGCTGGTCACGACGCGGCGCCCGTCGCGCGGATGGCCTGGATGCTTGGGTTCGCGGTGACCGTCGTCGACGTCCGCGAGGCGTTCCTGACGCCGGATCGATTTCCCCACGCCATGCTGGCGTGCGCCCATTTCAGTCAGTTCGCCGACCGCGTGAAACCGCCCGCCGGTGCCTTCATGCTCGTCATGAATCATCAGGTCGAGCGCGATGAGGAGAGCCTGCGCTTCAGCCTGGAGTCGGACGCTGCCTACATCGGCGTGCTCGGGCCCCGCTCCCGCTACGAGAAGCTGCTCTCTGGCCTCGCGGCCCAGGGCTACACGCCCGATGCGTCGAAGACCTCACGCGTGCGCAGCCCGGTCGGGCTGTCGCTCGGCGCCGAAACCCCCGAGGAGGTCGCGCTGTCGATTCTGGGAGAGATACTGGCGATTCGCCGGGGGTTCGAGGGCGGGTTCCTCAGCGGCTCGGTTCGCAGCCTTCACACGCCGGCCGACAGGCGGCTCTTGGCCAACTCGTAGTCTTCGGGCGTGTCGATGTCGACCAGCAGGTCCGCCGGAAACCGTACCACTGTGGTCTGGGCGGCGTGTCGCTGCAGGACGGAACGGGCGCCGTGCTGCAGCTGAGCGAGCTCGGGGAAGAAAGCCCGCTCCCAAAGATGGGGCGGCGCCATGATCTCGCCGTACCGGACGCTGACGATCGGCGTCGCGTGCTGGCGGTAGGTGTCGAGCACCGTCCGGTACTCGTTCGCCGTCACGAACGGTTGATCGGCGAGCGCGAACATCGCGGCGTCGCTGTCGGGCAGGTGTTCCACAGCCGTGCGGAACGAACTCCCAATTCCGGTGGCGAACTGCAAGTTGATGGCGTGCCTGACGGGCAGGCCCGCGAGGGCGGCGAGCGTGGCCTCGTGCTCGCTGCCCAACACGACCAGGATATCGTCGAAGCCCGCGGCAGAGATCTGTCGGACCGCGCGACGGAGAAGGGGCTCGTCGCCGAACGGGAGCAGGAGCTTCTGGGTTCCCATCCTCGTCGACGCGCCTGCCGCGAGCACCACTGCACTGACCATCAGGACGACAGTCTAACGCAGAGCTGCTTCCGCTATGGTAGAGTTGCCTTCTTTCAGGAGCTCCTTTTGCGACGCCCGCGTGGCCTCGCCACGTCCGGCACTGCCAAAGGCAGGAGGTTGGCCACGTGATCCCTGCAGCCTTCGAGTACTTTCGCGCCCACACGACAGACGAGGCGTTCGCGCATCTCCAGCAGCACGGGGCCGAGGCCCGGGTGCTGGCCGGCGGGCAGAGCCTGATTCCAGCCATGCGGTTTCGACTGGCGCGTCCGGCCGTTCTGGTCGACATCAACGACGTGGCCGATCTCGGCCACCTTCACATCAGCGATAACGTCCTGGCAATCGGCGCGATCGCACGGGACAGCGACGTCGAGCGGGCGCCGTGGATCGGCGAGCGCCGGTGGAGCCTCATCCACGACGCGTCTCGCGTGGTCGCCGATCCGGTCGTGCGCCAGATGGGCACGGTCGTCGGCAGCCTGTGCCACAACGACCCCGCCGGCGACTGGACGGCCGTCGCGCTCGCCTCTCGCGCCACCGTGGTCGTTCGCGGCACATCGGGCACGCGCAGCGTCCCGATCGACGGCTTTCTCGTGGACAGCTTCGCGACCGCAATCGAGGACGGCGAGATGGCGCTCGGCGCGGAGTTTCCGGTGCCCGACGATCACACGGCCGGGTCCTACCAGAAGGTCGAGCGCAAGGTCGGCGACTACGCCACCGCCGCGGCGGCGGTGCAGGTGTCGCTCAACGCCGACGGAACGATCCGATCGGCCGGCGTCGCGCTGTCGGCTGCCGGGGCGTGCGCGGTGCGCGTGGACGCGGCCGAGCAGCTGCTGGCCGGACAGAAGCCATCGGCGGAACTGCTGCGCGCCGCGTCCGATGCCGCCTGGCACCGCAGCGAACCGCAGGCGGACCTGCGCGGCAGCGTCGAGTTCAAGAAGCATCTGGCGGGTGTGCTCGTGGCGCGAGGCTTGCGCCAGGCGTTCTCGCGTCTGGGGGTGCAGGCATGAGAGTCCACGTCACGGTCAACGGGGTCGTATACGAACGGGACGTCGAGCCGCGCACGCTGCTCGCGCACTTCCTCCGTGAAGAGTGCCGGCTGACAGGCACGCACGTCGGCTGCGACACGTCGAGCTGCGGCTGCTGCGTCGTCGTCATGGACGGGACGCGGGCGGTCAAGTCCTGCGCGATGTTCGCCGCGCAGGCCGACGGCCACGAGATCCTCACCGTCGAGGGGCTCGCGGAGGGCGGCAAGCTGCACCCGCTGCAGCAGGGATTCTGGGATCAGCACGGCCTGCAGTGCGGCTTCTGCACGCCCGGCATGATGCTGACGTCGTACGCGCTCCTCAAACATCAGCCGAATCCGAGCGAGGCCGATATTCGCGAGGGTCTCGCCGGCAACTTGTGCCGGTGCACGGGGTACCAGAACATCGTGAAAGCCGTCCAGCAGGCGGCCGGGACTCTCGTCCAGCCCACCGGAAGCAGTTCGTAGCCACGCTCGCGAGGACAAGACGATGAGCATCCAGGCCAAGCCGCGGCACTCGGTCGGCATCGCCATGAAGCGCAAGGAAGATCCGCGCTTCATCCAGGGCAAGGGGAATTACGTCGACGACCTGACATTGCCGGGCATGCTGTATCTCTCGCTCGTGCGGAGCACCTACCCGCACGCCGAGATCAAGAGCATCGACATCAGCGAGGCGATGAAAGTCCCCGGCGTCAAGGCCGTGATCACCGGCAAGGATCTCGAGGCCGCCGGGCTCGGATGGCTGCCGACCTTCCACGGGTTCGACAAGCAGATGGTGCTCGCGATCGGCAAGGTGCTCTTCCAGTATCAGGAAGTCGCCGCCGTGTTCGCCGAGACGCGCGCCGCCGCCGTCGACGGTGCCGAGGCCGTGCACGTCGACTATGCGCCGCTGCCTGTCGTTGCCGATCCGTTCACCGCGAAGACGGACCAGGTGCTGCTCAGGCCCGACCGCGAGAGCAAGACGAACCACATCTTTCATTGGGAAGTCGGCGACAAGGACGGCACCGCTCGGGCATTGGCGTCGAGCCCGAAGCGCATCAAGGAGCGTATCTGGTTCCAGCGCTGTCACCCCGCTCCGCTCGAGACGTGCGGCTGCGTGGCCTACTTCGACACGATGGGACGGCTGCAGTTTTACGTGACCTCGCAGGCGCCCCACGTCTATCGCACGGCACTGGCGCTCGTCACCGGGATTCCCGAGGACAAGATCCACGTGATCTCGCCGGACCTCGGCGGCGGCTTCGGCAACAAAGTGCCGGTCTATCCCGGCTACGTGTGCGCGATCGTTGGCGCGCTCAAGATCGGACGGCCGGTCAAGTGGATCGAAACCCGGACCGAGAATCTCACGAGCACCGGCTTCGCCCGCGACTACCACATGGATGTGGAGATCGGCGCGACCGCCGACGGCAAGGTCACCGCGCTGCACGTCGCGACGACGGCCGATCACGGCGCATTCGATGCGGCGGCCGATCCGAGCAAGTACCCGGCGGGAATCTTCGGCATCGTCACCGGCAGTTACACGTTCCCGGTCGCCCACGCCGAGGTCGACGCGTACTTCACGAACAAGGCGCCGGGCGGCATCGCCTACCGTTGTTCGTTCCGCGTCACGGAAGCGAGCTTCGCGATCGAGCGCGGCATGGACATCCTGGCCGACGAGCTGGGCATGGATGCCGTGGAGCTGCGCCGGAAGAACTTCATCGGCAAGGATCAATTCCCCTATCCGTCGGCGCTGGGGTTCACCTACGACAGCGGCGACTATCACAAGACGCTCGACCTCGCGCTGGAGAAGATCGGATACGCCGCGCTCCTCGCGGAACAGGCCGAGAAGCGCGCCCGCGGCGAGCTGATGGGCATCGGTGTGTCGACCTTCACCGAAGTGGTGGGCGCCGGGCCGTCGAAGCACTTCGACATCCTCGGCATCAAGATGTTCGACAGCGCCGAAATCCGCATCCATCCGACCGGCGCGGGCATCGTGCGCACGGGCGCCAAGTCGCAGGGGCAGGGGCACGAGACCACATGGGCGCAGGTCGTGGCCGAGGAGCTGGGGCTCGATCCGCAGACCATCATGGTCGAGGAAGGCGATACCGACACGGCGCCGTACGGCCTGGGCACCTACGCGAGCCGCAGCACGCCGGTGGCCGGCGCCGCGGTCGTGATGGCCGCGCGCCGCATCCGCGAAAAGGCACGCAAGATTGCCGCGCATCTCCTCGAGGTGGGCGAAGCCGACGTCGAGTGGACCGACTACAAATTCCAGGTGAAGGGCGTGCCGGCGAGGACCGTCACGATGAAGGACGTCGCCTTTGCCGCCTACACCAACATGGCGCAGCACGAGCCGGGGCTCGAAGCGACCTACTATTACGACCCACCGAACATGACGTATCCCAACGGCGCCTACGTGTCGGTCGTGGACGTCGATCGGGATACAGGCGAAACGAAGGTGCGGCGCTTCGTTGCGATCGACGACTGCGGCGTCGTCATCAACCCCATGATCGTCGAAGGGCAGATCCACGGCGGGCTGACCGAAGGCTTCGCGATGGCGTTCATCCAGGAGATCCAGTACGACGCCGAGGGCAACAACCTGAATACCAACTTCACGGACTACCTCGTGCCCACCTCCCTCGAGACGCCGCATTGGGAGACCGGGAATACCGTGACGCCGAGCCCGCACCATCCGATGGGGGCGAAGGGTGTGGGCGAAAGCCCGAACGTCGGCAGCCCGGCCGCGTTCGTCAACGCGGTCATCGACGCGTTGTCGCCCCTGGGCGTGCGGCACATCGACATGCCGCTCACCCGCGACAAGGTGTGGCGGGCGATCCGCGATGCCGAAGCCCGCGCCGCGGCAGCGCGCGCTCCGGAAGCGAAGAAGGCGTAGATGAACCTCCAGTACACCGGCGAGGAGAAGATCCCGGCCGGTCTCGACGCCGTCTGGGCGTTTGTCACCGATCCGGAGAAGGTCGGCCGGTGCTTTCCCGATGTCGTCGACGTTACGGTGCAGGACGCCACGCACTTCGAGTCCATCGTGAAGGTCGGTGTCGGGCCGGTACGCGGAAAGTTCAAGATGAAAGTCGAGCTCGTGCCGGCCGAGTCGAAGCGTCGCATCGACATGAAGATCTCCGGCGGCGGATTTGGCAGCACCGTGGATCTCGCGTCCGGCGCCGATCTCGTGGAGGCCGGCGATGGCACGACGCTCTTGAAGTGGAGCGGCCAGGCCGAGGCGCGCGGGCCGATCGCCGCCGTCGGCGGACGCGTGCTCGACGCGCAGGCCCAGAAGCTGATCTCGCAGGCGTTCGGCAACGTCCGTCAGCAGTTGACGGCCTGACGCGGGCTCACCGAGATGTCGAGGGTGACGCTGCGCGAGCGGTTTTTTCCGCTGCACCAGCCCGACGATGTAGATCGGTTCCTCGAGCGGTTCCCGTGGTCCGTCATCTTCAAGGCCGGCACGAGCGACAAGACTGTCGATGCCTGGCTGGTGGCGCAGACGGTGCTGGAGCCGCGGGTGGACGTGGCCGTGGGTTTCATCCGTCTTCCCGAAGGCCGCGCCGCAAGCGATCGCGTGACAGCACGCACGAGCATCGTGCACTGCAGCCCGCAACTCCTCTTGTTCCGTGGCGCCGACGCCGTCTTCCACCTCGATGAGTACGCGATCGTGCCCGACCAGCTCGTGCCGCTCCTGCACGGGGCGCTTCCAGCAGAGATGGGACCTCCCGTTCGCAACGAAGCGGTGGTCACGCTCGAGCCGTACCGTGCTCTGCTGTCGCAGTTCCTCCGTGGCGACCTGCCGGAAGAGCGCTTTCAGTGGAGATATCTGGATCGACTGGCGAAAGACGCGCTGTGGCGCGATGATGAGACGTTCGCGCTTCTAAACAGCCTGTTCGAGAACGAATGGGGGCGGGACGTGAAGGCGGCGCGGCTCGTAGCGGTAGAGTTTCAGGGGCAGTTGGCGGGCCGACTCGAGCCTCTGTCAACCCGGGCAGCCCGACTGCTGGAGCAGATGTCGGGTCGCTGAACGGACGGCCGGGCAGGTAGGATGAAGACCATGGAGCTCTTCGAACAGATGGCGGCGTTACGGCGCGAAGGGCAGTCGTTTGCCCTGGCCACCGTCGTGGCGCGGCGCGCGCCGGTGTCGGCGCACCTCGGCGATCGCGCGATCGTCTTCGCCGACGGCCGGATGGAGGGGTTCGTCGGCGGCGCCTGCTCGCGCGAGATCATCCGGCGGCAGGCGCTCGACGCCCTGGCGACGCGGTGCAGCCGGCTGGTATCGATTCGACCGGACGCGAGCGATGCCGCCGAGTCGACGGGGGAGCACGTGGTCGTCCCGATGACGTGCGTCTCGGAAGGCGCGATCGATGTCTACGTCGAGCCATTCGTCCAGCCGCGACGGCTGGTGATCGTCGGCGCCACGCCCGTTGCCGAGTCGCTGGCGCGGCTGGCGCGCAGCATGAACTACGACGTGGTGCGCGCGGTGGAGGGCCACGAGCGTCGCGACATCGAGCGGGAGGCCGAGACGCTCGGCGTGACGGTGGTCACGCTCGACGCGCTCGAGGCGATCCTGCGGGAGAGCGTTCCCGGGCAGCTCGGATCTCGTCGGCGGTCGTCGTCTCGCAGGGGCACTACGACGAAGAGGCCCTCGAAGTCGATCCTGGCGTGCGGCGTGCCCTACGTCGGGCTCGTGGCGTCGACGGACGCGCGGGGCGGCGGTGCGCGCACTGCTCGAGGATCGCGGCGTGCCAGGCGCCGCAACGATCCGGAATCCGGCGGGGCTCGATCTGGGCGCGCGGACGCCGCCCGAGGTGGCGCTGTCCATCCTCGCGGAAATCGTCCAGGCGCGTCCGAGCGGCACGCGCGCGGCGGCGCCGGCGCCACCCGCGGGCGCGGCGGTTCGGCCCTCGGTGCCGGAGACGGCCGTCGATCCGGTGTGCGGGATGAGTGTGACGATCGCCTCGGCGCGGCAGACGGCGGAAGTTGACGGCGTCGGTGTACTACTTCTGCTGCGCGAGCTGCCGCACGAAGTTCCTCGAAGATCCCACAGGCGCACCTGGTCCATCCATGACAGACGCGGCGGCCATCCACGACCGCTTCCGCGAGCGCGGCTTCATCGTCAACGAGGAGTTCGCCACGGCGCTGCAGATCATGCTCGCGCTCGAGAAGCCGCTGCTCATCGAGGGGCCGGCCGGCGTCGGCAAGACCGAGAGCGCGAAAGTGCTGGCCGAGGTGCTCGGCACCGAGCTGATTCGCCTGCAGTGCTACGAAGGGCTCGACGCGATGGCGGCGCTCTACGAGTGGAACTACCCGCGCCAGATGCTCCACGCGCGGCTGAGCGAGAAGGAGGGGTCGAGCCTCGAAGAGCGCGAAGCGTACATGTTCAGCGATCGGTTCCTGCTCAAGCGGCCTCTGCTCGAGGCGATCACGCGCGACCGGTCGCCGGTGCTGCTCATCGACGAAGTCGATCGCGCCGACGAGGCGTTCGAGGCGTTCCTCCTCGAGGTGCTGGCGGAGTGGCAGGTCACCATCCCCGAGCTCGGCACGATCCGCGCGCGGCACAAGCCGCACGTCATCCTCACGAGCAACCGCACGCGCGAGTTGTCCGATGCGCTGCGGCGGCGCTGCCTGTTTCTCTGGCTCCCGTATCCGTCGCTCGCCCAGGAAATCGAGATCCTCCACGCGCGCGTGCCCGGCCTGTCGGACCGCGCTCGCGCAGCAGATCGCGCGGATCATGCAGACGCTGCGCGGGCTGCCCCTGCAGAAGGCGCCCGGCGTGGCGGAGAGTCTCGACTGGGCGCTGGCGTTGATGAGCCTGCACCGCGAGCACCTCGACGCCGCCACGCTGGAGCAGACGCTGGGATGCGTCCTGAAGGTGCACGAGGATCGGGCGTCATGCACGCGCATCAGGCGGCGCTCGACCCCATTCTGGGTGACGTGTCCGCCGACCCCGGAGCCCGGTCGGTACAGCCTCGATACCGACTTCGGGTTCGGCTCCGTATCGGCGCCGCGCCGCTGATGTACCCGTTCGCCACCCTGCCGGAGAATCTCGCCGCATTCTGCGACGCGTTGCGCCGACAGCATGGCTTCCACATCGGTGCCCGGCGAGCTGCGGCGACGCCGCTCGTGCGCTCGACGTCGTGGATCTCGCCAACGAGAGCGCCGTCCGCCATGCGCTTCGGCCCATCCTCGCCGGCACGCTGGACGACGTCACGGCCTTCGACGCGGCGTTCTCGCAGTTCTTCCTTCCGGGCCCCGCCGCTGCTTCCTCGGATCAGATGCCCTCCACGCGCCGGGAACCGGGGACCGGCGCCGACGGCAGCGAGACCGAGACCGCGGGCGCGCGCCAGGCGCCCCCATCGGACGCCGACGCCGGTGAAGGGCTCGAGCCGGGTGGCGGCCCGCTCGCCCCGCTCGAGTCGGCCGACGCCCGGCCCGAAGAGGCCGCGATTGTCGTTCGATCGAGCTACAGTCCGCTCGAGGCTGACGCGTCCGCCGCACTCGAGTTGCCGCGCACTGACCGCGCGTGGCGCGAAGCGGCGCGATCGTTCGTTCGCCGGCTGCACCTCGGCATGTCGCGCCGCTGGCGGCCGGCGGTCCGGGGACGACGATTCGACCTCCGACGCACGCTGCGGCCAAGCCTGCAGACCGGCGGCGACGCGCGGTCGCCGCGGTGGCTCCGCCGCCCTCGGCGGGCGCCGCGAATCGTGCTGCTCGTCGACGGCAGCCGCTCGATGAGCGCCTATGCACGGACCGCGCTGCAGATGGCCGTCGCACTGGCGGGCGCTACGACGCGGAGTAGAGGTGTTCACCTTTTCGACGGAGCTCGAGCGCGTGACGGACGAGGTGCGGAGGGCGGCGGCGGGGGATCGTCGCCATCTCGATCGCCTGCATCATGCCTGGGCGGGCGGCACCGCCATCGGCGCGTGCCTTCGCGACTTCCTACGACGATTCGGCGAGCGCATGGTGGGACGCGACACGCTCGTGATCATCGCGAGCGACGGCCTGGACGTCGGAGGGCCGGCCCTGTTGCGCGACGCGATGCGTGAGCTGCAGCGGAAATCGGCCGGCGTGGTCTGGCTCAATCCGCTGCTCGAGACAGCAGGGTACGAGCCGACCGCCGCCGGGATGAGCGCGGCCCGCCCCTATATTGCGACGTTTGCCAGCATCAGCGACGAGGCCAGCCTCGCGCGCTTGTCGCGCCTGGTGCGGCTGCGGCTGTGAACGGCGGCAGCGCCCGTCTGCCATCCGTACTGGTTTTCTCGGCCGCGCCGTAGCACTACACCGCAGCTGTCACGAAGTCACCTGTCTCCTTATCTCCTGTTCAAGAGACCGGGTTATGCCCCGTGCCAGCTGGCGCGCCGTTTTCGACTGAGCGATTCAAGACGTTCGAACTGCGGCTCAGACGGCCTGCGTCGCCCGACGCGGATCGCGTTGACATCCACCGGTCGTGGGGAGACGATGGCCTCATGCTCAGGGCGCTGGTCCTTTCGATCCTCTTCGTCGTCATCATCTCCTTCCCGCGCGCGGTCTCCAGCCAGGCGCTCAGCGTGCTTCACATAAAGGTTGTCCTGGTCGACGCCCAGCAGAACGCGACGCCGGTGGCGCGCCATGCACTGCTCATCAGCGACAATCCGGCGAGCGCGGTCCCCCGGCGGATCGTCACTGCGCTCGATGGCACTGCCGACGTCAGACTGCGTCCAGGGAGCTACACGGTCGAATCCGACCAGCCGGTCGCGTTCGAGGGCAAGGCCTACCAGTGGACCCGGATGGTGGACATTGCCGCCGGCCGCGACGCGTCGCTCGAGCTGACAGCCGACAACGCCGAGGTCGAGCCCGTCAACATCGCGACGACAACTGCCACGGCGGCGGTGGAGACCGATCCCTCGTTCATCCTGTCTCGATGGAAAGGCAGCGTCGTCGCCCTGTGGACTCCGACCACGCGAGCGTCAGGGTTTCTGATCGATGCCAAGGGACTCATTGCGACAAACCAGCGGAGCATCGGCACCGCGTCGTCGGTGGAGGTGCAGCTTACGCCGGCCGTCAAGGTGGCCGCGATCGTGCTCGCGGCAGATCCCGCCAGGGATGTCGCGGTCCTGTGGATCGATTCGACCGTCGCCGCGTCGATTCCGCCCGTGCCCATGGGATGCGCGCAAACGACGAAGCCGTCCGTCGTGGGCGGCCAGGAGATCTGGACAATCGGCGCGCCGCTCCCTGATCAGAAGAGTCTGAGGTCTGGGACCGTGAGCCGCGCGGGGCCGCTTGGCGTCGCGTCCGACTTCGTCCTCGCGCGCGGCAGTGTGGGTGGACCGGTCTTCACGGCCGGCGGTGACGTCGTTGGGATCACCACGGTCGAGGACGGCAAAGATGAGGCCAGTCGTGGGAGTTCCCGGGTGGTCCGTATCGACGAGGCTTGCGAGGTCATCGCGTCTGCGGAAAAGAAGATGAAGGGCGCCGTGCCGCCGATCGGAACGCATCTACCTGTGGAGCCGGTTCGCCCGTTTCCCGTGGACGCGCTCAAGGACGCCGCGAAAACCCGCGCGGGCAGCGTAAGCCCATATCAGGTCTCCTCGTCTTCGTTCGACGTGGCCTTCATCACGCCGCTCCTGACGTATGTCGCGCAGTATCAGTCGCAGCAGCCGCGACCACGTACGACCAGCAAAGACACGCGCAAGCCCGAGCCGGAGACGCCGCTCGTGCGGCCGCTCGGCGACTTCAGCAATTGGTCCGACTACGTCATGGACTTTCCGCCGGTGCTGCTCGTGCGAGTGACGCCGAAGCTGGTCGAGGGCTTCTGGACGACGGTCGCGCGCGGCGCCGCGCGGACACAGGGCGTCTCGATCCCCCCGATCAAGCGCTTCGCATCAGGCTTCTCGCGACTGCGCGCCTTCTGCGGCGACGCCGAGGTGACGCCAATCCACCCGTTCAAGCTCGAACGGCGCGTCTCCGAGACGGATGCAATCTACGAAGGTCTCTACGTCTTCGACCCCGGAGCGCTCGGGCCGCAGTGCGGGACCGTCAAGCTCGTGCTGTATTCCGAGAAGGAGCCGGAGAAGGGGGACACGCGGGTCGTTGATCCGAAGGTGCTCCAGCAGATCTGGCAGGACTTCGAGTCCTATCGAGCTCTGAAGATGTAGCAGAGGGTCGGCACGTTCGTGGTCGAACCCCATCGCCCAGGCCGAGGCACGGATCGGGACGTCCGTTGTTCCGATACGATCAGGCCATGGGACATGGACAGCGGACCAAGAAGCATGGTGTGTTTCGGCGGCACTCGCTCAGTCTGACCGTCGCGGGGATCCTGGCGCTGTGGTTCGTACTGTACGTGCGAGGCGATCCGTCGACGCGTCTCGGGGCGTTCTACGGGAATGCGTTGGCCGACTGGCTGGGCACCCTCGTCATCGTCATCGCGACCAAATACTTCTATGAAATCGGCTCCGCGGAAAGCCGGCGGCCGCACCCGAAATCGCGCGGTGCGTTGGCGCGCGCCCTCGTCGATCACTCGCTGACGATCGTGCTCGTCGCCACCGGCATCGCGTGGGCCGTCGGCTACGCGCGGATGGATCCGGACGGCAAGGCCGGCCAGGTCGTCGGCAACATCGTGTCCGAATGGACGCAGGTCCTCGGACTCGTCGTGATCACGAAATACACGCGCGAGATCGGATCGAAGGAAAGCAGTTGAACGCCTCGAGCTGCGGGCTGCGGCTTGGCTTCGACTTTGCTGTTGAGCCACCCGTCGAACCGAGGAGGAGGCCAAGTGGGTGAGAAGACCAACTGCAAGCTGCCAGATCAGGCTTTGACGAAGTGTGAAGCGGAGGTCGAAGAACTGAAGGAAGAGAACGCCCAACTGCGGAATGCCGCCGAAACGTTCGGTGAACTCGCTGAGCGATTGAACGCCATGCACGCCGGCGGCCACCGACAGACCCCACGCGAGCAGGCAGCAAAAAGTCAGCCGGACAAGGACCTTTCGCACTGAAAGTGTCTGAAGGTCCGGGCCCCACCCGAGGCTGCGTCGACGACGGCGGCTGCTACTTCGGCGGACGCGGCGCGCCGATGGATGCTTCGCCGGCGATGAGCCATCGCCCATTGAGTCGAATCAGCGTCTGAAGGTAGTGACCCCGAGTGGCGGTGCCGGCCGGGGGCATGCCGCCGCCGATTTGGAACGTACCCTCGGACACATACACGTCCTGCCCTGCGCGCGTCGTCTGGCCGGCATTGAGGCTGATCTTCGTACCCCTGTAAGGACCGCCGAGGGCCTCCCGCACGGCTTGCTCGATCGCCACGCGCCCTACCGCGACCCTCCCGTCCGCGCCGATTCGGATCGCCTCGGTCGCGTGGAGGCTGGCCACGGCCTTCGCATCTCCCTTGGCCCATGCCTGGGCGTACGCTTCCGCCAGCCGCCCCAACTCCGCATCGGTCGGCGCCTGCCCGTGCACGACGCTCCCTGTGTGCAATGCGATCAAGAGCGCCGCGCACGCGATGCCAGCCACCCTGCCTGTCATGGTTGCCCTCATTTCGTCGGTTCGACGGTCATCACTTGAATCCGCCGACGGTCGCGCCGCGACTCGATAGCCGGCCCCCAAACGATCGTGACGCCGCGCAACCGTCCGGAGACATTTGTATACCATGCCCCGCTGCCGGCACGAACTTCGAGCTCTGGGCCATTGCCTCCTGCCTCTGTCTCCTAGCTCCTAGCTCCTGACTTCTGTCTCCTCAGTTCATCGTGTGTTGTCATATACTCCGCCGTACCGCTCGTCCCACCATCCGTCCCTATCTGCCGTGGGGCGCGGTTGCTCGTTTTCAGGCGTTCGCCGCCCGGTCACAAGCCCTCCGCCGCGGCCGCGCCCAGAGGAGGTGGAACGTGCGAGTCTCTCTCCGGCGATCGGGCGCCACGGCAGCCGTGGTTCTCTTCCTGCTTCTGGTGGGCACCCGCCTCGCCTCGGCGCAGGCCGGCGCGGCCAGCCTGACCGGCACCGTGAAGGACGGTCAGGGGGCTGTCCTTCCGGGCGCGACCATCACCGTCACGAATACCGCGACGGGGGCCACGCGAACGACGGTGTCGAATGCCTCAGGCGCCTACAACCTGCCCGGCCTCCCCCCGGGCACCTACAAGCTGAAGATCGAGCTGAGCGGTTTTCGCACCTACCAGCACGAGAACGTGCTGCTGCGAGTCGACTCGATCACGCGGACCGACGCCGAAATGGCCCTTGGCGGCATCGCGGAAACCGTGACGGTCACCGAAGCGACGCCGATCATCAACACGACTGACGCCAGCGTCGGCCAGACGATGAGCCGCGAGACGATTGCGGCGCTGCCGGTCGAAGGGCGCAACGTCGTGCACCTGCTCAGCCTGCAGCCAGGCGCCGTCTTCATCCCCACGACGAACCCCAATACGACCGATCCCCGGTACGGATCGGTGGCGGGGGCACGTGCCGATCAGCAGAACGTCACGCTCGACGGCGTTGACGTCAACGATCCGCAATTGCAGGCGGCATATACGACGGCGGTCCGGATGACGCAGGAGGCGCTGCAGGAATTCCGCGTGTCGACGAGCAACTACGGCGCGGAGGCGGGCCGGTCGAGCGGGCCGCAGGTGTCGCTCGTGACGAGGAGCGGGACCAACGAGTTACAACGGCTCGGGATACTGGCTGACGCGACGGACGGCGAGTCGAGCAACGAGTACTTCCTCAAGCTCACACAGGTCCTGGCGGACAAGCCGAGCGTCGCGCCGAAGCTCGACAAGGACACGTTCGGAGGGTCGATCGGCGGGCCGATCCGGCGGAACAAGGCTCTTCTTCTTCGCCAACTACGAAGCGTTGCGCGAAAACAGCGAAACGCCCGTTGTCCGCAATGTCCCGTCGGACTCGATGCGCGACGGCGTGCTGCTGTATCAATGCGCCGTGGCCTCGGCGTGTCCGGGCGGGTCGGCTCAGGGATTCACCTCCTCGCACGCGGTGCCCGCCGGCTGGTACGGCCTGAACCCTTCCGAGATCGCGGCGATCGACCCGCTCGGCATCGGGCCCAGCCGCGCGGCGTCGCAGTATTTCAAGCAGTTCCCGTCGCCGAACGACACGGGAACGGACGGCAGGAACCTGATGGCGTTCCGGTTCGCCGCGCCCATCGAGAACGACTTCAATACGCTCATCAGCCGCGTGGACTACCGGCTGTCGCCGACGCAGACCATCTTCGGCCGCTTCAACCTGCAGGACGACACCATCAACGCGGCGCCGCAGTATCCCGGCCTGGACCCGCGATCCTCGACGCTGACCGACAACATCGGCCTGGCGATCGGGTACGACAACGTCCTCTCGAGCAGCCTCGTCAACAGCTTCCGCTATGGGCTGACGAGGATCGATACGTCGTCGGTCGGCCTCATCAAGTCGAACTACACCACGTTCCGCTTCATCGACTCGCTCGACGCCGCCACGCCGACGACCGCCCGTGAAAGCCCGACGCACAACATCGTGAACGATCTGTCGTGGCTGAAAGGGAAGCACACGGTCAAAGTCGGGGCGAACCTGCGGTTCAGCCGCATTCCCTCCACGCGCGACAGCAATTCGTGGCTGACCGCGACGGTGAACCCCTCGTGGGTGTCGGGCATCGGCCGCACGTTCGCCCCGGGAGGGGCGAACTGCAGCACGCCGGGTTGCACCCAGGTGCCGGCCGTCGCCAGCGGATTCGCCGCCGGCTACGCCGACTCGTGGCTCAATGTCCTCGGCGTCCTCTCGCAGTCGAACCTCTCGCGCGAACTACGACCGCGAGGGCAACATTCTGCCCGGTCGGCCAGCCCATCTCGCGCGAGTACGCGTCGGACGAGTACGACTTCTACGTGCAGGACAGCTGGCGCCTGGGATCGAGCCTCACGGTCACGGCCGGCCTGCGGTATGGCATCTATTCGCCGCCCTACGAAGTGAACGGCCTGCAGGTGGCGCCGACCATCAGCATGGGCGAGTGGTTCCAGGATCGCGCGGAGGGCATGCTGCGCGGCGTCCCCTCCAACCAGAGCCCCATCGTCACCTTCGATCTCGCAGGCCCGAAGAACGGCGGCAAGGGTTACTACGCCTGGGACAAGAACAACTTTGCGCCTCGCGTCGCGGTGGCGTGGACACCGCACGCGACCAGCGGATTCCTCGGCACGCTGACCGGCGGGGACAAGATGGTCATCCGCGGCGGTTACTCGAAAGTGTTCGACCGGATCGGCCAGGGGCTGGCGTTGAACTTCGACTCGGGCTTCGCGTTCGGCATGTCGACGAGCATCAGCAGCCCGTTCGGCCTGGCCGTACGAGCAGAACCCGGCGGTCCGGTTCGTCAACACGTCCACGCTGCCGCCGACCCTGCCGGCGGCGCCGCCTGGCGGGTTCCCGCAGACACCGCCGCAACGCGCCGGCATCATTACGACGAGCATCGACGACACGCTGGTCACGCCGTCGGCGCACATGCTCAACGCGCTCGTCGCGCGCGAGCTGCGGGGCGGCTTCGCCATCGAGGGCGGGTACGTCGGGCGCTTCGGGCGCGACCTGCTGATTCGGCGCGATATCGCGATGCCGTTGAACCTGGTGGACACGAAGTCGGGGATGGACTACTTCACGGCGATCCAGACCCTGATCCGAGCGACCCAGGCTGCGGGCATTCCCGCGGGCGCCGCCTTCTCGGCCTACGGCGTCGTGCCCAACATGGCGTACTGGGAGAATCTGTTCCCCGGCGCGGCGGGCAACGGCATCAGCGCCACGCAGGCGATCGCACGAGCGTTCAACCGGAACGCACCCGACTACATCACGGCGCTCTACGACATGGACGAGTCGTGCTCGCCGTCGTGCAGCATCTACGGCCCCTTCGCGTATTTTGCCGACCAGTACCGATTCGCTGGCATCGATCAGCTCGCTGGGCCGGTCGAATTACCACGCGATGATTGTCACCCTGCACAAGCGCTTCAGCCGCGGCTACCAGTTCGACGTGAACTACACGCTGTCGGAGTCGAAGGACATGGGATCGAACGTGGAGCGCGGCAGCGCCTTCGGCAATTTCGGCGCCGGCGGCTACTCCGGGTTCCTCATCAACTCCTTCGACCCCGAGGCCAACTACGGGATCTCGGATTTCGACCTCAGGCATCAGGTCAACGTCAACGGGATCTTCGACCTGCCATTCGGTCACTCGCGCAAGTACGGCGCGAATGTTCCGGCATTCGTCAACCAGTTCATCGGTGACTGGTCGATCGCCGGCCTGACGCGGTGGACGAGCGGATTCCCCTTCAACGTCCAGAACTGCCGCTCGTGCTGGCCGACGAACTGGAACCTGCAGGGAAATGCCAGCCTCGTGAACCCGGGCCAGCTCCCGGAGACCGAAACCACGAAGAACGTCGTCGACCATCGTCCGAGCCCGTTCGCCGGATCCGGCGGCGGCGCTGAAGTTCTATCGCTTCTCGCTGCCGGGTGAAACCGGCGTGCGGAATGCCTTGCGCGGCGACGGCTACTTCACGATCGATCTCAGCGTCACCAAGGCGTGGCACCTGCCGTTCGGCGACAACCGCGTACGCTTCCGGTGGGATGTGTTCAACCTGACGAACACAGCGAAGTTCGACGTCAATGGCTCGGCGATGACGCCAGATCGTGCCACGACGTTCGGACAATACACGTCCACTCTGGCCAGTTGCGACGCGCAGGCCGGCCGCTGCATGCAGTTCGCGCTGCGGTACGAGTTCTAGGGACGCGGCTCGCTTCTCGCGACTCGGAGTTACTCGCTGCTCGCGTTCGCCGACGTGGCTCCTGCGACCTGCGAGCCGCGAGCCGCGAGAAGCGAGCCGCGAACTGCGGGCCTACTTCGCCGTCACCACGAACGGATGCGTGAGGCGGTCCGTCGACAGGCCGCTCGATCGCGAGTCGCGCGGAGGCGACATAGGGACCGGGCGGAAGGTCGTTCAAGGGAACCTCCGCCCGGACGATCCAGCGACCCGGCGCCAGCGGCGCCAGTGCTCGCGGGCACGCTGATGAGGGGATCGGATCCGTCAGGCGTCGTGATCACGATCGTTGCGAGCCCCTCGGGTGGAGTCCAGCCGGCGGGGCCATACACTTCGAAATAGGCGACGAGGCGGTCAGCGCCGGCGCGAACGAATCGACGGGATGAGCACGTCCGATGGCTCGGCCAGAATGAAATCGCTCACCCGGATATCTCCGGCTCGCCGTGAGCTCGGCGACGAACCGTCGTTCCACGCTTCCTTGTCTGCCTCCGGGCTCGACGCCCGCCGCTTTCAGGAGATATCGTCCAGGTGACAGCCCCACCGGAACCAGGTAGCGCCCCGTGTCGGTTGGCCCGCCGCCGCTCGTCACGACGACGCCGCGGTCGTCTGCCGAGCACGAATCCCAGCGTGACCGTGCGGCCTGCGGTCGCCTGCGTCGGTCTCCAACGCGATCAGCACCTTCAGGCCGTCGCGCTCCGGATCCCGCAGCGTGTAGGTCCCCAGCCGGAGCGGCAGCTCGGTGGCCAGGCGCGGGTTACGGAGCAGCCGTTCGAGCTGCGCTGTCTCGCCGCCCGTCGCCGCTGCCGGGCCACAGGAATCCGGAAACTGGGACGGGCGCGCAGCGTCGCGCCTCGTGACCGCGTCGAGACGTCGATGCGATGCGCGCGTCCATCGCGGTCGGCGTCGGCCGGCTTCGAAGGCGACGAGGTAGTAACCACCGAGTTCGGTGAGGATGCGCCTGAAAGGATATGGATCGGCGCCGACCAGCCGGAAGAGTGCACCGCGTGCGCTGGCCGCCAGCCTCGCGAGGCCGTCGGCACGGACCTGCACATCGGCGGAGAAGGTCGGCGAGGGCCTCGACTCCGCCGCCTCGAACACCGGCACCTCGAGCTGGAGCACGTAGATCGTTACGCGCGCGGCCTGCGCCGCCGCGCCAAGGGCGGTCAGATCGACGAGCTGCGCCTCGGCCACCAAGCCTTCGGAGATGAGGACGAGCGCCTTGGGACCGTCGATCTCGGCCAGGCGGGCGATCAGGCGCTGCAGCGCATCGAGCGACAGCCGCGCGTCGGTGCGCGCGAGCTGCGCCATCCCGCGGCTCTCCTGCTCGATCTGCACAGGACAGGGATCGCGTGCGCCTTCGGCTTCAGCCAGCCGCCGTGGATTCTCGTAACGGCCCAGCGGCTGCCCGCACTCGCGCAACACGACCTGGTCCAGCCTCGTGCGGCTGCCGTCGGCGATCGCGAGCGCCTCGACGAGGCCGACGTTGAAGTGCGGCGGCACCGGCGACGCCTCGCCGGTCAACGTCTGCAGGTATTTCTTGACGCTGGTGTGGTCGCTCGTGAATTGAATCGCGCCGCCGTGGTTCAAGGGTGCGGCGGCGACGCGATCGGCGGGCTCGAGCGCGTCGATGAAGCTGGCGGCGGCCGCGAGCGCCGCGCGTCCTTCGATTCGCCGGACATGGGTCTGGTCCACGGCCACGAGGATGAGCCGGCCAGGGTTCTTGCCTTCGTTGGTGTCGAAGTGGCCGCGCGGGTCGGCCGCGAGGTAGTCGGGATCAGGTGGTGACGGACGAACTCGGCCCAGACGATGCGCCGCGACGCGTTGTCGACCCGAACCTCGAACCGGTCGGCGCCGAGTCCCTCGATTGGCGTGCCGGACCCGTCGAGCACCGTGACGTCGACCGTCACCAGATCGACGCCCGTCCGGAACACTGGCTGCTGGGCGTGGGGCCGCCGCGAGCAGCATTGAACCGCCGGCGGCGATGCCAAGAGACGTGCGCAGGAAGGCCGTGCTCATCATGCGATCCGACCGGCCTATTGTAGAGGATGTGCACCGCGAGTAACGGAAGCCCGCCGAGTAGCGGTTCCTGCTTGCCACGGATAACACGGGCCGTCCCGCTCACCACCGCGCAACGCGCGGCGCGTGGCCCGGTGGGCCCGGTGGCCACGCGTCAGCGGGACGGCACGCGGATTGGCTGCCGTGTTCTCCGTGTTGTCCGTGGCTCACTCGCCTGAACCCACTGACTAGAAAATCACCTTCAGCCCGAACTGCATCAGCCGCGGCGCGGCGGCCGAGAAGATCCGCCCGAAGTTCACCGAGTTCAAGTCGGCCACCGGCAGGCCGAAGTTGGCGTGGTTGGCGACGTTGAACACTTCCGCGCGGAACTGCAGACGCGCGTCGCGCCGGAGAGGCGGAAGTCGCGCACGAGCGACATGTCGACGTTGGTGTACGACGGCCCGCGCGCGATGTTCCGGCCGGCGTTTCCGAACTGACCGGCCTCGGTCTGGACGTTCAGACGCCGGAACGCGGAGCGGCTGAGCCACTCGTTGACGGTGCGCGGCCCGCCGTTCGGGTCGCCGACCACGTTCGGGCCGGCTGGCCGGGAAGCCAGAAATCGGCGGGCTGTTCGCCTGCAGCGCGACGTTCGCCGAGTCCGACACGGTGAACGGGCGTGCCCGAGTTGTGCGTGGCGATCCCGTTCAGCTGCCAGCCCCCGAAAATCGCCCGCACCGCCGCGGGCGCGCGATCGGGAACCGTCGGCATCCAGCTCGCGCTGGCGACGAAGCGATGGCGGGCGTCGAAGAGCGACGGGCCGTACTCGGCGTCCAGATCGAACGGGTTCTGCGCCAGGTCGTTCTCGCCGGCGAGCGGCTTCGCCGCGGCGCCGGAGAGATTCATCGCCGACAGATAGTCGAACGATCGCGAGTACCAGTACGACGCGTTGAAGCCGATGCCGGCGCCAAAGCGCCGCGACACGCTGGCCTGGCCCGCCTGGTAGTTCGACCTGGTGATGTTCCTCAGCATCGCGACCGTCGAGAAATCGCAGGTGCCGCCGTCGGCGGGGCAGTTGGCATACAGGCGGCGCCGGTCGGCGTTCTGCGCCGTGGCGCCGGGACCGAAGACCGCCGGGTTCGCCTCGACGTTGCGCGGGAGGTTCCGTCCGGCCGCGCCGACGTAGCGGACCTCGATGAGGTAGCTGCTCGAAGAGCGACCGCTGCACGCTCACGTTCCAGTTCTGCACCGACGGCGGCTTCGCGTCGGCGTCGAGCGCGAAGACCGTCGAGGGCCGGACGAACGTGTTCGGCGCCGGCAGCGGCCGTCCCTGATAGGGATTCTGGAAGTTGAGGCCGGCGCCGCTGAACTGATTGAACTGCGCCCACGGCGTGGCGCTGATCGCCACCTGCGACGCGGTGCCGGAGCCGTTCTGGAACTGGTCGTAGAAGAGGCCGTAGCTGGCCCGCACGGACCACGTGCCCGCTCCCGGTCGGATCCCAGACGACGCCCGACGCGCGGCATGAAGGCGTTGGCGCTCTGCGCGATGCCGCGGCCGATGCCGGGATCGCCGGAAACACGAGCCCGACCGGCGCGTCCGGCCTGACGCTCGACTGCATGCCCGGCACGAAGCCGTTCAGGCGGTCCTCGGCCTCGGTGAAGGGGTTGATGCGCTCGTAGCGAAGCCCGTAGTTCAGCGTCACGCGCGGGCCGACGCGCCACTCGTCCTGCGCGTAGATGCCGAGCGAGGTCCAGACGCTGACGTCGCGGCTGAAGTCGCCAAGGCCCTGATAGAACGTCACCGGCGCGCCGAGCAGCAGGTTCGCGACGGCGTTGTTGGTCGGAAACGTCCCCGCGAAGACGAAGAACGCATTCGGCGCGATCGCCTGGACCATGTCGATCCCGGTGCGCCTGAGCTCGCCGCCGACCTTCACCAGGTGGGACGCCGTTCGTCCACGTCAGGCCGTCCTGGACTTCGAACGTGTTCTGCTTCGTGTTGCGCGGTCCGGTGATGGCGCCGCCGATCGGCGTGTAGCCGCTGACGTTGAAGAACGGCGGTCCCTGGCCGACCTCGTTGGACGAGGCGTAGCCGAACCCGAGCGCGCTCGGCGGCGTCCGATTGAGGCGCTGGTCGAAGAAGAAGACGTGCCGCAGGAACGTGCCGCGCAGGGAGTTGGTCAGCGACGGCGAGAAGATGTGGGTGCTCGACAGCGTCGCCGCGTGCGTCGAGAGGTCGTCGCGCGTGGGGAAGCCCGGCACGTCGGTGCCGCGGACCGAGATCGGGTTGATGTTGTGCCCGCCCGAATAGGAGTAGCGCGCCGAAGATCTGGTCGTTCGGCGACACGTTGAAATCGACGCGGCCGCCGGCCGAGTCGAGGTCGTTCGTGCCGACGAGCGTCGCACGATAGATCGACGGCGACACGTTGCCCGAGCGGATAGAGATCCAGCGACGTTGCGCGCGACCGGGTTGATCGCCGCCTCCGGAATCTTGTTGCCGGGAAACGGCACCCCGCCGGCCGCCAGGTTGAGCAGCGGCGTCGACATCCCGGAGAAGTCTCCCTGGCGCTCCTGCGCGGTCGGCACCGTGGCGGTCGTCGTCGTGCCCTGCTTGTTGCGGAAGCCTTCGTAGTAGCCGAAGAACAACACCGTGTCCCTGGCGATCGGGCCGCCGACGGTGGCGCCGAACTGGTGCTGCTTGAGCGGCTCGACTTCCGCGGAGAAGAAGTTCCGCGCGTCGAACATGTCGTTGCGCAGGAACTCGTAGAGGTTGCCGTGGAACTGATTGCCGCCCGAGCGGGTCACCACGCTCGTCGTCGCGCCGCCGGTGCCGCCGTACTCGGGAGGCGCGCTCTGCGTGAGAATCCGGAACTCGGCGATCGCCTCGACCGGAAGCTTGAGGGCGTAGCCGCCGTCCATCCGGTTCATGTTCTGCGCGCCGTCGACCAGATACATGTTCTGCTCCGGCCGCATGCCGTTCACGGCATACGCCTGGCCCTGCCGCAGGCTTCCGCCCGCGGTGGTGACGCCGGCGGTCAGCGGCGCCACGCCGGTCTGCAGCAGCCCGAGCTGCGTGAAGTTGCGGCCGTTGAGCGGCAGATCGACGAGCTCGCGGCCGGTGATGACCCGGCCGAGCGCGTTGGTGGACGTGTCGACGAGCTGCGCGTCGCCCGCGACGGTCACGGTCTCGGCGAGCGACCGCACCTCCAGCTGCGCGTTGAGGCGGACCGTCTGGCTCACGTTCACCTGGATCGGCGCGCGGACGAGCGTCGCGAACTCCGCGGCGCGTGACGGTGACGCTGTACTGGCCGACCGGCAGCAGCAGCAGCCGGTAGAAGCCGTCGGCGGCGGCCGTCGTCTCTTTCGTGAAGCCGGTCTCGAGGTTCCTGGCCACGACGTGGGCGCCGGCGACGGCGCCCGAGGTCTTGTCGGTGACCGCGCCTTCAATCGTCCCGGTCGTGTCCTGCGCGAGCGCGACCGACGTCGACCAGCAGGCACACGAACAGTCCGAGCGCGGGAGACTTCAGTGTCATTTGTGTTTGTCTCGAGCAATGAGCTCGCGCTCCCCCGGCGAGAGCGTGTGAGGCCCTCGCAGCAGCACGTCGACCAGCTCGTTCAATGGCTTCGCGGTCTCGGGCCGGAAGGCCATGGGCCCGCGAATTCCCGGAAGGTCGGCCGGCAGCGTGATATGAGGCATGGCTGCTCAGTCGCGGACGTACACGCGCGAGGCCAGCGTCTGGCGCTGAAGGCGGTGATTCTCCTCGACACCGGGCAGGTACAGCGATTTCACGCTAGCGATTGGCCCGGACATAACCTTCTTTCGCCATGCGCTGGCCCATCTGGTCGTAGGCCTGCGGGTCAGTGGGGGTGACGGTCGCCAACCCGTCGACGTAGCGGTTGAACATGCAGAACGCGGCGGCGATGAGGACCGTGTCGTGGATTTCCATGTCGGTCGCCCCCTCCGCGCGGGCACGCTCGAC
This sequence comes from uncultured Acidobacteriota bacterium, assembly GCA_963771395.1. Classification (GTDB taxonomy): domain Bacteria; phylum Acidobacteriota; class Vicinamibacteria; order Vicinamibacterales; family 2-12-FULL-66-21; genus DATBJJ01. The sequence continues at coordinate 384,770 of CAVYTY010000028.1, read as the reverse complement.
ATCGCCGGTCGTGACCTCCTTGCCGTCCTGCTGAACCTTGCCTGCGATAGTGAGCAGGGCCTTCAGCTTGGGAGACACAGGCGCCGTCAGATAGTCGCGCTTCACGGCATCGACGAGGTCGTAGTTGCCCTCGAGATGGTGCGCGGCGGCGGCCCGGTGGCTGGCTTGACAGAAGTCGCAGTCGTTCCTGAAGGAGACGAAGGTCGCGATGGTTTCCCGCTCGCCGCTCGTCAGGGTGTTTGGACCCCTCAGCAGCACTTCGGCCAATTCGCGCATCGGCTTCGCGGTCTCGGGGCGATACGCGAAGCCGCCGGTGATACCAGGGAGGCCTTCGGGCAAGGCAATGTGTGGCACGGCGTTCCTCGTTGTGCGGCTGAGGCGGGGCGAGTGTAGGCCGCGTCCGGGGCGCGGCTCAATACTGCGAATGAACTAGGGCCACAAACAAGGCGGGGGAGTCGACGGAAGGCAGGCTGTGAGCGTGCGTTGAGCGGACGCTACCGCGGCACGATCCATGTTCGCACCAGCCGATCATGCAGGCCCCTGGTAGGCCGCGCGATCGCCCACGTCGCGCCGACAGCGAGCGCGCCCAGCGTCAAGGCGAGATCGAGCAGCCACACCTTCACAGTGGACCAGGCCGCGCCGGGCCCGCGGCGCGTCAGCAACGGTCCGCCGTCGGGCGCCTCGAAGGCATCCCAGTTGTGGTCGGCCGATCTTCCGCCGGTCAGCCAATGCAACCGCGCGACTCGCGAAACGTCGCGGCGTGCGGCGCTGATTGGCGGCTTGTGCGGCGGCACGGTGTGGATCCACACCGTGTGCGAGATCTCTGCGTTGTCGCACAGATCCGCTCACAAAAAATGGCGTGAATTGCGCGCGAGGTGACGTGTGGTGAGATGTCTGAGGACACCGCGACCGTTCGATGCGCTCGAGACGACCGGACCGCACGTGATCTACTGTACGGTCCCACTGGTTGTAACGTTCTATCCGGTGTAGGACTCCCTTTTCGTCAACCTTGCAGGAGGCCGTGATGCCGTTTCTCGTGATCCGGGGCACTTTCCATCTCACCGGTCTGAACGTCAATGGAAATCCCACTGGATTCCAGCCCGATGGCGACTCCATCCAGTTCAAGCCGCACGTCGCGGCCCTGACTGGACCAGCTCGAGCAGCCGGGGAATCCGTATCGTCCTACTCGGATCGGATCGGTCAATCTTCGTTTCGAGGGCATTGACGCCCCGGAGCTGCACTATCAGGGCACCCGCCAACCGTCTCCCCTCGCGGAGAACGCGCGTGACTTCCTCACCGGCCAGATCGGCATGAACCCCGTGACCTATGGTCCCAGCGGCACGACGGTTGCGCCGCCCGCGAACGACGGGCAGGAGGGCTACATCCTGTCGCGTTCCCTCGAGTTTCATGGACGGCCGGTCTCCTTCGTGTTTCTTGGGACCAACCCGCCAAAGCCCGATGGTCAGCAGGTGTTCCTCAACGCGCCGCTGCTGCGGAAGTCTCTGAACTACAAGCTCGCTTTTGCAGGGGCATGCGTACCCGCTCTACTACGACACGCTGTTCGCCGACCTTCGCACCGAACTGACCGTTGCCGCGGATCAGGCCCGGCAGGCGATTCGCGGGGTGTGGGCGTCGGATCCGACGGCCCTGGCTTCGGTCGACGACCTCGACGATATCGAGACGACGCACACGGTCTACCCGAAGTTGTTCCGCCGGCTCTCCGACTACTTCAGAGAAGGGCACATCGGCGTGGAGGACCTGCCGGACTGGATGGAGCAGCAGGGCGAGAACGATGAGGTGTGGGTCCTGCCGACGATGAATCGGACCCACTTCGACAACGTGATCGATATCCAGCCGGGCGGTATTGCGCTCAAGCACCAGCCGAGAGACCTGGTGTTCGTGTCACGCTAGTCGACGACGCTCGTTACTGCTTCGGATCCCGCGATACCTCGAACACGCGAGGGGGTTTCTGTCCCTTCGCGTCCGCCCGTGGCGACGCGAGCCTGGCGTTCGGGGGAGCCGCATCGTCCCAGGTGCAGGGATTGAAGGTCGCCTGCGTCCCGACGGCCCGCGTGACCGTGGATCCGAGCTGGAGCGAGTAGTCGGCTGAGGTGAGCGTGATGCCGGCCAGCGACGTTTCACACGTGGAGCCTTCCGGGTCGAAGCGCCCGAAGGCCTGGGTGCCCGGAAGATTGCGGAACCACGCCGGGCGCTGCGAGCCGCAGGCGCCGCCGACGGGCGGCAGGATGCCGGCGAGGCTTGGTGCCTGCGCGGTGCTGTGGCAACTCATACAGGCAGAAACTTTGTTGTCCACTGGCCCGTTCAGCCGCCCATCGACGCCGAGGTGCGCCTTCGCATACGCGGGGGCCGACGGGTTGATCCATGACTCGACGATCGGCGGTCCGTTGGGATCGTTGCCCCACATCAAGCCGACGGGCACCATCTTCAGCCACGGCGAGGTCCCGGCGATGCTTCGGTCGAACGCGTAGGTGGCAAAGTACCAACCGGTCGGACCGGCGCGGTCGTCCTTGACGGCGATGTCGATCTGAAGGAGTCGGACCGTGAGCGGGCCTGCGTTCGCGGTCGGCAGAATCTGGGCGGCGAGTGAGCCGGCCAGCAGATCCTGTGGGAAGTCGGTCGGCCGTGCGGCACTGTAGAGAAGCTTGTACACCAGGCCGCCGGCCGCGAACTTCATCTTCGATCGATCCGGTGCGTCCACGCCGGGGCTGGCGGTCGACCACACGCGCGCAAACGTGCGCGCCCCGCGCGCGTCGTAGTAGGCGACGGCATAGTTGCGAAACTCGACCGTGTTGCCGCCAAGCTCGCCGGCGCCGACCGTACGCTCCAGCGTCATGCCCTGCGCGGCTTCGCGTCGCCCTGTCTGGTTCGCGTTGCCGAAAATCATGCGCGGCGCGGGGTACCACTTCTGCGACCGCTGAGCGGCCGGCACGGTGCCACCTGCTGGTGTCGAAATAGTCGCTGTCGGCCGTCAGCTGGGGCGTCAGGCTTCTCACCGGCGCACTGGCAAAGGCGTAGTTCCGCAACGCCAGAACGTACGCGAGGCGCTGACTCTCGACGCGGGGATCGAAACTGCGCCATGGCCGCGTGCCGGACGGAACACCAGTGTGCGCCTGCTCGATGAGATTCGGTTGGAACCACGGACCGTTGTAGCCCGCGGGGATCGTGGTGCGCGGGACGATGAAGTCGGCGAACTCGCCTCGGCACTGGGCAATCGAGGCGCCCCCGGCCTGCGGCTGTCCCATGTTGGTCACGCGGATGCAGCGCGTGCCAGGAGCGCAGCCGGTGCCGTTCGACGCCATGAGTTTGGCCAGTACCTCCGCGGTCCTGACGTTCGGCGCCGGGACATTGTCGTCGGCAGGATCGGCATCGTCGACGGCGGCTGGGGCTGGCGGCGGAGTGGCCGCCGGTGGAGGAGGCTGGGAGGGCTGTCCGCCGCAGTTCCACAATCCGGCCAGCATCACGCACAAGATGACCGTCGCGCTCCGGATCGCAGCAGACTCTCTCCTCGTTGTGCGGTCCAGGCGCTCGCTTAACGTTACTTGTAGCGAATGACGGATTCGCAGGAACCTCAGCAGTCCTGAGTGCCTCAGCTGCTGGAGTCGGTAGAATCCGGAGCGGACGTGCATCGAACGATCGCTGCGACAGGGAACGGGTCAGCGTAACTCTTCGCGCGTTTGCGCGTCTTCAGCTTGCCCTGCGTCTGTTCCCACATCGTCTTGACCACATCGCCGCGACGGCCCAGGTTTCCGGCGATCTTCGCCAGGCTGTCGATGTCCACCCGCGTGAGGTCCCCGAACCGCTTGCCGCTCGGGGCGTCGGGATCGAGCGTTGTCGGCGTCAAGACGTCTGCCGCCGACCCGGCCTGCCCACACCGATCGAGCTCGTCAATAAACAGATCCCAGATCTCTTCGCGATCCGGCGGGCGCGTGTGCGTCGAGTACTTCAGGGGCCGTGGCCGCTGACTGTCGTCGCTCATGGCAGACTGATTCTCGCACAGGGTCGGTCCGCGAGGCTCGGACTCCTTGTAGCTCTACCACTCTGACGAATTCGAGGGCGGTGCTCAGTCGCCGCCGCCGCCACCGCCGCCATCCCCGCCGCCACCATTGCCCCCGCCGCTGTCACATCCGGCAGCGCCGGCGTCGCCTGAGTCGCTTGGGCCGCAATTGGTGTCTCCGCCGTGGCCGCTGTCGCCGCCGCCGGAGTGCGTCCAGCTCATGTCTCCCTCAGAGCCTGCGTCGTGTGCGGTGCGCGCGGTTGCAACCCTGGATCGGCTGATGAGCGCGATGCCGACCAGAAGTACTCCCGCGACCAGGACAGTCGTCAACAGCACTGTTGTGGCTACCATGCGGACAGTATGCCTGGTCTGTGTTTCGTCCTGGTAAACCCCTCGATCGGATGGCGAACCACGGACCGAGCAGAGGCCGTCTCATAGGCGTACGTAGTGTCCGGGTTGAAGTCGGACACTACGTAGCAGACGTCAGCGCAGGCGGGCCGAGGCTACTTGAGCCTGAACGTGATCTCGACTTCGACGATACGGCGACGGGAGTGCCGTCCTTCGTTCCCGGCTCGAAGTGCCACTGCCGGACGGCCTTGATGGCCTGATCGTCGAGGCCGTAGACCTTGTCCAACGACTCGACGATCTCCACGTCGCCCACGACGCCGCTTTCGAGCACGACCGCCGTGAGCGTGAGGTTGCCCTGGATCCGGGCCTGCATGGCCTCCGGCGTGTACTCCGGCTTGACCTCTGACACGAGCTTCGGCATCTTGATGCCGTCGCCCTTCCGATAGACCCTGGGCTTGTCCTGGTCGGCCGCGAGCGGGCTGTTGGACAACGTCGTGCCGCCGTCGGCCCGCTTCGCACCCAACACGCCAGAGACGAACGGACCGCCAGTCGTGACAATGACGACGCCGGCGAGCAACAGCCGCGCCGAGACGGTGAGGGGGCCAGCCGTCGGACGCCTCAGGATCCGCTCGATGCGCGGCGTCAGGGTCGAACCGCCGACTCCGGCGACGAACGTCTGTGGCGCGCGAAGACAGAAGCTACACACCTTGAGGATGCCTTCAGCGTAACTGTGCTTGTCTGCTCCCATATGCAACACCTCTTCATCACACGCGCGCTCGCGCTCGTTCACGAGTTGCGCTCCGAGCCACCAGACGAGGGGGTGAAACCAGAACACGGTCTCGACCACCATGTGGATCAAGGCGCTCATGTTGTCGCGCCGATCGACGTGACACGCTTCGTGGGTGAGAATGGCCTCGAGCTCGGCGTCTGATAACTGAGCCGAGAGCCCGGCCGGCCATAGCAGTGTCGGACGAAATATGCCGAGGACACCGGGCTCAGCGCTGGACTGGCAGTGACGGAGCGCGATTCGTTGCCGGCGCCTCGACGACCGAGCGACGCGCTGCAGGATCTCCGCTTCCCGTCCGCAATCGGTTTCGGTCGCGGCACGTGCCAGCCTCGACAGGCTCTGCCACTGCCTCCATCGCCACGCCGCCAGGATCCTGCGGCACCGGAGGCCCAGACGACCGCCAGCGCCAGAAGTCCATGGCGGTCGAGGAAGAACGACAGTCCAGGGCCGGTCGATCCGGTGACGGCGTCCAGATTCCAGAGTGACAACGACCGGTCGAGCCACCGAATGGCGATCGATCCCTCTGGTATGGCCAGTGGCCATGTGCGAAGGCCGAGGTGACGTCCGGCAACGACGAACAAGGAGAGCGGCACGAAGAACTTGAGTGATGCCAGCAGCCAGATGCCGTGTCGGGTTCTGGCCGACGCCTGCCTCAGGGCCAGCGCCAGCAGCGCGGCTATGACGACACACACCGTCGATTGCCAGAGATGCACCATCAGGCTCATTTGGAGCGCTCCTTTGCTCGGAGTCGGCGAAGAGTCTTTTCCGCCTCGCGCAGGTCGTCCAGGGTGAGTTGTCCGGCCTCGATCAGGTGCGCCATGACCGGTTGCGAGCGTCCGCCGAACACGCTCAGTAGCTCGTCGATGATTCGCCGGTGCGCCGCGGTGCGCGAGACGACCGCCTCGAAAATGTGCGCATTGCTGATCTTCTTCACGCGGCGAATCGCGCGCTTGGTCTCGAGGCGATACATCGTGGTCTGGATCGTCGTGTAGGCCGGACGCTCCGGCTCGGGAAACGTCTCCTGGACCTCCCGGACCGACGCTGGCCCGCGCGACCAGAGAGCGTCCATGATGCGGAGCTCCAGCTTGCTCAGTTGCCGAACGGTCATTCGTCGTTGCTCCTACGCCTGTTGTTTAGTCTACTATACATGTAGTAGAAAATGTCAAGAGCGCAACTGCGCTTCGGTCTGGTCAGCTATGAGGGGTACTCCCCGGCGCTTGACAGTGACAGGTTCGCGACTAGTATAGGCCTGCGGCCCGAGCGGGGCGCGCCGGTCACCGTCCGAGTCTTCAGGGGCGATTCACATGAGTAACCGTCGAGTGTTTCTCGAGCAGCTGGCCGCCGCGGTTGGCGCCACGGCCTGGCCCAGCTCCGCGTTCGGGCGTCAAAACCTGCCGACGGCCGCCGCGCGTCCACCCGCAGGCATCCGAAAATCGACGCTCATCTCGATGCTGCCCAAGGCAGGCTCATATGCGGAGCGGTTCGCGATCGGGCGCGAGGCAGGATTCGAGGCCATCGAGATGGGGACGGTCACGCGCGACGAGGAGGCGGCCGAGGTCCGCGAGGCTGCCCAGAAGACCGGTCTTCGCGTGCATTCGGTCATGAACATGCCGAGCACTGGCGGTCTCCGCTCTCGAGCAGCGATCCCGAGGTCGTCAACCGCAGCGTCCAGGGGATGGAGACGTCGCTCCGCAATGCGGCGCTCTGGGGTGCCGACACGGTCCTGCTGGTGCCCGCCGTCGTCGATGCCAACACGTCGTATCGGGATGCGTGGACGCGTTCGCAACGTGTGATCCGCGAGCGACTGCTGCCGAAGGCGCGCGAGCTCAAGGTCATCATCGCGGTGGAAGAGGTGTGGAACAAGTTTCTGCTGAGCCCGCTGGAGTTCGCTCGATACGTCGACGAGTTCGAGTCGCCGTGGGTGCGCGCGTACTTCGATGTCGGGAACGTCGTCATGTACGCCTTCCCGCAGGATTGGATTCGCACGCTCGGTCCCCGCATCGTGAAGATCCACCTGAAGGACTTCAACTTCGACCGGGCCAACGGCCGCTTCACCTGGAAGAACCTCGGCGAGGGAGACATCGACTGGCCGGAAGTGCGGCGGGCGCTCGGCGAGATTGTTTATGCAGGCTACGTGACGACCGAGCTCAACGGCGGCGACGCGGCGTATCTGAAGGATGTGTCGAGCCGCGTCGACCGGTTTCTCGCCGGTCAGAAGCCGGTGATGTAGTCTGCCGAGCCGCGAGCTGCGGCCCGGGAGCACTCATCGCGTCAGCGCCGCCTGCAGCATGGCTCGGCGTAGCCGACGTTGTAGATCTCCCCGGAGAACCCGCCGCCGCCCGGATATTGATTCCGGATTGCGCCGCGATCGCGGTCGACGTCGATCGCGCGCGGGTGCTCGGGGTAGATCGCGCGCGGGTACTTCTGCCGCACCAGCTCCCTCATCACGCCGAACATGTCCACCTGGCCGTCGTCGAGGAAGACCTCGGTGTAGTCCACGTGGGGCTTCCGGACGATGACATTGCGGAAGTGGACGTGGTTGATGCAGTCGCGCTCGCCCAGGTAGCGGCACACGGCCACCGGATCCTCGCCCATCTCGCGCGTGACGCCGCAGTCGAACGTCATGCCGTTCGAACGGGCTCTTGACCAGGTCGAGATACTGCTTCCAGTGCTCGAAGGTCGCCATGAGCTGTTCGGATCCGCGGCTGAGCGGCACGGGTGGATCGTTCGGGTGCAGCGCCAGCCGCACGTTGGCCTTCTCGGCCTCCGGCACGACCGCCTTCAGGAAGTGCTGCGGCGCGCTTCAGCTGCTCCGGCGCGCGTGTGCGTGCCCACGCCGTCCCGGGGCGGCAGGTTCTTCGACAGCTCGTAGTCGTACGCGGTGTATCCGGCGCCCGCCCGCCCCGTCTCCTCCTTGTAGCCCTCGATCAGCCGGTTCGCGTAGAAGTTGTATTCGATGACCGGCAAGCCGGCGCGCCCGGCGGCGCGAATGGATGCGATGACGTTGGCGATCTGCGCATCCGCGCCCGGCCTCCCCCAGATGACGTCGTCGAAGCCGGAGATCATCATGTTGCAGAGCGTGAGGCCGCCGCCCTTGAACCGGTCGATTCGCGCCCGGATGTCGGCCTCGTCCCAGGGAATCTTCGGCCCGCCCGTGAGCACGTGATCGACACCGATCTGCTTCACGCGCCGCATGCTGGCCTCGTCAACGGTCGCCCAGAAGCCCAGGCAGATCTTTGGCGTGTCCTTGCCCTCGGCCGGCATTCGAGAGAACGTCGGCCGCGTCTGGGCGGACGCACTTCGCGCGGACGATGCGAGGGCGGCAGTTCCGACGGCCTGCAGCAGCTTGCGCCGGGAGATGCGAGAGCTCATGGGTGGTTCTCCATTTTCAACGCTCGCGGTCTAGGGAGGGGACGGAGTTAACGGGTTCAACAGGACCCGCGCGTGCGCGGCGCGACCGTTACCAGACCTTTGGGCTCTTCTTCGTGCGTCTCCGTTGCGCTTCGGTCCTCCGTGTCGAACCCGTTCGCTTCGTCAACTCCATGATCATACGCGTCGAAGAGAATCAGCAGATCCTGATCGAATTCGCTGGCGGTCTTGCGTTCCACCTCGATCTCCCTCCAGTTGCGAAAAAGGATACTCGCGATGGGCACTCACGAAAAGCGTTAATGTAAGGCCCACACAGGAGGTGTCATGGACGGGATTCTTGGTCGCTTCGCTCCTCAGCTCTACGCGCTCCTTCGTATCGTCTCGGGCCTGCTCTTTGCCTGTCACGGACTGCAGAAGTTCGGCCTGTTCGGCGGTCAGCCGGTGCCGCTCATGTCCCAGTTCGGCCTGGCCGGCGTCATCGAGCTCGTGGGCGGGGTGATGATTGCGGCGGGCCTCTTCACGAGCCTCGTGGCGTTCATCTGCAGCGGCGAGATGGCAGTCGCCTACTTCAAGGCGCACGCGCCGGGCGGATACCTGCCGCTGCAGAACGGCGGCGAGCTCGCCGTGCTTTACTGCTTCATCTTCCTGTATGTCGCCGCTCGCGGCAACGGGACGTGGAGCGTCCAGGGCGGAAAGAGGAGGTGAGGCCGTGATGGAGATGTTGACGTTCACGCGCAGGGCCGGGGTGGTCGTCCTGCTGCTGACGGTTCCCTTGAGCGGCTCAGGAATGGGCCGCGCTCCCGTCGCGCAGACCGCGGCTGTCGCGCCGGCGGAAGTGCGGACGTGGTACTTCTACACAGTCAAATGGGGCTTGCAGGACGAGTTCCTCGATCTCTTTCAACGGAATCATTATCCGGTGCTGAAGGCGCGGATGGAGGCCGGCCACTATTCGTCGGTGCGAACCTACAGCCCGCGCTATCACGGCGACGGCCGCGCCGACTGGACGTTTGCCGTCGAGCTCGTCGAGCGACCGGGTTCCACGGGCCTGCCGACCGAGGCGGAGATCGTCAAGAAGCTCTATCCGGACCAGGTCAAGTTCCGCCGCGAGGAGCAGCGCCGGTTCGAGATACTGGAGGCGCACTGGGATGTTCCGCTTAGCGCCGTGGATTTCGAGAGGCGCGCAACCAGTCGTTAGTCGGCAGTCGGGAGTCGGGAGTCACAGTCGTCAATCACAGTCGACAGTTCCAGTCGTCAGTCCGAGTCGGCACCCGTGACTGTGACCGCCGACTGGGACCGCCGACTGCGACTGCCGACTGCGACTCCCGACCCCCGACTGCCGACTAACGACTGTCTCACCAATTCAGCCGCCACACAATTTGTCCGATGCGGCCGCCTGGATCGAACGTCGTGTTGATGTCGGTGTAGCCGCTCGTGATCTGGAACGCCGTGGAATTGGCGGCGGGCGTGACGTCGAACGTCGAGTTGAAGTTGACGTTGTCGAGCGCGTTCAGCAAATCGAGTTGCAGATCGAAGCTCGCGCCGCGGCCGAACGGGAAGCGCTTCTTGAAGCTGACGTCGAACCGCGTGAAGAGCGGGCCGCGCACATAGATGTTGTGCGGCGTCCCGCAATCGCCCTGATAGACCGCCACGCAGCCGGGCGCGCTCGCCGGTGCGATATAGCGGCCTGTCGGCACGCCGTCGGCCGAGTAGCCGGTCGGTGAGGTCGGGTCCGTATTCCACGCCCGGCGGGTGTTCTCGATGATGTCCTGCGGGAGGCTCCAGACCACGATCGAGCCCGAGGCGTCGCGAATTTTCTCGACCGTGAACGCCTTGGTCAGCTCGTCCTCCGTCATGCCGACGAGGCGCGATGCATCATCGATGCGGAAGTCCCGGACCTGGAGACGGCCGGTTCCCGAGAACTCCCAGTTGCCGATGAGGCCATTCAGCCACGGGTTGATGTTCGTGCCGAAACGCTTCCCACGGCCCACCGGGACCTCGTAGTACCACGTCGTCTTGAACGCATGCGGCACTCCGTCGTCGGCCAGGATCACCGCGCGGTCGCGGCGCACGGTGTCGAGGTCGGTTTTGTACGTCGCGGCGTAGGTGTAGTTGGCCGAGGCGGTGAGGCCCTGCGCCAGGCGCCGGCGGAAATCGATCTGCAGCGCGTCGTACTTCGTGGTGGCCGCGGCGCGGGTGATGTTGGCCTGGTCGACGTCGGGGTTCAGCACGAAGAAGTTCGCCGGCAGCCCGGCCGCGAGCGCGTTGGCGCGGAACGTGGCGTTCGCATGCAGATCGTTGCCCGCGTCGATCGGATCCGGTTCGTACTCGCCGAGGTGACCCGTCCATGCGCTGTTGGTGAACTGTGTCACGCCGGAGTATGCGGACTCGTCGCCGGCACGCGCGGCGGGGATCCGGGCGAAGTACGCGAGATAGGTCGGCAGCGGCGAGGTGCCGGTGCCGGGTCCTCGATAGGCAAACGAGCAGGCCGGTCCTCCGCCGGCGCCGCAGCCGGCCGCCACGTGCGCGCGAAGGTTCGCCTGTGCCAGCTTGAACTCGTCCAGGAACCTGTTCTCGAAGACGTTGATCTCGTTCCAGTTCTCGGTGGTCCACCCGTTCATCAGTCGCGTGCCGACATACCGCACGTCGATGGCCATGTCATTCGAGATGGCGCGCTGCAGGCCGATGCTCCAGGAACGCGTGTTCGGCACCTTGATCAGCGGATCGAAGATGTTGATGTCGTCGCCGTTGACGAGCGACGGCGTGAGCGGGTACGCGGGGGAATTCGGGAATGCCGGGGGTCCGAGACGGTTCTGCTGGCTGAGCGTGATCGGCCAGCTCTCGCCCGCGAGGACGAGGTTGCCCTGGTTGCCCGAGCGGTTGGCGTTGATGGCGGCTCCTGGGTTGGCGCTGTACAGACCCGTGAAGCGGTCCATGCGCTCGCGCGTGAACGCGACCGAGTAGCCCGCCCGGATCGTGGCTTGATCCGGATCGCCCAGCAAGGCGCGGAGCCAGCCGTTCTGCACGTTCGGCCGCCACGCCGCCCCGACGTTGGGGGCGAAGTTGTTCCAGTCGGTCTCGTAGCCGGGATTGCCGCTGTCGTACTGCACGTACTGCGGCGTGCTGCCGGTCAAGGTTCCGGGCTGAAAGAGGTTGCACTCGCGTCCGCCGGGACCGGATCCGACCCCGGAGCGCCCGCAGAGATCGGCGAGCGTCGACATGGAGAAGGAATCGTTGAGCGGCTGCATCGGGAGCTGCAGCTCCCACCGCACGCCGGCGTTCAGCGTCAGCGTTGGGGTGAACCGCCAGGAGTCCTGCGCGAAGAGGCCGAGCTCGTTCAGGCGGACGCGCTCGGTGCGTGAGCCGAGACACTGGTACTGGTTGGTCCCTTCGCCGAGGCGAGCCGTTCCGTTGATCGCCGTGATCCGTCCGGTGAGCAGGCCGTACAACGCCCGCGCGTCGGTGATGTTCTGCGTCGACGCGCCCGGCAGGCTCACGTTCGAGAACATCGCGCTGGCCGGATCGAAGTTCGTGTCGGTGCCGAAGGTAATCTGCGGCGCCGCGCTCCACACCGTCCGCGCGTGGTTGACCTGCATGAACGAGCTGCCGAAGGTGAAGCTGTGCGCGCCGCGCAGCCAGCTCAGGGTGTTGTCGATATTCCAGTTCGTGGTGTTCCGATCTTCGAGTCCGGTCAGATTGCCAGGCGGGGTCAGGCCGAACATCTGCGCGTTATTGTTGCCGTAGCTCCACCCGAAGCCGCCCTGCTCGTCGAACATGTCCCTCGTCACGTTGGTGGAGAACTCGAGCGGCGACCACTGCCACCCGCCCCTCAATTCGTTCACCACGGTCGGCGACAGTGTCGAGCGCAGGCTGGTCGAGCCGACCGTTCGATACGACGGTGAGATGCCAAAGTTGGGGAAGCCGGGAAACGGCGCATCGTTGTTGTTGAGGATGTCCGGTCGGGTCACGAGGCGGCCCCAGGAATACGAGCCGCTCAGCCGGTGGTTCGATGACAGGTTGACGTCGACGCGGCCGGTCGGCGCGTGCTGCTTGTTCGTGCCGGCGCTCTGGTAGAAGTACTGCTGCGTGTTGGGGTTCGTCAGGTCGGTGATCGTGCCGGCCGTTCCAGCGGCGCTGCGAATGCCGGCGAGGAGGCCGCGCGTGATCGGGTCGAGCGTCGCGAGCTGGTTGTTCTGCTGCGCGAGCGTGAGAAGGTTGACTTCGTGTACCTGCTGAACACCACCCACGGTGACGTTGTAGCGGAACCATCCCTCCTGCGTACGCGGGTGCAGGATCGTTCGCGTCCGGGACGCCTCGGTCGGCTGATAGAACTCCTCCATGTTGAAGAAGAAGAACGCCTTGCTGCGCCCGTTGAAGAGGCCCGGGATGATGATGGGCCCGCCCAGCCGGCCGCCGTACTGATGGACGACGACGTCGTTGCGCTCGAGACCGCGGATCTTGTTGAAGTAGTAGTTCGAGTTCAGCTCGGGGTGACGGAAATAGTGGTAGAGGCTGCCGTCGAAATTGTTCGTGCCGGACCGCGTGACAAACGAGATCTGTACCGCCCCGAGCGCAGCCTGGTCCGCCGTCGGCGTCGCGCCGGTGACCGTCACTTCTTCGACCGCGTCCAGCCGCGGGGTGACCATCGAAAAGAAGCCGTCGGTGGATTGGAAATTGTTGTTCACGTTCACGCCGTCGTAGGTCACGCTGATCGTGTTCTGCGGGAGGCCGCTGATCGTGGACCCGCGAGGCCCTGCGGAGGTTTCCACGCCGGGAAGAAACACGATGAAGTTCAGCGCGTTTCGCGAGACGAGCGGCAGGTTGGTGATCTGCTCCGTGGTGATGGTCGACGACACCGTGGCCGACTGGGTCTGCACGAGCTCGGTACCGCCCTTGACCTCAACCGTTTCACTCAGGCTCCCGACCTCGAGCGTCGCCCTGATGCTTCCCGGCGTGGCGGCCAGCAGCCTGACGTCGTTGATCACGGCAGTCGATGACGAGGCGCCGCCTTGTGCGTAAGCCAGCGCGTTCGCCCAGAACGCCAATACGCACGCCAGCCCGCACGTGACTGTTCGTCACGTGGGGTATGGAAATCGTCACTTTCTTCGCGCAGGGACGCTCGACAGGCCAATCGCCGCACGGCCGTGACGTTCGATCTTTCACGCGCTCAGGGCTGAGCGCCGTCCGGCGCTGTGCGCGCGACCGAGGCTCGGGCCGCGCCGGGCCGGGGTCAGATCTCGATTTTCTCATCGGGTGTGCGGAGTCGGCACACGCATGAGAAAATCGAGATCTGACCCCAGGCGGCGATAGACGAGCAACACGGTCGCCGCTCCGGTCGAACCGGCCTGGCCGATATGCACGCGGCGGACGGTCGACCCGCACCGATCCCAACCGATCCGACAATTCTGTCCGGCGTGCATCGTTCTCTTGACAAGGATGACCCAACAGGCTTAATTTGTCCTGACTTTAGTCAAAAGAACGGCCGAGAGGCCCCAAACATAAGGCGTACGCACCCACTGAAATGCCTGTTCGTGGTCTCGGGAACTGAGTTAGTTCACGTCTAAGACTAATGCGAAAGATTGATCCGGTTCGGTTTCAGGTCGCCACTCAGGGCACTTCGCGAGAGATCAACCGGCAGATCGTGCTGAATCTCGTCCGCGCGAACCAGCCAATCTCGCGCGCCGACCTGGCTCGCACGATGGGCGTGCGCCGCGGCAGCGTCAGCCTCATCGTCAGCGACCTCCTCCAGAGCGGTCTCGTCGTGGAAGGCGCCACCGGCAAGACTGTCCGCGGGCGGAAGCCCACGTTTCTCTACATTGATTCGCGCCGCCGCACGGTCGTCGCCGTCGACGTGCGGGCCAGTCAGACCTACCTGATGCCCGCCGACCTTCTTGGCAACCCTCTCAGCGGCGTGGTCGGGTTTCCGACCGAACGGAATCCGAAGACGCTTGCCGCGACCCTCGGCGTGCGGATTCGTGCGCTGCTCGCGGACCATGGCGGCCTGGCTGCCTGCGAGGGCGTCGGCGTAGCCATCCCCGGCATGATCGAGCACTCGACGATGCGGGTTCTGCACGCCCCGACGCTCGGGTGGCGGAACGTGGACGTGCACGACCTGCTGGCGTCGGCGATCGGTGTGCCGGTGCAGATCGAGAACTCGGGCCGCGCGTGCGCGCTCGCGCAGCTCTGGGCGATGCACGGAGTCACGTCGACGTCGGCCGGAGACTTCGTGTTCGTGAGCGTCTCGGACGGGTTGGGTCTCGGCGTCATCGTTCGTGGAGAGCTCCTCCGTGGCCGGCACAATGTGGCGGGTGAGTTCGGGCACGTGCCCCTGACCATGGATGGGCCGCGATGCTCGTGCGGCGCGACCGGTTGCTGGGAAGCGTACGTGTCCAACCGCGCCACGCTCGCCCGTTACTTCGGCCGGCCGGCGGAATCGGACGAACCGGTGCCTGCCGATGAGCGGGCGTTCACCGTGGAAGACCTGATCTCGCGCGCGCGCCGGGGAGACGCCAACGCGCGGGCCGCGATTCAGGCCACCGGCCGCTACCTCGGCGCGGGGCTCGTGTCGGTCGTCAACGTCTTCGACCCGGCGCGGGTGTACGTCGGTGGCGAGATCACCGCGGCGTGGGACCTCATCGAGAGTGACGTGCGCGCGGCGTTCGCCGAGCGCGCGCTGACGCCGGCGGCAGCCGCGACCGAGATTCGTCCGGTTGCCGCGTCGGAGTATCCGCGTCTGCAGGGTGCGGCCGCGCTCGTGACGGCGCCCGCGTTCGCGGCGCCGGTCGTGGCGTAGCGGCCAGCAGCGTTGGCGTTGTGAGGCCAGAGTAGTCGGTCGTCGGGAGCGCAGTTCACGGGATGTCAGGGTCGCAAAGGACCAAGCGTGGGGGAGCAACTCATGAATGCCGTACACACCGTTGATGACGTCGAGAAGCGCGCGGCGATGGAACAGGTCCTGCAAAGCACGACCTTCCTTCGTGCGAGCCAGGTTCGCAACTTCCTCCGCTACATCTGCGAGATGGAGCTGGCGGGCCGGGCCGCGGCGCTGCACGAGTATCTGATTGCCGTCGAGGCGATGGGGCTGCCGAGCTCCTATTCGACCGACGACGACTCGAGCGTCCGCCGGCGCGCATATGCGCTGCGGCAGAAGCTCGACAGCGTCTATGCCAACGAGCTGACCGAAGCCAAGGTGCGGATTGAAGTGCCGAAGGGGAGCTACGTCCCGCGCTTCGTTCCCGTCGAAGCGGCCTGACGCCCGCTCGCCCGTCGAAGCGGCCTGACGCCCGCTCGCCCGTCGAAGCGGCCTGACGCCCGCTCGCCTGTGGAAGCGGCGGTAGTGGTCGAGGCCACGGCTCGAGCCGATTGCTCGTGGACGAGGCCGACGGCCGCTCCGTAAGCTAGCCATGAGCCGCGTCCCGCGCTCTTCCGTCAAACGTCCAAATAGTGTGCAATGGACGTCGCGCCTGGCATGGAAGGAGCGCCGTGATCGCTCGTCATACTCGGACAGTGGCGACCAGCGTGGGCATTCTCTGGGCGCTCAGCTTCGTGTTCGCTGTCGTCGCTCAACAGGGCCAACCTTCCACGGGGCTCTATCATGCCGATCCACAGCATCTTTGGAACCGGCTCCACCGTCATTTGCATGTGCGGACCGCGACCGACGGCCGCGAGTTCGGCCTGGACGAAGTCGATGCGCTTCTCTGGGATGAAACCAGGCATCTGCTCACCGGGCCGTCCCACACTCGGGCTCTTGATCTACTCGACGAGTTCCTGAACACCGATGGCGAGCGCCTGATCACAGATTCGCTCAAGCGAGCTGTTCTGCAGCACGATCTCTGGGCGATCTTCGACTGGGCGGTCGAGCCGCGACCCTCTGACCGCGCCGCGCGCGAGCGAGCGGCCTTGTCGACGCGGCTGGCACGCGTGATCCGTCGAGTCGCGCTTACGCGCGATCAGATCGAGCGCCTCCCCGGCACCTACGCCGGCGCGGTCCGGTCGGATCGGTCGCTGCCGCCAGACCTGGTCAGTTCGTCAGGAGACTGGCTGCCGGTCGGCGGTCTGGCGCCGATTGCGCGTCGTCATGCCGAGGGATTGAGCCGCTCGGCCTTTTCAGTGTATTGGAGCGTCCCGGGAGGTACCGCGGCAACCGCTGCGTACCTGAGACAACTCTGGGAGTTTCCGGCGCCGTTCGTGCTCGACGCCAGCGTTGCCGGGGAGCTGCGCGCCGCGTTGAATCCCGCGCTGCCGCCGGTCCCGAACGGGACGCGCCTCGCGCTCATCCGGACAATGCTGCTCATCGACGAGAGCGGCGCGATCGTTGCGACCGAGCTCGTCGAGAGCATCCAGCTCCGCACCGTCGATCCAGTCCACACGGCGTTCGCGGAGCGTAAAATGCAGCGCGCCGGGCTCTTCGCGGGTCAGGGTGGCGGTCTGCGTGTGGTCGAACCTACCGACCGCAGCTTCATCACGTTCTCCTCGAAGGGAGACGATCTCTTCGAGCAGGGAAGGGCGGTGAGCGGCGAGGTCACGTTGAACGGATGTGAGAATTGCCACAACAGCCGCTACCGTCCAGCCGTCGGGTCGGTCCTGAGCATTCGGGCCCTTCTGAAGCCCGAGTCACTCGTGGACATGAGAAATCCACGCTGGGTCAAGTGGTACCCGACATCGATGGCTGCCGTGGAGGCCAAGGCCGCTCGCGTGGACTGGGGGCTGCTGCGTGGGATCTGGCAGTCCGTCCCGCGGTAGCGTCGCTGACGGATCCGAAACCTATTTGAACCGGCGCGCGTCGATGCCGTAGCGGCGGACCTTGTAGTTGAAGATCCGTTCGGTGGTGTCGAGCAGGCGCGCGGCCTGGGCTCGATTGCCGCGCGTCGTCTTGAGCGCGTCCTGCAGGAGATCGCGTTCGAACGCGGCGATGCTCTCGGTCAGCGACTGGCGCTGCACCGTGTCGGACGCTTCAGCGGTCTGGAGCGTCGGCGGCAGGTGGTGGCCGTGGATGACGCCGCCGTCGCAGACGAGCACGGACCGCTCGATCGTGTTCTCGAGCTCCCGCACGTTGCCCGGCCAGTGGTACGACGTCAACATGTCGATCGCCGGCGTCGAGACGCGCCGGATTCGCTTGCCGTGCTCGCGGGCGTACTTCTCGACGAAGTGGTCGGCGAGGAGCATGATGTCGGGCTTCCGCTCGCGCAGCGGCGGCGCAAAAATCGTGAAGACGGCCAGCCGGTAATAGAGGTCGGCGCGAAACCGGCCTTCCTCCATGAGCGTCTCGAGCGGCTGATGGGTGGCAGCGATGAGCCGCACGTTGATCTTGATCGAGGTCGTGCCGCCGAGGCGTTCGATCTCGCGCTCCTGCAGCACCCGCAGCAGCTTGACCTGCGTCGACGGGTTCAAGTCGCCGATCTCGTCGAGAAAGAGCGTCCCGCCTTCGGCAAGCTCGAACCGGCCCTTCTTGGCCGCCTGTGCCCCGGTGAACGCTCCGCGCTCGTAGCCGAAGAGCTCTGATTCGATGAGCGACTCGGGCAGCGCCGCTGCGCTGACCTTGATGAACGGCTTCTTGGCGCGCGGCGAGTTGTAGTGAATCGCGTGCGCAATCATCTCCTTGCCCGTCCCCGATTCGCCGCGGATGAGGACGGTGGTGTTGGTCCGCGCCACCTGCGCGACTTGTTCGTACACCTGCTGGATCGGGGCGCTGTTGCCGATGATGTTGCGGAAGGCATAGCGCTCCCGCAGCTCGTCGCGCAGGTGCTCGTTCTCCTCGGTCAGCTTGTGCCGGTCCGCCTCCACCATGCGGCCGACCTTCACCGCCTGCGCGATCATCGATGCCACGACACGATAGAACTCGAGCGAGCGCTGGTAGTCCCGGTCGGACTTGAAGGGGAGCACGACTTCAATCGTGCCGATGGGGCGGCGCCCGAGGATGATGGGCGCGGCGATGAAGGACAGCTCGCGGTGATCGCCGCGCGATCGTTCCGTCGGCGGTGGCGCCAGGTTGGGCTCCTGGCTGACGCGAGGGACGACCACCGCCTTGGCCGAGTCCATGACGCGTTCGGTCACGGCGCTGCCTTCGCCCCGGCCCTTCGTCCGCTGCCCCGGCAGCCGGATGCCGCCCGCCGCCTCGACATTGACGTCCTTGCTGTCCCGGTCGACGAGCATCACGGCGCCGCCGGCGACGTGGTGGCGCCGTTCGAGGATGTCGAGCACCGAGTGGAGCGCCGCTTTGAGGTTCAGCACGCCGGAAAGCGCCTGACTGATCTCGAGCAACGTCGCCAGCCGCCGGGTTTCGTTCGTGTGGTCTTTCGCTTGACTGACGGTCGCGGGGGGCATGCGGCGACAATCTTACAGGATTGTAGGAATCTTCGTCAGCCTCGGTGCAGGACCACGTCTCCGCGGCGCAAGACGCTTTCTCCTCAATGTGCGGTTCTGGCCGCGACCAACGCCGCCGGCAAGCCGACCCCGAACATGTGGATCAACACGCCGTTGGCGCGCACTACTGCCGGCGTCGGGCCCGATCCGAGTACGGCGGCAGACAGCGGGATGACAACCAGGTTCATGACCGCATACACCGCCAGGCCGTACAACATTCCATAGGCCCACGGGTGCCGGTTGAGCGTGGGCAGGAGACGGGTCGCCACCAGGTAGGTAACGACCACGCCGCACGCGATGACGAAGTGAAGCAGGAGGCCGATGAGCGCCGTCCGCATGCCGCCCTGGTACGCGGCGCGCCCCAACACGCCAGAGGCGATGCTCTGCAGGATCCCGACAGGCCGCGCCCCCCTCAAGCCGAAGAAGATGAACGCGTCCAGAATGTCGAGGACGCCGACGATCAGCGTGCCGGTGACGAGGGCACGGCCCACGGACAATCGCTCCGCCACGGTCTATTCCTCTTTCATTGCTCGCGGGGCTCACCCCCGCCCACGCGAGGCCACGTTCCGTCCGCCATGGGCACGGACGTGAGCCGGACGGGATCGATGACCACATGTCGGACACGTTGGCGCTTCCATGTGTAGGTGATGTGAATCCTCCCGTCGGCCGTCTGGATGACCGCCGGGTATGAAAACTCGCCGGGTTCGCTTTCGAGAACCAGCGCCGCTTCCCACGTGGTCCCGTCGCGGGAGAGCGCCACGTTCAGCGGCGATCGCCCCTTGGGGGTGTGGTTGTAGACGATGAGGTGCCGGCCGTCGCGCAGGGTCGTCGCGTCGGTTCCCGCACTGGGATTCGGCAGCGCGGTCAGGGTCAGGGGCGACCACGTTTTTCCGCCGTCCTCGGACCAGGTCTGGAAGACGCGCTCGGATCGCGACCGGCCCACGGCCTGCAGCTTGCCGCCAGGATGCACGAGGACGCTCGGCTGGATTGCGTGAAGCTCTGGCGCGTTGGGAACGACCGTCGGCCGCACGACGGTCCACGTCCCGCCCGCGTCGGCGGAGCGTTCGAAATGGATGCGCCAGAGACTCGGCTTGTCGTTGGACTCGGTGCTGCTCGGGCTGATGATCGTGCCGTCGGCCAGCCGAACCGGCTTGTTCTTGATCGGTCCCAGAATCCCGTCGGGAAGGCGCCTGGCCTCTCCCCACGTCTGCCCGGCGTCGCGGGATGTGCGTACGACGCCCCACCAGTTCCGCGGGTCCGGGCCGACCTTGTAGAAGAGCGCGAGCGAGCGGTCCGGCATTTCGAACAAGACCGGGTTCCAGCACGGGTGCCGGGTCCCGTCCGGCTGAACGCCAGTCGCGGCCTCGACCGGTGCCGTCCATGCGCCTTTCACGTGCCGCGACACCCAGATGCCGACGTCGGGCGCGCCTTCGCGTGTCCCTCCGAACCAGGCGGCGACCAGCCCTTGGGGCGTCTCGGCAATGGTCGATGCGTGCACGCTCGGAAATGGCGCCGTCTCGAACAGGAACTCGGATTGCACGATCGCCGCAGGAGCGCCCGTGGTCTGTGCCGGCGGCAGTGTCGCGTCGGGCCGACCGGCAATCGTCAGGACGGCGGCGGCCGTGATGGCTGCGTGTCTCATGAGCTCACCCACAACAGAGGCTGACGGATGAAGAAGTTCCGAATCACCTCGTCGACGGTCGGATCCGCGTTCAGGCGGCGCCAGAGTATCAGGTACTCAGGCCGGCCGAGCGCCAGCCCGCCAAAAAGGAGCAAGCAGTGTCGCACGGGCCACTCATCGAAGTACATGACGTCGGGAGGATACTTCCAGGCGCGCTTGTCCTCGATGTAGGGGACGAGGAACGAGAGCGCCTTCGCGACGCCCCGGCCGTCGGACGTCTCGAACCGCCACAGGTTGTCGTCGCTCGTCGAGAGGATCTGGCAGACGGTGGCCATCGCGTCGAGATTGAAGAGGGAATAGCCGTACGGCTTGGTCCGCCGGAGCTCCTCCGGGAAGCTGCCATCCGGTGCGATCTGGCCCGGCACAATCACGCTCTTGAAGCGCTCGCGGCAGAAGACCGTCAAATCCGATCGCTTCGTGTAGCGCGCGAACTCGGCGACCTGCATCACCCAGCAGGTGCCGTGATTGTTCTTCGCATCCCGCTCCGCCTGCCCGTACGCGTGCGTCGTCATCCACGTGAGGTACTGGTCGAACCAGCTGCGGACGCCTTCGCGTTCAGCCGCCGGGAGCGCGTCAGCGCGCTCGAGGACGCCAATCGCGCGGACGACCTCGACGAGGTGGAGCGTGTCGATGATGCCGATCCCGCGGCCGGTGAAGCGCCCGGTGATCGCCTGCGCATAGAGGAGATTCGGGTTCATGCGCGTCTTCTCGTCGACGAACCAGGCACGCAGATGGCTGGCGGCGTGTGCCGCGTAGCGCCGATCGCGCGTCAGCGAAAACGCGGCCGCCAGCGCCGGGACGAGCAGGCTCAGACGGATGAGCGCGTGCCGGTGCGCCACGAAGTTGTCGGGGTTCGTCATCCCGTCTTTCTGGATGTAGGGACCTGTGGGGTTGGCAGGGTCCGGCCACCAGTAGTCGCCTTCCGAGAAGTAGTCGTGCAGGCCGCCAGCGCTCCTGGGGCTGCGCGCGGCGGTGATCGTCACGGGCGCTTCGGCGAGGTATTTGTTCGCGGCCCGCAGCACGCGCGGCCGCTCGGTCGCCGCGAGATCGAGCGGCGCCGATCTTTGGGGCGTCAGCCAGGGTGTGGCGGCGATCGAGAGCAGGAATGCGCGGCGTGTTGGCACGAGAAGGCTCATGTCAGGGCTCACGGCACGGGGCCAAATCACTTGCTGAGGCGCACCACGAAACCGCCGCCCGCTCGCATGGCGATCGTCAACTCCTGACCTCGCGCCAGGTCGCGGGCCTCCACGTCGACCGCGGCCGGCTCATCCAGCCTGTCGCGAACGATGACGCCCTTGTACGTCCCGACAGCCAGGAACGAGAGGTCGACCTTCACCGTCCTCGCCTGGGATCCGTTCATGGCCGCGACAAACCAGCGGTCGCCGCTGCGGCGGGCGAAGAGCGCGACCTCGCCGATTTCCGATGGCGGCAGGACGACGGTCTCATCCCAGACGCTCGGTATGCTCTTGATCATGTCGACGGCCGGATTTGCCAGCAACGATGCCGGATGCCCACCGTACACGAGCAGCGGGGAGGTGAGGATGGCCGCGCTCGCGATCTGATGTGCCCAGCTCGTCTCGCGCCGGCGCTCGCCGAAGACGACCGGCGTGTAGTCGGCGTGTCCGGCCACCATCCGCACGAAGGGAAACGTCGTATTGAACGTCGCCCATTCCTTGATGCTCTTGTGCTCCATGCCGTAGATGCCTTCGCGAGACATCTCGTTGGGCCATGTCCGCGCCTCGCCGGCGGGCTTGTTGGAGCCGTGGAAGTTGACCAAAAGCTTGAACGCCGCGGCATCCGCGAGGATGGCCTGATAGAGGTCGATGACCTCCTTCGCCTCGTGATCGAGGAAATCGACTTTCACGCCAACGACGCCTGCCTGTTGCAGGGACGCGAAGAGCGCCCTCCGTTCCGCTGGATCCTCGAGCGTCCGTCGATGACGCCACACGAGGATCCCGACGCCTCGCTCCTTCGATACCCGACGACGTCTCGAAGTTGCTCGGGTGTCCATTTGGCCCATTGTCCCTCGACGACCTGGTACTCGAACCCCAACTCACCAGCAAGCCTCGAGAATTCCTTGATGCCTTCTGGTGTGCTTTCGCCGCCGTCCAGGTATCGCCATACCGCCCGGCCAGGTTTCAGCCATGCAGTGCGGACTCCATCAGGGAACAGATGTGGATCCGGGGGCGGGCAGAGACTGGCGACGGCGTCGCTGTTGACGAGCGCGTCGAGGTTGCGGCCGACGATCACGACGCGCCAGGGCGTTGTGATTCTGCCGTCGATCGGCGCAGCCACGGCGAGACGCTTCGCGTTGTCCTCGCCGAATCGCAGCGTGTAGGGGTAGCCTGGCGGGTGGTCGTGGGCGAGCTTCTCGCGGAGTCCCCCGCGCCCATCCGCCTGCAGCGCCATGCCGGCATAATTGCGCAGGTCCGCTTCGGTGATCGCCGCGTAGCCGGCGCTGCCCGGCAGCTTGACGGTGATCGGCGGCGCCGCCCACTCTCCCTCGCGCACGTCATCGATGCGCCGACGCTCGTACAACGCTTCGTAGTGATCCCGCAGTCCATGGGACCACAGGATGCTCCCGGCCGGAAGCTGGAAGCTCGTGGCCGCGTCGGGAACGCGGCGCCCGGTGCCCTCGACCACGATCCGGAACGCCACGGCATCGTTGAACGCGCGTGCATCGACGACGTAAGCGGTGGTGGACGTTCGATGGCGGAGCGCGATCCGGGCGCCGTTGGCATGGCTCACGGCCGTCGAGTGCACCCGGTACCAGGAGGACTTTTCGTCGACGCGGTATCTGTCGGCCTTTCGGATCTCGACACCGCTCCCCAGATCGACGCGGTCCACGATGATGCCCATCGGCGATCGGTCGATGACTGGCTTGCCGTCGAGCGTCGCACGCCAGACGAGGCGTCCGGCGTCACCGACGTCGATGACGATCACGACCCGGCCATCCGGGCTTGCGACCGTGACGGGCGCCGCGCCCGCCGCGGCGGCCGACAGGAGGCCGATCAGGCCGATGAGCGCCAGGCGGGGCGCGGATCGCAGGCTACCTCGGTTGCTGCTCATAGTTGATCAAGATCACCAGGTCGTCGCTGCCGGCCTGCTTCAGCCCGTGCGAGCTGCCCGGCCGCGTCAGCACGGCCGTTCCCGGCGTGACGTCGAAGCTCTTGCCGTCGACGGTCATCACGCCGCGGCCGCTGAGGACGTAATAGATCTCGTCCTCCTTCTGCTCGTGGTAGCCGATGCCCGCGCCCGGCTTCAGCGCGCGCTTGCGAAACACCATTTTCAGCCCGGGAGCCTTGGCGAAGAACGAGTAGCCGATCGTTTCGCCTCCGCCCTTGTGGGTGCCCGGCTCGTTCTTCGCCACCTCGGCATCGCGCTCGAGAACATAGCCGCCGGGCTTTTTCTGCGGCACCGCCGAGGCCTGCGACCACGACGCCGCCACGACCACCATCACCAGCACGATTGAACGACCGTTGAACATTGGTCACCTCTTAAAAACACGCGCCGACGGCATTGTGGCCGTTTGCCCCTACGCAGAACGACTCAGGCTCTACGCACTCCAGACCGGCCCATCCGGGTATCGGTGACTGGACACGCGACGCATTCTTGATCTCGCAGCTGTAGCCGGGCCGCTGCGGCACTGTACCGGGCCCGCTCGATCGTCACCGGATCGACGAAGTGCTCGTGTAGGTGATCCACGAACTCGGTGACGCGGTTCTCCATCGTCCCGGCGACTGCGATGTAGTCGAACATCGACAGGTGCTGCACGAGCTCGCACAGGCCCGACGCCGCCGGCATGCGGACAGACCGGCACGCCGAACTTCGCGGCCATCAGCATCACCGCGAGGTTCTCGTTCACGCCGCCGAGCCGGCAGCTGTCGATCTGGCAGAAGCTGATCGCCTCGGCCTGGAGCAGCTGCTTGAACATCACGCGGTTGGCGCAGTGCTCGCCGGTCGCGACGCCGATGGGCGCGACGGCCCGCGCGATCGCCGCATGTCCGAGCACGTCGTCGGGGCTCGTCGGCTCTTCGATCCAGAGCGGGTTGAATCGCGCCGAGGTCGTCCATGCGCTCGATGGCTTCGCCCACGTCCCAGCGCTGGTTCGCGTCGACCATCAGCATCGCGTCCGGGCCGATTGCGTCGCGCACGATCCCCACACGCCGCGCATCGTCTGTCGGGTCGGCGCCGACCTTGACCTTGAAATGCGTCCAGCCCTCTGCGATGGCGTCACGGCACGCCGCGCGCACCTTGTCGTCCGGGTAACCCATCCATCCGACCGACGTCGTGTACGCCGGATACCCGTCCGAAGCAGCTCGCGTCTCGCGATCGGCCTTCGTCGCGCGCCAGGCGGTCGAGCATCTCGACGCGCTTCCTCGGGCGTGAGGCGTCGGTGATGTAGCGGAAGTCGATGCACGACACGAGATGCTTGGGCGTCATGTCCGCCAGCAGCTTCCACACCGGCTTGCCTTCGACTTTCGCCGTAGCAGGTCCCACACCGCGTTGACGATCGCGGCGAGCGCGAGGTGGACGACGCCTTTCTCTGGCCCCAGCCAGCGCAGCTGCGAGTCGCCGGCCAGCCGTCCGCCAGAAGCCGGCGAAGTCCTCGGTGATCTCGCTGAGCGCTTGCCCGACCACGATGATGTCGAAACGCCTCGATCGCCGCGACGCACATCTCGTTGCCCCGCCCGATCGTGAACGCGAAACCGTGACCCTCGGACCGCCGTCGGTCTTCAGAACGACGTAGGCCGCCGAGTAGTCGGGATCGGTGTGCATCGCATCGGTGCCGTCCTGCGTGCGGGAGGTCGGGAAAGTCGAACGTCGAGGACTCGAATCCTAGTGAAGTGCATCCATTCTGTCAGCGTCTGCATCGCTCGCGTCGATGCCGTACCTTGAACCCGGAACCCGCTGCCTCGCTAACCAATGAACCCAATGACCTCTGAACCTGCTGAACCCCGAACCTTTGAACCCAATGAACCTCCTGAGCCGCCTGAACCTCCTGAACCGCCTGAAGCCCAGCCTCTGAACGTCACCTCTCTGCCTCAACCTGTCGAGCGCCACGGCCAGGACGATGATCGCGCCGGTGACGATCTGCTGCACCCAGTTCGGCAAGCCCCGCTGCGAGCAGCCGATCTGGATGACCGCCATCGTCGCGGCGCCGAGGATCGTCCCGGGACGGTGCCGCGCCCGCCCGACAGGCTGCCGCCGCCGATGATGACCGCGGCGATCACGTCGAGCTCGAGGCCGTCGGCCACGGTCGGATCGCCGACCGACAGCCGCGAGAACTGCAGGACGCCGGCGACGCCGGCCAGCGCCGCGGCGAGCGTGTAGACCGCGACCTTCGTGCGATCGATCGGCGACGCCGCACAGCCGCGCCGTCCGCTCGTTCGATCCGATCGAGAACAGGTGACGGCCGAAGCGCGTGTACTCGAGCGTCACCGCGACGGCGAGCGCGAGCACGACGACGAGCCAGATGCCTGCACGGACGAGAAACCCGTGTCCGCGCTCGAGCGTGCGCAGCAGGTCGTTCAGCCAGGTCGAGCGGCGCTTCGAGCCGCCGCTCGCCAGCGAGTCCCTTCGCCAGCGCCGCGCACGAGCAGCATCATGCCGAGCGTGACGATGAAAGGGCACCACGCGGAGGCGCGTGATGAGCAGGCCGCTGACGAGGCCGCAGATGCGCCGGCGCCGATCCCCGCCGCCGCCGGCGGCATCGGGCCGTGATCCGCGCGCAGCAGCAAGCGCGATCGACGACCGTCGTCAGCGCGACGACCGAGCCGACCGACAGGTCGATGCCGCCGGCGACGATCACCATCGTCATGCCGAGCGCCGCCGTGCAGACGATCGCGGTCTGCCGCGCGATGAGCTCGAGGTTGTTGCCGCGGAAGAATTGCGGCCCGACGAGAGACGCCGAAGATGATCGCGACGAACGCGAGCCCGAGGAACGGACCGGCGGATTCGAGCAGCGCGCGCGGCGTCACGCCGCGTCTCCGGCGCCGGTGGCCGCGAGCATCAGATCGTGCTCGGATCGACGAGTCGGCAGTCGGCCGCGGCGGCGTCAGGCCGGCCGCGGCGACATGCACGGCAATCGCGATCGCAGAGCGCCGAGCAGTCTCCGGGACGTAGCTGCTGACCATCAGCACCGCATCGCTGGCGGGACGCGTCGCCGGCGCTCGGCGACGAGCGCGTCGATGAGCGCGTAGATCTGGGCCTTGCTGGCGACGTCGATGCCGCGCGTCGGCTCGTCGAGCACGAAGCACGTCGACGTCGTGATGGAGCAGGCGCGCGATCGCCACTTTCTGCTGGTTGCCGCCCGAGAGCTCGGCGACGGGCTGGCGAGGTCCGCGCGCACCTGATGCCAAGCCGCTCCATCCACCGCGGCGCGGCGCGGTCCTGCCGTCCGGGCAGCACCATCGGTCCCGGCCCGAACCTTCCAGCTTCGAGTCAGCGTCATGTTGTCGGCAATCGACAAGCGCCGCGGCGAGCCCCTCGCTCTTGCGATCTTCGCTGAGAAAGCCCATGCCCTGCCGCCACCGCTCGTGGGGCGCGGCCGTGCCGCTGACCACGCCCCGAGCGCGCACGCGCCCGCGTGCGCACCGGCTCGAGGCCGAACAGCCCGCGCAGCAGCCGCGTGCGGCCCGCGCCGAGCAGTCCGGCAATCCCGAGGATCTCGCCGCGATGCAGCGTGAACGTCGCGCTCGACGGGCCGAAGCCCGCGACGTCGAGAATCGCCGCTCCCGGTCGGCGCGGCGATCGCGGATACAGGGCGTCCGACGCGGCCGGCCGACCATCAGCCCTACGATGGCGGCTGGCGCGAGGTCGGCCGCCATGCCCGGCGCCCGCCACGCGGCCGTCACGCAAGCACGACGATCCGGTCGGCGACCTCCTTCACCTCTTCGATGAAGTGCGAGATGTAGACGATCGCGTGGCCCGTGCGCTTCAGACTCGGCGACGAGCGCGAACAGCCGCTCGCGCGTCCGCCGCGCGACAGGCTGCTCGTCGGTTCGTCGAGCACGAGCACCCGGCACCCGACGGCGAGAGCGCGGCGCGATCTCGACGAGCTGCTGGGCGGCAGGTGAGAGCGGCCCTGCCGGGGCGTCGATCGAAATCTCCGGATGGCCGAGGCGCGCGAGCACGTCGGTGGCCGTCCGGCGCATCTCGGCGCGCCGGATGAGCCCGAAGCGAGCGGGCTCCATGCCGAGCAGGATGTTCTCGGCCACGGTCAGATGCGGCGCGAGCGACAGCTCCTGGTAGATCATCGCCACGCCGGCTCGACGCGCGTCGAGTGGGTGCGCGGGCCGGTACGGTGCGCCGTCGAGCGTCATCCGGCCGGCGTCGGGCTGCAGGGCGCCGGACAGGATCGCCATCAACGTGCTCTTCCCGGCGCCGTTCTGGCCGACGATGGCGCAGACCTCGCCGGGACGGACCGACACGTCGACGCCATCGACGGCGACGGTCGCGCCGAAGACCTTGCGGATCCCGCGCATCTCGAAGCGAGGCGTGCCGGTGATGGCGTCAGTCATGGCGTGGCCGTCCAGGGGCGGTTCGTGAACCGTCCCTACTTCAGCCAGCGATCCAGATCGGGCTTCAGCAGCTCCTTGACTTCCGGCGTATCCATGTCCGCGCGAGAGACGACGCGGACGCCCGTATCGATCCGCCGTTGGATCTTCTCTCCCTTGATCTGCGCGACGACTGTCGTGACGCCGAGATATCCCATGTTCATCGGATCCTGCACGACCAGCGCGTCGATGAGTCCCGTGCCGAGCGACTTGACCAGATTGTCCGACGCATCGAAGCCGACGAACTTCACCTTGCCGGCCCACCCGTTGTCCTGCAGCACGCGCAACATGCCGAACGTGCTGCTCTCGTTTGCGCAGAAGATGCCGTCGATCGCGAGGCTCCCGTCCGCGCGCTTGTGCTGGCTGAGCATCGCCTCGCCCTTCTTGTACGCCCCTTCCACGTCAGCACCGGCGTACTGATTCGAGCTGACGATCTCGATGCCCGCGTTGGCGCGCATGGCGGTCAGGAAGCCCTCTTCGCGCTTCGTCGTGCTGTCGCTGCCCTCTGCGTATCTGAGCAGAATCACCCGGCCTTTGCCGCCGAGCAGTGCCGCCAGCTTCTCGCCGCCCAGCCGTCCACCGACCTCGTTGTCGGTGGCGACGAAGCTGACGTAGTCGTCGCCCTTCAGCCCCGAATCGATGATCACGACGGGGATCGCTGGCGCATCGCCGCGCTGACCGGCGCCACCATCGCCGCATCGTCGAGCGGTGCCAGGACGATGCCCGAGACACCGCGGCCGACGGCGTTCTCGATTTCGGCAACCTGGGCATCCCGATCGTCTTCGCGCAGCGGCCCGCGCCAGGCGATGTCGACGTTGAGCTCGGAGCCGGCTTTTCGCGCGCCGGCATGGATGCTTTGCCAGAAGGCGTGCGACGTGCCCTTCGGAATCACCGCGATCGACAGGCGGCCCGGCGTCCCAGGGGTGCCGCCACTCGAGCAGGCGGCGCCAACCAGGGCCGCAATCGCGACGAGCAACCAGGACCGCTTCATCACCCCTCCGCTGCTTCTGGGGTCAGATCTCGTATTTCAACATTTCGCCAGGTACCGCCCGAAATGTTGAAATACAAGATTTGACCCCGAGGCTGACTACAATACACGGGACACTCACATCGCCACGGACTCCACATGATATTCGAGCTCACGGGAAAGAGTGCGCTGGTCACCGGCGCCGGTTCGGGCATCGGCGCGGCCATCGCCGAGACCTTCGCGCGCGCGGGCGCACGCGTGTTCGCCACCGACGTGCAGATCGCCGCTGCCACCGAGACGGCTGAGCGCATCACGTCCGCTGGGGGGACGGCCACGGCCCTGGCGCTCGACGTCCGCGACGAAGCCGGCTGTGCCGAGATCGCCCGCCAGACGGGCCCGCTCGACATCCTGGTGAACAACGCCGGCATCGGCCACGTGGGCACGGCGCTGACGACCACCGGCGCCGATCTCGACCGGCTGTATGCCGTGAACGTCCGCGGCATGTTGAACGTCACCAAAGCGTATCTGCCCGAGATGGTCGCCAGGCGCAAGGGCGTCATCGTGAACATGGCGTCGGTGGCTGGACTCGTCGGGATTCAGGATCGACTCGCTTACGCGACGACGAAGTTCGCCGTCGTCGGCCTGACGAAGTGTATGGCGCTCGACCACGCCGCCGATGGCGTCAGGATCAACTGCATCTGCCCGGGGCGCGTGGAGACCCCGTGGGTGTCTGCCCGCGTCAAGGAGTACCCGATCCCGAGCGCGCGTATCGCGAGATGGCAGCCACGCAGGCGATGGGTCGAATGGGGAAGCCCGAGGAGATTGCGGCCGCCGCCCTCTACCTCGCGAGCGATGAGGCGTCGTTCGTTACCGGCTCCGCCTTTGCCATCGACGGAGGATGGAAGGGGTAAGAACCGAACGAGGCCTCGCCCCGACATATATCCCAGCGGCTTCGGATTCGGGCCGCAGGAGGTAGTGCCGTGGATGCCGGTGTCCTGATCCCTCTCGGCGTATTCGCGATGCTGGTAGCGGGCTGGTACCTCCAGACCCGCGCCAACATCGCGCATCTGGAGGCGCTCAGCCGGGTGCGCGTGGCTGCCATCGAGAAGGGCGTGCCGCTTCCAGAGGAGAAAGCGGAGCTTCCCAAGCCGCCGGAGCGCGCGAGTCATCCCCTCAAACCCACGCTCGCCGCTCTCGCCGTGGGGATCGCCCTCTGGGTGGGGCTCGCGCCGGACCACCGGCTCTGGGGCATGGTAGTAACCGCATTCGGGATCGCCGGGCTCCTGCACTGGTTCGTCGCGGGCAAGGACGACTGGAAGCTTCAGCGGGCCATGGAGGAGGAGATGCACCTGGCCTACGTGCAGTACCCTGAAGGCGCTGTCCTCTGCCGCTGCTCCGGCCGATGGCCCAACAGCCTGACCCTTTTTCCGGCCGATCCCATGACGAGGACCTGGAACTGGCCCGGCGCTGCGAAAACGGAGACGTTGACGCCCAGCGGGCGTTCGTCGACCGCTGCGGTGCCCTCGTCTATTCCATCTGCGCCCGCAGTGGCATCGCCGGGCCCGACCGCGAGGACGTGGCCCAGCAAATCATGCTCGATGCGTTCCGCGCTCTCCCTCGGTATCGGGGGACGTCCCGCCTTTCCACATGGATCTATTCCCTGGCGCTTCGGCGCGTCGCGGACCATTTCCGCTCTCCGCAAAGGCGCGACGTGCCGTCGGGGTCGCCGGGGGACGATACGTTCCCGCAATCGCCAGCTACGCCACGCACGCTGGCGCCGGATGAGCAGACCGTCCGGCGCGACGAGGGTCAGCGGGTGAGCCGGGCCGTGGCCCGCGTGGCGGAGCCTGAGCGCGCCGTCCTCCTGGCGTACTATCTTGGGGAGATGTCAGTGGCAGAGATTTCCCGCACGCTCGGGATCCCTGAGGGAACGGTGAAGACGCGCCTACACCGGGGACGTCAGGTGCTGCGCAAGGCACTGGGCGCGCCGTGACCTGCGAGGCATTTCTCGACCGTCTGTACGACGACGACGCCCGCGCGGCCGAGCGCGGCCAAGGCACCATCCCGCCGGAGATGGCGGGGCATATGCTCGTCTGCGAAGTGTGCCGGTCGGCCTACGATTCCGCGGTCGCGGATGAACTCCTGCTGACCCGCGCGCTCATCGATTCGCCGCCTCCCGCCTGGCGTGCAGGGGTCCTGCGACAGCTCGCGCGCTCCCCGCGCGAGGCCTGGACCCAGCGAATTGCAACCATGAACGAGTTCGTGACGTGGGGGATCCTGGCGATCGCGGCGTCACACGTTCTGCTGGGTGAGGGCTCTACCGCC
This sequence comes from uncultured Acidobacteriota bacterium, assembly GCA_963771395.1. Taxonomy (GTDB): domain Bacteria; phylum Acidobacteriota; class Vicinamibacteria; order Vicinamibacterales; family 2-12-FULL-66-21; genus DATBJJ01. The sequence continues at coordinate 353,363 of CAVYTY010000028.1, read as the reverse complement.
GCGTTCGTCTGCGCATTTCTGACGGGCGGCGCAGCCGCCCTGCTGCACCCCAGTCTCGGAAAGCAGTGGATGGTTCTCCGTCGCTCGTTCCGCTGGGTTTAGTGGCCCGTGGACGGGCTGCCAGTTCCGGACTCCGCCGCGAGACGTGCTCGAGCCGGTTGCCGCAACTTGTACCCGCCACGGCCGTATTACCTCACGTGCTTCTCCAGGACATTCGTTACGCTCTCCGCAACCTCTGGCGCAGCAAGGCATTCGCCACGGTGGCGACTCTCTGCCTGGGCTTCGGCATAGGCTTGAACGCGACCATCTTCAGCGTCATCGACGGCGTGCTGCTCAAGCCTTACCCCTACACCGATCCCGACAGGATCGTGGTGGTTGGCGAGCAGAATCAGCGCACCGACAGCCAAGCCGGCCTGTCGTATCTCGACATGCGGGACTGGAACGAGGCCAACTCGGTCTTCACGACGATTGCAGGCGTCGCCGGACGCAACTTGACGATCTCCGACCGCGGAGGCGAGCCGGAGCGCTACCTGGGCGCCGCGATTTCGTGGGACCTGTTTCCACTGCTGGGGACTTCGCCGATTCTCGGGCACGGCTTCACCGTCGAGGACGATCGGCCCGGTGCCGGACCGGTCGTGTTGCTCGGTTACGACCTGTGGACACGGCGCTACCACGGGGACGCGCGTATCGTCGGTGAACCGATCCTGATCAACGGCAAGCCTCACGTCGTGATTGGCGTGATGCCGGCCGGGTTTGCCTTTCCCAACAATCAGCGGCTCTGGATTCCGCTCGCGCCCGTCGTGTCTCAGGATCCGCGCGGTACGCGCGGTCTGTTTTCTTTCGCCCGGATGAAGCCGGGCGTGACCATCGAACGGGCGCGCCAGGACCTCGACGCCATCGCCGGCCGCCTCGCCGTCCAATACCCTCTCACGAATGAAGGGTGGACCTCGCAACTCCGAACGCTCCGCGAGGCGTTCCTGCCCGACGAGGTCCCGCTCGTCCTGTATTTGATGATGGCCGGCGTCACGCTCGTGTTGTTCATCGCCTGCTCGAATGTCGCGAACCTCCTGCTGGCGAGGGCCGCCGCCCGGCGCCGCGAGATCTCCGTGCGTACGGCGCTTGGCGCGGGCCGCGGCCGCATCGTCCGGCAACTGCTCACCGAGAGCGTGGTGCTCGGTTTGATCAGCGTGCCCTTCGGCATCGTCCTGGCCGAGGTTGGCACGAGGCTGATTGCCGCAGGTATCCCGCCCGACCAGGTGCCGTATTACGTGCGATGGGAACTGGACTGGCGGTCGGTCGCCTACACCGTGCTCATCGCCGCGACGACGGCGCTGGTGTTCGGACTGTTTCCGGCGTTGCAAGCCTCGCGCGGCAACCTGCACGAGACACTGAAGGAAGGCACGCGCGGCAACAGCGTCGCCGGGTCGTTGCTGCGAAGTTCTCTGGTGGTCGTACAGGTGGCGTTTGCGCTGGTGTCGCTCGTGGGCGCACTGCTGTTCGTCCGGACGTTCATGAACCTCGGCGGGTCCGATCTCGGGTTCGATACGAAGCCGCTCATGGCGCTGCGGTTCTATCTGGCGGGTGCGGTGTACGAGCCCGAGGATGCCAAGCTCCGGCGTGTCGAGGACGTCGTCAGGCGGGTGGAGGCGCTGCCAGGCGTGCGTGCCGCGTTCGCCTCCAATCTCGTCCCGCTCAGCAACGGCGGCGGCGGAGGCACCGTAGTCGTGGACGGTCGACCCGCGCAGCCGAATGAACGGGCGGGCATTGCCTTCATCGGCGTCACACCGCACCTCAATGCGACGCTCGGCCTGATGACCACGCGCGGGCGTGATTTCACGGAGGCTGAAGGCTGGTCGCATACGCCTGTGGCGGTCATCAATCAGACCATGGCGACACGGTTCTGGCCGGGCGCCGACGCGGTGGGCGGCCGGTTCCGGCTCGCTGAAGATACGAAGGCCGAGTGGTTCTCGGTGGTCGGCGTGATGCCGGACGCCAACGTCTTCGGCATCGACCCGTCCAACGAGCAGCCGCCGGCGGTCGCCTACGTCCCCTACGCCTACCAGCAGACTCTCAGCACGGGTCTCACGATTCGTGTGGATGGCGCGCCGGCGTCCATCACCGCGGCGGTGCGCGCCGCGCTTCGCGACTCCGATCCGAACATGGCGATATTCCAGACGCGCACGATCAGCGAGGCGCGGCGGTTGAGCTTCTGGCAGTACGGGCTCTACGGCTGGATCTTTGGAACGATTGGCGTGATGGGTCTGTTGCTCGCGGCGATTGGTGTCTACGGTGTGCTGTCGTACTCCGTCTCGCAGCGGACGCAGGAGATCGGCGTGCGGGTGGCGCTCGGAGCCGGCCGCGGCGATATCCTCCGCCTCGTGGTCGGTCAAGGACTCCTGCTGGCCGCCATCGGCATCGGCGCCGGGCTGTTGCTCTCGGCTGCGGCGATGCCGCTCGCGCGGTCGCTGCTCTACAAGGTGAGCCCGTTCGATCCGCTCACGTTCAGCGCCGTGGCGACCTTCCTCGTGCTGGTCGCGTTCCTCGCAAGCTACGTTCCCGCGCGGCGCGCAACCATGGTCGATCCTGTTGGGGCGTTGCGAGGGGAGTGATCGCTCAACGCTCCTGTGCTGGACGGACTCGACATAATCGACGAGGGCCTGGATTTTCTGTTTCACTGACTCCGGATCGGAGTTTTCGAGCCCGCCGCGAACTCGCGTCTCCCCAGACCGGCATGTCGCGTCCTCCGTTCCCCGGACAGGCTCAAGCCCGTCGATGATACTTCCCGACCAGATCTGGTGGGAACTTGCCCTCAGGCTGGTTCGGGAACTGAGTCAGGTCCGGCGGCGGCTGGCGCATCGAGCTTGCCAGCAGGGGCCGCTCTCCCTTGGCAGACGCGCCGTGGCGAGAACGACGCAGGTACGGCCTGCGAGGCCTCACCGCCATCGAATCTCACTCGCCGTCGGTACCCCGGCGCCACGCTCGCTCCGACGATCGGCACCGCCGCGAGTCCAACAAGAGCGAAACCTGCCAGTGTCCGCTCCGCGAACCTGAAAAGTGACATAGTGACCGCCACGCGCGGCGTTCGTTGACGACCAGCACAGACCGATGTCGTTCAACCGCGTTCAGACGGACTACACCAGCCCATCCTCAAGAACAGGTACGTTGTGTTTCAGCCTTACGCTTTCGCAAGGCTCCGGCGCACGCCCGTTTGTCCTCTTCGCGACGGTTGAGCTTCACGGACGCTACTCCTGGGATCGTGGAGACGTCGGCGTGACGGGTCTGCCCGCTCGATCAGAGCTGGAAGACGAGAAAGGCGCCGCGGAGGTCGGCGTTGCTCGCGGGTTTCGTCATGATCGGCGCATGGCCGAAGGCGTATACGAAGTCGGGGTTCGCGACAAAACAGGCCGCGCGCCAGCCGCTGAAGCGCGCAAACGCGCGGCCCATGGCGGAGTAGAGCGCGAGCAGCGTCTCGTCGCCGTGCTCCGCGCCGATGCGCACGCCATACGGCGGGTTGAAGCAGAAGACGCCAGGCTTCATGTCGCGCACGGCGGGCAGCAGGCGCCCGAGGTATTCCGGCGTCAGTCCCCGGACGTCCTGCTGCGCGATGACGATCGAGTCCTTGTACGCGGGACCGGTCAGCCCGGCGGCGCGAAGGTTGCCGACCATCGCGGGAATGCGCTCGGCATCGAGGTCGAGCGCGACGATTTGCGGCACGGTCCCGGGGAAGAGGTCGGGCGCCTCGTGCGGCAGATCCTTGAACGCGGCGAGATGGCGCTGCGGGAGATCCGCCGGGCGACGGATGGCGGCGCCCGCCGCGAGCCCGGCCGCCTCGATCGGAATCGTGGCGCCTCCAGCCATGGGATCGACGAGAGGCTCCGAGCGCGCGTCCCAGCGCGACAACATGATCAACTGCGCCGCCATGGTCTCGCGCAGCGGCGCCGGCCCGGCGGCCACGCGCGCGCCACGGCGATGCCGCGCTCCGCCGCCGATGTCGATCCCAACCACCGTCCGCCGCGCGTCCGGCGTCCCTGCGCGACGCACGACGAACACCACATCAGGCGAGTCGGCGTCGACGTCGGAGGCGACGCCTCGTGACGCCAGCGCCTCGACGATCGCGTTCTTGACGACGCCGCGGAGCTGGAGTGGCGACGCCTCGAAGTCCGACGATGGACCGACCTCGACCGAGAGGCGCAGGCGTCTGCCCCCAGGGAGCCTGTCGTCCGACGAGAGTGCGGGCCGGAGATCGTCGAAGAGCGGCTCGAGCCGCACCGCCGTGCTCGACCACAGATCCCAGGAAATCCGCGACGACGTGCGGTGATGGCACGCCGCGACCCATGCGCCACGCGCGTCGAACGGATAGAGCAGCGTCGACTCCCCCTCCCGCCTGGGCCTGTCGAGCCGCACGTCGAACGGTGAGCGCATCACGAGACGCTTGAGCTCGGCCTCCATGACCCGGTTCGCGCCGCCAGAACCCGTCAAGCGCAGCTCGTTGCACCGTTCGGCGCTCACGCTTCATCCTCGCGTTTCATCTCGAGCACGACCCACCCCATCGACGCGAAGGATACCGCGTCTGAGACGCGACATTAGCTCAGGCATGATCGATCGATGGTCTGCGGCGGGCGACCGCCGATGGGCACGGCTCCACCGTGGGCTATCATTCAAGGTTCATGAAGTGCGGATCTGGTCATCGGGGCGATAGCGTGCGCGGGAAGACGTGATGGGCCTGTTGGCTCCGGTGTTGACGCCACACGGCCGACTGTTGCTCACGGAGTCGGACGATGCGCCGGCGATCCCTCCCGACCTGTCCGAGCGGCTGCAGGGGGCGTTCGAGCGCGGCTCGGGCCACGGCCTGCTGCAGCTCGGCGCGGGCGAAGTGGCGACGGTGCTGCCGCCCGTGCTCGGCTACTGGCGCGATCTCGGCGCACGCTACGTCACCGCGGTCTGCACCCTGCCGGACGTCGGCGCCGGCCGCGCCTTGCCGCCTGTTCCGTCCCTGCCGCCCGAGGCGCTCGAGTCGCTGGCCGCGTCAGCGCCACCGATGACCGGCGCCGAATACCTGACACCGTCGGTCGTCGAGTCGCTCTGGAACGAGATCGATACCGCGTTCCGGCTCGAGTTGAGCCAGTCGAAGGCGGCGGTCCAGGAGTTCCTCAAGGGCAAGAGCCCCGCCTGGAATCTGGTCGGCCGCGTACACTTCAACCTCGCCGAAAACAGGAAAGATGAGGCCGCGCCGTTTGCGTTCGTGGCGATGTACACGACGCGGTTGTCGGCGCACGCGAAGGCCCAGCACGCGGTGCTCGGCCGGGCCCTGAGCGAGTACGCGGGTGCGGCGAACAGACCGCGGCTCCTCTCGCTGCTCCTGCCGGTTCAGCGTGCGGCGGCGCAATGCGCCTGGCTGAAGGCCATGGTCGATGCGGGCGAGATCTTTCACCCGCTTCGCTGGACGCCTGCCGAAGCCTTTCAGCTCCTGACCGATCTGCCGCGGCTCGAGGCGGCGGGGGTCGTCGTGCGTGTGCCGGGCAGCTGGCGAGCGAACCGTCCACCGCGTCCCCAGGTGAGCGCCACGATCGGCGGCAAGCCGCCGTCCGGACTTGGCACGGAGGCGCTCCTCGATTTCCGGATGGAGGTCACGCTCGACGGCGAGCCATTGACGGCCGCTGAGGTCGCGAACCTCGTCGCCGGATCCGACGGCCTCCACTTCGTCCGCGGACGCTGGGTTGAGATCAATCGAGAGAAGCTCAAGCGCATGCTCGATGAGTTTCGCTCGGTGGAAAAGGCGGCCGCGGACACCGGAGTGACGTTCGCCGAAGCCATGCGGATGCTCGCGGGCGCGAACGTCGTGGGCGAGAAGGTGGCCGACTCCGCCGCTCCCGACTGGTCGCGCATCGTTGCCGGACCCTGGCTGGCCGACACGCTCGAGGGGCTTCGACGTCCGGACGTGCTCGCGCGCGTTGAGCCTGGCGAAGCGCTCAAGGCGACGTTGCGCCCATACCAGCACGCGGGCGTGCGGTGGCTGCACCTCCTGTCGTCCCTCGGCCTTGGTGCATGCCTGGCGGACGACATGGGCCTGGGCAAGACGATGCAGGTGCTGGCGTTGATGTTGGTGCTGCGCAGGAACGGCCGCGGCGGGAGGCGCACGAGCCTGATCGTCGCCCCGGCGTCGCTGCTCTCGAACTGGGCGTCGGAGATCGAACGGTTCGCCCCGAGTCTGACGGTGCTCGTGGCGCATCCCTCCGCGACACCGGCCGCCGAGCTGCGCGCGTTCGATCGCGACCGACTCGCGGACGTGGATCTGGTCATCACGAGCTATGGGACGCTCGTGCGCGTGCCTTGGTTGCTGGAAGTCGCGTGGCACCTCGCAGTGCTGGATGAAGCGCAGGCTATCAAGAACCCCGCCGCCAGACAGACGCGTGCCGCCAAGCAACTCGACGCCACGGCGCGGATCGCACTCACCGGAACTCCAGTCGAGAACCGGCTCGGCGATCTCTGGTCGATATTCGATTTCATAAACCCCGGTCTGCTCGGCTCCGGCAAGGAGTTCTCGACCTTCGCCAAGCGCCTCGCGGCACAGCCTCACAATCCGTACGGGCCGCTTCGCGAGCTGGTGCGTCCCTACATCCTCAGGCGGCTGAAGTCCGACAAGACGGTGATTGCGGATCTGCCGGACAAGGCCGAGGTCAAGGCGTTCTGCCTGCTGACGCGCAAGCAGGCGGCGCTTTATCAGGAGGCCGTAACGGAGCTGAAGAGCGATCTGGCCAATGTGGATGGCATCAGGCGCAAGGGTATCGTGTTGGCCTTCCTGATGCGCTTCAAGCAAATCTGCAATCACCCGTCGCACTGGCTCGGCGACGGTGTGTGGGCGGAAGCCGACAGCGGCAAGCTGGCACGGTTGCGCGAAATCGTCGAGGTCATTGCCCTGAAGCAGGAGAAGGTGCTGGTCTTCACCCAGTTCCGGGAGGTCACCGCTCCGCTGGTGGCATTTCTCGGATCGGTCTTCGGAAAACCCGGGCTCGTGCTGCACGGGGAAACCGACGTGAAGAAGCGCCATGCGCTCGTGCAGCAGTTTCAAGAAGACGAAACCGTCCCGTTCTTCGTGCTCTCCCTCAAGGCTGGCGGCACCGGGCTCAACCTCACGGCGGCGTCGCACGTGATTCACTTCGATCGCTGGTGGAATCCGGCGGTGGAGAACCAGGCGACGGACCGCGCCTTCCGCATCGGACAGACGAAGAACGTCCTCGTGCACAAGTTCTTGTGTCGCGGGACGGTCGAGGAGAAGATTGACCAGCTGATCGACGCGAAGCGGCAGCTGTCGCAGGATCTGCTGGAAGGCGGCGCCGATCTCCTGCTGACCGAGATGACAAGCGACGCGCTGCTGAAGCTCGTCGCGCTGGACCTTCACCGCGCCTCGCAGGACTGACGGATGTACTACTACGACGACTGGAAACCGTACGTGACCGTCGGAGAGCGCCGGAATCAGGCCACCCGCGCGCTCGAGAAGCTGACGAAGAAAGATCGGACCATCTCGCCGGTGGTCATCGACGGACGAAAGATCGCCAGGACGTTCTGGGGGAAGGCCTGGTGCGAGAACCTCGAGCGCTACAGCGACTACGCGAGCCGCCTGCCGCGCGGGCGCTCGTACGTCCGCAATGGCTCGGTCGTCGATCTGCAGATCGCGCCCGGCGCCGTCACGGCACAAGTGAGCGGCTCCGATCTGTATGCGATAGACGTGAAGGTCGCCGCCGTTGCCAAGGCTCGCTGGGGCGCCGTCTGCCAGGACTGCACGGGCGAGATCGATTCACTGGTCCAGTTGCTCCAGGGACGCCTCTCCGAACGGGTGATGACACGCATCTGCCAGGAGAAGGCGGGTCTCTTTCCCTCGCCGAAGGAGATCTCGTTCACGTGCAGCTGTCCGGACTGGGCTGCGATGTGCAAGCATGTCGCCGCAGTGCTCTATGGCATCGGCGCCCGCCTGGACGAGAGGCCTGAGCTCCTCTTCACGCTGCGCCAGGTGAATCACGGCGATCTCATCGCGAAGGCGGGCACGAGCCTGCCACGAATCAGGAAGGGAGCGGCGGCCGGAAAAGTGCTCGACACCGGAGATCTGTCGGAGATCTTCGGCATCGAGATGGCACAGGTCCCGACGCCACGAGCCCCGGCTCGTGCCAAGCGGGCGCTCCCAACTCGTCGAGCGGCAGCGCGCAAGAGCCAATCAGGCAAAGCGGTCTCACGGCGTACACCCAAGGCGCCGCGACGAGTCCCCGGACAGAAATGACAAGCGTCCGCGTGGTCGTCGTGGGCGGCCCCATGTATGACCCGCTGTACGACGCCATTCCCCAATTCGAGCGGGAGTCCGGCGTCGCGGTTGAAGTCGTGGCGCGCCTGCCGCATCCGGAGTTGAACGCGTGGGTCAAAGGCGCGTTCACTTCGGGCGACATCGACATCGATCTCCTGTCCACGCACACCAAGTACGCGCCGTCGCAGGCGCAGTGGTTGTCGCCTCTCGACGATGTCGTCTCAGCCGAGCACCTGGCCGACCTGCTGCCGCGACCGCTGGAGTTGTCGCGGATCGATGGCCGGCTCCTGCAGGTGCCGCGCAACATCGACGTTCGGCTTCTGCATTATCGTCAGGACCTGCTCAGCGACCGGGTGCCGGCGACCTGGTCCGAGCTCGCGGAGCGGGCGACCGGGCTCACGACCGGTTCGACGTCGGGCTTTCTCTTTCCGGGACGCGACTCGGGATTGTTCGGCACGTTCTACGAGTTGCTCGTCGGGGCGGGCGGGCAACTGTTCGACGGGGCGCTTCGACCGGCATTCAATTCTCCGGCGGGCGTGTGGGCGGCGTCCTTCATCGCCGACCTGCATCAGGTGCGTCGAGTGACTCCGCGGGCGCTGCCAGAGTGGCACTACGACGAGATCTCGGCGGCGTTTCGCGAGGGGCACGCGGCGCTGGTGTGCGACTGGCCGGGCAGCTACCATCTTTACCGCGATCCCGCGACGTGCCGTGTCGCCGACCGCGTCGGGCTGGCGTTGCTCCCGGCGGGCCCATCCGCCGTCCGCGCCGCCTACGGCGGCTGTCACTCGTTCGCGATTCCGCGGACGTCGCGCAATCCTCGGGCGGGCGCGGAGCTTCTACGATTCCTGACCTCGTTCGATGCCCAGCTCGGCGAGGCCCGCCGCGGGGCCATCCCGTGCCGCTCGAGCGCGCTCGCGCGCGTGCGCGAGGAAGCGGCAGCGAATCCTCTCGACGCCTCACGCTGGCGCCTCCTGGCCGAGACCGAAGCGACCATGATCGTTCCACCGCGGTTCGCGGCCTACCCGCGGTGCGAAGATGCCATCTGGCGCGCCGTCCAGCAGTCGATGGTTGGGGCCTGGTCGCCAGAGCAGGCGATCGCGCGAGCGGCCGAAGAGATTCAGAGAATCATGGGTGCGGAGTGAACGGTCACGACAAACCTTCGCCAAGACCCGAAGTTGAAGTTCAGGTGTCCTACAGACGTGTTGTCTGCATTTATTGGTGCTCGCGGGGCCCCACCCCCGCTCGCTCTCGCGCGGCGACTTCGCGCCGCGCTCGGGCCGCAGGCGCTTGCCGATTTCTTCGTGCCTGAACCAACGACTACACCAACATGACCAATCAGACCTTCGACGGCCGCACCGCCCTCGTGACCGGCGCCGCGCGAGGCATCGGCCGCGCGACGGCGGAACAATTTCTGCGGGCCGGAGCCCGGGTCGCCCTCGTCGACCGCGATTGGGACGCGCTCTCGACGCTGGCGGCGGAGCACGGAGACGCCGCCCGGATGTTGACGCTCGTAGCCGACGTCGCCTCGCCGGCCGATGTCGGCCACGCCGTCGACTCCTGTATCGCGACCTTCGGGGGTCTCGACATCCTCGTCAACAACGCCGCCGTACATTTCGCCAGGGCCGTCGAGGAGTACACGCTCGAGGAGATCGATCTGCAGCTTGGCGTGAACCTCAAGGGTGCGCTCTTCGCCATCCGAGCCGCGCTTCCTGCCCTGCGCAGGGCGAGAGGCTCGATTGTTTCAGTGTCGTCGATGACCGGGCTGGTGGGGCAGAGTCACGGCGCCGTCTACGTTGCGACCAAGGGGGCCTTGATTTCGATGACCAAGGCCTTGGCGCTCGAGTTGGGGGCCGACGGCATCCGGGTCAACTGCGTCTGTCCGGCCGGCGTCGACACCCGCCTGATGCGCGACTGGGCAGAGACGATGCCGGATCCCGCAGAGGTCCTTCGCGGCCAGGCGGCCATGCACCTGACGAATCGGATGGCGACGTCGGACGAGATCGCGGCCGCGATCCTCTTTCTGGCCTCGCCTGCCGCGTCCTTCATCACCGGCGTGGCGCTGCCGGTCGAAGGGGGAGCGACGCTCGGCTATCGCCGCGGCTGAGGACGTTCCTCGTACCACGCGTCGTGATCGGACCAGACGCCGCACCGTGTGCACTGCGTGCTCGGCCATCGCCGCTGGCATCCAGGGCACTCGCCGTGCGTCTGGAAGGTGTTCCAGACCTCGCCGCACCCGGGCGAACAGGACCAGGTGTCCTCTCGCGTCGGGCGCCACTTGCACGCGGGGCAGCGGATCCCGGAGAAGTCCTTGTCGAGGTCGTCTTCGAGAATCCGTGGGACGACGCGGTCCTTGCCACGGACGAACCCGATGATGAGTGGAAGCGAAGCGAGCGGAAGCGTAAGGAAGTCAATCAGCACGTCGAGAATCCTGCCTACCCCATTTTAACCGGTGTGTTCGACCGCGCAGAGACATAAATCGCGTCGATCACGACAACGCTGCGGCGCCCTTCCGGGCCGTCGCACGCGGGCGTGCCCGACGTGCGGATCGCGTGCAGGAAGTCCTCGATGATGCGCCGGTGGGGGGTGGCGTCGGAGACGGTCGGCGAGGCGGCATTCGCCGCGGGCGCCGCGTCTCGTGGCGTCAAGGCGTCAGATGGAAAACGTGGATCGGGCTCTTTGAGATCCACTCCGACGAGGCTGTCGTGCTCGAGCGTGAGCGTCCCGTTGGTGCCCGTCAACTCGACGCGGCGCGCGTAGCCGGGATAGACCGCGGTGGACGCTTCGAAGACACCAAGCGCCCCGTTCTCGAACTGCAGCGTGGCCACGACCGTATCCTCGACCTCAATCTCGTGGAGCTGCGTGCCGGCGCGCGCGTCCACGCTGGCGATCGGCCCCCACAGGTGGAGGAGCACGTCGACGGTGTGTATGGCCTGATTGATGAGTGCGCCTCCGCCGTCGAGCGCAAACGTCCCGCGCCAGCGGGAGCCGCCGTAGTATTCCGGCGGGCGGTACCACTTGACCCGGCCAGACGCGAGGATCGGCCGTCCGACCACGCCCGCGTCCACCATCGCCTTCATCTTGACAACGTCGGGCTTGAGGCGGTCCTGGAAGAAGACGCCCAGCTTGACGCCGGCGCGATCGGTTGCGGCAATCAGGGCGTCGGCCCTGGCGGTATTGATGTCGAGCGGCTTTTCGACGAGCACGTGCAGGCCGCGCTCGGCCGCCGCGATCCCTTGCTCGGAGTGGAGCGCCGACGGGCTTCCGATGGCGACGAGGTCCATCGGCCGGTGCTCGAGGAACCGCTCGAGGCTGTCGAACGCGACGCCGCCATAGAGCTCCGCCAGGCGCTGCGCCTTTGCGACGTTGCGACCGTACACCGCGGCGATTTCGACGCCCGGGATAGCTGTGGCGGCGCGCGCATGTGTGTCGCTGATGTTTCCGGCACCGAGGATGCCGATTTTGATAGTCATAGGCTTAGGCTCTGGGCTTTAGGCTCTTGGGCTCAGGCAAGATCCTCGAGAGCGTAGTCCAACGCTCTTACTAGAGCCTGAAGCCGAGAGCCGAGAGCCCACTAAATCACCGATCGCCAAGCCGGAAGGCTGGCGCGAAGCGCGTCGACTTCCTCGGGGCGAAGATTGGCCAGGGGCGGGCGGACGGGCCCTCCGGCCAGGCCGAGCATGTCCATCAACGACTTCATCACCGAGACTTCGTAGCCACGGCGTTTCGCGCGGAGCACGTAGAGGGGCAGGACGTAGGTGGACATGAGTGCCTCGAGCGCTGCGGCGTCGCCCCTCGACGCGGTGTCGTGAAGCTGCAGAGCGATCGAAGACGAGGCGTTGGCCACGCTCGACGTGAACGCGCGAATGCCCGTCCCGTAGTACGCCGGCACCAGATCGTCGCCGGCGCCGCCGATCCAGTGAAGCCGATCCCCGACCTGCGCCCTCAGAATCTGGAGGCGCCGGATATCGCCCTGGCCATCCTTCCAGGCGATCAGGCCAGGAATCGCCGCTGCCAACCGGTCGACGAGCAGCGCAGATGGATGAAACCAGTCGCGGCTATAGATGATGAGACCGAGCCCGGTCGCGTTCCCGATGGCCTGGTAGTACTGAAGGAGCCCGTCGTCTTCGCCGCCAGGATAGTAGGGCGGGAAGGCCAGAATTCCGCTCGCGCCCGCTTCGACCGCCTGCTGTGCGAGGCTCACCGCGATCGGCCCATTGAAGCCGACGCCCGCGATCACCGGCACGCCGCCGCGCACTTCTTCGACCGCTGCGCGCACCACGGCAAGGTGCTCGGCGGGGGAGAGGGAATAGAGCTCTCCCGTGCCGCCCGCGGCGACGATCGCGGCCGGCGGGTGCCGGAGCATCGAGCGGAGGTTCCGTCGGAGCCCGTCGAGATCGAGCGACAGATCAGCGTTGAAGGGAGTCACGGGGAAGCCGACCACGCCGTGCAACCTCGCTCTCAGGTCATTTGGTGACATCGCCATGCGCCTATGTTACGGTGGCCCGCCATCTCGACGCCAGAAGCGATCTCTCGAATGCCCGCGGCTGAAGAGAGATCGCCAAGGGCCGCTGACACGACTTGGTCACGAAGCGCTTGAAGATCGCGAAGACCGCGAAGATAAACCTGGCAGAAAACCTTGGTGATCTTCGTGAGCTTAGCGATTATCGTGATGGTTTTCGTGACCGTAAGGCCAACCTGATAAAACATGTCTGATGTTGATAGCGATCAGGGGCGCGCGACGATTGCACGCGTCGTCCGCCGCCTGGTCCCATTCATCTTCGTGTGCTACGTCGTCGCCTACATCGACCGCGTCAACATCGGGTTCGCGAAGGACGAGCTGCAGCGCGACCTGGGTCTGAGCGACGCGGCGTACGGCCTCGGCGGCGGGCTGTTCTTCCTCGGATATTGCCTGTTCGAAATCCCGAGCAATCTGGTGCTCGAACGCGTCGGGGCGCGGCTGTGGATCGCAAGGATCATGATCGTGTGGGGCGTCGTATCGATGGCGACGATGTTCGTTGTCGGGCAATCGAGCTTCTATGCGATGCGCGTCCTGCTCGGCATCGCCGAAGCGGGGTTCTTTCCCGGCATGGTGTTGTATCTGACCTACTGGGTGCCGGCCGCCGAGCGCGCGAGGACGGGTGCGCTCTTCATGACCGCCGCACCCGTCGCCGTGCTGATCGGCTCGCCGGTGTCCGAGGCGCTGCTGGCGCTCGATGGGCGCCTGGGCCTGGCCGGATGGCAGTGGCTGTTCCTGGTGGAAGGCTTCCCGGCGGTGGTGCTTGGCGTCGTCGCGTTGTGGTTCCTCACCGATCGGCCCGAGCAGGCCGGTTGGCTTCCTCCTGCGGAGCGGGCGTGGCTGAGCGGCGTCATGGCGCGCGAACGGGCGGAACGCGCGGCCCTTCATCCGGGATCGCATTTCAAGGTGCTCCTGAACGGACGCGTGCTGCTCATCTGTTTCATCTACTTCCTCAACACGCTCGTGTTGTACGGCGTCTTTCTGTGGCTGCCAAGCATCCTGCGGGATGCGTCGGGCTTCCGTGGCTGGCGTCTGAGCCTGGTGACGTCGATGCCGTTCATGGTGGCCCTCGTCGGCATGGTTCTGATCGGGCGGCACTCGGACCGCACTGGTGAGCGCAAGGGCCATGTAGCGGCTTGTGCGATGACGGGCGCAATCGGGCTCGTGCTCGCCGCAGGCTTTCACGACAGCGTGCCGCTCATCGTTTTCAGCTTTGCCTTGTCGCAGCTCGGCCAGCGGTCCGTGCAGGGCGTCTTCTGGGCCATTCCGCCCATGGTCCTCGGAGGCACGGCGGCTGCGGCCGGCATTGCGCTCATCAACTCCGTCGGCAACCTCGGCGGGTTCGTCGGCCCCTGGGTGATGGGCTGGTTGCGCGGGGTGAGCGGGTCGTATTCGGCTGGGTTGCTGGTCCTTGCTACGGCGCTGGTCTTCGAGGCGGTGCTGGTCATGACGTTGCGGTTGCCGAAGGAGCCCGGGGCGCGCTTGACTTCGCACGGACCGTTTGCCACGCTTCGTGCGGAGCGCATGCACACATGGCGGTGAGCCTCGTCGACGAGGCCTACCTCGCAGTCCGGGACGAGATTCTTCGCGGCCAGCTTCGGCCCGGCACACCGCTGTCGCGGCGGCGGCTCGCGCGGCAGCTGGGCATGAGTGTCCTGCCCGTGAGCGACGCCCTGAAGCGACTGGAGGAGGACGGCCTGGTCGAGACGCGCGCACGCGCCGGTACGCGGGTCAAGGTCCCGACGCGCACCGACGTGCGCGAGCTGTATGAGCTCCGCGAGGCGCTCGAAACGCAATCGGCGAGGCTCTTCGCGGAGCGGGCAACGGCCGTCCACCGGCGCGAGCTGCAGCGTCTCGCCGGGCACGTCGATGCGCTGTTCGAGCGACTCGCGGGCGGCGGCGAGGACGACGGGTTTCGCTTTGCCGTCCACAGCCAGCACCTGCAGTTTCACATGCGGATTGCCGAGCACGCCAACAGCCGACTCCTCAAGCAGATGATCGAACGCAAGCACGTGCTGATCATGAACTGGGTCTTCGACGTCACGGGCCGCCGCACGCCGCTTCCGGCAGGGTTTCATTCCCGGCTGGCCGAGGGACTGGTGTCCGGCGATCCGCAGAAGGCGGATGCGCTCATGCGCGAGCACGTGCGCTATGGATTCGGAGAGATCTCGACGCACATCGGTGCCCTCGGCGCCTCGGAATGGCGCGAGCGACGGGGCACACCGGCCACCCCACTCGTCAGCCAGCCCCGAGGACTCACGTGAAGACGCGCACGCTCCTGCTCGCACTCGTCCTGTCCACGCTGCCGTTTCACTTCTCGAGGCTGTACGCGCAGTGGCCCCAGTTTCGTGGTCCTGACGGGACCGGGCACTCGTCGAGCGCCGATCTGCCGTTGACGTGGGCGGAGGACAAGAACGTCCGGTGGAAGACCGCGATACACGGTCGCGCCTGGTCGTCGCCGGTCATCCTGGGCAACCAGGTGTGGCTGACCACAGCCCCCCAGGATGGCCGCCTGTTGTTTGCGGTCGCCGTCGATCGCGACAGCGGGAAAATCATTCACAACATCAGGGTGTTTCAAGTCAACGGGCCGCAGTACATCGATCCCTTCAACTCCTACGCCTCCCCGACGCCAGTCATCGAGCCCGGACGTGTGTATGTCACGTTCGGCTCGCCCGGAACCGCGGCTATCGATACCCAGACCGGCAAGGTGCTCTGGCAGCGTCGCGATCTCGAGTGCAACCACTATCGTGGCGCGGGTTCGTCACCCATTCTGTTCGGGGACCTGCTGCTGATGCATTTCGATGGCAGCGATCAGCAGTACGTCGTGGCCCTCGACAAGCACACCGGCAAAACCGTTTGGCGAACGACGCGTTCCGTCGATTTCCAGGATCTCGGTCCGGATGGAAAGCCAGAAGCGGAGGGGGATTTCCGCAAGGGGTTTGCGACGCCGCACATCGTGAAGGTGGGCGACAAGCCAGTCATGGTGAGCAGCGGCTCGAAGGCCATTTACGGATACGACCCGCTCACCGGCCAGGAGCTGTGGAAGGTCATCGAACGCCGCAGTCACTCCCCCGCCTCGCGGCCGGTGTCCGGCCATGGTCTCGTGTTCATGGCGACGGGGTGGGATGCGACGCAGTTGCTGGCGGTGCGGCCCGACGGAAAAGGGGATGTCACCAGCTCGCACGTTGCGTGGAGAGTCACCAGAGGTGTGCCACAAAAACCGTCGGTGCTGCTGGTCGGCGATCTGCTCTTCATGGTCAACGACACCGGGATCGTCAGCTGTCTCGAGGCAAGAGACGGGAAGGAGGTCTGGAGAGGACGACTCGCGGACACCTATTCCGCCTCTCCGGTCGCGTCCGGCGGGCGGATCTACGCCTTCAGCGAAGATGGGAAAACGACCGTCTTCGAGGCCGGCCGTGAGTTCAAGGTGCTGGCGGAGAATCTCCTCGAGGAAGGCTTCATGGCCTCGCCGGCGATTGACGGCCGCGCGCTCTATCTGCGGACCCGCACGCACCTCTATCGCATAGAAGAGCCCGCTATTCGCCCCTGAGAGCCACCACGGGATCCAGCCGCATGGCTCGACGCGCCGGGAAATAGCACGCGGCCATCCCCACGACCAGCATCAGCGCCACGACGCTGACGAGCGTCAACGGATCGAGGGCCGAGACGTTCCAGAGCTGATTGGCGATGAGCCTCGTCGAGGCGACGCTCAGGAGGACGCCAATCGCCGCGCCGATGGCGACGAGCTTCAATCCCATGAGGGCCACCATCTGCAGCACGCTCGCGCGGGGCGCGCCGAGCGCCATGCGGATCCCGATTTCGTGGGTCTGGCGCGACACGGTGTATGCGATCACGCTGTAGACGCCGGTCGCCACCAGCACCAGCCCGACCGCTGCGAAGACGCCAAGCAGGATGAGAAAGAAGCGCGGTCCAGCGTACGAGAATTGCTGCAAGTAGCCGGTCAGCGAGCCGGTGAGAGTCAACGCCACGTTGCGATCGACGGCCCAGATCTCCCTGCGCACGCTGTTGAGCAGCAGCTCGGGCTCTCCTTGCGTGCGGACGAGGATCCCGCGCTCGAACGCGCCCGTGAGGGTGAAGGGAACGAACACCTCGGGCGACGCTGGCTCCTGTATGCCCTGGTTCTTGGCGTCTCTGACGACGCCCACGATTTCGAAGACCGGATCCGCGACTGGGCCCTCCCGCAGCGTTTCGAGCAT
The DNA here is from genome assembly GCA_963771395.1 of uncultured Acidobacteriota bacterium. Classification (GTDB taxonomy): domain Bacteria; phylum Acidobacteriota; class Vicinamibacteria; order Vicinamibacterales; family 2-12-FULL-66-21; genus DATBJJ01. The sequence continues at coordinate 336,337 of CAVYTY010000028.1, read as the reverse complement.
GGAGAGCTTGATGCGCTGGCCGATGGGATCGTCCTGCCCGAAGTACTTGTTGACGAGCGTCTGATTGACGACCGCCAGCTTGCGGCGCCGTCCACTTCCGCAGCGGTAAACGTCCGTCCTCTGGTCAATCGAAGACCGAGCGTCTGGAAGTAGCCCTCGCTGCACAGCTGGAAGATGGCTCTCCACTTCTCGGTGTGGGTCTTCCCGGGAATCTCGATGTCGGTGCCGATCCCGCCGTAGGGCGGCAGCGTGGTGGTTTCGGTTGCCACCACCACGCCGGGGAGCGCGTGGAGCCGATCGAGGAGGGTTCGAAAGAAACGCTGTTTCTCGGCCGCGGTCGTGTACTGCCCCCTCGGCAGCGGCAGGCGCGCCACCAGAATGTTCTCGGGGTCCAGTCCGAGATCGACCGTCTGCAGGGCGACGAAGCTGCGCATCAGGAGACCGGCGCCAACGAGCAGCAACAGCGACAGGGCCACTTCCGCTACGACGAGCACGCTGCGGAGCCTGCCGCGGCGGAAGCCGCCGCTGACCCCCTTGCCGGCATCCTTGAGCGGCTCCACCATGTCGCGCCTGACCGTCTGCAGTGCCGGCACCAGCCCGAAGAGCAGCGTCGTCAACATCGCGACCAGCAGGCTGAAGGCGAGCACCGGAGTGTTCAGCCGGATGACCGCCTCGCGCGGGATCGTCCCTTCGGGGATGAGCGCGGCGATGGCTTTCGTTCCGCCGTACGCAAACAGGCAGCCGAGCGCCGCGCCGCCCGCCGCGAGGAGAATGCTTTCGACGAGCAGCTGGCGGATGACGCGCCACCGGCTGGCGCCGAGGGCGACGCGAATCGCCATCTCCCGCTCACGCGCGGTCGCTCGCGTGAGCAGCATGTTGGCGACATTGCTGCACGCGATGAGGAGGAGCAACCCGACCGCCGCAGCCAGTGTGTACAGCGTGGTTTTGAACTGGCCGACGATGCTGTCGACCCAGCTGATGGCGTTCACGTTGAACTGCTTGGGATAGTTGTCCGGGTAGATCTGGGCCAGGCGGTGCGCGATGACGTTCATGTCCGCGGCTGCCTGGTCGAGCGTCACGCCAGGCTTGAGGCGGGCCTGGAACATGAAATACCGCCGGCTGATCTCGGCATTGCTTCGATCGAGCCGGACCGGCCGCCAGAGGTCCGCCCCCAGCTTGGTGAACCGGCGCGGCATGACGCCGATGAGCGTGGCTGGAGCAGCCGTTGAGGATGAACGTCTGTCCCAGGATCTTCGGATCGCGGCTGTACTGCTTCAGCCACATCTTGTCGGCCATCACGAAGACGGGCGGCGCGCTCGGCGCGGCGTCGGCAACCGTGAAGGTGCGGCCGAGTACCGCCGGCACTCCGAGGAACGTGAACGTGTTGGCGGTGACGAGGCCACCGACGTAAAGCTCGGTCCCCTCGCCGGTCGAGAGCAGCACATCCTCGCCGGTGCCGCCGATGACCTCCTCGAAGACCTGATTCTGCTCCTGGTACTCGAGGAACTCGGGGACTTGAAATGCGCCCCGGCCGCCCGGTTGGGCTGACGTCATGTCGTGAATCTGGACCGCCGCGACGCGGTGGGCATCGGTGTAGGGGAAGGGATCGAGGACGATGTTCTGAATCGCGCTGAAGATGGTGGTCGTGGCGCCCATCCCCATCGCCAGTGTCAGGATTGCCAGAAACGCGAATCCTGGACGGTTTCCGATTCCCCGCAGCCCGTAGCGCACGTCCTGCCAGAGCGTCTGCATGATGAGTGGTTTAGACGGCGGCGCCCGCGCAGATGTTTGCGTGAATTCTCCGCTGTTCGTCGACCTGACCGGCAATGGGTTCGTCGTCGCTGCCGGCGGCGGGACAGTGGTCAGACATCTTCGGCCGGCCTGTATCGGCCGACTCGCAACACTCACTGCAACCACTCCACCTACCGGTCGACGGTCTCCGTGAGCGCTTCCGGCAGCTGGTACATGTGGTCAGACCAATTCAGCCAGGTAACGGCTCGTCGGGCCCTGGGCGATGCAATCGGTTGCATCCTGGAGTTTCGCTGAAATCGTGCGGTTTGTCCGCAGCAGTCCCGCGGCTCGGGTAACCCGCCGGCCGTTTACTTGACCGCCTTTACTGTAGTATCACGTCGTTCTTGGGGGCCGCCTGCGGCTCACGCGAGCCGCGATCCCCGGTCCCGTTGAAATACTCACTGGGGGAGGAACCATGCGACGGTATGTGAGTTTCGCCGCGCTTGCACTCGCTCTGTTCGTTGGCGCGCCAGGCGCTCACGCACAGGACTTCCGTGGCGCCATCACGGGGCGCATCACCGATCCACAGGGTGGCCGGCTTCCGGGTGCCACCATCACCGTCACGCACGTGGCTACGAACGTGGTCACGACGACCACCACAGACAGCGACGGCGGATACTCGCTTTCCTATCTCGCCCCAGGCACCTATAAGGTCACGGCCGAGCTCTCCGGCTTCAAGAAGGCGGCGCGCGAGGGCGTCGAGGTCAGGATTGGCGACCGTCTCGAGCTCGCGATGACCCTCGAAGTCGGGAACTTCGAGGAGACCGTGTCGGTTGCGGCCGACGCGCCACTGCTCGACACGCGCAGCGGCTCGGCCGGGCAGGTGATCGACGAGAAGCGCATCGCGTTGATGCCGCTCTCGGACGGCAACCCGTTCGTCCTGGCGCGCCTCGCCCCCGGCGTCGCGTATCACGGCGACCTGAAGTTCTCGCGCCCGTTCGACAACGGCGGCACGTCGGACTTCACCGCCGACGGCGGGCCGGGCCGCAACGAGTTCACGCTCGACGGTTCACCCAACATGGCCAACGGCCGGCGCGTCGCGTTCGTTCCGCCGGCCGGCGCCGTGCAGGAGTTCAAGGTCGAGACCGCGACCTTCGACGCGCAACAGGGACACACCGCGGGCGCCACGGTGAACGTGACGCTCAAGAGCGGCACCAACAAGATCCGGGGCGACGGCTACTACCACTATCGCGACGAGGTGCTCTCGGCGAACGACTTCTTCCTCGAGCGAGCGGGCCGGCCCAAGGACGACACCGGCTACAAGCGCTACGGCTTCACGGCCGGCGGCCCGGCAGTATTGGGCAAGCTCTATGACGGCCGTGACAAGACCTTTTTCTTCACCGCCTTCGAGTGGCTCTACGACACGTTCCCCGAGCCCGGCCAATTCACCGTGCCGACCGCGGCGCAGCGCTCTGGCGACTTCTCGGCGCTGCTCTCGCAGGGGATCACCATCTACGATCCGCTCACGGCGGTGCTCCGCGCCGACGGCCGCGTCGAACGCCTGCCCTTCGCCGGGCAACATCATCCCGGCCAACCGGATCAGCGCGATTGGGCGCAACTACATGGGCTTTTACCCGATGCCCAACCAGGCGGGAGACGCGCAGGGTCGCAACAACTACATCACCGCCAACTCGCGCGGTGACGACTTCTATTCGATGAACTACCGCGTCGATCATGTCCTGACGGACAAGCAGCGCTTCTTCGTCCGCTATTCCCGCAACAACCGGGTCGAAAACCGCGGCAGCTGGACCGGCGAGATCGACGGCATAAGGCCCACGGGCAACTTCCTCTTCCGCATCAACGACGCGCTCAACGTCGACCACGTGTGGACGATGTCGAACTCGTCTTTGTTGAACGTGCGGGCGAGCTGGTCGCGCTTCCAGGAGCCGAGCATCCGTCAGAACCAGGGGATCTTCGATCCGGCCAGCCTCGGCTTCCCGACGGCCGCCACGCAATACTTCGGCAGCAACCTGTACTTCCCGCGCTTCGAGATGGAAGAGGGGTCGTCGTTCAGCGACCTCGGCGACTCGTTCTCGGGCGGCACCAACGCGAGCATCTATTCTTTCCAGCCCACCTGGACGCTGTTCCGCGGCAAGCACAGCTTCCGCTCGGGCGCGGACCTCCGCGTCTACCGGGAAGAGAGCTTCCCGAGCGTGCACTCCGCCGGGCGGTACGACTTCACGCGCAACGCCGTGCTGACGCGCCAGTTCAACAACTCGCCGGCGGCGGCGACCGGGCAGGATCTTGCCGCCATGCTGCTGGGGATTCCAAGCGGCGGCACGATCGACCGCAGCAGCGATCGCTTCAATCAGGTGATGTACGGCGGAGTCTTCTTCCAGGACGACTGGAAAGTCAGTTCTGCGCTGACCGTCAACCTGGGCCTGCGGTGGGAGTACCAGGGCGCACCGACCGAGCGATTCAACCGCAACGTGCGCGGCTTCGATCCCGACGCGGCCCTCAACATCACGAACGCGGCGCAGGCCGCCTACGCGGCCAATCCGATCCCGCAGATTGCGCCCGCCGACTTTCGCGTCCGGGGAGGTCTGCAGTTCGCGAGCGACAGCGACCGCGGAACCTACCAGCCGGACCTCAACAACTTCCAGCCGCGGGCGGGCTTTGCCTATCAGCTGGATCCGAAGACCGTGGTGCGTGGAGGATGGGCTATCTATGCCGTTCCCGCGCTCTTCGATATCAGCGGCATCTATCAAGCCGGCTTCTCGCAGGGCACCGGCATCGTGCCCACGCTCGATACGGGCCTGACGGTTCGTGCGACGCTCGCCAATCCGTTTCCTGATGGCGTTGCGGAACCTCCGGGCGCCAGCCTCGGCCCCAATACGTTCGTCGGCCGCACCATCGGGCGCTTCAACGATGCGGGCGACTACAGCAACGGCCAGTCGATGCGGTGGTCGCTCGGCATGCAGCGCGAGCTGCCGGGACAATGGGTCGTCGAAGGCGCCTACGTCGCCAGCCGGAGCTACGACCTGACGACCGACTTCAATCTGAACCCGGTACCGCGACAGTATCTGTCGACGAGCAACGTCCGCGACACGGCGACCAACGCTTTCCTGACCGCGATCGTTCCGAACCCGTTCCGCGGCCTGCTGCCGGGCGAAACGCTCAACGGCGACGCGACGCGCCAGCAGCTCCTCCGGCCGTTCCCGCAGTTCAGAACATCGACACGCGCCGCTACGACGGGTCGAGCAGCTTCGACTCCGCGCAGTTCCGGCTGACGAAGCGATTCAGGGGCGGCTACATGGCGGACGCGAGCTACACCTGGTCCGACTTCAAGGAGCAGCGTCACGCGCCTCAACGATACCGACCCCGACTACGAAGAGCGCTTCAACGACACGCACCTCCCGCACCGCCTCGTCGTGAGCGGGATCTGGGAGCTGCCCTTCGGCAGGGCGGCCGGTGGGGCAGTGACTCGAACGCGGTCGTCAACGGCCTATCGGCAACTGGAGCATCTCGTTCATCTACAACTGGCAGTCGGGACGCCCGAACATGACGATGGGGAACGTCTACTACGACGGCGACATCACGCAGCTCGAGGCCAGGTACACGAAGGATCCGGCACAACCCGTATTCGACACGAGCGGCTTCTACTTCCACGACGCCGCGGTCCAGACCAACGGCGTCGACGACCCCGCGAAGCAGCGTGCCGACCAGCGGATCCAGCTCGTGAGCAACATCCGGACGATCCCGACGCGGTGGGACGGCCTGCGCGGGCACGCGCTACACCAACTGGGACATGTCGTTCGTCAAAGGGCTGGAGTTCGGCCGGGCGTGCCCAGTTCAACATCGAGCTCTATAACGCCTTCAACAGCGTGTTCTACAACACTCCGAACCTGAGCCCGACGAGCGCGGACTTCGGCAAGGTGTCGAGTCAGAACAACCTGCCGCGAAACATCCAGATCGGGATGAAGATGATTTTCTGAGGTTCAAAAGGTTCAACTTCGCCCAATCGGCACCATCTGGGGCAGATCGCTGCTCCAGATGGTGTACCGATGCTCCAGACGTTGTTCAGGCTTCTCCAGATGAACAGGTACTTGCCGCGGTCGCGCAACCCATTCCCGATCTTGGGCTTCCGATTGAGCGAGTAGGTGCCGGCCTTGTACGCGAGCAGCCCGTGCCCCCGCACATCCTTCGTTTCCATTTCGAGGTCGGTCGCACCCTCACCGTAGAGATCCACGTAGAACTTCTGGATGTCCTCTCTGCCGCGCACCGTTGGCGCGTTGGGGGGCATCAGCACGCTCTCGCCCGGGTGGAACGCTGCCACCTTGGCGGGGTCCTTCGCGTTGAAGGCGGCTTCGTACTCCTGCGTCCGCACGCGAATCTGGGTCGCGTCGGCCTGGACGAATTGCCGCTCGGTCGGGCCCGAACAGGCGGCGACCACCGCAACAGGCAGGAGCCACGCAAACTTGAAGTCCATTACGCTCGTCATAGGTGTGATGCTCGTCATTCCTGCTCCGCTGGCGTTCTCGAATAGAAAGCTCACCGCGGACTATAATGCGAGCTTCCGGTGACGAAAGGAATACTTGTGATCAGCAATGCCCGTTTACGTGGGGGGCTGACCCTCATCATTGTCAGTATTGTCGCGATTGCTGCGCTTGGAGCGCGTGCGGCCGTCGCCCAGGGTCCATCATCCATCAAGATCCCCTTCGAAACCTACACACTTCCCAACGGCCTCACGGTCATCACCTCAATCGACCGGACGACGCCGACCGTCGCCGTGAACCTGTGGTACCACGTGGGATCGAAGAACGAGGTGAAGGGCCGCACCGGGTTCGCGCACCTTTTCGAGCACGTGATGTTCACCGGGTCTGGCCACGTGCCGTACGGCCTGCACGACAAGCTGACCGAAGGTGTCGGCGGCTCGAACAACGGCACGACGTCGAACGACCGGACGACGTACTACGAGACCATTCCGTCGAATTACCTCGAGTCCTCGCTCTGGATCGAGGCCGATCGCATGGGCTTTCTGCTCGATTCGCTCGATCTCGCCAAGCTGAACGCGCAGCGCGACATCGTCAAGAACGAGCGTCGTCAGGGTGTCGACAATCAGCCCTACGGCCGAGCAGGCGAGATCCTGGCTCAGGCAACCTATCCTGCCTCCCACCCCTATTCCTGGGACGTCATCGGCAGCATGGAGGACCTCTCGGCGGCAACCGAAGAGGACGTCAAGAGCTTCTTCCGCCTCTACTACGCGCCGAACAACGCGTTTCTGGCCATCGTCGGGGACTTCGATCCTGCACAGGCGAAGGCCTGGGTGCAGAAGTACTTTGGCGACATCCCGCGCGGGAAGGCCATCACCAGGCCGACTGTCGCGCCAGTGGTGCTCGATGCGGAACGGCGCCTGGTGTACGAAGACCGGGTACAGCTGCCGCGCCTTTACGTCCAGTGGCCGACCGTCGGGGAGAAGCACGACGATCGCTTTGCGCTCGACGTCCTCGGGTCCATCTTGTCAGGCCCGCGCACGGCCCGCCTCACCAAGGCGCTCGTCTACGACAAGCAGTCGGCGGCCTCGGTCTCGGCCTTTCAGGGCACGAACGAAGACGTCGGCGATTTCGGGATGACGATCACGCCCCGTCCTGGAAACACGCTGACCGACCTGGAGCAGGCGGCCGATGCCGTCATCGAGACGCTCAAGGCCGAGGGCCCGACCGCCGAGGAGATCCAGAAGGCGACTGCGGGCGAAGAGCTCGGGTTTGTCCGCGGGCTCGAGTCGAACCTCGGCAAGGCCCTGCGGCTGTCCGACGGCGCCGGCTTCCACGGAGATGCCGGGTACTTCCGCACCGAGTACAGCAAGGGCCAGTCGGTGACGGCCGCCGACGTCAAGCGCGTGGCGAACAAGTATCTGACGAAGGGGCGCGTGGTGCTCAGCATCGTTCCCGTGGGCAAGCTCGATGAGGCAGCGAAGCCTGGCGAGAGCAAGAAGGTCACCGATGATGCCGCGGCAGCCGCGGGCGCGGAGGTGCGACGATGAAGCGCCGGGCAGGTCGAACCATGCTGAACATTGCGGCCGTGATGGTCGTCGCGCTGTCGTTCAACGCCAGCGCCCGCCAGGCGCTCGACCGTACGAAGACGCCACTTCCGGGAAAGACGCCAGACCTGCGCGTGCCCGCGTGGACGAAGACGGCGCTGGCCAACGGAGCGGATCTCATCGTCTCGGAGAAGCACGACTTGCCGCTCGTCTCGTTCAGCATCACGTTCCTGGGAGGTGCGAATCAGTTCGAAGCGGCGGAGCGGACGGGGCTCGCCAGCATCACGGCCTCGATGATGAGCGAGGGCACCAAGACCAAGGATGGGGAGGCCCTCTCGAACGCGCTGCAGCGTCTCGGCACGTCGGTGTCGACGTCAATCGGCGGCGAAAGCGGCTCGATGACCTTCGTGTCCACGACCGGCAAGTTCGAACCGACGATGGACATCCTCGCCGACATGTTGCTCAATTCCACGTTTCCGGCCGACGCGCTCGAGCGTCTGCGTGCGCAACGCCTGGTCGCGCTCACCCAGGCCCGCGCACAGGCGGGGGCGATCGCCGGCCGAGTATTCCCGAAGGTGCTGTACGGTCCGTCTCATCCCTATGGCCGCGTGACCACGGAAGACTCCATCAAGGCCGTCACGCGCGACGACATCGTCGCCTTCCACTCGCAGTACTTTCAGCCCGGCCGGGCGCTCGTCACCGTCGTGGGGGACGTCACGGCCGCTGGCGTGAAGCCGGTCGTCGAGAAGGCGCTGGCCGCCTGGCCGAAGGCAGGGACGCGGCCGACCTTCTCGTATCCGGCCGTGCCCGAGCGCCCGAAGACGACGATTTTTCTCGTGGATCGGCCTGGCGCGCCGCAATCGACCGTCGCCATCGGCCATCCGGGCCCGCCACGCAGCACACCGGACTACTACGCCATGCAGGTGATGAACACCATGCTCGGCGGCATGTTCCAGTCGCGCCTGAACGCGAACATCCGCGAGGAGAAGGGCTACAGCTACGGGGTGAGCTCCGGCTTCGCCTATGGCAAGGGCCCGGGCGCCTTCCGCACCGGCGGCGACATCGTCGGCGACAAGACCGACGCCGCGCTCGTGGAGTTCATGAAGGAGCTGCGAGGGATTCTCGGTGAACGTCCGGTCACCGACGAGGAGCTGGAGACGGCGAAGGATTCGTTGATTCAGCGGTTACCCGGCACGTTCGCGTCGGTCAGCGCGATCAACGGCGCGTTGACGACGCTCTGGAGTCAGGGATTGCCAGACGACTACTTTCAGCAGTACTCGAAGGCAGTCGCGGCCGTGACGAAGGCGGATGTGCTGCGAGTGGCCAAGAAGTACATCGAGATCGATCGCCTGGCAATCGTGATCGTCGGCGACCGCGCATCGATCGAAGGGCCGCTCAAGGCCGCCAACATCGCGCCGATCGCCTACCTCGATATCGAGGGTGCGCCGAAGACGCAGTAAGAACCACGGCAAACGCCGACCACCACGGGTCTGACAATGAGCGACGCCATTTCGGAACTCGCGGCGGCGGTTACGGCAGATGATGCCGCCGCGGCGCGGGCAGTCCTCGAACACCACCCGGATCTCAAGGCGGCGCTCGACGAGCCGATGCCGGGCGGGCCCTTCGATCAGCAGGCGCTTCTCATCGCCGTGGCTCGAGGGAATCGCGCGATGATCGACGTGCTTCTCGAAGCCGGGGCAGACGTCAACGCCCGCAGCCACTGGTGGGCCGGAGGCTTCGGCGTGCTCGACGGCGCCGCCCCCGATCTCGTGCCGTTTCTGCTCGAGCGCGGCGCGACAGTCGATGCGAACTCGGCCGCTGGACACGGCATGCGCGACGCGCTCGAAAAGATCCTGTCCGGCAACCCGGCGCTCGTGCACGCTCGCGGCGGCGACGGGCAGACGCCCCTTCATGTCGCCGCAACTGTTGACATCGCACAACTGCTGCTGGATCGCGGTGCCGACATCGACGCGCGCGACATCGACCACGAGTCGACGCCGGCGCAATACATGGTTCGTGATCGACAGCAGGTCGCGCGCCACCTGGTCACCCGCGGCTGCCGTACGGACATCCTGATGGCTGCCGCGCTCGGCGATCTGGACCTCGTGCGGCGCCATCTCGACACCGATCCCGGCTGCATCCGCATGCGCGTATCGGACGTGTTTTTTCCGAAGCGGGATCCGAGGGCTGGCGGGACCATCTACACGTGGACGCTCGGCGCCGACAAGACCGCGCACGCGGTCGCGCGCGAGTTCGGTCACCGTGAGGTCCTGGCCGATCTCGTGAAGCGCAGTCCGCCGGGCCTGCGGATGTCGGTCGCGGCCAGGTCAGGCGACGAGGCAGCCGTCCGGCAGTTGATCGCGGGCGACCCGGCGCTCATCTCGTCCCTCTCGAATGACGAGCGCAGGGTCCTGGCGGACGCGGCGAGGGACAACGACATACCTGCCGTTCGGGCGATGCTCGCGGCCGGCTGGCCCGTGGACGCTCGTGGCCAACATCACGCGACACCCCTGCACTGGGCCGCCTGGAACGGCAATGTGGAGATGGCTCGCGAGCTGCTGCAACGCGGCGCGCCCGTTGACGTCAAGGGCGACCAGTACAACGCCACGCCGCTCCACTGGGCGGTCTATGGCTCGGTGAACGGGTGGCATTGCCGGACCGGCGACTACGCGGGAACCGTGGAGACGTTGATCGCAGCCGGTGCACAGCCGTCGAGTCTCGAGCCGGATTCCGAGGCGAGCGAACCAGTGCGGGCCGTCCTGGCGCGATACGCCCCACGCTGACCACCTGATCCACGGCCAGGTGGTCCGTTCGCGCCCGGGTGCTGCGAACCCACTATTTCTTGTCGTAGACGGCGACGCTGTGGAACTTCTGGCCCTTGGCGTTGGTTCCGGTCGCCGTCACGGTCATCGTCTTCCCGTCCTTGGAGATCACGCGACTGTAGGTCTGCACGATCTGGCCGGCCTTTTTCCGGCTGCCTTCGATCCGCAGGGCATCCACTTTCTTGAGCGCGACCGCATCGTAGTCCTGTGATCCGACAAGCGTCACGGGAACGTCCTTGCCGTCGTAGCTGGTCGTGTACCTGTCACGCCCGTCGGATTACCCGCCGCGTCGACGCCCTTGGTCGAGACCTTGAAGCTCTGCCCGGCGGCTTCGATCGTGACTGTGTTGCTCTTCGGGGCTGGACCCGGATCGTACTTGGATTTTGCGAGGTTGAGATTCCAGGTACCGAGTGAAGGATCAACCTGAGCCGATGACTTTTCGTCGAGGGCGACGATCCCGAGAATCAGAAGGATAGCCGACGCGCGCAGCCCGCTTGCGACTCTCATACCGCCTCCTTGAAAGCGCGGATGTTAGCATACTCGCGGACGGGCGCTTCACCACGCGTCCGGCAGTTGACTTTGTATTGAGTTTATACTTTACAATACAAAGTATGCGCGTCAAGTTCATCCTCCCGGCGTTGACCGAAGCCACGAGTCCTTTCTGGCGCCCGGTCAAGTATTCGCTCTTTCCGCCGCTCGGCCTCGCCACCCTGGCCGCCTATCTGGACACCGGAGACCACGCCGAGATCGAGGACGAGCACGTCCAGCGCCTCTCGGTCGACGACACGCCCGACCTCGTGGTGATCCAGGTCTACATCACCAACGCCTACCGCGCCTACCGCCTGGCCGATAGCTACCGGTCCCGCGGGAGCTTCGTCGCGCTGGGCGGCCTGCACGTCACGTCGCTGCCGGAGGAAGCTGCACGACACGCTGACGCGATTTTTCTCGGCCCGGGCGAGCAGACGTTCCCGCAGTTTCTGAGGGACTTCCGCGCGGGGCGTGCCGAGCGACGCTATCAGTCCACGTCGGGCCGGACACTCGACCGGCTGCCACCGGTACGGCGCGACCTCATCAGGCGCCGCAGCTATCTCGTCCCCAACTCGCTCGTCGTCACGCGCGGCTGCCCCCAGCACTGCGACTTCTGCTACAAGGATGCATTCTTTGCCGGAGGCCGATCGTTCTACACACAGCGCGTCGACGATGCGCTGTCCGAGATCGCGCGGCTGCCCGGGCGCCACCTGTACTTTCTGGACGATCACCTTCTTGGGGATCGCCGATTCGGGCGCGCCCTGTTCGAGGGCATGCGAGGCATGAACCGGCTGTTCCAGGGTGCCGCCACCGTCGACTCGATCCTGCGCGACGACCTCGTCGAGCGCGCGGCGGATGCAGGGCTTCGCAGCCTCTTTGTGGGCTTCGAGACGCTGACTCCCGCGAATCTCGCCAGCAGCAACAAGCGGCAGAACCTGGGGCGCGACTACACGGCGGTGACCAGGCGCCTGCACGATCTCGGCATCATGATCAACGGCAGCTTCGTCTTCGGGATGGACGATGACGACGAGGACGTGTTCAAGCGAACCGTCGATTGGGCCATCGCGCAGGGCATCACGACCGCCACGTTTCACGTCCAGACGCCGTACCCGGGCACGCGGCTCCATGCGCAGATGGAGCAGCAGGGACGCATCACGTCCAGGAACTGGGATCTGTATGACACGCGCCACGTCGTCTATCGGCCGTTGCGTCTGACGCCCGCCGCTCTCGAGGCCGGATACCATCGGGCGTATCGAGAGTTCTATCGCTGGTCATCGATCGCCCGCGCGGCGCGTGCCCACGAGTCTTCGAAACATCAGGTCAAACACTTCGCGTACTCTGCCGGCTGGAAGAAATTCGAGCGCGCGTGGAATCTCGTGATCCGGATGCGGCAGCTCCCGCAGATGACGCCGCTGCTCGAAGCCGTTCTCTCGAAAGTGACGCGAGTGGCTCCCGAGGGTCCACGGTCAGCGGACAGGCGGCTCGCGACCGGGGGTGGCGTCATCAGCCGGCTGCCAGGGCCGCAGGCGGGGCAGGAGTCCGCGGACGTGACGCCGGTACAACCACGGTCAGCGTGAGAAACGGGGCGGCGTAGTCGGCGGCGGTAACGGGCGTCTGCTGCGCGGCGAGAAGAGGACCGCCGATGATGGTGGCCGGAGGAGGCGACCGAGCGGTCGCGCGAGTGAAGCCACGATGGCGCGCATGGTAACATGCGCGCCGCGGCTCGAGATTCTCAGGATAGGACCTATGAAAGCATACGAGAACGCTATCGGCGATGTATCGCGGCGGCGGGTGTTGAAGACGATTGGTGCGGTGGCGGGCGCGGCGATCGCCGTGCCGGGACTCACCTCGGCGCACGCACAGCAGACCCCTGTTGGCCCGCCCAGCACGATCACCAATCCTCCTCGAGACTTCGGCCCGAACGCGCCGCCGACGACGTACTTCCTCGATCCGGACATCCTCGTCGTCGATCCCGCGTTTGGCGGCCTCGTCCAGGTGAACAGCTCGATCAAGCGGCTGTGGACGGGCTCGTTGTGGGCGGAAGGACCGGCGTGGAGCGGGCTCGGGCGGTATCTCGTCTGGAGCGACATCCCGAACAATCTGCAGCTGCGCTGGCTCGAAGACGATGGCCGGGTGACGGTATTCCGCAATCCGTCGAACAACAGCAACGGCAACACGTTCGACTTCCAGGGACGTCAGCTGTCGTGCGAGCACCTGACGCGACGCGTGGTGCGATACGAGCACGACGGTGCGATCACCGTGATCGCCGAGGCCTTCGAGGGCAAGCGCCTGAATTCTCCGAACGACGTCGTGGCGCATCCGGACGGCAGCTACTGGTTCACGGATCCACCGTACGGGGGGCAGCTGGACGAAGGTCAACCGGACGCGGCCGGAGGCCCGACCAATGCCGCAGGCCGGTTGAATCCGCGCCTGGGCCAGTCCGCCGAGGCCGGCTCGATGAAGCGCGAGCTTCCGACGAGCGTGTACCGCGTGGACCCGAAAGGCCGCGTCACCCGCGTGGCGACCGAAGACCAGGTGCCGGATCCGAACGGCCTGGCGTTCTCGCACGACTACAAGCGGCTCTACGTGGCGAGCACCGGCAGAGGGCCGGGCGATACGGGACCGGGAGGCAAGGGCGACATGCACGTGTTCGACGTGGGCGACGGCACCTTGTCGAATGGCAAGCGCTTCTCGGACTTCCTGGTCGATGGGGTCAGGTGCGCACCTGACGGCGTCCGGTGCGACGTCCACGGTTACGTCTGGTGCTCGAGCAACGCGGGCCGCGCGGTGGGCTACAACGGCGTCACGGTCTGGACGCCCGAGGGCAAGCTGATTGGTCGCATCCGTCTGCCGGAAGTGTGCGGCAACATCTGCTTCGGCGGGCCCAAGCGCAATCGCCTCTTCATGGCCGCCAGTCAATCTCTCTATGCGGTCTATGTAAACACGCAGGGGGCTGGGCCTGGTTGAGGTTCAAAGGGTTCAAGAGGTTCATTGGGTTCACGAGGTTCAAACGGTTCACGTGGTCAGGTGGGGACTGATTGGCGCGGGCGACATCGTGCGGAAGCGCGTGGCGGCAGCGTTGCGGGATGCTCCGGGAAGCACGCTGGCGGCGGTGAGCCGCGCACGGGTGGACCTTGCGGAAGCCGCAGCGAAGGCGGCCGGCGCCGACCGCTGGCACGCGCGGCCGGAGGATCTCGTCCGCGATCCAGGAATCGACGCGGTCTACGTTGCGACGCCGGTGCACCTGCACGCCGCGCAGACCATCGCTGCGGCTGAAGCCGGCAAGCACGTTCTCTGCGAGAAGCCGATGGCGATGGGCGTGGACGAGTGCGATCGGATGATCGCTGCATGCCGCGCCAATCACGTCACGCTCGGCGTCGCCTACTATCGCCACTTCTATCCCGTCGTCGCCCGCGTGCGGGCGCTCCTCGCGGCCGGAGAGGTGGGCGAGCCGGTGTTCGCCCAGATAGACGCCTTCGAGCGATTCAATCCACAGCCGCACGAGGAACGGCACTGGTTCGTCAAGCGGTCGCACGCCGGCGGCGGCCCGATGTTCGACTTCGGCTGCCACCGGATCGAGCTGCTGCTGTCGCTCTTCGGTCCGGTCCGCCAGACAGTGGGGTTGACCGCCAACGTCATCTTCGACCGCGAGGTGGAAGACACGGCAGTCGCCGCGCTGCGGTTTGTCAGTGGGCCATGCGCGACGGTGGCCGTGACCCATGCGGCCATCGAGCCCAGGGATACGCTGCGCATCTTTGGCACCGCGGGCTCGATTCACATCGCCGTCCTCAACGCCGGCGAGATGGTCATCAGCCGAGACGGCCAGGACGAGCGCGAGGCGCACCCGCCGGCGTCGAATCTTCATCAGCCGCTCGTCGAAGACTTCGTCGAGGCGGTGCAGACGGGGCGTGCTCCGAGCGTCGATGGGGAAGTCGGTCGCGCCGTCGCGGAGATCGAAGAGAGGATCTATGAACCTCCCGCAGCGCCCTGATCCAGGCGCTGTTGTGCGTCGGCAGAACACCGTCACGACGATATTCACGAAGACCGCGAAGGCGCGAAGACCGCGAAGCTTGGCGAAAAGGGGACGTCACGTGTGCTCTTCGCGGTCTTCGCTTCTTCGCGATCTTCGTGATGGCTCGTCTGCCCGTTAGTCAGGCTCCCATCAATTCCTGTTATGAGGCGATGCTACCGCCAGCCGGTATGATGCTCGCTGTCACATCCACCTCAGCGAGACTCAGTCAATGAAGCGAACCCTGGGAATCGGTCTGTCACTAGCGCTCGGCGTCGCGGCTCTTGTCTCCTTCAGCATCCGGTCCAATGGGAGGCACGATGACGGCTCACGGTCTGCCGCGCAGCGCGTGGCGCCAGACGAGGAGGAAGAGCACGAGGAAAAAGCGGGGCAGCAGCCAGCCGCGGCTCCGATCATCGCGCCGGTCATCACGACGCCGGCCGGCTCGGCGGCGGTCGAGCAGACGTCTCATGGCTCCCGGCCATCAGCCGCGCTCGTCGAGAGCTTCGACGGACTTGGCGTCGGGTTCGAGGGTCCTCAAGGCACGACGAACCTGCGCAACCCCTCGGATAACACGCTGGCCGTCGGCCCCAACCACATCGTGCAGATCGTGAACACCCAGGCGGCGGTTTTCACGAAAAAGGGGAAGAAGTTCGACACGACCGGGCGCGTGCTCTACGGTCCGGTGAACACCGCGAACTTCTTCAAAGGCTTCGGCGGTCAGTGCGAGGCGCTCAACAACGGCGACGCGGTGGTTCGGTACGACCAGATTGCCGACCGCTGGCTGGTCGTGATGCCGCTCTTCCGGCGCGGTCCGGTGCGACCCGATCAGCCCGAGATCTGGACGGCCAGCGAGAAAGCGTATGTCAGTCCGGTTGGGATGCCGGGACAGCCGGGTCAGGCTGCGCCGCTCTTTCAGCCACCGCCGCCACCGCCGGCACCACCGACGCCGCCCGGGCAGCGCGGTCGGGGCGCACAGCCCGGTGGCCGCGGACAGGGCCCGCAGGGCCCCTATTCGATGTGCTATGCCATCAGCACGAGCGACGATCCGATGGGCTCGTACTACCGCTACGAGTTCCTGCGGCCGCTCTTTCCCGATTATCCGAGGCCGGCAATCTGGCGCGACGGCTACTACGTGCCGACGAGCACCAGCGACGACTTCATCCAGAAGCACGCCTGCGCCGTCGATCGCGAAAAGATGCTCAAAGGCGAGGCGGCGACCGAACAATGTGTGATTCTCGACGGCGTCGGCTTCCTCAACAATGCCGACGTCGACGGCAAGGTGCTGCCGCCGCAAGGCGCGGCCAACATCATGATGAGCGCCGGTGGATCGCAGCTCAAGAACCTGCTCGAGGACGACGGGGTGTTCGTGTGGAAGTTCTCCGTCGACTGGAAGGACGCCGCGAAGACGAAGGTCACGGGCCCGGAGAAGATCGCCGTCGCGCCCTACCACTACCTTTGCGACGGGCAGCTGAAGAATTGTGTGCCGCAGCCCGGCACCGATCGCCGACTCGATTCACAGGGCGACAAGATCATGTCGCGGCTGGTTTATCGCAAGATCGCCAACCGCGAGTCCATTGTCGGCGTGCACTCGGTGAACACGACGGCAGGCGGTGGCGGCGTGCGCTGGTACGAGCTCCGGCTCGCCAGGGATCGCGGCGTGACTTTGTTTCAGCAGGGCACCTTTGCGCCGGATGGGTTCTTTCGCTGGATGGCGAGCCCGGCGATCGATCGTTTCGGCAATATCGGCATCGGTATATCCTTTGGCGGCCCGCCTCATTTTGCCGGTCAACGGTTCGCCGGGCGCCTCGCGACCGACCCTCCAGGGGTGTTGACGCTGCGAGAGACGGTACTGGTCGAGGGGGAAGACATTCAAACAGCGATGCGCTGGCAGGACTATACACAGACGGCGATCGACCCGTCGGACGACTGTACGATTTGGTACGTCGGCGACTACATCAAGAAAGGCGCGTCCAGCTATTCGAGCAAGATCGGCGCGTTTCGGATGCCGGGCTGTCGCTAGCAGCTCGAGAACACGGCTCACGGGCCAATCACGATGAACGCGAAGACCGCGATGACCACGAAGAAGATCCGGCAAGAATTGGCTTCGCGACCTTCGTGAGCTTCGAGGTCTTCGCGATGGTTTCGTGATGTGTGTCCGGACTACCCCAGGCGTAGTGCCGTGATCTTGGCCTGCTCGCCGGCCGCAATCCGGATCTCGTGCGCCGGGTCGTTATCAAGACGTGTGGTCAGCATCGCCAGCATCGCTTCCGCGCTGAGGCCTGAGGCGCAGACGATGAAGATGTAGCCGAAGTGCGCTTCGTACCGTCGATTGCCCTCGGCGAGCGCATCGAGGATGTCCTCGGGTGCGCCATCGAGGCCCGCCTGTTCGCCAGCAGAGAGCGTGTGCGTTGCAGGGAACCGCTCGCGCAGTGCCTGCCGGTCGCCGATCTTCGGGTGGTGGTTGAACGCCTCACGCCAGTCATCCTGCGCGAGGGCGAACCACTCGTGGTCAGCGGCCGCGAGCAGCGCCTCGCGGCTGCCGAACGGTCGCAGGGCGATCATCCGCTCGACCCACCGAGATGACCCGCAGGCCCGGGCCAGCAACCGCCGCGCTTCGTCTGGGCGCGGCCCGATCAATCGCCTGCCACGTGTCCATGGACGCGCAGACGGCTGATGCCGCCGTCGGGAAAGATGTTGAGCCGCACGTGTGAGACGGGACCGGCCTTCGCCAGCTCCCGCGTGAAGAAATGCCGGTGGTGCGGTTTGAGCTGCGTACGCGGCAGGATCTCTGCCCACTCGGCCGAACCCAGCGCGTGAATCGACCGCGACGGCACCAGACAGCCCTCGACCGACGCGCTCTCCGGGTAGTTGCCCTTGAAATGGTTGGTATCAATCTCGATCTTGGAGAGTGCCGCCGTAGCCCCAAGGCGAACGATCGCCCAGTCGAAGCCCGGCCCGCGCCGTCGACGCGTCTCCCACCCGTCGCCCATGTTCACCGCGCGTCCAGGCATGATCATGTTGTCCTTGGCGCCGAAGTGCATGTCGCTCGCGCCGATGACCAGCCCGCCGTTCGTAATCGACGCGAGGTCCACGGCGCGGCGGAGGCGGGCGACCCTGGTCCAGTCCACCGCTACTTCGCCGTGGACCCGCAGGCGGGCCACGCCACCATCGGGAAAGATGTTCAGCCGCACATGCGTCCATGTCCGGCTATCGTCAACCGTGAGGAAGTTCTCGCCGTTCCCCCGCAGCGTCGACCTGGGCACCAGCGTGACCCACGGCGCACCCTCGGCCGCGCAGACCGGCGGTGCCGGTGCCCGGGCGCTGTCGATCGCCTCGAGCGAGCAATGCGACGGGTAGTTGCCGGTGAAGTGGCTCGTGTCGACGTTGATGCCGCGAATCACGCCCCGCATGCCGAGCGCGATGACGCACCAGTCGTGTCCGGGTGTGCGCCGCCGCCGCGTTTCCCACCCGTCCATCCACTTGCCGCGCGCCGTGAACTTGCCAGGGATGAAGATCGCCGGCTCGGCTTTCAACAGATTGGCTTTCGGCGCGAAGAACTCGTCGTTCGCGGCGAGGGCACGGCCGCCCACTCGCGTGGAGGCGAGGTCGGCCAGCGCCGTGAACGAGGGGGTGCTGGATGCGGTGTTATGATCGGCGGCCACTGATCTCAGGTGTCCTTATCGGTGTTGTCCGTGTTGCCTGTGGCTGAAGAATCCACCGGCGTTGTCCGTGGTTAGGAATCGTGACACATGCTCGCTGAGTCGGCCTACGGAAAATCACGCGTCAGACTCGTCAAGGTCTCGCGCCACGGTGATCGCCACGACCTGAAGGACCTGACCGTGGCGATCAGTTTCGAAGGTGACTACGACCTCTCCTACACGGACGGTGACAACACGGACGTGCTGCCCACCGACACGATGAAGAACACCGTGTACGCGCTGGCCGCCGGCCATACCGTCGACGAGCCGGAGGCGTTCGGCCTTCTGCTCGCGCGGCACTTCCTCGATCGCAACCCACGGCTGCGCCGGATCCGCATCGACCTGACCGAGCAGCCATGGGGGAGGATTACGATCGGGACGCGGCAGCATGGCCAGGCCTTTGTCCGTCACGGCGCCGAGTCGCGGTCCGCCACTCTCCAAGGCGGGCGCGATCAGATCACGCGTGGGCGCCGGCGTGAGCGATCTCGTCATCCTGAAGTCGTCGCACTCGGGGTTCACGGGATTCCTTCGCGACGAGTACACGACGCTCCCCGACGTCGCCGACCGCATTCTCGCGACGGCGATGACCGCCACGTGGCGCTATCGCACGACCGACCTCGACTTCAACCTGACATGGCGCGCCGTCCGAGACACGATGCTCGAGGCCTTCGCCGAACATCACAGCCAGTCGGTTCAGCACACCCTCCACGCGATGGGCCAGGCGGTACTCGACAACGTCGAGGCGGTCACCGCCGTGCGGCTGGTGATGCCGAATAAACACCATCTCCCCGTGGACCTGTCGCGTCTGGGGCTCGAGAACCGAAACGAGATCTTCATTCCGACCGATGAGCCGTATGGGCTGATCCGGGCGACGGTCGTGCGCAGATGAGACAGCTGGCAGTCTTCTCGAGTCGCTGAACGTGTTTTTTGCTATTCGAAGCGAGCGGGTCGTTCTGCCGGACGGTGTTCGCCCGGCGACGATCGTGGTGCGCGATGGACGGGTCGTGGCTGTCGGGGACTACCGTGACCGTCCGGCAGGCGTGCGCGAGTGGGACGTCGGCGCCGACGTCGTCCTGCCGGGCCTCGTCGACAGCCACGTGCACATCAACGATCCAGGCCGAGCCGAATGGGAGGGCTTCGAACACGCCACCCGTGCGGCCGCCGCCGGCGGGGTCACGACGGTCGTCGACATGCCGCTCAACAGCATTCCGCCCACCACGACCGTCGGTGGATTGGCGGCGAAGCACGCCGCCGCGCGCGGCAGGTGCTACGTAGATGTCGGATTCTGGGGAGGGGTCGTGCCCGGCAACGCGCGTGACCTCGCGCCGTTGGCGAGCGCAGGCGTGCTGGGTTTCAAGTGCTTCCTCTGCCCGTCGGGCGTCGAAGAGTTTGCCAACGTGGACGAGGCGGATCTCCGCGCCGCGCTTCCAATCATCGCGGCGCTCGAGCTTCCACTCCTGGCACATGCGGAGCTGCCGGCGATGCTCCGCGATCCGTTGGCGGGCGCCGACGGAGCACGTGCGGAGCCTCGTCGCTACGCGACGTGGCTCGAGAGCCGTCCCGACGCGAGCGAGCAGGGCGCCATCGAGATGCTCGTGCGCCTGGCGACAGAGCTCAGGGCGCGCGTCCACGTCGTCCATCTGGCGTCTGCCGAGGCTTTACCGGCCATTCGGGCGGCACGGGCGGCGGGCGTGGCGTTGAGCGTCGAAACGTGTCCCCATTACCTCACGTTTGCCGCCGAAGAGATCGCCGACGGTGCGACGGCGTTCAAGTGCGCGCCGCCGATTCGGTCCCGGGCCAATCGCGAGCGCCTCTGGCAGGCGCTGGCTGCCGGCGAGATCGACTTGGTCGCCACCGATCATTCGCCTGCGCCGCCGGCGTTGAAACGTCTCGCCGACGGCGACTTTCTGCAAGCCTGGGGCGGCATTGCCTCGCTGCAGCTCGGACTCTCCGTCGTCTGGACCGGCGCCGCCGAGCGCGGGATTCCACTCGAGCGCGTCGCGGACTGGCTCGCCACGCGCCCCGCGGCACTCGCCGGGCTCTCCACGAAGAAGGGGGCGATTGCCGTCGGACGCGACGCCGACCTGGTGGTGTGGGACCCGGACGCCGAGACGACAGTTGATGCGCAGACGCTCCATCATCGGCATCCGGTGACGCCCTATGACGGCCGCCGCTTGCGAGGCCGCGCCCTGACGACAATTCTCAGAGGCACGACCGTATTCGACAGGGGTGACTTCACGAGCCTGCCAATCGGGACGACGCTGCGCCGTGAACCCTGAACCTCTTGAACCTCGGAACCTCCTGAACCTCCTGAAATACCTGAACCCCCTGAACCCTTTGAATCCCTTGAACCTCCTGAACTTCTTGAACCTCGTGAATCTTTGAACCCGTGAACCTGTACAATCCATTCCGGTGATCACGACTCACGTATTGGACACGTCGATCGGCCGGCCAGCCGCCGGCATACGAGTCGTGCTCGAGCGCGGCGGCAAGTCGAGCGAGTGGCAGTTCGTTGGCCACGGCGAGACTGACGCGGACGGACGATTGCGCAGTCTGATGACCGACGAGACCCCGCTCGAAGCCGGTCTGTACCGGCTCGTGTTCGACACCCGTCGCTACTTTGAAGGCCGCGGCGTTCGCGCGTTCTACCCGTCGGTCATCATCACGTTCGAAGTGGCCGACGGGGCAAATGGTGTGGCGCACTACCACGTGCCGTTGCTGCTCAGCCCGTTCGGCTACACGACGTATCGAGGCTCGTAACCACTCTCACCCTCCGGACTGCCATGTCACCCACGCGACGCGTTCGACCTGACGGCCGATCTCTGAATCCCCGCGCTCTCAAACCGATTCTGACGGGCCTTCGCAGGACCAACCTTGCTGTCAGTCGTGATTTTCCTGGAGACACCGGCGATCGGCAACCCGTCCACAGCGTGTACGGAGGCGCGCATCTGTTCAAGGCCGACTCCGCGGCGAGGATCGGCGCCGTCGCGCTGTCGGTGCTCGAGGAGTACGCGCCGGACGCCGGCACGTTCCGAGCGGCGCTCGGCCTTCCATCGGATGAGATCGGGCTGGCCGCAACCATCCGCAGCCGCGTCGTCGAAAAGCTCACGCGCGAGCCGGTCGAAGATTTCCGGATCGACTTCGAAGACGGCTACGGCATCAGACCGGACGCCGAAGAGGATGGCCACGCGCAGTCCGTCGCGGAGGAAGTCGCCTCAGGACTCGCCGCGGGCACGCTGCCGCCGTTCATCGGCATCCGCATCAAGCCGATGTCGAAGGAACTGCACGCGCGCAGCCTCCGGACGCTCGATCTGTTCGTGACGACGCTGGTGCGCGCGGGTCGAAAGCGTCTTCCGCCGAACTTCGTCGTGACGATTCCGAAGCTGATGGACCCGGGCCATGTGTCTGCCGTCGCGCGCGCCTGCGCAGGACTCGAGGGGGCGCTGAAGCTGCGGCCGGGCGCTCTCGCGCTCGAGCTCATGATCGAAACGCCGCAATCGATTCTTGCCGCAGACGGCTCGTCATCGCTTCGTGCGCTCGTGGCCGCGGGCAAGGGACGCGTCAGGGGCGCCCACTTCGGCACCTATGACTACACGGCGCTCTGCGGTATCACCGCGTCGTGGCAGCACATGCACCACGAGGCGTGCGACTTCGCCAAGCACATGATGCAGGTCGCCCTCGCGCAGGGCGGCGTCTGGATCTCGGACGGCGCGACCAACATCATGCCGATCCCGCCGCACCGCGCCGTTCCCGGTCGCCCGCTCACCGACGCCGAGCGCCGCGAAAACCGCGACGTCGTCCATCGCGCGTGGAAGCTGCACTTCGACGACGCGCAGCACTCTCTCGTCAACGGGTTCTACCAGGGGTGGGATCTGCATCCGGCGCAGCTGCCGGCGCGCTATGCCGCTGTCCACGCCTTCTTTCTCTCGGCGCGGCCGGCCGCAACGGCAAGGCTCCGGAACTTTGTCGGGAAAGCGACTCAGGCGACGCTCGTCGGAGACGTGTTCGACGATGCCGCGACGGGGCAGGGGCTGCTCAACTTCTTCGTGCGCGGGCTGAGCTCGGGCGCGCTCACGCTGGAGGAAGCGCGCGAGACCGGGCTGACGACAGCGGAACTGCAGGGGCGATCATTTCTCAAGATCCTGGAGGCGCGCAAAGGCTCCTCACGCTAGCAAGTTCAGGTTCAAGGGGTTCACGAGGTTCACGAGGTTCACGGGTTCACGAGGTTCATGGGTTCAGGGCTTGCGCTCCTCCGGATAGCCGGCCTGGCGCCATGTCGACATGTGGCCGGCCAGGCACGCGACGCGGGTGAAGCCGCGGCGGCCTAGCGCGATGCGGGCGAACAGCGCGCGAGGGCCGTGGCCGCAATAGACCACGATCGGGTCGTCGGGCGCGGCACCGAGCTCGCCGGTCCGCCAGAGGACCGCCCAGAATGGGATGTTGATCGATCCCGGGATATGACCGGCACCATACTCCGCGCGCGAGCGGACATCGAGAATCACAGTGTGTGCGCCGCTGGTAATCCGCTCGAGCAGCGCCGGCGGGTCCACTTCGGTCATCGGCTGCACCTCCCATTCACTCGAGGTACGACGAGATCCAGCCGTGGACGCCAAAACCCGATGAACCCCCTGAACCCCATGAACCCCCTGAACCTCTTGAACCCCTTGAACCTCTGTGAACCTCTGAACCTCGTGAACCCCTTGAACCCAAGTCAATGTATTTCCGGCTCCCCGATCGAGGCGGTTCCCTCGAGGAAATCGAAATCACATCCCCGATTGGCCTGCGTGACGTGGCGGGCGTACATGTGGCCGAAGCCGCGAGGGTAGGCAACCTCGCGAGGTTGCCACCCGGCCCGCCGGCGTGTCAGCTCGTCCTCGGGGACGCGAAGGGTGAGCTGACGTCCGGATACGTCGAGCTCGATGAGGTCGCCGTCGCGCACGAACGCCAGCGGTCCCCCGGCGAACGACTCTGGCGCCACATGGAGCACGCAGGCGCCGTATGCGGTTCCGCTCATGCGCGCGTCCGAAATCCGCACCATGTCGCGCACGCCCTGCGCGAGCAGCTTCTTGGGGATGGGCAGCATGCCCCACTCGGGCATGCCCGGCGCGCCGAGAGGCCCGGCGTCCTGCAGGACGAGGACCGAGTCGGCCGTCACCGGCAGCGCGGGGTCGTCGATCCGTGCCTCGAGGTCGTTGTAGTTGCGGAACACGACAGCCGGACCCGTATGCTGAAGCAGTCGGCGTTCCGCCGCCGTGTGCTTGATGACCGCGCCATCCGGCGCCAGGTTCCCGCGCAGGACGGCAACGCCGCCTTCGGGGCCGATCGGGCTCTCGCGGCGGGTGATGACCTCGTCATTCGACACGAAGGCACCCTCGAGGTTGTTGCCGAGCGTCTGGCCGTTGATCGTGAGGCAGTCGGTGTGCAGCAGATCGCGCAGCCGATCGAGCACGCCCCGCAGCCCGCCAGCATAAAAGAAGTCCTCCATCAGGTACGCGCCAGACGGGCGAATGTTCGCGAGAAACGGTGTCCGGCGCGAGAGCGCGTCGAAGCGATCGAGATCGAGCTCGGCGCCCGCGCGTCCCGCCATCGCAATCAGGTGAATGATCGCGTTGGTCGATCCGCCGAGCGCCATCGCCGCCGTGACGGCGTTCTCGAACGCGGCGGTCGTCAGGATGTCGCGCGGCCGCATGTCTTCCCAGACCATCTCGACGATTCGGCGCCCGGCGGCCGACGCCATGCGCGCGTGACCGGAATCAGCGGCAGGAATGGACGACGCGCCAGGAAGCGTCACGCCGAGCGCGTCGACGGCCGCGGCCATGGTCGAGGCCGTGCCCATCGTCATGCAGGTGCCGAAGGAGCGCGCAATCCCTTCTTCCATTTCCCGCCACGTGCACTCGTCGATCGTGCCCGCGCGCCGTTCCGCCCAGTACTTCCAGACATCGGTGCCCGAGCCGAGCGGCTGGCCGCGCCAGTTCCCGCGGAACATCGGGCCGGCCGGCACGAAGATGAATGGAAGGTTCGCGCTGGTCGCGCCCATGACCATGGCGGGGACGGTCTTGTCGCAACCGCCGAGCAGGATCGCGCCATCGGCCGGGTACGCGCGCAGCGCCTCTTCCGCCTCCATTGCCAGCAGGTTGCGATAGAGCATCGTCGTCGGCTTCATGAAGGTCTCGCCGAGCGTGAGCAGGGGGATCTCCATCGGAAAGCCGCCGGCCTGCCATACGCCGCGCTTCACGTCTTCGGCGCGCAGCCGGAAGTGCGCATGGCAGGGGTTGGCATCGCTCCACGTGTTGAGGATGGCGATGACGGGTTTCCCGCCCATGTCGTCGGCGGTGAATCCCTGCTGGCGCGCGCGCGACCGGTGCCCAGACGATCGCAGATCGTCTTTGCCGAACCAGCGGAAGCTGCGGAGATCTGTCGGGGTCTTGCGGGGGCGCGTCATTCGTCGCGCTCCCGCAGCCCGCGCGCGACGGGCGCGAGCTCGGCCAGCCGCTCTGCGCTCAGGGGTGAGACGTAGGGAAGGATGGGCCCTGTTGACGCGATCCCCGCAAGCTCCGTCGCGTGATGCAGGACACGCGCGGGACCCCAGGCGTCGCGCACATCCTCGAGCGGCATGAACTCGGCGCGCAGGCTCTCGGCAGTCGTCCAGTTCCGGTCCGCGCACGCCATCAGGAACGCACTGCACAGGGACGGAGCGATGCAGCCGGAACCCGTCGTCATCCCGCCCAGCTCGTAATCGCGGAGGTGGACGATCGCCGGCCGTTCGCCCATGCCGCTGATGACGCGGCGGCGATCGACGCGTTTCAGGAGTCCGTCGAGCATGGCATCCTTCCGCGGATCGTCGCGAACGATGGTGTACTTGACGGCGATGGCGACGCCGTCGTCGATGAGGCGGCCGATCGCGTCGAGTGACTGTTCCAGGTCGGACCCGAAATTGTCCTCGGACTTCAGGTAGATGATGAGCGGCACGCCCGCGGCATCGGCGATCTCGCGCATCCCGGTTTCGCACCCGTGCGGGTCACGAGGATCTCCGCACGGAAGCACCATGGCCGTGGGAAAACTATGGCGACGCAGCAGGCAGGCCTGATCGATGGCGCGGCCGAACGATGGACCGAGGCTCGGAATCGGCCACCGCGGCGCGGAGAAGTCGGCCAGCCAGTCGAGGAGCGCTTCGTACTCGGCAAGCGAGATGTGGTAGAGGAACGCGTTGCCGCCGTAGAGAAAGCGCGTGATGCCTCCCTCGGCGATGTGCCTGGCGACCTGTTCGGCGGCGTCGAGATCGAGGCTGCGGCGGCCGTCGGCCTTGCGCGGGAGCGGCGGGACGGAGTAGACGCCCCACAAGTCTTCGAGAGTAAGCGTGTCGCGAGTCACGTTGGAACCTTTCCGATGATGGCCCGTGTCGTCGGTGGCCTGGATCTACCCGTGGTGCCCGTGTTGCCTGTTGAGGATAGCCCAGCGCGGCTGTGGCACGGGGCGTTCCCAACGTTACCCAACGACCCGCCCGGCATGCTAAAGCGTTGACGAGATCAGAGAATCGCAGCCAAGCTGATCAAAGACAACGGCTTCCGAACGGAGGACGTGGTGGGCAGCCTGACGCGCCAATTTGAGTCGTGCACGCTTTCACCGGAGCCTCCTCGTGCCCAGGTCCCGTGCATTGCCTCATCAAACCCTCGTCGGCATAGCGGCTTGGCGCTCACCCGCAGCCTCAGCAACAACTGGCGCGTGCAACGCGATGTTGCACTCCCAAGCAAAGTTGTCGAGATCATGATGTGGCACGCTGCCACGTGTCGAGACAGTTCGCGACTGATGCGGCTACCTGAGCGCGGGCGTCCTCTCGCGCTACGCCGTTTGCGAGCAGTTCGTCGTACCGCGTGTGGACGTGCCTGACGTGCGCTCGAACGGCAAGGTCGACCGCACCTGCCTGTAGCTCCTTCGCAGCTGCCGACCTGCCAATCCGCCCCGAGGACTCTGGCAGGCGTGCTCGGCAATGGCCCGTTGCTCCTCGATGGGGCATCCGGGAAATAGATCGCCCACGCGCTGGGCGAACGTGGCCAGGTAGTCCGCATCGTGCGCCTGACGCCGTTCAGCCGAGCGCGCGCGAGCCAGTCGCCGCGCCTCGGCGTCGGATAGGCATTCCTGTTCCGCGCGCGCGAGGGCTTGTTCCTCGACCAGTACGCCTTGCCGTTCGTAGCGTTTCCGGAAACGGCTAAAGCGCACGACCACTGCGCGCAGCGTCGAATGTCGGATGGCGCGTCGAGTCAGCGCCGCGTCTCCACGCTCAAGGAACACCAAACGATCGAGGTCGGCGCGAACGGAGGCAGAGCGGCCGTTCCCTCTCCATCCGGAGGAAGCGCCCCTTGCCAAGCTCCTCGCCGCACTCCGCGCAGGCCGAATCACGAACGATCCAGAACACAACAATCTCGGCTGGCTGTGTGGTGCCCCGGTCTCTCGGCACGGTGCTCACGAATGTGGACTTCGCACCCATCGGTGAAGTGACAGTCTAACAGCCGGCGCGTAAACTCGCTCGTCCCGACGTTCGTCACGGGAGCTCGAGGCCACCCCCTTGGATCGTCGGAATAATCAACACCCCAGGATGAAGAGATGGGAGCGCACCCAACGATACGCGAACCGAGAAGCGCCGCATCATTCCAGATGTCACGTCCTGACCTGCCTAAGACAGTTCGCGTTTTTACCGGCGGCCGCTCAGAACCGCATCAGCGGCTGCTGTTCGTCTCGGGCCATTGCAGCGCCGGAAGGCCGTCGATGCTGGACCGATTCTTGTCTTGCTGGTACTGAACAAGATCCTCGGCACCCTTCCGTGACGCCCAGTCTGGAAGCTGAGAGCGGTGATCTTCGAACGAATAGAGAGGTACCCCGAATCCGCACGAATCGCCAATTCGTGTAATCGAGATGCGAAGGATTGCGCGGCCAGCTGGCTCGGCCGGAAAAAGGCATCGCAGACGGTTGAATTCGTGATGCTGCGGCTCCAGGACTTCTCCCCGGCCATACAGCCGAACGATCCGAGGAGGCCCCTGAAACGCACACAGCATGACGACAATGCGCCCGTTCTCTCTCACATGGGCAATCGTCTCAGCGCCGCTGCCGACGTAATCTAGATACGCGAGAGTGTGGGGATCCAGGATGCGAAGAGTGTCGAGTCCCTTTGGCGAGAGGTTGATATGACCACTCGCGCTCATTGGACCTGTGGCCACAAAGAACATCTGCTGGGCTCGAATGAACTCTCCAAGGGGCTCATCGATCTGTTCGTGGACCTTACCCATCTTGCTTTCCAGATTGGTTCTTGAATCCTGACGGGTCCGGCTTCATGACGCCTGCGCCGTCGGCATCACCGCTGGATCCGCGCCGACCCGCCCTTCGCGAACGCCCGCACCTGATCCACCGTGGCCATGGTCGTGTCGCCAGGGAACGTCGTGATGAGCGCGCCGTGCGCCCAGCCAAGCTTCACGGACTCCTCCGGCGTCTCGCCGCTCATCAGCCCGTAGAAGACGCCGGCGGCGAAGCCGTCGCCGCCGCCAACGCGGTCGTGCACGTCGAGCTCGCACATCGGCGAGAGGTAGGCCTGGCCGTTGATCCACGCGACCGCGCCCCAGGTGTGGCGGTTGGTGGAGTGCACTTCGCGCAGCGTCGTGGCGACGACCTTGATTTGCGGGTAGCGCTCGACGACCTTGTCGATCATCCCGACAAAGACGCTGGGATCGAGCGTGGATTTCGCCGCGATCTCCGGTCCCGGGATGCCCAGGCCCTTCTGCAGGTCTTCCTCGTTGCCGACGAGCACGTCGACGAGCTTGACGATCCGCCCGAGGACCGACGGTGCGCGCGCAGCGCTGCCCGATGCGGCCCACAGTTTTTCGTCGATAGTTGAGATCGAACGACACCACCGCGCCGTGCGCTTTGGCGGCCTCCATGGCTTCGATGATGAGCTCTGACGTCGTGTCGGACAAGGCCGCGAAGATGCCTCCGCTGTGGAACCATCGCACGCCGGCGCCGAAAATCTCCGGCCAGTTGAAATCGCCGGGCTGCAACTGCGCGGCGGCCTCGTTGGCCCGGTTGTAGAAGACCATCGGGCCGCGCACGCCGTAGCCCTGATCGCTGTAGACGGTCGCCATGTTCGGACCGCGCGCCCCGTCGTGCTTGAAGCGCTTGTAGAAGGGCTTCACGCCCATCGCCCGCACGCGCTCGGCGATGAGGTCGCCGATCGGATAGTCGACCATCGCGGACGCGATTCCCGTACGCAGGCCGAAGCAATCGGCGAGGTTGGCGGCGGTGTTGAACTCGCCGCCGCTCACGTGGATCACACAGGAGTGCGCCTTGCGAAACGGGATCACGCCGGGGTCGAGACGATGGATGAGTGCGCCGAGTGAGAGGAAGTCGAGCGCGCCGTCGGGTCGAATCTGCAACTCCTTGGTCATGGGGCTCGTCAGTCTCCTGGGGTCCAATCGGTATGAAAGACGCCATCCCGGTCGGTGCGGCGATACGTGTGCGCGCCGAAGAAGTCGCGCTGGGCCTGGGTCAGGTTTGCGGGCAGCCGGGCGCTCCGATAGGCATCGTAGTAGGCGAGTGAGGCGCCAAGGCCCGGCACCGGAATGCCGAGGCCGACCGCGGTCTGCACGACGAAACGCCAGCCGCTCTGCACCGCAGGCTGGCCGATCGCGGTCCGGAACGATTCATCGAGGAGCAGGTTGCCGAGGTTCGGGTCGCGCGCGAACGCCTCGCTGATGTCGCCGAGCAACGCCGCGCGGATGATGCAGCCGGCGCGCCAGACCTTGGCGACCTCGCCCGGATCGATATCGTAGTGATACTCGGTCGACGCCATGCGCAAGAGCGACATGCCCTGCGCGTAAGACGTGATCTTGCTCGCGTAGAGGGCGTGGCGCGCCGCGTCGATGAGCTGCCGCCGGTCGCCGGTGAAGCGCCCGGTCGGGCCGTTCAGCACCCGGCTCGCGGCGACGCGCTCGGTCTTGAGCGCGGAGATCTGGCGCGCTTCGACGGCCGCGTTGATCGTGGGGATTGGCGCCCCAACGTCGAACGAGTTCTGGCTCGTCCACTTGCCGGTGCCCTTCTGCTGGGCCTCGTCGAGGATCAGATCGACGAGCGGCTTGCCCGTCTCCTTGTCGATCTGGCGCAAGCGCCTGGGCGGTGATCTCGATCAAGTAGGACTTGAGCTCGGCCTCGTTCCATTGCGAGAAGATGTCCGCGATCTCGCCGGCGGAGAGGCCCCCGCCCCGCTGCAGGAGATCGTAGGTCTCGGCGATGAGCTGCATGTCGCCGTACTCGATCCCGTTGTGCACCATCTTCACGTAGTGGCCGGCGCCGCGCGGGCCCATGTAGGCCGACGCACGGCTCTCCGTCTTCCGCCTTGGCGGCGATCGCCTTGAGGATGGGGGAGAGCGCGTCCCACGCGGCTTTTGGTCCGCCCGGCATGATGGCGGGTCCGTGAAGTGCGCCTTCCTCGCCGCCCGACACGCCCGCGCCGACGAAGTGGAATCCCTCCGAGGCGAGCTCGTCCGAGCGCCGATCGGTATCGAGGAAATAGGAGTTGCCGCCGTCGATCAGGATGTCACCCGCTTCGAGATGCGGCTTGAGATGCGCGATCACGCTGTCGACCGGTTTCCCTGCCGGAACCATCACGAGAATCCGGCGTGGCTCCTCGAGCATGGCCATCAGGTTCGCCGGGCTGTCGGCGGCGGCGACGGCCTTGCCCTTCGCCGGACCGTTGACGAACGCCTGCGACTTGGCGGCGTCGAGGTCGTAGCCGACGACCGGAAACCCCCGGCTCTCGATATTGCGCGCGAGGTTCGCGCCCATCACGCCGAGGCCCACAACTCCCATCGCGTACTTCACGGGTCACCTGCGACAGCGTCCGGAGGTCTCCCGACGCGGAACAACAACTCGCCGGCGCGCGGCACCTTGTAGGAGCCGCTGCCCATGTCCGTCGACCAATCCGTCAAATCGACCTCGGCGGGATCCACATACGCCGAGGCTGAGGTGCTCGCACTGTTCCCTGGAGATACCGGTGGCGAGCGTGACCTTGATGCGCGGCGCCTCGACGTGACGTCGCGCATCGTAGGTGCCCGGACCCTTCACGTGGGTCGAGTGCGCAAGAATCCCCAGCGGGAATCCGCCGAAGCGGTCCCACTGCGCCAGGAAATAGTCCCGGCAGTGATAGCCGATCTCGTTGATCACGCGCCCGTGCACGCTGGCTCGCCTCGCGCACGTGCGGCGCATAGACGACCACTTCGCCGCCGTCGGCCATGGCCGGCTCGGTCTTGTAGACGCCCTTGGCGGCCGTCCACAAATCCTGATACATCGCCGGCATCACCGTCAGCACGCGATCGAAGGGCTTGTCCAGCCACACGACGTGCCGTCGGGCCGAGAACGCGGCGGCTTGCCGCCACGCGTCGTGGTTCCCGGTGGCTTCGCCGCAGAACACGCCCGCGACGCCTTCGTAGGTCACCACGAGCGCGAGCAGCGAGAGCGGCGTCTGCAGCAGGGCCGCCGCGCGGTTGATGACCGCCCGCATCGGCGTGTCGATCGTCCCGAGCACGTCCGAGCTCGTGATGAGCGCGCCCAGCCAATGCGTGAAGTGGATGATCTCGGACGCGGCGATGCCCGGGAAAGAGATACTTGGTGCCGCCGGAGAATCCGACGACCTCGTGCGGAAAGACCGGACCGCAGATGAGCACGTGGTCGTACTCGACGACCAGACGGTTGAGGGCGACCGGCACGTCCTGGTTCAACCGGCCGAGAGAGAGCTCCGCGATCACCGCCGCCGGGATCGTGCCGAGCGTGGCAAACGTGGCCGGGTCGTCCCAGCGGTGGTTGAAAATCCGCCGATCGCCGGCGCGGCCGTCAACGACCGTGCGCCCGAGGTGCCGACTCAGCTGCTCGTCGCTCATCGGCGTGTGCGTGCCGAGGGCGACGAGAAAGTCGAGCGCCGCCACGCGCGGCGCGAGCTCGCGCTCGAGGATGTCGAACATCAACGGCATCGGCATCGTGCGTGTGCCGTCGGGAATGAGGACGATGACGCGCTTGCCGTCGAGCGGCAGGCGGCCGAGTCCCTGCCGCGCCAGGTCCGACACTTCTTCCGGCGTGAGATGGCCTTCGACGACGCCGCGGCCGATGACGCTCATGATCCGTGAAGCTCATCTTTTCGGATTGCTCTCGCGAAAGTAGGCGGACGACGTAACCGCCGCAAACGTCTTGAACTCACGCTCGATCGATGCCGGCGTCGCCGCGGTGTCCAGAATCAGCACGCGGTGGCGGAAGGTCACGGACTTCCCGGGCTCGAGCGTGAGCGTCAGCTCTTCCTGCTTCGGATCGAAGACCTTCCGGCCGAAGACATTCGCCGAAAACAACCCATACCCGCGCGCGTGCCAGTAGGTAGGGGAGTTGGGGTTCGACGGATGGTCGAGCATCGCGATCGTCACCGGCTCGGCGCCGACCTTTCCACCGAGCATGCACCAGCGCCCTGGTGTTCCCCACACCTTGTCACCCTTCAGGCCCTCGCTGCTCGTGTAGAGTCCCGTCACGCCGGTGTTGTCGAGCACCGGCACCTTCGACACCTTTCCCTCGGCGTCGGTGAACTGCTCCGGCTTCTCGCCCGGCTGCTCGAGCTCTCGCCTGACGCGGAGGCCGAGCGATCCTTCCTTGTTGTCGCGGAACACGACCTGCCGATCGAGGGCCGTGAGCGTCGTGATGCGATCGACGCTGCGCGCGTCACCGGCGCCGCGGAAGACGAAGCGCGTCGTTTCGCGCAGAAGCGCCACGCCGTCGTTGGTGACCCAGTCCATCTCGACCGCCAGCTCGCCGCGATCCGCGCCGCTCTTGGCTTCGACGACCCGCTTGTGGCAGGATGGTCCCCATCTTGGGCGCCCGGTCCGCCGGGAATGTCGTAGGAGTTGTTCCAGAAGTCGAGGCCGTTGACGTCACCGTGGTTGAACCAGAGGCCGACGTGGTGCGGGTGATCGAAGCGTTCGCGCGGGCGCGGGATCGAGAGGAAAGCCGCGCGTGACGAGCGTGCCGGCGGCCGTCCGGATCGGATACAGCACCGGCTTCTTCAGCGTGTCGGGATAGATGTAAGAGGTGAACGGCTTGCCGTCGATCGTGATGTCGACGCGCCGTCCGCCGTCGTCGGCGACGACCTGGACGCCTTTGCCGCCGGCCTGAGTGCCCTTCGCTGCCCGCGGCGGGCAGCCGCCGGATCTTGATGTTGCGATACCAGACGCGATCGCCGTGATCCTGCAGGAGGATGAAGCCGTTCTGCAGCTTACCGAACCGCGCGACGTCCTTGAACTTGCTCTTCGCGATCGCTTCGCGCAGAGCCGGGCGATCGAGCTCGTATTGCAGCACGCGCACACCGTTCAAGTAATGCTACACGCGCGTGCCACCCGGCCGATGCCGTTCGAGCGACGATCCTGCTCTGTTGCACTGACCGGCGGGCTTCAGATCGGACGGGGATTCTGAGGCCGGGAAGCACGTCATAGAGCGCAGCCGTCTGGCGGTGCGGGCCGACCTTCGCGTCGGCGTGGCGCTCGTCGTCGATGAGCTGGTATTCGTGGCCGATGGCTGAATCCATGTCCTCGAGGACGAAGTACTTCAGGCCGCTGTTGCCGCCCTCGGCAACCCGCCACTCCCACGTCAGCTCGAAGCGGTCGAATTGCGCCGTCGTGATGATGTCGCGCTGCCCACGCGTGTCCTTCCCCGTGCCGGGATCGACGGTCAGCAGACCCCTCCTCGACTCTCCAGCGCGAGTCGGAGGCGTCGGGCTTCTTGTAGCCGCGCCATCCGTTGAGAGATGTCCCGTCGAAGAGCAGTGTCCAGCCGGCCTTCTTTTCCTGAGCGGTGAGCTGATTGACCGCGCCAGCGGCCGCGGGTTTCTGGGCGATGGTCGCCGACGCGAGCGAGGCCGCCGTCGCAACCGCCGCGATCGCCGGCGTGATGTAGTGACTCAAGTTCGCCATGGTTTTCATCCTCTCTCAATGCTCGCGGGGCCCCACTCTCATGCGCTGGGCCCCACCCAGGCGGCCGCTCGCGCTCGCGCTCCCGGCGGCTCAAGGCTGCGCTCGCTAGGCGCAGACCAAGCCTACCAACTATGGATCGTCCCGTCCTCGAGTCGCGCGACCGGCAGGTAGGCGCGCTGGTAAGGGTACGACTGCGCCAGCGTTTCGTCGAGGTCTACCCCAAGTCCGGGCTGGTCGCCCGGGTACATGGCGCCGTCCCTGAACGTATACGCGTGCGGAAACACCAGGTCGGTCTCGCGCGTGTGGCCCATGTGCTCCTGGATGCCGAAGTTGTGGACGCTCAGATCGAAATGCAGTGCCGCCGCCATCGTCACCGGGCTGAGGTCGCTCGCGCCATGACATCCTGTCCGCACGTGATACATCTCCGCCAGCGAAGCGATCTTCCGCAGGTGTGTCAGGCCACCTGCGTGCACGACGCTCGCGCGGATGTAGTCGATGAGCTGCTCCTGAATCAGCTGATAGCCATCATAGATGCTGTCGAAGACTTCTCCCACGGCAATCGGCGTCGTCGTATGCTGCCGAATCGTGCGGAATCCCTCCTGGAGTTCGGCCGCGACCGGGTCTTCCATCCAGAAGAAGTGATACGGCTCCAGGCTCTTCCCGAGGCGGGCCGCCTCGATCGGCCGCAAGCGGTGATGCACGTCGTGGAGCAGCTGAATTCCGGACCCGAATTCCCGCCGGAGCCGCTCGAAGAGCACCGGCGCGAACTGGAGATACGGTTCGGTGCTCCAGGTGCTCTCGGGCGGCAGACCGCCGCGTTCCGCCGGCTCGTACTGACGGCCGGCCTGGCCGACCCCGTAGCTGTGCTCGTGCCCCGGGACCGTGCACTGCGCACGAATGGCGCGATACCCGGCTTTTGCGTGGTCCGCAACTGCCGTCACCGTCTGCTCGAGCGTTGCGCCGCTGGCGTGGCAGTAGACGAGCACGTCCTCGCGTGACGCGCCACCGAACAACTGGTACACGGGCTTGTTCGCGGCCTTGCCGGCGATGTCCCAGAGGGCCATGTCGACGGCGGCGATCGCCGTCATCGTAACCGCGCCCTTGCGCCAGTAGACGCCTTTATACAGGTAGTGCCACGTGTCTTCGATACGCCTGGCGTCGCGGCCGATGAGTAATGGGACGACGTGCTCGGAGAGATAGGTCGCGACGGCCAGCTCCCGGCCGTTGAGCGTGGCGTCGCCGAGCCCCGTCAGACCGTCCTCGGTCACGATCTTCAGCGTCACGAAGTTACGGCCCGGGCTGCAGACGATGACCTTGGCGTCGGTGATCTTCATTGATGGCGATGGGCCTCGGAGCGCCTGAACTTCGTATTATGTGCCAGCCCGGCCGCGGGGCTGACCCTGCGGAGCCGTTACCTCGGGGATCGCGGCTAATTTTCCCGCGGCTCGCGGCTCGCGGCTCGCGGCTCGGAAAACCCTCGACCACCCCGTCGAAGGCTTTCGGAAACTCGAGCGGCAGTCCCGAACCGCGAGAAGCCAGCCGCCAGCAGCGAGCCGCGAGAAGCGAACCTCATGCATCCGGCCCTTCGCGCCGATACCCGCCGAGCGAGGTATTTGATGATCTGGTTCTTCACGCGAGGAACGGCCCGGATTGACGTCGAGGTCCGCAAGGGGACCGAGCCGGGCGCCTACACGCTGGTGGTGACGTACCCGGACGGCGCGGAACGAATCGAGCAGTTTGCCACTGCGGCTCGCCTCGTGACCCGCGCATTGACCATTCACCAGCGGCTCATCGACGAGGGCTGGATGCCGACAAGTCCGGCCACCGGCAAGCCGATGATCCCGCGCCGTGAGCGCCGGCGTCACGTCCGATTTGCCGCAGCCGCCGCTAGGCGCGACCTGGCCATTGTCCGTCACACCATCAGCAAGCGCCTCGCGGCTGACATTCGGACTGCTGAACCTCCTGAACCCCTTGAACCCTGACCCTGAACCCCTTGAACCCCTTGAACCCCTTGAACCCCTGAACCACGGCTGATCAAGCCGTGTGCTACGATCCCCCAATCCTCAGCCAGGTCCGTGGAGACACCTTTATGTCGTTGGATCTGCGCCCGCTCACGCTCGGCGAGCTGCTGGACCGGTCGTTCAGCCTCTACCGCCATCATTTCTGGCTCTTTGTCGGCATCATGGCGCTGCCGTCGCTCCTCGGCCTGACGTTCGGCGTGCTCGTCGCGCTCTTCAATCCCCAGCCGGCGAGCCCGGGTTCGGTGCGGAAGCGAATCCCGCCGAGATCCTGGGCGCGGTGCTCTGGTTCTGGCGCGGCGGCGCTCGGCATGATTGTCGTCTACTTCATCACCTACGCCGTGGCGCTCGGTGCGACGACAGTGGCAGTCTCGCAGATCTATCTGGGCCAGCCCGTCTCGATTCGCGCGGCATACGTGCCGCTGCGAGGCCGCGTGGGGCGGCTCGCGCTGCTGCTGCTGTTGGTCTCTGTCCGGCTCGTTGGCATCGTGCTGCTCCTGGTGGCTCTTCGTCGGGCTTGCGGGCGGCCTCGCCGCCGCCGGGTTTCCGGTAGTGGCGGCCTGGCGCTCGTCGCGGCTGCGTTCGGGGCATTCGTGCTGTGGATCTGGGTGGTCCTCCGCTACGCGGTGTCCGTACCGGCGGCAGTGCTCGAGGACGAGACCGCGACCGACGCCATCCGCCGCAGCATCGAGTTGACCCGAGGCAGCCTCCTCCGCGTCTTCGTCCTGATGGCCTTCACCATGGTCATCACCTATGCGGTGCTCGCGGTCTTTCAGGGCCCGTTCATCTTCGTAGGCAGCGATGGCCGGCCCGGATTCGTCCACGTTCTTCTGGATGAATCTGTTCGGGACGATTACCGGCTCGATCGGCGGCGCGTTCACCGCGCCGCTCATGGTCGTGGCGTTTGCGGTTCTCTACTACGATCTCCGCGTCCGCAATGAAGGACTCGATCTTCAATTGATGCTCGCGGGACTCGACGCGTCAGCCGGCATCACACCGCAGTCGCCGGCGCTGCCGCCAGGCCAGGGAACCGTAGCACGACGACACGACGCTTGCCCTCCTATCTTTCGTCCTTTTGCTGTGGGCTCTCGTCGGCGATCCTGATTCTCGCAGGCGCGCCAGTGAGCATCGAGGCGCAATCCCCAGAAGCCACGCCCGTCGGCGGTGTGTCCCGCAGCCAGCTCGTGGCGGACCTCGACCGTCTCAGGGAGTCGCGGCACGGAATTGCGGCGCTCGACCGCGCGGCCGATGCGCCGGCGGTCGCGGGTGCGGATTCCCGGGGTGTGGCGCGTGCTCGACGGGGACGAACGCGTCGATGTCACCGCCCGCTGGCTCATCGCGGCGCTGATGGCGGCGCCGGCGAAGCCCGACGCGTGGCCCGACACGCGCGCCGCGCTGGTTCTCCGCCTGACGCCGATGCGCGACGAGATGGCGGCGATGGTGACGCCAACGGCGCTCGGCCGCGCGCGGAGCAGGTCCGCGATCGAGCCGATCCTCGCGCGGAGTGAGTTCCAGCAAAGCGCCGCGAGCCGATGGCGCGAGCAGCTCCAGGAGCGCATCGGGAAGTGGTTCGAGGACTTGTGGGCACGATTCGGCGGCGGTCGCGGGACGGCGCGCGGTACGGCGCTCGTCTTCGCGTGGGCGGCGGCGCTTGCGGCGCTCATCGGGCTGGGCTTCTGGCTGGCCCGGACGATCGCCGACCGTCCGCGTGGCGCGGCGCTCAGCCTTGGCGCCGTCGCTGTCGCGCGTCCGCGCGCGCGGGAACTGGCGCTTCGCGCGCTTGCGGCAGCACGCCTCGGGCAGACGCGAGACGCCGTCCGGTGCGCGTACGGCGCGGCACTCGTTCGCCTCGAAGAGCAGGGCGTCTGGCGCGTCGACGATGCGCGAACGCCGCGCGAGTATCTGCCGATGCTGCCCGCGACCGACAGCCGATACTCGGTGATGCTCGACCTGACCCGCCGCTTCGAGCAGCTCTGGTACGGCAACCGTGCGGTCGCAGACGATGACGCGCGCCGCTTGACGGATCACCTGGAGGCCCTTGGATGCCTGCGTCCTGGCGAACGAGCGATCTGACGGTGCTCGCGGTCGCCGGTGCCGGCACGGTGCTGCTGACCGCGGCCTCGTTCATGGTCGCGCCTCCCGACGCGCTGCCGCGCAACGACGGGTCGAGCTACGCCGCGCACCCCGACGGTGCCAGGGCGGCGTTTCTCCTCTTGAAGGAGCTCGGCTATCACGTCGACCGGTCGTTCGAGCCCGTGACGGCAATCCGGCACGCGCCGGAGCACACGGTGCTCGTGCTTGCGAACCCGTCGGAGGCGCCATCCGCGCAGGACGTGCAGGCGCTTCAGACGTTCGTCGAGCGTGGAGGGCTCGTCCTTGCGACCGGCCCCGCCGCCGCGGCGTTCCTGCCCGGCGTGCCCCAGAAGGGCGCAGAGGAGAAGTGACACGGCGGCCCTGCGCGCCTCGCGCGCGAGACGGCAGGACCGCGCGCTGCCCGGCTGCGCTCACCGACGGAGTGGAGTCGATGGACATGCCGTCGGCCATGGC
Organism: uncultured Acidobacteriota bacterium; assembly: GCA_963771395.1. Taxonomy (GTDB): domain Bacteria; phylum Acidobacteriota; class Vicinamibacteria; order Vicinamibacterales; family 2-12-FULL-66-21; genus DATBJJ01. The sequence continues at coordinate 297,960 of CAVYTY010000028.1, read as the reverse complement.
GCCACTGCCGCTCGACTCGCCGTACGTGGTGATCTACGGGACCGACCAGGCCCCGGCGGTGGTGACGGCGCGCTTCGAGAAGGGCCACGCGGTATGGTGGGCAGGTTCGGCGCCGCTCGCCAACGGCGGAATCGGGCGTCCGCGGCACGTTGAGCTCCTGGTGAACGCGCTCGGGCCGCCCGGCGCGCGCACGGTCCTCTGGGACGAGTTCTACCACGGGCACACGCGCTCGTTCTGGTCGTACCTGGCGGCCACGCCCGTTCCTCTTCGGGATCCTGCAGCTTGCGGCGATCGCCGGAGTCGCGCTCTTCACCTACGCCCGGCGGCGACGCCCGATCCGCCAGCGCGTGGTCGAGCCGCGCACGTCGCCGCTCGAGTTCATCGACACGATGGGCGGCCTCTACGAACGCGCACGCGCGTCGGCCGCTGCCGTCGCGACCGTGTACGCGCACGTTCGACGCCGGCTGCTGACCGCGCTCGGGCTGCCGCTGAACACCGGCGACGAACGTCTCGTCGCGGTGGCGGCAGACGCGTCTGGCGTTCGACGCGGCGGCGCTCTCCAGCGTCGCTCTCGAATGCGCGAGCGGCATCGGCCGATCTCGGATCTCACCGCGAAGCAGGCCGTGCCGATCGTGCGCGGAGCTCCAGGCGTTTGCGGCGCGAGTCGGCGTCGTTGGGAAGGGGCAAAAACAGAGATGAGCACACTCGAAGAGGTCACGGGCCAGGCCCGTCGCGAGCTCGCCAAGGTCATCGTCGGGCAGGCCGAGATGGTCGACCTGCTGCTCTTGACGATCGTCTGCGGCGGGCACGCGCTGCTCGAAGGCGTTCCGGGCCTGGCCAAGACGCTGGCTATTCGCGCGCTCGCCCGGATCATGCGCCTGCAGTTCCAGCGCGTGCAGTGCACCCCCGACCTCATGCCCGCCGACATCGTCGGCGCCAACGTCTTCAACATGGCGACGAGCGCCTTCACGCTGCATCAGGGGCCGGTCTTCACCGACCTGCTGCTCGTCGACGAAATCAACCGGATGCCGCCGCGGACGCAGGCGGCGTTGCTCGAGGCGATGGAGGAGCGTCAGGTCACGATCGATGGCACGAGCCATCGGCTCTCGCCGGCATTCACCGCGTTCGCGACGCAGAACCCGGTCGAGTTCGAGGGGACTTATCCTCTTCCGGAGGCGGAGCTCGATCGCTTTCTCGTCAAGATCCGTCTGGGGTATCCCGATCGCGCCGCCGGCGAAGAGGAAGCCATCCTCGAGCGCCACCATCGGGGGTTCGATGCGCGCGCGATCGACGAGCTCAGCGTCCTCGAACCGCTCGACCTCGAGCAGCTCGCGGCCGCACGCCGGGAGGTCCAGGCCGTCACCGTCGAGGCGCCGCTCTTCACCTACATCGCCGCCATCGCGAGGAGAACCCGGGAATGGCCCTCGCTGACCCTCGGCGTCAGCCCGCGCGGGGCCATCCACCTGATGCAGCTCGCCAAGGCGATGGCCGCGATGGACGGCCGCGAGTTTCTCCTGCCCGACGACGTGAAGCGCGCGGCGCCGCCAGTGTTCCGCCATCGATTGATTCTCAAGCCCGAGGCGGACCTCGAGGGTCTGACCGCGGATCAGATCACGGCCGACATCCTCGCCGCCGTCGAAGTACCGAAGTGATCACCAGCCCGCCTGGCTCCTTCGTCGGCCGTCGCCGCCGCGCGCGCCGGCCGCCGCGCGGCATTCGGCCTGACGTCGCGCGCGTTCTGGTTGCTCGCGGCCGGGCTCCTCTGGATCGGCCCGGCATGGATCGATCGTCGGGCGCTCGCCATCCTGGTGCTGTGGGACGCTGTCGTCGTCGCCGTCGTTCCTGCTCGATCTCCGCCGGCTGCCGTTGCCGGCGCTCCTGCGCGTCTCCCGCAGCTGGAGCGCGCCGTTGACCCTCGGAACGTCGACAACCGTACTCGTCGACGTCCACAACCGCAGCGCCGTCGACCATCGACGTCCGCCTGGCGGACTACGTCAATGCGGCCCTCCGTCAGGACCTGCCCGAGATGGCGATGACCGTGCCGGCCGGCGCGTCTGCGCGGGTCGAGTACGGCGTGACGCCGCGCGAGCGCGGTGACGCGCTGATGGGAGGAGTGGCTCTGCAGTGGCGCGACGCGTGGGGCCTCGTCGAGCGGTGGGGCATTGCGCCCGTCGAGCAGACCGTCAGGGTCTATCCGAATCTTCAGGAGGGGCGGCAGGAGGCGCTGTACCTGATTCGCAGCCGACAGGTGGCGATCGAGAAGCGGCGCGCGAAGCGGTTTGGGGCCGGCCGGGAGTTCGACAGCCTGCGCGACTACCGTCCCGGCGACGAGCGGCGCGACGTGTGCTGGAGCGCGTCGGCGAGGCGCGGAAAGCTGGTCACGAAGGTCTATCAACCCGAGCGCAGCCAGACCGTGTGGCTGCTCGTCGATGCCGGCCGCCTCCTTCGTGCGCGCATCGGCGCGCAGACGATGCTCGACGCGACCGTCACGGCGGCGCTGACGCTCGCGCAGGTGGCGCTCGCCTCCGGCGACCGCGTGGGCCTGCTCGCGTACGGGCGCCGGCTGCAGCAGCGCGTCGCGCCCGCGCGCGGCGCCATGCATCTGCGGAGTCTGGTCGAGGCGCTCGCGCGTCGTGCACGCCGACGGCGTCGAAGCCGACCATGCCGCCGCCGCGGCGACGGTCATGGCCGCGCAGAAGCGGCGCGCGCTGGTCGTGTGGCTCACCGACGTTGCGGACACGGCGGGCGTTCCCGACGTGATCGAGCACGCGTTGCGGATGGCTCCCGCGCACGTCGTGCTGTTCGGGGTCCTGCGCCAGCCGGAGATCGCGGCACTCTCGGCCGCCGCGCCCGACTCGCCGTCGGACATGTTCCGTGTCATGGCCGCGCAGGAAACCCTGGACCGCCGCGAGGTGCTCCTGCACGGTCTGCGGCAGCACGGAGCGCTCGTGCTGGAGGTCTCGCCGTCGGAGCTGTCGAGCGGTCTCGTCGACCGCTACCTCGAAGTCAAGGAACGGGGACTGTTGTAGCGGTCCGTCCGGCGCGCGTCAGATAGAGCGTCAACAACACGAACATGGCGGCGCCGATCACGAACTTCGGCGTCGGCGGGAGCGCCACCGGGCGAGATGAACCCCTCGATGGCGCCCGCGATGATGAGCATCGGGATCACGCCGAGCAGCAGGCGGATGGCCCGGCCGCCGCTCTCGGCGAGCGCCTCGCGGCGCGGCAGCATGCCCGGATCGAGCAGGCCGTGGCCGAGGATCAGTCCGGCGCCTCCGGCGATGAAGATCGCGGGCAGCTCGAGGGATCCGTGCGGCGCGACGAAGCTCCACAGCGACAGGCTCAGCCCGGCGCGAAAGCACGCCGTCCCCACGACGCCGATGAGCAGGCCGTTCAGGACCATCATCCACGCCGTGCCGAGGCCTGCCGTGACGCCCATGGCAAACGCCGCGAACGAGACGCTCAGGTTGTTGGTCAGGATCGCGCTCGAGGCCAGCGGCTTGATGGTCAGGATGCCGTGGGTCCACATCTCGCGCCGCTCGATCGTGTCCATCATCGGGCCGCCGAGGATGAAGCGCTGGAACCCGGGTCGACGAGCGAGACGCCGCTCCCCACGACGGCGCCGAGCAGGAACAGCACCGTCGCGGCGAGCGAGTACCGCCATGTCGCGCGAAACGTCCGCGGAAAGGTGCGCGTGTAGAACGCCGACGAGGCCGCGCGTGCGCGGCGGACGCCCGGAGTAGATCAGGTTGTGCGCGCGTCCGAGCAGTTGATTCAGGTGACGGGCGAGCTGGGCATCCGCCCGGTGCTCGCGTGCCGTCGACAGGTCGGCCGCGGTCTGACGGTACAATAGCGCCAGCTCGCGCAGCTCGTCGTGCGTGAGCCGTGACACCCCGCGCTGGCCGAGCGCCAGCAGCGCCTCGAGCCTGGTCCAGTGGACCTTGCGCTTCTCGATCCAGTGTGAGGAGAGTGCCGGTGCGGCCACCGGAAAAGCTTACCATCGACACCCCGGAGCAGATCGCGCTCGAGTTCCCGCTCGCCGGCGCGGGCAGTCGATTCCTCGCGCTGGCGATCGACTCGTTCGTGCAGATCGCGATCCTGGCTCGTCCTGGGTCTCGTCGGCCTCATCGCGCTCTGGTTTCGTTCGCTCGGATTTCAATCGCTCGCGACGTGGGTCGCCGCCGCGCTCGTCCTGCTCGGCTTTCTTCTCTACTACGGATACTTTGCCGCCTTCGAGGCGCTCTGGGGAGGGCAGACGCCCGGCAAGCGCGCCGTCGGCCTGCGCGTGATTTCGGTCACCGGGCAGCCCATCACGCACATTTGACGCGCTGCTCCGCAACCTCCTCCGCATCGTCGATCAGATGCCCGGTATCTATGCGGTGGGTGTGCTGTCCATCTTCTTCACGTCGCGCAACCAGCGGTTGGGCGATCTCGTCGCGGGCACGGTCGTCGTGCAGGAGCAGGGCCTGGCTCAGGCCGACTTGTCGTCGACCCAGGTCTCCACGACGCGGCTGGGCGCCGCGCGACTGAGCATCGAAGAAGTCGAGGTCATCCAGACGTTTCTCGCCCGTCGATGCGGATTTGCCCGAGTACTTGCGCATGCACTACCGCCGGGCAGATCGCCGACCGCATCCGCACCGCCTGGAGCTCGCCACCGGGAGCCACAGCGACGACGAAGCGCTAATCGAAGCCGTCGCCGACTGAATATCGGCGGAGATGAAACAGTCGACAGTCGACAGTCGGCCAGTCGTCAGTCACAGTCCTCAGTCCGAGTCGTCAGTTCGTCAGTCCGAGTCGTCAGTCCGAGTCGTCAGTCCGAGTCGTCAGCGGCCGGTGTCAAGAGACTGTCGACTCGGACTGTCGACTGGAACTGGACGACTGACGACTCGGACTGAGGACTGTGACTGACGACGGCCGACTGTCGACTGTCGACTGTTCAATCTCCCCCAGCAACAGCGCCACGAGCATAAAGAGTGACCACCAGCGGCGGCTCCGACGCCGACGCCGACGCCAATGGCGACCGCGCGCGCGTTCCCGCCGGAGGACGTGACTTCCTGGTCGAGCGCGAGCAGCTCGTCGAACGGCACCTCGATGAGTGGCTCAGCGACGCGGCCGCGCGGCTGGATCACGAGCGCATGATCCGTCCGCTTCACCAGCGTGCCGCGGACAGTGCGATGGCCGGTGACGGTCGCCTTGACGCGGGAGCCGATCCGCAGCTGGCCCGCGAATTCAGCAAGCACCTCGCGATCGGCGACCTTGACCGGCGCCTGCGGCGCGGTCTGCACGCGAGGCGTCCGGCTCGCGGCGCATCCCGGCGCCAGTAGCAACACGCACAGCAGCGAAGCAATACAGCGTTTCATGATGTTGTCCTCTCGGAGCCTTGAGCCAGGGTTCAAAAATCCACGCCGAGTCCAAACCGGAAGAGTGCTTCGTCGATGCCCTTGTCGAAGACGAGCTTCATGTCCGTCCGGAAGAACGCCCGCTGTGCCACGTACGCCTTCAGGCCAAACGTGGCAAACGGCCGCGTGAGCAACTCGGTTCGCGTCGGGTGCGTTGTCGTTCGGACGCCCTGCGGCGAGTAGATTTCATCGGTGCGATCCGTCTGTTCCCACGTCAGATCGATACCGGCGCCCGCGAACGGGTGAACCCAGGCGTTTCGCCCAAACTGGTACTGCTGGCCGATCGCGACTCGCCGGTGGCGAACGCGTACGTCGAGGAGAGCGATGCGGTGCGGCCATCGATTCACGTAGGAGTAGACCCTCAGGTCGGCGCTCGTGCTGGCGCCGCCATCGATTTCCGTCTTCCAGTGGTCGGTCCAGTACCACCCGAGGCCGGCGCCGCCGTAGAGGCTCCGGTTGTACCAGTCGTTCGAGCCGCGGGTGTCGTCCAGGCCTCCCTTGTCTGCGTTCAGCCAGCCGAGCGTGGCGGACACATCGGCCCGCTGCAGCGGCCCGGCGACCGTCTGAGCCCGAGCGACCGGCGCGACCGCCAACACCACAACCGCCGCGATAGCCGAGTATCTGACCCTCATACCCCGTAAGGCGCAAACCTCCGGCGCACCGGCTCAGCACGAGCGATTGTCAATTGATTGAGTGTCGCCTGGACTGGCGCCTGGACTGTCGACCTGACTGTCGACTGCCGACGTGGACTGCCGACTGTGACTGTGGACTGTGACTGCCGACTGACGACCGACGACTCGACTGCTATTTCTGCTTATGCGCCCTGAGCTCCCGCCGTATCTGCTCGACGAGGACCTCGGGATCGAGCAGGTCGTCGGCGAGCAGCACGATGGGGAGGTCGGCCGCAGTCGCCTTGCGGAGCGCGGCGGCGTCGGCGATTCGGGCCACGATGATGTCGGGGCGCAGGGCGTCCATCACCCGGCTGGCCTCGTCGATGTTGCGGGTAGGGGCCACCGCGAAATGCAGCTTGGCCAGAATGGCCTCGCATCGCGAGTTGCTGTCTTCGTTGTCGTCGACGAGCAGCACGAGCGGGGCGTAGCCCGAACGGTCGCCGTCGCGCCTCCCCCCGCGCTTGGTGGAGCGGCGGTCCGGGCCGCGTCGATGGTCGGTTTGCGTCGCTCATGCGCCGAAAGGCAATGACGTGGCCCATGTGGGGGATTAGATGCCGCGACCATTCTTGCCGCGGGGGACACGCGCGTCAAGGACTTATGCTGTTGTGCTGGGTGCCAAAATGACTCGGTGCCTAGCGGTTTTACGGTAACGAGCGCGCCGTCTGTTGCCAGTCGGCGCACTCGAGGCATGTGCTCCTGCTCATGAACCTCATAAGCCCTATGACCGACGACGCCCGGCAAAATGGACGTATCGCCGCCGTGATCCGCCGTCGTGAGGAGTTCAGGGTTCGGACCGGATTTTCTTGATCTTGGCGTCGCGATCGGATGCGAAGCGTTCGAGGTCCCGCCGGAGCTCCAAGTCGCGCTCCGCAAGCTCCGCCGGGTCGAAGACGGCGAGCACCGCCGACTGGTGCATGATGCGGCGCTCGGCGACGCGCGCCTCGTACACGCTCTTCGCCTCGACAATTGCCGTCCGCTGGGCTTCGGTCAGCACCTGCGCTTCGACGCCCGCCTCGACGTCTTTCTTCTTCAGTTTCTCCATCGCGAGCTCGAATGAGCTCTTCGGGGCTTCGGACATGGGGGTCTCCACGAGGTACATGGTAGTCCTTCCTGCGGATGAATTGACAGAAGAGCGCGGAACTTCACGGTCCCGAAGCGCCTGCGGCCCGCATTGAGGAAGTGGCGGGGACGCTTCTGGATGACGCGCCAGCGACGGGCAACGGGACGTTCCGCGCTACTCTGCGAGCGTCCGTGCCGGGTCGACTCGTGCGGCGCGGCGCGCGGGGATGTAGCACGCGGCAAGCGTGGAGATCGCCAAGGTTCCCGCGGCGAGGAGTAGAGTGGGTGGGTCCGCGGCCTTCACGTCAAACAGGATGGTATTGAGCGACTGCGCGGCTGCGAGCGCGGCGACGAGCCCGAGCGCCAGGCCGACGGCCGTGATCACCAGGCCCTGCCGCATGATGCTCCAGAGAATCTGGCGGCCGCTGGCGCCGAGCGCCATGCGCGTGCCGATCTCACGGGTGCGCTGACGAACCGCGTACGACATGACGCCGTAGACCCCGACCGACGCGAGCGCCAGCGCGACGCCGGCGAAGATCCCCAGCAGCCACAGCATCAGCCTCGTCGTGCTCATCGACTCCCGCGCGATCTGCGCGAGCGTCGACGATTCGGTGACGAGGATGCGTGGCTCGATCGTCCTGAGCGTGCTCGTAATCGGCGTCACTGCAGCCGTGGGGTCGGCGCTCGTGCGAACGAACAGCGTGATGCCGATCTGCGGCGCGTGCTCGAAGGGGAAGTACATGTCTGCGCGTGGCTGATCGGTCAGCGCGGCACGGCGGATGTCGCCCACGACGCCCACGATCTCAGCGCTGTCCTGTCCGAGGCGAACGCGCATCCCGACCGGGTTCTCGGCCCCGAAGAATTGACGAGCGATCGCTGCGCTGATGATCACGACCGGCGCAGACCCCGGCCCGTCCCGCGCGTCGAACAGCCTGCCAGCGCGCAATGGAATGTCCAGCACGCGGAAGTAGTTGCCCGAGGCGAGCTGCCACCCGACGTCCGGCGGGCGTTCCCCCGAAGGCACGGGCCTGTCAGCGCGCTCGAACGGCGACCGTCCAGTTGTTGCCGGTGAGCGGGGTGACCACGGCCGCCCCTACGTGCGCGATCCCAGGAAGCTGCCCGAGCGCCGGAAATGCGCGGTCGTAGAAGGCGCGCCGCGCCCCGGGATCGCCGTACCGATCGGCCGGCAAGGCGACGTCCATCGTCAGCACGTTGTCGGTGCGAAAGCCGGGATCGACGGCGAGAAGGCGAGCAAAGCTCCGCAGGATCAAGCCGGCCCCGACAAGGAGGACAATCGCGAGCGCCACTTCGCAGACGACGAGGGTTGACGCGACTCGCCGACTGATGCGGCCTGTGCCCGCTTCGCCACGCGTGCCGAGCGCTCCGGCGCGGTGGCGGCCGGCGACTGCCGCGAGTGAGCCGAACACGAGCGCCGTCAAGACTGTCACACCGAGGGCGAATGCCAGCACGCCGCGATTGATTCCCGCATCGCGCAATCCCGGGACGGCGACCGACCGCGGCACGAGCGCGACGAGAGCGGGTGCGCCCCAGTACGCGAACGCAACTGCGGCGGCGCCGGCAACCAGCGCGAGCACCAGGCTTTCAGTGAGAAGCTGCGCGGCGAGCTGACCGCGGCCGGCGCCGAGCGCGGTCCGCACGGCCATTTCCCGCGTCCGTCCGAGCGTACGCGACAGCAGCAGGTTGCCGACGTTGGCGCACGCCACGAGTAGGACGACCACCACTGCCGCGAGCATGAGGACCAGCGGCCGACGCGTGTCGCCGACGAGGGACTCCCGGAGCGAAACCGGAAAGTACTCCGAGCCCTCGTTCTGCGATCGGTGCTCGCGTTCGAGCGCGGTGGCGAGTGCGGCGAAGTTGGCCGCCGCCTGATCGTGGGAGGTGTCTGGCGTGAGCCGGGCCACCGCGAAGACCCACCCGGATTTCCGAGCCGCAGGCGCGGCGTCCGGCACGCGCATCGGGAGGATCAGTCCCGTGCGCTCCTGGCTCGGTGGAAAGCGGAACGCGGGCGGTGCGACGCCGACAATCTGCCGCAGCTCGGTCCCGACGCGGATGCTGCGGCCGACGATGTCGGGGTCGGAACCGAAGTAGCTTTGCCAGATCTCGTAGCCGACCACGGCGACCGGCGCGGCGCCTTGCCGCGAGTCGGCGGCGGTCAGCTGGCGACCGAGCGCCGGCGACACGCGCAACGTCTCGAAGAGGCCGGGCGTCGCCGACAGCGCGGACACGCGCAGCGGTTCGCCGTCACCATAGATGGTCGCCTGCCCGGAACCGTACCCGACGAGCGTCTCGACCGTCGTCTGGCGCCGAGCGAGGTCCACGTAGTCGCCAATCGCGATGAACTGTTTGGTGATGCCGGTCTGTCGGTCCCGGTGATTCAGGATGAGCAGGCTCTCTGCGTCGGCGTACGGCAGCGGCCTGAGCAGCACCGACTCGACGACGGCAAAGACCGCGACGTTCGCGCCAACGCCCAGCGCCAGCGTCAGGATGGCCGCTGCGCTGAACGCCGGCTCGCGAACGATCATCCGGAACGCGTGACGAACGTGATGCCACAGCATGGAGCGATTAGACGCGCGCCAGCTGCCGATAGTTGCCCGATGACGCCGGCCACACTGGAGTGTCGATTCGTCTCACCACGAAGTCGGTTCGCCCCATTCGCCGCGGCCACACTCGAACCAAGTGTCGACGGAGCGGCCGTCCAAAAGCCTTTCACCGCGGAGCCCGCCGAGAACGCAGAGCTGAAGAAGACAGAACGAAAGAATTGCATCGTGATCATCGTGCCATCGTCACTCGGCCGTTGGCCCGTCCATCGAATTGACACCGATCGACCAAACCAAAAACCCACAGGTCCTGAGATCCGCGAGATCCGCGTCCCGTCAATAGTTAGATCCGCGAAATCCGCGTCCCGTCATAAGGAGATCCGCGAGATCCGCGTCCCGTGCATGTCCCGCGAGATCGGCGTCCCGTGATCGTAAGGATCCGTGAGATCCGCGTCGCGAGCCGCGATCGGTGAGCCCGGCAGCGATCCACTACCCGAGCGACGCGAGCCTTCTCTGCAGGAACCGGCGTTCGGGCTCGCTGCACGGCCGCTCGAGCGCCTGGCGGTAACAGGCGGCCGCGTTGGCATGGTCACCGAGCTCGGCGAAGAGTCGAGCGGTCACGGAGGGCAGAAGATAGTAGCCGGCGAGCGCGGGTTCGTGCTCGAGCGGTTGCAGCGCCGACAATGCCGCGGCGGGCCCGGCGACGCGCGACAGCGCGACGGCGCGATTGAGCCGGATGACCGGCGATGGGTTGAGGGCCATCAGGTCGTCGTAGAGCGAGAGGATGCGGTCCCATCGGGTCAACTCGGACCGCTCGGCCCCGGCATGGACGGCGGCGATCGCCGCCTGCGCGTGGTACGACGTCATCTGCGATCCTTCGGCGCTCCGCTCGAGGTGTGCGAAGCCGAGCGCGACGAGTCCCCGGTCCCACAGCGACCGATCCTGGTCTTCGAGCAGCACCATCTCGCCGTTGCGATCGACGCGCGCCGGGAGGCGTGCCGCCTGAAACGCCATCAGCGCAACGAGGGCGTGCGCCGCGGGCGCTCCGGCGAGCACGCCCCGCGGCCACGACGTGTGGTGACTGTGCGACCAGGCGGCCCAGCCGGAGTGCTTCACCGCAGAGATCCTGGCGGATCAGATCTTCGCCCGCGTGCGCGTTGTAGCCTTCGTTGAACAGGAGATAGATGACTTCGAGCACCGAGTCGGTACGTGCGCCGAGATCCGAACCGTGCGGCAGATCCAGGCCGACGCCTTGCACGCGCAGCATGCGCTTGGCCCGGACGAGGCGCTGCGCGATCGTCGCCTCCGAGGAGAGAAACGCCCGGGCGATTTCCGCGACGCTGAAGCCGCCGGCCGTTTTCAAGCTGAGCGCCACGCGCGCATCCGGCGGCAGCGACGGATGGCAGCACATGAACACCATCCGCAGCTCGTCGTCTTCGATCGCCGAGTCGGAGGGCTCCGGCCGAGGCCGCTGCAGCTCGCTGCGATCTCGTGGGCTCGCGCCGCGAACGCGGCTGCGCCTGAGCACGTCGAGCGCACCGTTTCGCGCGACGCGAAGAGCCATCCTCCAGGATTCTGCGGCACCCCGGTGTAGGGCCATTGCTGCAGCGCCTTGAGGAGCGCATCCTGGACGACTTCCTCCGCCAGTCGAGATGCGCGGGACCGAAGATGCGCGTGAGCCAGGCGACCAGCTGTCCCGCGCGGTTGCGGAACAGGTGGTCGACCAGGTGGTCGGGACATGCTCACATCATCGCCCGGTCCGAGGTCACATCGCGTCGACCTGGCGGACCTCGATCGTGCCTCCGTAGTCCAGCTGCGGGCAGTCCGTGCGTGCTCGATCGCGTGTCGTAGCTGCCGGCGTCAATCATGTAGTACCGCCCAGCACTTCTTTCGACTCGCTGTACGGCCCGTCGGTCACGCGGACCTGGCCATCCGTCCGCCGCATCACCTTGCCCGGCTCGTCGGTCAGCTTGTCGCCGGCCTTCATGACCCCGGCTTCACGCAGCTTGTTCCCCCAGGCGATGTATTTCTCGACGACCTTCTGCATCTGGTCCGGGCTGACGTTGGCAAACGCCGCGAGTATTGTCGTGCAGCAGCAGCATGTATTTCGGCATAAGGCTCCTTGGTGTGGTTAGTCGTCCTTGCCGTCACGGAGCCCATCGCGATGAGCGCGAAGCTCGCAAAGATCGCGAAGGACATCAACCATGTGTTTCTTCGCGGTCATCGCGTGCTTCGAGACCTTCGCGAGATGAGCGTTCGCGTGACAGCTCGACCAGGAAGTTGCTATTTTCCAACCCTAGTGAATGTCTCCAGCTCCGTCATCGTCTTCTTCCCCTCCTGAAAGAACTCCCAGGACGTCGTGAAGTGATTCGCATCGTCGAGTCGATAGAGCGCCCGGCGCATGTGACCGGCGTTCTCGTTCGGCCATGTTCGTGCCGCGCAGGAACTCGAACTGGATCTCGCCAGTTGTGGTGTCGAAGCGGTCGGCCTTGAGCGTCGGCTGGTTCTTCGCGATGCAGTAGTGGGTGAGGATGAGCGCTCGGCCGTCGAGATGGTAGGCGCTGACCATGTGCCCGCCGCCTGGCAATCGCGGGATTGCTGTAGCGTTCGAGAAGCACGGTGCCGGCCGCGGTCAGCTCGAACGTCGTCGTGGCTTTCTGGCCGTTCACCGCCTGGGGCTTCCCATGTGCCCTGGAGCGCCTTCAGCCGCTCGAATGCCGCCGCCGCGTCGACGTCCGGCCGTGCGTTGACCTGCGGAGCCAAGCAGGACGATGGCGAACGCGGCGACGGCGAATCTGCCTTCCGTCGAGTGAGTGTCCTCATCTGATGCCTCCTTGCGTGAGCCAGCGCGACCGAGCGCCAGCGTATTTCATCTACAGACGAACGAGCTTGGACGGAATCGACAGCCCTGTCGGGGCGAGCATCGAGGCTCGTGGGCTGGCCACGAACCTCGCGTGGGCGGGGATTCTGCGCTAGTATCCCCAACTGATGAGAATGCTGCTGGTCGCTCGCGCTCCTCGGTCAGGCGTGCGGCCCCGCCTCCGGACACCGAGGTCTTTCTGGCGTCGCTGTCGGTCCGTGGAAGCAAGGTCGAGATCGGCACGCCGATCAACATCTCGAACAATCCTGGCTACGACAATCAGCCGTCGTTCACGCCCGACGGGAAGGCGGTTCTCTTCACGTCAGTCCGGGGCGACCGCAAACCGAATCCCGCCAACAGTGCGGCAACGGGCAGCGACATTTATCGGTACGACATCGCCGACGGCGGCTCAGCCAGGTGACCAACACGCCGGAGGCCGAGTATTCGCCAACGGTGACTCCCGATCGGCGTCACATTTCTGTCATCCGGGTCGAGGCCGACGGCACGCAGAGGCTGTGGCGGTTCGCCATTGGTGGGAAACGAACGGACGCGAGAACGAGAAGGAGCCAGAGCTCGTGCTGCGCGACATCAAGCCCGTCGGATACCATGCCTGGGCGAACGACAGCCTGCTCGCGCTGTTCGTGCTGGCGAGCAGGGTCAGCCTCCAACGCTCCAGGTGGCGGATACGCGGACGGGTCAGGCTCGAGTCGTCGCGACCGGAATTGGCCGGTCGATTCAGCGCATCCCGCGCGGCGGCATCAGCTTCGTACTGCGCGCCGCTTCGCCCGAGGGCCAGCCGCCGATTCTGACCATCAGCGAGCTCGACCCGCGCACGCGGGCAGACGCGTCCGCTCGTCCGGGCGCCAGCCGGTGCGACCGAAGCGGACACGGCGTGGACGCCCGATGGCCTGCTGCTCGTGCCGTTTCAGGGGCAGCTGTTCGGGTGGCGGCGAGGCCAGGCCGAGATGAGCCCGGTCGCAGATCTGGCGCCGCTCGGCGTGCGGACCGTGACGCGATTGGCCATCAGCCCGAAAGGGCGATCGCATCGCGCTCGTTGCGCAGAAACCCGTGAGCCGGATCGCAATCGCGTCAGCCGCGCGGTATACGACTTGCAGAATCTTCACACGGCACGGAGGTGCATGATGGGTTTGAGAGACAAATACGCCTACGCCATTCAGACGGCCAAGGGGAAGTTCGACGGCAGCGCCCAGGAGAAGGATGGCAAGCTGCACTTCGTCGGTTCCGTCAAAACCGAGGCGGAGGCCAACGAAATCTGGAACGCGATCAAGACGATTCCGGACTGGCGCACCGACGTCGTCGCGGACATCAAGGTCGTCGGGCCGCCCGCCGGAGCGGCGGCGCGCAGCCAAGACTTACACGGTGAAGGCCGGGGATACGCTGAGCGCGATCGCGAAAGCGCAGCTCGGCGACGCGAACGCCTACATGAAGATCTTCAACGCGAACAAGGATCAGCTGAGCGATCCGGACAAGATCAAGCCGGGCCAGGTGCTGAAGCTCCCGTATCGGCTGAAACAGCGCGTATGTGAACCGAGTGACGAATCCTGAACCCGTTAACAGTGAACCTTGACTTTGAACCTGATTGAACGCCTTGACCCGTTCGTTCTGCTCTGTCGAGGACTATTCAGACACCCGGCAAATGTATGCGGAGTTTCTGAGCGGGTCATTCGACGTGATCCAGGCCGGCGACGCGCAAGAGGCGCTCACGCTTCTCGAGACGCGCGTGCCGGCGCTCGTCATCACGGACCTCACGCTGCCCGGCATCGATGGCTTCGAGATGATTCGACAGATGCGCGGGAACGAATCGACGCGGCAGGTTCCGGTCATCTGCCTGAGCGGGCATGGCGGCCGCGCGCACGAAGAGCGTGCGCGCGAGGTGGGGTGCGACCGCGTGCTCGAAAAGCCGTGCGCGCCCGAGGCCCTCGCGCGCGCGGCGCGCGAACTGGCTAGCGCGGCCCTCGTTGGTGCCTTGACCGCGCGATAGTACCGCGAGGGCAGACGGTGCCCAATCCGGGACTCGATGAACGCGGACGCGTCGACGAGCGCAGCCAGGTTCACCCCGGTCTCGATGCCGAGACCGTCCAGCATGTAGATCAGATCTTCGGTCGCGAGGTTGCCGGTCGCCCCGGGCGCATACGGGCAGCCGCCGAGCCCGCCGGCAGACGAGTCGAACGTCGCGACACGCCCAGTTGCAGCGCCGTCAGGACATTGGCGAGCGCCGTCCCGCGCGTATCGTGGAAGTGGAGGGCGACCTTCGCGAGCGGCACGCGCTCGGCCACCGCGCCGACGACCAATCGGCACCTGCCCGGGGTGCGCGATGCCGATCGTGTCGCTGACCGACACCTCGAACGCGCCCATCTCGACGAGCGCCTGACAGACCGCGGCCACGCGATCCGGCGGGACGTGACCTTCGAACGGACACCCGAACGCGGTCGATACGTAGGCGCGCACGCGCACACCGAGCTCCGCCGCCCGTTCGCACACGGCGCGGTAGCCGGCGAGCGAGGCGTCGATCGACTGATTGATGTTCCTGAGGCTGAAGGTCTCGGAGGCCGCCGCGAAAATCGCGATCTCGCTGACGCCCGCCGCGTGGGCGCGATCGAGCCCGGCGAGGTTGGGCACGAGCGCCGCGTAGCGGACGCCGGGCCGCCGCGTGATGCCGGCAAAGACGTCGGCCGCGTCGGCCATTTGCGGCACCCATTTCGGGCTGACGAACGCCGACACTTCGATGACTGGCAGGCCGGCCGCCGAGAGCCGATCGACGAACGCCACCTTGTCGGCGGTCGACACCGTCGAGGACTCGTTCTGCAGGCCATCGCGCGGCCCCACCTCGACGATCGTGACTTTCATGTCGCCTCGTCCACTTCGATGAGCGTGAGTCCGGGCTGGACGAGCTCGCCTTCGCGGCAATGCACCGCGCGGATGGTCCCGGCCACGCCGGCCCTGACGGGCAGCTCCATCTTCATGGCCTCGAGGATGACGAGCGAATCGCCTCGCTTCACCGCGTCGCCGACCTTGACGAGGACGCGCAGGACGGTTGCCGGCATCGGTGCGGTCAGCGCCCCGTGGTGCGCACCGCCGCGGGCGCGCTCGCGCGGACGCGCCTCGGCGAGCTCGATACACCCGTCCGTCGACGAAGACCCAGCGCACGTCACCGGCGGCGACGGTCCACGCCGTCGTCGTGCGATCGGATGCGATTCGCAGCGAGCCCTCGCCGTCGCGCGTCACCTCGTAGACGCGCTGCTCGACACGTGCCTCCTGGCGAGGCGCCGTCGTCCATCACGTCGACCTGATATTGCCGGTCGTCGTCGGCCAGCGTCCACACGATGGTGCGGCTCGGCATCTCGCTACCGCCCCCATCGCCGGAGAGTCGACCAGGGGTCGCTGTCGGCGTGGCCGCGCAGCGTCGGTCGCCGCGCGGCCCGCACGCGGCCCGGTCGCGAATGCCGCTGCGACGAGCGCCTCCGGCGGCACATCGTCCGTGTGCGTGAGCTCGGCGAGATGCTCCTCGATCATCCCCGTGTGCAGGCGGCCGGCGCGGAAGTCCGGCAGCTCGAGCAGCCTGATCAGGAACGGGATATTGGTGCGCGTGCCGAGCACCGGGATAGTTCTGCAGCGCGTTGCACGGCGCGCGTGCGCGCCGCCTCGCGCGTCTCGCCATAGACGATGAGCTTCGCGAGGAGCGGATCGTAGTTGACGCCGACGCTGTCGCCCTCGGTCACGCCGGAATCGACCCTGATGCCCGGGCCCGAGGGCTCGCGGTAGAGCAGGAGCGGTCCCGCCTGCGGAAGAAACCCGTGCGCGGGATCTTCGGCGTAGACACGGCACTCCAGAGCATGACCGCGCTGCGAGAGCGCCTCCTGCGACCACGGCAGGCGGCCGCCATCGGCCACGATGAGCTGTGCGCGAACCAGATCGACGCCCGACCACGGCCTCCGTGACCGGGTGCTCGACCTGGAGCCTGGTGTTCATCTCGAGAAAGTAGAACCGGGCGTTCGCGCCCTCGCCTTCGACGAGGAACTCAATCGTGCCGGCATTGCGATATCCGGCCGCGCGCGCAGCGGCAACCGCCGCCTCGCCCATGCGCTGGCGCAACGACAGGCGTGACGGCAGGCGACGGGCTCTCCTCGATGACTTTCTGGTGGCGCCGCTGGACCGAGCACTCCCGCTCGAAGAGATGGACGACGTTGCCGTGCGCGTCCGCGAAGATCTGGATCTCGACGTGCCGCGGCCGTTCGATCAGGCGCTCGACGTAGAGCGTGCCATCTCCGAACGCGGCGGTGGCCTCGCGCCGCGCGGCCGCGATCGACTCCACCGCTGCGCCGTCATGCGTGACGACTCGCATGCCCTTGCCGCCCCCGCCGGCGGAGGCCTTCACGAGCACCGGATAGCCCAGGCCGCGCGCGGCCGCAAGCACGCCGTCGTCGGACTGATCGCGCGGCGTATCGCCGGGCACGATCGGAACGCCGGCGTCCTTCATCAGCGCGCGAGCGCCGATCTTCGATCCCATGCGCTCCATCACTTCCGCCGGCGGGCCGACGAAGGTGATGCCGGCCTTCTCGCAGGCGCGCGGCAGCTCGGGGCGTTCCGACAGGAATCCGTAGCCGGGATGGACCGCGTCGGCCCCGGCCTCGCCGGCCGCGGCGATCAGCGCGGCGCACCGAGAGATAACTCTCGGCTGGTGCCGCCGGCCCGATCCGCACCGCCCGGTCCGCCACGCGCACGTGCAGCGCATCGGCGTCCGCGTCGGAATAGACCGCCACGCTCTCGAGCCCCGCCTCGCGGCAGGCTCTGGCGATCCGGACCGCGATCTCGCCGCGGTTGGCAATCAGGACGCGACGGATGGTCATGTCTCGAGCTCATGCACCACTAGTGTCGGCGCAGCTGTTGGACAGCGCTCGAATCACCGCACCCACTTCGGCTTTCTCTTTTCCAGAAACGCGCGCATCCCTTCCTGTCCGTCAGCCGAGACGCGCTGCTCGGCGATGCGGCTCGTCGTCACGCCGATGACCTCGGCGGGTCGGCTGCCATGAATCTCCTTGATCAACTCCTTGGCGGCGGCGATCGCCGTGGGCGCGGACGTGAGAATCTCGCGGAGGTACCCGTCGACCGCTTCGTCGAGCGACTGCAGCGGGCACCGATTCTGTGGACCGAGCCCGAGGTCGCGCGCACGGGCCGCGTCGAACCGCGCGCCCGTCAGGAACAGCTCACGCGCCGCAGACGCGCCAATCTTGGCGAGCACGTAGGGCGAGATGACCGCCGGAAGAATCCCGAGCTTCGTCTCGCTGAAGGCAAAGACGGTGTCGTCGGCGGCGACGACGATGTCGCAGACGGCGACGAGGCCGACGCCGCCGCCGAGCGCTGCTCCGTGGATGCGGCCGATGAGCGGCACCGGCAGCGAGTCGAGGAGCTCGAGCATCCGCGCGAGGTCCTCGGCGTCGCGCAGGTTGTCCTGACGGCTGTAGGCGACCGACTTCATCATCCAGGCGAGGTCCGCGCCGGCGCAGAACGCCGGACCTTCGCCGGACAGCACGATGGCGCGCAGCGTCGGATCCCTGGCGGCGTCTCGCGCCAGCGCCGTCAGCGCGGCGATGACTTCTTCGTCGAACGCATTCCGGACCTCGGGGCGATTGAGCGCGACGCGCAGGACGCCGTGCTCGTCGGGTGGATCGTCGCGGCGGTGGTGATGAGGACGGGCATGGACCGGCAATCGTACAGAGCCCGCTTACATGCGGAACACGCCGAATTTCGCGTCGGAGATGGGCGCGTTGTACGCCGCGGACAGGCCCAGCCCGAGGGCCTGGCGGGTCTCGGCAGGGTCCAGAATCCCATCGTCCCAGAGCCGCGCGGTCGAGTAGTACGGGGAGCCCTCGCTCTCGTACTTCTCCAGAATCGGCTGACGGATCGCCTGCTCGTCGTCGGCAGAGAGCGTCTGGCCGTCGCGCGCCAGCTGATCTTTCTTCACCGTCGTGAGGACGCCGGCCGCCTGCTCGCCGCCCATGACCGAAATGCGCGCGTTGGGCCACATCCAGAGCAGTCGTGGTTCGTACGCCCGCCCGCACATGCCGTAGTTGCCGGCGCCGAACGAGCCGCCGATGACCACGGTGAACTTCGGCACGACCGAGTTCGCCACGGCGTGAACCATCTTGGCCCCATCTTTGGCGATCCCGGCGCGTTCGGTACTGACGCCCGACGATGAAGCCGGTGATGTTCTGAAGAAAGATGAGCGGGATGCCGCGGAAATTGCAGAGCTCGATGAAGTGCGTCGCCTTGAGTGCGGACTCAGAGAAGAGCACGCCGTTGTTGGCGATGATGCCGACGAGCAGCCCGTGCAGGCGGGCGAAGCCCGTGACGAGCGTGGCGCCGTAACGCTCCTTGAATTCGTCGAAGCGCGAGCCATCGACGAGGCGCGCGAGGATCTCGCGGACCTCGTAGGCATGTCTCGTGTCGGCGTTGACGATGCCGTAGATCTCGCGCGGGATCGTAGCGAGGATCCTCGGGCGTCGTCATGTCGGCCGGCATCCGCTTGACGAGGTTGAGCGTGCTGACGATCGTGCGGGCGAGATGGAGCGCGTGGGCGTCGTCTTCGGCGAAGTAGTCCGCCACTCCGGACAGGCGCGTGTGGACGTCGGCGCCGCCGAGCTCCTCGGCCGACACTTCCTCGCCGGTCGCGGCCTTCACGAGCGGCGGGCCACCCAGAAAGATGGTGCCCGTGCCGTTGACGATGATCGTTTCGTCGGACATCGCCGGGACGTAGGCGCCGCCCGCGGTGCACGATCCCATGACCACCGCAATCTGCGGAATGCGCTCCGCCGACATCCGCGCCTGGTTGTAGAAGATGCGGCCGAAGTGCTCGCGGTCGGGGAACACCTCGGCCTGCAGCGGCAGGAAGGCGCCGCCCGAGTCGACGAGGTAGACGCACGGCAGCCGGTTGTCGAGCGCGACCTGCTGGGCGCGCACGTGCTTCTTGACCGTGAGCGGATAGTACGTGCCGCCCTTGACCGACGCATCGTTGGCGACGATGACCACTTCGCGCCCCGAGACGCGCCCGATGCCGGTGACCATGCCGGCGGCCGGGGCCTCGTTCTCGTAGACGTCCCACGCCGCGAGGGGCGAGAGCTCGAGAAACGGCGAGTCGGGATCGAGCAGCTTGTCGATGCGTTCGCGAACCGGGAGCTTGCCTTGCGCGCGATGCCGTTCGAGGTACTTCGGCCCGCCGCCCTGACGCGCGACGGCGCTGACGCTCGCGCAGCTCGCTCACCAGCCGCTCCATCCGCGCGCTGTTGGCTGCGGAAGGTCTCGGAGGAGGTGTCGATGTCGGAGGGGATGGGTGTCCATGACAATGCTGAATGCTGAATGCTGAATGCTGAAGTGAATGCTGAATTCGAACTTTACTTCAGCATTCAGACTTCAGCATTGCGATCACCATCCACAACAGTCGGTCTTGAACCGGCATGCCGGGCACCGCCAGACGGCGTGCATGCGGAACATCTCGGTGCCGCATCGCTCGCACAAGCACCTTGTCGTCGCCGGTGCGCGCGCAGAGAGGCGGTGTCGCCGACGGGCTCGACCTGATGGGCTGGGCGCGCAGGTTTTGCGGAACGAGCTTGGTGGGTTCCGGCATCGCGGAGGATTATAAGCTGAACGCGATGGATCTTCCTGAGGCGCGGGAGCGGATGGTCGCGACGCAGATCGCGAACCGCGGCGTGCGCGACGCGCGCGTGCTCGCGGCGATGCGCGACGTGCCGCGGCACCTGTTCGTGCCCGACGCGGCGCGCCGCGGATGCCTACGACGATCGCCCGCTGCCGATCGGTGACGGCCAGACGATCTCGCAGCCCTACATCGTGGCGGCGATGACCGCCACGCTGGCGCCGCTGCCCACCGATCGCGTGCTCGAGATCGGCACGGGGTCCGGCTACCAGGCCGCCGTTCTCGCCAGGCTCGCGCGATCGGTCGTGACGATCGAACGTCACGCCGGGCTTGCCGCTCGCGCCGCCGAGACGCTGGCCGCGCTCGGGATCTCGAACGTCCGCGTCGTGGTTGGCGACGGGTCGACACGGATATCCGGACGAGGCGCCGTACGAGCGGATCCTCGTGACGGCGGGTGCGCCCGCGATTCCGGAGGCCTTGAAGGCTCAACTCGCCGACGGCGGCCGCCTTGTCATCCCCGTGGGGTCTGAAGGGGTTCCAGCAGCTCATGCGCGTGATCGACCGGCACGGGCACCGTGCTCACGGAGCAGGAGGGGGAGGGGTGCGTGTTCGTCCCGCTCATCGGCGAGCACGGCTGGCCAGAACGCACCTGACTCATCCATCTAACTGTATGACAGCAAGACAGATGTCAGCTGATAGACGCCTACCGCTCGAGGTGTATACTTTTTGGATAGTCTTTCGTGACGGCTCCGTATGTTCGGACGCCACTCGAGGGCTCTGGGAGTCGAGCCCGATGCACCTCACCAACAAAAAGAAGAGCCGCGTCCTCGCCATAGACGACGAGCCTTCGATGATCGAGTGGCTGAAGATGCTGCTCGAGCACGAAGGCTACGAGGTTCGGACGGCCATGGTCGGGACCCGGGGCGACGAGATTTTCAGGACCTGGAAGCCGGACGTCGTCGTGACCGACATGATGCTGCCCGATGCGGACGGGTTGGAGCTGCTGCGCAGGTTCAAGCAGACGCACCCGGCCACCGAAGTCATCGTGGTCACCGGTCATGCGAGCGTCCCGAAGGCCGTCGAGGCGATGAAGGCCGGCGCGCACAGCTTCATCGAGAAGCCGATCGAGCCCGACACCCTGCTCACGATGCTCGAGCGCGCGATCGAGCGGCGCGAGCTGGTGGGCGAGAACCAGCTGCTCAAGCAGAAGCTCGAGGGCCAGTTCCGGTTCGGCAACATCATCGGCAAGAGCAAGAAGATGCACGAGGTGCTCGAGCTTGTCGAGAGCGTGGCCGGCAGCGACGCGAACATCCTCATCCAGGGCGAGAACGGCACGGGCAAGGAGCTCATCGCGAACGCCCTGCACTACAACAGCAAGCGGGTGAAGGGGCCGTTCATCAAGATCAACTGCGCCGCCATTCCGAAGGACCTCATCGAGTCCGAGCTCTTCGGCTACAAGAAGGGCGCGTTCACCGGGGCGCAGAACGACAAAGAGGGCCTCTTCGAGATGGCCGAGGGCGGGTCGCTCCTCCTCGACGAGATCGGCGAGATGCCGCCGTACCTCCAGACCAAGCTCCTGCGGGTGCTTCAGGAGCGCGAGTACCGTCCCATCGGGAGCGACCGCGTCGTGCGCGTGGACTTCCGGTTGATCTGTGCGACCAACGTCGACCTCGACGCCGCGCTGCGCGACGGCAAGCTGCGCGAGGACCTCTATTTCCGCATCAATACCATCACGCTGCGTGTCCCGCCGCTGCGCGAGAAGACCGAGGACATCCCGCTCCTCTGCGAGTATTTCCTCGACAAGTACCGCGAGCGGCACCAGCGCAACGTCAAGTCCATTGCGCCCGCCGCGTATCACCTGCTCATCCGCCACCGCTGGCCGGGAACGTCCGCGAGCTCGAGAACGTCATTGAACGTGGAGTGCTCGTGGCCAAGGGGCCGGAGATCGCGGTGAACGACCTGCCCGAGTCGCTGCGGACCGAGACGACGAGGCCCGCCGACTTCGTGGTGCCGCCGCACCGGACCCTGGCCGAGATCGAGCGGATGGCGATCCTCCAGACGTTGCAGCGCACGAACTGGAACAAGCAGGAGGCCGCGCAGATTCTGGGCCTCTACCGGCCGACGCTCTACAGCAAGATGAAGAAGCACGATATCCAGGACGGTGGGAAGAACGCCAGGCGAGCCGCGCAGCAGCCGTAGGCGGCGCGAGCTCGACCATTCTCGTTCTGGCACGACGTTTGATGGTGGAACTCGCTAGAGCACCGTAGCTTCCGCCTTCAGGCGGAAGCTCCCGTAGGCTGATGGAGAACTGTGGCAGGAGGGGATGTGGACGAGCGCTCACGTGTGTTGATGGCGACCTGCCTTGGGGCAGTCGTTGGTGGCGTGTGTGGATGGCTTTACCTCACCGAGAGCGGACGGAATCTCCGCGAGCAGATCGAGCCCAGGCTTGACGACCTCATTGGGGAGATGACGCGCGTCCGTGGCACGGTCGAGAAGGCGCGGACCGCGGCCAACGAAGGATGGCGTTCGCTGAACGACATTACCAGCGGGGCGAGCGCGCAAGGCGGCCGCTGGTCCGCGTGAGCAGGTGAGATCATGGTGAACCTGATCTCGAGACGACGAACTGGTTGCTCGGCGTCATGGCGGTGGCGAGCGCCGTCCAGACGCTGATGCTGATCGGCCTGGCTGTCGCCGGCTTACCGGCTCTACAGGCAGGTCAGCACAACCGTCGCGGATCTCGAATCCCGTCATGTGGCTCCGCTGCGGCGGCAGGTCGATGGCATTCTGACCGACGTGCAGGCGATCGCCAGCCGCGTCAGCCACCAGACCGAACGGGTCGATCACGCCATCAACGGCGCGATCGAACAGGTCGATGAGACGGCCGACCGCATCAAGGACAACCTTCGCGAGAAAGTGTCGAAGGCGACGGGCGTG
Organism: uncultured Acidobacteriota bacterium; assembly: GCA_963771395.1. GTDB lineage: Bacteria > Acidobacteriota > Vicinamibacteria > Vicinamibacterales > 2-12-FULL-66-21 > DATBJJ01. The sequence goes on along the minus strand of CAVYTY010000028.1, from coordinate 274,810 downwards.
GTCCGCGGCATCCGCGCGATCATCGCGTCGCTGCTGACGACCGAGCCGGTGCCGCAAGCCACACACCGCGGCCGGGGGCCGGGCGTAGCGAAGGTTCCGGCATAGTGCTTGGACAGGAAACAAAAGACGAGTCACCGAGGAGGGTTCATGGCATACGAATACGATCGCGTCGAACGTGAAAATGGCGGAGGGGCGTTTCTGATGGGGATGCTGGCCGGGTACGGTGCTCGGCGCCGGCCTCGGGATGCTGTTCGCGCCCAAGGCGGGCTCCGAAGTGCGGAAGCAGTTGTCCGAACAGGCGAACCGGCTGCGCTCGACCGCGAACGACACCATTCAGCAGGCGTCGGAGAAACTCAGCCAGGTCTCGCAGCAGGCGTCCGAGAAGATCGGCCAGGTCTCGGAAAAGGTCAGCCAGATCGTGGACCGTGGGCGCGAGGCCTACGATCGCGCGAAGGCTCCGGCCGCTGAGACAGCCGCGACGGTACCGGCACCGTTTTTCGACGGGCTATCCCACGTCGGCGCCGTCGGATCGCAGCTGAGACGGCCCGGGGACAGGTGCGGTACGCCTGTCCCTCGGGACGATTCGGTCAACCGTGTGGTCCGTGTGGTCGGTGGCTATGACTCAGAAGACGGCGCAGAGAATCGCGGACGTGGCGCTCGGTGCGGCGGCGCTTGGCGCGGCGTACTACATCGTCCGCACCCCGCCGCTGCGGCGATTCGCGATGGGGCTCGCGATGACCGCCCTGACGGGCGCGCTTCCCGGCGCTGGTGACGCGGGAGTGTGCAGCGCGCCTGGCTCGAGGGCGGGCGCCGCGCGATATGATGGCCGTGTGAATGCGGAGGCGCACGCCAGGCATGCCGCGACGTGCGGCGGGCGCTGGCGCGGGTCGCGCGTCGAAATCCGGCTGACGGCGCTCGCGATCTGGCGAGGGTTCACCCGCTTCTACAACAACGACGACCTGACCTTCGCCTCGTCCATCGCCTACTACTCCCTCCTGTCGTTTTTCCCGTTCTTTCTGATCGCCTTCTCGATCGTCGCCCTTGTCACCAGCAGCGACGCGGACCGCGATGCGCTGCTGCGGTTCGTGTTCCGCTACTTCCCGCGGCAGTTCGATTTCGTCACCGTGCAGCTCGACGCAGCTTCAACACACCACGGTGCGCCTGAGCGTCGCCGGGAGCGCGCTCATGGTCTGGGCCGCGATGGGCGTCTTTGGCGCGGTGACCTCGGCCGTCAACCACGCGTGGGGCGTCGAGAAGCAGCCGAGCTACTTCAAGCACAAGCTCATCTCGTTCGTGATGCTCGTGGTCGCGGGTCTGCTCCTCATGCTGGGCCTGCTCGCCGTCAGCGCCATCAACGTCGTCGAGACGCGATGGTTCGCGGGCGTCGTCGCGGCAACGCCGCGCCTCATGGTGCTGCAGGGTCGTTGCCGGCGCAGCGGCGCCACGGTCCTGTTCATCCTCGTCGTCGGGCTCGTGTTCTACTTCGTCCCCAACGCGAAGGTGCGGTTTCGCGACGTCTGGGTCGGCGCCGTGATGACGGGATTGCTCTGGCGCGGGGCGCTGGCGCTCTTCTCCAACTACGTACGCGATCTCTCGCGGTTCAGCGTGCACGGATCCATCGCCGCGGTCGTCGTGTTTCTGGTGTGGGTCTACGTGTCGGCCGTCATCCTCCTCTACGGAGTCGAGATGACCGCTGCGTACGCGCGCCTCCGGCGGCACCGAGCCGATTCACTACCTGCGGCGGCTTCGCCGAGAGAGTGAACAGTCGGCAGTCTCAGTCCTCAGTCCGAGTCGGCAGCCGGAGTCGAGTGAGCGGTTTCGTCACATACTCGCGTCTGAGCTCGCGGTGGGGCGGACGCCGACGCGTTCGCGTTTCTGAACGCTGCCTGTCAGGTTTCCATACAGGTCGATTCGGTGGCTGGACACCTTGATCCGTTTCGGGGCCTTGGGCAGCGTCTAGAAAAGGTAAGAAGGCAGGGCAGGGAGGTCTTATAGACCCTCCCTGCGCCGTGTGGTGGGGAGACAGGCAGTCGGTTGCCCCTGCAGGAATGCTGGGGCGGCGCGGCCGGAACGTTTGACCGTCCCGACAGCCCTGGAAAGAGCAACCCGCATGCCAGCAGAGACGCCCGGAATACCTGAAAATCCAGCTTCTCTGCGGCTCAAGACGTGTGCAATCCGACAACACACTGTGTAATGGAAGGTTTGAGGTCTGACGCTGGAAGCTTGAAGCGGAGAGATGAAGCCTCATCGCTTCTCCACTTCAGCTATATCCGACCTCACTGTTACTGAGGCGGCTCGGTTGGCCTGCGGCGCGGCGGCTCGGCTTCGGGACGCGACGAACGGACTGTAAGTCTCGGACCGGCCAATCAGGACCGCGTTGAGCAAGAAGCCGGCGCCGACCAGGACGAATGCGCCGCCGATGCCGATGCCGACGCCGGGTTCGCCGTGCGGTGAACGACAGTATCGACATGAACGCGAGCCCCAGCGTGATCATGACCACTCCGGAGCTGCGGGCCCTGACGGCCCCGGGCGATCTCAGCACACGCACGCGCGCCAAACTTCCGCTCGAAGGCTCCCGGATCGACCTCCGGCGCCGGCACCAGGCCGCGCTCGATCATTGCCAACCGCTCGCGATGCTCCATCTCACGGATTTGCCGCCGGCTCTGCATCGCCATCCAGATCACGGCAACGCCCGCCAGAATCCCGAGCGAACACATCATGATATCAGAACTTCTTCACTGTCCACGTTAACCTCCGGCCTGCTTCATACGTGGTTTAGACTGGGCGATGATAGGGATTGTTTCAGGGCGATTTGAAACAAAAGCGGGGCTGGGGGGTTCTAAAGCAGGTGCCAGGGTGTTGCCCGAGAGCCAGAGTGGAGCTGAAAGGTGCGGGTGAGTGTCGGAGGAACACGACGAACGTGCGCTCATCGAACGGTGCCGGGCAGGCGATGACACGGCGTTTGGCGAGCTCGTGGATGAGCACAAGAACCTCGTCTACGGCCTGGTCTACCGGATGGTCTCCGACCGCTCGCGCGTCGACGATGTGGCGCAGGACGTGTTTCTGAAGGTCTACCGCGGCCTGCCGTACTTTCGGGGCGAGGCGCGTTTGTCGACCTGGATTTATCGCATCGTGCAGAACGTCTGCGCGGCGGCACGGTCCCGGCGCGCGCCGGACCAGTCGCTCGACCAGGAGGACAGCAGCGGGCGCCGACACGATCCTGGCGCCGTCGATGGAGCGTTCGGCGATTTGGAGCTGCGCGACCGTCTGGAGAAGGCGATCGCTCAGCTTCCCGAGCCGCAGCGCCTGCTCATCGCGGCCCACTATCTGGAGGGCGTGCAGTACCGAAGCGCTGGCCGAATCGATGAACATCCCGCTCGGGACGGTCAAGACGCACCTGTACCGGGCGAAGAAACGCCTGAGGGAGTTGCTCGACACGTGACTTGCAGCGACACGTTGCATCTCGTCGAGGCGATCGCCGCCGGAGACCTCGAGGTCGACGCCCAGGTCCGGGCGCATTTCGAGACGTGCCCGCGCTGCGCGTCCACGCTCGCCTCCGCGCGGCGCCTCGAGCTGGCGCTGCAGGCCCGGCCGAAGCCCCAGGCGCCGCCGCGCTTCACCCAGACCGTCCTCGGGCGGATCCGCCACGAGCGCTGGCGTTCGGAGGAGCGTGTCGATCGCGTGTTCAACGTCGCGATTGCTGTGCGCCGTGCTCCTCGTGATCGGAAGCGTCGCGGCGCTGACCAACGTCGACGCGGTGCTCGGCGGGCCGCGCTCGCTCTGGGGCATGCTCGCGGCCGTCGGCGGACAGGCGCTCGAGGCCGCCGCCCCGGTGCTCCTCACCTACATCGCCGCCGCCGGCCTGCTGATGTCCGCCCTCGGCATGTGGTGGTGGGCCGATAGACGGCTTATCGCTGTAGGTTCAAAAGAGGTTCAAAGGGTCATGGGGTTCAGGAGGTTCAAAGGTTCAGCCTGAACCCAATGAACCCCTGAACCTAATCGAACCCTTTGAACCTGGCCTCGAACCCTTTGACACCGACGTCAGACAGCAACGATCCCCAAGTTTTCCCGTCGCTTATCGAACAGCACGGCGACCGCGCCGAACAATAGCCGGCTCAACACGAGCGCGATTCCGCACCAGGCGAGCATCACGATCGGCGTCAGCGCCGGCATGTGAACGAGCTGTGTCGTCACGAGGACGATGAGGATGCTCGGCAGGCTTGCAGCGACGAACACGAGCATTCCCAGCAGATTCGCGAGGCCGTGCGCGTTGCTTCCTGATCCGGCGCTGTTGAGATCGACGGTTCTGGGAAAGACGGCCGAGAGTGTTGCGGCGCCGGGCGCAGCGAGCAGGTACGCCGCGACGAGCGCCGGCGGAAGACTCAACCAGAGCGACGGGCGCGCCGCCGGGGAAGAGGACGAAGGCCACGAGCATGACCAGAAGCGCAGGGGCCCCGGCGATGAGTCCGAGGCCCACCGCCTTGCCGGCCAGCAGCTCGCGCGTCGCGAGCGGCGAGAGCAACGCCAGCGTGAGCCCCGAACGGTCAATCGCGAATTGATTCATCGCAAACGGCAGGAGGGAGAGCAGGCTGGCAACGCCACCGAGCGTAGCGAGGCTCAAGCCATTGGCGAGGTCGATGAACCCGAGCGCCATCTCGCCTCGGCGGAACGCGAGGATCCCGACCAGCCCGCAGCCGACGAGCGGCGCCAACAGCATCGATCGTCCTCGAGGAGTCCGCAGCGCGAGGCGCAGCTGCGCCTGAGCGACGGCGGCGCTCGGCCTCGACAAAAAGGGCAGCCGGATCCTGCCGGGTGGAGCCAGGCTGGACGGTGCCCGCCGCGTTCCGGCCGAGGGAGAGTCCAGCAGCCGCACGAACGTCAACATGGCGAGTGCGTGCAGCACCGTGCCTGACGTCAGGAGCACGAACAAGGGAAAGAGTCGACCGCCCGGGTCGTGGCGCGCCGCGGATCGTGTCGCGCGCGCGAAAAGCTCAGACGGGACGACCGCGTACGCCACCTCGCTCGTCCGCGTGATCCACGCGGGCATCGGCGTGGTGGTTCTGTGCTGCTCCGTGCCCGCCGGCCTGTCGCGTCCAGTCATCAGCAGCGCGGGCATCAGGCTGAGGGCCGGGAGCACCACGATGAACAGCAGCGCCAGCAGCTCGCCACGGCGGCGGTCCCGCACGACGAGGTGGAGCAGCAGGGTCGAGAGTGCGGAGAGGCCGATCAGGCAGAGGATCAGCAGAACGCCGGCGACAAGGGAAATCGGCGGCCCCCATCCATGCGCCTGCGGCGGCGAGCCCGACAGGTATCGAAAGTGCGACGGGCAGCGCGATGAGGACCCACGGTTCGCCGAGCCCCCCGGCGGCTTGCGCCGCGTAGAGTGTCCCGCGGGGAATCGGCAGCAGGAGCAGCCGCACGATGGCGGTGGGTTCCATCGACGGCATCAGCAGCGGACCGACGACTGGCGAAGCCGCAGGCGGCGAGCAGCAGGATGCGCAGCGCTTCGAACGTCATCACGGGCGAGCCACCGGCGAGCCAGTAGCCGGCGTAGCCGCCGAGCCCGGCGAGGCCGATCGCCGAGGGGACGAGCAGCGCGTACGCGATGAGCGGCAGGATCTGTTCGACGGCGATCGAGAGACGCTCGAGTCTGTCGCGTCCGCCCATGCGCTCGAGCGAGTTCGCCAGCACGCGCCAGCGCATCCAGGCGAACGCCCGCAGGGTTCTGAACATGATTAGATCCAGTCGAGCGCGACCGGCGCGCGCCGGTCACCGCCGACCAGACTGATGAACAGCTCCTCCAGACTTCTGGTGAGTCGCCGCGCACCGCGTCCGGAGCTCAGCGATCGGCCCCTGTGCGACGAGTCGCCCCTTGGCGATCACGCCGATGTGCGTCGACAGCCGCTCGACGATCTCCAGGATGTGGGATGTCAGGAAGATGGTCCCGCCGCGCGTCACGAACGAGTGCAGGAGATCCTTGATCTGCCGCGAGGCCATCGCGTCGATTCCCTCGAACGGCTCGTCGAGGAACAGCAGCTTCGGCGCCGGCAGCAGCGCCGCCGCGAGCGACAGCTTCTTCCGCATGCCGTGCGAAAAGTCCGCGACGAGCGCCGTGCCCGCAGACTTCAGATCCATCAGTTCGAGCAGATCGGCGGCGCGGTCCCGGGCAATCTTGGTCTCGAGTCCGTGGACCTCGGCGACGAAGGTCAGGGTCTCGGGGGCCGTCAGGCGCTCGAAGAGCGCCAGATCCTCCGGCACGACGCCGATGCGGCGCTTGACAGCTACCGGATCCGCCAGCGGGTCCATGCCGAGGATGCGCATCGAGCCGGCGCTCGGTCGCAACAACCCCGTCAGGCATTTGATCGTCGTCGATTTGCCGGCGCCGTTCGGCCCCAGAAACCCGAAGAAGCTGCCCGCCGGCACGGCGAGGTCGATGCCGTCCACCGCGCGCAGCGAGCCGAAGTCGCGCGTGAGCCCGCGCGTTTCCACTGCGAGTTCCACGCGACGGATTGTATCCCGCCCGGTTCGCCGTTTTTGCTTCTCCGCTTCGTGCGCGACTCCACGTACGATGAGATCACCTATGAATCGTCTCGCGCAGGAACGCAGCCCGTATCTCCTTCAGCACGCCGCAAACCCGGTCGACTGGTATCCGTGGGGCCGCGACGCCTTCGACCGCGCGCGCCGCGAAGACAAGCCGATCTTTCTCTCCATCGGCTACTCGACGTGTCATTGGTGCCACGTCATGGAGCACGAGTCGTTCGAGAACCTCGAGATCGCGAGCGCTCCTCAACGCCGGCTTCGTGTCGATCAAGGTGGATCGTGAAGAACGGCCGGATGTCGACCGCGTCTACATGTCGTTCGTGCAGTCCACGACCGGATCCGGCGGCTGGCCGATGACGGTCTTTCTGACGCCCGAGCTGAAGCCGTTCTTCGGCGGGACCTATTTTCCGCCGTCCTCGCGCTGGGGACGTCCCGGCTTCTCGGATGTGCTCGGCCAGCTCGCGGGAGTGTGGAAGAACGATCGGCCGCGGGTGGAACAGGCCGCGGCAGAGCTGCTCGAGCGCCTGAAGATGGTGACGGGCGTCGGCGCTCACGGACGGGGTGAGACGACCGTGGCGGGCCGGGACGCGCTCGACGTGGCCGTCGACAGCTACGAGAAGGCATTCGACCAGCGCCACGGCGGCTTCGGCGACGCGCCGAAGTTTCCGCGTCCAGCCGAGCTCGTGTTCCTGCTGCGGGAGTACGCCCGCCGCACGGCGGCCGGCGATCTGGGCCAGGCACCGCTGCGGATGGTGACCGACACGCTGCGAGCCATGGCGATGGGCGGCATGCGCGACCACATCGGCGGCGGCTTTCATCGCTACTCGGTCGACGCCGAGTGGCGGGTCCCGCACTTCGAGAAGATGCTGTACGACCAGGCGCAGCTCACGCTCGCGTACCTCGAGGCGGCGCAGGCGACCGGAGACGACTTCTACGCGACGGTTGCGGAAGACACGTTGGCCTACGTGATGCGTGACCTGACTGGTCCCGACGGCGCCTTCTACTCGGCCGAAGACGCCGACAGTCTGCCGCCCGACGGCGCCGGCGATCCTTCGGCACACAAGGCCGAAGGCGCGTTCTATATCTGGACGGACCGAGAGATCGAGGCCGTGACGGGCGACGACGCGGCGATCGTGCGGCGGCGATTCGGCATCGAGCCGGACGGGAACGCGCCGCAGGATCCGCAGGGCGAATTCGCCGGACGGAACCTCCTGTATATTGCGCAGCCGATCGACGATGTCGCGGCCCGAACGGGCCAGACGCCGGAAGCCACGATCGAGGCGCTCGGCCGCGCGCGCACGAAGCTGTTTGCCGTACGCGAGCACCGGCCGCGGCCGCACCTCGACGACAAGGTCCTGACCGCCTGGAACGGTCTCATGATCGCCGCGTTCGCGCGCGCCGCACGCGTGCTCGCGGGGAGCACCACCGCGCCGCGGTACCTGGACGCCGGTCGTCGCGCAGCCGGGTTCATCCGCCAGACGCTGTGGAGTGCGACCGAGCAGCGCCTGCTCCGCCGCTACCGCGACGGGGACGCAGCCATCGACGCGTACGCCGAGGACTACGCCTACTTGATATTCGGCCTGCTGGAGCTCTTTCAGGCCGACGGGGATCCGGCGTGGCTCGAGTGGGCGACGACGCTCCAGGCCGCGCAGGATCGCCTGTTCTGGGATGAGGCCGACGCCGGGTGGTTCAGCACGACTGGCAATGATCCCAGCGTCCTGCTGCGCCTCAAGGAGGACTACGACGGCGCCGAGCCCGCCGCCGGTTCCGTTTCGGTGCTGAATCTGCTCCTGCTCGAGTCGCTCGTCGGCGGAGGAGCGTGGATCACCAAGGCCGAGCGCACCCTGGCGCGATTCGGCCCGCGGATCGGCGCGGCTGCGCGAGTCGTTCCGATGATGCTCGCGGGGCTCTCGGCCTGGCATGCCGACCACACACAGGTCGTCATCGTCGGGCCCGCCGGCCGGGACGATACGCTCGCGCTGCAGCGGGAGGTCGGCCGCCGGTATCGGCCGTTTGCGGCCGTCGTCCCGGTGAGCCCCGGTTCGGCGCAGACCGCGCTCTCGGACGTGATGCCGTTTGTCGGTCCGATGCAGATGCGAGAGGCGCGGGCCACCGCGTACGTCTGCCGCGCATTCACCTGTCGCGAGCCCGTAACGGACACCGACGCGCTCGCCGCACAGTTGTGACGACAGCGGCTATACTGGTGGCTCTTGGAGAAATCGATCCTCTACACCGTCGAAATCGTGTTGCGCGAGCGTGACTACGCCGTCACCGAGGAGGTCCACCACCAAGGCAATCCGCCGAACGAGTGGACCGAGGTCGACGTCGAGGGTGTGCTCAAGTCGATGCTGGTCGCGATCGACCGCGTGAAGAACCCGGGAGACGAGCCCCGGCAGGTCCGGTTGCGGGGATTCAGCTGGATCGTGGAGCCGACGCAGGGCGGCGTGGTCATCGCCATGGAGATACCGAGCGGCGCCGCCGTGGCGGGCCCGTTCGATATCGCGCAGCCCCGTCTGGACGGATTGATCACCCGCGTGCTCAACCTGGCCCGCGAGCCGAAGACCGTCGTGCACTGACCGTTGACCAAAAGAGAGAAATCCGTTACAGAATTGCACGTGGCTTCTGTCGAGGTGGCGTGTTTTGCTGAGGTTTTGTCGGATGCGCGCCGGCATCACCTTTGCGCGTTCACGGACACGCTTGAAGTCTATGTGTGTCGACGGGACAATGAAGTTACCGTACCGCGTCCTCGTGCTCGAGGACGACGAAAACGCCCTGGCGGGCATCGTCGAACTGCTGTCGGAAAGCGGGTATGAGGTTACGCCTGCGTCCGCGTACGAATACGCCAAGCGCCTGCTGTCGGAGAGCAGCTACGACCTGTTCATGACCGACGTGCGGCTGCGCAGCTACAACGGGCTGCACCTGGTCAAGAAGGTCCGCCAGGACTGGCCCGACACCGCCGTCATCATCATGACGGGATATGACGAGCCGCTGATGGAGCTCGAGGCCAGCCGCTACAGTGCCCGGTTCATCAAGAAACCCATCAAGTCGGCCGAGCTGCTCGAGGCGGTGCGCGAAAGCGTGTCGAACGTGCGGCGCGAGCGGCGCTGGCCGCGCAAGCGCGTCATCGGCGGCTTCCGGGTGACGGTCGGGGGCAAGGCTGCGGCGGTCGTCGACGTCAGCTACGGTGGGCTGTGCCTCGAGATCCCCGCGACCGACTCGGTGCCCGCGATGTTCGACGTCGAAGTGTCGGGCATCAATCTCCATCTGATGGTCGAGCCCGTCTGGTCGATCGCCAGTGTTCCTGGCGCGATCCTCTGCGGCGCCGCGCTCGCCTCCGACTCCACTCCCGCCGCCCGCACGTGGCGGGAAATCGTGGACCGCCTCTCCGCGTAGCCGTCCGCCGCTTCAATCTCCCAGTCGGCGACCCGTGCTAGGCTCTGCCTCATGCGCAGCAGGTCCGGTGCATCGTGCGCCGCCGTACGCCGAGCTACCCGACGACGACCATCCGTGTTGTCGGTTTTGTCCGTGGTGTGTGCGGTGTCCGCCGGCGGTGTGGTATCCGTGTCGTCCGTGGATACGATCGGGCAGACTCCACGTCCAGCGTTCGCGCTCGACGAGGTGACCGTCGAGCAGCTTCAGACGGGGATGCAGGCGGGCCGCTACAGCTCGAGGCAGCTCGTCGATCTCTATCTCGACCGGATCGACGAAATCGATCGCACCGGCCCGACGCTGCGCTCGGTCATCGAAACCAATCCCGAGGCGCGCTCGCGCGTGCTCGGGATCGATGCCGTGATGACGCGTCTCCGGCTCGACGCGATCGTCGCGCCGACGGGAAGCCCTGCCTGGCCGACCGATCTCCTCAACGGCGATCACTTCCTCGGCGCGAGCTCGACGCCGGCCGCCGTCGCGGGGTACCCGAGCATTACCGTGCCCGCGGGTTTCGTGCACGGCCTGCCCGTGGGGCTGTCCTTCATCGGCCGCCCCTGGAGCGAAAAGACGCTCATCACGCTCGCGTACGCGTTTGAGCAGGCCACCAAGCACCGCCAGGCGCCGAAGTTCCTGACGACGATTGCGATGCCTTAGAACCCAATGAACCTTCTGAACCCAATGAACCTTCTGGATCATTTCACTGTGCGAATTTCAGGCTCGCCAGGAACTCCCCGAAGCTCGCGTTCCACGCCGCGACGGTCGTCGCGGGTCCGACGAGCTTGACGTAGTAGGGGCCGCGCGGTGTTTCGACGACGGCCGCCCGCATGCGGAAACCTGGACTGTTGTGCTTCTCGGTCGCTCCCGGACGTACTTCGGCCACGTAGGTTCCCGACACGTCGAGCAGCGAGACCTTCAAGCCGTTGATCGTTCGTGTGTCCCGGGCGGCCACGTCGCTCGTGGCTCGGCCGTCGGGCTGCTGCATCTGGCCGAGCCAGCGCTGGATGTTGGCGTCGACGCTGCCGCCTGACCCGCCAAAGTAGTAGATCACGAGCTCTGCGCTCCCGGCCGCGGCGTCGCGTCCGGGCAGGACGAACTCGGCGACGCGCATCGCGGACGAGGCGGTGCGTGCCTCCCATCCTTGTGGCGCGGTGAACTTCAGGGCGCCAGGAACGGCCGGCGTCTGGTGGCCGGAGAGCGTGCTCGAAACAAGCAAGGCGGAGGACAGCGTGAGTAGTTGCAACAGCATGCGCAAATCCTAGCATTGACATACTCTGGGGGGCGTCTTCGTGACCCTCCGCCGGTTGGCCATCGCGAGGTGAGGCATGCGCGTTCTGTCCGGGGTGTTCGTGCTCGTCCTGCTGTGTGGATCGCAAGCGAACGCACAGCAGACCAGTTGGGGAGTGAAGGGCGGCGTGAATCTGGCGACGCTCAGCGTCCAGATGATCCAGGCACCGACTTCAGGTACAGGATAGGCCTCGTCGCGGGTGGGTTCTTCACATGGCCGCTCGGTGCGCACTTCGATCTGCAGCCCGAGGGGCTGTTCAGCCAGCAGGGCGCGAAGCTGAGCGACACCACCGTCGACGCGACCATCAAGATTGACTCTTTTGTCATGCCCATCCTCGTGCGCTACAAGCTGCGGCCCTCGGGCAGGGGCCTGGTGTTCTTCGCGGGGCCCTCCCTTGGGTTCAAACTGAGCGCGAAGGTGACCGCGGAAGCCGACGGCGAGAAAACGAACGACGACATCGGTGAGGATGTCGAGAGCTTCGATTACGGCGTCGTGTTCGGCGCGGGTTGGGAAGCCAGCCGGTTCTCGATCGACGGCCGCTACACGTGGGGTCTGAGCCGCCTCGGCGTAAACGAGGACGAATCGAACAAGACCACGCACCGGGTGATCGCGGTCACTGGCCGGCGTCAGATTCTGAGGCAGCAGGCGTCCGCGCTTTCTGGGTGACCGGAGGAGATAGAGGAGCTGGAGGCGACGGAGAGACGTGTCGCTCGGCTGGAGCATCCGCTCATCTCACTCACGAACTCGAGGCTCTCCAGTAAGAAGGCCTGGGCTCCACGACGCGAGCTCATCCAGCGCCGCCCCGAGCTGCGCCAAACCCCCACGCACGACCTCGCTCGGTCCCCCGAATCCCAGCCGGAAGTGCGCCGGCGCCTCGAAGAAGCGGCCGGGCACGATTGCCGTGCCGCGGTCGGCGAGCAGGCGTTCGGCAAACGCGCTGGTGTCGCGCACACCGCGAATGCGGGGGAAGACGACCGTGCTGTTGCGGGGCAGGACCACTTCGACCTCGGGACGGCCGCGCAGGAACTCGTGAACCAGCGGACGGTTGACATCGAGGAGCGCGGATGTCCGCGCCTCCAGCCGATCCAGCTGCGCAAAGGCGAGCGTGGCGAGCCGTTCGGCGGCGATCGACCCCGATCCATCGATCACGTCCCGCGCGCGGCGGATGCGCTCGGCGACGGCTGGAGACGAGAGCGACCATCCGCACCGGAGGCTCGACAGGCCGTAGGACTTCGTCAGGCTGCTCGTGGAAATGAACGGCTCACCGAGGAGTGCCGCCGGCTGCTGCACCGGGTCGGCCGCGTCGAGGTAGACCTCGTCGACGAGCACATGGGCGCCGGCCTTCTGTGCCAGCCGCCCGATCGCTTCGAGCGCGCCGCGATCGGCAAGGGCGCCAGTCGGATTGTGCGGCGACGTGATGATGATGAGGCGGGTGCGCGGCGTCAGCGCGCGAGCGATCTCGTCGGGATCGAGCCCGAAGTCGTCTTCGAAGTGCCGCTCGAACCGGACGACGGTGGCGCCGAGCAGCCGCGCCCCGCCGAGCAGCGGATCGTATCCCGGGCGCTCCATCAGCACGTCGTCTCCCGTCTCGAGCACCGCCGCGCAGGCCTGGAAGTTCGCGCCCCCCGCCCCGTTCGCTGTCGCCACCTGTTCGGCCCGCACGCTGTAGCGGCGCGCGATGGCCTCGACGAGCGGCTCGTAGCCGTTGTCGTTGCTGCCCGACAACGCGAGCGCGTCACGCGCGCCCTCGAGATCATCGATCGAACAGCTCAACACGTTGCTGCCGGCCAGGTCGAACGCTGCCGCCGGCCGCCGCTTCGCCCACTCCATGTAGGGCGCGTGAAATCGCATAGACTCTCCCGCGTGGGTTTCCGCCGCGCGCTGGGGCCATTCGACGCGACGATGGTGGTCATCGGCGGCATCATCGGCTCCGGCATCTTCATCAATCCCTATATTGTCGCCCAACACCTCGACACGAGCGCGCTGGTGCTCGGCGCGTGGGTCGCGGGCGGCTTGATCGCGCTCGCCGGGGCGTTCGCGTACGCCGAGCTCGGCGCCCTCTTCCCCAAGGCCGGCGGTCAGTACGTCTACTTGAGAGACGGCTGGCATCCGCTCGTCGGATTCATGTACGGCTGGGCGCTTCTGCTGCTCATCGAGAGCGGCGCGATTGCCGCCGTGGCGATCACGTTCGCCACCTACGCGCTGCGGCTCGCGGGCCGGCCGGACGCTGCGGCGGTGCCGCTCGCCATCGCGGCCATCGCCTGCCTGTCCGTGGTGAACTACTTCGGCGTCAAGCCCGGCAGCCGCGTCCTCAACGTGCTCGTCGTCCTCAAGGTCGGCGCGCTGGCCGTCCTCATTGTCGCCGGCGCGCTCGCGCCCTCGTCGGCCGGCTGGTGGTCGGAGGCTCGCGCAAGCTCGCCGTCCGCGTCCACGCTCGTCGCGTTCGGCGCGGCGCTCGTGCCGGTCCTCTTCGCCTACGGCGGATGGCAGAACGCGAACTACATCGCCGAAGAGATCGACAATCCGCGCCGCAATCTTCCGCTGAGCCTCCTGGCGGGGACGGTGACCGTCGTGCTGATCTACGTAACTGTCAATGTCGTCTACCTGCGCGCCCTCGGTCTCGAGGGGCTGGCGGCGACGACGACGCCGGCGTCAAAGGCGGCGGCCTTCATGTTTGGAGCCCTCGGCGATCGCTTCGTGACCGCGGCGATCGCGATTTCGACGTTCGGATTTCTCGACCTGGCCATCCTGGCGCCGACGCGCGTGTACTACGCGATGGCGGCGGACCGTGTGTTTCTCCCGGCGCTGTCCCGGTTGCACCCGCGGTATCAGACGCCGTGGATTGCGATCGTCATCCAGTCGACGTGGTCGTGCGTTCTCGCGCTGACCGGACGGTACGAGCAGCTGCTCGTTTACGTGGTGTTCGCCGACTGGATCTTTTTCGGGCTGACCGTGGCGACGGTCGTAGTGTTTCGAAGGACGCACCCGCTGTCGCAGCGTCCGCCCGGCACGTTCCGCGCGCCGGGCTATCCGGTCGTCCAGATGGCATTCGTGTCGGTTGCGGCCGCTGTCGTGCTGAGCGTCGTCCTGGCCGACCCCGGGAGTGCCTGGCGGGGAGCCCTTCTACTAGCGGCTGGCATTCCGGTGTTTTACTGGTTCACGCGGCGGTAGCGGGGCGGGACAGCGAACCTTGAACCTTTTGAACCTCCTGAACCCTTTTGAACCTCCTGAACTCTCTTGAACCTCCTGAACCCCTTCCGGGTCAGGGATAGAGTCTATGAACCGTCCAGTTCGTCCCCTCACGCACATAGAGAATCCTGTCGTGCAGCCTGGCGGCTCGTCCGTACCAGAATTCGATTCGGGACGGCGCGATTCGAAACCCGCCCCAGAACGGCGGGCGCGCCACGGGCTGACCGGCCCATCGCGCTTCGGTCGCCGCGTACTCCTGCAGGAATTTCTCCCGCGATGGGAGGATCTCGCTCTGTGCCGATGCCCACGCGCCGAGTTGGCTCTCGCGCGGGCGGCCAGCGAAGTAGGCATCAGACTCGTCTGCCGCGACGCGCTCCACGGGTCCCTCGACGCGGATCTGCTCCTCGAGCGCAGGCCAGTCAAAGCACAGCGACGCGTTGGGGTTGGCGGCGAGCTCGCGTGCCTTTCTGCTGTTGTAGTTGGTGTAGAAAACGAAACCCCGCTCGTCGACGCCCCGCAGGAGCACAATCCGAACCGACGGCCTGCCGTCCGCGTCCGCGGTGCCAAGCGCGACAGGCGTCGTGTCCACGCCACGTGCGGTGGCCCGTTCGACGGCGTCGATGAACTTGGTGATGGGGTTCGGGTCGGTCATTTTCAGTTCAGGGTTTTCCCCGTTCCCTCCGCAGGCTTCGCGGATCGACGGCGATTATATCGTCCTCCCGCGCGTTCACACGGCGTCCAAAGGTACAATGGCGCGCGATGATAAAGGGCGTCATTCTGGCCGGCGGGTCCGGCTCCCGGCTGCACCCCCTGACGCGGAGCATCAGCAAACAGCTCCTGCCGGTCTACAACAAGCCGATGATCTACTACCCGCTGTCGACGCTGATGCTGGCGGGTATCCGCGACGTGCTGATCATCACGACGCCACAGGATCAGGCGAGCTTCGAGCGGCTGCTCGAAGACGGACGCGACTTTGGCGTGTCGATTCAGTACGCGGTCCAGCCCAGCCCCGATGGCCTCGCGCAGGCGTTCATCATCGGGCGCGAGTTCATCGGCAATAGTCCGGTCGCTCTGGCGCTTGGCGACAACATCTTCTACGGCGCCGGGTTTTCCGACGCCCTGCAGAACGCCGCGGCCCAGGAACACGGCGCGACGGTGTTCGGCTATCAGGTACGAGACCCTCAGCGCTACGGCGTCGTCGAATTCGATGGCCAGGGGCGTGCGATCGGGCTCGAGGAAAAGCCCGTGCACCCGAAGTCGTCTTTTGCGGTCACCGGGTTGTACTTCTTCGACAACCAGGTGATCGAGATTGCCCGATGTCTCCAGCCGTCCGCGCGCGGCGAGCTCGAAATCACCGACGTCAACCTGGAATACCTGAACCGGGGACAGCTGCGCGTCGAGCGGCTCGGACGGGGAATCGCCTGGCTCGACACCGGCACGCACGAGTCGCTGGTGCAGGCGTCGAACTTCATCCAGGCGGTCGAAGAGCGGCAGGGGCTGATGGTGGGGTGCCTGGAAGAGATCGCCTACCGGATGCACTACATCACGGCAGAGGATCTGGGCCGCCTCGCGCACGCGATGCGCGGGAGCACCTACGGTCAATACCTGCTCCACGTGCTCGACGAGGATCACTGAGGCGCCGCATGCCTTGCACGTTCGAATCGACCGCTCTCTCCGGCGTCGTCATCATCGTTCCGAAGGTGTTCGGTGACGAACGAGGTTTCCTGATGGAGACCTACAAGCGCTCGGAGTTCGAAGCGGCGGGGCTGCCGGTCACGATCGCGCAGGAGAATCACTCGCGTTCGAGCGCGGGCACGTTGCGCGGCCTGCACTATCAGCGCGAGCCGAAGGCGCAGGGCAAGCTCGTGCGGGCCGTGCGCGGCGAAGTCTTCGACGTGGCTGTCGACATCCGCAAGGGCTCGCCGACCTTTGGTCAGTGGGTGGGCGTGGTGCTCTCCTCGGACAACCGCAAGTCGATCTACATCCCGCCGGGCTTCGCGCACGGCTTCTGCGTGATCAGTCCCGACGCCGAAGTGATCTACAAGACGACCGAGGAGTATGCGCCCGACCACGAGCACGGGATTCGCTGGGACGATCCGGACCTGGCCATCGCCTGGCCGATTGCCAACCCGACGTTGTCGGAGCGCGACAAGCACTGGCCGACGCTCTCACGGCTGTGATATCAGCCGCCGGGGGCGCCTTTCAGCCCCAAAATCCCGTACGGAGTGCCGAAGCGCCGATGTTTCGGGCGTTCGCTCTCCGGGGACGGCCGAATCCTGCTAGAATACGGCCACCCCAGCTTTTTCTATCGGAGGTACAACGTGCGTGCATGTGTCCGTGCTTTGATGTTTGGTCTCGCGGCCCTGGCGGTGACGACGGCCGCCGTCGCGCCGACGGCCGCTCAGAGCAAGCGCCCGACGATTGCCGTTCTCGCGTTCGACTACGGGACGATTCAGCACTGGTGGAGCGGCACCTGGGACATCGGCGAGGGCATCTCCGACCTGATTGTTGACGAGCTCGTCAACGACGGCAGCTTCCGCGTCATCGAACGGAAGCGTCTCGATGCGATTCTCGCCGAGCAGAACTTCTCGAACAGCGACCGCGCCGACCCGAGCGCCAAGACGATGGCCCAGCTCGGCAAGGTACTGGGCGTCCAGTATCTCGTGGTCGGATCGATCACCAAGTTCGGGACCGAAAACAGCAACAAGAGCTTCAGCGGCGGCGGCTACGGCAGCGCGTTCGGCCTCGGCTCGGTCGGCACCTCGAAGGGGAAGGCCAACGTCGCGATTACCGCGCGGATCATCGACATTTCAACCGCCGAGATCATGGCGAGCGCCAAGGGCGACGGCACGTCGAAGCGCAGCGGCCTGCTCCTCGGGGGCGGCGGCGGTGGCGGCGGCGGTGGTGGCTTCGGTGGAGTTTCGTTCGGCTCCTCCGACTTCAAAGACACGATCCTCGGCGAGGCGACCGAGGTGGCCGTCAAAGCCACGACGGCCAAGCTCGTAGCGGCCAAGAGCCGCCTGGAATAGCACGAGTCTCGGCTGCATGGGCAGGGGATCCGCTGGTTGCGCGGATTCCCTGCGCCGTTTTCCCCCCAGATTTGACGGCCAGGCAGGTCCAGCCGGCCCCCCTCATTTGCGCGCGGCCTGGCGCATGCTACAGTTTCGAGCGCCAGCGCCTTTCAGTGATCTCGATTCGTCCTGCATTCGACAGATCGTGGTCGCATTGGGAGATGTCCATGCTGGTCGTGCGCCTCGGGGCTGCTCTTGGCCTCATCTGTGCCGCCGTGACCTGGAGCGGCTGCGACAGCTGCCCGTTCAGGAATCTCGACCGGCTGACGATCGAGGGCACCCTCGACTGCTGCGGCGCATCGGCGAGTCACGATGTCACCATCCCTGACGGCTCAGGCCGTGAGGTGGACCTTGCGAACACCCGTTTTCCAACCGTCGCCGGCACTGTCGATTTGTGGCTCGTGCCCGCCGACTGCGCGAAGCTGTTCGACGGAACGTATCCGGGTGCCTCCGCGCTGTGTCGCACCTACATTGGCCCGGTGGCGCCGGGCGCCGTGAGTGCCCGCCTCGACCTCGGTGCCGGCCGCTATCGCGTCTTCGCTCAGTCGCACTCGAGCAACGCCGAGCCCGCCCGCTATGTGGGTGACGTCGGCGTCTGGGGCAAAGACTGCACGCCCGTCTCGCCGACGCGGCCGTGAGCCGTCGTGCTGATCCGGGCGTTGGCGCTGGTTCCTCCTGAAGAGCGGTGCCACGGCCGCGTGCTATTCTCCACGGGTTTGCGGGAGGTTCGCGTGATTGCCCGATCGAAATGGGTCGCAGGTGCGTTCGTCGCCGTGCTGCTCGGTGCGCTGGTCTCGGTCCTGAGCGGGGTCGAAGGGCCTGTCCTCGGCCGCGTCGAAGGGCGCCGCGTCGAGATCCTGTTCCTGGGACACACCGGCACGGAACATGACTCGGGCCGGTTCGCGCCGATGCTCAAGGCGGCGCTCGCTCAATACGGCTTCAACTTTTCCTACACGACCAGCCTGACCGACCTGAACGCGGCCAACCTTGCGCGGTACGATGCGCTGGTCATTTACGCGAACCACGACGCGATCGCGCCCGATCAGGAAAAGGCGGTGCTCGACTTCGTCGCCGGCGGCAAGGGCTTGCTGCCGATCCATTCGGCGTCGTTCTGCTTCCAGAATTCCCCCGCATACGTGGCGCTCGTCGGCGCCCAACTTCAGCGCCACGGAGCCGGCGAGTTCACGACGGCATTCGTCAACACGTCGCACCCGGTGATGGCAGGGCTGCAGCCGTTTCAGGTCTGGGACGAGACTTACGTCCACACGAAGCACAATCCGACCGGGCGCACTGTCCTGATGGAACGCGCTGACCCGGAAGGCCGCGAGCCGTGGACGTGGGTGCGGACCGAGGGCAAAGGCCGCGTCTTCTACACCGCGTACGGCCACGACGAGCGTGTCTGGAGCAACCCGAACTTTCACCAGCTGATCAAGAACGCGATCGTGTGGGCGGTCGGACCGCAGGTCGCGGCCCAGCTGGCCGCGCTCGAGATTCAGCCACTCCGCTATTCCGACGGCATCGTCCCGATTCCCAACTACGAACGCCGGAGCGCCGCGCCGAAACTTCAGCAGCCGCTCGCGACTGACGAGGCGATCAAGCACATCCAGGTTCCGCCGGGGTTCGAAGTGCAGCTGTTCGCGGCCGAGCCCCTCCTCACGGGGAATCCGGAGGCGATGGCGTGGGACGAGCGCGGACGATTGTGGATTGCCGAGACGAAGGACTATCCGAACAACCTGCAGCAGAGGGGCCAGGGCCGCGACGTCATCAAGATTCTGGAGGACACGAACCACGATGGCCGCGCCGACAAGGCGACGATCTTCGCCGACAAGCTCAGCATCGTCAGCAGCCTCGTCTTCGTCAACGGCGGCATCATCATCTCGCAGGCCGGAGAGCTCGTTGCGCTGAAGGACACCAATGGCGACGACAAGGCGGACGTGCGCGATTCACTGATGACGGGGTGGAGCGCGCGCGACACCCATGCGCTCGCGTCGAACCTGAAATACGGCCTGGACAATTGGATTTGGGGCGCCGTCGGGTACTCCGGATTCAACGGCACGGTCGGCGGAAAGGCGCTGACCTTCAATCAGGCCCTGTATCGCTTCTCGCGCGACGCCAAAGAGATGCAGCACATGGCCGCCTTCACGAACAACACGTGGGGTCTGGCCTTCAACGAGACGTTCGATCTGTTCGGTTCGACCGCCAACGGCGAGCACAGCGTGTACGTCGCGATTCCGCGTCCGTACTACGAGGGCGTGAAGGGCCTGAGCGCCGACGGCAAGAAGAAGATCGACGGCCATTACGCCATGCAGGCGAACACGCAGAAGATCCGGCAGGTGGACGTGCAGGGCGGGTTCACCGCGGCGGCGGGACACAACTTCTACACCGCGCGCGCGTTTCCGGACGAGTACTGGAACCGCGTCGCCTTCGTGAACGAACCCACAGGACATGTCGTGCACCGCGCGGTTATCGACCGCCAGGGCTCCGGCTTCGCCGAGAAGGACGGCTGGAACGTCGCCGCGAGCGATGACGAGTGGTTCGCGCCCGTGCATGCCGAAGTGGGACCAGACGGCGCGCTGTGGTTCCTCGACTTCTACGATTTCATCATTCAGCACAACCCGACGCCGGTGGGACCCATCGCGCAGGGTTATCAGTACCAGAACGGGCGCGGCAACGCGTACGACTCGCCACTGCGCGAGCACGCTCGCGGCCGGATCTACCGCCTCGTCTGGAAGAACGCGAAGCCATACACGCCGATCTCGCTCACGGCGAGCCGGCCGCTCGAGCTCGTGCAGGCGCTTCGCAGCGACAACATGTTCTGGCGGACGACGGCGCAGCGCCTGCTCGTCGAACGCGGCCAGACCGACGTCCTGCCGCAACTCATCGCCATCGTCCTCGATCAAACGGTGGACACGATTGGGCTCAACTCTCCCGCGGTGCACGCGCTGTGGACGATGCACGGACTGGGGGTGCTCGATGGAAAGAGCGCGATCGCGCTCGACGCGGCAAAGCGCGCGCTCAGCCATCCGGCGGCAGGAGTGCGCAAGGCGGCGCAGTCGGTGCTGCCCAGGACGGCGCAGTCGGCGACGGAACTGCTGGCCGCCGGCGCGCTCACGGATCGGGACCTGAACGTCCGGCTGAACGCGCTGCTGGCGTTGTCGCAGATGCCCGCGTCGACCGAGGCCGGCCGTGCCATCTACCTCCTGAGCAAGGAGAAGGACGTGGTCGAGGACGAGTGGCTCCCCGAGGCGGTCTGGATCGCCGCGACCAGGCACCAGGACGGCTTCCTCCAGGCATACGCGAATGAGATCGGCCTCGGCGAGCTCATGCGTCTCGGCGTGCGCGGCGCGCGTGGCGAGCGCGCCGGTGGGTTGGATTGGTCCGCCCCGACGCTTGTTGATGCCGCCTGGATGGCCATTCCCGCGCCGAAAGTCTGGAGCGAGACGCCCATCGGCGATCATGTCGGCACCATCTGGTTCCGCCGGGAGATTGATTTGCCTGCGCTGGCCGCCGGCAAGCCCGCCGCGATTCGCCTGGGGATCGTCGATGACTCGGACGTGACCTATGTGAATGGGATCCGCATCAACGCGACAACAACCTCGAGGAACCTGCCGCGGCAGTACACGATTCCCGCGGGTGTGCTGGCCGCGGGCCGGAACGTGATCGCCGTGCGCATTTCGAACGTGAACGGCCGCGGCGGGTTCGTGCCCGATCCCGCGCCACAACCTGGTTTCACGCCGCTGCCGCCGCCAGCCTCGGGGCCCGCCCTCACCGGGATGGTCATCGCGGGCGAGGGCTTCCATGTCCCCCTCGCAGGCGAGTGGCGCGCGAAGGTCGAGGAGACCTGGGTGGGCGCACGTCGTCGCGAAATCCTGCCGGCCGTGCCGATCGCGCAGCAGTTCCTGCTCGCGAACAGCCCTGTCGCCGACCTGTTGATGCCGCCGGCCGCATCTCCGCCGGTCGCGTCCGCGCCGGCCGCGGGCGGCGCACCATCCACCGCCGGTGCGGGCCGCGCCGGCGTTCCGCCGACGCTGGCGGTTACGCTCTCGGTCGTCGCCGGCCAGATGAAGTTCGATCGCACGACCATCACCGCGCGCGCCGGCCAGCGCGTGGAGATCACGTTCACCAACGTGGACGACATGCCGCACAACGTCGTCATCTTCAAGCGCGGCAGCATGGCGACGTACGAAAAGGAGCTGTTCGGGTCGTTGAACGAGCCGAACGCACAGTTGCGCGGCTTCGTGCCCGACTCACCGAACGTCCTCTTCGCGTCGCCGCTCCTCAACGCCAGGGAGTCGGCGCTGTTCGCCTTCGACGCGCCGGCCGAGCCCGGCGAGTATCCCTTCGTGTGCTCGTTCCCTGGACATTGGATGACGATGCGTGGGGTTCTCAGAATCGAGTGAAGAGAGCGTCAGATCCGTTCTCGCGGCTCGCTTCTCGCGGCTCGCGGTTCGCAGTGGCCCGGGTACGCGGGTGTCCGCAGGACGAAGCGACCGGCTCACGGTTCGAGTACCCGACCCTGAAGTCCATCCCGAGTCGCGAACTGCCAGAAGCGAGTCACGAACTGCGAGAAGCGGGCCGCGCCGCATGCCGTTGACAAGCTTCGGCGCCGCGCTTGACATACGTCGTGAGACGACGTATCGTGGCACGCCATGGCGAGCGCTGCCGACCGGGACCCGAACCAGTTCCTTCCGCTCACGCCGGCCGTGTTTCACGTGCTCCTGTCGCTCGTGGACGGGCAGAAACACGGCTACGCTGTCCTCAAGGAGGTCGCCGAACGCACGGATGGCGGCGTCGAGCTCAGCACCGGCACGCTGTACGGCATCGTCAAGCGGCTGCTCGCCGACGGGTTGATTCGTGAGTCGGTGCTCGGCAGCACGGAACGCCGCCGGGCCTACGCCCTCACCGCCTTCGGCAGGCGCGTCGCGCTCGCGGAGGCCGAACGGCTGCGGGATCTCGTCAGGACCGCGCAGGTGAAGAACCTCTTCGCGAAACCATCGGGAGCGTGACCATGCCCCGTCCGCCATTGTTCGAGCGCGTCTTTCGCGCGTTGCTCCGTGTGTTTCCGGCGGAATTCCGCGGCGACTTCGGCGAGCAGATGGCCGACGACTTCCGCGATCAGCGCGAGGACGCCCGGAGAGCAGGGAGCCGGCCGCTCGTTCGCTTGTGGGCGCGGACGATTGCCGATGCCGTTCGCCGGGGGCCGCGCGAGCACCTGGAGATCCTGCACCGCGACGCGGGATACGCGCTGCGGCTGCTGCGGCGACGCCCCGGCCTGGCGGCGGGCGCTCTGTTCACGCTCGCGATTGGGATCGGCCTGAATACGTCCGTCTTCAGCCTGGTGAACGGCGTGTTGTGGCGCGACCTCCCGCTGCCCGCGAGCGATCGGCTCGTCCGGTTGTACCAAGTGAGTCCGGCGCCCGAGTTCGAGAAGACCGAGGCTTCGCCGGCCAATTTTCTGGACTGGGAGGCTCAGTCGAAGACGCTCGACGCGCTGACGACGATCGGCGTCTGGTCAGAGACGCTCCTGGGCGATGGCGATCCTGAAGAAGTGTCGGTGGCCCGGGTGTCTCACGGATTCTCGCGGCTGGTTCCCGTGCGGTTGACGCTCGGACGACTGTTCGTGGACGACGACTATGCGCCGTTGAGGGCGTCGTTCGCATCGCGAGTGCCGGGAAGACGGAGTGTTCCAGTCGAGCCTCCGGTCGCGATTCTCAGCCACGCGATGTGGCAGCGGCGGTTCCATGGACGGCCCGACATCATTGGGAACAAGGTGCGCCTGGGAAACGGCTCCGTCGAGATCGTCGGCGTGTTCGAGGCCGGCTTCGCGTTCCCGGGTTGGGAGACGGCAGAGGTCTGGGTCCCGGTCGTCCCCGATCCCAGCCAACGTCGCGCGCGGTTCGTCAACGCGTTCGGGCGCCTTGCGCCCAACGTCACGCTGCAGGACGCGCAGGCGGAATTCGACGTGATTGCCGGGCAGCTTGCCGTTGCCTATCCTGAAGCGAATCAGGGGCGCGGCATTCGCGTAGTGGGACTTCGCGACAGCATCGTCGGCGGCATGAGCATGGCGCTCTGGCTTTTGATGGGCGCGGCTGCCTGCGTGCTGCTCATCGCCTGCGCGAACGTTGGCAACCTGCTTCTGGCGCACGCGTCTGGCCGCCGGCTGGAGCTGGCCACTCGCGTCGCGCTCGGGGCGACCCGCGGTCACCTCGTTCGCCAAGGCGTCACCGAGGGTGTGCTGCTGGCCGGGTGTGGCGGCGCGACCGGGTTCCTGCTCGCGTACTGGACGCTGCCGCTCCTCGTGCGGTCCGCGCCCGCGGAGATTCCACGGCTGACGGAGGTGAGCGTCGACTTCCGCGTGCTCGTGTTCACGGCCGTCCTTTCCATCGCCATCGGCCTTCTGTGCGGCCTGGCCGGGACGCTCTCGCTCGATCGGTTGAATTTAAGAGGTGCGCTTCGCGCCGCGGGTGCCGATGCCGGCGGGCACGGTCGGCGCTTCCGGCAGGCGCTCACGGTCTCGCAGATCGCGCTTGCGCTGATGCTCGTCGTCGCCGCCGGCCTTCTCGTGCGGACGCTTCGCACCGTGGGGGCGCTCGACCTGGGGTTCGATCCTAGAAACGTGATTTCCGTGGGCCTGACACCCGATCTCAAGAAGTACGCAGGAGTCGATGGGAAGGCGCGCTTCGAAGCGGAGCTGATTTCGCGTGTGCGGTCGCTTCCGGGCGTGGTCGCCGCAGGCATTGGATCGCGGCCGCTCGGGGGTGGCGGGATGGGGACGAGGGTGACGCTTCCTGAAGACCCGGAGAGCGAGCGTCCGATATCCGTCGACGCCGTCGGTCCCGGCTACCTGGAGGCGCTGGGCGCCAGGCTCGTCAGCGGGCGCTTCGTCAACGAACGCGACGTGAGCTCGTCCACGGCCGTGGCGCTCGTCAACGAAGCCGCCGCGAGGAGCTTCTGGCCGAACGTGCCGGCCGTCGGCCGATCGATTGTCAACGACGGAGAGGTGTTGCAGATCGTTGGCGTGGTCTCCGACGTCAGGCGTGCCGCGCTCGAATCGGAGCCGCAGCCCACGCTCTATTTTCCGAGCGCGCAGACGCGCGTGTTCTGGATCAACAACATGCTCGTGCGCACCACCGGCGACCCACGCCACGTGCTGCCGGCCGTCCGCGCCGTCATGCGGCAGCTCGATCCCGTCCAGGCGCTGACGCGAATCCAGACGCTCGAGGAACGCGTTGGGGAGGCCACCGCCGGGCGCCGGCAGATCCTGGCGCTCGTGGGACTGTTCTCCCTCATCGCCCTCATCCTCGCCGTCGTCGGCGTCTACGGGGTTGTCGCCGAATCCGTCGCCCAGCGTGTGCCCGAGATCGGCGTCCGCATGGCGCTCGGGGCGACGAGCGCGGACGTCATCCGCCTGATTCTCCTGCAGGGCAGCTGGATGGTGGTCCTTGGCCTCATCGTCGGCGTGATGGCTTCTGCCGCGCTCAACCGCGTGATGGCAGGGTTCGTGTTCCGCGTCTCGACGACGGATCCGGGGACCTATGCCATCGCATGCCTGTGCCTGGCCGCGGCCACGCTGGCCGCCTGTGCGATACCGGCCGCGCGCGCCGCTAGAGTCGACCCGGTGCTCGCGCTGCGCCAGGAGTGACGCGGCGCGAGCGTTGCCGATCCCGCCGTCCTCAGTAGCCGAATACGCGCAAGGCACTTACCGTTGTGAACGGTAGTACGTTGCTGACGATCTTCTGGCTGCCGCTGAA
Source organism: uncultured Acidobacteriota bacterium (assembly GCA_963771395.1). GTDB lineage: Bacteria > Acidobacteriota > Vicinamibacteria > Vicinamibacterales > 2-12-FULL-66-21 > DATBJJ01. Next base: position 249,545 of record CAVYTY010000028.1, on the reverse strand, counting down.
CGTCTTTCTGGCGACCACTCCGCGGCGGAGACCGAGCTCGAGCACCACGATGTGCTTCTCGACCTGGTCGGCGAGCCAGCACTCCCGCACGCCGTAGCGCGCGAACCAGCCAATCCGCTCGTCCAGCTGCCCGATCCGAGGCTGCGGCGACAGGACCTCGATCGCCAGGTCGGGCGGCCCGTAGATGCGATCCCGCACGATGTGGTCCCGGTCCTTCGACACGAACACGAGATCCGGCTGGACCACCAGATTCGCCGCAAAGTCCAGCACGACGTCCAGTGGCGCGCACAAGACTTCGCCGGCACCCTGCGCGGTCGTTTCCTGCGCGAGCGCGAGCAGAAGTTCCCGTGACGACGCGCTGGTGCGACGTCGATGGCGCCTCCGCCACCCGCAGTTGTCCGAAGACCAGCTCGCTCGGACGAGTGCTCTCGGGCGTCTGAAGATACTCTGCGGTTGTCATGTCACCGCTCCTTTCAACGTGCCGCTTTCGAGACGAATTCGACATGGAATCACCGTTCTGACCTCTGACGACGACGATGCCATCGTCTGCACTGAAACGCAAGTGGCGGGGAGGAGGCGTGCGCGCCGTGCGCGCGACGAGCGGACCGTTCGCGGGAAGAGGCGACGCCGACGTGGGTTGTGAACACGCCCGATAGGAACCAGGGCATCCGGCACGGCGCAACGCGCGACAGGATGACGCGCGATTCAGACTTGATGAACAGCCACCGGAAGGCAGGCCGTGGGGGATACGAGGATGCGAGGGCGTTTCGGTCGAGTGGCGTAGAATCTGAGACGGCGCCGGGGTGGCGGAACTGGCAGACGCTCGGGACTTAAAATCCCGTGACCGTAAGGTCGTCCGGGTTCGATTCCCGGCCCCGGCACCACAATAGGTTCAATAAAAACAGGCTCACTTCGATTAAGCGCCTGGCAGCGCCGATTCGGCCGTGTTCCTGTACCTGGCAGGAAGCTGCTGACCGAGCACAATGTGCGGAAGGGAGTCTTCGATCTGGATCAACTCCGCGAGATCCTCACGCACTTGCCAGCCGAGTGCCACGCGCTCTTCGAGATCGCCTACATCACCGGCTGGCGGATCAAGTCGGAGCTGCTCACCCGCCAATGGCGGCACGTCGAGTTGAATGCGAACGGGTGGTTGCGACTCGATCCGGGCGAAGCGAAGGATGCCACCTCGGGCCGGGAATTCCAGTTCACCAAGTGGATGAGAGACGTCCTCGAGCGACAGCGGCGGTTCGTGTCTCAGATTGAGCGTCGAAAACGCATCGTGATTCCGTGGGTCTTCTGCCGGGACGACGGCGGTGAAATACGCAACTGCTACTCTGCCTGGCGCGCCGCCTGCAAAGCGGTCGGCATCGAGCGCATTCCACACGATTTCCGGCGCACGGCGGTCCGCAATTTCGAGCGTGCCGGCGTCCCGCGCACCACAGCGATGGCCATGGTCGGCCACAAGACCGAATCGATTTACCGGCGCTACAGCATCGTGGACCAGGCGATGCTCGAAGTCGGCGCGAGCAAGCTCGACCAGCTTCAGCAGGCACGGGGGCTGAGCAAGCCGGTCGTCGTGTCGATCAAAAGGAAGCGGCCGGCCAGGGGTTGAATGGCGCGCCGGCATATCCGCTCTAGCGCGGGACAGATCTCAACCATTCTGGGCTGCCTGGAACGTCGCGACCTGAGCACGCAGATGATCGCCATCCAGTGGAGTATCCCCGCTCCCCTCGCACAATGTCGCGCTAGCCAGGTCTGCACATGTGACGTCGGGAAAGGCATGCCCACAAACTCACAGTGAAACTTCACGCGCCACCAGATGAGGGGCGCATAATCGGTGAGATCCACACTTTGATCGGATGCTGATCAGGGCGGCGATGAACGACACGCCCTCGGCTTCGGTTTCGGTGAAGCGGCTCATGTGCGAAGGGACGTATTGCAGTATCGACTCCCGTCGTGAACAATAATGAACATCGATCAGCTTACCTTTGCGCTTTCCCTACAGTCGGAGCGCAACAGCGCTCTTCGATTCCTTGAGAGCCTCGTCGTCGATGTCGACGCCCAGCTCGTTGACGGCCTCGCACAGATAGTCAGCGAGCCGACGACGGTTGAGGATACTAAACGCTTCGCGTCTTTGCTGGTCGACTTGGGAGCCGAGCCCTTCATTGGTCCGCTCATCGAAGCCATCTCCAGAGCTAGTCTCCACGAGTCCACATGGCTCGCTGACTATATGTACGCCCTCGGCAGACTGCTGACGGATCGCCGCGAGCTCTATCCAGCCGAGGAGAGTTTCGTCCATCTTCTGGGGGGATGGCTCGTGTCGACTGGCGGTGGTGAGATTTCGTGGAAGGCCGGCACCATATTGGCGGCGCTACAACACCCGGCCACTCGCGAATATTTAGTGCGAGGAGCAGCGAACGAAACGCTCTTTCACCGAACCCGAATCGCCTGTGTCGGCGGCCTGACGAATCAGGACCGAGACGATGCGGCGACAATTCTTTCGACACTTGCGAACGATCCAGACAAGCGCGTCAGAGACGCGGTTGCGGATGCGCAGAGGCACTTGCAAAAAGGTGAAGCTGAGGCATGACGACTCGCCGAACCCGACGTTGTTTCGTCTCACCGCGCGTGTAGACGCACGCCGCCTGCGAGCAGGGGCGTGGGCCTTCCTCGCTTCAAGGACAACAATGACCGCCTCGTCTCTCTTCGAAGTCTATATCTCTCTCAGCTGATGTCCGGACTGCCACTGCCGGTAGAACTCGTCGAATCGTACTTTGTGGGCGTGTGGGCGGATTGGAGCCGTCGCGAGGTCCAGCTCACGTTTCGCCTTCGAACCGAGCACGAGGTCCGTCTTCTGGCGCGAGGCGTTGAGAGACTGGTGGTCAATGAGCTGATTGAACAGAACATCGTGCATGAAGTTCGAGTCTCGGGCAGTGAGACCGCCCCTGACAACGCTGAGGAACTTCTCGCTGGGTTGCTGTTTCCTTGGGAGGCGGGGTCTGAGGTGGCCCTCAATGCCGCGCAACTGGCCAAACTGCATGCGTGCACTGAGGCCCTTCGGGACGGACGCAAGATCTTGCTGGAAATCGAAGCCGTCATTGGTGCAACAGTCTTGCTTCTGGCCGAGTCAGTCGAGTGGCTTGACCCCTTTACGGGTTAGACCTGCTTGAAAAGACGGGCGCGAGGCTCGAACTCGCGATCTCCGCTTTGCGAACGAGCCATGGGCGGCCGTATCTGATTGGGCCGAAACGGCGTAAGCAGCGCCAGGCGCCGAAATAGAACGAACGCAGAAACAAAGGTGTTTACGCGGGTTGCTGCATAGTCGTGCACGCCGGCTGTCCACAAATTGGCCACAAAGAACCGGCCGACTGGGCTGGGCCGAGCTTGCTAGAATGTCGCGAGGGGGCGACCGAGCTCAATCGAATTCGAGGCCCTCGTGCGCGCGCACGAGGGCGAACTGCTGAAGGCATGGCATGACTACTTCAAGCCTGGCGAATGAGGCGGCGTTGGCGAAGGACGTTCGCGTGACCACCCGCTCATTGGTGGTGGAACTTGAGGACGGTCGCACGGTGTCGGTACCGCTCGCGTGGTACCCCCGCCTGGCCCATGGGTCAGCGCGAGAGCGGCAGCGGTGGGAGCTGATTGGGCCGGGCGTCGGAATCCATTGGCCCGCGCTTGACGAAGACATCTCCGTGGCCGGTCTCCTGCAGGGCCTGCCCTCTGGTGAAAGCGATGAATCGTTTGCGCGTTGGCTCGGCGCTCGCCGCGGACCGGCGAATCAGCGCTTGCAGGCGCCCAAGCCGCGTCAGCGGTCAGCGCAGAAACGGAAGACGGGTGTGCGCCTCCGCGGCTGAAGTCCAGGCGTAGCGTGTCCGTCTCAACTTCAGGGTGCGCTTGAGGCCAGCCGTCGAGCGGCGTGCCGTGCGAGCTGTGATACGCACGGACGAATGTGCCGCTGGCGGTGTGCAGCGGTTACTCGGTCGCGCCAGGCGAAATAGTCATGTTGTGGTTGTTTCCGGCGGCGACAGTCGTTGCCCTGTTCTCGACGCCACAGGGACAGCGTGATCCCCTCCTCTACCCAGTGTGCAAGGAAGTTTCGGTATTGCTAACACCAAGAGCCTTGAGTACCAGGGCCGGGAAAAAGCCGGAATTCTCCGTTGCGATTTCGAATGGAACCAATCGAACAGTCCGCATATTGGACGTCCGCGATGGACGCCGGGCCGACCTCCAAGACAACTACTTCGAGTTGTTTGTAGTGCAGGGCAGGAGCGTCGTGGGAGTTCCTGTTGCGATTTCGGATCCTGGCCCCTTGTCGGCGGCCGACTTCATTGAGCTTCGGCCAGGCGAGCGGGTCGAAATTCCACGCATCAGCTACAGTCGTGCGCTGGAGGAGCTTCCGCCCGGTCAATACGAGGCCTTCATTCTGTTTTGGCTCGATCCTCTTGAGCCGGCGACAACACGTTGTCGATCAACGCCGGCGGGTTTCGCAGTGCAGCGATGATCGCAGCTAGTCCCAGGCTGCACCCATCGCCGACCGATAGCCTGAGCGCCGTGTCGAGTCTGAGGCGTGCTTGCTCCGCGTGCTTTGCCGTGAGCTTCCTCACGTGCACCCCGGCGGTGCCATCGCACGCCAGTCAGGCCAGACTTTTCTGGGACCATGGGGCCCACACGCAGCCTTCGCCTGACGAACGAGCGCTGCGGGAGTTGCTCCTTCGTTATAGCGGCGGAGACGTCGAGAGCGCCGTCCGCGGCGTGCTTGCGAACGCCCCTCGCTGGATCCCGGCGGCGCTCGACGCCGCAATGGACCGGACTGACGAGGAGATCAAGTATCACCGGCGGCCAGAAAACCGCGTCGGCGCGGCGCGAGACGAACGTCTGGAACATCACCTGCGTGCCGACCGGCTGAACGTGCTGCTGCTCGCTGCGGCGCTGCAACTGGAAGCGTCGCGCGCGGCCGTAGGTGTCGACACGGTCGGCTGGCACGTAGTGGGCTCCGAGCGCACCATCGACAAGCTGTACGCGCTTCGAGTGGACTTCGAGCAGAATGGTCCATTGCCCTGGCCAATTGCCATGGACGAGTCATGGGAGAGCGCGAACCGCGAAGCTCGGGAGCCCCAGCGTTTCGCGGACTGGCCCGCAGTTCGTGACTTCATACGTCGGTGGTATGCAGCAGCGGTGTCACGCCTGCAGGGTCTCGTGGAACTGCGACTCGCGCCGGCGCTCGTGACGAGAGGCCTGGACCGCTTTCCTGCTGACCCTGACCTCCTGCTTGCGCGTGGGGCATTCGTCGAGACGCGGCTCGCGCTCGCGCAGGTCGACGCGTCTTTAGCGTCCATTCTCTATTCGTCCGACATCAGACAGCGCTGGCGTGGCGAGTTGGCGGAAGCGGAGAGAGATTTCGAGAGGGCTGTGCGGACCGCCGGACTGGCCAACGAAGCGGCGGTCCGTCTCGCTCGCGTTCGTCTGCTGAAAGGAGAGTGGGAACGCGCCCGTGACCTGCTGGATCGAGTTCTCGCAGGCGACCCGCCGGCAGAGATCCGATACCTTGCTCTGCTGATCCGGGCTGCGGCTGTAGAGCAATCCGGAGACATGCAGGCAGCGGCGCGCGACTACGAAGCTGCCGTGTACACCTTTCCGGGCGCACAGACGCCCATGCTGGCGCTCGGCCGAATCGCCGACCAACACAATCGGCCGTCAGACGCCACACAATGGGTCGAGCGCGCGCTCAGTACGGATACGCGCGCGGTCGATCCGTGGCGTGGATATATCCAAGGGCAGGCGTGGCAGGTCGGCGAGCGCGTTGCCAGCCTGCGCAGGTTGGAGCCGCAGTGATGCGCGCCCTCAGTGTTCTCGCGCTTGCCGCGGTCGCAAGTGTTCGCGCAGAGCAGCTCACCTTCAAGGTGCAAGCCGAACTGGTGCGCATCGACGTGCTCGTGGAGCGGAACGGGAAACCGGTCGTGGGTCTCACCGCACGCGACTTCACGGTCGAGGACAACGGCGTTCCGCAGCGCGTGAGTCTTCTGCCTGAGTCTGAGAACGTAACGGTCTCGACGGTTCTGGACGTCAGCGGAAGCATGACACCGCACAAGCTGAACAACGCCGGAGCAGGCATTCGAGCCATGATGGCCGCGCTCCACGACGGCGATCGTCGCGCGTTGTACGCGTTTGCCGGCAATATCCGGCGAATTGCCGTGCCCCAGGCACGCGACGCAATGCCAACCGAAACGATCGCGCATCTACTTCGCGAGACTGGCGGAACGCACACCTCCCTGTGCGATGCCCTGTTTGCAGCAATCGTGCAGAGCGGCGCCGAGTCCGGTCCGAAGATGGCGATCGTGCTGACCGATGGCCGCAACAATACCAGTTGGCTGAGCGCGCAGTCGGTCATCGACTCAGCCATCCGGCACGAGACGGTCATCTATCCCGTCGCTGTCGGTCAGGATTCGCCTCAGTACCCGTTCGGGCTGCCTCCGATGGCCGGAGACGACGGGCTTCGGATGCTGCAGATGATCGCTGATCGTACGGGAGGACGGGTGATCCACGCAGACTGGTCCAAAGACCTCGGGCTGGTGTTCGCCACACTCATTCGTGAGTATCGCCAGCGGTATATCCTCTCCTTCTCGCCGGAACGCGTCGGGAAAGGCGACGGGTGGCACCGGCTCGAAGTCCGGCTCCGAAACCGCCCCGGTAAGGTTCACGCCCGCAGCGGGTACTGGTCACGATAGTCGGTTCGGCAAGGTCGATCAGCGTTGGGCTGCTGGGGTCAGCCGCATCAACGCGTCGAACCTGCGCCGCTCCGCAGGGGTCATCGCGACGATCCGGCGCTGCACAAAATCTGCGAACTCCGCCCGGGACCGAAGGACCGCTAGCTCTTCGGCGTGTGGTTGCGTGACCCACGCCGCTTGGCGGTTGTCCGCCATTGGCGTATAGTCGATCATGCGCTTCGTCGAGACGCCGATCTTCACGAGAGTGATCGAGCGGCTGGTCGGCGACGAGGACTATCGTGGCCTGCAAATCGCACTCATGCTGCGGCCGGAGCAGGGTCCGGTCATTCGTGGCGGCGGTGGCCTCCGAAAGCTGGGCTGGGCGCGGCCAGGGGGAGGGAAACGTGGTGGCTTGCGGGTGATCTACTACTGGACGCCAGCTGAGGCGGCATTCTACATGCTCTTCGCGTATGCCAAGAACGAGCAAGGCGATCTGACGCCCGCCCAGACGCGAGCGCTCGGCCAGCTCGTTCGAGAGGAGTTCAAGTGAAAGACGGAGCATTTCAGGAATTGATGAACAGTGTCCGACAGGCGGGTCGGATCCGGCGCGGGACGTTGAAAGCGGCGCGGACGACCGTGTTCAAGCCGGAGGATGTCAAGGCGGTTCGAGCGAGTCTCGGCGCGTCTCAGAGCGAGTTCGCGCTCATGATCGGTGTGAGCGTCGCGACGCTGCAGAATTGGGAGCAGGGTCGGCGAACTCCAGACGGCCCGGCCCACGCGCTTCTTCGTGTCGCCGCGAGGAATCCGAAGGCCGTTGCTGAAGCTCTGCACGGCAAGAAGCGCGGGGCCGCATAGAGGCTTCGGCAGCCGCAGGTGAATCATGAAACAAGCGATCTCTTTCCTCGCCTTGATCGTCGTCTTGATTCTGCGCCTGCCCAGGACCCTGCTTCGGACGGCCAGACCGGTTCGATCTGTGTGGCTCCGGTGACGGACGACGGCGACCAGCGCGGCTACGTCTCCGAAAACTTCGCTGTGCGTATCGATGGTGGAAAATGGACCCCCGTACCGTCCGACGTACCCAAGCTCATTGCTCGTCTCGCATTCAGAGATATCTGTCCTGAATGACATCGTTCTCGCGGTCAGGCTCGTCCCGGTCACGGTCGAACCGTCGTTCCGGTTGCTGTTCGTCGCGCTGAAACGTCGCGCACCAGGGCTGGTGCGCGTTCGACGTTTCCCGCAGTGCGTCCGTGTTAACATCCACGCGCAGAGGGAGATACGGTCGGAGTACGGTAGTCGGACTGTCGCGTATGGACGCGAGGGTTGTGACCGGTCCACTCCATTGGTAGTTAGGCGGACACGAGACCCGTGCGAGGCAAATCGATGTGCTGAAGGAGAAGAAACCTGGAGAATGGGTTCAGGAGGAAGGAACCACCTTCATAGCAGTCGATCTCGATGTGTTCTCGAGACGAAGGTTGTCGGCCCTGGCCGAGGCGTTTGGTGACCGAGTGTTCGTCCACTATGAGGGGCGATGGGGCAGCCGGTATAGCGCGCACTTCGAGCTCCACGGCTGGAACCAAACGGCCGACCAGCAGATTCGAGGCCTGGTCTCTCTCATTAGAAAGCTACCGAGGCCAGCCCGTGTTCTCTGGAATCAAGCACAATTGAGGGTGTTCAACGTTGGCATACAGGCTGGCCTGCACCCTCATTCTCATGAGGTCAAGCTTTCGCCCACCACCGTAGCCCACGCGGCGCAAGTTCGCGCAGGCCTAGTCATCACGACATATGCGCCTGATGCTTCCTCGGTAGCGAGTGCCACGCCGCCGTCGGTACGTGCCGCCCAAGAAGCGGCTGCACCCGGCGGCGGCCGTGAGCGTGCGAACCATCGGAAAGTTCCTGGCGGCCGCCGCGGGTGAACCGCATGGCGCTAGACGGACCATGACGATGCGGCTATCACTCTTGCTGGCGCTCTCGATGGCTGTTGCGGGTTGCTCCAACGACATAGATTTCAGCTCCAACCCGACAGCGGTCATGGGGTCAAGGAGTTATCGTTTCGGTGCAACGACCGACGGTGCAACATGGTGGTGGGAAGTGTCCTTCGATGACGTTAAGGAGACACCGGATTGGAGCCCAGACGAAGAGCCCCCCCTGCCTGTCTCGGAGGCCATTCGACTCGCCACATCCGAGGTTCCGAAGTACACAACCACACCGCGCGCATATCGACTTGATCACATCGAGTGGCTCCACATCGGCAATCACATGAATGACGCGCGGAAGTGGATCTACATCGTGAACTTCGAGCGCCAGTACCGAGTTCGAAGGACAAAGATTCTCGGGACGCGGCACCTTGCGCATCCCGGTGCTGCTCGACGGCCGCGTCGTCGAAGGCAAGAAAGAGTAGGCCGCCTAACGGGCGACTGCACGCCGGCAGCGGCCCTACGCCACGCCGTGGTGGGTTGAGCGGCTGAGACATGGCGCTGCGGGCGATGCCGCAATGCGTCGGACCACCTTGTCGAATTCGCTCCGGAATGCGTCGATTCGTACCCGTTGGTACTTACCTAAATCAAGGTCGACACCTAAAATCCCGTGACCGTAAGGTCGTCCGGGTTCGATTCCCTGCCCGGCACCACTGTTGTTAGGAAATCGCGCATTCAATCACGCTCGTTTGCCGCGATTCTGAAATCTCGCGTCCCGCTGAGATCAGGTGAGCCCGATAATGCTCGAGACGCACGTTGCCGAGTGTCCTGCGCCGGAGTCAGATCGAGCGACGCAGCCTTGACGGAGATGGCGAACCACCTCAGCGGCTGCCGGAACACTCCCCTTCACTGCATTGGACTTTTCAGAAAGTGGTAAGGGAAACGTCGGGCAACCGTCATGATTCCGCGCGGGTCGGCTCGTCTAACTCATTAGACCGGCGCGGCGACCGCCACTTCCGGCGGCGCGAGTGTCTGGCGCCGAATACCGGCGTCACGGCGGGTCTTGGAGTAAGGAACATGACTATCTCTGTTCATCGACTGGTTACCGCAGTCCTCCTGTTGGTGGGAGTGGCCGCGCCCGCACGCGCCCAGGGAACCGAGACGGTGACGACCGTCCCGTTTGCATTCACGGCGGGCGATACGAACCTTCCGCGAGATCAATACCGCATCACACCGATACCCGGGCAGAACGGTGCGTTCATGGTCCGCGGCCTGCGTCATGGCGTGGTGCTCATGAGCCGGATCGATCGCTCGAACGATCGCGAGCCCGCGCCGAGCCTCACCTTTCATCGCTACGGCGATCAGTACTTCCTCAGTGAAGTGCAGCTCGGGGATGGAAGGATCTTGCACCTCTCGCAGTCGCGTGCGGAGAGGAGGGCGGCCGAATCCGTCGCAGCCGAGGCCACACCGAAATCAACGGTGGTGGTTGCCTCGAGTTCGCGGAAGTGAATGGGCGCCGACGAGCTCCAGGCTCGAGCTCCAACACCCGCAAAAAGGGGCCTCTTGTGACCGAGAGCCGGCGCGTGCACGCGCCGGCTCTCGCGTCGACACTGTCCGCCTTTCTTGCGGGGCGTTCGGAAGCTGTCACCGCAGATCGCGGGTCGTCACCGTGCCGAGGACCTGGCCACTGCGGTGGGCAGCCATTCCTTTTCTGCCTCTCGCCGGATCAGGGCCGCGGTGGCCGGCGAAAAGACCAGAAGCCCCACGTCAGCCGATCGAAAGTCGTTGCCATCCCATGGCGCACGCATCAAGCCGGCTTTCGCGTGCTTGCCATCCGGCAGCAGCAGATGGCCAAGCTCATGGGCAATGGCCATGGTCAGCACCTTGTCGACCGCCGTGGTGAACTCTCGAGAGGCTCGCTCGACCCGCCGCCACGATACGTACGTCCGGAGCGTGCGCTTTCGCCGGGCGAGCACCGTATACCCCACCGCCGAGTCCAAGACGTTGACCTGGTGAGGCGGGTCCAATTTGGTGAGACACACGACCCGCATGCGTCTGGCAGGGTCGGGCACCTCGGTCACCTCGGTCACCCAGACGATTTCGACACCGATGAGGGCGTACAGCCTTGCCACGTCCCCCTGCGCCAGTTCGACGAGAGCTGTCGGCGCTCCCGCCAGGTTTTGCAGCATGACGAAAACGCTGGGGCGACCAGGCTCGGCGCTGTTGGTCGCAGGCAGGCACACCAATGCTGCAACGATCAGAAAGCCGTACGACAGCTTGGAAAAGTGGCTCGTCACGTCGTCCCTCCCTGCGGCCCGAAGCCGCGTGTGGGGGAGGGACGCGCAAACCGGGGAAGAGCGTTTGGCGAGATGATCGAGGTTGCCTCCGCGGTAGATCACTCGCGTGTCAATGTCTGCAGATGGCTCGAGCGGGAGGGATCCGACTCGGCTGGATCCACTGGCCACCGTGCGGGGCGTGCGGGCTTCAGCCAACTTGCCAGAGTGGCGCGGCGTGACCTGAGCGCGCAGTTCGATTTCGCACACCGCTGAACCGACTGAGCGCCAGCAATGCGAGGCAGTCCGAGGATGTGGGTAAAATGGAGGGAAAGGCAACCACACCAAGTTGGGGTACGCCAATCGTTGCGGTGGTCGCTCGGCTAGGTCGGCGCGATGGAACGGAGATTTCGCATCTTTGCAGAGTCAGACGCGATCACGCAGCGCCGACCGGCGGTGAGAGAGCACGGCTCAGCGACGCGTAGTCTGGAGGTCGGCCGTGAGATTGCGCGTCTGCAGACCGCTGTTCGTCCTCATCGCCTGCGCCGGCGCTTCTCTAGCCGCGCAATCCTCGTCGACGCGCGCTCCGGCCCGCGGCAGTCTTGGCCTTGACGGCGGTTTCCTGAGCGCCACTATTGACGCGCCCGTCACGGATGTCGATGGGCATCCGGCATTCCGAGACGGCTGACTGTGTCGCCCTCGAAGTCGAATTCGATCAGCACCACCGGCTCATTGCCAACGACCCAACCGTCATGGCCCGGTTCGATGGCCACAATCTGCGGAGCCCTGTGTTCCACAACACAGCCGTCGGCGTACTCGATATGGATTTCGCCGCGCGCCAGGAAGCCGACGTGGGCGTGCATGCACAGGTCGGTCCCGACGATCGGTTTCATGTCGACCGACCAGCGAAATCCGCGTGGATAGACCATGCGCTTGACGCGCGCGGCGCCGGCACGTCCGACCTCGAGCTGGACACGGCCGATCGTGCGGCGCTCGGCCCCCTTCACCCGCGCAAGGAGCGGATCCGGCGCCTTCGGTCGGCTCCGAGGGGCCTTGCGTGGTTTCGCAATCCTGGCAGAATGTCTGACGCTCTTTCGGGCGGGCTTCTTTTTTGTCATTGTGCCTCTTTGGTCAGCAGATCGGCCGATGCTAGCACGGCCGGCTCGAGGCACTCCATCGGGTTCGTCGACAACTGGCGAGTGCTCGAACATTGAAGTGGCAGGTACCTAGCAGGCCTGGAGCCGACGGCGCGCGGCATGTGTGCGCCGCGGCTCAGTGCCGGTCGTCGGGCAGCGCGTGGGGCAGGTGAATCCAGATGAATGTCCAAGACGTCACTCCGATCTTGAATGTCTCGAGCCTTGAAGAGAGCTTCGTGTGGTTCGAGCAGCTCGGATGGAAGAAACACTGGGAGCATGGGAATCCACCAAATTTTGGGGCCGTCATCTCTGGCACCTCGGAGATTTTTCTCTGCCGGGGTTGCCAAGGCGCTCGTGGCGGTCCGATGCCTCAGGAGCCCTGGGACAATCAGGCCGGCAGCACGTGGATGGCGTGGTGGCTGGATTCGCCAGCAGAGGTCGACAGGGTTTACGCGCTCGCCTTGAAACTCGGTGTCAGCGCTCCCTGGCCGCCGACCGACATGCCGTGGAACGTGCACGAATGCCACATCCGACATCCAGATGGTCACACGATTCGTGTCAGCGCCAGACTCGAGGAGGAATAGGTGGTATGAGCTGCAACAAAGTCCTTTTCAGAACGGCATGGGCGGCGCTGTGTGCCATTGGGGTAGTCACGATCTCGCCCGCTGCCCAACAACCTTCCCTGGCGCCCCAGTCCGACCACACGAAGGTTGTTCTTCTGGGAACTGGAACGCCAGCGGCGAACCCGGATCGATCAGGACCGGCGACGGCGATAATTGTGAACGACACCGCCTATCTGGTCGACTTGGGCCCTGGCGTGGTTCGGCGTGCAAGCGCCGCTGCAACCGCCAGGGGCATCACCGCGCTTCAACCTACGAGACTCCGGGTGGCGTTTGTGACGCATCTGCATTCCGACCATACGGTGGGATATCCGGACCTGATCTTTACGCCATGGACGCTCGGTCGGCGGGCGGCGATGGAAGTCTACGGTCCGAAGGGGCTCAAGGCGATGACCGAACATTTGCTCGAAGCCTACCGAGTGGACATCGAGACGCGCACCAATCCGGACGGCAATCAGCGAACGTTTCCGGACGGCCACAAAGTGAATGCGCACGAGATCGGCGCCGGTGTCGTATACAAGGATGGGAACGTTACCGTCACTGCTTTTGCGACGAAGCACGCGATGGAGAGTTACGGGTATCGGTTCGACACGCCCGACCGCAGTATCGTGGTCTCCGGCGACACGAATCCGACACCAGCAACCATCGAGGCCTGCCGTGGCTGTGACGTCCTGATTCACGAGGTCCACACGTCTGCCTGGCTGGATGCGCGACCGGAAGCGGGCGGTGCTGCGCCTGGCACGTTTCGCCGCTTTTCCGAGAAATACCACACCACGACGGCGCAGCTGGCCGACCTCGCGCGGCATGCCAAGCCGAAACTACTCATCCTTTATCACTACAACAGTTTGTCCCTGGAGGAGTTGCAGGCGGACATGATGAGGCAGTCCTCCGGCCATTTCGTGATCGGCCGGGATCTCGACGTGTTCTGACCGGCCCGAAGAGTCTCTAGCGAGCGCGTCCGCGTCGTTCTACGTGATCGCGCTGCCGCCGACGCACTCGTCAGGAGGGCCGGGCGCGCCCGCGGCGACGCTGCCCACGAGTCCGAGCGGTCGTCCCGTACAGGCCGATCGTGCACCTGACGATCAGGTTGAAGACTTCGTGTCACGGACGACGTTCAGAACCGGCGTGGACACTCAGGGCTGCACACTGTGACGGGCATATGAGCCGTTCTTGTCCCGTCGCAGAATGGCGTCGTTCACGAGCGCCTGAAGCACACGCAGGCAAATGTCATCACGCAATCCGAAGAGACGCTGCGCCTGCGGCAAGGTCAGAAGCAACCCCGGCATGTCCTGGTACTCCACCGTGATCCGACGCAGCAACGCTTCGCGCGACGCAGGATTCCGGCGCTCACTCGAATTGACAGCTTCGTTCCCGTTTGGCTCGACGCGCGGCGTCGCCGGGCGAATGCTGAGCGGGCCGGCCGTCCGCTCTGGCAGCTGGCGTCGTGTGACTTCGTGTTGTCGAGTTGTCTCAGGCATGCGAACCATCCTTGTTGAGAACCTGCAGGCATTGGATGGTCGCCGAATTGTGCGTGTGCCGCTGTTCAGAATGAGACACGGCAAACTGCGTGTGGTCAAACGATCGCATCCACCATCGACGCCGAGCGCCAATGCTGCCGGTCCTGCGGTTCGAATTTACGCTCGAGCCCGACGGCGGGCCTATCTGGTTGCCGCTGACCGGCCCGGCGGGAACCGCCGAGTTCCTGAGTGGCCTGGTGCAGGTGTGACGCGGCCGGCCCGCCGCTGGCTGGAAGGGCCTTCGGGCTGAACGGAGATAGAATCCAGTGCCGGGGATCTATCCAACACCTTCACGTCGTGACCTATCAACCGTGCATCGACGATCCCTGCGCACATCCGGGCTTTGGACCGGCAGCGGTTTGTCGTCCTGCGGCCAGGTTCCCGCCGTCAGCGACTGCCACGGCGAATACAGGAGATCCTCCGAGAACGGCTGCCGTCGTGTCCCATCTCGTACCCGGCCTGCGCTCACGTGACGCTCAGCGGGTTCGATGCGGGCACGCCGCTCGACGCGGTTCAGGCGCTCGTCGAACGATGGGCGCAGCACAGTGCCGGTGTTGCGAATCGAGGCCGAGTGCGTCGCAGTTTTTTCCCCCGCCGTTCCAGATTGTCATCGTCCAGGTGAGGAAGACCCCGGAGCTGCTCGCGGCGCTCGTCGGCCTGCGCGAGCAGGCCGGAGAGCGAGCGGCTGTCGATCGCGACATTGATTCGCCCCGCAGGACTGGGTATTTCACATGTCCGTGGCCTACTGCTCCGGGCTCAGCGCGCCGGCGTGGAGTGACGTCACTGCGCTCGTTCAGACCTTGGACGTCCGTCCGGGGCGTTCTCTGGTCGAGCAAGCCGAAGTCGTCGCGTTCGACGAGAATCTGGAGTATTCGGGCGGCGTGTACCTGCTGCGGGGGCAGAAGGCGACCGACGCGACGCTCGACTGACGGTCAACCATGTACACACGCGAAGCGTTCGAGCGCCAGCGCGCTCGAGGGAAACAGGTCGAGAGCCACGAGACGCGACTGCTGGCGGTCGTGAGCGTCGGGCTCGGCCTGGCTCAACTGATCGGTTTCCGCTGGCTCGAGACGTGGCTCGATCGCCGGCCGAGAATCAGGATCGAAGGCGCCATCTTCCTCGTCTACATCGCCCTCGTCTGCTGGCTGATCTGGCGCATGCAACGCCGGCTGCGTGCGGCGCGTGTGACGTGCCCGCAGTGCGGTGTTCGGCTGGAAGGCCTCTCCGAGCGCGTCGCCGGTGCCACCGGCAGGTGCGACGCGTGTGGGGGACAGGTTCTCGAACCACGCCGCAGAACAGATGAAGGGCGAGTCCGCCGTCCGCCGAGCGGAAGAGCTTGTCAGTGCCTTTCATAGGATGCCAGCTTCACATGTGACCGCGAGCACTCTGAAGCTGGTGAAGACGGCGGCAATGAACACTGCCTGGCGGTTCTTCGTAGAGTAGCTACTAGCTCGGCCGTGCCGCTGAGCCCGGCACAGACTCTGCACGCGGACACGAGAATAGGGGAGGTACGTATGTTCAGGGCCTTGTTCAAGCTGCTGGTCCTCATGATCGTTCTCGTCGCTGTCGGTGGCTTCTTTCTCGGTTGGTGGGGTGCTGGGGCCCAATTGCCGAACCGCGGTGAAGTGACCTCCGCGGCCCAGACCGGCGCCGAGCGCGCGAAGCAAGCCGGCCAGGAGATCTCGCAGAAGACCGCCGAGGTCGCCAAGACCGCGCAAGACGCGCTGAGCGACGGCTCTCTGACGGGCAAAATCAAGGCGAAGATGGCACTGGACGACACCGTGAAGGCGCTCGATCTGAATGTCGATACGACTAGCGGCGTCGTGACGGTCACCGGAAAGGTGCGCTCCAGCGCCGAACGCGAGCGTGCGCTGGCCCTTGCGCGGGAGACGAACGGCGTCGTTCGAGTCGTGGATCGCACGACGATCGAAGCCCGGCGGTAGGCCGGGCATCTCGAACCCGGCCGTGCTCTCCTGGTCCACGCTACGATGGGACCGGACGTGGCACGATGCTGCGCGCTCCGCGTTCCTTGTCTGAACTTCAGCTCAATGGATGGAGGTCGAACTGCGCTTTCACACGCTTGGGGCGATAAATGAGTGAGCGACCGAATCCTGAGAGAATTCTGCAGACCGGATTGGCCTTCTGGTCCTCGAAGACGCTTCTCAGCGCCATCGAGATGGGCCTCTTCAGCGAGCTCTCGCACGGCCCCGAGCACTTCGATGCGTTGAGCCGGCGCCTTGGGCTGCACCCCCGCTCGGCGCGAGACTTTCTTGACGCGCTCGTCTCCCTTGGCTTCCTCACCCGCGACGGAGACCGGTACGGCAACACACCCGAGACCGACCTCTTCCTCGACCGCAAGAAGCCTTCCTACGTGGGCGGCATTCTCGAGATGGCGAATCATCGCCTCTACCCATTCTGGGGGCACCTGACGGAGGCGCTCCGCACCGGCGCCCCACAGAACGAGGTCAAAGGCGGCGGTCCCGGCATCTTCGAGACGCTCTACGCCGATCCGGCGCGGCTGAAGCTGTTCCTCGCGGCCATGACCGGCATCAGCCACGGCGCCAACATGACGATCGCCCGGTTGTTCCCCTGGAAGAACTACCGAACGTTCGCCGATGTGGGCACCGCGCAGGGCGATCTCGCGGCGCAGATTGCGCTCGCCAACCCGCACCTGCAGGGCATCGGCTTCGACCTGCCCGAAGTGGCGCCGATCTTCGAGGAGTACGTCGCCTCGCTCGGCGCCGCCGGCCGGCTCCGCTTTCAGCCAGGAAGCTTTTTCGAGCAGCCCCTGCCGAAGGCTGACGTCGTGCTGATGGGCCACATCCTGCACGACTGGGATCTGCCGACGAAGAAAATGCTCATCAGCAAGGCCTTCGACGCACTGCCTGCCGGTGGCGCACTCATCGTGTACGAGGCCATCATCGACGACGATCGCTCGAAGAACGCGTTCGGATTGCTCATGAGCCTGAACATGCTCATCGAGACGCCGGGAGGGTTCGACTACACCGGCGCCGACTGTTCGGCCTGGATGAAGGAAGCCGGCTTTTCCTCGACGCGCGTCGAGCCGCTCGTCGGTCCGGACTCGATGGTGGTCGGCATCAAGTAAGGACCTCGGCGGAGACGGCTCAATCCGGATTGATATATCGATAGAGCAGTCGAATCAGCGTGTAGCACGGGGCATCGTGTCGGTCGTGAAAGCGATCGTGTCGGGCGCGGGTCGCAGCATCCCAGGAAGGTTCTCTGCCACTTCCGGGATGAAGGTTTCCTGGAACTGCACGTCCACCTTGTAGGCGGCTTCGCGGCGTGGTGCGAAGCGCTTCGCGCGCGCAACTCCTTCACGAGCTGCCGCCTCGATGTCCTGATGCACGGCGTCGAGCGGGCGGAGATCCGCGGCCCGTTGATTGATCGCCCGCTTCACGACGACACCGCGGGCATCAGTCGCAATCGTGCCCACCTGCTTCACGGCAACGTCGTCTCCGGTCACGACCACGACCGGCACGCCATACCAGCCGGCGACAAGCGTGTTGAGGCCGCCCTCGCCGAGCGAACGCCCGTTGACGCGCACGTCGGCGACGACGCCGCTGCCGGTATGGGCGAAGAGGCCGTTCGGGCTGCCCGCCTGCGCGTGGTAGCCGACGAAGATCGCGGCGTCGAACGACTCGTCCAACCCTTCCATCATCCCCGACCGCTTGAAGCTGTGGCTGATCAGGCGCACGCCCCGGTCGAGATCCTCCAACCTCAGATTGCGCATGCTGCCGTGCGAGTCGTTGACGACGATGTCGGTAGCGCCGCCCGCGCGCGCGCCGCGGATGGCGGCGTTCGCGTCGTCGGCCATCAGCTTGCGGGATCGGTTGTATTCGGCGCCCGCCGCAGAGAGCTGATCGGATCCGGAAACCCCGCTGATCCCCTCCATGTCAACCGAGATGAACACTTTCTTTCCAGCCTGGCCGTCGAGCGTCAGCCCGACGAGCATGCACACCACGATCGGAAGCGACATGCGGCTCACGACAACCTCCTTGTGTCCAGCGGGACCAGGCCAGACCCAGGGTGAGATCCTAACCGAACGACTGGAAGAGCCAGTTAGGGAGTAGGATCTCACTCCGGACACCCGTCTGTCGTGTGAACCATGGCCACCGTTCTAGCAGCCACTCCTGAGGAGACATCGGTCGCGACACGCGATGCGAGGCCGAGCCTGCCACCGATGGGGGCCTACTGGCCCACGAGGCGGCGCACGTGAGCTTGCGCCATCTGCGGCGAAAGCTGGCATGGGGGGCGCTCGGAGCGATTGTCGCCATCACTATCGGTGTGCTGGGTCAGCTCGCGATCTCGCCGTGGGTGCCGCGGTCGCTGGCGTTGGTCGGCGTGCTCGTCGTGCTCATGCCGCTTGGCGTCCTGCGAGGCCTCTACGATACCTATGTGATCCGCCGTCACGAGGCAGAGGCCGACGAGTTCGCCGTCGACGTCGCCGGCGCCGAGCCGCTTCTGCATGCGCTCGAGGCGCTGCAGGCCTCCGGTTACTCCGCGGCCCTGGTCCACAATCGGTGGACGACACACGGCACCTCGGAAGTGCGGACGTCGAGGATTCGAGAGGACGGAAACGCTCGCGCGGGGGCGCGACTGGTCGTCCTCTTGATTGCGTGCGCGTGGCTCACGCCCAGTTCGGCGCACGCGCAGGCCGCGCGCTCCTACAAAGACGTCGTCTACGCGACGGTCGACGGAAAGGACCTGGGGCTCGATCTCTACCTGCCCGCCGGTGTGGCCAGGCCGGCACTCCTGGTGTGGGTGCACGGCGGAGCGTGGCGGTCCGGGACGAAGGCGAAGCCGCCAATGACGTTCGTTCAGAACGGCATCGCGATGGCCAGCCTCGACTTCCGACAGTCCACCGACGCTCGCTTTCCGGCGGCTGTCCACGACATCAAGGCGGCGATCCGCTTCCTGCGCGCCAAGGCCACCGAGTACGGTTATCGCACGGACCGGATTGCGATTGCCGGATCCTCGTCGGGCGGCCACCTTGCGGTGCTGGTCGGCGTCTCCAACGGCGAGAAGGAGCTCGAAGGGACCGTCGGCGGCTACGTGAGCCAGTCGTCCGACGTGGCCGCCATCATCGACTACTACGGTGCCTCGAACCTCACGACGATCCTGGCGCAGTCCACGCCGTTTGGCCTGAACATGCGCCGGCCCGCGCTCGAGCTGCTCCTCGGCGCGTTGCCCGACGGAGCCCCTCGTCTCGCGGAGCTGGCCAGCCCTGTCGTCCATGTCGACCGCAACGATCCGCCGCTCCTGATTTTTCACGGCGATCAGGATCCGCAGATGCCGATCAATCAGTCGCATGAACTACAGGGCGTGTACCGAGAAGATGGGCCTCGACGTCTACTTCGACGTCGTGCACGGCGCGGCGCACGGCGGGGATCTGTTCTTCGCGCCCGAACGCGTCGCGCGTGCGGTGGCATTCCTGCGGCGGACGATTGGTCAATGACACGATGGGCCGGGAAGCCCATGAGTAAGATGAACGGGCCGACGGCTTGCCGTCAAAAACTCGGTTGGGTAATCCTCGGAAGGAGAAAGCCGGCGATGAATCGACGTGAATTCGTGCGCCTCACGGGCAGCGGCATGACGATGGGGGCGATAGCCGAGCAGGTGGTCTCGGCCAAGGTCGCAGCGCGGCCGCAGGTCGCCTCGGGCAAGTCGCCCAAGGCCCGCATGAAAGCGGGCACCCAGCACGGCGACTCGGATGCGATCCTGCACGCCATGGCCGGCTTCGGCGTCAACCACATCTGCAGCCGCCTGCCGTCGGCAAAGCTCGACGCCGCGTGGTCGGTCGAGTCGCTCACGCGGCTGCGCGAGCGCGTCGAGTCGTTCGGTTTGACACTCGACATGGTGCCGCTGCCGCTCAGTTCGAACGAGATCTCGCGCAGCGAGAACGCGGAGATTCTCCTCGGCAAGGAACCGGATCGCGACCGTCAGATCGACGACATGTGCCAGATGCTGCGGAACGTGGCGCGCGCCGGGATTCCGTCGGTCAAGTACAACCTGACATTCCTGGGCGTCCCGCGCACGGAGCCGACGCCCGGCCGAGGCCGCGCGCGGTACAGCACGTTTGTCTATGCGACCGGAAAGCAGGACCCGCCCGCTGACGATCGCCGGTCCAGTCGACGCTGATCTCTACTGGGAGCGAATCACTTACTTCCTAAAGCGCATGGTTCCCGTCGCGGAAGAAGTCAAGGTCCGGCTCGCCTGCCACCCGCAGGATCCGGGAATGCCGAAAGGGAAGGGGTGGCGGGGCATCGAAACCGTACTCGGGATCGGTCGAGGGCCTCAAGCGGTTCGTCTCGATCGCCGAGAGCCCGTATCACGGGCTCAACTTCTGTCAGGGCACGGTGTCGGAGATGCTCGAGAAGCCCGGCGAGCAGATTTTCGACGTCATCCGCCACTTCGGCACGCGGGGGAAGATCTTCAACGTCCACTTCCGCAACATCGCCGGCGGGTTCCTCAACTTCCGCGAAACCTTCATCGACGATGGCGACGTCGACATGTTGAAGGCGATGCGGGTCTACAAAGAAGTCGGATACGACGGCATGATGATGCCGGACCACGTGCCGTCGATCGAGGGAGACACGGGCAACCTGCAGGGGTTTGCGTTCGCCATCGGCTACATCAAGGCGCTCATCGCCGCGGTCGCGGCCGAGGCCTGAGCGTCAATCAGGCCGGCGGCTGCCGGATCCGGTAGTAGCCGGCCAGCCCGAGGGCCAGCATCAACAGGCCGCCGAGGAGGGGCGTCGCCTGGATTGTGCTGGTGCGCACGAAGGTGACCGCCACGGCCGAGAAGCTCAGCGCGGCCGCGACGAACGCGAGCAGGACCGCCAGTTTCTGCGTCGAAGTCGGGGGCGCCGTCACGCCCGCCAGACTAGCATGGCCTGCCCGACAGGAGCGAGAGCGGGGGTCGGCTCCCTTGTCGTCCCGACTGTAGGGGAGCCGCCGTGGCGTTGCCCCTCATGACGGGTCGGCAATCCGCCGATATGACACGGATAGGATGGCGAATTACTGGATTGTGGTCCCACGAGGCAACACCGAGCTTCTCGACCTCCTGTCTGTCGCGTTCAGGGGGCACACCGGCTTCAGCGTCGTCGTCGATCGGCGGGGGGCCGGGTCGTCCGGAGGATCGGACACGGAACAGCGCTCCGGCCGCAAGCCGCTTGGCCCGGACGAGATTGTCGTAGACGAGCAGAAGGAGCGGACCGATCGCCAGGCGATGGGCGGCGAGACGTCCCGTTCTATCCGGCACATTCCCGTCAGACGGCGCCGCGTCCGCCACTCGTCGCCACGGACCGAAAGCGGCAGCCGCACGAACTCTTCGCGCGGCGCGGTTGGCGCCGCTACCGCTTGCTGACCTTGTAGCCCGGCGGCACGTCGAACACCGTCGCCTCGATTGTCGCGGTCGAGACCGACGTGACTTCCGTCGAGATGGTGTTGTTCATCTTCTTCATCATCTCGGCCATCGGTCCGCCGGACTCGCCGGCGTCGATGCTCATGTTCATCTCGGTGGCGAACGGCACGCCGAGGTCCGCCATCTGCTTGTACATGTCGGTCATCGCCTTCGCCATGGCCGGGCGCGACTTGGCCTGAGCCGCATCGAGAAAGAACCCCTTCTCGGCAGCCGCCCGGTAGAACGCCGCGTAGTCGGCGTGGCCCGGTCCGTTCTTGACGAGGCATTGCGGCCCACTCATCACCATTTTCATTGCGGAGGCGCCAATCTGCATCGGCACCGCGACCTTCAGGTCGTAGACGGTGCAGGGCTGTCCCGCGATCTGTCTCGTCTGGCTCGTCGGCGTGATGGAGGTGGCGATATCCGATGCGCCAGCCTTCCCGAGGGAATCCGCAAGGCTGGCCATGTTGATGATGTCGGCTTCCTTCTTCTCATGGTCCAGGACGATCATCTGACGCGCGAGGATGTCGATGATGGTGGTCGTCTGTCGGCCTTTGCCGGTCGTCTGATCGGTGCGGATCTTGAGGCCCTTGACGTACTGGGTCATGTCTCCCGAGACCGCTCCGATCATCCCAGTGCCGCTGCCTTTGCTTTTCAAGGTGACGTCTGCGAGCGCGGGGGCAGCGACGGCGCAACAAAGCAGAGAAAGTCCGAAGAGTCGAGTCGGTTTCATGTGCGATGGCTCCTGTGGAAGCCGGAGGTGCGGGGGAAGGCAGGTTCAATTGTAGCGCGACTGGCGGCCCGGCGAGCCACTTCACACCTCTGCACGCGCGCGCCCGCGATAGGATCCCGGGATGGCTTGGACGATGCTCCTGCTGGCTGCGCTCCTCGAAGTGGGTTGGGCCATCGGCTTGAAGTACCCCCACGGCTTCACGAGGGTCTGGCCCAGCCTGTGGACGGTGCTGGCGATGGCGCTCAGCATGGGCTTGCTGGCGTTGGCGGCGCGGACGCTGCCGATTGGCACCGCCTACGCTGTGTGGACGGGTATCGGCGCCGCCGGCACGGCTGTGTTGGGGGTCTACCTCTTCGGCGAACCGGCGAGCGCCGTCAGGATCGCCGGCGTCGGCCTGATCGTGCTCGGTGTCGCGCTGCTCAGGAGCGCAGCGTAATGTTCCGCGTCAGCCGCCAAGTCCGCAGAACCATCGATGGCACAGGGGACCGCGATGATGGGGTCGGGGCGCACGGACCAGGTGCGGTATCCTGTGAGGCAGTGGCGTCGCTTTGAAGGAGTCCGGCCGGTCCAAACAAGGCGGCCCGGACGATCCGTTCGCGCGTTCATGCAGAACTATTGACACATGCATCCATGGCACGACTGCTACGTAGACGACGCGCTGGTCGAAGCGGCTTTTCCAGTCATCATCGAGGTGCCGAAAGGCAGCACCAACAAGTACGAGCTCGACAAGGAGACGGGTCTCCTTCGCCTCGACCGCGTGCTCTATAGCGCCGTCTACTACCCTGCCGACTACGGCTTCATCCCGCGCACCTACTGCGACGATGGAGACCCGCTCGACGCGCTCGTGTTGTCTCAGGAACCCGTGCATCCATTGACGATCGTCGAGGCGCGCGCCATCGGTGTGATGCGCATGCGGGACGAAAAAGGGATCGACGACAAGATTGTCGCGGTCAGCGTGCGGGATCCGGCGTTTGCGCACTACGTCGACAAGGGCCAGCTGCCGCCGCACATGTTCCTGCAGATTCGCCGGTTCTTCGAGGACTACAAGGTGCTCGAGCACAAGCAGGTCGTCGTCGAGGACCTGCTCGGCATGCCGGACGCCGTTCGCATCATCCGCGAGGCCCTGGACCTCTACCGGCAGCTTCGCCGTGGCGAGCTCGCAAAACCCCGGGAGCGCGCCGTAAACCATACCTGAGCCCACACCGTCCAAGGCTCTGCGAGCTGCGAGTTACGAGCCGCGAGCCGCGAGCCGCGTGAAGGAGCCATGCCCGATCTATTCCAGGATTTGCGCTACGGCCTTCGTAGCCTGGTCAAGGCGCCTGCCTTTGCCACTGCCGCGATCCTGGCGCTTGCGCTCGGCATCGGGGCCACCACTGCGATTTTCAGCGTCGTCAACACCGTCGTGCTCGCGCCGCTCCCGTACGCGGAGCCGGACCGGCTGGTGGCTCTCTGGGACGTGAACCACGAGAAGCATCTCGACCACGAGACCGTCTCGCCGGTCAACTTCATGGACTATCGCGGTCTCGGCCAGGTGTTCACCGATGCCGCGGCCTGGTGGCGGCCCGAAGTCACGCTGCGCAATCAGGATCAGGAGCCCGTCCGCGTCAACACCGTCGAGGTGAGCGGCAATTTCCTGACCGTGGTCGGGGTCCGTCCGATTCTGGGAGTGGGCTTCCCCGAGGGTGTCTTCTATTCACACGACCGCCTGGTCCTCATGAGCCACAGCCTCTGGGAGTCGCGCTTCTCGGCCGACGCGGCGATCGTGGGGAAAACGATTCGTCTGAACGATGACATGTTCACCGTGGCCGGCGTGATGCCGCGCGGGTTCGCGTTTCCGGGCGACACCGACTTGTGGCAGCGCCTGAGTTGGGACCTGACCAGGCACAGCCGCGGCGCACATTTCATGGAGGCCGTCGCGCGGATGAAGCCGGGTACCACGCTCGCCGACGCGCAGCGTGAGCTCGACGCGCTGACGGGCCGGTTGTCGGTGGAGTTTGCCGCGACGAATCGCGGCTGGCGCACGCGCGCGATCCGTCTGCACGACGAAGTCGTGGGCTACTTCAGGTACGGCCCTCTACGTCGTGCTCGCGGCAGTGGGCCTGCTGCTGCTCAT
Source organism: uncultured Acidobacteriota bacterium (assembly GCA_963771395.1). Classification (GTDB taxonomy): domain Bacteria; phylum Acidobacteriota; class Vicinamibacteria; order Vicinamibacterales; family 2-12-FULL-66-21; genus DATBJJ01. The sequence goes on along the minus strand of CAVYTY010000028.1, from coordinate 225,113 downwards.
CGCCTGCATCAACATTGCGAGCCTGCTCATGGCGCGGGCTGCGTCGCGGGCGCGGGAGGTGGCCGTGCGCGCCGCGCTCGGCGCGACACGCCAGAGGCTGATCCGGCAGTTCCTCACCGAAAGCCTCGTCCTCGCCGTGGCCGGCGGCGGCATCGGCGTCGCCTTTGCGTTTGCGGCCACGAAGGCGATCGTCGCCGCGACGCCCCTCGATGTTCCACGCCTCGCCGCCGTGACCCTCGACGGTCGCGCGCTGCTCTTTGCAGTCGCGCTGGTGGTGACGACGGCGGTTCTCTTCGGCCTGCTGCCGGCGCTGTTCCTGTCGCGCGTGGACCTGCAGCGCGTGCTCAAGGAGGGTGGGCGCAGCGCGGGCGGCCGCGGCGGCCGCCGGGCGCACCTTCTGCTCGTCGCCGCGGAGATTGCGCTGGCGGTCATGCTGCTCGCCGGCGCCGGGCTGCTCGTGCGGAGCGTCGCGCGGCTGACCGCCGAGGATCCAGGCTTCCGGCCGTTGAACGTCGTGACCGCCGGCATTCAGCTCACCGGCGGCGCCTACGGAAGCTGGCCGCAGGTCGAACAGTTTCATTCGGCTCTCGTGCAGTCATTGCAGCAGCAGGCCGGCGTCGAGGCCGCCGGCGCCAGCAACTTTCTGCCGCTCGCGCCAGGCTGGCGCATCCCATTTCTCATCCGTGGGCAGCCGGCTCCCCGGCGGGGTGACGAACCGACGGCGCAGTATCACAGTGTCTCCGAGGGGTACTTCGACACGCTGGGGGTTCCTGTGGTGCGCGGCCGGCTGTTCGACAGCCACGATACGGCGCAGTCGCGCGGCGTCGTCGTGATCAACCAGGCGTTGGCGCAGCGCTATTTTGGGGACGCCGATCCGGTCGGTCAGACGCTGGCGTCGCTGGCCACGAACATCGGTCCGCTCGGCACGACGCTGATGAAGGACCGCGATCACGTGATCGTCGGAGTCGTCGGCGATGTGAAGAACAGCTCGCTTCAAGGGAGGGCCGAGCCCGCGCTGTATCACACGGTCCGGCAGTTTCCCTTCCGCCACGTCTACCTGGTTGCGCGCGGTCCCGATGCGGGACGCGTCGGCGCGGCGATTCGCGAAGCGGTTCACCGCAGCGACCCCGGACTTCCCGCGCCCGAATTGCGGACGATGGCGTCGGTCGTCGGGGCGTCGGTGGAGCGGCCTCGGCTGCTGATGTTCCTGCTGGGGGTGTTTGCGGCCTCGGCGCTGGCCCTCGCCGCTCTCGGTATCTACGGCCTGCTGTCGTATGCGGTCACCGAACGTCACCAGGAACTGAGTATCCGGATGGCGCTTGGGGCTCGGCCGGGCGGCGTGCGCTGGCTGGTGCTGCGGGACGGCCTGCTGCTCGCGGTGGTCGGGAGTCTCGTCGGCGTGTCCGCCGCGTACGTGGTTGCGCGTCAGGTCGCGAGCCTCCTGTATGGCGTGTCGCCAGGGGATCCGATAGCGCTCGGCACCGTCGCCGCAGTCGCGATCGGGAGCGCCATGGCCGCCTGCGTCATCCCGGCCTGGCGCGCGTCGAGGATCAATCCGCTGGCGGGGTTGAAGGAATGATGTGTTTGCCGGAAACGCGCCGACGGCCGATCCACACGATGGCACGATGACACGATGGCCACGATGACTACAACCTGAAGAACGTTCATCGTGAGCATCGTGTCATCGTGCCCATCGTGTGGATCGGCCGTCAGCTCGTGCACATAGGCAGGTAAACGGCGCCTCAAAGGCGTTACCGACAGCACGAAAGGACCTCGCATGCGCCAAGACCTGATCTACGCCCTCCGCAGCCTGAGGAAGAGCCCCGGCTATGCTGCGGTGACGATCCTGACGCTGGCGTTGGGGATCGGCGCCAACACCGCGATCTTCAGTGTCGTCAACGGCGTCATCCTGAAGCCTTTGCCGTATTCCGGCACCCGAACGCCTCGTCTTCATCACCAGTCAGTTTCCCAGCCTCGGATTCGACCAGTTCTGGGTCTCGGCGCCGGAGTTCGTCGAGTTCGCCGAGAGCAACCGCTCCTTCCAGCAGGTCGGCGCGTACCGGGCGGGAGCGGTCAACCTCGGAGCGCCGGACCAGCCGCGGCGGGTCAACTCGGCGGTCATCACCTCCGAGCTGATGCCGGTGCTCGGCGTCGCGCCGATCCGCGGCCGGCAGTTCACGCGCGAGGACACGCTTCCGGGCGCTGAAGCCGTCGCCGTGCTGTCGAGCGAGATCTGGCGAAGCGCGTTTGGCGGCAGACGAGTCGATCGTCGGACGCGCGGTGCCGATCGACGGCGCGTCGACGCGCATCGTCGGCATCATGCCGCCAGGGTATGACGTGCACGATCAGCGGGTGCAGGTCTGGCTGCCGCTGACGCTCGATCCGGCGAATCCCGGCGGGCGCGGCGGGCATTTTCTGTACCTGGTCGGCCGTTTCCGCGACGACACCAGCCTCGCGCAGGCGAGAGTCGATCTCGAATCGATGCTCGTGAAGTGGCCGCAGCGTACCGAGGGCAATCACGTGCCGAACCAGAAGCAGCATCGGCTGCGCTTCGATGGCCTGCAGGACGACCTGGTCGGCGGCCTCCGCACGGCGCTCCTGGGTGCTGCAGGGCGCGGTCGGCTTCGTGCTGCTCATCGCCTGTGCCAACCTGGCCAACCTGATGCTCGCGCGCGCCGAGTCGCGGCAACGCGAGTTCGCCATCCGCTCGGCGCTCGGCGCCGGGCGCTGGCGGCTGCTGCGGCAGTTCCTGACCGAAGGCATCGTCCTGGCAGTCGTCGGCGGCGGCGCTCGGCGCAGCACTCGGGTTTGGCGGGCTCCGCGCGCTGCTGGCCGCCAACCCCGAGAGCCTGCCCCGGTCTGGCGGAGATCGCGCTCGATCCCGTCGTGCTGGTGTTCACGCTCCTGGTCTCGCTTCTCACTGGCAGTGCTCTTCGGCTTGTCGCCGCTGCTGCACCTGCGCCAGCACGTGGTCAACAGTTCGCTCAAGGAAGCCGGACAGCGATCGACGGCGTCGCGCCGCGCGCACCTGGGTGCGGCGCGGGCTCGTGATGTCCGAGGTCGCGCTCGCGGTCGTCCTCGTCATCGGCGCCGGCCTGCTGCTGCGGAGCTTCTGGAATCTGACGAAGGTCGATGCCGGGTTCAATCGCAGCAAGCCTGGTGACGTTCGGCCTCGTCCTGCCGAACGCGACGTATCAGACGCCGCAGAACGTCGTCGATTTCTTCGCGCGCCTCCAGTCGCAGCTCGCAGCGCTGCCGGGCGTGCAGGGTGTCGCGGCCATGCAGGGCCTGCCGCCGCAGCGCCAGGTGAACGCGAACGATACCGACTTCGAGGGCTACACGCCGCCGCCCGACGGCCCGTTCGAGAACGTCGACTACTACCAGAACGTGACGCCGACGTACCTCACGACGTTGGGAATTCCCCTGTTGGACGGCCGCGACTTCGCGCCGTCCGACGTCGGCGGTCCGGCGGTCGCGCTCGTCAACGAGACGCTGGCCAAGACCTTCTTCCGCGATCAGAACCCGCTCGGCCGCCGGCTGAGCCGGGGGTTCGGCGCGCAGCAGCCGTGGTTCACGATTGTCGGCGTGGTCCGCGACGTCAAGCAGGGTGGCGTGCTCGCAGAAGACCGGCACCGAGATCTACTTTCTTGCCGATCAGGGACCGCGCGTCGTCAACTCGGCGGCGCGCAACATGAACATCGTGATCCGATCGGCGCTGCCGTTCGACGCGCTCGCCGCCGACGTCCGGCGCGTGGTCGGCGGGATGGACGCGACGCTGCCGCTCGTCAAGCTGCGCACCATGGACGAAGTGTTCGCCGAGACGATCGCGCGGCCACGATTCCTGGCCGAGCTGCTGATGATTGCCGCCGGACTGGCGCTCGCGCTGGCCGCGATCGGCACCTACGGCATCCTCTGGTACTCGGTGAGCCAGCGCCGGAAAGAGATCGGCATTCACATGGCGATGGGCGCCTCTCGGCAGCGCGTGCTCGGGATGGTGCTCGGCCAGGGCATGCCGCTCGCCGTCGTGGGCCTGGCCGTCAGGCGTCGGCGCGTCGTTCCTTCTCACCCGGTTCCTGCAGACGCAGCTCTTCAATGTCAAGCCGTCCGATCCCGCGACGCTCGTCGCGGTCGTCGCGTTCATCGCGGCAGTCGCCCTCGTCGCCTGCTATCTCCCCGCCCACCGAGCCACGCGGGTCGATCCGATGGTGGTGCTGCGCGACGAGTAGGAAGAAATGCTGAATGCTGAATGCTCGAATGCTGAAGTAAATCGGCTGAATTCAGCTTCAGCATTCAGCGCCAGCCGCGTTCAGCACTCAGCATTGATACTATCCCCCCTGTGTCCGATACCGACGACATCGAGCGCCTCATTCTCGAGCTGCATTCGACCGTTCAGCCTGAGCCGTCGCCCGTCATGGGTGACAGCACCCGGCTCGAACGCTGGCTGGGGCTGCTGGCCGCTCGCAACGGCAGTGACCTGCTGCTGGTAGCGGGCGCGCCGCCGTCGATTCGGGTGGACAGCAAAGTGATCCCGCTCGCCGAGGGGCCGCTCGACGGGCTCGACATCGAAGAGGCGGTGCTGCCGGCGCTCGCGCCGCACGCGCGCCGGCAGTATCGCGAGGCCCGCATTACCGACGCCTCGTTCCGCATCGGTGGCATCGGCCGCTTCCGGATCAACCTGCACCGCGAGCGGGGCCGCGCGGCGGCAGCGGTGCGGCTCCTGCCGTCCCGCGTGCCGCGGCTGTCCACGCTCGGGCTGCCGCCGTCTGTCGAACTGCTGGCGCAGCTGCCGCGCGGACTGGTGATTGTCGGTGGCCCCACCGGGTCAGGCAAGACCACGACGCTCGCGGCCATCGTCGAGGAGATCAATCGGCGGGACGCCCGGCACGTCGTGACGATCGAAGATCCGATCGAGTACCGAGCACCAGCACTTCGGAAGCCTCATCGAGCAGGTCGAGGTCGGTGTTGACGCCCCAGATTTTCCGACGGCGTTGCGCGCGGCCGTGCGTCAGGCGCCGGACGTGATCGTCGTCGGTGAGATGCGCGACCCGGAGACGATGCGGATCGCGCTGGCCGCCGCGGAAACCGGCCACCTGGTCCTCTCCACGCTTCACACGACCGACGTGGCGTCCTCGGTCTCGCGCATCGCGGACTCGTTTCCGCCCGAACGCCAGAACACCATTCGTCAGGAGATGGCGATGGCGTTCGCGGCGATCCTCACCCAGACGCTGCTGCCGCGCCACGGCGGTGGGCTCGCGCCCGCCGCCGAGCTGCTGATGGTCGGGTACGGCGCTCGACAGCACATCCGCAAGAACGCCCTCCAGCATCTGCACCAGGAAATCACGATCACCCGCCGCCACGGTTCGTTCACCCTCGAAGAATCGCTGACCCGCCTGGTCAAGGACGGGATCGTCGACTGGCGAGACGCACACTCGCGCGCCGTGCACGTGGAAGAGTTCGAGCAGTTGTGCCCGGGGCCGAAGACGTAAGCGCTCGGCTTTAGGCTCTAGGCTCTAGCAAGATCTTCGAGCGAGTGTTCGAAGGTTTTCCTAAAGCCTAACCAAGCCGGGAGCCCTACAGTGACCGTCCCAGCCGCTCCTGCAACTTGTCGCGGTAGCTGCGGCTGAGGGTCAGCCGGGTGCCGTTTCTCAGGAACACCACGTACTCGCCGTTGAACCAGGGCTGGAGCTCCTTGACGCGCTCGATGTTGACGATGTGCGAGCGGTGGATGCGGAAGAACGCGTCGGAATCGAGCTGCGCCTCGATCGCGTTCATCGTTTCGCGAAACAGGTGCGCGTCGGTGCCGACGTGAAGTTTCACGTAGTTGCCTGCGGCCTCGATCCAGTCGATCTCGTCGGCCCTCACGAAGAAGACCCGGCCGCCCGACTTGATGACGAATCGCTCGAGGCGCTGAGGAGCCGGCTTGAGATCCTGGACGAGCTCGAGCAGGCGCCGCTCGAGATCGCCATTCACCGGACGTTCCAGCTGCTGTCGGGCACGGACGAGCGCCTCGCGGAAGCGCTGGCGATCAAATGGCTTGAGCAGGTAATCGAGCGCGTGGACGTCGAAAGCGCGCAGCGCGTAGTGATCGAACGCCGTCACGAACACGACGAGCGGCATGCGCGCGGGGCCGATGGCCTCGATGACCTCGAACCCGCTGGCGCCCGGCATCTGGATGTCGAGAAAAACCAGGTCCGGCTCCAGCCGCCCGATGGCGTCGATCGTCTCGGTGCCGGTAGGGCACTCGGCCACGACCTCCAGCCACTCTTCAGGTGCGAGGAGCGTGCGCAGCCGCTCGCGGGCGAGGGGCTCGTCGTCGGCGACGAGGACGCGCACCTTCCCGTTCGTCATGCGACCTGGAACGCGGCCTCACCGGGTGGCGCGGGCGCCTGATGAACGGGAACTCCAGGGTGACAGCCAGGCCGTTCGTATCGTCCGAGAACTCGATCCGATGGGCCGGGCCGTAGAGGCACTCGAGCCGATCGCGCGTGTTCGAGAGCCCCACGCCGCTGCGCAGGCGGGCGCGCGCGCCGGCGCTCAGCCCCACACCGTTGTCGCTGACTTCGATCCAGAGGTTCCCGGCGTGCCGCCGCGTCGCAATCTGCACCAGGCCCGCTCCAGGCTTCGGCGCCACGCCGTGCTTGATCGCGTTTTCAACGAGCGGCTGCAGAATCAGCCGGGGCACTTCGGCGTCGAGCGTGTCGGGATCGATGTCGAATTTGACGGTGAGGCGATCGTGGAAACGTGTCTGCTCGATCTCGAGGTATTTCTGGAGGAACTCCAGTTCCTCCTGCAGCGATACCCGCGCCGCGCCGGATCGGTCGAACGTGAGACGGAGCAGATCGCTCAGGCGGCTGATCATGCGGTCGGCGCCGTCGGGATTCGTGTGCACGAGCGACGAGATGGCGTGCAGCGTGTTGAAGAGAAAGTGCGGCTGCAGCTCCGCTTCGAGCGTGCGAAGCCTGGCCTCGGCGAGACTGGTCTCGAGCTGTGCCTCCTTGACCGCCCGCGCCTGCGACTCCCTGCTGTAGTGCAGCGCGTAGCTGAGGCCCAGCACCGTCGTGTAGGTCATCAGCGTGAAGTCGAGCTGTGAGAGGTACTGGCGCTGCACGAACGCCGTCCAGGCCACAGCCGGCAACTTGTTCGCCGACTCCCAGAGCATCAGCCGCGTGCCGATCAGGCAGGCGCAGTGGATGACGGAGTAGCTGACCGCGGCGAAGGCGTGGACGCCGAGCGCGCGAATCCAATGCGGACCGTCGACGCGGAAACGATGCCCGAGGCGAAAAATGACCGGCGTCAAGGACGCAGGCACGTACCAATACACCAGATTGAGGAGGAGGATCTTGCCCACCTCGATGTCCATCGGGTATCGGAGGTTGAGCGTCGAGAGCCGATAAGACTGGAGTGCTGAAAAGAAGCCGAGCACCGTCGCGGCCGCGAACACCCACCGCAGTGGCGGGGTCCAGGTATTTAGCATTCTTAACAACTATCCGGGCACTTACGCGATTCGTCAAGGGATGAGTTGACGAGGCGTCAACGGCCGGACGCGTTTCGAAAGGTACGATTCGGCGTTCGTCCCGCAAAGAATGCTTTTGGTACCTTCAGAGAGGTAATTCGTCACTCGACCGACCAACGCCGAAAATTATTCGGCCGCCATCACGATGAGCGTCGCATCGTCCTGGAAACGGCCATCGGAGAACGCATCGGCCGCATCGGCGAGCCGGGCCTGAAGGGCGGGCGCGCTGCACGTCCGATTGGCGACGGCCAGGGCGACCAGCCGCTCGTCCCCGAACTCTTCGTCGGCCGCGTTGCACACATCGGTGATCCCGTCGGTGTAAAGAATGATGCGATCGCCGCTGCGGACCGAGACGCGGCCCTGCTCGTAGCCGCCTTCCGGAAACACGCCGAGGACCGCGCCTCCCGTGCCGAGCCGTTCCACGGTGCCGTCGGCGCGAATCAGGATGGGAGGGTAGTGGCCTGCGTTCGCGAAGGTCAGCGTCGAGTCGTCGTTGTCGACGACGCAGTAGAAAAACGAGATGAACCGGCCTTCGGCGATGTGGCCGCACAAGATGCGGTTGACCTGCTGACAGAGCTCGGCGGGCTCGGTCGAATCCGTGGCGAAGGCGCGCACCGCGGCTTGCAGGTTGGACATGAGCAGTGCCGCGGGTATGCCCTTCCCGACGACGTCGGCGATCGACAGGCCGAGGCGCGCCGGGCCAAACGGGATGGCGTCGAAACAGTCGCCGCCCACGCCGGACGCGGGTTGCCAGGAAACCGCCACTTCCCAGCCCTCGAGCGGCGGCATAGTGGACGGCAGCAGCTTGCGCTGAATGCGCCGCGCCTCGTCGAGCTCGCGGCGCTCGACCGCGACCTGCTGCCGCCGCGCGCGGCCCGCATCCACTTCCGTCCGCAGGATCGCGACGAGCTGACCGTTGTCCCAGGGCTTCTGGACGAAATTGCGCACGCCACGCCGCATCGCCTCGACCGCAATGTCGACCGATCCCCACCCCGTCATGACGACGATGGGGAGCTCGCGGTCGAGGGCCTGGACCCGCGAGAGCAGGTCGATTCCTTCGCGCCCGGACGTCGTATCGCCGGTGTAGTTCAAGTCCATCAGCAGCAGGTCGAACGAGCTCGCGGCGAGCGCGACGAGGGCCGCCTCGGGCGAACTGACGGAGTCGACATGAATGCCCTCGCCCTTGAGCAGCAGGCGCAGCGCGTCGATCAGATCCGGCTGATCGTCGGCGATCAGGATTCGTGGTTGGACGGCGCAGATCGAGGTCATGGTCCGGTGACCGCTCCTCCAAGGGGCGTGCCACGAACGCGTCCGTGCCCGAAACACTGCCGAAAGGGTAGGAAGGCGCGGCCGAGGCGGGTGACATGGATGCCGGTGGAGTGTTCGATTCCGGGCAGCCGAGTCCCATAAATGCTGAATGCTGAATGCTGAATGCTGAAGTAAAGGCTGAATTCAGCATTCACTTCAGCATTCGGCATTCAGCATTCAGCATTCCCTTGGTTCGCTTCTTGAAACGCTTCGGGTCATGGAGTTCCTGTTTCAGGACGTGCGGTTCGCGTGGCGATCGCTCCGTAAACATTCGGGGTTCACCGCAGTGGCCGTGGCGACTCTCGCCCTGGGCATCGGCGCGAATGCGGCGATGTTTGCCGTCGTCAATGGCGTCATCCTCCGGCCTCTGCCGTTTCCGGAGGCCGACCGTCTCGTGCGAGTAACGGCTGACTTCGTCGCAACCGGCACCGACGACATCGGCATGTCCCCTCCGGAGCTGTACGACTATCGCGACCGTTCGGAGCTTTTTGACGCGATCGCGGGCGTCTACCCGATAGATGCGAACCTCACCGAGGTCGATGAACCGGAGCGTGTCGAGATCCTGCTCGTGAGCCCGTCGTATTTTTCGTTGCTCGGCGTTCGCCCGCAGCTGGGTCGAGTGTTCAACGCCGACGACAATCACCCGGGCATTGCAGAAATCGTCGTCATCAGCGACGCGCTGTGGAAGCGACGCTTTGGCGGCACACCCGACGTCATCGGACGAAAGCTGAAAATCGACGGCGACTGGTACGAGCTCGTCGGCGTCATGCCGCCCGAGTTCCACCACCCCGGACGGGCACTCCGGACGGGCACTGACATGTGGGCGCCGACAGGCTATCAGAGCGCCGCCGTTCGGGCCTCTCGAGAGGTCCAGGACCGGCTATGCGTTGGCTGGTGCAATCGGTCGGCTGAAAGCAGGCCTGACCACATCCGAGGCCAGGATGCGCCTCGCGGCCTTCGCCGAACGGCTGCGGGCCGGGTACCCGGCGGAGTATCTCGGCCCGCGGCTGGACGCCGCGGCTGGTCGAGTTGCACGACGATGTCGTGGGGCGATCGAAAACGGCGTTGGTCATGATGCTGGGGGCGGTCGGGCTCGTGCTCGTCATCGCGTGCGCGAACATTGCTTCGTTGCTGCTGGCGCGTGGCGACGGCCGTCAGCGCGAGTTGGGGCTCCGTCGAGCGCTCGGCGCCGGACGCGCCCGGCTGGCGCGGCTGCTGCTCGTGGAGAGCTTGATGGTGGCGTGCATCGGGGGCGTCGCGGGTCTGCTCCTGGCTGTGTGGACCAAAGATCTCATCCTGGCGCTCGCGCCCGCCGACATGCCGCGCCTCGCCGAGGTCAGCATCGATCTCCGCGTCGTGGTCTTCGCCGCGTGCGTGGCGGCGGCAACTGGCGTGCTCTTCGGGCTCGTACCTGCCTGGCAGTTCTCGAAGCCCGACGTCCTCGGCGCGCTCAAGGACGCGCGATCGGCCGCGGCGCCGGCGCGGCAATCGGTGCGATCCGTTCTGGTCGTCGCCGAGTTTGCTCTGGCGATGGTGTTGCTGGTCGCGGCGGCGCTGCTCGTGCGCAGCTTCTGGCACCTGCTGCAGGTCGATCCCGGGATTGACGCGCAGGGCGTGATCACGGCACGTCTCTGGCTGCCGCAGCCAAACGACCCGCCAACGGGACGCTACTTCGGACATCCGGCCCGCCTCTCGTTCTACGAAGACGTGTTGCGCCGTGCGCGCGAGCTGCCAGGCGTGGAGTCAGCGGCGATCGTCCAGGGTCTGCCGCTCGACGGCGAGCGCCGCGTCTCGACGATCACCGTGGACGGAGCTGCGCCAGACTCATCGGCCGACCTTCCGATGGTCCAGGCCAACGTCGTGTCGACGGAGTACTTTGCCCTGATGCGCATTCCGGTGCGCAAAGGGCGCGTCTTCGACGCAACCGACGCGAGCGGTCATCAGGTTGCGGTGATCAGTGACGAGGCCGCGCGGAAGTATTTCCCTGGGCAGGATCCGATCGGACGGCGACTCTATTTCGGCCGGCCGCGACCGGATCCACGATGGATGACGATCGTCGGGGTCGTCGGTGACGTCCTGAGCGACGGCCTGGAAGGGGGAGCCCGCCCGACGCTGTATCGACCGCTGGCTCAGCAGTCCAGCCTGTCGATGGCCGTGGCGGTTCGCACCAGCGGAGATCCGAAGCTTCTGGCGGTGCCGCTGACCCGCGCGGTGCGCGGTGCCGATCCGGATCAGCCAACCTTTGCCGTACGGACCATGGAAGACCTGCAGGCAGCCGGCACCACATCCCGTCGATTCGCCATCCAGCTTGTCGGCGGTTTCGCGGTACTGGCGTTGTTGCTGGCCGCCATCGGCATCTACGGAGTCATGGCGTATCTTGTCGGGCAGCGCACCAGGGAGATCGGCATTCGCATTGCTCTCGGCGCGAGCCATGGCGAGGTCGTCCGCATGGTGGTCGGCCGCGCGGTCGCGCTGGCAGCTGGCGGGGTCGTGGCGGGCGGCGTCGCGTCGCTCGTCGCCGCGCAGCTGGTCGCGGGAATGCTCTTTCAGGTCCGTCCCACCGACCCGTGGACGTTTGCGGCGATCGCGCTCCTGTTGACGCTGACCGCCGTAGCCGCAGCGGCGGCGCCGGCCGTGCGCGCCGCGCATGTCAATCCCATAGCCGCGCTGCGCGCGGACTGATGCTCCTACTTCTCGATCTCTTTCTCGATCTTCTTGTCTTTTTCCTTGTCCCGAGCGCGGGTGGCCGGGCCCGTACCGGGACGCCGCAGGCGGATCGTTCCGCCGAAGCTTTCGAGCTCGACTTCGGCGCCGCCGTTTCCGAGCGTGTAGGTCGCGCGCCGTCCGCGCCGCACCTCGCCGACGGCCTTCGTCGGCAAATTGCTCTGGAAGTCGCCGTTGTAGGTCCTCACCGTGAACGTCGCGTTCGTGGTCTCGGGCAAGTCATCGTGATGTCCCCGTTGTGCGTCGAGAAGCGGTATTGGCTTCCGGCGGCGACGCCGCCTTCGTAGCGGATGTCGCCGTTCACGGTGCTCACCTCCAGGCTCTTGGCGTCGACGCGGGTCGAGGACGATGTCTCCGTTGGTCGACTCTGCCGATGACGTCGCCGCTCGCGCCGGTGATGCGGATGCCTTCGTTGACCGAGCTCGACGTTGATGCGGCCCTTGGCGTCCTCGACGATGACCTCGCCCTGGATCGACTTGGCCGTGACGAACCCCGAGCCGCCTTTCACGACGATGTCGCCGCTCACGGTTTCGGCGGAGACTTCGTTCTGCGCGCCTTCGATGCCGATGTACAAGAACTGACCGCTGACCTTCACCGGAAGCCAGGCCGGCGCGGTGATTTCATAGTCGACGCCACCCGCGCCGCTGGATGCGCGGGAGCGGACGGCGACGATATTCCCCGTCGTCTGGATGTCGACGGTGACGCGCGCCGAGTGCGACGCCTGCACCCGCAGCGAATCACGATCCCAGGTGCGGAGCACGACTTCTCCCGCATCGTTGCTGACGCTCAGGCGGGCGCCTTTCGCCACGGTGACCGTCCGATCGGTCTGCGGCGTGCGCCGCCCGCGTTCCTGCGCCACGGCCATCGGGACGGCGATTGCGAAGAGCGCCGCGATGGTTCCCGCCACGCGAGCTGGTCTGTCTGATCATCTTCTTCCTAACTGCCTCCGTCGGAATCGCGGCCCATCGTCAGCGCGCTCGCGCGGCGGAGCAGCGCGAGCTTGCGGTTGCGCGACGCGGCGAAGTGGTTGTTGAGATACACGTTGGCCGGATCGGCGCGCAACGCTTTGCGCGACTGCTCGATCGCCAGGTCGATCGTCCGGAGGTTGTCTTCGAGAATCCGGACCGTCTCGGGATCGAGCCGGCTGCGGCCCGCCTCCAGCATCTTCTCGAGATCCACGACGGCCTGATCGTAGTTGGCTATCGGCAAAGGCCACGCGCGCAGGCGACGGCTCTTCGTGTTCGACCCGCGGGACTTCGACCTGCGCGACGGCCGGTGGCAGGCTGGCGCGGGGTCACCGAGACGCGCCACCCACACGAGTCCGCCGGAGAGCACCATCAGCGCGAGGCCGGCCGCAACGAGTTGCGGCAACGTGAACGAGAAACGACGCGGTGCACGGCCGCGCAAACGCGCGGACCGATGTCGACGGCGTCAGTCGGTCGGCCACGCCGGCCCACAGATCCACCGCCGGCGGCGCATCGGGCAGCACCGCCGCACGCGCGGCCACCTCCCTGAGCTCCGTCGAGCGTCGTCCGGCACGAGCCGCACGCCGCGAGGTGTGCCTCTATCGCGGCGCGCTCGGCCGCGCCCATCTCTTCGCCGTCGAGATAGTCGGACAGACGGTCGGTGAATGCGTCTTCGGTACCCATGGTGTCCTTCATTATTCAACGCTCGCGGGGCCCCACCCGCTCGCTCTCGCTCGGGACTTCGCGCCTCGCTCGGGCCGCAGGCGCTCTTCAGCGCGCGCTACTCAGCGCTCGCTCTTCAAGTACTTCCGCAGCATCATCCGGGCGCGATGCAACTGCGCCTTCGACGTTCCGCTCGAGATCTCGAGCAGCGTGCCGATCTCGTGGTGCTTGTAGCCTTCCACGTCGTGGAGCACGAAAATCTCCCGGGCGCCGTCGGGCAGCGAGAGCAGCGCCGCCTCGAAATCCATCGAGAAGTCCCGCGATCGAACCGGCGCCGACAGGGTTTCGAAAATCTCCTCGCCGTCGTGCATGCGCTCTGGCGCCGCGTCGTGTCCTGGCGGAAGCGCTCGATGACGACGTTGACGGCGAGGCGGTGGAGCCAGGTGCGCGAAGGCCGAGTCGCCGCGGAAGCTGCCGAGCTTCTGCCAGACGCGGACGAACACGTCCTGCGTGAGCTCGTCGGCGTCGCGCCCGCCCGACATCCGTCGCACGAGGCTGTGCACGCGGGGGAGATGCGTCCGGTAGAGGTGCTCGAACGCGCGACACGTCACCCGCCGCGGCGCTCGCCACGTAGTCCTTCGCCTCGTTTGTTACGACGTCTTTCACATTGGCGGCTGCCAGTTCGGATCCCTCAGACCGCAGCGGAGATACTCTCCTGCAGGCTGGGGGTGCGCCGGCTCCTGGCAGCAGCACCGCCGCCTGCGCCACCGTCATTGCTCCAAGCTCCTCTCCTGCATAAGCTTGGACGGGCGGCGGGAGGCCAAAGGTTGGAATCGGCCTCCCACGGCGTCAGGAAGGCCCCTCGAGGACCGCCAACTGGCTGTCGAGCGCCTTCAGCGCCTCTTCGAGCATGCGCCTGTGGTGGGTGGCGGTGGCCCGGCCGAGGTCGGCCACAGTTCGCGCGCGCGTCAGCTCGAGCGCGGCGCGCCGTTCTGCGGTCACCCGCTGCTCGGCGGTCAGCGGCGGCTTCGTGACCTGGTCGCGAGACGCCTCCTCCTGCTGAGCTTCAACCGACTTGGATTCCCATCCTCGAGCCATTACAGCTTTGAACTCATTCGCGGGAAGCCGTCGTAGTGTCCGCGCCATCCGGCTTCGCCAAAGGCTTCGGCGGACCGCCGTAGCTTCAGCGGAGGCTGGTCAGGCGACGGTCCGGCCCAGCCGTATGGTCCGCGCAGGTAAAGGCCGACATTACGTCAGGGTGCCGCGGCTACTTGATCAAATAGAACTGCGTTTGGCGTCCGTCGATCCACTCCCAGCCGTTTGAAGAGAGCGCGGCGTCTTCCTCGAGCGCGAAGGTCACGACCTGGCCGCCCCACTCGGGCACCGCACGTCGGACGTTCAACTCGATCGAGTGCCACGTGTCCGGCCGGAAGGCGTAGTCGCCGCGCACCGGCACGCCAGTCTGATAGTCGGTCATGCCAATCGGCGGACCGGCCGCATGTCCATGATATCCGACGGGGTGGCAGTAGATGGACGGCGTGAGCCCCTCGGCTTTGGCCTGTTGGAGCGCCGCGGCCAGCGCCGCATTTCCCGTTGCCCCGACCGTGGCGAACTTCATCGTCAGATCCTGCAGGTGATTGGCCGCCTGCAGTCCCGCCTTCAAGCCCGCCGGCGCATCCGTTTCGCCAGCAAGCAGGACGTACGCGTTGTGCTGCGTGTCGGTGGAGAAGCCGAGGTACACGAGGCCGAAGTCGGTGTGCAGCATGTCCCCGCGCTGGATGACGCGAGCGTCAGGGGCCGTTCCGGTCGCGACGACCGCCCTTGCGATGGATGGTAATCGACGGGTGAAACCAATGGCCGAGGCCCATATTCGCGACCCGCTGCCGCATCCACCAGACAAGGTCCTCGCTCGTCGTGACGCCTGGCTGGATGACCTTGTTGGAGAACGCTTCGGCGATGACCTTGTGCGCGACCCTCATCACGTGCCGATAGGCGTCCGTTTCTTCCGGGATCTTCGTTTCGAGCCATCCGACGGCGAGCATCTCGGCCGACCTGACGCGCGCGGCGTACTTGGGCCCGAGCGCCTTGAGGAGTTGTTCTTTTTCGTTGGCCGTGATGCCGTCGGCATGGTTCCAGGCCTCGGACGTGTTGATGCCGATCACCTGAGGATCCCGCTCGTCGACCAGCTTGCGCAGGCCGTTCCACTGTTCGTCGTTGGCCGTGGGCACGACCTTGAAGAGACCGTCGTAGTCGAAGCGGCCGATTGAGAGGCGATCGACGGTCCCGCCTCGTTCGTGGAACACGAGGATGGTGCGGCGTCGCGACGAGTAGGTCGTCAGCGGCGCCATCGAGCGAAACACCGGGTCATCGTTGTACTCGCGCGACACGATGATCCACATGTCGATCTTCTCGCGCTGCATGAGCGAGGGGAGCACCGTGTCGAAGCGCTTTTGAATCCAGCCCTTGACGAGCGGCGCCTGTTCCCGGTGCGTCAGCACGCGGTCGGTCGGGTAGCTTGTTGTCTGGCCGACGAGAGCCGTGGCTGAGACGAGCGCCGAGAGCACAATCAGAGAGTTGCGCGTGCGGGTCATGATCAAGTCCTGGTCGGAGCTGACAGAGGCTCAAGGCTCAGGCTCTAGGCTCACGGCTCAGGCAGAATCTTCGAATGCTCTGAAGGCTTTCCTTGAGCCCTGAGCCGCCGGAACCGCGAGCCCGCGCGATCGGTCTATATAATAGCCACACACCCATGTTTCGTCTGCGATTGTCCCCACTCGCGGTCCTTGCCGCCTGTCTTCTTGCGAGCTCGTGCAGCACGGGCGGATGTGGGTTCATTTTTGATGGCGGGATCCAGCGGCCAGGGGGCAACCCGGCGGGCAGCGCCGCGGCGTCGGCCGACCCGACCGCGCCGGTCGTGCGGCCAAGAATCGTCGCGCTCGGCGACAGCCTCACCGTTGGGCTGGGCCTGTTCGAGACCGAGTCGTACCCGTCGCTGCTGCAGAAGAAGCTCGACGAGGAAGGCTACCCGTTCGAGATGGTGAACGCCGGCGTGTCGGGGGACACGTCCGCGGGCGGCCTGCGCCGTCTCGACTGGGCGCTCGAGGGCGACGTTCGCATCCTCATCGTGGCCCTCGGCGGCAACGATGGGCTTCGCGGGCTGTCGATTGACGACATGAAGCAGAATCTCACGACCATCATCGAGCGCGCGCGAGAGAAGAACGTCGTCGTCATCCTCGCGGGCATGGAAGCGCCGCCCAATTACGGCCCGGAATACGTGCAGTCGTTCCGCATGGCGTTCCGCGAGGTGGCGAGCAAGCAGCGCGTGCTGCTGATTCCGTTTCTGCTCGACAAAGTGGCCGGTCAGGGCTCCCTGAACCAGCCCGACGGCATTCATCCCAACGCCGAAGGCGCACGGATCATCGCCGAGACCGTCTGGCCCGTCGTCCGATCCGTTCTCGATCAGATGGGCACGGCCTCGTGATCGAGCTTCGGGGGGTGTCCAAGACCGTGCCGAGCGGCACGGCGACGCTGACGATCCTGCATCCGCTCGATCTCGCGATCCCCGGCGGGCGCGTGGTCGCCATCACCGGCGCGTCCGGCAGCGGCAAGTCGACGCTCCTCGGGCTCATCGCGGGCCTCGACGCGCCGTCTACAGGCACGATCGTCATCGACGAGGTCGACATCACCGCGCTCAGCGAGGACGGCCTGGCCCGGCTGCGCGGCACCCGCATCGGCTTCGTGTTCCAGTTCTTCCATCTGCTGCCGTCGCTCACCGCGTTCGAGAACGTGGTCGTGCCGATCGAAATCGCGGGCGGCGCCGAGCCGGCGCGTCGCGCCCAGGCGCTGCTCGACGAAGTGGGCCTCTCGGATCGGGGCCATCACTACCCGTCGCAGCTTTCGGGCGGGGAACAGCAGCGCGTCGCGATTGCGCGCGCCCTGGCGAACAACCCGCCGATCCTGCTCGCCGACGAGCCGACCGGCAACCTCGACAGCACGACCGGCCGGCACGTCATCGACCTGCTGCTCGAGATTCACCGGTCGCGGCAGACGACGCTCGTCCTCGTCACTCACGACCCCGAGATCGCTGCGATCGCCGACATGACCATCGCGCTACGCGACGGCCGGGTCGTCCAGGCCAGCGAGAACGCTGCGGACGCGCTGGTCTAAGCAACCGGACGCTGACTGGGCTGATCTCGATTTTCTGATGTTCAGAAATCGGACATGAGACAATCGAGACTGCTGACTCGGGTAACTGCTGACTGCTGACTGCCGACTGTGACTGCCGACTGTGACTGACGACCGAACGACTGCCGACTGCCGACTGCCGACTGACATGTCTTTTGTCCTCAACATGTCGCTCCGCGAATTCCGCGCGTCCTGGCGGCGGCTCCTGTTCTTCTTCCTGTGCGTCGCCATCGGCGTCGGCGCGATCGTGGCGCTCCGGTCGGTCATTCAGAGCCTTCGCCAGGGTCTGATGCGCGAGGCGCGGACGATGATCGCGTCCGACGTCATCGTGCAGACCAATCGCGCCTGGACGCCGGAGGTCAGCGGCCGAGTCGACGCGATTCTCGCCGACGCACCCATCCTCGCGCAGACCGAGTCGATCGAGACGCCGACGATGGTGCGTGCCGAGCAGGGCGCGGCCGTGGCGCGGATGGTCGAGCTGAGAGCGGTGGAGGCAGCGTTTCCGTTCTACGGGACGCTCGCGCTCGCCGACGGGCGCACCTATACCCATGACCTGCTCGCGGGCCGCGGGGCGCTCGTCGGCCCCGAGCTGCTCGTGCAGCTGGGGATCCGCGTGGGCGATCGGCTGATGATCGGCGGTCAGCCCTTCACGATTCGCGGCGTGATTGCCCAGGAGCCGGGGCGGCGGATCGGCGCGTTCAGCTTCGGCGCGCGCGTGATCGTCGATCTCGCGGACCTCCGCCAGACAGGCCTCCTCGGGTTCGGCAGCCGCGCGAGCTACCAGCGGCTCTTCAAGGTCCGCGAGGACGGCGTGAATCGGCTGACGAGACAGCTGCGGCGGGAGCTGCGCGGCAACTTCGTGTCGGCGCGGTCCTACGCGTCGCTCGAGGACGACATCGGCGACGACCTCGTCCGCGCGGAGAACTATCTGAGCCTCGTCGGTTTCGTGATCGTCGTGCTCGGCGGCATCGGCGTGTGGAGCGTCACCCGCGTCTTCGTCCGCCAGAAGATCAAGAGCGTGGCGATTCTCAAGTGCCTGGGCGCCACCACCGTCCAGGTCCTGGCCACCTACGTGCTTCAGGTGGCGCTCCTCGGCCTCGCCGGCAGCCTGACCGGCGTGATTCTGGCGGAGGCGGCCATGCGGCTCATTCCCGCGTCGCTCTCGGCGACCTTCGGCGGCGTGCCCTATGGCCTCACGGCCTCGGCGATAGCCCAGGGCGTCGCCGTCGGGCTGCTCGTCTCGCTGCTCTTCGCACTCGTGCCCCTCCTCGAGGTCAGACGAGTGAAGCCGCTGCTCCTCCTTCGCGGTGGCGGAGCGGGTCACTCGAGCGGCGACAGGGCCGCGGGCTCCGGGCGCCGCTCCTTTGTCGCGACGATCGATTGGGTCCAGGTGGTGACCGGGATTCTGGTGTCCGCAGGTCTCGTCGCCGTCGCGTCGTGGCAGGCGGCGTCGGTGCGGGCAGGCCTACTCGTCTCGGGCGGGTTTGCCGTGGTCGCCCTGGTACTCTACGGCGCCGCCTGGCTGCTCGTCCGTGCCGCCCGGCCGCTGGCCCGTGCGCATTGGTTTCCGTTGCGCCACGCAGTGCTGAGCCTCGGCAGACCCGGCAACCAGACGAGGGTCATCCTCTTGTCGGTCGGGCTGGGGTGCTTCTTCGTGCTGGGCGTGCGGTCGCTTCAAGAGAACCTGGTGTCCGAGGCCGTCATCGACGTGCGTCAGGGGAGCGCGGATCTCTTCCTCATCGACATCCAGTCGGATCAGGCTGACGGCATCCGGGCGATGCTCGAGGCCAGGCAGGAGGGCCCCACGCCTGCCAGGCTCGTCCCCACGCTGCGTGCGCGCGTCACAGGCGTGCGCGGCCGCGACGTCAATCTCGAAAGCTACGCGGACGTGCGCGGAAGGGGATCGCTCGCCCGCGAGTACACCGTCACCTATCGTCCGGACCTTCAGGCAAACGAAGAGGTGACGCGCGGGCAGTTCT
Organism: uncultured Acidobacteriota bacterium; assembly: GCA_963771395.1. Taxonomy (GTDB): domain Bacteria; phylum Acidobacteriota; class Vicinamibacteria; order Vicinamibacterales; family 2-12-FULL-66-21; genus DATBJJ01. Next base: position 205,779 of record CAVYTY010000028.1, on the reverse strand, counting down.
GGCCCTCGCAGTCGCCGGTGGCGGCGGGCGCCGAACAGGAAGTGTCGATCGAGCAGAGCATTCACGAGCGCTTCGGCATCAACGTGGGCGACGGCATGCGCTTCGACGTGGCGGGCCGCACCTTCGAGGCCAGGGTCACGAGTGTTCGTCGTGTGCGTTGGGAGGACTCGCGAAGCGGCGGCTTCATGTTCGTCTTCCGGCCCGGCGCCCTCGCGCAGGCCCCTCACACGTTCGTCGGTTTCGTCCGCGGCCCCGCCGCGGCCGACGCGCGCGCACGCCTTCAGTACGATGTCGTCTCCCGCTATCCGAACGTGAGCGCCATCGATGCACGCGACGTCATCGCCCGCATCAAGGCGGTCGTCGACAACGTGGTGCTCGCCATTTCCATCGTCGGAGGCATCGCACTCGCAAGCGGGGTCCTGATCCTCGTGGGTGCCGTGGCCATGACGAAGTTCCAGCGGGTCTACGAGGCGGCGGTCCTGCGCACGCTCGGCGCCAGCACGCGCCTCCTCACGACGATGGTGGCGCTCGAGTACTCGGCGCTCGGCCTGTTGGCGGGACTCATCGGGGCGCTTGGCGCCCTCGCCCTCAGTTGGGCCGTCACCAGATACCTGCTCGACATCGCGTGGAAGCCGGCGCCCTTCCTGCTCCTCGCCGGCGCGCTCCTGACGATGGCGCTCGTCGCCGTCGTGGGAGTGATCGCGAGCGCCGAAGTCCTGCGCCAGAAGCCGCTTGGGGCCCTTCGCGCGGAGTGAAGGCCCCTGCCCGCGCGCGCCGGGCCCGGTCGGGAGGCGGTCAAAAATCTGCTAAGATTGAGGTTTGTCGGGAGAGGCAAAAACGTGTCCTGCGGAGAGGAAGCATGGAGTTCCCTTATAAAGATGCGCTTCTCAGGAAACGCGGTGAGATTCTAGCCATGGGCGGCGGCGTCAAGCCGCTCACCACGTCAGCGGAAACCAATTCCCGCCAGGGTGACCTGGCGGATCAGGCGAGCGGCAACAACGAAGTCCACATCCAGCTCAAACTGAAGCAGACCGACGCGAAGATTCTCCAGGCCATCGAGGAAGCGCTGTATCGCATGGAAAAAGGTACGTTCGGCGTCTGCCGCGACTGCGGCGAGCCGATCGCTCCGGCACGCCTGAACGCGATTCCCTGGACACGCGTCTGCATCACCTGCAAGGAAAAGCAAAACACGTGAAGGCTACTGAGTTGCTCGATTTCCTTCGCGAGTTCCACCGCGACAAGCTGACCATGTTCCTGCGTCACCAGGCCTCGGCCCGGCACGTCAGCGACTACGACTTCAACAACACGTATCAATACGTCATCGCCCGCGAGGACATGCACGTGGCCTGGGTGCGAGATGCCATTCTCGACGCCAGCGGCCAGATTGGGCAGGCCGCTGCCGGACTCGCCGAGGACGGCGTGGAGCCCGTGATTCAGGTCTCGGGGAAGGGCGTTGCGGCGCAGAACGCCGTGATGGCGCAGGATCGCGACGACGCGCAGGCCTTTGTCGACAAGTGGCGGCCCAGAGTCGCCACGCTCAGCCACGCGCGTCACCAGACGCTGCTCAACGTGATCCTCGGCGAGACGCTCGAGCACAAACGATTCTTCGCGCAGGCGGCGGCGGGCCGCACCGACCTGCTCGGCAGTCGTCCGGAAGGCGCCGGCACGGGTGGGGGAGTGCTTCCGACCCGGTGGATCGAGCAGTAACGACCGAGCACCACCCGGTCGCGATCGCGATCGGGAGCAACCTTGGGGACAGAGCAGGCCGCAATAGCCTTTGCGCTGGAGCGCCTGTCCCGCTTTCTGTCCAATCTCTCATCCTCGCAGATCGTCGAAACCGAGCCGCAAGGGCCGGATGGCGAAGTGCTCGGCACCGAGCCGCTCTTCCTCAACGCCGTCGTCACCGGTACGACCACTCTCGAGGCCCGCACGCTGCTCGGCCACCTGCTCGCGATCGAACGCGAGTTCGGCCGCGAGCGTCCGTACCCAGGCGCCGCCCGGACGCTCGACCTGGACCTCATCTTCTTCGCCGACGAGGTGATCGACGAACCGGGTATCCAGGTTCCTCATCCACGCTTCCGGACCAGGTTTTTTGTGCTGGGGCCGTTAGCCGAGGTGGCGCCCGATCTGCGCGACCCCATCACCGGGCTGAGCGTCGCCGAACTGCTGAGGCAGTTGCTCAGGGACGAAAGACGATGAGAAGGAGCTAGGAGCTAGGAGTCAGGAGTCAGAAGGCAGCAGGCAGGACTCAGGAGGCCGGAGTCAGCAGAAGGCAAAAGACGTAGACAGAGCAATGCTGGCGGGGTGGGGCCGGCCGGGGGAAGAGATCAGCAAGAAAAAAAGGCCCGAGGGCGCGAGCCCCCGGGCCTCCTTCTAGCTCCTAGCTTCTAGCTCCTACGTGGTCTTCTTGTAGGTCTGCTTCGAGGGACCGCGTCCACCCGCGTTCTCGATCGTCAGCACGCCACCCGCGACCGACCAGGTCGCCGTGGACTCAACCATCGCGCCGTCCTGCCCGGGCCGCTTGCTGGTGATAACGAGCTTCGACCCGTCCCACTTCGCCGTCGACTTGATCTCCACGGTGTTGCCACCGCGACCCGTCTGGCTGTTGGTCGACTCGGTGCCGTCGAGCTTGTACGTCATGACGACTTTGTTGTCGCCCATCGCCCGCTCGACGGTCAGCTCGGTTGCCGTCTGCTTGACGGTCATCGGCCCCGCCATCCCGCCGCCGCGTCCGCCACCGCCGCCTCCGGCAGGTGGTGCTGCCGCCGGATCGACTTCCGGCGCCCAGCTGCCCGAGAAGTCGGCCTTCTGTGCGAAAGCCATCGTTGCCACTGCCAGCACGGCCGTTGCGATAATTCCGATTCTCGCCCGCTTCATCATGAGACTCCTTTTGAAGAATTAGACTGTCTCAACCCCGAACCTTCCCGCCACGCACGTGCAAGACAGCTGTTCAGCTCAGCCGTCTGCTATCAATTCAGCTCTCGGCTAATCGACTACTTTTTACTCGCCTGCAGCTCAGCAATGCCGAAGCTGAAGGCTGAGAGCCGAAAGCTTCACTCGAACCTGAGGGCCTCGATCGGGTCGAGCGCCGCGGCCTTCCGCGCCGGATAGAACCCGAAAAACACGCCCGTCGCTGCGGCGACGCCGAAAGCGACGCCGATCCAGTCTGCGGGGATCGACGTCGGCCATTGCGCGAACCGCTCGATTCCCATTGAGAGTGCAAACCCGAGGCCGATGCCGATGAGTCCGCCGAAGAGGCTGATGACAATGGCCTCGACGAGGAACTGGAGCAGCACGTCCCGCCCGCGGGCGCCTATCGCCATGCGGAGTCCGATCTCCCGTGTCCGCTCCGTGACGGAGACGAGCATGATGTTCATGATGCCGATGCCGCCGACGACGAGCGACACACCGGCAATGGCCGCGAGGAGCACCGTCATGGTCCGCGTCGTCTCGGTCCGGAGGCTGGCGATCTCTTCCTGTGTCCGGACGGTGAAGTCGTCGGGGTCGCCGGCCACGAGCTTGTGCCGGAGCCGGAGCGCCTCGCCAATCGCGAGGGCGACTGGGGCCGTGTCCGGTGTTTCGGAAGAGACAGTGATGTTGTTGATGTGCTGCTGGCCCTGGAGCTTCTTCTGGACCGTCGTGTAGGGCGCGAAGACCGCATCGTCCTGATCCTGCCCGAACGCGCCTTGGCCCTTCGGCGCCATGACGCCGATGACCCTGAAGGGCTGGTTGCGGATCCGGATGATCTCACCCGTCGGGTCGACGTCCGGTCCGAAGAGCGTTTCGGCGACGACCTTGCCCAGGACGGCGACCTTGGCCGCGCTGGCGACGTCCTGCGGCGTGAAGAAGCTGCCGTACGTCGTCTGCCAGCTCCTAATGTGCTGGAAGTCGACGTCGACGCCCTGAACCTGGCTGGACCAGTTCTGGTTGCCCGCGATGATCTGCCCGCGCGAGTTCACGCCGGCCGAGACGTACTGAATCCCTGGGACGCTGCGCAAGGCCGTCGCATCTTCTGCCGTGAGCGAGCTCGACATGCCCTGACCCTGTCGGACACCGCCCTGCGTGAAGTTGCCGGCGTTGATGTTGATGGTGTTCGTGCCGGCCGACTTGACCTGTTCCTCGATAGTGGCCTGCGCGCCGCGCCCGAGCGCAACCATGGTGATGACCGCGCCGACGCCGATGATCATGCCCAGCATGGTGAGCACCGTGCGCATCTTGTTGCGGTTGAGCGCCTTGAGCGCGATCCGCAGCGTCATGATAATGGACATGGATCTCCTAGGCGACGCCGCCGTGCTCGGTCGGCGCGGGGTCGGCCGCAATGTGGGCTACGTCGACGTCCTCGGCGGGCGGTAGCGCCGCCAGTTCCTCGCCGGCGTCGCGGCGCTTGGCAATCTTCTGGTCGATCTGTATTTTCCCGTCGCGGAAGCGAACGAGCCGCGTACCGTGCTCGGCGATGTCCATCTCGTGAGTGATGAGGATGATCGTGATGCCGCGCTCCCGGTTGAGCTTCTGGAAGATGTCCATGACCTCGATGCTGGTACGGGTATCGAGGTTTCCCGTCGGCTCGTCGGCGAGAATGATCGACGGCTCGTTGATCAGCGAGCGCGCGATCGCGACGCGCTGCTGCTGACCGCCGGACAACTGGTTTGGAAAGTGGTGATACCGGTTGCCAAGTCCGACGATCGTGAGCGCCTCCATGGCGCGGCGGTGACGCTCGGCCGCCCTCATCTTCGACCCGCCGTTGTAGAGCAGGGGCAGCTCGACGTTGTCGAGCGCCGTTGTCCGGGACAGCAGGTTGAAGCCTTGAAACACGAACCCGATTTTCTTGTTGCGCACGACGGCCAGCTCGTCCTTCGACATGCGCGAGACGTCCTTGCCGTCGAGGAAGTAGCTGCCGCTGGTGGGGCGGTCGAGGCACCCGAGAATGTGCATCAGCGTCGACTTGCCGGATCCCGACGGGCCCGTGACCGCCACGAACTCGCCGGCCTCGACGTCCATGTTCGCGCCGCGCAGCGCGCGCACGACCACTTCGCCGACCGTATAGGTCTTCACCAGATCGCGAACGGATAATACAGGCATTGATTGTTAGCTTCCGGCTTCCAGCTGCCAGCTTCCCGCTTCCGCCAAGGCCTTTTCCGACCCTCAGCTGGAAGCCGGAAGCTGGTAGCCGGCAGCTGACTTAGAACCCTCTACCGCCGCCTCCGCCGCGATTGCCGCCGCCGCCTCCGCCGCCTGGGCCGCCGCGCTGCGGACCCATCAGCGGGTTCCCGGCTGCGGGCTGCCCCGGCCGGGTCACCGGCTCGAGACCGGTCACCATGTTGACGACGACTTCCTGACCCTCCTTGAGCTCGCCGTCCAGCACCTCGCTGTAGGTCCCGTCGGTCACACCGAGTCGGAGAGCGACGGACTTGAGCTGTTTGTTTTCGTAGAGCCAGGCCCGGCCGCGTGTCTCGGTCGTTTGCAGTGGTCCGAACAGCGAGTCGATGGTCGTGTGGCCGCTCGTGATCGACGTGCCGGGGGTGACGTTGCCGGTGATCCCGCGGCCGAGATCGCGCCCGGTTCTCCCGCCCGCTGCGGTGCCCGGGGTCGCATTGCCGGTTCCGTTGCCGGGGGTCGCATTGCGTCCGCCCCCTTGACCGCGCCCTCCGCCGGGCCCGCCGGGGCCGGCGCCGAAATTACCGCGTCCACCGCCCTGCGCCTCGCGTTCTTTCATCCGGGCCTGCATCCGTTCGCGCTCCTCGGGCGTCATGCTCGCCATACGCTCTTCCATGCGCTTGCGGCGTTCCTCTGGCGTCATGTTCGGGTCGAAGCCGCCGCGTCCGCCGCCGCCCCCAGATCCTCGTCCACCCTCGCCGCCACCAGGAGCAGCGGCCGTACGGTCACCCCCGCCTCTCGCCTCGGGCGAGTCGGGGCGTCCGCCGCCTGCCGGTGGCTGGGCCGCGGCTTGCGGCGCTCCTGCCTGGGGTGCCGGCGTCGGCGCGGCGGCTTGCGTTGCGGGCTGTGGCGCGGCTTGGGGTGCCGCTCCTTGAGGTGCGCCTCCTTGCGGTGCACCGGCGCCGCCATCGCGACCACGGCCACCGCCACCGCCATCACGCCCGCGGCCGCCCGCGAACCCGCCGGCGCCGCGCTGCACTTCAGGTGGCACGGGCTGGTTGAGGACCTGGAACATCGGCTCGGTCGGGCGGAAACGGACCGCCGCGCTCGGCACGCGCAAGGCGTTGTTGCGGCGCGCGATCTCGATGCCGACGGTGGCTGTCATGCCCGGCTTCAATTTCAACTGAGGGTTGGGCACCGCGATTACGGTCGAGTAGACCACGACGTTTTGCACGACCGCCGGCTGCAGTCGCACCTGCTCGACCGCGCCGATGAACGTATCGGTCGGGTAGGCGTCGACCCGGAACGACACCACCTGGCCCGGGCGCATCCGGCCCACGTCCGACTCGTCGATGTTCGCGACCACCTGCATCTTGGTCAGATCCGCCGCGATCACGAAGAGCGTCGGCGCGTTCATGCTGGAGGCCACCGTCTGACCGGGGTCGACGTTGCGGGAGATCACGATCCCGTCGATGGGGGACGTGATGACCGTATATCCCAGATTGACCTGGGCCTGATTCAGACTGGCCCTGGTCTGGGTCAGGCTCGCCTCCGACGACTTGATCTGCGCGTCGGCACTCTTGACGTTGAGCTCGGCTGTCTCGAGGTCGGTGCGTGGCACCAGTTCCTTGGCGAACATGGCCTTCGCGCGCTCGAACTTCTGCTGCGCATCGGCGAGCTGTACCCTCAGGCGCTCGAGATCGGCCTGAGCCCTGATGACGTTGGCCTCCTGCGACGTGATCTGCACCTGGAGGATGGACGGGTCGAGGCGCGCGATGACCTGTCCCTTGCGCACGATCGAATTGAAGTCGGCGTAGAGCTCCTGGACAACGCCCGACACCTGCGTGCCGACGTCGACGGTGGTCACCGCTTCGAGCGTGCCGGTCGCCTGCACGCGCTCGACGACCTCGCCGCGGGTGACCGGCACGGTCGATACCGTGGGCTCGGGCCTGGTGCGATTCTGGTAGTAGGCCCAGCCACCCGTGCCGGCCAATGCCAGGAAGACCACAAATACGATCAGCTTTTTCATGATGTCGAATCCTGTCCCGACCAATTTCGCGCGACTCGCGAACGCGATGTCCCTACTTACGAATGCTCGGGCGCGTGCCCCGAGCGCAATCCCTTCCAGCCTTCTTCGAAAATCGTGTAGACCGTCGGCACGAACACCAGCGTGATGAGCGTCGACGCCAGCAGCCCTCCGATGACGACGCGCGCCAGCGGCGCCTGCAGCTCTGCACCCTCGCCGATGCCCATCGCCATCGGCACCAGGCCTAGCATCGTCGCGAGCGATGTCATCAGGATGGGGCGCAGCCGGGTCCGTCCTGCCTTTTCGACGGCCTCGCGCAGGGGCACGTGGTCGCGGCGGCGCAGGATGTTGGTGTAGTCGACGAGGAGGATAGCGTTACTTACGACGATGCCCGCCAGCATGATTACACCGATATAGGCCTGCAGGCTGAACGTCGTGCCCGTGAGCTTGAGCGCGAGGACGACGCCGATTGCCGCGAGCGGCACCGAGAACATGATGATGAACGGATCGCGCAGCGACTCGTACTGCGACGCCATCACCGCGTAGACGAGGAGGACCGCGAGGATCAGCATCATCTGGAGCTGCGCGAACGCCCGCGTCTGCTCTTCGGCTTCGGCGCCGAAGCTCATGCGCATGTCCGCCGGCACGGAAACTTCGGGGAGGCGCGCATTGACGGCCGCGAGCGCGTTGCTCAGCGTGGTCTGGGGCTCGGCCGTCACCCGGATGATGCGCTCCTGGTTCTTGCGCTGGATCTCGGTCGGTCCCGCCTGGTTGCGGACGGTCATCAGGTTCTTCGCCTCGATCACCTGTCCCTCCCCGGTGCTCAGCAGGATGTTGCTGATGTCTTCGACGCGCCCGCGATCCTCTTCACGGAGCCGGACGATGATCGGGTATTCGTTGCCGGCTTCGCGGAAGAACGCGGCCTGCGTTCCGCCGACGCTCGTGCGGATGGAGTTCGCCACGCCGGTGACCGACAGCCCGAGAAGCGCCGCCTTGGGCCGGTCGACCTGGATCGCCAGCTCGGGCCTCCCGTCGTCGCGGCCGACGCGGGCGTTGCGGATCTCGGGCACGCGGTCCATCACCGCTTTGGCGTCCTGCGCGACGCGCTGGGACACGCGCAGGTCGTCGCCCTGGATCTCCAGGGAGATGCGCGAATCGCCGCCGCCGAAAAGGCGGTTCTGCTGCTGGTTGCCGCCCGAGGCCTGCGTCTGGATGATGACCCCGGGGATGATCCCTGGCAGCTGACGGTTCAGGTCGCGCGCGATCTGCTCGCTCGAGCGGGTCCGCTTGTCCTTGGTCACGAGCCTGAGCGTCATGTTCACGCGGTTCGACCCGCCGCCCATGAACCCGCCGCCGCCGCCGGCCTGCGTGATGATGTCCTCGGCCTCGCTCACATACTCCTTGGCCAGCCCCTCGAGGCGGATCGCCACCTCTTCGGATCGTTCCGCCCGCGTGCCCACGGGCACTTCGGCGGTCACCCGCACTTCACCCTCGTCGGTCTGCGGCATCAGCTCGAAGCCGATCGTCGGCAGGATCATCACCGCGGCCACGACGCACGCGGTGCCCACGCCGAGGACGGTCGGGCGATGCTTGAGCGCGATATGAATGATCCGGCTGTAGCGTTCGTCCATGCCGTCGAGGAACCGCTCGCTCGCCGTGTACAGCCGGCCGCCCAGCCCGCGTCGTTCGGCGAGGGGCGGCGGCAGTTTCAGGAGCCGCGAGCAGAGCACCGGCACGATCGTGACGGCGACAAACAGCGACATCGTCAGCGAGAACATGACGACGACGGCGAGCTGCTTGAACATGATGCTCGAGACGCCCGTCAGGAAGAGCAGGGGGACGAACACGGCGATGTGCGTCAGCGTGGAGGCGAGAATGGCCGACCAGACTTCCTCGCTGGCTTCGATCGAGGCCGTCATCCGGTCCTTGCCGTGTTCCATGTGGCGGAACGTGTTCTCGAGCACGACGATCGAGGCGTCGACGATCATGCCGATGCCGAGTGCCAGGCCGCCGAAGGTCATCGTGTTGAGCGTGTAGCCGTTGAAGTAGAGCAGGGCGAACGTGCCGATGACCGAAATGGGAATCGACGTGAAGACGATGAATGTCGCGCGCAGGTTGCGCAGGAACAGGAAGATGATCAGCATCACCAGGCATCCGCCGACGAGGGCGTGCTCCTGGACGGCGTGGATCGACCGGCTGATGAAGACCGAGCTGTCGTCGAGGACCGTCATCGTGACGCTCGGCATCTCCCGATTGATCTTGCCAACCTCCACGCGCACGGCGTCGGCGATGGCGACGGTATTGGTGCCGGACTGCTTGGTGATGCGAAGGCGCACGCCCGGCTTGCCGTTGATGCGCGTGAAGGACCGGAAGTCCTCGGTCGAGTCCTTGATCTCCGCGATGTCGCGCATGTAGACGGGGACACCGGTCCGCGTCATCACGACGAGGTCTCTGATCTCGTTCAGGTTTTCGAACTGGCCCTGGCTGCGGACGAGGAACGTGCGGTCGCCTTCGTCGATCTCGCCGAGGGGGATGTTCTGGTTCTCGGTGCGGAGCAGGTTGACGACGCGGTCGACCGGCAGATCGAGCGCGCGGATCTTCTCCTTGGAGAGCTCGACGTGGATCTGGCGCCGGAGGCCGCCTTCGACGGTCACGGCCGCGACGCCGGGGACGCGCTCGAGCCGCTGGGAGAGATCGTGCTCGGCGATCTCGCGCAGCTTCACGCGGTCGTAGTCGCCCTCGAGGCCGACGCCCATGATCGGCGCCGAGCTCGCGTCGAACTTGAACATGACCGGCGCGTCGGCTTCCTCGGGCAGCCGGCCGCGGACGCGGTCGAGCCGGTTGCGGATGTCGTCGGCTGCTTCGTTGAGGTCCGTGCCCCACGCGAGGTTCAGCGTGACGCGCGCAGACCCCTCCGACGAGGTCGACTCGAGCCGCTCGAGGCCGGCCACGGCGCTGAGCGCCTGCTCGATCGGGCGGGTGACGAGCTCTTCCATCTCGAGCGGACCGACACCGCCGTAGGTCACGCGGACCGTGATGCTCGGGAAAGAGACGTCGGGCATCAAATCGACCGGCAGCCGCGCCAGCGACAGGCCGCCAATGAGGATCACGACGGCCGACAGCATGAACATCGTGATCGGACGCTCGATTGCCAAACGCGGAATGCTCATCGGCTGCTGCTCCCCTGAGGCTCTGTGCCTCTCGCTGAACCTGTCGAAGGGCCTTGCCCTGAGCCTGTCGAAGGGCCCCCCCGTCCATCGCGCCCGCGTCCGTCGTCCGCGGCCACGATCCGATCGCCGTCCTTGAGCGCACTGGCGCCCGTCGTGATGACCCGCGCGCCGCTCTCGAGACCGGAAGAAATCTCGATGGCCTCGCCGTCGCGGATGCCGACTTCCACCGGCATGAACTTCGCCGTCATCACGTCTGGCGCCTGCGCTCCCGCCGCGCGTGCCTTCAGCCTTGGCCGCCGGCGCGGCGACAAAGACGCCGGCCTTTCCCGCGACGTCGACGAGCGCGTTGCGCGGGACGGTGATCGCGTCGCTGCGCGTGTTGATCGTGAGCTGCACCCGCGAATACATGCCCGGCTTCAGGCGGTAGCCGACGTTCGGCACTTCGATCTCGAATTCGGCCGTGCGCGTCGCCGGATCGAAGACCGGCGCGACACGGCTGACGCGGCCCTGGAAGATTTCGCCCGGGTACGCGTCGACCTCGACGTTGGCCGCCGTGCCCACCGGCACGCGACGCATGTCGCGCTCGACCAGGTTCGCCACCATCCGCACGGTGCGGATGTCGACGACCGAAGCCACTGGCGCGTTGGTGCTGGCAAACGCGCCGGGATCGAGGTAGCGCTTGCCGATGAAGCCGTCGACCGGCGACGACGATCTGCGTGTTCGTCAGACTGATCTTCAACTCGTCGAGTCGGGCCTTGGCCTGTTCGAACTGCGCCTTGGAGAGGTCGAGCTGCGCGACGGCCGCCTGATGCCGTGCGTCGACGTCATCGAACGTCTGCTGCGGGAGCAGCTGACGATCGAGGAGGCTGCGTGAGCGTTCGAGGCTGCTCTGCGCCAGCTTCAGGTCCGCCTCGCGCTGGCGAATCGACGCCTGCGAGACCTGATAGGAGGCCTCCGCTCCCCGGACCTGCTCGCGGATTTCGCTGTCCTCGACGCGGGCGATGATTTGCCCCTGCCGCACGGAATCGCCGAGCTTCACGCTCACGACCTGCAGACGCCCGTTGGCGCGCGGCACGACTTCGACCGTCGCCGCGCCGATGAGGTTGCCGACGACCAGGATCTGCTCGGCGACCGGCGCCCGCTTGGCCGTGGCGAACTCGACCGGCATCGGCGGTCTGCCCGCGCCGCGCCCACCGCCGGCTGCCGGACTGCCGCCCGCCGCGTCGCCGCCGCGGTTGTACACCAGCACACCGGCCAGGCCGACGATGGCCACGATTACGATCGCGATAGTTCTGCGCATTTTGGTGAAAACCTGCAATTCTGAGTGCTGAATGCTGAGTGCTGAAGTGAATGACGAATTCAGCCTTTACTTCAGCATTCAGCGCTCAGCATTGAGCTTACCTCGGGCTTATCTGCGTGCGCTGGAAGTCGACGAGCGCGCGCCGGTAGTTCAGGTGCTCGCGCAGCTCGCGGTTGCGCGCGTCAGCCAGATCGCGCTGCGCCTGGACGACTTCGAAGTTGGTGGCCATGCCGACGTCCAGCTTGCTCTGCGCCGCTTCTGCGCGTTTGATCGACAGCTCGCGCGCGGCCGTCGCCGCCTGGATGGCTTCGAGCGAGTTGCGGATGGCGATGGCCGCCGCGGTCACTTCCGTCGCGATCTGCAGCTCGGTCGATTTGATGGCGGTCTGGTTCTGCCGGATGATGATCTCCTGGCGCGCCTTGTTCGCTTCGGCCGCGCTCTGGCCGATCGGATACGAGAAGTTCACCTGCGCCGTCCAGGTGGGAGCGTCGAATTGTCCGATGCCGCCGAGGGCGTCCCACCAGTTGGAGGGCGGGATTGTCGTATCACTGGGCCTCCCTCCCCGCCCGTCCAGCCTGTATGTTCCGACCAGGTTCAACGTCGGCAGCGTCTGGTTCTTCAGGCTTCGCAGCTGGATGTTGGCAGTGTCAATGTTCTTCTTGGCCGTCAACATGTCGGTCCGGTTCGCGAGCGCATTGCGCACGGCCCCTTCGAGGTCGATCGCCTCGGACCCTGGCGCCGGTCTGTCCGTCGCATTCAGCGTCGCGGTCCACAGCGGATCGTCGGTCCCGCTGACGATGAGACGCTTCAGGTTCAGCTCGGTATTCTGCAGCGTCGCCTCGGCGTTGACGAGGTTCTGACGGCGCGTGGCTTCCTCGGCCTGCGCCTGAACGATGTCGATTGGCGCCATCGTGCCGATCTCGACCCGGGCCTTGTTGTCCTGCACGAGCTTCGACGACAGGTCCAGCGATGCGCGCTGGTTCTCCAGGTTCAGAATCGCGAACACGAGCTCGTAGTAGGCGTTCCGTACCTGCGCCACCGTGCTCGCGGTGGTGGCCTGGAGATCGAGCTCCGCCACGTCCTGCTGGATGGCGGTCGCCAACAGCTGGGTCCGGTTGTTGTCGATCTTCAAGTTCGCCAGCAGGGGTTGGGTGAATTGCGCCTGGAAGCCGGAGGTGTAGGCGGTCAGGAACTGCGCCGTCGTCTGAGTCGTCACCTGACGGTTGTTCGTCCAGTTCACCTGATAGTTGCCGCCGTACCAGCGCATGTTCTGGTTGACGCCGCCGTTCCATACCGCCGTGTCCTGATTCGTTTTCAAGCCGCCATCGGTCGTGAGGCGCCCGAGCTGCACCGCGGAGTTGTTGCTGAGCTGGGACGTCAGGTTGGGCCGATAGAACGCGCGGCTGGCGGCGAGCGAGTAGTCGAACGTCTGCGGCGTCAGGCGCTGTTGCGCGAGGGTGACGTTGCGCTCGAGCGCGCGCGCGACCGCTTCGTCCGCGGTCAGGTCGACTTTCGGCCCCGGTGTGGCCGCGTTCTGCGGGCCGCCTGCCGGCGGCTGGTTCAGCTGCCCCATCGCCTGCTGGATGAGGGCCTTGACGTGGTCTGTTTCCGGGGCCGCCTGCTGCTGCTGCGCACCCGCGGGAGCGGCGACTGCGAGGGTCAACGCCGCTGTAACGAGTAGTGATGATGCGATCCTGCTCACGGAAGTGCCTCCAGATAACGTGCGACGATCGAAGTTTCGGTAACGAGTGCCGGCGGGTCTGGTCGTTCTCTCTCTCAGCGCTTGTCGCCGCGCCCTTGATTCTGGCGCTTGCGCTCCTCGTCCGCCCTGGCGCGCATCGCGTCGACTTTCACGCGCTGCTCGGGCGTCAACAGGAGGTGCATGCGGTAGATCATCACCGTCCGCGTGGCGTTGTTCTCGGCGCGCAGCTTCTCGACTTTCTCGACCTGCTGCGCCACGATCGACACGTCGGCGATGTTTTCCTTGATGGTTTTCGCGAGCGCCTCTTCCAGCTTCTCGAGGTCGTGCCATTTCTCACGCAGCTTGGGCGCCGTCGACTCCCAGACCTCGTCGATCTTCTTGCTCTGTTTTTCGGAGAGGCTGAGCTCCTTGCGGCTGTCGGCGTGCAGCCACCACTTCCATCGCGGCGGACCGTCGTCTTGTGACGCTTCAGGCGCCTTTGCGGCAGACGCCTCGGGCTTCTTCCCGGCATCACCGCGCTGCTGCTCACAGACGGGGGCCGCGGTGGCAGTCGCCGAACCGAGGAACGTGACCAGGAAAACCCACGCAAGATGCTTGGACATGTCGATACTGCTCTCCAAGAAAACTACGCAGGCGTATACGACCCCTTTTTGCCCCTCGTTTACTGCTCCACGGGTCACGGCCGGCGCCTGGTCCCGCCCGGCCATCGTCTGTAAGGTGCTGAGAATACACCACAAACGCGCTTGCAGTCAGCTTGCCTTACGGATTTCGCGGCGGCGGGTTCTAAGACAAAACTGTGGCAGTTAGCGGGATCCGTAGCGACCCAGGCGCTCGATGACTTCACCGACGATGTTGTTCGGTGTCGAGGCCCCGGCGGTGAGGCCAAGGGTGACCGGATCGGAGGCGGGCAGCCACCCCCGCGACACCCGCTCCTCGCTCACGTGCGTCGACGGCGGGCCGACTGGACGATGGCGGATTTCGTCGGCCGATACGAGGCAGTCGGGATCGGCGATGTGGAACGTCGGGACACGCTCGGCACAGATCCGGGCGAGGTTGCAGGTGTTGCTGCTGTTGTAGCCCCCGACGACGATCATCAGGTCGAGCGGCTGCGTCCGCTCGGACCGCTCATCGTCGAGCAGCGCGATGACGGCGTCCTGGCGCTCCTGCGTCGCACTGCAGATGGTATCGAACGCGCGGAAGTGACGGGCGAGCTCGGCCTCTCCGTACCGGTCCGTCATCGCCGCCCTCAGCATTTCGCCGATTTCGAGCGACTCGGACATGAGCATGGTCGTCTGGTTGGCGCAGCCGATCCGATCGAGGTCACGATCGGGATCGAACCCGGGCGAGACAGCGTCCCCGAACCGGGCGAGGAACTCTGCCGCCCGTCCCCCGGAGCGCACGTAGTCGCACACGAACTGCGCTTCTTCGCGATCGAGGACGACGAGAAATCGCCCCCGAGGGAACTTCAATGCCTGCGACGCGGTCGCGCGCGTTTCCTCGTGCCTGATCTTGCCGTGAATGATCGCGGTGTATCCGTCCTGCGCATACCGCACGACATTCTTCCAGACGTTGAGCACGGACCCGCACGTCGTATCGACCAGCGTGCAGCCCTGCTCGGCCAGGCGCGCCATGTCGCCGACGGTGACGCCGAAGGCAGGCAGGATCACGACGTCTTTGGGGCCGAGGGCGTCCCACGATTCGCCCGGCTCGCTCAGAAACCGGATGCCGGCGTCCCGCAGTCGATCGTTGACGTGGGGGTTGTGGATGATCTCACCGGTCAGATAGACGTTCTGATCGGGGAATCGCCGGCGGGCCTGATAGGCGTAGTCGACCGCGCGATCGACGCCGTAGCAGAACCCGAACTCGCGGGCGAGGTGCACCGTGAGGCGTCCGGTGCGGCGCTCGAAATCGTTCGCGCGCACTTCCTCGACGATGCGGCTGTGGTAGGCGGCGGCCAGTTCTCCGGCCACCGCCTCCTTCATGTCGAGGCCCTTCCGGAAAATGAGGGGCTTGGTGTTGGGCGTCGTTGCCAAACGGGCTACCGCGGCTGTTCCAGATCCCGCGAGCGCGGCGTGATGTCGGCAATCGACTTGAGCGTCGACAGACCCTCCGTGGTCCGCGTCGGATCGCCGCCGAAGTACAACGTTTCATCGGACACCGACGAGGCGGACACGGGAACCACCGCCGGGCGAGCGGTCGGCGATGATGCCCCGAGGCGGCTGATTTGCGTCGTGGCCTCCGGCGTCCTGACGGGCGTGAACATGTTGCGGAGGTCGAAGACCTGCCCAGCCGCCAGGCCGATCACGAGGCCCGCGGCCGCTGCGCCCGCAATCCAGCGTTGGGCGTGGCCCTGGGTGGACGTGACGGGACGGCTGAAGCGCGGGAACGCGATGACGCGGGCCGGACGTTCGAGCGCCTCGAGACGGCGCATCACCTGCGCCTGTTGCGCGGCCAGCCGCTCTGGCGGAAACGCCTCCTCGGCCTCCCCGACGCCGTCGTCGTGGATGCGGTCGAGCCAGCCGGTGAACCCCGCATAGCGAGACCGGCACTCCGCGCAGGCGTCGAGGTGCGGGTCGGCCGCGGGCAGACCGCTGGCGACCGCGCTGGACCAGAGGTCCGCGAACTGGTCGTCACCAAGATGACGACTGGCCTTTCGACTGATTCGATCAAGAAGTGACACGGCGCCTTTCTCCCCCCATGCCGATGCTGGCCCCATCGTCGGCAAGCATCGTGCGCAACCGCCGAATGGCCCGGAACAGATGTACGCGCACGGTCGATTCGTTCAGCCCGGTCAATGCGCTGACCTCGCGTGACGTGCAGCCCTCGTAGTGGCTCAGCATGAACACCGATCGCTGACGCTCGGGCAACCGCGCGAGCGCTTTCGCCAGCTTCTGCCTCCGCTCGCGACCGAGCAGCTGATCCTCGGGCGACGGGCCACCGCTCGCGACGCGGTCCGTGAAGTCGCGCTGCCCGTGCGGCGATTCGGGCATCGGCACGAGCCACCGCTCGCGTCGGGTCCGCGCTTTGATCCGATCCAGGCACCCGTTTATAAGGATGCGCGTGAACCAGACTTCGAACGGCAGCTCCTCGCGGAACGACGACAGGTGCGAATACGCCTTCACGAGCGCGTCCTGCACCGCCTCGTCGGCTTCTGCCGAATCGCGCAGGTAATGGAACGCAATCCGGGCCGCGCGCCGCTGATGGCGTGCCACCAGCTCGGCATAGCGTTCCCGCGCCTCCGCATGCCGGCCCTCGGCCTGCAGCGCCTTGACCGCCGACGCAGCCGCGCGATCGGCCTCGCGGCCCGGGAGGTTCGCGGCGTGAGCTCCTGTCATCTGATTACGCTTCCCCGCGGCCACCGTTTACCAGCTACCCACTTGTTGTCCATTATACAGGGCAGAAGCAGGAGCTAGGAGCTAGGAGTTAGGAGCTAGGAGTCAGGAGGCAGGAGGCAGGAGGCAGCAGAAGGCAAAAGACGTAGACAGAGCAGAGCGCCTGCGGCCCGAGCGCGGCGCGAAGTCGCCGCGCGAGAGCTGGCGGGGGTGGGGCCCCGCCAGCATTGATAAATGCAGACAAGGAGCCCAAGAAAGGCAAGCGCCGGGCTCGCATGGACATCGTGGGGGTGGGGCCCCACGACAAACTAAGAAATGCAGACAAAGTGCTGGAAGTAAGATTCTCTAGATGTTTGGAGAGAAAGCGACTCTCGAGGCTCACGGAAGCTGGAAGCTGGCCGCCGAAACACAGGGCCGGCCGCGCGCCTCGGAGTTCGTGTTCGCCCGCCTGCGTTACGAATCCGGCGACTGGGACTACAACCCCAAGGTCGCCGCCAACATCCTCAACTCGGTCGTCGAGTACACGACGATTCCGGTCTATCCCGAGGAGGTGGTCATCGCGGCGTCTTCGGACGAACTGATGGCGTTTCCGTTCCTCTTCATGACCGGGCACAAGCTCGTCCGGTTCAGCCATGACGAGCGCGAGCGGTTGCGGCGGTTCGTCGAGCACGGCGGGCTCCTCTTCTCGGACGACTGCAACCACGACGTGAACGGCCTGTACGCGCGGAGCTTCGAAGAGGAGATGAAGGCGACGTTCGTCCAAGGGGCGATGCCGAAGCTCCCCAAACGCCATCCGGTCTACCGCAGCTTCTTCACGTTCGAGGACGGACCGCCCACGACGTCGCACGAGCTCAACGGCTGGGGCGACGAGATCGTTCACGACTACCTGCGTGGCATCGAGCACGCTCGCCGGCTCGGCGTGCTCTACAGCAACAAGGACTACGGCTGTGAATGGGACTACGACTGGCGCAACAAGCGATTCCAGCGCGAGGACAACACGAAGTTCGGCGTCAACCTAGTCGTTTACGCGATGACGAGCTGAGGCAGGGCTCAGGGCTCAAGGCTCAGGGTTCAGGCAAAACCTCGGACCGTTTACTCGAAGGATCTTGCCAGAGCCTTGAGCCCTGAGCCTTGCGCCCTACTGGACTCAGAACCGCCCCCGGATAGTAGTAGCGGAGGACGTCAACCGGCTTCGCGCCGGCGCGCAGGCGGGCGAGGGCGCCGGCCTGGCAGAGGCCGACGCCGTGCCCATAGCCGCTGCCGGAGAACGTGAACATGGCGCCGGTTCGGCGCACATCGAATCGCGTGCTGCGAATCGCGCGCGGGCCTAGCGCGCGCGCCAGCACCTGTCGCAACTCGT
Organism: uncultured Acidobacteriota bacterium; assembly: GCA_963771395.1. Taxonomy (GTDB): domain Bacteria; phylum Acidobacteriota; class Vicinamibacteria; order Vicinamibacterales; family 2-12-FULL-66-21; genus DATBJJ01. The sequence continues at coordinate 187,795 of CAVYTY010000028.1, read as the reverse complement.
CGCCACGGATGATCGTGCCGGCACGCGTGCCGTCCGCGTTCCTCACACTGCCCTGGAGCGCGAGTCGCTCCGCGCGGCCGGCGTCGTCGCGGGCCACGATATCGATGGCGTCGAGCGGGCCGCTGATGCGTGTCCGCAGGTCGGCGGCGAGCGCCGCGGTCAACAGTTCGACCGAGACCTGGTACTGCCACACGGCGTGGGCCCCCGTTGGGACACCGTCGTCTGATTGCGCGACGAGGTAGGGGCGATTGGTCCCGCCCCAGACGGCAGCGGGCGTGCTGGTATGGCCGCCGCAGTCGGAGTGGAACAACGCCTGGATGGCCTGGCGGTCGAACGTGAGGATGAGGCCCGCCGTGTGCGCCACCGCTTCGGCAGACGCACCGGCCCATCGCGACGTCTGCAGGCGTCGCGGATCGAAGAGCTGGCAGTGGGTCGTCGAGCACAGGTCGAAGCCTTCGTACGCGTGCCGCGCCAGATGAGACACCGCGTAGGTTCGACTGATAATCGTCTGCACCTCGAGCATTCGCTCGACCGTCTCGACCTCTCCGGCTGCTGGTGCGACCTCGCTGATGGCCGAAGCCTGCACATAGTCTTCGAGCGGCACATCCCGGACCACGGTGCTGCCCCGTTCGGCGAACTGCACCCGCACGTGGCGTGGGAGCGCCGCGCCCGCCGCCGGTATCGTGGGCGTGATGGGAGTCGACACGCAGGCCGCGCTCGACACCACCAGAATCGTCGCGAGGATGAGACGGCTCACTCCCGTCGTATCGGCTCGTCCCGATGGTAAAGTTAACGATTCATGGCGCGTGTCCTTCTCATCGACGACGACCCTGGCGTACGCGATACCACGGGCCGGATGCTGCGCGCCGCGGGGTACACCGTGCAGGTGGTCGCGACGGGCGAAGAAGGATTCGAGCTGGCGAAGGGTGATGGCTTCGACGTCATCCTGTCCGACATGCGGATGGCGGGGCTCTCCGGCATCGACGTGCTGCGCAAGCTCCGCGACGTACGCGTGGACGCGTCGTTCATCGTGATGACGGGCTTCGGAACGGTCGATACCGCGGTCGAGGCCATGAAGCTCGGCGCCGTGGACTTCGTGCAGAAGCCGTTCTTCCGTGACGAGTTGCTGATGCGCGTCCGATCGGCTGTCGATCGGCGCCGGCTCGCACGCCAGGTCGATCTGCTGCAGCGGCAGATTCCGGCCGATCTCTCGCTCGACGCACTCATCGGCGAGAGCCGGGCGATGGCGAAGGTCAAGGATCTGATCCAGCGCGCCGCCGCGGCACCGGGAACAGTGCTCATCACGGGCGAGACCGGAACGGGAAAGGAGCTGGCCGCGCGCGGCATTCACGCCCGCAGCGCGCGCGCGTCGAAAGCGTTCGTCGCCGTGAACTGCGCGGCGTTGACCGAGTCGATGCTCGAGGCCGAGTTGTTCGGTCACGCGAAGGGCTCGTTCACGGGCGCGACCGGCGCCCGCGCCGGCCTCATCGAGCACGCCGAGAACGGCACGCTCTTCCTCGACGAGATTGGCACCCTGTCGAAGTCCCTGCAGGCGAAGCTGCTGCGGGCGCTCGAATCGGGCGAAGTGCGCCGCGTCGGGGAGAACGACAGCCGTACGGTGGATGTCCGGTTCGTCGCCGCGACGAACATCGATTTGAAGGCCGCGACCGCTGCCGGGGAGTTTCGGGGCGACTTGTACTATCGCGTGCACGTCCACCACGTCCACATGCCGCCTCTCCGGGAGCGCACCGGCGACATCCCGCTGCTCGTGGCGCACTTTCTGACGCGCTATGGTGCCGGTGCGGGAGTGAACTCGGTCTCGCCCGCGGCGATGGAGATCCTCATCGGCTACGCGTATCCGGGCAACGTGCGTCAGCTCGAGCATCTGATACAGCGGGCGGTAGCCACTGCACGCTCCTCAGAGCTCACGATTGACGACCTGCCCGAGGATCTGCTGGCCGAGCCTGCCACGTCGGCTCCCCCCGAAGGGACGGTGGCGGCCGCGCGCGAGAAGGCGGAACGCGAGATGGTCGTCGCCACGCTCGCCAAACACGCCGGCGAGATCGGGTCAGCCGCCCGTGAGCTCCAGGTCAGTCGCACCACCATGTGGAGGCTGATGAGGAAGCACGGCATCGAGAGTTAGTGGCCCGTCCACGATGAAGAAGGACCACCTCGCGGGCGGGGCATCCCGGCTGGCGGCGTTGCTCCTCCCTCAAATACTTTGAGTATTCTCGGTCGTCGCGCCTTGCCACCCGGGCGCCGCGCTCCGCGATCTGGTCCTTCTTCATCGTGGACGGGCCACTGGCCGAGTCCTTCCCGCCTCGTCGTTTCAGCCCCGCAACGTCCGCGCTTTCAATCTTGAAACATCGCCAACCGCGGCGGCCCTCGAGCGAAACCGCCGGCACACGCTAATTCGCTGACACCACTCGGCTGCGGCACCGATGGGCGGTCGTGTGCGGTTGCGGCGCGCATCTTGCCAGCTGAGCTGGTAGCCGCACGCGCCTTGGCGCTCCGGCTGTCCCTATGCCTCACACACCCGCGTCGCTGCTCGTCGACCAAATGACGGTGCACAACCGCCGTCTCCTGTGGGAGCTGCAGACCATCAACGAGATCGCCGAAGGCATCAGTCAGTCGCTGGAGCTCGACGATGTCCTGACGGGTGCGTTGCAGCGCATCGTCCGGGCCTTCGACGCGGTCGGCGCGTCGATCCGGCTGCGCGACGAAGCCACGGGCCGCTACGAGATGACGGCGTCGGTGGGCCCGCCGCAGGTGCAGCGATTCTGGAACGGACCGGCGTCGTGGCCGAGCGAGCAGGTGATTGCCACGCGCACGGCCGTCGTCGTCGAGGACCTCGCGACCGACGTGCCGGCCGTGAATCGGGCTGGGTTGCTGCGCAGCGGCATCAGCCTGCCGCTCCTTGCGGCCGACGACCTGCTCGGCGTCCTCAGCGTCGGCGCCTCGATCCCATCCCGGTTCGATCTGGCAGACGAGCGGCTGCTTTCCATCATCGCGGGGCAGATTGTCGTTGCCGTTCAGAACGCGCGTCTTCACGACTCTGTACGTCGAGGCAAACGCGAGTGGGAGCGCACGTTCGACGCGATCAGCGATCCGATCGCCGTCTTCGACCGCCACGGGCGGCTGCTCCGGGGCAACAGGGCGCTGGCAGCCCTTCTTGACCGGTCCGTCACGGAGATTCGCGGTTTGACGTGCGGCCAGGTCGGGCTGTGCGGGGGCGGCTGCCCGACGTGTGCGATCGGTCGTGCGCTGGCGCAGGAGAGCGCCGAGCGCCCCGAGCGTGCGGAGGTCTCGCTGGCGCGCGCGGAGCGCGCCGAGATCACGTTTGGCGACCAGCAGATCCTGTGCGTCACGACGTTCCCGGCGGTCGACCCGGGCTCGCCCGGCGTCTCGGTGGTGCAGGTCGCCAAGAATGTCACCGAGGAGATTCGCTCGGCGCGGCGGCTCCAGCACTTGAGCGACGAGCTGGGAAAGACGAACGCCCAATTGACGGCGACACTCGACCGCCTCAAGTCCACGCAGGCGCAGTTGCTCCAGGCCGAGAAGCTCTCGGCGATCGGTCAACTCGTTGCCGGCGTCGCTCACGAGCTGAACAACCCGCTGACGAGCGTCATCGGATTTGCGCAGCTCCTCGAAAGCGAGCTGCGGTCAGGATACCCCGCGCGTCCGGTCGAGGAAGTCGGCCTGGATCTTCGTCGCATCTCCGAGGAGTCGCAGCGCGCCGCGAGCATCGTCCGCAACCTGCTGGCGTTCGCCCGGCGGCAGACCGCGGCCCGCGCGCCGCAGGACCTCACCGAGCTCGTGCAGCGCGTGCTCTCGCTACGCACTTACGAGCTCAGGCTGAGCAGCGTCGAGCTCGTGACGGAGTTCGAGCCAGGCCTTCCGCCGGTCGTCGCCGACGGCAGCCAGCTGCAACAGGCGCTGCTCAATCTCATCTTGAACGCCGAGCGCGCCATGCGCGGGCGCGCGACCAAGCGTCTGACGGTCGGTGTGCGTCTCGATCCGATGGCGGCGGCGGTCGAGCTCGTCGTCACCGACTCGGGGCACGGGATCGATCACGAGAACCAGAGCCGGATCTTCGACCCGTTCTTCACGACCCGTGAAGTGGGCGAGGGCACGGGCCTCGGGTTGAGTATCTGCTACGGCATTGTCCGCGACCACGGCGGTCAGATCGCCGTCTCGAGCAAGGTGCAGGTGGGCACCACGTTCTCGATTCTGCTTCCGGCGCTGATTGACCCGCCGGCAGAGTCCGATGCCGGGGCGCTCGTTGCGCACGTCGATCGGACGGACCGGGATTTCATCGCGGCGGCGCTCGCGGCGTGGGGCTACAGCGTCACCTCGACCGATCGCGCCGACGAGGCTCTTGTGCGCTATCGAAGCGGCAACGTGCAGGCGGCTTTTGTCGACCGCAGGATCCTGGCGGCCAACCTCGACGCGTGGCGTGCGGAGCATGCGCCCGACACCGCTCCGGCGCCAATCGTCGTCATGTGTATGGCGGCCGACGAACGTGAGATCGAACGATTCGGTGACGAGCAGGCGAGCGCCGTACTGGTCCCGCCGTTCCACTTGCGGGCGCTCCGGTCCGCGCTGACGGCGGCGAGTCTTGAAAGGGTGGGGGGCGCATGACGACGCAACGGCCATTCCTCGTGATCGTCGACGATGAGCCGGGCATCCTCGACGTCGTGTCGCGCTTCGCAGAACGCGCGGGTTTCGATGTCGCCGCGTGTGCCGACGGGCGCGAGGGCATCGCGCTGATTCAGGCACGCCGGCCGGACCTGGTGATGGTCGATCTGCGGATGCCCGAAGTCGGCGGCCTCGAGATCCTGCGCGCGATCCGTGATGTCGACGCGCACTGCCAGGCCGTGCTGATGACGGGCTACGCGTCGGTCGACACCGCGGTCGAGGCGATCAAGCTCGGGGCGATGGACTATCTCACCAAGCCCCTCGACTTCGGCCGCCTCGATCAGCTGCTGGCGGGCGTGCGGGAGGAAATCGACCGGCGCCGCAGCGTTCTGTCGATTGAAGGCGACCTCGCGCGGCGGCTCGAGTTCTGCGGGATGATCGGTCGGGGCGCGCGCATGCAGAGTCTCTTCGAGATGATCCGTCGCCTGGCCCCGCACGTACGGCTGGCGCTCATCACGGGAGAGACGGGTACGGGCAAGGAGCTCGTGGCGCGGGCCCTGCACAGCACCGGCCCCCGGCGCGATCGCCGGTTCATCGCCGTCAACTGTTCCGCGGTCGACGACACCGTGTTCGAGAACGAGCTGTTCGGACACACGCGCGGCGGATTCCTCGGCGCGATCGAGAACACGCCCGGTCTCTTCGATCTGGCCGACGGCGGGACGCTCTTCCTCGACGAAATCGGCGGCTTGCCGCCGACCTCACAAGCCAGGCTCCTGCGCGTGCTCGAGCTCGGAGAAGTCAGCCGTATCGGCGCGCTGAACCCGCGGCGGGTCGACGTACACGTCATCGCCGCCACCAATCGCGATCTCCGGGCCGAAATGTCGGCAGGACGCTTCCGGGCCGACCTGTACTACCGGCTGAACGTCGTCGAGGTGAAGTTGCCGCCCCTGAGGGATCGACGCGAGGACATTCCGTACCTGACCGCCACCTTCGTGCGCGAGATCGGGGAGCGCCTGCAGAAGCCGTTGCAGGGGCTCACGCCCGGCGCGGAAGCGTGCCTGACCAACTCGCCCTGGGACGGCAACGTGCGCGAGCTGCGCAATGTCGTCGAGCGCGCCTGCATCTTCGCCGATGGCGAGTTCGTGACCGAGCGCGAGCTGGCCCTCTGCATGCCCTCGCCCGCGCCGGACACGCCGACCGCGTCTTCGCTGGCGTTGTCTGCCGTTGGGAGGCCCGCGACCGATCTGCTCGTCAACGTCGAACGGGATCACATCCAGCGCGCCCTGGTGCGGACCGGTGGAAACAAGAAGGCCGCGGCGCAGATGCTCGGCCTCAGCCGCCGCGCGTTCTACCGTCGCCTCGAGCGGCTCGATCTCTCGGGAACAATCTCCCGCCGCAGGCACTCGGCGATGCTGGAGGCGTGAAATGCCGGCTCTGCCCATGACCCCGCGAGGGGCCCGATTCGCTGCGGCTCCGCCGGTCCCTGCCGAGCCGAACCGCTCCGTGATCATCGTCGACGACGAGGCCAGCGTCCGACATCTCATGCGGCGGTGGCTCGAGTCTCGCGGTTACGCCGTCGCCATGGCCCCCAATGCCGTCAAGGCGCTCGAGCTGCTGGCGGTCACGCCGACGGCGGTTGCCTTGTGCGACATAGCCATGCCGGGCCACGACGGCCTGTGGCTGGCGGACCAGCTGCGCCGCGAACATCCGGATACGGCGGTGATCATCGCGACCGCCGCTGCGGACGCGGGTGCGGCGGTGGAGAGCCTGCAGAGCGGGGTCGTCGACTACCTGACCAAGCCGTTCGCGCGCGACCGCTTGTGCGAAGCGGTGTCGCGGGGCGTGGAGTGGAACCGCTTGGCGTGTGATTCCCGACGGTGGCGCGAGATGCTCGAAGAGGAAGTGCACGCGCGGCGCTCGCATCTCGAGATGGTGATCGCCGCTCAGTACGTCGACTCCGACGACGATCTGGATCTGCTGCTCGCGACGCTGACCGCGACCAATCCTGAAGCGTACGCGCACGCGCATCGGGTCGCGGCGCTCTCGGCCACGGTCGCGCGAGCGCTCGGGCTCTGCGAGCCGGACGTCGCAGTGGTCGAGCGCGGTGCGCTGCTGCACGAGGTCGGGAAGCTCGCGATGCCCGAAGCGGTGCTGCGCAAGCCAGCCCCGCTCACGGCCGACGAGCAGCGGCTCATCCGTCTCCATCCGCGCCTCGGCCACGAGCTCATCGCGCACCTGCCGCATGTTTCGCAGGCGGCCGCTGTCGTCCGGGACACGCACGAGCGCGTCGACGGGCAGGGGTATCCATGCGGCAGCAGGGAAGACGAGGTCTCCATCGGCGCCCGCATCGTGGCCGTCACGGATGCCTACGACACCATGACGCGCGCCAGGGTCTTCCGCGATGCGATGACCCACGCCGCGGCTCTGGCCGAGCTCCAACGCTGCAGCGACACGCAGTTCGATCGGCGCGTCGTCGAGGCCCTGGTCGCTATCGTCCACCGGGACTGAGCCGCGCGCCTCAGCGCCTCGCCTGCATTGACTTCCCCTATCGCCTCTCGGTACGATCGGCCCCTTTGATCGCGTTCCTCTGATTCCTTCACCAGCGGTTCAGCCGACGGCAGGAGCACCGGATCGGTCTAGTTTCCAAAGCCGCATACACGAGGCGTGCATGTCACAGGCGCACCAGGCCACCGGCCTCGAACTTCACGGCATCACGAATGTCGCGCGAGTGTACTGGAACCTCAGTGTGCCGGCGCTCTACGAGGAAGCGGTGCGGCGGCGCGAGGCGCTGATCTCTACCGACGGCCCGCTCGTCTGCCGTACGGGCCAGCACACGGGCAGGTCACCGAACGACAAGTTCATCGTCCACGAGCCGTCGAGCGCCGACCGCGTGTGGTGGAGCAAGGTGAATCGGCCAATCGCTCCCCGTCATTTCGACGCCCTGGAGCGGCGAATGCTCAACTACGTCGAAGGCCGCGAGCTCTTCGTTCAGGACTGCTACGCGGGCGCGGATCCGCGCTACCGGCTGGCGGTGCGCGTCATCACCGAACAGGCCTGGCACAGCCTGTTCGCCCGCCACATGTTCATTGAAGTTCCAGGCGCGACCGGCATGCCGGCGCACACCCCGGAGTTCACGGTCATCGATACGCCCGGCCTCCACGCCGAGCCGCCGCACCACGGCACCAACTCCGAGGTCTTCATCATCCTGAACTTCGAGAAGAAGCTCGTCCTCATCGGAGGCTCGAGCTATGCCGGCGAGATCAAGAAGTCGATCTTCACCGTGATGAATTACCTGCTGCCGCTCAAGAACGTGTTGTCCATGCACTGCTCGGCCAACGTCGGCCGGGACGGTGACGTCGCGCTGTTCTTCGGGCTGTCCGGTACCGGCAAGACGACGCTCTCGAGCGATCCGGACCGCAACCTGATTGGCGACGACGAGCACGGGTGGAGCGAGGACGGGGTGTTCAACATCGAGGGCGGGTGCTACGCCAAGATGATCCGGCTGTCGGCGGAGGCGGAACCCCAGATTCATGCGACGACGCGGCGGTTCGGCACGGTGCTCGAGAACGTGAAGATGGACGCGACGACCCGAGTGCTGGCTCTCGATGACGACACCCTGACCGAGAACACCCGGGGCGCGTATCCGCTCGACTTCATCGACAACTGGGTGCCCTCCGGGCAGTCCGGCCATCCGCGCAACATCGTCATGCTCACGGCCGATGCGTTCGGCGTCCTGCCGCCCATCGCCCGCCTGTCGCCGGCGGGCGCGATGTATCACTTTCTGTCGGGGTACACGGCGAAGGTCGCTGGCACCGAGAAGGGGGTCACCGAGCCCAGGGCCACGTTCAGCACGTGCTTTGGTGCGCCCTTCATGGTGCTGCACCCGAGCGTCTACGCAAAGTTCCTGGGCGAGAAGATCGCGCGCCACGATGTGCACGTCTGGCTCGTGAACACGGGATGGACGGGCGGACCGCATGGCACCGGCGTCCGGATGAAGATCGCCCACACGCGGGCGATGATTCACGCGGCGATCTCCGGAGCCCTCGAGACGGCGGCCTACGAAACCGATCCGGTGTTCAACCTGTCGGTTCCCGTCTCCTGTCCTGGCGTGCCGCCGGAGGTATCCGGCCGAGGAGGACCTGGAAGGACGCCACCGCCTACGACGAGCAGGCCCGCAAGCTCGGGCACATGTTCGCCGACAACTTCAAGACGTTCGAGAGCGACGCCTCAGCAGACGTCAGGGCGGCCGGACCCAATGCTGAAGGCTGAATGCTGAAGTGAAGGGTGAAGTAAAGGGTGAATGGATGAGCAGGCTGAAAAGGCACGATCGCGGACGAGCCGCCATTTGATCCTTGCCCACTTCGGCATTTAGTTCTAAATTCAGATTTCAATCTTGACTTCAGCATTCAGCATTCAGCATTCAGCATTGTTCGACGCCGTCATCGGTCTCGAAATCCACGCGCAGCTGCTGACCGAGACGAAGATCTTCTGCGGCTGCAGCACCCGCTTCGGGTCGCCGCCCAACACCAACGTCTGCGCCGTGTGTCTCGGTCTGCCGGGCGCATTGCCGGTCCTGAACCGCCGGGTGGTGGAGCTCGCCATCCGCGCGGCGCATGCCCTCAACTGCCACGTGAACGAGGTGTCCATTTTCGCGCGGAAGAACTACTTCTATCCGGACCTGCCCAAGGGGTACCAGATTTCGCAGTACGAGCGGCCCATCGCGACGGGCGGGGGCGTCGAGTACCAGGTGGCGGGCACGCCGCGGCGTGTCGGCATTACCCGTGCGCACCTCGAGGAGGACGCCGGGAAGTCCCTGCACGAGGGCTTTGCCGACTCCGATCGTCGGACCTACCTGGACTTCAATCGCAGCGGCGTGCCGCTCCTCGAGATCGTGACCGAGCCGGACCTGCGGTCCGCGGCCGACGCGGGGGAGTTCTTCAGCCGGCTGCGCGAAATCCTGGTGGCGATTGGCGTCAACGACGGCAACATGGAAGAGGGGAGCCTCCGCTGCGACGCCAATGTCTCGGTACGGCCGGCGGGCACGACGGCGCTCGGCACCAAGGCCGAGGTCAAGAACCTGAACTCCTTCAAGTACGTCCAGAAGGCGCTCGAGTACGAGATTGAGCGGCAGACCGAGGTCGTGACCGGCGGAGGGCGCGTGGCGCAGGAAACCCGGCTCTGGGATGTCGCGGCGGGCCGCACCGTGTCGATGCGCAGCAAGGAAGAGGCGCACGACTATCGGTATTTTCCAGAACCCGATCTGCCGCCGCTCGAGGTCGACCCGGCCTGGGTCGAAGAGATTCGGCTGGCACTGCCCGAGCTGCCCGACGCGCGGCGGCGAAGGTTCGTCGTCGAGTACGCGCTGCCCGAATACGACGCCGGCGTCCTGACCCACTCGCCCGCGCTCGCGGACTATTTCGAAGCGACGGCCGCGCTCGCCGGCAGCGCCAAGTCGGCGAGCAACTGGGTGATGCGCGAGCTGACGGGAAAGATGAACGAGCTCGGCATCGGAATCGCGTCCGTCACCCTGACGCCCGCCGCGCTGGCGGGCTTGATTCGGCTCGTCGACTCGGGCACGATCAGCGGGCCGATTGGCAAGGACGTGTTCGAGAAGATGTACGCGTCGGGGCGGGCGGCCGAGGAGATCGTGGCGGCCGAGGGGCTCGCGCGGATCGACGACGCCGGCGCCATCGCGGCGCACATCGCGGACGTGATTCGCGCGAACGAGAAGGCGGTGAACCAGTACCGCGAGGGCAAACAGCAGACCTTCGGGTTCCTCGTCGGGCAGGTGATCAAGGCGACGGGTGGAAAAGCGAATCCTGCGCTGGTCAAGGACCTTCTGAAGAAGACACTCGATCAGGCAACGCCCAACCAACGTGATTGACGCGGTCAACCTCTCCAAGCTCTACGGCCGTGGCGTCTACGCGCTGCGCGATCTGACCATGCGTGTCGACAAGGGCGAGTTCGTCTTCCTCACCGGGCCGAGCGGTGCGGGGAAGTCGACGCTCCTGCGGCTCCTCCTTCGCCGCGACGTGCCGACAGATGGCCAGCTGGTGGTGAACGGACGGGACCTGGCGTCGCTCAAGACGCGCGAAGTGCAGGCCTACCGCCGGTCGCTCGGGTTCGTGTTCCAGGACTTCAAGCTGCTCCCGGCCAAGACCGTTCTCGAGAACGTGGCGTTCGTGCCGCACGTCCTCGGGATGGCCGGGACGCAGCAGCAGCGACGGACGTACCAGGTGCTCAAGTGGGTCGGCCTCCAGCACCGCATGAACGCATTTCCGTTGGAGCTGTCCGGTGGCGAGCAGCAGCGCATCGCGATCGCCCGCGCCCTCGTCAACGACCCGACCCTCATCCTGGCCGACGAGCCCACCGGCAACCTCGACCCGGACCTCTCGCTCGAGATCATGAACCTGTTTCGGGAGATCAACGCGCGGGGTACGACCGTCGTGGTCGCCACCCACGACCGGGAGTTGATCCGGCGCGTCGGCCGCCGGTCGCTGACGCTGGATCACGGACACATCGTTGAGATCAACTGAAGCCGCGGCCGACACGAGCCACACGGACGACACGAGCCGCGGGCGACACGGACAGCACGGAAGAACGCACGTAAGGGACGACACGGACAACACGGACAGATGACCTGCTGCGAGGCCGCATGCGCGCGCTCAAGTATTTCCTGAACGAAGCGGCCGACAGCCTGCTGCGGAGCTGGCGTTCCGCTACGCTGGCCGTGCTCACCATCGCCGCCGGGCTCTTCGTGCTCGGCTTCTTCCTCATGGTGAACAGCAACCTGCAGCGGGTCGTCGGCCGCTGGAGCGAAGCGGCCGAGATGTCCGTGTACCTCAAGGACGACGCGACGGGCGAGCAGGTGCAGGCGCTCGAAGCGCTGATCGATCAGAGCGGGCTGTCCGACAAGCGTCAGGTACCTGTCCAAGGCCGACGCGCTCGCCCGATTCCGCGAAGACTTTCCGGACCTGGCCGGCGCGACCGAGCGGCTCGAGCGGAATCCGTTGCCGGCGTCGATCGAGATGCGCCTCGGGCCGGCGGCGCGAACCGCAACGACGGCCGTCGACGATCTCGCCGCGCGGCTGGGGTCGGAACCCGGCGTGGCCGATGTGCGCTACGACCGGCGGTGGTTGAGCCGACTCGGCTCGGCTGTCCAGTTCGTCCGCACCGCCGGCCTCGTCATCGTCGCGCTCCTCGGTGTCGCCGCGGCCATGACGGTGGCCAATGTGGTGCGCCTCGCGGCCTATGCCCGTCGTGACGAAATTGAAATCATGCAGCTCGTTGGGGCGCCGTTCGCCTTCATCAGGGGACCCTTCGTCGCCGAGGGGATCCTGCAGGGGGGAGCCGGGGCGCTCGTCGCCATCGTGCTTCTCTGGGCCATCTTCCTTACAGGAAAGGCATGGTATGGGCACCTGGCGCTCGAAGGCCTAGGCCTCACCAGCCTCTCATTCCTGCCTGTTGGCGCGCTCCTGACCCTGCTCGGGGGGGGAATGTTGCTCGGGTGCCTGGGCGGGATCATCGTGGCCCGCACGGTTCGGTAGCCCGGAACCGCCGATCGGGCGCGATCTCGGTGTTGACAGCGATTCGGGCACCCGTTTACACTCGTTTTATCCCTCATATGTCCCAGGCAAGGAGTCGCATGGCACGCGTCGTCAGCCACGCCGGGGTTCTGAGCACACCGTTCTCACCGCACGCCGACTTCTATCGAGCCGAGTTCACCAGACATCGCCAATGCCTCGCCGCGCAACGTGAGTACTTCTCCGAACGCGCGATCTCCGAAGCCGACGGGGCGCTGGCGCGGGTCATCAGCCAACTCGAACAGCTCTGCGCACAAGACGACGGCGAGCAAGTGATAGCCGGGCTGCTGCGCAAGTTCAACGCGGTCACCGGCCTCTCCGGCTGGTCAGACCCGACAAAGCTGCACTGACGACCACCCTCGCCGAACTGCGCGATCACGCGGGCCGGATTCTCGGCGCCGCAGTCGAGGCGGTCGAGCCATCGCATCTTCTCCAGAGCGCGTATCACCGCTCGCCGCTGTCGCGCCGGACGCGGGCGGTGGGTACCCCGGATCTTCTGATCGTCGCCGCCGGCAAGGCTGCCTGGCCGATGGCGCGCGCCTTCGCGGAGCTCGAAACCGACGCCGTGCGGCGCGGGGTGATCGCGGGCCCGCTCGTCTCTTCGACGGGATCTCGATCGCTGCCCCATCAGTTCGAATCGTTCGACGCCAGCCACCCGTTTCCGAATGAGGCGAGCGTCGCGGCCGGTCTGCGCGCGCTCGAGCTCGCACGCGAGAGCGGTGAGGCCCGATGGCTCGTGGTTCTGCTCTCGGGAGGGGCGTCGGCGCTCCTGGCCGCGCCCGTGCCTGGCGTCACGCTCGAGGACAAGGTGGCCACCGGGCGTGCGCTCATGCGCGCCGGAGTGGCCATCGATGGACTCAACTGCGTGCGTAAGCACCTGTCCCAGATCAAGGGTGGCCGGCTCGCCGCGGCCTCGGCGCGGACGATCACCCTGGCCATCTCGGACGTCCACGGACCGATTGCCGACGATCCCTCGGTCATCGGGTCCGGGCCGACCGTCGGCGACCCCACGACGTTCGCGCAGGCGCTAGCGATCGTCCGGCGAGTGGACGAAGTGCCTTACGCCGTGCGCCATTACCTCGAACGGGGTGCCCGCGGCGAGATTACCGAGACGGTCAAGCCGGATGACGTCCGACTGTCGCGTGGCACCTACGAGATCATCGGGAGTCGCCAGACCGCGGTCGAAGGCGCGGCGGCGTCCGCTCGGGCGCTTGGCTACACTGTCCACGTGATGCCGCAGCCGATCGAGGGCGAGGCGCGTGAGGCGTCGCTGGCGTTCGTGCGCCACGCACGCCAGGCGATTGCGGCTGCCGGCGCCCGGCCTGGCGCAAGGTATTGCGTGCTCGCGGCCGGTGAGCCGACGGTGACGGTCACGGGCAAGGGCCTCGGTGGACGCAGCCAGGAATTCGCGCTGGCCGCCGTGCCGGAGATGGCGTCGTTCGGCCGGCCTGCTGTCCTCGCGAGCGCGGGCACGGACGGCATCGACGGTCCGACGGACGCGGCCGGGGCCATGGCCGATTCGACGACGCTCGAACGTGCCCGTCTGGCGGGCGTCGACTGGGAATCGATGCTCGCCGGTCACGACGCGTATCATTTCTTCCAGCCGCTCGGCGACCTCATCGTCTGGGGCCCGACGGGCACGAATGTCGGCGATGTGCAGCTGCTGGTGGTAGCCTGAAGCCCGCCTTCGCCCAAGGCTACGGCGAGACCCCGCGAGCACGCGCCTGCGGCCCGAGCGCGGCGCGACGTCGCCGCGCGAGAGCGAGCGGGGGTGGGGCCCCGCGAGCATTGATAAAAGATGAACATGACGCCAACCAGATGGGTTCTCTCGGGATTCGCCGCGTTCATCGTGGCACTCGGCATCGGGTACGCGATGGGCGGGTCGGGGCGATTCACGCTGCAGAACGCGCTCGACGACACCCGCGGCAAGCTCGACCTGGCCGATGCCCGCGTGCAGCTCCTCGATGCGCGCGTGAGCCTCTACAACGTGAACTTCGGAGACGCGAGCCGCCACTTCGAAGAGGCGAAGCCGCCGTTGCGCCGGGTGCGGGAGCGGTATCAGAACATCGGCAAGAACGCCGCCGCCGGGAGCATCGCGGCGGCGCTCGAGCACATCGAGGAAGGGCAGCGCCTGGCGGGCAAGCTCGATCAGTCCGCCAATGCGAAAGCCAACGACGCGCTCGAAGCGATCCGCGTCGCGTCGTCGCAGTAGGCGCTACTTCAGGATCGTCGCGGTCAGCTCCACGGTCATCTTGCGGTCCGACGTCGGATCGGATGCCTGCGAGATCGTGAGCGGCTTGCCCGACTCCACCAGGAGGGAGAGGCGCTCGTTCAACGGCGAGCGTCCTTCGCCACTCGAGGCACTCTCGGTGCCTGGTTTTGGCGTGTACTCCAGGCTGAGGTCCAGCCGCATCAAGCCGTCCTTGACTATCGTGGGCGACGCGTCGACGTTCAACGCGACGTTGAACCGGCCGCTCGTCGTCTGGACTTGTCCACTGCTGCGGACGAACGCGTTCCTTCTGTCCGCAACGAGCATGCTCACGGTGCGTTTCGCAGCTTCGCCAGGCCCGGCCTGATCGGTGATCGTCACCTCGATTCTGATGTTGTTCGGCAGTCCCTCTGGCGCCGGTGGCTTCGGCGCGGCCGGCGCGGGCGCCGACGGCTTCGGCGCGGTGAGCGCGGGCTTCTCCTGCCGCCCCGGGGCGGCCGGGGCCTGGGCTGCGTACAGGGTGCCGACCGTCAGCGCGGCGGCCAGTCCGGTTGCAAAGATTCGTCTCACCATGCGGTCTCCTCGAATGCCGCTCATCGTGGCGGCGTCAGCGGCGTGATCTCGATTGGTTCGATCGTGATGGGCTTGAGGGCGATCGGCGACGTGGATGCCTCTGGCGTATCGAGCTTCGCGATGCCGATCGGGTCGATGGGCGTCAGCGATTCGACTGGCCTCAGCGGTTCGATTTCGATCGCCTCGCCTGTGTCGATTGACGCGGCCTGAATCTGTCGGTCCTCTGCACCTGGTCTTCGACCTCCGGCCACTGTCCTGGTCTGCAGTCCATCCCCTCGCGACTCCCGGCCGGCACTCTTCGGTGCGGTTCCCGCAGCCGGCCCGGTCGCGCCACGCGGGTTTCCAGGCACGGACGCCGGCGGCTGCGACTGGACGATCGTCGGTTCTCCCCCCCGGTCCACCGGACGTCTGGCGAACACGAACATGAAAACGATGAGAAGGGCGAGCGCCGCCGATCCGAACGCGAACCTCGGCCACAGCGCCGCGCGCGTGGGTTCCTCGACGAGCTCGGCCAGGACGCGCTGGCGCAGATCCGCGCGCGGCTCGACGCTCATCATCTCGCGCACCGCGCGATCGATCGCCGCATCGAGACGAGAATCGGCGCGGAGATGCGAATCGCCGAGTTGTTTATCCGTCATACGCATGCCCCAGCGCCGCCATCTTTTCCTTCAACACGCGGCGCGCTTCCGACACGCGCCACTTCACCGTGCCCACCGGCACGCCGAGGATGAAGCTGATTTGCGAGTAGTTGTACTCGCCGGACCCCGCGAGGAGCAGCGCGTCACGCAGCTTGCGGGGCAGGGTCCGGATGAGGCGCTTGATAATCCGGCGCAGCTCGGCCGCGGCGTAGTTCTCTTCCTGCGATCGTTCGTCAGCGGGCATCTGCTCGATCCAGTTCGTCGCGTCGCTGTCGGACTCGGCGGGCGCGACCGTCAGCCGCAGCCACCGGCCGACGCTCTTCCGTCGATCGAGCGCCTTGCGCCAGGTGATGGCCAGGAGCCAGGTGCGGAACGCCGCGTCCCCGCGGAAGCTCCCGAG
This sequence comes from uncultured Acidobacteriota bacterium, assembly GCA_963771395.1. Lineage (GTDB taxonomy): Bacteria > Acidobacteriota > Vicinamibacteria > Vicinamibacterales > 2-12-FULL-66-21 > DATBJJ01. Next base: position 171,754 of record CAVYTY010000028.1, on the reverse strand, counting down.
CTTGCGGTATGCCAGGACGAACGCCTCCTGCGCCACGTCGTCAGCATCCGTGGTCGAGCCAAGGGCGGCGACGGCCGCGCGGAAGACCGCCTTCCGGTTCCGCACGACCAGCTCCCCGAACGCGTCGGTGTCGCCGGCCTGCGCCCGGCGGACCAGGTTCGAGTCGGCGTCCAGGTCGGAGGCCGCTTCACCCGGCTCCAGCGGCTCGGCTGCGGTCACACAGTCAGTAGACTCAGTCACAGGGGGGGCGGTTGGATTTTGCGTCGGGTCAGGCCTGGAATCGTGAATTACGCCGGTTTGGCCCCCTCTTATCCCTATTTGGGAGGGGACTGCTAGGATGATGGCATGTTGAACCACGAACAGCTGCTCAAGCTGATTCGCGACAAAGTCGAGCACCCGGCGACGCCGCGAGAACTGCTCCAGCGGTTGAAGATACCGCGGGAGGAGCGCCCGACGCTCAAGCGGCTGCTCAAGGAGCTCGCCAGCTCCGGCGCGCTCGTCGAGACGCGGGGCAACCGATACGGCCTCCCCGATCGAATGAACCTGATCGTCGGACGCATCACGACCCACCCCCGCGGGTTCGGATTCGTCGTGCCCGATCGCCCGGTTGACGGCGTCAGCGGCGACATCTACGTCGCCGGCAGCAATCTCAATCAGGCCATGCACGGCGACCGCGTCGTCGCGCGCGTCGAGCGCGTGACCGACAAAGGCGCGGAAGGTCGGATCCTGAGGATCCTCGAGCGCGGCGCGGCGACGATCGTCGGACGCTTCGAGGCTGACGGCACCGGCGCCGGCTTCGTCGTGCCATTCGATCGCCGGCTGATCATGGACGTGCAGATTCCTCCGGGCGACCAGGGGGACGCGCAGGCGAACGACATGGTCTCGGCCGCGATCACGAGATGGCCGACGGCTGCGCGCGGACCGGTCGGCAAGGTCATCGAGGTCATCGGCGACATCGATGCCCCCGGCGTCGACACCGAGATCATCATCCGCAAGCACGGCATCCCGGACGCGCACGGCGAGGAGGCCGTCGCCGAAGCGCGCAAGCTCGGAACCGAGATCCGCGAGCGCGACCTCGCCGGCCGGACGGACTTCCGGTCCCGGGTGACGGTCACCATCGACGGCGAGCACGCACGCGACTTCGACGACGCGATCACGATCGAGCGCCTGGAGAACGGCAACTACTGGCTGGGCGTGCACATCGCCGACGTCGCGCACTACGTGCCGGAAGACGGCGCGCTCGACGAGGAAGCCTACGAGCGTGCGACGTCGGTGTACTTTCCCGATCGCGCAGTTCACATGTTTCCCTCGGACCTCTCGACCGGTCTCTGCAGCCTGAACCCCGCCGTCGACCGGCTCGTCCAGTCCTGCCTGATGGAAGTCGACCGCAAAGGGACGGTTCTGCGGTATGAAATCCACGACGGCGTCATCCACAGCAACGCACGCATGACCTACACCGACGTCAACGCGATCCTTACCGATCACGACGAGGCCGTCAGCGCCCGATATCGCGAACTGATTCCGCAGTTCCAGTTGATGCACGAGCTCTTCGAGATCCTGAACCGGCGCCGCCACCGGCGCGGCTCGATAGACTTCGACCTCAAGGAACCGGAGATCGTGCTCGACGACGAGGGGATGGTGGAGGAGATCATCGCCGCCGAGCGCAACGTCGCGCATCGCCTGATCGAAGAGTTCATGCTGCTCGCCAACGAGACCGTCGCCGCACATCTCGATGCCAACGACGTCCCCACGCTCTATCGCATCCACGAGGAGCCGGATCCGCTCAAAGTCGGCGAGTTCGAGGAGTTCATATCGACCCTCGGATACAGCCTGGGCAAGGCGTCCGCGAAGGTCGCGCCGCGCGACTTCCAGAAGCTCGTCGAGCGGATGCGCGGCACGCCCGAAGAGAAGCCCATCGCGTTCCTGATGCTCCGGACGATGCAGAAGGCTCGATATGATCCCTCCAACCTGGGTCATTTCGGCCTCGCGGCGGAGAGCTACACGCATTTCACGTCTCCGATCAGGCGCTATCCCGACCTGGTGGTGCATCGAACGCTGCGGGAGTCCCGTCACGGCGGCATGAGCGAGGAGCGCAAGGGCGAGCTCACCGACGAGCTCCCCGAAGTCGCGCGCCATACGTCCGAGCGCGAGCGGCGCGCGGATGACGCCGAGCGCGAGCTGGTCCAGTGGAAGAAGGTCCGCTTCATGGCGGACAAGGTCGGCGACGAGTTCGACGGCTACGTCACGGGTGTGACGGCGTTCGGGCTCTACATCGAGCTCGTCGAACACTTCGTCGAAGGCCTCGTGCACGTCTCGACGATGGCCGACGACTACTACCGCTTCGTCGACCGCGTGCACATGCTGCGCGGCGAGAACAAGGGGAAGGTCTACCGGCTCGGCGATCGCGTGAAGGTGCAGGTCGTCAAGGTTGACATGGAGCGCCGGCAAGTCGACCTCGGGCTGGTGGAGATCCTCAACGCCGTGCGCGAGTCGGAAGAGAACAGGGGACCGCGCCGCAGCAAGGCCCAGCCGCGGCAGGAGCGAGCCAAGGCGACACGCACCCCGAAGAGCACGGCGGGCAGGCAGCGGCCGGGAAAGAACGAACGCGCCGCTCGCAAGCGACGCTGACGGCTGTGCGCGCGATCGTCATCGGCACCGCAGGCCACATCGACCACGGCAAGAGCGCCCTCGTCCGCGCCCTCACCGGCACCGATCCGGACCGTCTCAAGGAAGAGCAGGAGCGCGGCATCACGATCGACCTTGGCTTCGCCCACCTCCAGACGCGAGGGGCCGCCGAAGGAAATGCAGAGACGGACGTGGACCTCGCGTTCGTCGACGTGCCTGGCCACGAGCGGTTCGTCAAGAACATGCTGGCCGGCGTCGGCGGCATCGACCTCGTCATGCTCGTCGTCGCGGCCGACGAGTCGGTGATGCCGCAGACGCGCGAACACTTTCACATCTGCCGGCTGCTGCATGTACCCGCGGGGCTCGTCGTCATCACGAAGAGCGACCTGAGCGATCGCGAGACGCTCGAGCTCGCGCGCCTGGAGGTCCACGAGCTCGTGGCGGGGTCGTTTCTCGCCGACGTCCCCGTTGTCGCGGTGTCGTCGCGCACAGGAGACGGGCTGGAGGTGCTGAAGACGGCGCTGGTGTCGATGGCGGCGTCGGTGCCGGTGCGCCGCGCGGACGGACCCGTGCGGCTCCCGATCGATCGCGTGTTCTCGATGAAGGGGTTTGGCACCGTCGTCACGGGCACGCTGGTGTCGGGACGTCTGCAGACCGAGCAGGAGCTGGTGGTGCTGCCGCAGCAGCGCCCCACCAGGGTCAGAGGCCTGCAGGTGCACGGCCGGTCTCAGGCGTCGGCGGAGGCCGGCCGGCGGGTCGCGATCAACCTGGGCGGCGTCGACGTGTCGGACGTTGCGCGGGGACACACGCTGACCGACCGCGGCGCGTTCGAGCCGACGCGGCTCCTCGATGCCCGGCTCGACCTGCTGCCCGAGGCACGCCCGTTGCGCCAGGGGGCGCGCGTCCGTTTCCACTGCGGCACCGCGGAGCTTCTGGGCCGCCTCTCGCTGACAGAACGGCCGCGGGCCGAGACGGGCCCGGAGCCGGGCACTCTCGCGAACCCGCGCGAGCTCTACGCCCGCTTCCATCTCGAGTCACCGGCCGTCGTGACGAGAGGCGATCGATTCATCGTCCGCGCCTACTCGCCGTCCGACACGATCGGAGGAGGAGTCGTTCTCGATCCCCGCCCTCCCCGTGCCGGAATTCGCAGTGCCGCGGGCCTCGAGCGGCTTCGGCAGCTGGACCCGCAGGGTAGAGATGAGGCAGCGGCGCTCGCGGTGTTCGTGGAGGAGGCCGGGGGGGCCGGGCTTCCGCGGTCAGCCCTCGTCAGCCGCGCCGGGCTCTCGTACGAGGACGCCGACCGCGCGGCGGAGCGCATGATAGGCCGAGGCGCCGCGACAGCAGTGGAGGATCTGCTGGTGTCTCCTCGGGTTCGCGCGGAGCTCGGCGCGCGCCTGATCGCGGCGCTCGAGGCTCACCACGAAGCGGAGCCGCTGTCCGGAGGCATGCCTCGCGAGGAGGCGCGCGGGCGGCTCTTCCGGCGGGCCGCTCCCGCCGTCTTCGAAGCGGTCGTGCAGGATCTTGTCGCCGCCCGCCGGCTCATCGCACGCGACCGTCTCTCGCTCGAGGGGCACCACGTGTCGCTGTCGCCGGAGGAAGCGCGGGTGCAGGGCGTGCTCGAACGTGTCTACCGGGACGCGAAGCTGACGCCGCCCGATCTGGCGGCCGCCGCCTCGGCCGCCGGCAGCGCGCCCGGCCTGGCCGAGCGCATGGTGTCGCTGATGGTCCGCAACCACATGCTGGTGAAGGTCGACTCGCTGGTCTTCCATCCGGCCGCGCTCGACGACCTGAAGGCCGACATCCGGCGGCTGAAAGGTGAGCGCGCGACCACCACCGTCGACGTTCGGTCGTTCAAGGACCGCTACGGCGTGACGCGGAAGTACGCGATTCCTCTCCTGGAGTATCTGGACCGGGAACGGGTGACCCGGCGGGTGGGGGAGAACCGGATCGTGCTATAGCCGGGGCTTACCGGTCGTCGCGGCCATCTTTCGTCGCTTCCTTGAAGTTGCGGATGCCCTTGCCGATGCCCCGGCCGATCTCCGGCAGGCGGCTGGCACCAAAGATCAGGATGACCAGGAAGAGAATGACGATCAGTTCGGGAATCCCGAGACCCATGGTGGCTCCTTCGCCCTGCCTGAAGACTTTGGCTGATTCTATCACCTCGAGCGCTTCGAACGTCGAAACCCCTCGAGCGTGAATCGAAACGGACCGCCTGCGGCGATCGTAACGTTTGGCAGGAGGCTCTGGAGGGTGACGGGCCACAAGTGTCCGGCATGGGGGACAAATGCCCGGTTCGTGCCGAGACGCGGGCAGGTTTTTCGGCCCTCTTTGACGGGCCTTTATCTTGCAGCTTGCGCAACCGGGCGGCGTCAGCCACAATGACTGTAGCATCCACGCACACGTCATCAGACATGCCAGAGGTCTACCAGGGCGCAAGCCCGAACGCGCGCTTGCTGGCCGGTTCCCTCGCAACCAGCCAGAGCAACTCCGTGCGCGTTGGCAACGCGTTCAGCGTGTCGCTCGTCACGCACGTCGTGCTCGTGCTCCTCTTCCTCTTCGTCCTCACGCTGCCGGTCGTGCAGTCTCCGGACGGTCAATCCGCCATGTCGCTCAAGGACATCGTGTGGATCGCTCAGCCGGGTCCTGGTGGTGGCGGCGGAGGGGGCGGGAACAAGACGCCGGAACCCCCGCGGAAAGCCGAGCTTCCCGACAAGGCCAAGATCACCGTTCCGGTGGCGCCGACTCCGAAAGTGGCAGCGCCCGAGCCGCCCAAACAGGAGCAGCAGATCACGATTCCGGCACAGCCGGTCGCTTCTGGGGTCGAGCAGTTGCCGGGCGCGATCACGGCCATGAGCACACCCACCCTGTCGCAGGGAATCGGCACGGGCGGCGGCGCTGGAACGGGACGAGGGACGGGCAATGGTCCCGGCGACGGATCGGGTCTGGGTCCAGGCTACGGAGGCGGGTTTGGTGGCGGCGCGTACCGGCCCGGCAATGGCGTCACGCAGCCGCGCCTGCTCCGCGAAGTCAAGCCTAACTACACCGCCGACGCCATGCGCGCCAAGATCCAGGGCGTCGTCTGGCTCGAAGCGATCGTCCTCGAAAACGGCTCGGTCGGCCAGGTCCGGGTCACCCGATCGCTCGACCCGACGTTCGGACTCGACCAGGAAGCCGAGCGCACGGTCAAGAAGTGGGTCTTCGCCCCCGGCACCCGACTCGGTCAGCCCGTCCCGGTGCTCATCGAGATCGAGATGTCCTTCACGCTCCGGTAACCCCAGTTCCCAGGGGTCAGATCCCGATTTCTCGCTTGAATTACGTCGCGTTAACGGTTCGCGAGGTACGACTCGATTTTCTATCTTCAATAGAAAATCCGAGTCTGCGTCCCGTTGGCACGGCTATTTCTTTCCTCGAATCGCGTTGTCCAACCAGCACGACTCCGGGTCAACCGACACGTCGAAGATGTCGTCGGTCAGCGCGGGCCGAGCTGCCGCCGTTCCGGCCAGCGCCTGCACGGTCGGGTCGAGCGCACGCTCGATCTGCGTGCGCACGTCGTCGATGTGCAGCCTCGTCTCGCGATCCGTCGTCCGGACGCATCGCCGCACGGAGGTCGGCGTCGAGCGTCTTGAGCTCGCCGCGGAAGAAGGCCCGGGAGTCATCCACGGCCGCCAGCCGTCCATTGATGCGATCCGCGAGCGTCTCGATGTACGCGCGCTGCAGATTGCGCCGGTACGCGTCGACCTTGACGGGCGTGCCGTTGTAGAACTCGCTCCAGACGCCTTTTCTGACGTCGCTCAGGAATTCCAGCGGGCGATACACCGTCGGTCCGTCGAGCGCTTCCTGTTCTACCAGACGGCCGATTCGCGGGCTGCTCAGCAAGGAGTTGAGGACCCGCAGTTGACCGGTGCGAATCCGGTCGAGCACGCCGACCGGCTCGATCCGTCGCAGAATCTCCGGGTTGATCGCCCAGGTCGGCGTCTGGAACGCATTGTCGTTCAGGAACCGGACAGCCATCGCTTGTTTGTCGCGGGGCATCGGCCTGAAGAGCACGCCCTGCTGCCCGATGTTCTTCTGCTGCGAGCTGAAGCCGCCGACAATCGCGGCGACATGGCTCATCTCCGTCGACCACTGTCCGAGCAGGCGTGCGAAGATCTCGTCGAGGTCGTCGTACGGGCTCGCCGGTTTTCGTCGTCGTGGCGGTCAAGAGCATGTCGGCCACGCGCTTGAGGTTCTTGAGGCCGAGCGTGGTCGATGCGACCGCATCTTCGTCGCCAACCGCTTCGGTCAGTTCGCCAGGATCCGAGCCCGCGGCCCCGGTCGTTGAAAAGCGTAGATAGGGTGTGTCGTCCTGCTGCCGGGCCCACGCGTCGAGCGTCTTCTTCTCCTCGTCGGGCGTGCGGGCGCCGGGGATCGGTTTGTAGCCCCACATCGTGGCCCATTTGTCGTAGGGCCCGATGCCCGGGACGAGATCGGCGACGTCGATGTTGTCCTCGGGCTGCGCGACGTAGTTGAAGCGTGAGTAGTCCATGAGGGTCGGGGTGTGGCCCATCTTCTTCACCTACTCCCGATCTCGAACTTTGGCCGCCGTATACGTCGAGCTGGCCTTCATGTTGTGCTGGAACCCGAGCGTGTGTCCCACTAACTCATCACATTCGGCTGGTCGCTGGCGGCTCGCGGCTCGTGGTTTGCCACCTCTCAGAGGTCACAGCCGGCGGCTGGCTGCCGGAACGCCGGGCGCTGGACGCTCGGAGGCTATACTCTGCCCATGGCTATGCTGAGGGTCGTGTTTTCGGTTCTGTTGGTAACGGGCTTTTCAGTATCCGATCTGCTGGCCCAGTCGTATCCCGCGCCCGTCGACGCCGACTTCGTTGCCCGCAACTACCGCTTCGAGAGCGGCGAGATCCTCGCGGAAGTCAAGCTGCACTACCGAACTGTCGGCAGTCCGAGGAAGGATCCAGACGGAGTGGTGCGGAACGCCGTCCTGATTCTGCACGGCACTGGAGGCACGGGCCGCGGATTCCTGACCGAGGGCTACGCCGGACGCCTCTTCGGCAAAGGCCAGGTGCTCGATGCCGATCGGTACTTCATCATCCTCCCAGACAACCTCGGGCACGGAGACTCATCCAAACCGAGCGACGGGTTGCGAATGACGTTCCCGAAGTACCGCTACACCGACATGGTGAAGTTGCAGCATCTGCTGGTGACCGAAGGCCTTGGCCTGTCGCGCCTGCGCCTCGTGATGGGAACTTCGATGGGGGCGATGCACACGTGGATGTGGGGCTACCTGTTCCCGGAGTTCGCGGATGGTCTCGTGCCGCTCGCGAGCAACCCGGTGGAGATCGCCGGGCGCAACCGCATCTGGCGCAAGGCGCTCGTCGATGCGATTGTCACCGATCCGGAATGGAACGGCGGCAACTACACCAAGCCGCCCCGCGGGCATGGCGAGCGCCGATCGGCTTTCTGCTGATGGCGACGAGCGTGCCGCTGCAGTGGCAGCGCGCAGTTCTCGACCGCCGCCGCCGCCGACAAATACCTCGCGTCGCAAATCGCGGCGCCGGATCAAGTCCACCGACGCCAACGACATGATCTACTACTTCCGCGCGTCGGAGGACTACAACCCCGAGCCGCACCTCGAACGCATCGTGCGGCCGTTGCTCGCCATCAACTCGGCCGACGATTTCGTCAACCCGCCGGAGCTGCCGATGATGCCGACGCTCGTCAAACGAGTAAAACAGGGCCGCTTCGTGCTCATCCCGAGCTCCGAGCAGACGCGCGGTCACGGCACCCATTCGCTGCCGCAGATCTGGGGAGCTGAGCTGGAGAGGTTCCTGGCGGAGCTGAAATGAAAAAGGCCGGCCAGGATTGCTCCTGACCGGCCCGGACTGTCGACTTGTGACTCGACTGACTGTCGACGTGACTGACTGTCGACTTGACTGACTCGACCGTCGACTAACGACCGTCGACTGCCGACTGATTAATACATTCCGCCCATGCCGCCGCCGCCGCCGTGGCCGCCGCCCATCGGCGCTTCCTTCTTGTCCTCAGGAATCTCCGAGACCAGCGCTTCGGTCGTGAGCAGGAGCGAGGCGATCGACGACGAGTTCTGGAGCGCCGTGCGGACGACCTTCACCGGGTCGATGACGCCCGCCGCCACCAGGTTCTCGTACTTGTCGGTCGAGGCGTTGTAGCCTTCCTCGCCCTTGCCGTCCTTCACCTTCTGGACGACGATCGAGCCTTCCTGGCCCGCGTTGGTCGCGATCCAGCGCAGCGGCTCTTCGATCGCCTTGCGGATGATGCTCGACGCCGACCGCCTGGTCGCCTTCGAGCTTCAGGCCGTCGAGCGCCTTGCCGGCGCGGATGAGCGCCACGCCGCCGCCGGGGACGATGCCTTCTTCGACCGCCGCCTTGGTGGCGTGCATGGCGTCCTCGACGCGCGCCTTCTTCTCCTTCATCTCGGTCTCGGTGGCCGCGCCGACCTTGATGACGGCCACGCCGCCGACGAGCTTCGCCAGACGCTCCTGGAGCTTCTCGCGGTCGTAGTCGGAGCTGGTCTCTTCGACCTGGGTGCGGATCTGCTTCACGCGGCCTTCGATGGCGCCCTGCGCGCCGGCGCCCTCGACGATCGTCGTGTTGTCCTTGTCGATCGTGACCTTCTTGGCCTTGCCGAGGTCCTCGAGCTTGATGTTCTCGAGCTTGATGCCGAGGTCCTCGGTGATGGCCTTGCCGCCGGTCAGCACCGCGATGTCCTCGAGCATGGCCTTGCGGCGGTCGCCGAAGCCGGGGGCCTTCACGGCCGCGGCCTGCAGCGTGCCACGCAGCTTGTTGACCACGAGCGTGGCCAGCGCTTCGCCGTCGACGTCCTCGGCGATGATGAGCAGCGGACGGCCCGCGCGCGCCACCTGCTCGAGCAGCGGCAGCAGGTCCTTCATCGAGCTGATCTTCTTCTCGTGGATCAGGATGACGGGGTTCTCGATCACGACTTCCATGCGTTCCGGGTCGGTCACGAAATACGCCGAGAGGTAGCCGCGGTCGAACTGCATGCCTTCGACGACCTCGAGCGAGGTCTCCATGCTCTTGGCTTCCTCGACGGTGATGACGCCGTCCTTGCCGACCTTCTCCATCGCTTCGGCGATGATCTTGCCGATCGTCTCGTCGCTGTTGGCCGAGATGGTGCCGACCTGGGCGATGGCGTGGCCGCTGACCGGCTTGGCCTGCTTCTTCAGCTCGGCGACGATGACTTCGACGGCCTTCTCGATGCCGCGCTTGAGCTCCATCGGGTTGGCGCCGGCGACGACGTTCTTCGCGCCCTCGCGGAAGATGGCCTGCGCGAGCACGGTCGCCGTGGTCGTGCCGTCACCCGCGATGTCGGACGTCTTGCTGGCGACCTCGCGGACCATCTGGGCGCCCATGTTCTCGAGCGGGTCCTTCAGGTCGATTTCCTTCGCGACGGTGACGCCGTCCTTGGTGATCGTGGGGGAGCCGAACTTCTTGTCGAGTACGACGTTCCGGCCCTTCGGGCCGAGCGTCACCTTCACCGCGTTGGCGAGGGCATTGACGCCGCGCAGGATTGCCTGTCGCGACTCCTCACCGTAAACAATCTGCTTTGCCATGATTTCGTTCTCTCCAGTTACGTGCTGATTTCGAGCTCACTTGCGCGCAAGCGCTGATGTCGACCCGAACGGCGCGCGCGGACGACCCGCCGGGGGATGTGCAGCGGGCGGTTCGCAAGCCGCCCCTACATTAGTTGCTGATGACGCCGAGGATCTCTTCCTCGCGCATGATGAGGTATTCCTCGCCATCGAGCTTGATCTCCTGGCCCGAGTACTTGCCGAAAAGAATCGTGTCGCCTTCCTTGACGTCGAGCGGGGTGATCTTCCCGTCTTTCTCGGCCTTGCCCTTGCCGACGGCGATGACCTTGCCCTGCTGGGGCTTTTCCTTGGCGGTGTCGGGGATGATGATCCCGCCGACCTTCTGTTCGCCTTCGTCGAGTCGGAGCACGATGACACGGTCGTGCAGGGGTCGGATTCGAACCTTCGTCTGTGTAGCCATAACGCTTCTAGCTCCCGAGTTGAGGTTGAGATGGTGGGTGAATGGTAAACACGGCGTAAATGAAGCCTGGGGCGTAGGCGGCTTAGCAATCCGCCCTGCCGACTGCTAATTCTATAGGAAGGGGTGCGGGGGCTGTCAAGCACTCGAGAGGGGAGACTGCTAATACGGGTTCAAGAGGTTCATAAGGTGTTCAAGGGTTCACAAGGTTCAGCTGAACCATTTGAACCCCTGAACCATCTGAACCGCCTGAACCCTTTGAACCCTTTGAACCTAAGTTTTCCGCTTGATCCGGTATTCGGTCATCTTGCGAGCGACGGTGTTCCGGTGGAGGCCGAGCAGGTCGGCGGCGTCGCCGACGCTGCCCTTGGAGCGTTGCAGGGCGCGCGTGATGAATACCTTCTCGAACTCTTGGCGGGCGTCATCGTAGAGCACCCCCCGATCGAGCATCTCCAGGACGAGCGCTTCGAGCTTCTCGCGCACGGGCTACTGCAGATCGCGGCCCGACAGGAGCCGGTACGCCTCGACGTACTTCTCGCGCGTCTTTCGCACGACGTCGTCGGGCAGTGACGGGACGGGGGGTTGTTTGTTCCAGCGGATCGTTTCGAGATAATCGCGCACGAACTGCTTGTCGAAGCTCGGCTGCCCGTGGCCCGGTTCGTACTCGCCGCTCGGCCAGAAGCGCGATGAATCGGGGGTGAGCACCTCGTCGATGAGCACGACGTCGGTCGCCGGGTCGCCGGCGCCGACCAGGCCAAACTCGAACTTCGTGTCGGCGACGATGATGCCCTTCGACTCGGCATGGGCGGCGCCGCGCCGGTAGATTTCGAGGGTCAAGGCCTTCAGCCGGGCGATGAGCGGGGCGCCGACGAGCCCGGCCGCCTCGGCCTCGCTGATGTTGACGTCGTGGCCGCTCTCGGCTTTGGTCGCGGGTGTGAAGATTGGCTCCGGCAATCGATCCGACTCGCGCAGCCCCGCCGGGAGCGCAATGCCGCAGACGCTGCCCGTTTGCTGATACTCCTTCCAGCCCGAGCCGGACAGGTAGCCGCGCGCGACGCATTCGACAGGCACGGGCTCGGTCCGCCGCACGAGCATCGACCGGCCCTCGAGCAGCGCCGCATGGCTCCGGAGCGGTTCCGGAAAGCGCGCGACGTCGGTGGCAGGAGATGGTGCGGCACCAGATCGCCCATGCGCTCGAACCAGAACGCCGATAGTTGCGTCAGCACCTTGCCCTTGTCCGGGATGCCCGATCCGAGGACGTAGTCGAAGGCCGAGATGCGATCGGTCGTGACGATGAGCAGATCGCCGCCGACCTCGTACACGTCGCGCACCTTGCCGCGACGATGCAGCGTCAAGCCCGCCAGTGAGGTTTCGAGGAGAGGGGGTGTGGTGAGCACGGGGGGAGAAGATTACAACAGAAAGTCTGAAGTTTGAAGTGTGAAGTCTGAAGTGTGTGAAGTCTGAAGTTGGAACGCGGAAGGCGGAAGCTTGGAAGTTCGAAGCTCGAAATGAAGCTGGAAGCTGAAAGCTGAGAGCTGAAAGCTGAGAGCTGAAAGCTACTTCGGCTCCGTCTTCGTCTTGATCGTGATGTTGCCGCGCGACGAGCGAAGCGTAATCGTGGGACCGCCGCCGCCGATCGCGCCTGAGGCGCGCTGCTCGTTGTCAGTCGTCTTCACCTCGAGCATTCCTTCAGGCACGCTCAGGCGGCCATCGGTTGCGAGCGCGTCGACCTGAAAGCCGGCGGCCGGCAGGGTCACCTGCATCGATTCTTCGGCTTCGCTATAGATCGCGACGGGGGCGGGCTGGTCGACTGTGACGTCGATTCGCGTGTCGCGGCCGTCGATCCTGGTCTCGGTACGGATGCCGCCAAGCGTGACGCTGCCGCCAACAGCGTTGATCCGGATCGGGCGCCGCGTGGTCGTGAGGTCCTCGAGCATCAGCCTCGTGCCGTTCAGCTCGACTTCGACGGGTCCGGCCAGCCCGTGTCCCCTGAGCTCGCCCGCCTGCACTTGCATCTCCGCCGGGCCCTTGACGTCCTTCACGACGACGGTGCTGCCGCGCGTGTTGAGCTTCAACCCGCCGGCACCTTCGACGGTGAGGGTGCCGCCGCGGTGGATAGCCGTCACTCGGCCGCTGATCCGGCGCACGACGGCCTCGCCCCGCCACTCGGCGAGATCCACCGCTGCGACGTCCGCGATCTCGAGCGTGCTTCGGCTGGGCTGGATTCTGACCGCCAGCGCCTTCGGCATCCGCACGACGAGAGTCGCGCGCTGGGTCGCGGGTTCGGGATACTTGATGCCTATCACCAGGCTGACCCCGGCCTCGGTTGTCTTCAGGGCCGTCTCGCCGGCGTAGCGCTTGGCTTCGGTTTCGTCGTAGCCGCTCGACCACGCCTTCAGTTCGCAGAGGACATCGGCCCTGTCTTCGCCGCTGATCCTGAGCGGGGCGTTCCGAGTCTCGAAACGGACTTCGGTGACGCCGGCCCCGAGCGGGACAGCCGTGGTGGTTGTGATCTCCGCCGACGAGCGGTTTCCGTGGATCTCGCGCCTGAGGTTCTCGACGATCCGGGCAATCGAGAAACCCCGCTCGCCGGGTTGTGCCGCCGGGGCCGTGGCGTAGTAGACGGTCACACCGACCGTCGCGAACGCGAAGATCAACAGTAACTCACGTTTTCCCATAGATTTGGAGCTATCCCTGTGGTACCCTCATCAGGATCGAGCAAGCCTGACGTCCTTGGATTCTAATCCCGACTGCCCATAACCCGGCGCATGCAGCCACGAGTTCGGAACGCCCTGATCTTCCTGCTGACCCTCGGGTTGCTGGGCGTCTTCCTTCGCAGCGTGAACGTGGCGGATGTCTGGGCTGAAACCCGGCATGCCAACCCGTGGCCGTTGCTGCTCGCGGTGGCCCTGACGGGCGTGACTTTCGCGATCCGCGCCCTTCGGTGGCAGTATCTGCTCGCCCCCATCGGGCCTACGCACTTCGGCACGGCGTTCCGGACCACGATTATCGGCTTCGCCGCGTCGTTCCTGTTACCGGCCCGCGCCGGCGAAGTGATTCGACCTTACCTGCTCGCGCGCCGTGAAGGCCTCAGCGCGACGGCGGCGTTCGCGACGATCATCCTCGAGCGCTTCCTCGACCTCATCACGGTGCTGCTGCTGTTTGCGTGGTTCGTGTTGACGGCCGCGCCCGGCGTGGTATCCGGCGATCCGGCGCTCTTCGCCCGCGTCAAGCTGGGCGGGCTCGTCGCGGCCGGGGTCGCGGCGGCCGGGTTGACGCTGCTCTTCGTGCTGGCGGGGCACCCGGAACGCATGGGCCGACTCGCCCTGGGAATCGAGCGGGTGCTTCCGGCCCGGCTGGCCCGGATCGTCGCGGGATTCGTCGAAACGTTCGCGCAGGGACTCGCCGTGATGCGACAGCCTCGCCGGATGCTCATCGCGCTCGGGCTGTCGGTGCCCATCTGGCTCGCGATCTCGGCGGGGATCTGGCTCGCCTCGCAGGCATTTCATATTACGTTCCCGTTCCAGGCTTCGTTCCTCGTGTCGACGATTCTCGTGGTCGGCGTCGCGGTACCGACGCCGGGGGCGGTTGGCGGTTTTCACCTCGCTTACCAGATTGCGGCAGAAGTATTCTTCAACGCGCCGGCCGACCGCGCTGTGGGCGCGGCGATTGTCCTGCACGCCGTCTCGTTCGTCCCGGTGACGCTCCTGGGTATCTACTTCATGGCGCGCGAGGGGTTGACGCTCGCGGGCGCCCGGCGCATGGCCGAGGAGGGCGGCAAGGACCCGGACCCGGCCCCGGAGCCGATGCCCACGCCCCCCGTCATCGGACCCGAGCCTGAAGGCCGCGCGCGATGAAGTGCCCCTACTGCGGCCACATGGGCGACAAGGTTGTCGACTCGCGGGAGAGCCGCGAAGGGGACGTCATCCGGCGGCGCCGCCAGTGCCTCGAGTGCGGCAAGCGCTTCACGAGCCGTGAACGCATCGAGGAAATCGAGTATCGTGTCGTGAAGAAGGACGGCAACCGCGAACCGTTTCAGCGGCAGAAGCTCATCGCCGGGCTCCTCCGCGCGTGCGAGAAACGGCCCGTCAGCGTCCAGGAGCTCGAAGCCATCGCCGACCGGATCGAGACGGATCTGCAGGACCGTCCGGATCGCGAGCTGACAACCGGCGAAATCGGCGCGCGGTTGATGCAGGAGCTCAAGCAGCTCGATCAGGTGGCGTTCGTACGGTTCGCGTCGGTGTACCGTCAGTTCCGGGACGTGGGCCAGTTCAAGCGGGAAATCGACGAGCTGCAGAAGGTCGACCCGAAGGCAAAGCCCGAGCGCCAGGTCAAGTGAAGACACTTTTGAGATACGTCGCGATCGTGCTCATCGTTGTCGTGGCCGCCGTCGCGGTCTGCTCCGCGCAGACCGTGCAGGTCACGCCCCTCGCGAAGGACGGACGCATCCTCGTCACGCTGCGGATGAACGACGTCTTCACCGAGGAGGTGCGCGCCGCCATGCACAGCGGCCTGCGGATTACGTTCGTCTACGACATCGAGCTCAAGCGCAGCACGGCGCTCTGGGTGGATCGCACGCTGGCGACGTCGACGGTCACGGCCACGGTGGAGTACGACATCCTCACGCAACGGTATCTGGCGACGCGCCGGGAGGATGGCCGGATGGTGTTGTCGCAAACGATCGAGCGGGAAGACGATGCCCGCGCCTGGCTCACCGAGCTCGAGAAGCTGCCGCTCTTCACCAGCTCGACGCTCGAGGGGAACTCCGAGTACTACCTGCGCGTGCGAGCCCACACGATGCCGCGAAACGCGTCCTTCGTCTGGCCGTGGGAAGGTGGCGTCGCCGGGCTCGCCAAGTTCACGTTTCTCCGGTAGGCCACGCGCGGGCGTCTGACCTCCCGCAGCCACATGAGCACCACCCGCGAGGCGAACCGCCCGACGCAGCCCGCGGCCCCGAGCGCCGAGCGGCGGCCGTTCCGCGACAACCCCCGACTCATTCTCCTCGGCATTGTCGTCCTCATCGCGGCGCTCGTGGCGATGGTCCGGTTCGCCGACAGCTCGACCGAGTTCAACCCGGAGTTCCTGACCGAGGTCGTTCTCTACGCGCTCTCGGCCGCCGACCTCACGATGCTCGTCGCGCTCGTCTTCGTCCTCGCGCGCAACATCGTCAAGCTCGTGGTCGAGCGCCGCCGCGGACTGCCGTTCTCGCGGTTCCGCGCCAAGCTCGTCATGGCGTTGCTCGGCCTCACGATTGTGCCGTGTGTTCTCGTGCTCATCGTCGGCAGCGAGCTGATTCGCAGCAGCACAGAGAAATGGTTCAGCCAGCCGATCGACGATGTGCTGGGAGCGGCGACGAGGATCGCCCAGGACTACTATCGCGAGCAGGAGGACAGCGTCGCCGGCCACGCCGCACGAATCGCCAAGGCCATCCCGGTCGCTGCGGTCGAGTCGGGAAATCTCGATGCCGTACGCCGGGCGATCGAAGGGGAAGTGGCGCCAGGACGTGTCGGGCTGGTCGAGGTATACCGATCCCGATCGAAGGCCGGCCCGCGCGGCGACGTCGTGCCGCTCGTCGCCGTCGAATCACCCGGCCTGCCTCGAGACCGCATCCGGGCGTCCGCCGACCATCTGGCCTCGCTCGTCGCGAGCGGAGAAACGCCGGCCTACGCCCCTGAGC
Organism: uncultured Acidobacteriota bacterium; assembly: GCA_963771395.1. Lineage (GTDB taxonomy): Bacteria > Acidobacteriota > Vicinamibacteria > Vicinamibacterales > 2-12-FULL-66-21 > DATBJJ01. Next base: position 155,409 of record CAVYTY010000028.1, on the reverse strand, counting down.
CTCTCGAGGGCGGAGGGGAGCTCGTGCGCGGCGGGGCGGCTGTCCGCGACGCGTCGGGCCGCGTCGTCGGTGTGGTGCTGGCGAGCGATCTCCTCTCGGGGGAGTCGGCGACGCACGCCCGGCAGATCATCCAGGCGTACCAGAATCGGAGCCAGTTGCACGCGATGCGGCGTCCCATCATTGGTGTCTACGTGACGCTCTTCGTCATGATGACGCTCATGATTCTCGTCAGCGCCACGTGGACCGGCTTGTACCTGGCCAAGCGCATCACCCGCCCGGTTCAGCGCCTCGCCGCTGGCGCGCGTGAGATCGGGGCCGGTCACCTCGATCACCGAATCGAGCCGGAGACCCGCGACGAGTTCGGCTCGCTCGTCGAGGCGTTCAACACGATGGCCGGTGAGCTCGCGGCGAGCCAGCGCAAGCTCGAGCACTCGCGCCTCGATCTCGAGCGCAAGAACCAGCAGCTCGACGAGCGTCGCCAATACATCGAAACCGTCCTCGAGCGGATTGCCACCGGTGTCGTGTCGCTCGGGCCAGAGGGACAGATCGAGACGATTAACGGCGCGGCGCTCCGCCTCCTGGAGTTGGACCGGTCCGTCATCGGTGGGCGGGCGGAAGAGGTCTGCCAGCGCGAGGATCTCAAGCCGCTCGAGACCTTGCTGAAGCAGACGCGCACGGGCGTCCAGGCGCCGGCCGTGCAGGAGGTCGCGCTCCTCCGCGAGGGCCGCGAGCTGCACCTCGCCGCGGCCGCGACGACATTGCTGCGCGACGATGGCAGCGCCGGGGGCGCCGTGCTCGTCTTCGACGACGTGACGCCGCTCATCCGGACCCAGCGGGTGGCGGCGTGGCGCGATGTGGCGCGGCGTCTGGCCCACGAGATCAAGAACCCGTTGACGCCGATTCAGCTCTGCGCCGAACGCATGCGCCGCCAGTTCGCCTCGGCCCCCGCCCCGGCGCGCGCCCTCGTCGAGGAGTGCACCTCCACCATCGTGGGCGAGGTCGAGTCGCTCAAGGCACTCGTCGACGAGTTCGCCCAGTTCGCCCGCATGCCCGCGCCGCGCGCCGCGCCGACCGATCTGAACGCCGCGCTCGGAGAGACCCTGGCGCTCTACAACGATCTTTTTCGCGAGATTCGGATCGAGCGGCGGTTTTCGCCGGCGCTGCCGCCCGTGCGTGTCGACCTCGAGCAGATGCGCCGTGTCGTCATCAATCTCGTCGACAACGGCGTCGAGGCGCTTGGAGGAAGCGCGGCGAGCACACGCCCGAACGGCGATGCGCCGGCAATCGTCGTCGAGACACGGCACGATCCGGGGAACGGCGTCGCCCGGATACTCGTGTCGGACAACGGCCCCGGCATCTCCGCGGCGGATCGAGACAAGCTGTTCATGCCGTACTATTCGACCAAGCGGCGCGGGAGTGGCCTCGGCCTCGCGATCGTGCGGCGCATCATCGCCGAGCACGGGGGCAGCATCGAAGTGGCCGACAATGTTCCGAACGGGACCGTCTTCACGATAGAGCTCCCGACATGAGCCTGCGCCCCATCACCCACAGGGTTGACCAAGTTGTCCGGCGCGGCGTGTGTTCGAATTGCGAGTTGTCACAGGCCAACAGGAGATCGGGAGACCAGGAGACTCTTCTTGAAAACCAGGGACCTCCTGCTCTCCTGACCTCCTGTTCACGATCTTCTTCAAGGCTGGCGACGTCGTGTGGCCGGCGCCGGTACGTGTCTGCGAAAAGCGGCCACGTGGAATCGGTACTGCAGCTCTCATGAAGACGACTGTTCTCATTGTCGACGACGAAGCCGGCGTGCGAAGCGCGCTGAGCGGCGTGCTCCGCGACGAAGGCTACGTCGTCGACGCCGTCGAGAGCGGCGAGGCGTGTCTCGACCGCGTGGTGCGCGCGCCCTACGACGTCATCGTCCTGGACATCTGGCTTCCCGGCATGGACGGGCTCGCAACGCTGGCGCGCCTGCGGGAGCGTCGAGTCGACTCGCCGGTCGTCATGATCTCCGGCCACGGCAACATCGAGTCGGCCGTGAAGGCCATCAAGCTCGGCGCATTCGACTTCGTCGAGAAGCCGCTCTCGCTCGAGAAGACCGTCCTCGTGATCGGAAACGCCGTGCGGCAGAGCAAGCTCGAGGCGGAGAACCGCGCGCTGCGGGCCCACGTGGACCGCCGCCTGACGATGGTAGGGGAGAGCTACGTCATGGCCCAGCTCCGCGAGCAGGTGGCGATGGCGGCGCCCACCAACGGACGCGTCCTGATCTACGGCGAGAACGGCACCGGCAAGGAGCTGGTCGCGCGCACGATCCACACGTTGAGCAAGCGCCGCGGCGGTCCGTTCGTGGAGGTCAACTGCGCGGCGATCCCCGAAGACCTGATCGAGAGCGAGCTCTTCGGGCACGTCCGGGGCGCGTTCACGGGCGCGATTCTGGATCGGCGCGGCAAGTTCGAGCTGGCCGACGGCGGAACGCTGTTTCTCGACGAAATCGGCGACATGACGCTCAAGACGCAGGCCAAGGTGCTGCGCGCGCTGCAGGAGCAGGTCGTCGAGCCCGTCGGCGGCGCGGCGAGCGTGCGCGTCGACGTGCGCGTGCTGGCCGCGACCAACAAGGATCTCCCCACCGAGATTCGGGCGTCGCGCTTTCGCGAAGACCTGTACTTCCGGTTGAACGTCATTCCCATCTTCGTGCCGCCGTTGCGCGACCGCGCCGATGACGTCCCGCGTCTCGCCGAGTACTTCATGTCGGAGCTGGCGCGCGAGTACGGGCGGCGGCGCAAGACGTTCGATCCGGCCGCCATGAGCACGCTGCGGCGTTACCCCTGGCCGGGCAACGTCCGGGAGATGCGTAACGTGCTCGAGCGGCTGATGATCATGGTGCCGGGCGACACCATCGCCTCGTCTGACCTTTCGTTTCTGGACGGGGGACCGAGCGTGGAGCAGCCGCAGGGGACTGTCTCGGTTCCCCTGCACGAAGCGCGCGAGGCATTCGAGCGCGACTACATCCTCAAGGCGCTGGCAGGGCAGCAGGGCAATATCTCCCGCACCGCAGACGTGCTGGGCGTCGAGCGCAGCAACCTCTATCGCAAGATGCGCGCGTTCGGCATCGCGCCGACGCGCCGCACGGACGAGCAGGAAGAGCCGGCGTAGAGCTCCGACGGCTTGGAGATAGCGGAGGGGACGGAGATAACGGGTTCAACACGAAGGAACGAGGTCGAACGGAGACGCACGAAGGCTGTCACGCTGGGGATGTGCCGGTCTCACCGCGCTTCGCGTGCCCTGAGGCCGGCAAGACCGGCGCGACCAAGGCCGTGTCGGTCACGGTTGTTCGCCGGCCAGCGATTCGGCAAGCCGTTCGTGGGACTGAGACTGCTTGCACCGCGCGAAGCGCGGACTCCGACGCCGGCTTTCAGCCGGCGTGCAAGCAGGCTGGCAGCGTGACAGCCTCTGCGCGTCTCCGTTCGTCTTCGTTCCTCCGTGAATTGCTCGTTCAGCATGTAGCTCCGGTGCGGCGTCGGAGGGTAACTGATGACGTGAAACGGATCGGTCCGGCCAGAGGGCTGCCGGGCGAGTCGCTCCCAAGCGACGAGAGCGAAGACACGAGCCCAGCGATTGCGAACCCGATTCGGCCTCGTAAAACCAGTGGCAGCGGCCAATCTTCCGAAGGTGCTGAAGCCTGCCACCGATGCGGTAGTAATGAGCAGATGCACGCATCGGGCTGCCCGGGGTGAGTGGGGAGGGCGCGCGTCGACAGAGCAACGAGGGGTCCTGGGAGACCCGGCGTGGTGCCGACGGGTGTTGGCAACGGGCCATGGGAATCCATAACCGTGGTGCGGCCGCGGCCGGGAGTCGGACCGGCTCATAGTAGTGAGGAAGCGGGGTAATGCCCGTGGAGCGAAGGGGCCGGACTTCACGCATGTTTCTGGCAACGAAGGGAACTGCCGCTTGAGCGATCGTCGCTCGATCACGGACTGGGAAGCCGAGGGCTTTGTGGCCGAGGCCGACCTGCCGATACGTGTCTCCCTGCTGCGCTGGAAACTGGGTCGCAAGGCGAAGCAAGACCCTCGGTTTCGGTTCTACACCTTGATGGACCGTATCTACCGGCGCGACGTCCTGGAGGCGGCGTGGCGGCGGGTGCGGGCAAATCACGGTGCGCCGGGTGTCGATGGTGTCACGCTGGATGCTATCGAGACGCGGTCGGGCGGCGTGCCCGCATTTCTCGACGACCTTGCGGAGGCGTTGCGGACGCGGACGTATCGCCCGCAGCCGGTGCGCCGCGTCTACATTCCCAAGCCTGATGGTCGGCTCCGCCCGTTGGGCATTCCGACGGTGCGGGACCGCGTGGCACAAACGGCGGTGCTGCTGGTGATTGAACCGATCTTCGAGGCGGACTTCGAGGGCTGCTCCTTCGGCTTCCGTCCGGGGCGGAACGCGCATCAGGCGCTCGACCAGGTGCAGGCGGCGCTGAAGGCCGGCCGGTCGGCGGTGTACGATGCGGATCTGGCGAGCTACTTCGACACCATCGATCACGGGCGCTTGGTGCAGCAACTCGAACGGCGGCTTGCCGACCGCTCGGTGCTGCGGCTCATTCGCCTGTGGCTGCGGTGCCCGGTGGTGGAGGAGGATGACCAGAGGCGGCGGCGCACGACGCACCCGCGGCAGGGAACGCCGCAGGGCGGAGTGATTTCGCCGCTGCTGGCCAACATCTACCTTCACGACTTCGACCGCGCCTTCCACAAACCCGACGGACCGGCGCAGTTTGCGAACGCGCGACTGATTCGGTACGCCGATGATTTTGTGGTCCTCGCGCGGTGGATGGGGCCACGTCTCGTGGCGTGGCTCGAACGGACGCTCGAACAGGACCTTCGGCTGACGGTGAACCGGACCAAGACACGCGTGGTGCGCCTCACGGCGCCGCAGCAAAGTCTGGACTTTCTGGGCTTCACGCTGCGTTACGTGAGCGACCGCTTCGGACGCGGCCATCGCTACTTCTTCTCATCAATTTCCCTCGTCCGCTTCTTTCCTCCAGATTCAGCGCCTCAGCCGAAGTCTCTTCAGCCTCTACTCGTCCCGCAGCTTCTTCTCGAGGATCTGGTCGTCGCTGAACCGCTCCAGCTGCAGGTAGAACTCCGCCGAACGCACCAGCGCGGCCGACGGCACAAGGCCGACCACCTCGCTCTCGAGGATCGTGACGCCGTAGCGGGCGGCCTCGCGCTTCACCATCTCGAAGACACGGAACACCGGGGTCTTCGTGTAGTTGGTCAGGTTGATCGACACCTGCGCCAGGTTGCGGTCGTCGATTTTGACACCCATCGCCTTGACGTAACGGAGCCCGCCTGTGCTGTGGCGGATCGCTGACGCGACCTTCTTCGCGACGTCCAGCCGATCGGTGTTGAGGTTGATGTTGTAGGCGATGAGTGGCATGCGGGCGCCGATCACGCAGGCGCCAGCGGTCTCGTGCGGCGCGGCCGGGCCGAAGTCGGGTGCCCAGCCCGCCGACGCCATCTTCACGGCCAACCCCTCGAACTCGCCGCGGCGGATGTCTTCGAGGTTCGTCCGCGCGGGGTTCGCGGAAGCCTCCTCGTAGAGAAAGACGGGCACGCGAAAGCGTTCGGCGACGGCGGCGCCGACGTCTTTGGCGAGCGCGACGCAGTCGGCCATCGTGACGTCCTCGATCGGGACGAACGGCACGACGTCGACCGCGCCGAGGCGCGGATGCTCGCCGTGGTGCTGGCGCAGATCGATCGCCTCGACGGCGACGGCGAAGAGCGCCAGGGTCGCGGCTTTGACCGCGGCAGCGTCTCCGGCGAGCGTGAAGACCGAGCGGTTGTGCGACGCGTCCGCCGAATGGTCGAGCAGGCGGACGCCGGCGGTCGCGCGAACCGCCTCTGCCAGGCGTTCGATGACGTCGCGCCGGCGACCCTCACTGACATTTGGGACCGATTCGATGATGGGCATGCGACATCTCTTGTAGCACAGGCGTTCGCCGCGCGCTCGGCGGCGGCTTTTTGTTTGACGCCGCCCTGCCCGCGGTTCCATAATCCTCCGGAACTTCTTTTCTCTCACCACTTTCGATGACCGACCCGCTACGGACCGATCACCTTCCCGAAGCGGGAGAAGTGCCGGAGCGCGAGCGCGACGCGCGCGTCGAAGAGCTCCTCCTCGCCGGGCTCGACCACTACTTTGTCGGACAGCATGAGCTCGCCGTCAGCGTCTGGACGCGCGTGCTCTTTCTCGATCGGGGTCACGCGCGGGCCAAGGCATACATCGACCGCGCGCGCAGCGCCATCGCGGAGCGCCAGCGCGAGGGTGAAGAGCTCCTGCATACAGGCGCGGCCGCATTCGACCGCGGCGACGCGGGCGCGGCGCGCACGCTGCTGACGTCGGCCGTGGAGCGCGGCACGGACAGCGAGGAGGCGCTCGTCCTGCTCGAGCGGCTGAACCGCTTCGAACCGACGCGGGTTCGCCCCGCGCGTTCCATGACACCGCCGCCTGCCGATACGGTTGCGGAGCCGAGCGCTGCCGACAAGAGCGGGTCGTCGCGCGCGGCGTGGATTGCGACCGGTGTGCTGGCTGGCCTCGCGACGGCCGGCATCGTTGCGTGGATCGCGTTGACGCGGCCAGGCTGGCTTCCGATCCATCCGGCCGCCATCGTGCCTCGGACGGCGGTGGCCGAAGAGCCCTTGCCCATCCCCTCGGCGTCTGAGGCCTGGGTCTCGAGGGCTCGCGTGCTGTACGAAGACGGCCGGCTGCGCGATGCCCTTGGCATCCTCGACGCCGTCAGCCCCTCGGACCCGCTGAAGCGCGAGGCCGACGAGTTGCGCGCGGTCATACAGCGCAAACTGCTCGAAGCCGCGCGCGTCCGCCCGGTGCCAGCGCCCGATGCCGGGGCGGCGGCGCCGCGGCCACCGCAGCCGCCGAAACCAGCGCAATCGCCTCCATCGTCATAAGTTGTAATGAGGTGCCCGAAGTGCCACTACATCAGTTTTGGCAGCGGCGATCGCTGTCGCAACTGCGGGTACGAGCTCCTGCTGACGGTCGAGACGGCGACGCTCGATCTGCCGGTGCAGAGCGCCGACCAGACAATCGGCCCCCTCGACGATTTCGTGCTCGTCGAGCAAACGCCTGCGCCGGCCGCGACGTCGTCCTTCCCTGAATCCGCGAGCCCTGCCTCCACAAACGCCAGGCGCTCCTCGACTGCGGCGGGGCCGTCCCGCCTCGATCTTCCGCTCTTCGGCGGTGGTGGTGCGGGCGACGATGCCCCTCTCGTCACACCGCCAGCGGTGCCTCGGACGCCCCTGTCCGTGCGCCGGGGGCAACCGGCGATCGCGCGCCCGCGGCCCGAACGTGGCCTGCTGACCGATCAGGCCGAGCCCGGCTCGCGCACCGTCACTCCCACTGGGGACGGCCGGGCCATGGAGAGGGGGTTTCCGCGCGAAGTCCCGCTCGAGGTGCCGATGCCTGACGCGCTCGAGCGCGCGCCGGCCGCGGTTCGTGCGCTCGCGGGACTTGTCGACCTCCTGGTGCTCGGAACGATCGACGGAGCGATCGTGTATTTGACGCTGCGCGTCCTCGAACTTCCGCTCGCAGACGTGCGGTCCCTGCCAGCCGTGCCGCTTGGTGTCTTCCTGCTGCTGCTGAACGGCGGGTATCTCGCCGTTTTCACTGCCGCAGGAGGCCAGACCATCGGGAAGATGCTCGTGCGCATCAAAGTCGTGGCCGAGCCGTCGCAGGATGTCGAGCCTGGCCGGACAGGTGTGCGCGTGACCCTCGGCGCGTCGGTCCTCCGCGCCACGGCCTATCTCGTCTCGCTGATGCCCGCAGGGCTGGGGTTCGCCGCCATTCTCTTCGACTCGGACGGACGCGCGCTGCACGATCGCCTCGCCGAAACGCGTGTCGTGAAAGCGTGACTCGACTCGCGGTCTTCCTCGCCACGGCCGGCTACTCCGGCTACTTTCCGATTGCGCCCGGCACGGTCGGATCGGCCGTGGGCCTGCTCGTTTACGGCCTGCTTTCGTGGGCCCGGTCGCCTGTCGTGCCAATCGTGGAGGTGTTGCTCATCGTCGGCCTCTTCGGCGTGGGCGTCTGGGCCGGCGCCGATCGCCGAGCGCCAGTTCGGCGGCATCGATCCCGGACCGATCGTCCTCGACGAAGTCGTCGGGATGCTGATCACGCTGGCGTTCATCCCGGTCGGCGTGAGCGCCGCGCTCATCGGCTTCGTCCTTTTCCGTATCTTCGACGTGATCAAACCTTTTCCGGCGCGGTCGACTCGAGGCGCTGCACGGCGGCCTGGGCGTGATGGCCGATGATGCGATGGCGGCAATCTACGCGAACCTGTCGCTGCGGCTCGTGATGGCGCTCGTCCCGGGATGGGTGGCGTGAGCGGCGCGCAGATGTTGCAGACGGCCGAGATCATCGCGATCGGGAGCGAGCTGCTGGGCTCGACGCGGCTCGATACGAATTCGCTCCTGCTCGCCGAACGCCTGGCCTCGCTCGGTATCGAGCTGCGGTCGAAAACCGTGGTCGGCGACAGCCGCCGCGAAGTCGCCGAGCATCTCCGACGCGCGCTCGATCGTGCCGACCTCGTGATCCTGACTGGCGGCCTCGGGCCGACCGACGACGATGTGACGCGTGATGCGTTGGCGGACGTGCTCGGCGTGCCCCTCGTCGAGCACCCCGACATCGCCGAGCGCCTCGTGCAACGGTTCGCGCGGCGGGGCCTGCGGATGCCCGAGGTGAATCGACGGCAGGCGCTGGTGATTCGAGGGCGGCGTGGTCCTCGAGAATCCGAATGGGACCGCGCCCGGGCAGATGGTCGACGTCGGCCACCGGCTCGTCGTCCTCCTGCCGGGACCTCCGCGCGAGTTGACGCCGATGATGGACGCGCTCGTCGCGGGCCCGCTCGCCGCGCGGGTGGGGCCGGAGCGGTTGTTTCGAGCGACCCTCTTCACCGTCGGCCGGGGGGAATCGCACGTCGAGGAGCTCGCGCAGCCGATCTATTCGACGTGGCTGCGCGCCACTCCGCCGATCGAGACGACGATCCTCGCGGCGCCAGGACAGATCGAACTGCATTTCGTCACGCGATCGGCCGACGCCGCGGCGGCGCGCCGTGCGCTCGAGCAGGCAAGAGGCGAGATGGTCGCCGCGCTCGGGCCCGACGTCTTCAGCACGGACGGCCGCCACATGGAGGAGATCGTCGGGCAACTTCTCCTCGACCGGAAGCTGTCGATCTCGGCCGCCGAGTCGTGCACGGGCGGCCTGTTGCTGTCGCGCCTGACCGACATCCCCGGAAGCTCGGCGTACGTGCTGGGCGGAGTCGTGTCGTACAGCAACGCGCTCAAAGTGGAACTGGCGTGCGTCCCGCCGGCGCTGATCGAGGCGCACGGGGCGGTGAGCGAGCCGGTCGCGGCCGCGCTCGCCGAAGGCGTTCGATTACAGACCGGCGCGTCGATCGGCGTCGGGATCACCGGCATCGCCGGGCCGTCGGGCGGAACTCCGCAGAAGCCGGTCGGCACCGTGGCGATCGCTGTCGCCAGCGACGGTCAGGCGACGCGCACCCGGACGTTCTCTCTCATTCGGGTCTCGAGCGATGATCAAGTTCCAGGCGACGCAGATGGGGCTCGACATGGTGCGCCGGATCCTCCAGGACACCTCCGCGGGCGCCTAGCCGGGGTGGTGCCAACCGGCGCCGCAACACCGCCGTTGTTCTCAGTCCGAAAGCCTTTCACCGCGGCGCACGCCGAGTGCGCAGAGATCGGATTGGGTTTTTGCTCTGCGTGCGGTGAGAAGCTTTTGGACAGCGAAGAGCGCCGGAGCATGCGCTGCCGTCTGCGCCCTCTTTCGGTCCCGTTGCGAGTACCATTGAGGCATGGTCGGCATCAGCATCCTGGCGGGGTATCTGGCCGGATCTGTGCCCTTTGCCTTTCTGCTCGCGCGGCGCGCGGGAATCGACGTGCGAAGGGTGGGCAGCCGCAATGTGGGCGCGGCCAACGTGCTGGCGCAGCACCGGGCATCGGGCGCGCGCTGCTCGTGACCGCTGCTCGACGTCGCCAAAGGCGCGGCGGCCGTCGGCATCGTGTATGCGTCGACGGGCCGCAACGGCGTCGCCGCCCTGACCGGTGCCGCCGCCGTCGTCGGGCACATCTACCCGGTGTGGCTGCGCTTCCACGGCGGCAAAGGCGTCGCGGTCGCGGCAGGCGTATTCGCGATGCTGACGCCGATTGCGACGGCGATCGCCATGATGCTCTTCCTGGTCATCGTGTCGGCGACGCGGTACATCTCGCTCGGATCGGTCGCGGCTACGCTGGCGCTGCCTCCGGCCGCCTGGTTGACCGGCGCGCCCGGCGCCGTCGTCGGCGCCGCCTCCGGAACAGCCGCGCTCATCCTCTTTCGTCACCGCGCGAATTGATGCGCTTGACGGCAGGGACCGAACGGAGAATCTAGGTTCAATGGGGCTGAATGCTGAATGCTGAATGCTGGAGTTCAAAGGTTCTGAAGTTCAAGGCGATTCAGCATTCAGCATTCAGAATTTCAGCCCCGGGGGTCCGATAGACAGCGGAGACGATTGCGGTACTGGGAGCAGGTAGTTGGGGGACGGCGCTGGCGATTCATCTCGCGCGCGTGGGGCATGACGTTCGGCTGTGGGCGCGCGACCCGGAGCTCGTCGAGCAGATGATCGCGAGTCGCGCGAACCCGCGGTATCTCTCGGAGAGTCGATCTGCCCGATCGCGTCACGCCCGCGGCGCAGGCCGCAGGCGGCGTTGCAGGACGCGAAGATCGTCGTATTTGCGGTGCCGTCGCACGGATTGCGCGCCGTGGCGCGTGCGGTCGCGTCGTCGCTTCCGGCCGGCGCTGTGCTCGTCAGCGCGACGAAGGGGCTCGAAACCGATTCTCTCCAGCGCATGTCGCTCGTGCTGGGGGAGGAAGCGTCCGCCGCGCAGGCCGTCGTCGTGCTCTCGGGCCCCAGCTTCGCGGCAGAGGTCGCGCGCGGGTTGCCGACGGCGGTGCTGTCGGCATCGCGCGACGCGGCGGCGGCCGCCTACGTGCAGGATCGCTTCCGCGGCCCCGCGCTGCGGCTCTACGTCAGCGATGACGTGCCGGGCGTCGAGATTGGCGGCGCGATGAAGAACGTGATTGCGATCGCCTCGGGCGTCGTCGAAGGGCTGGGCCTCGGGCACAACGCGATGGCTGCGCTCATCACGCGCGGGCTCGTCGAGATCTCGCGGCTGGCGGACGCCGAAGGTGGCCGGCGCGAAACGCTGGCCGGATTGAGCGGCCTCGGCGATCTGGTCCTGACCTCGACTGGCGATCTCAGCCGGAACCGGCACGTCGGCCTCGAGCTCGGCCGCGGCCGTCCGCTCCAGGAGATCCTCGGCAGCATGCGCATGATCGCCGAAGGGGTGCGCACCACCGGGGCCGCGCTCGCGCTCGGTGCCCGTCACGGCATCGAACTGCCCATCACCGCCGAGATGGCGGCTGTGCTCGACGGCCGCCGCTCGCCGGCCGAAGCCGTCGATGTCCTCATGGGACGCAAACAGAGGGCCGAGGCCGATAGATAACCGCATGGGTTTTTTCGATCGCATCAAACAATCGCTCTCGAGGACGAAGCAGCAGTTCGTTGAAAAGTTCGACGAGGCCGTCCGCCGCGCGGACACGCCGGAGCAGCGGAGCCGCCCGGTCGACGTCGAGACTATCGAGGCTCTGGAAGAGGCGCTGATTTCCGCCGACGTCGGCGTCGCCGCGACCGAGCGCATCGTCGAGGCGGTCCGGCGCGGGATCGCCGCGAGCTCGTCGCTGCGCGATCTGGTCAAGGCCGAGATCCTCCAGATTCTTCGCGCGACCGATGTGCCGCCCGCCAACGGCCATCGGCCGCATGTCGTGATGATCGTCGGCGTGAACGGGACGGGAAAGACCACGACCGTCGGCAAGCTGGCCCGGCTCATCAAGGACGGCGGCCAGACGCCGCTCATCTGCGCGGCCGATACGTTTCGCGCCGCCGCGGTCGAGCAGCTCGAGATCTGGGCGACGCGCGCCGGAGTCGACTTCATCCGCGCCCGCGCCGGGCGCGGACCCGGCGGCCGTCGTATTCGACGCGATCGCGGCCGGCAAGGCGCGCAACCGCGACGTCCTGCTCGTCGACACCGCCGGCCGGCTGCACACGCGGGTCAACCTCATGACCGAGCTGGACAAGATTCGCCGCATCGCCGCGCGCGAGGTCGAGGGCGCGCCGCACGAGGTCCTGCTCGTGCTCGACGCCACGGTCGGCCAGAACGGCCTCGCCCAGGCGCGCGAGTTCATGTCGGTCGCCGGCGTGAACGGCATCGTCCTCACCAAGCTCGATGGCACGGCCAAGGGCGGTATCGCCGTGGCGATCGCCAACGACCTGAAGCTGCCGATCCGCTATGTGGGTGTCGGCGAGAGGGTATCGACGATCTGATTCCGTTCGCCCCGCAGGAGTACGTCGACGCGCTCTTCGAGGAGAAGTGGTGATCGACGACGTGGCGCACATGGCGCGGGCGCTGCTGCTCGCCGAGCGTGGGCGCGGCCGCACCAGCCCGAACCCGATGGTCGGCGCTCTGGTGGTCGACGCCGACGGCGTGATCGTCGGGCGCGGGTCTCACGAGCGGGCCGGCGGGCCGCACGCGGAGGTCCACGCGCTCGCCGACGCCGGCGATCGCGCACGCGGCGCGACGCTCTATTGCACGCTCGAGCCGTGTTCGCACATACCGGCCGCACGGGCCCTGTGCGCGGCTCGCGTCGTCGAGGCGGGAATCCGCCGGGCCGTGATTGCCGTCGAGGATCCGAACCCTCGTGTTCGCGGCCGCGGGCTGAGTTACCTGCGGGCGCACGGCGTTGAGGTGCAGGTCGGCGTGTTGGCCGAAGAGGCCGCGCGGCTGAACCGGCCGTTCTTCACCTACATCCAGCAAGGCCGGCCGTTTGTGACGCTCAAAGCGGCGCTCAGCCTGGACGGTATGGTCGCCGCACGGCGCGGCGCGCGGACGGCGCTGACCGGTCCCGACGCCAACGCGCTCGTGCACCAGGAGCGCGCGGAAGTCGACGCGATCGGCGATCGGGTCGGAGACGACTGCTCGTCGACGATCCGCTCCTCACGGCGCGCGGCGTGTACCGCGATCGGCCGCTGGTGCGCGTCGTGTTCGATCGACGCCTGCGCACGCCGCCGACGGCGCGGCTGTTCTCGACGCTGAGCCGCAGGCCCGGTGATCATCGTCAGCATCGCGTCGGCGCAGGTGCGCGAGCACGGACCCGTGCGGAGGCGCTTCGCGGCCGCCGGCGCCGAGCTCGAGTTCGTCGAGGACATCGCCGGCGACGACCAGGACGTCGCGTCGGCCGGATTCCTGCGCAGCCGCGTTGGCTCGGCTTGGCGGCGCGCAACGTCATGTCGCTCATCGTCGAAGGTGGGCCCCGGCTCCATGCCGCGTTCTGGCGTGCCGGACTGGTCGATCGCGTCGAGCTCTTCGTCTCGCCGCTCGCCGTCGGCGCCGGACGGAGTCGAGTGGGCGGCTCTTCCCGACGGCAGCATCGCATCGCTGACCGACCTGACCGCCAGGCCGGTGGGCGACGACGTGCGGATTGAGGGATTTGTTCTGAGGGTTCAAGGGTTCAAGAGGTTCAGGAGGTTCAAGAGGTTCAAAAGGTTCAAAAGGTTCAGGAGGTTCAAAAGGTTCACGGTAGAGGTTCAGAAGGCTCAGAAGGATATGTTCACCGGGCTCATTGAGTCGCTGGGGAGGATCGTCGACGTCACCGAGGCGCCGGCCGGGATGCGGGTGCGCGTGAGCGCCGATGTCGCCTCGGCGCTGGTTCTCGGCGAGAGCATTGCCGTCAACGGCGTGTGCCTGACGGTGATCGACGCAGGCGAGCGAGGGCATCGTGTTCGACGTGTCGCCCGAGACGGCGCGGGTCACCACGCTCGGTGCGCTCGACGCCGGATCGCTCGTCAACCTCGAGCGGTCGCTCAAGGCCGACGCCAGAGTGGGAGGACATTTCGTGCAGGGCCACGTGGACGCGACCGGCACCATCGAGGACTTTCGGCAGGAGGGTGACTCGTACCGGCTGACGGTCGCCGTCCCGTCGGTCCTGATGCCCCTGATCGTGCACAAAGGGTCGATTGCGGTCGACGGCGTCAGCCTCACCGTCGCCTCGGTTGACGACGGCCGGACGCGATTCGACGTGCAGATCATCCCGTTCACCTGGCAGCACACGCGGTTCAACGCCGCGCGCCCGGGCGACGCCGTCAACGTCGAGTGCGATATTCTGGGAAAGTACGTGGCTGCGGGCGCTCGAGCGGCGAGGCCCTCACGCCGCCCGCGAGTAGAGGACTGACATGACGACCAAGAAACGGGCCCGCGGCAAGCCGCAAGTCCGTCTTCGCTTCCATCGACGAGGCCATCGACGCCATTCGCGACGGCAAGATGATCATCGTCGTCGACGACGAGGACCGCGAGAACGAGGGCGATCTCACGATCGCCGCCGAGAAGATCACCCCGGAAGCCATCAACTTCATGGCCAAGTACGGCCGCGGCCTCATCTGCATGCCGATGACCGAAGAGCGGCTGCAGCGAGCTCGACCTGCCGCAGATGGTGCCGCAGAACACGGCGCGTTTCGACACCGCGTTCTCCGTCTCGATCGAAGCCAAAGGCGTGACGAGCACGGGGATCTCCGCGAGCGACCGCGCGATCACGGTGCTGACGGCAATCGATCCGGCGACGCGGCCGGCCGACCTGGCCCGACCGGGCCACACCTTTCCGCTCAAGGCCCGAAACGGCGGCGTGCTCGTGCGCGCCGGGCAGACCGAGGCCGCCGTCGACCTCGCACGCATCGCCGGGCTCTATCCGGCCGGCGTCATCTGCGAAATCACGAACGACGACGGGACGATGGCGCGAGTGCCGGAGCTGACGAAGTTCGCCAAGCGGCACAAGCTGCTGATGATCACGATCGCGGATCTGATTCAGTACCGCATGCGCACCGAGGCGCTCGTGCGGCGTGTCGCGTCGGCGTCGCTCCCGACCGATCACGGACAGTTCAGGGTCATTCGCCTTCGAGAGCATCATCGACCGCGAGACCCACGTCGCGATGGTCAAGGGTGACATCGGCGACGGTGAACAGGTGCTCGTCCGCGTCCACTCGCGCTGCCTGACCGGCGATGTCTTCCACTCGGCGCGGTGCGATTGTGGCCTGCAGCTCGACGCCGCGCTCGGGAAGATTGAGGCCGAGGGCCGCGGGATCCTGCTCTACCTGAACCAGGAAGGACGGGGCATCGGCCTGGCGAACAAGATCCGGGCCTACGAGCTTCAGGATCAGGGGCTCGACACGGTCGAGGCCAACGAGCGGCTCGGCTTCAAGGCCGACCAGCGCGACTATGGCATCGGGGTGCAGATCCTCAAGGATCTCGGCGTGCGGTCGATGCGGCTGCTGTCCAATAACCCCCGCAAGCTCGTCGGTATCGAGGGCTACAAGCTCTCGGTGGCCGAGTGGATTCCGCTCGAGATTCCGCCCTCCGAGCACTCGCGAGGCTATCTGCGAACCAAGAAAGAGAAGCTCGGGCACAAGCTGAACGGGGTGTGACCGAGGGCCGTGGTCCAGGGTTGTCAAGCGCGGTCGGCTCTGTTACGATAAACGTTTGCGTCTGAGACGGTTAGGTCGTTCTTACGGGGCCTGACTGCGAGCCGCCGCACCACCGACGTCAGTCGATCCGTCCAATGTTCGATTCGCTGAGTGACCGTCTGCAGGGTGTCTTCCGGTCGCTGCGCGGTGAGGGCCGCCTCACCGAGCAGACGGTCGAGGCCGCGCTCCGCGAAATCCGGATGGCGCTGCTCGAAGCGGACGTCAACTTCAAGGTCGTCAAGGCGTTCATCGACCGTGTGCGGGACAAGGCGGTCGACCAGGCGGTGCTCAAGAGCCTGACGCCGGCGCAGCAGGTCGTGCGGATTGTGCGCGACGAGATGCTGGCGCTCTTCGGCGACAGTCCCGGGGGGCTGCCGCCGTCGCAGGCGCGCCCGCGGGTCATCCTCCTGCTCGGCCTGCAGGGCTCGGGCAAGACGACGACGTCGGGAAAGCTGGGGCGGTGGCTGGCGAAGCAGGGGAAGCACCCGATCCTGGTGTCGACCGACGTCCGGCGTCCGGCGGCCATCGAGCAGCTCTCGGTCGTGGCGAAACAGGCCGGTGTCCGCGTGCACGATCCGGCGGGTGACACTCGATCCGGTGCGGCGCGCGACAGGCGCGCTCGCCGAAGCGCGCAACAGCGGCTTCGATGTCGTCATCGTCGACACGGCGGGCCGGCTGCACATCGACGACGAGCTGATGGTCGAGCTGCAGGCGATCAAGGACGCGACGCAGCCGACGGATCTGCTGTATGTCGCCGACGCGATGACCGGGCAGGACGCGATCAAGAGCGCCGGCGAATTCAACCGGCGGATGGGCGTCACCGGCGTCGTCCTCACGAAGATGGACGGCGACGCGCGCGGCGGCGCGGCGCTCTCGGTCGTCGGCGTCGTCGGCGTGCCGATCGCCTTTGCCGGCAGCGGCGAGCGGCTGCAGGATCTCGAGCCGTTTCACCCCGACCGCGTGGTGTCCCGCGTGCTCGGCATGGGCGACGTGCTGTCGCTCATCGAGAAGGCCGAAGAGGCGGTGTCGCTCGAGGACGCCGAGAACCTCGAAGAGAAGATTCGGAAGAACGAGTTCACGCTCGAGGATTTTCGCGAGCAGCTGCGAACCATCAAGAAGATGGGGCCGCTCGAGCAGATTCTGGGCATGCTGCCCGGGATGGGCGGGCTCAAGCAGGCGATGGCCGGCCGCGAGGGCCTCGACGAGGGGCAACTCGGACGCATCGAGGCGATGATCAGCTCGATGACGCCGAAGGAACGGGCGAACCATCAGCTGATCAACGGCAGCCGCCGCAAGCGCATCGCCAAGGGCAGCGGCACGTCGGTCGAAGAGATCAACCGGCTGCTGAAGCAGTTCGTGCAGATGAAGAAGATGCTCAAGCAGATCGGCGGGATGGCGGGGATGGGGAAAGAAGCGCGGCGGGCTCGGGATGATGAAGTCGTTGATCAGGTAGCTCTCAGCTATCAGCTCTCAGCTTTCAGCTGGGAGAGTGCTGATAGCTGACAGCTGATAGCTGAAAGCTGAGAGGATTGAATGTTAGCTATTCGTTTGCGTCGGACGGGATCGAAGAAGCGGGCGTACTTTCCGTGTGGTGGTGACCGACTCGCGCGCGGCGCGCGACAGCAGCTTCGTCGAGGTGCTGGGACACTACAACCCGCGCACCACGCCGGAGAAGCTCGTGCTCAACCGCGAGCGGCTCGAGCACTGGGTGAAAGTCGGGGCGCAGCCATCCGACTCGGTCAGGACGCTCGTGGCGCGCATGCCGGAAGCTGCCGGCAGCGGCCGCGGTTGAACAACCAGCAGCGTCGTGAGCCGCGCACGAGACGTCGTCGAGGTCGTCGCCAAGACGCTCGCCGACCATCCCGGACGCGGTGCGGGTGACCGAGCGGGAGCACAAGGGCCAGACGCTCGTCGAGCTGTTCATGGCGCCAGGCGATCTGGGGCGCGTCATCGGCCGGCAGGGGCGCACCGCGCAGGCGATGCGGACGCTGGTCAGCGCGACAGCCGAGCTCGAAGGAATGAAGGCCACGCTGGAGTTCCGCGACGAGCAGTAGCCGCTTGATTCGCCCCTGGCATCCGGCGCGAGACGCGAACCGCGGGCCGCGAGCCGCGAGACGGGTTCGGCAATGACGTCCGACGATTCGGCCGACGAACTGCTCCTGATCGGCCGCGTTGCGCGTGCGCACGGCAACCGCGGGCAGGTGATCGTGAATCCCGACACCGACTTCGCCGAGGATCGGTTTCGAGTGGGGCAGGTGCTGCTGGTGGGCCGGCCGACCGGCCAGCCGCTCGGCGCATCACGGCGGCGCGGTTTCATCAGGGGCGCCCGGTCATCGCGTTCGAGGGTGTCGAGACGCATGAACGACGCCGAAGCTCTGGCGGGCGCCGAGTTGTGGATGCCGGCGTCGGCGATACCGCCGCTGCCGGCGGGAACGTTCTACCGGCACGACCTCGTCGGCTGCGAGGTGCGGGACGTCAGTGACGTCGTCGTTGGCCGGGTGACCGACGTGCAAGGGCCGATCGATCGCAGCCATCTGGTGGTCGCAGGGCCGGAGCGGGCGAGGTGCTGATTCCCCTCGTCGATCACATCTGCGTCAGGGTCGACCCGGCGGCAGGGTGATCGTCGTGAATCCGCCGGAGGGTTTGCTCGAAGCGAACCGGCGGTGGAAGCGCTTGGCGGCGCCGAGCAGGACGAACATGCCAAGCGGCTTGCCGCGAGCCGGCCAGACCATCGCGGCTCAGGGTCGCCGAGCAGCGGAGGGCGACGCTGGCAGGCGGGGTGGGCCCCACGACAAACTGAGAAAAGTCGGACCCCGCCGATCAGAATGAACGTTTCGACATCGTCAGTATCTTCCCCGGGATGGTGAAGGCGCCGCTCGCGGAAGGCGTCGTGGGGCGGGCGATTGGGCGCGGGGTGATTGACGTCGGCGTCCACGACCTGCGGGATTTCACGACCGACCGGCACCGTGTCGTCGACGACATGGCGTTTGGCGGCGGCCCCGGGATGGTGATGAAGCCGGAGCCGTTTTTTGCGGCGGTCGAGCACATCCGGCGCGAGCGCGGCACGCCTGACGCGATCGTGCTGACGAGTCCTGATGGCGCCCGCTTCGGGCACCGGGACGCGGAACGGTTGAGCGGGCTCGGGCACGTCGTCATGTTGTGCGGCCGGTACGAAGGCGTCGATGAGCGCGTGCGCCGGCATCTGGCGACCGAGTCGCTGTCGATCGGCGACTACGTGCTGTCGGGGGGTGAGTTGCCCGCGCTCGTCATGCTGGACGCCATCGCGCGCCTGGTGCCGGGCGTCGTCGGAGACGACGAGTCGGTCGCGCGGGACTCGTTTGTCGGCGGGTTGCTGGACTACCCGCAATACACGCGGCCGGCGAGTTTTCCAGGGGCACGAGGTGCCGGCGGTGCTGTTGTCGGGCCACCACGCGGCGATTGCGCGGTGGCGGCGGCGTGAGGCGCTGGCGAGAACGCTCGAGTGGCGGCCGGACTTGCTGGACCAGTTGGACACGGCGGCGCTCGACGACGAAGACCGGGAGTTGCTGCGCGAGCTGCGAGTGAAGCGGAATACTGACGCGCGACGGCGCCGAGAAATGCAGGCGCGGACGTAGATACTGACAATGACTCAGTCGCACCCACGCGGGCTGTGGCCGCGAGTCACCGGCGCGAGCGAAGCGCGCGCTGGCAGGTCGTGGGGTGGGGCCCCACGACAAACTGAAAAAAGCGCCTGCGAGCATTGATAACGTCTACTGAAGGAGAATCCGATGACTGCGGTAGAGACCGTCGAGCGCGGCCAGATGGTGGAGCGCCCGGCGATGAAGCCCGGCGACACGGTGCGCGTGCACGTGAAAGTGCGCGAAGGCGACAAAGAGCGCATTCAGGTGTTCGAGGGCATGGTGATCGGCATGCACCGGGGCGGCGCCCGCGCGACGTTCACCGTGCGGAAGGTGTCGTTCGGACAGGGCGTCGAGCGCATCTTCCCACTGCACTCGCCAATCATCGACCGCATCGAGGTTACGCGATCGGCGCGGGTGCGCCGCGCCAAGCTCTACTTCCTCCGCGATCTGAAGGGCAAGGCGGCGAGGATGAAGGAGCAGAAGAAGGCGTAGGTTACCGCGCCGCCGGTCCAGCCATGGTCAAACTCCGCGCGTTTCGCACGCTCGAGAACTCCATCCGTCGGATGGGGTTCAACGCGGTCGCGGGCGTGGACGAGGTCGGGTGCGGCTGTCTGGCGGGTCCGGTCGTGGCGGCGGCGGTCGTGCTCGACCCGGATCGCTACGTTGCCCGGATCTGCGACTCGAAGACCGTGACCGCCCTCGAGCGCGAGCGGCTCTACGAGAAGATCACGCAGGCGGCCGTGTCATGGTCGGTCGCCGCCGCCGACCGAGAGGAAATCGACCGAATCAACATCCGGCAGGCATCGCTGCGGGCGATGCAACGCGCGGTGCTCGGGCTCGCGCCGTGTCCGGACTTCGTCATCGTCGACGCTTTCCGGATTCCGGACCTGCCGATGGCCCAGCGCGCGATCGCGCAAGGCGACACACGCTGCACGGCGATTGCCGCGGCGTCGATTGTGGCGAAAGTCATGCGTGACCGCATGATGCTCGAGCTGCACGCGCAGGACCCGCGGTATGGGTTCGATCGGCACAAGGGTTACGCGACGCGGGATCACCTCGACGCCGTCTCGCGGTTCGGCTACTCGGACGTGCACCGGCGGTCGTTTCGCCCGCCATCGCTGTTTGATAGGATGTCCTGACCCCTTGCAGAACATTCGCTGCCGCTCCCTCGCGTCTCCGGCTCCTGGAGAATTCCGTTGGCCCTCGACCGTGACGCCACGCTGAAGAAGGCAGAGAAGCTCCTCAAGCAGGGTCGCCTCGAGCCGGCGATCGCCGAATACCTCCGCGTGGTCGAGGAATCTCCGCGCGACTGGAGCACCGCCAATACGCTCGGCGAGCTCTACGCACGCGCCGGGCAGCCGGAGCAGGCCGTCGGGCAGTACGCGAGGATCGCCCAGCACTTCGTCGACGAGGGTTTCTATCCCAAGGCGGCCGCCCTCTACAGGAAGATCCTGAAGCTCGTGCCCCAGGACGAAACCACCCAGATTCAACTGGCCGATATCTCCGCGCGGCAGGGCCTGCTCGCCGACGCGAAATCCCATCTGAACGCGATCGCCGCGCGGCGTCGCGCCAAGGGCGATCGCCGCGGCGCGGCCGAGATTGTCGTTCGGCTGGGCTCGATCGACCCTGACGGACTTCGACGCGCGGCTCGCGGCCGCCCGGACCCTCGAGGAGATGGGCGAAGAAGACGAAGCGGGGAAGCGGTTCAAGGCGCTCTACGACGATCTTCTCGAGAAAGGCCGCACGGCGGAGGCCATCGTCGCGCTCAGGCAGTTCGTGCGCATCAGCCCGACTCGATCGCGAGGCCCGGTCGACGCTCGCGAAAGCCGCGCTCGCCCAGGGCGACGTCGCCGGCGCCCGGGAGTTCCTCGACGAGAAGAGCGCCGGCGAGGATCCGGTGTTGCTGCTGCCGCTTGCCGAGATTGAGCTGCGGTCGGGCGAGCTGTCGCGCGCGAAGGGGCTGCTCGCGCGGCTGCTCGCCGCCGACTCCACCCGCCGGGGGGGCGTGGCCGAGCTCGGATGGTCGTTTGTCGGCTCGAGCCCGGAGACGACGTTCACGTGCCTCGATGCGGCCGTCGACAGTGCCATGGCCGTTTCGGAGTTTCAGGAGGCGGCGACGAGCCTGCAGGACTTCGTCGCGCGCGTTCCGGGGCAGATTCCGGCGCTGCTCAAGCTCATCGAAGTGTGCGTCGATGGCGGCCTCGAACTGCCCATGTACGAGGCGCAGGAGCTGCTCACCGACGCGTACCTGGCCGCCAATCAGGCTGCCGAGGCACGGGTCATCGCCGAGGACCTCGTCGCGCGTCGAGCCCTGGGAGCCTGCGCACATCGATCGCTTTCGTCGCGCGCTCGTCATGCTTCGCGTCCCCGATCCGGATAGCCTGATTGCCGAGCGGTTGAGCGGCCAGTCTCCGTTCATGGCGCACGATCCGTTCTTCGACGGTCCGGAACCGACACCCGCTGCGCCCGCAGCGGATCCGCGAGAGGACGAGGCCGATCACTGGGCGGAAGCCGAGGCCGCACCGGCCGATGAGCGCCCCGTGTGGCTCGCGCGAGACGTCGAAAAGAAGCCAGAAGAAGAGCCGGCGCCGCCGCGCCCGACATCGGCACACGGCGGTGACGAGATCGATCTGACAGGCGAGTTGGGCGGTCTCGATGTGACGCCCGAAGACGCCGATGACGCCGATGACGCCGAGACGCCGGGTCGCCAGCAAGCTCGATCAGGCCTTCGCCAGGATCCGCACCGACGCCGAAGCGGACCCGGACTTTTCGGCGCAGCACATGACGCTCGCTCGAACGTACATCGAGCTTGGCATGCTGGACGAGGCGATCGCGTCGTTGCAGACCGCGGTTCGTTCTCCGTTGCACCGTTTCGCGGCGGCCGCGGCGCTGGGTCGCGTGTACGAGCGGCGCGGCGAGCCTGCCCTGGCGATCGACTGGTTCGAACAGGCCGCCGAGGCGCGTGCGCCAGCCACCGACGAGGGACGGGAGTTGTTGTACGATCTCGGCGTGTTGCTCGACGGCGCGGGGGAAACTTCGAGGGCGTTGGCGGTCTTCCTCGAGCTGCAGGCCGATGCGGGCGACTATCGCGACGTGGCTGCCCGCATCGATCGCCTCGCGCGTGTGCAGACCGGAGGCTGATATCTCCTTCCTCACGCGGATCCTCTTCGCCGCATACTTTCTCGAGGCGGGCCTCATTCTCGTCGTGGCGCCCTGGTCGGGCTTCTGGGACCGGAATCTGTTCCTCTCCTCGATCCCCGCACTCGAGCAGATGCTCGCGAACCCGTTTGCCCGCGGCGCCGTCTCGGGCGTGGGAGCGATCACCGTGCTCGCCGGCCTGGCAGAGCTCTCTGGCCTGGTGTCGCGCCGCAATCGGTCGAGCCATGAGTCTCCCCGGGTCCAACCATAGCGCCAGCGGGCGAGTCACGGCCCTGCCGCGTCCGCTTCTCGCCATGGTGACGGATCGCCGCCTCTATGTCGGCGCATCTGCGGCGGCCGACGCCGACGAACAGGCGTGCGCGACGCTCGTCGGGGCCGCGGCGGCGTCGGCCCGCGCGGGCGTCAATCTCGTGCAAGTCCGGGAGCGAGGGCTCGACGATCGCTCCTTGCTGGCACTCGGCGTGGGCATACGGGAAGCGATCGCCGCGACCGGCGCCCGGCTGCTCGTCAACGACCGGATCGACGTCGCGCTGGCCGCCCGTGCCGACGGCGTGCACCTGCCTGGCCGTGCGGTGTCGGGCGCCGTGGTCCGCGCGATCGTGCCCGACGGCTTCCTCGTCGGCCGTTCCGTCCACAACGCCGGCGAGGCGATCGACGCCGAGCGCGACGGTGGCTGCGACTACCTTGTGTTTGGTTCGGTGTTCGAATCGCCCAGCAAGCCGGCGGGGCACGCCGTTGCCGGCCTCGACGCGCTCGCCCGCGTATGCGCGTCCGTCCGGCTGCCGGTTCTGGCGATTGGCGGCGTCACCGCGGCACGAGTGCCGGACATCGTACGGGCCGGCGCGGCCGGCATCGCTGCGATAGGATTGTTCGCGACAGGGGGAGAAGGGGAGCGCCGCGATACCGTCGGCCAGATCCGGCTGGCGTTCGGCGTCAGCTCGATCTAGGGACGTCCGTCAACTACATGGACCCAGGTTATCGTTCGCCACTCGTCGATCTCTTTCTTCGCGGCGCGGCGGCGCCGGACATCCGCCTGCTGGCCGCGCGCGGCCTGTTGCCGCGCCCGGTCCGCGAGCAGATCGCCCTTCTCGTCGTGTTGTCCGACGACCCGGAAGCCGAAGATTGCGGCGCAGGCGAACGCGACGCTCGCCCGGCTGCCGCGCGAGGCGCTGGCGGATTTCCTGGCCACCGACGTCCCGGCCGAGTTGCGCGCGTTCTTTGCCGGCCGTGATGCCATGCTTCAGGGTGAGGTCGCACCAGCAGTCGAGGCCGTGCCTGACGAAGCGACGCCAGACGACGCGACGCCAGACGACGCGACGCCAGACGACGCGACGCCAGAGCAGGCGCCGCGCCGGAGGAAGCGACAGAGGAAGAGACCGAGGAAGAGACCGAGGAAGCGACCGAGGAGTCGCGGCTGATGTCGTCGCTGTCGATCGCCGATCGCCTCAAGCTGGCCACCAAGGGCACGCGCGAGCAGCGGGGACAGCTCATTCGCGACGCGAACCGCATCGTGGCCACCGCGGTGCTGACGAGTCCGAAGCTGAGCGAGTCGGAGGTCGAGGCGTTCGCGAAGATGGGCAACGTGTCCGACGACGTCCTGCGTATCATCGGCACTCACCGGACCTGGCTCAAGAACTACGCCATCGTCCACGCCTTGACGCGGAACCCCAAGACTCCGCCGGCGATCTCGATGCACCTCATGCACCGGCTCATCGAGAAGGACATCAAGATGATCACGACCGACCGCAACGTGCCCGAAGCCCTGCGCCTCGCCGCCCGCAGGATTCTCAGCAAGGGTAAGGGCGAGTAGCGGCTCGCAACTCGCTGCACGCTGCTCGCTGCACGCGGCTCGCAAAGCATACTGATCTCAATGGACGCTAAGCTTGGAGCCGCGAGCCGCGAGCCGCGAACCGCGTCTTCGTCAGGACCGTTTCTTCCCGAACTCCTTGCGCATTTCCGCCAACCCCTGCATGTAAACCGTGGCGCGCTCGCGTTCGGTCTCGGTCGCGACCGACTTGAGCAGATCGATGGCCCGGTCGAAGTCTCTCAGAATCGTCGAGGGTTTCGTCTCGAAGTAGAGCCGGCGGATTTCGGCGAGCGGGTCGGAAGTGGGGGAGGTCATCGTGTGCGCGCGCGCGTGCGGGTGCCCTTGTTTCGGCGAAGCGACTGCCGGAAGGCGTCGACGGGAAGCGTGTTGAGGACGTCGCCGGGCTCGAGCCAGGCGCGCCTGGCGACGGTCACGCCCCAGCGGAGCAGTCCAAGTGCGGCCGGCGAGTGCGCGTCCGAATCGATGATCAACTTCACTCCCCGGTCGCGGGCCAGCCGTGCATGATGCTCGTCGAGATCGAGTCGTTCGATCTGACAGTTGATCTCGACGGCGACACCGGCGGCGGCCGCGGCCTCCGTCACCCGGTCGAAGTTCAGGCGATAGCCGTCGCGCTTGAGAATGCGCCGGCCGGTCGGATGGCCGAGCACGTCGACGTACGGGCATTCAATCGCGCGCAGGATCCGATCGGTCATCTGGTTCTCGTCCTGCGAGAACGCCGAATGGACCGAGGCGATGACGATGTCGAGCTCGGCGAGGCAGTCGTCGGCGAGGTCCATCGTGCCGTCTGACCGGATGTCGCACTCGATCCCGGCGAGCACCGTGATGCCCTCGAGCCGCGCGTTCAGCTCGCGGATGCGGCGGGCGTGCTCGAGCGCGCGGCGCTCGTCGAGCCCGTTGGCCATGGCGAGCGCCTGGCTGTGATCGGTGATGGCGATGTACGAGAGGCCCGCGGACAGGGCGGCCCGCGCCATGGTCTCGGCGTCGGCGCGGCCGTCGGTTGCCGTGGTGTGCATGTGCAGGTCGCCGCGGAGATCGGCGAGCGTCAGGAGATGGGGCAGGGCGCCGCGCTCGGCGGCTTCGATCTCGCCGCGGTTTTCCCGGAGCTCCGGCGGGATGAACGCGAGGTCGAGCGCGCGATAGAGCTCCTCTTCCGACCCACCTGCCACGGGCTGTCCGTCGTCGTTCCGGAAGAGACCGTATTCGTTGAGCTTCAGCCCGCGCTTGATCGCGCGATCGCGGAGCGCGATGTTGTGCGGCTTCGAGCCCGTGAAGTACTGGAGGGCTGCACCCCGGCTCTCGCGCGGCACGAGGCGCAGGTCGGCCTGAAACCCGCCCCAGAGGAGCACGCTCGACTTGGTGTCGCCGTGCGCGAGGATGCGCTCGACGAGCGCGTAGCTGGTGAACGCGTCCATCAGCGTCTGCGGGGCGCCGGCGGCGAGGATGTCGAGATCGCCGCACGTCTCGCACCCGCGTCGAAGACTGCCGACCGGCGAGATGTCGGCGTCCGGCGCGTGCTCGCGGAGCGCCGTCGAGGAGGGCGGCGGCGGTCTCGTGCGCCTCTGCCATCAAGCGCCGCCCGTGGAGCGCGCGCGTTCCTCCAGGGCCTTCAGGATCCACGCTTCCTTCTTTGTCCCCATGCCCTTGAGATTGCGGAGCCGTCCCTCGCGTGCGGCGCGCTCGAGATCGTCGAGCGTGCCTATGCCGAGATCCTTGTAGAGCATCGCCACGGTCTTTGGTCCCACGCCCTGAAGATGGAGAAGGTCGAGGATGGTCGGCGGAAAGTCCTGCAGCAGGCCTGATGGTACGCGATGGTCCCTGTCTCGACGAGCTCGACAATCTTGGCGTTCGAGATCCTTGCCGATTCCTTGGATCGCGAGCCGATCGACGGACGAGAGATCGGCGATACGCTCGGCTGTGTGCGCGATCGTTTCCGACGCGTTGCGGTATGCGCGGATCTTGAACGGGTTCTCGCCCTTGATCTCGAGCAGATCGCCGATCTCGGCGAGCACACGGGCGATGGCGAGGTTGTCGAGGCTCATTGGATGGCTTCGGCTCTAGGCTTTAGGCTCAGCCAAAACCTTGGAGTCAGATCTCAATGCTCTTACCAGAGCCAAAGCCAAGAGCCAAGAGCCAACGACTAGGCCGTGACCCGCGTGTCGACCCGCAGGCCGTCGGGCTCGATGTTGAAGTCGAGGAGGCGGCCGCCTGCGGCGGCGATGGCCTCGCGGATGGCCGGGATGTGCTCGGGTTCGCCAAGGCAGAACAGGCAGCCCCCGCCTCCGGCGCCGCAGACCTTGCCGCCGAACGCGCCGGCGTCGCGAGCGGCGGCGAGGATGGTGTCGATTTCGGGAGTGGTGACGCCGGGCGCCAGGCCCTTGCGGTTCTCCCACTCCTCGGCGACCTGGCGGCCGACTTCGCTCCACGCGCCGCGTTCGAGCGCGTCGCGCATGGCGGCCGCAATGTCGCGAATCCGCGCGAAACGCTGCTGCACCTCGCGGTCGCCGTCGATGTGCCGCTTGGTGACTTCCCAGTTGTTGATGCCCGAGTTCCGCGTCGCGCCGGTGTAGGCGAGCACCAGGCGCCGTTCGAGCTCCATCGCGGCGACGGGCAACGCCACCCGCCGCACGCCGTCGACGCGGAGCTCCACCGCGGAGATGCCGCCGTAGAGCGCCGGGCGGTAGTCCTGCACGCCGGTCGGGACGTCGATAGCCTGGGCCTCGACGTTCATCGCAATCTGCATGATGTCGGCGTCGGTGCGGGGCTGTCCGCTCCAGGCCACCAGCGCGCCGCAGACCGCGATGTTGAGCGCCGACGATCCGGCGATGCCGGCGCCGACCGGCGACTCCGAGCGGGTGTGCAGCTCGAGGCCTTCGGCCTGAAAGTAGTGGAGCAGCCGGCCGAGCAACCGCAGCTCGTGGTTGTCCCGGAGCTCGCTCCAGTGGGTCACGTCGACGCGCCGCCCGGTGTCGTCGGAGATGATCGTCAGGCCGCGGATCCGCGGGGCTGAATCGAGCACCGCGCGCGGAGACTGATCGCGGCGTTGATCGTTTGCGCCCGCTCGTGGAAGAGATAGAGCGGCCAGATGTCGAGGGTCCCGCCCGCCAGATCGATCCGCGTCGGCGCGGAGGACTCGATGTGCACCAGAAATTATAGCCACAGAACGCGGCCTGGCCTTGCAGCATAATGGGAGCGCGGCAGGTCAGGCATTGGGAGGGTGGGTGGCAGCGAGTCACGGAAATCCTCGTCGGCGATGCGGCGGCACAGCACGTGCTGATTCGCCCCCTGTCCCGAAGCCATCCCGGGCTGTTCGACCACTGGGACGGGAACTGGATCGATTGCGAGGTCGAGATCGCCGCCGGAGCGTTTCCGGGGCCGGTTCCGCGCGAATCTCGAGCTCGGAGGAGTTCCACGCGTTTGCCGGCCAAGTTGACGAACTGAACCGAACGATTGACAGTGTCGCCAGCCTGACCAGTATGGAGGGGCAGCTCTCGCTCTCCCTGGCCGGCGACGGCAGGGGCATGTTCACGTCGCCGGCGAAGCGGTCGACGTCGCTGGAACAGGAAACCGGCTGCAGTTTCGTTTCGATCATCGATCAGACGCTGCCTGCCGGAGATCTCGCGCTCGTTGAGCTATCTCCTGGCCGTCTTTCCCGTGCTCGGCGCGCCCGATGCCTGACGGGGATTCAGACAGGTCGACCCTGAGCGCTTGACGCCGGAAGGAGGAGAGACGTGCACGCGTTCCTGCAGGACTTCCGCTATGCGCTCCGAACGGTGAGCAGGAGCTCTGGGCTGACGCTCGTGATCGTTGCCTCGCTCGCCATCGGCATCGGGGCCAACACCGCGATCTTCAGCGTCGTCAACGCGCTCCTGCTGAAGCCCCTGCCTTACCCCGATGCCGACCGCCTCGCGGTTCTCTGGCTGCGTTCGCCGGGCATCAACATTCCGCAGGACTGGCCCTCGCCGGGACAGTACATCGACATTCAGACCGAGAACCGCTCCTTCGAGCTGATGTCCATCTCGCAGGGCCGGACCGGGACGGTGCTGGGGCTCGATCAACCCGAGCGCGTCGAGGCGCTGCGCACGTCCTCGAGCCTGTTCACGCTGTTGGGCGCCAAGCCCATGTACGGTCGTCTTCTCCTGCCGGAAGAGGACACGCCGGGCAAACCGCCAGTCGTCATCCTGAGCCACGTTTCTGGAAGCGACTCTTCAACTCTGATCCGAACGTCATCGGCAGGAGCATCACCATGAACGGGGTCGTTGAAGGAACGGGCCAGGACAAGAACCAGTTCACGGTCGCGGGTGTCCTCGGGCCAGAGTTCCTGCTGAACGACGAGGTCATGCCCACGGTTGCCAGCATCAGAAAAATGGACGTGTTCCTGCCGCTCCCGTTCGGAGCGGATGCCGTCAACCGGCGCGGCGACGAGAACTACAACCTGATGGCGCGCCTGAAGCCCGGGGTGACGATGGTCGAGGCGCAGACCGACGTCAGCCTGATCGCGGCGCGCATTCGCGACAAGGACAAGCGCGACCAAACCTTCACGATCAGCGTCGTGCCGCTGCTCGATCAGGTCGTGGGGGACGTGCGCCGCGCCATGCTGGTGCTGCTCGGTTCGGTGGCGCTGGTTCTGCTCATCGCCTGCGCCAATGTGGCCAACCTGCTGCTCACGCGTGCGACCAGCCGTCAGAAGGAAGTGGCGATACGGACGGCGCTCGGCGCCCGATGGCAGCGCCTGGTTCGGCAGTTGCTGATGGAGAGCGTGCTGCTCGGCGTCATGGGCGGCGCGGTCGGTCTGCTGATTGCCGAGGCCGGCCTCTACGTCGTCCGGACGGTCAATCCGGGCAACATCCCGCGGCTTGGACCTCATCGGAATCGATCGCGCGGTCCTGGCCTTTACGTTCGCCGTGTCGATCGTGACCGGCATCATTTTCGGCCTGGCGCCGGCATTGCGTGCGGCGCGAGCGGACCTCAATACCGGACTCAAGGCTGGCGGGCGAAGTGCTCGCGGCGAAGGTGGTTTTGGCTCCTCCCGTCGCCGGCTGCGCAGCCTGCTGGTCGTCTCCGAGGTCGCGTTCTCGCTCATGCTCCTCATCGGCGCAGTCCCTCCTGGTTCGCAGCTTCGTCCGGCTGCAGAGCGTGTCTCCGGGGTTCACCACCGACAACGTGATCTCCATGCGCCTGGGCGCGAGCGGGCGCCAGTTTCCAAACCGCGAGGGCAGGCCTCGAGTTCTATCGGCAGTTCGGTGACCGGATCGCCGCGGTCCCTGGCGTGAAACTGCGTGGCGCGGTCACCTCGCTTCCCTTCACCTCGTCGGTCGGGCTGGGGATCCATCAATGTGGAGGGCTTCACGCCACAGCCCGGACAGGAACTCCAGGTCGATCAGCGCGCCGCGACGCCGGACTATTTCCGGACGATGGAGATTCCGCTGGTGAAGGGGCGGTTCTTTACCGAATTCGATGCGATGCCGAACGCCCAGCCGGTCGCGGTGATTGACGAGAAGTTCGCCCAGCGCTTCTGGCCGAACGAGGATCCCATCGGTAAGCACGTCTGGAACGATCCCGAAGCGGTCCATGACCATCGTCGGCGTCGTAGGCACGGTTAAGCAGTACGGACTCGACGTCGATGGCCGGATCGTGGTCTACCGCCCCTCGCTCGGGTTGCTGTCGTATCAGGTCGCGCGAACGGCGTCCGATCCGGCAGCAGCGGCCGCGGCGATCGTCCGCAGGCAATCCACGCCGTCGATCCGACGATTCCGGTGTACGACGTCCGCACCATGCAGGATCGGATGAGCGACTCGATGGCGCGGCAGCGATTCTCCACCATCATGCTGGGCGCGTTCGCGGTGTTCGCGTTGATTCTGGCAGCCGTCGGCGTATACGGCGTGATGTCGTACCTGGTGACGCAGGGAACGCACGATATCGGCGTGCGGATGGCACTGGGAGCACAGCGCAGCAGCATCGTGTGGATGGTGGTCCGGCAGGGAATGGAGTTGACCGGCGCCGGCATCGTCGCGGGGCTGCTCGCCGCGGTGGTGCTGACGCGTGTCATGGCGAGCTTGCTGTTCGGTATCAGCGCGACCGATCTGGCGACGTTCTCGGCAGTCCCGCTGATCCTGGCTGCGGTCGCGCTCCTGGCCACGTATCTCCCAGCGCGCCGCGCGACGCGCGTGAATCCGGTCGTGGCGCTCCGGGAGGAATGAGCACCTGATCAGTGCGCGCGGGGCCCACATTTCCTGATGCGCTGGGGCCCCACCCCCAGCGCGGGCGCTCGCGCTTCGCGCTCTCGGCTCAAGGCTGTCGCGCGCTCTCGCGCGGCGACTTCGCGCCGCGCTCGGGCCGCAGGCGCTTATCAGTGCGACCCGCGTGGTCCGTGGCGGCGTCTGAACGCGTGTGTCTGTGGATATAATCAACAACACATGTCCCTTCGCGACATTCGTCGTCACATCGGTCAGCTCGCGATTGCCGGATTCGCCGGCGATGCCATCCCTTCGGACTTACGGTCGCTCGCGCGGGAGTTCGATCTCGGCGGCATCATTCTCTTTGCGCGCAACGTCGTCGCGCCGGATCAGGTGGCCGACCTGTCGCGCGAGGCGCAGACGATGGCGCAGGAGCTGCCGTTCTGGGTGAGCGTCGATCAGGAGGGCGGCCGGGTCGCGCGTCTCAAGGCGCCATTTACCGTGTGGCCGCCGATGATGACGCTCGGACGGAGCGGCGACGAGGCGCTGGCCGAGCGATTCGCGCGCGCGCTCGCCGCGGAGCTCAAGGCCGTCGGGATCTCGCTCGACTACACGCCGGTCCTCGACATCAACACCAACCCGAAGAATCCAGTCATCGGCGATCGCGCGCTCGCTGAACGCGCCGAGGATGTGGCGCGGCTGGGGCGACGGATCATCACGACGCTCCAGGGCGCAGGGATCGCGGCGTGCGGCAAGCACTTTCCCGGGCCATGGAGACACGAGCGCGGACTCGCATCACGAGATGCCGCTCGTCGAGCATGCGCCCGACCGGCTCGATGCCGATCGAGCTCGTGCCGTTCCGTGCGGCGATCGAGGCGGGCGTCGCCTCGATCATGACCGCACACATCCTTGTTCAAGCCTACGACGAGGAGCGTCCGGCCACGCTTGGCGCCGGCCATCGTCGACGGCTTGCTGAAGAAGCGGCTCGGGTATGGCGGCCTGGTGCTCAGCGATGACCTCGACATGAAGGCGATCAGCGGCAGGTACAGTGTGGCGGAGGCCACGGTAGCGGCGATCGGGGCCGGCTGCGACGCGGTGTTGATGTGCGGCGCCTCGCCGGAGCCGCAGTTTGCCGCGCTCGAAGCGCTCATCCGTGCGGTGGAGGATGGGACACTTCCCTTGACGCGCGTCGAGGATGCGCTCGCGCGCCATCGCCGCATCAAGGAGCGGTTCCTTGCGCCGGTGCGGCCCAAGCCCCTGACCGGCTCTGCGTTGCGAGCCGCGCTTGGAGGCGACGAGCACCAGGCGATCGCCGCCGAGATGGCGAGGTTCGCGTAGTACATGCGCAAGCCCCGTGCCCTGCGGCCCGGCGATCGGGTCGCCGTGGTGGCGCCCGCCAGCCCGTTCAAGCGCGACGACTTCGACGCGGGGCTGGCCGAGATCCGGTCGCTCGGTTTCGAGCCCGTCTATGAGGACAGCGTCTTCGCCCGCCAGGGCTATGTGGCGGGCGCCGCCGATGTGCAGAGCTGCGGCGTTCAAGCGGGCGTGGGAGGATCCCGACGGTTGCCGCCCTTATTGCCGCCAGAGGCGGATACGGCAGCGTCCAGATGTTGCCGTTGCTCGACCGCGCGGCTATCGGCCTTCACGCCAAGGCGTTCATCGGTTACAGCGACAACACGTCGATTCTGAGCTGGCTGACGCTGCAGTGCGGCATCGTCTCGTTTCATGGCCCGATGATCGAAGGCGCGCCTGGCCCGCGGCGAAGAAGGATACGACCGCGACACGTTCGTCCGCTGCCTGTGCCGGGCCGAGGCGGCAGGCGAGATCACGCATCCGCGCCTCGAGGTAGTCGCGCAGGGCGAGGCGACCGGCATGCTGCTCGGCGGAACGCTGACGCAGCTCACGGCGTCGCTCGGCACGCCCTACGCCTTCGATCCGCCGCCGGGGTTCGTGCTCTTCATCGACGAAGTGGGCGAGCGCCCCTTTCGCATCGACCGCATGCTGACGCAGCTGCGCTTGAGCGGCATCCTGGCGCGCGCGTCGTCGGTGGTCTTTGGGGAACTGCCCAGGTGCGACGAGCCCGACGGCAATCTCACCGCCCGTTCGATGATCGCCGGCGTGATGGAGGGCTTTCGTGGTCCGGTGCTGTTCGGATTACCCTCGGGCCACTCGGCCGGTGCGACGCTCACGCTGCCCTTCGGCGTGCACGCGACGGCGATTGCCGACGCTCAACCGAGACTGGTCGTCGAGGAGGCGGCGGTTTCATGACTCGCGTTCACCTGATCGGCGTCTGCGGCACCGCGATGGCGACCCTCGCCGCGCTCCTGAAGAGCAAGGGCTTCGACGTTCGCGGGTCCGACCAGAACGTCTATCCGCCGATGAGCGACTTCCTCGTGCAGCAGGGCATCACTCTTCTCCAGGGCTATCATCGCGAGCACATCACGGCCGAGCTCGATCTTCGTCGTGGTGGGGAACGCCATCTCGCGGGGGAACCCGGAGCTCGAGGAAGTGCTCGACCGGAAGATCCGCTACTGTTCGCTGCCTGAAGCGGTGCGCGATCTACTTCCTCTGGGCCGCGCGGTCGGTCGTCATCGCCGGCACGCACGGCAAGACGACGACCACCGCGTTGACGGGATGGCTGCTGGCCGACGGCGGGGCCGATCCCGAGCATGCTCGTCGGCGGCATCGCCGAGAACTTCGACGGCAGCTTTCGGATTGGCGGCGGCCGCGAATTCGTCATCGAAGGCGACGAGTACGACAGCGCGTTTTTCGACAAGACGGCGAAGTTCCTCAAATACCTGCCCGACGTCGCCGTCGTCGGCAACATCGAGTTCGATCACGCGGACATCTACGCCGACCTGAGCGCCATCCGCCTCACGTTCCAGCGATTCGTGAATCTCATCCCGCGTCGTGGCCTCCTGCTGCTCGGCGCCGACAACGCCGACGCCCTGGACTGCGGACGGTCGCCCACTGCCGCGTCGAGACGTTCGGATTGGCGGACGGGTCGGACTGGCAGGCGCACGATCTCGCCGTACCGGGCACGTCGACCTCGTTTGGCGTGCGTCGGGGCGGCATGCCCGCCGGCAGCGTTCGAGCTGCCGCTCCTCGGCGCCTACAACGTGCGCAATGCGCTCGCCGCGATTGCCGTCGGCGCCTCCGTCGGGCTGAGCACCGACACGATGGCGGCATCGTTGAAGCGATTCAAGGGCGTGCGGCGGCGGATGCAGCACCGCGGAACCGTGCGGGGCATCGACGTGTACGACGACTTCGCGCACCACCCGACGGCGATCGGCGAGACGCTCGCGGGTGTGCGCTCAGCGTATCCGAACCGAAGGATCTGGGCGATCTTCGAGCCGCGATCGGCCACGTCGTGCCGCCGGGTCTTCCAGGCCGACTTCGCGCGGGCGCTGTCGGTAGCGGATCGGGTCATCCTGCCCGCCGTCTTCCGGTCCACGCTGCCAGACGCCGAGCGGTTGTCGACCGAGCAGCTCGTCATCGATCTCAAGGCGTCCGGCGTCGATGCGCGCTACATCCCGAACACCGACGACATCGTCGCCACCGTCTCGCGCGAGAGCAAGGACGGCGATCTGGTGGTGATCATGTCGAACGGCGGTTTCGACGACATTCATCAGAAGCTGCTCGCTGCGCTCGAACAAACACCGTAGCCCGATGCCCGCTCTTAGGATCCTTCCGGCTGGTGACGCGGCGCTCGCTCGTGCAGCTCCCCGAGCGCATCGACCCGGAGCTGAACGCCTGGTGCGTCGCCTTTTCGCGCGCGCTCGCGACCGGCCTGGGCACGATCGTCGGAGATGTCGTGATCGGCTACTGCTCGGTCACGGTCTATTTCGACCCGTTGAACGTGATGCCGCGTGGCTCGAGGCTGAGGTTCGCGCATACGCCGGGAGCCTCGACGTCGAGGACGCCGCCGAAGGTGCCTGGTCGACGTGCCGGTGTGCTACGGCGGCGATCTGGGACCCGATCTCGGCTGATGTGGCCGCGTTCGCGGGCTGTTCAGAGGCTGAGGTCATCGACCTGCACGCCGGCCGTGAGTATCGCGTCTACATGGTCGGCTTCGTTCCCGGCTTCGCCTACATGGCAGAGGTCGAGCCGAGAATCGCCGCGCCGCGCCGAGCCTCTCCGCGAACAGCGGTGCCGGCGGGCTCGGTCGCGATCGCTGGCGGACAGACCGGCGTCTACCCGGCAGTCACGCCAGGCGGCTGGAACATCATCGGTCGCACCGCGCTTCGCGCCGTACCGATCCGGATCGCCCCGAGCCGTTCCTGTTCAAGTCCGGCGACCGCGTGCGGTTTCAGCCCGATGGCTCACCAGGAGTTTCTTCGCTCGTGACGCAGCTCCATGAGCGTGGTCCGCCCCGGCATGTTGACGACCATTCAGGATCTCGGTCGTTGGGGATTCCAGGCCAACGGCGTCCCTGTCGCCGGACCGATGGACGAGTATTCGCACGCGCTCGCCAATCAGCTCGTCGGGAACACCGCGACCTTGGCGGCGCTTGAAGTCACGCTGATCGGTCCTGAGCTGGAGGCGAACGGGGAAGTGACGTGCGCGGTCGC
The DNA here is from genome assembly GCA_963771395.1 of uncultured Acidobacteriota bacterium. Lineage (GTDB taxonomy): Bacteria > Acidobacteriota > Vicinamibacteria > Vicinamibacterales > 2-12-FULL-66-21 > DATBJJ01. The sequence goes on along the minus strand of CAVYTY010000028.1, from coordinate 120,436 downwards.
GGGCGCGGCGTTTGCTCTGACTGCCGGAGACCTCGCCGTGCCGCTGCACCGGGCATTCACGCTCCGACCGGGCGAGCGGCTGAGGTTTGGCGCGCGGTCGGCAGGCGCACGCGCGACGCTCGCGGTGCGGGGCGGGATCGATGTGGCGCCAGTGTTCGAGAGCCGCGCCACGAGCCTCATCAGCCGCATGGGCCCGTTTGGCGGACGGACGCTGAAGGCAGGCGATGTTCTGCCGATCGGTCCGGTCACGACACTCGCAACGCCGGGCGCCGACGGCCGCGCGGTCGTGCCCCTACAGATGCCGGTGGGCGGCGCACGACTCCGCGTTGTCGTCGGTCCGCAGGAGCAGTTGTTCACGCCACTCGCGTATCAGACACTCTTCGGATCTCGATACATCGTCACGCCCGCATCCAATCGCATGGGGTACCGGCTCGAAGGGGCGCCGCTCGAGCATGCGGGACGAGCCGACATCCTCTCGGACGCGACGCCGCTCGGATCGATCCAGGTACCCGCATCCGGCCAGCCCATCCTTCTGATGGCCGATCGACAGACGACCGGGGGCTATCCGAAAATCGGCGTCGTGATCAGCGCTGATATCCCCCTCGCGGGTCAGCTCGCGCCGGGTGACTGGCTGGAGTTCGCACCGTGCACGCGCGAGGAGGCCGTCGACGCGCTGAAGCGTCGCCATCGTCCGCTCGGGGAGGTGCGGTGAGGAGCGCGATCGAACAGCGCCTGACGGGCGCCCTTGGCGAGACCCGAGTGCAGCGCGACGCTCCACTCGCACCCGTCACGACGTTCAAGGTCGGTGGCCGGGCGGACTGGCTCGTCCAGGCGCGCAGCCAGGAGGACATCCGCCGCGCGCTCGAGATCGCCCGCGAGCTCGATCTGCCCGTGACCGTGCTCGGCGGTGGCTCGAACGTCCTCATCGCTGACGCCGGGCTTCGCGGCCTGGTGATCCGGATTCACGGCGGCGACGTCAGCCGGATCGACGCCGCCCGCATTCGAGCCGATGGCGGCGTGACGATCAATGGCCTCGTGCGCTGGACCATCGGCAAGGGTGTCGCCGGCCTCGAAATGTGGGCCGGTACTCCCGGCACGGTTGGCGGGGCGATTCACGGGAACGCGCATTTCAGGGGCCGCCTCATCAGCGAGCTCATCGAGAGTGTGACGCTTGCCGCCGTCGATGGACGGATCACGGACGTACCGGTGACCGAGATGGAGTTCGGCTACGACTTCAGCCGCCTGCACCGGACGCGTGAGGTCGTCATATCGGCAGACTTCCGCGTGACCGTCGGAGAGCCCGACGTGCTGCGCGCCACTGCACGCGAGTCGCTCGCCTTTCGCAAGCGCACGCAGCCGCTCGAGTCGGCGAGCGCCGGCTGCATCTTCCAGAATCCCGATCCCGCTCGTGACGTCGTTCCCGAAGGCATCCCGTGGTCGGCCGGGGCCCTCGTCGACCGCTCGGGTCTCAAGGACGCGCGCGCCGGCCGTGCACGGGTCTCGACGACGCATGCGAACTTCATCGTGAACGAGGGCGGCGCGAGTGCAGGGGAGATCAGAGAACTGGTCGAGCGTTGCAAACGTGACGTACGATCGCGGTTCGGCGTGACGCTGCGCGAAGAGATCGTGTATCTAGGGTTCGAAGGGAGCTGAATGGCCACACTCAGGATCGAGGGCGGGCGGCGTCTGGAGGGCCACGTCGCGGTCGAAGGGAACAAGAACGCGGCGCTGCCGCTGCTGGCGGCGTGCCTGCTGGCCGAAGAGGAATGCGTGCTGACGAACGTTCCGCGGATTCGGGACGTCGAGGTGATGGTCGACCTGCTCGTGGGGCTGGGTGCGACGGTCGACGGCAGCGGGACGCCGACGCTTGCGCATCAAGTGCGAGACCGTCACCACCGATCGGCCTGATCCGGCCCTTGTCGGCCGGCTGCGCGGATCCGTACTGCTGCTCGGCCCACTGCTCGCGCGGAAAGGGTCCGCGCGTCTCGCGCCGCCGGGCGGTGACTTCCCGGCACGGCGAACGATTTCGACGCATCTCCAGGCGCTTGCGGCGATGGGGGCCGTGCCGCTCGACGAGGCAGGGCACGCGCTCGAGACACCATGGGGACTGAGCGGCGCGTCGTTCTATCTCGACGAAGCCTCCGTGACGGGCACGGAAACGGCGCTCCTCGCGGCCGCGGCGGCCAAGGGCCGGACCGAAATCCGTCACGCCGCGACGGAGCCGCACGTGGCCGAGCTCTGCCGGTTTCTGCGCGCGATGGGCGTCTCGATAGAGGGCGAAGGCACGTCCACGATTCGTGTCGAGGCGCCGGCCCGCTTCAGGGGGGCAACGCACCGGCTGGATGGCGACTACATCGAAGCGGGCAGCTGGGGCGTCGTCGCCGCGATCACCGGCGGCAGCATCGAGGTGACCGGCGCGCGCTGGACTGACCTCGAAGTGGTCGGGACCCCGCTCAAGAAGATGGGCCTCACGTGCGCGTGGGACGACGAGCGTTTCGTCGTGGAGCCGTCGTCTTCTTTGACTGCGGCGCGGCGCATCACGACCGGGCTGTGGCCCGGGTTTCCGAGCGACATGGTGAGCCTCGTGACCGTACTGGCCACGCAAGCCGAAGGTGACACGCTGGTACACGACTGGATGTACGAGCTGCGGCTCTTCGCGCTCGAGCAGTTGAGCGCGATGCGCGCCGACCTCTTCCTGTGCGATCCGCACCGCATCATCGTGAGCGGCGTGACGAAGCTGCGGGGCCGTCAATTTGGACACACGGGACATCCGCTCGGGAATGGCACTCATCGCCGCGGCGCTTGCGGCAGAAGGGGAGAGCCGGGTGGGCCCGCTCGAGACCGTCGAACGTGGCTACGGATCGCTGGTCGAACGGCTCACCGCCCTCGGCGCGCAGGTCGAGCGTGTGGCCTGAGATCGCTGATGGGTCTCTTCGACGGGACGCGGATCGCGGATCTATTCCACGGGACGCGGATTTCGCGGATTTTTTCGACGGGACGCGGATTACGCGGATCTAGCTGGACGGGACGCGGATTACGCGGATTGCTCACGGGACGCGGATCGCGGATCACATGACGGGACGCGGATTACGCGGATCTCATGACGGGACGCGGGTTACGCGGATTACGCGGATCTTACGGCCACGGCCCGATCACGCGGATCGCTTGTTGCGGGAGGCGCGAAGACGAACAGCCAGGACGCTCACGAAATGAAGGGAACGCGTTTTCTGCCGTCCTAGCCGAAAGTGATCCGCGCGATCCGCGTCCCGTTGAGAAGATCCGCGAGATCCGCGTCCCGTTGAGAAGATCCGCGAAATCCGCGTCCCGTTGAGTGGATCCGCGGATCCGCGAAATCCGCGAAATCCGCGTCCCGTCATGAGATCGACCTGCGAAATCCGCGCCCCGTCAAATTGGATCCGCGAAATCCGCGTCCCGTGGAATAGATCCGCGAAATCCGCGTCCCGTGGAATAGATCCGCGTGATCTGCGATCCGGGTTCCGCGACTACTTCGGCGATCCGCCGGGCTTTTTCGGTGGGGTCACCGGCACGGTTGCACCTGGCACCGTGGTCAGGCCGGGGAGTGTCGGTTGCAGCGGCTGTGGGAACGCGGGGGGCGGAGGCGTCTTGGCCTCGGCTCCACCCGGCTTGACGCCGCCGGCCGGGGGATCGCGCGGTGGTGGCTGGAGCCGGGGCGTTCGACCGGCGTCACTCCGCCGTCGCTGCCGCCGCGGCCCAGCCGGAACGGCCGCAGGTCCGCCTCGGTCACGTCGAGCGTGCGAACGATGTGCGGGGTGAGCGTCAGGATGATGTCGGTCTGCAGCGATTCCTTGCGGTTGCGCGCGAAGAGTCGGCCGACGAGCGGGATGTCGCTCAGCCCTGGCACGCCGGCCAGCACCGTGCGCTCCTCGTCGCGGATGAGGCCGGCGAGCATGTTCGTCTGGCCGTCCTTCAGCCGGATCGTCGACGTGATCTGCCGCGACGCAAACGTCGGCAGACCGGCCGTGACGCCTGACCCGCTGCCGGAAATGCTGCTCAACTCGATCTTCAGCGTCAGCGACACTTCGTCGTCATGATGCGTCCGCGGCGTGATGTCGATGTTGACGCCGATGGGACGGTAGTTGAACGACGTGATGGGCTGCTGGTTGATGCCGCCGGTCGCGATGGGGGCGAAAACGGTGACCGGAACGGGCACTTCCTCGCCGAACTTCGCCTGCGCAGCCGATGCCTTCCGACGTGCGGAGCTGCGGGTTGGCGAGGATGCGCGTGTTGCTGTCGTTCTTGAGCAGACGATAGTAGATTCCCGGCACGCCGGTGACGAACACGTCGGCGCTGGTCAGGTTCGACAGATCCTGCAGCGTCAGGCCGTCGCGGTTCACGTCGACCGCGCCCGGAAATACCGTCCGACCCGGGCGAGGCGATCTGCAGGCCGAACTCGCGCAGGCGCGAACGATCGACCTCGAGCAGCTCGACGTCGATGACGACCTCGGGCCGGGCTTTGTCGATCGCCGCAATCAGGCGCGCCGCCGCGGCGATGTGCTCGGGCGTGTCCTGGAGCGAGATGGCATTGATGGCGGTCATCCCCGTGATCTGACGCACGTCGACGACGATGCGCAGCAGGTCGATGACTTCCTTCAGATCGGCGTTGCTCAGGTACAAGCGTCTGGACGACGGATTCTTCGTACTCGCGCCGCTTGGCGGGCGTGTCGGGAATGATGGTGATCGGTACGCTGCGCGCTGACGCGGAAGAAGGTCCGCGTGCTGGCCGTCACCGACGTCAGCGCGTCGACGAGCGTCATCTTCCGGAGGTCCGCGTTGATGATCTCGTCGCGAAACGCCCGGATCGAAGACGACGTTCAGCCCGGCAAACTGCGCGATCGATCGGAACACATTGCGGCTGCTGGCGGAGCTGAAGACGAGCGAGTCGGGAAGCTTCGCGTCGGCCGGCAGATCGAGCCCTGGCGGCGGCAGGCCCGCGAGATCGCTCGATCAACGATTCGAGCTCGGTTTTTCCGTTGCGCGTCACCGCGATCTTGGTGCGGAGCTTCTGACGCACGTCGCGCAGCGCTTCGTCCACGAGGGTATCGCTGGGGTTCAGCTCCGACGCGAGCTGATACTCGCCGAGCGCTTCTTCGTAGCGCTCGGCGCCGGCGAGCGTGCGAGCACGAAATGCGTGATCCTGGGCCGCGCGCAGCTTGGCGCGATCGAGCGCCAGCCGGGCGTTGTCGTCGTCGGGGTTGGCGCGAAGCGCCTTGGTGTATTCCACGACCGCGAGGTCGTAGTTCTTCGCCACCTCCGCGCGCTCGCCCGCGCCCAGGCCGGCGCCGGTGGCGCAGCCGGTCGGCGAGGGCCAGGCACACGCCGAGCGCGCACGTCCAACTTCGTCGCTCAGCGTTTGACTGGTCCGGCACTGGTGACCTCCGCCCCGCGGGGAATAGAGAAGGCGAACGTCTTATCGGCTACTCCCGGATTTTCCTTGAAGTTCGTGAACACGAAGGTCGACCGGCTGCCCTGCTTTTCGCCGACGGTCAGGGATTGGAGGCGGAACGTCTCGCGCGCCGCCGTGATCTCGAGCCAGTCGTACTCCGGCTGAGGTTGCTTCGGCTCGAGCCGCAGCGTCCACACGCCGGCAGCGCCGCCCTGGCCGAAGCTGACATTGAAGTCGCGCGTGAGATTTCCTCGGCCCGCGAGGAAGAGCACCGCCGCCTGATCGTCTTCCGGAACCGCGCTGACGACGGCGCGGTTCTCCTCGGGAAAGTACTGGATGAGCCGCACGCCGTCCGACACGAACACCTTCTCGTCGGGAGACTCGTAGTTCCAACGCATCTTGCCGGGCTTCTTGACGATGAGCGTGCCGCGCTCCTCGCGCTTGCGCCGCAGCACGCCGCCCTCGTGGGTATGCACGAAGTCGGTCGTGAAGTCGCGGATGGTGTCGTATTTCTTCTGGAGCGACGCGGCCACTTCCTGCGCAGATGGGCTAGTTTGTGCGCCCGGCGGCGGTGACGAAGGCCAGGAGCACGAGCGGGCCAGCCCCCGCGAGCGCCAGCGGCCCGCGAGCATTGAGAAATCCAGACAATGACATTCGCTCTTCCACTGGGGCAGGGGCCTGACGGCCCATGTTACCACCCGGCGGCCGGAGCGGCTGACGGCAGCTGCCGGCCGGCCCCCCGGCGCTTGGCCGCGATGAACTCGCGGATCTCGGCCAGTGGCCGGGTATTGAGCACGTGGCGCGGCTCGACCCACCCGCGGCGCGCGGTGCCCACGCCGAAGCGCATCTGTCGGCCGAGCGCCTGCACGCGGTGGCAGTCACTGTCGATCGAGAGCGTCACGCCTGCGGCCGCCGCCGCGCGCGCGTGTGCTGCCGTCGAGATCCATGTGGCTGGGCGCCCCGTCGATCTCGAGCGCCGTGCCGGTCTCGGCCGCCGCGGCATAAAGCGCGTCGAAGTCCAGCGCGATAGCCCTCGAAGTGTCCGACGAGCTGGTTGGCCGGATGGCAGAGCACGTTGACGAGTGGATGCCGGAGCGCGGCGAGGCTGCGCCGCGTCAGACGGTCGGCATCCTGCCGCGCGTGATCGTGGAGCGACGCCAGGACGATGTCGAACTGCTCGAGGAGGGCGTCCTCGAAATCGAGCCGGCCATCCGGCAGGATGTCGACCTCGATGCCGTGGAGGATCGTCATTCCAGGAAAGCGCTCGCGGAGCTCCTCGATCTCTTCGAGCTGGTGCGCGATGTCATGGCGCGCCAGCGTCCGCGAGGCGGCAGCGCCAGACGAGTGATCCGTGATGGCCATGTACCTCGGTACCCGAGCGCGTGGCAGCGCCTCGACCATCGACGCGAGGGCATCGCGGCCGTCGCTGTAGGTCGAGTGCATGTGCAGGTCACCTCGGATGTGCGGCGATGTCGACGAGCGTCGGGAGGTCGCCGGATGCCGCCGCGCTCGATTTCGCCGGTGCCGTGCCGGAGCTCGGGCGGATGAACGCGCAATCCGATGCTCGCGTAGAGCGGCTTCTTCGCTGGCGTGCGGCCGTTCCGGCAGGCCCCGGTGCTTCATCCTCGGCGACGTGGGCGTCAGAACCAGTGGCGAGGAAAAGCGTCGACCCGTAGTCGTCCGGCCGTGGCGATGAAGATCTCAATCGGTGTGTTTCGATGCGTAAAAAGAACGCCGCTGGTCGGTGCGCTTCGTGACGGGGAGAGGTCGCGGCTCGATGCGAGAGCGCTCTATTGCCGCGGCAGGGTCATCGGCCCGAGCCACGAGAACGATCGACGACACGAGCGGTTCGACGCGGCGAATGTCGCCGGCGGGCTCGATCGCCTGAAAGTTCGGGTAAGCCTCAGCTATTGTGGGGACGCAGCTGTCGAGCAGGTCCCACGCGCGTCCGAGACGTGATGGGCTTGACGGCGTCACGTGTCGGGCCGCCGGTCGGTCGGCGGCTGCCACACGGTGCGGCGTTGCGAAGCGGGACAGGCGAATCGATAGGCGTGGCGACGGGCATGGGACTGTTGCATTGTCTCCAGCCGCCGCGCGGAGTGTCAACGCGTCGCTCAGGCGCCGGTGCGTGTGTGCCGGCTTTGCCGAGACGACCCATCCCTGCGACCGGTGCTCGCAGACGAGGCACCGCAGGAACATCGAGCCGCGCTCGCACGACACGCAATAGTCATGACCAGTCACGTAGCAACGAATCCAATTCCACATAGCACACCTTGCTGTTTGGAAGAGCCGCGTTACTCGAGCTCTTGGGCAAGGAGGGTGCCAGCTCGCACACGCGGTGACCTGCGGTGGCCTGACGAAAATGTGGGCAGAAAAGGCACAATTCCGGCTAAGGGCTTGCGCGATCAGCGCATCGGGCACCGGCCCGAACGCGGGGCTGATTACGAATCTGACAGTGCGATAACGGTATGCGTGTCACTTCGAAAAGTCGACGGTGACCAGGGAAGTCGGGCCGGCTTTGATCGTCGCGCTAATCTTCCGTTCGCCGAACTGCGGGTTCTTGAAAACGAACTCCCGCAGGCCGAGCGGACCGGCGTACTGGCGAGCGGCGTGTCGCCGAGCTTCCGCCCGTCGAGCCACACTTCCGCCCATGGAACCGCGTTGAGGCTCACCGTGCCGCGCGGTTCGATGTTGATTGACTTGACCTCGCCCGGCTCGATCTCGACCTCCTGCGTCGAGCTGTAGCCGAGCTCCTTGTTGGTCAACGTGAGCTGATGCTTGCCCGGGGGCCAGCATCAGGCGGTTCTGCTCGGTCGTCCCGAGGCTTCGGCCGTCGGCCGACACCTGGAGGACGATCGGCGCGAAGACCGCGACCCAGCCCGAGAACACGGGAATGTCGAGCGTTTCGGTCTTGCCGGCGACGACCCGCACGCTCTCCAGGACTTCGCCGCCGGCGGTCAGGAACGTCAGGATTCGGCGGCCCGGGGCGACGTCGATCTTCAGTGGCGTCTCGCCGACGGGCTTCCGATCGAGCAGCACTTTGATGCCCGGCGGCTGCGTCTGGACGACGAGGCGTCCTCGTCCTGCCGCGATCGGCGCGTCGGCCGCAAGGGTGGGCGGTGGCGCCGGAGCGGCGAGCCGAGGCGGTCGCGGGGCTCTCCTCCTCCGCGCCAGGTTCGCCCGGGACGGCCGTGCGTCCGGGCAAGTACGTCCGTCCCACGAGAATCGCGATGAGGGCAACGCCGACGGCGATCGCCGCGAGCTTCCAGGGGAAGCCGCGGGGCTCGTCACCGGTAGACACTCCACCCCGCCCGAGGCCGAGCGTGCCGTACCGCTCGAGCGGAACGCGCATCCGCGGGAGGCTCGGCGTGCGGCGACCCGCGCGGCGTGAAGCCGGAGGGCGGTTCGGCCCTGACCTTCACCTGCGCGCTGGCAGGCGCGGTCTGCTGAACCGGCGGTGGCACGGCGAGCGGTCCGGGACGCGCAGGCGGTGGTGCAGACGGTTTGCCGTACGGGACCGTCGTGCCGCTCGGATACAGCGGCTGGGGCATCGGGCCGACCGGTGTCGGCACGAAGGAGGGCATAGCGGGCCGCCGGTGCCGCCGCATCGGCGGCCGGCTGGCATGCGGCAAGGGCTGCGGAACCGGAACCGGCAGGTTCGAACTGCGCCGCGTGCTGCGGCGAAACCAGCCAGCCCGTAGGGCTGGACCGGACGCGCGGGCTCGGGCGGCGGTGGAAGTGGCGGTGCGCGGCAGCTTCGGACCCGCCGAGGACGAGCGAAGCTTGTCTTTCCTCGCCCGCGCGGACTTCTGCTGCTGACGCTTTCGGCGATGTGATTGGCGCCGAATCTTTGTCCGGCTCCGGCTCGGATGCTTCCTCTCGATGTGCCGGCTGAGTGGCGCTTGAACCCCAGCGTCTGCTCGACGCCGGTCGGCAAGGTCGGGCACCGCCGCGACCGGCTCGACAGCGGCGCGTCGATTGTTGCGGACGCGGCACGCGCCATGTCCGGTTCGACGGCGTCTGGTGCAGGCGGCTCCGCTGGCGTCACCGGCAGCGGTGATTTCCTCGACTCGGGGAGTACGTCGGCGTCCTCTCGGGAACGTTTCGGTAACGCTCGCCGACGGCTCGCTGGCGAAAGGCGTGTCAGGCTCGCTGTACCTGTAGCTGCTCCATGGCGAGTGCGGTGCCGCCGCCAACATGTTCGCTTCGGCCATGACCTCGTCGAGCGGCGGCAGATCGTAGATCTCCTCGGGATCGCGTTCCGGCGTCGGTCGTGTGTCGGTCTCCAGAAGTATCGAGCGAGATCTCCGTCTCGTTCGAGTCATCGTCTCTGGCATTACCCGGTAGTCGGTCCGGCTGCAGGACGGTTGCCGGCGCCGTCGGTGTCGGCCGGGGCCGGCTTCTTGAAGGTCTGGAGGAACGCGTGGAGCACCGGCACCCGCGGGCTGGGCGTGGCGGCGCTGCGGGCCGCGGAGAGCTCGATGGCAGGCACTCCCGGCCGGTCCTCATCATCGGTCGGCGGCCGAAAAACGCCGCGTCCATCTGCGCCGCAAAATCGATGACCGCCTGCCGACAGACGTCGACGCCGATCTCGCGGCGCACCAGCTGTCGCACGTCGGCAGCCGCCTCGTCGGCCGTGGCGTATGGCCGGCGTCCCGGGAGCGGCAGCGATCGCTGGAGGAAACGCTGCAAGCCTGTCGCGAAGCCGGAGGTGCCGCGAATCTGCGCGACCTCGATCACTTCCATGAGGAGTGAGGGCAGAGCGTCGGGGTATTCGCCCGGCCGGAGGTTGCGGCCGAGCACGAGCGCAACGGCGCCGAGCGCCACCTGTGCGATGTCGGACGCGGCGTCGAACTGCACCGCGCCCGCGCCCGGCGAAGACGCGACACCGAACCCGGCCCACAGACGCTGGCGCGAGAGATTGAGGCCTTCGATCGCCGATCCGTACGACAGATCGAGGAAGACGACCTGTCCGTCCGGCGTGAGGACCGTGCGTGACGCATCGATGAGGCCGTGCGTGACGCCGCCAATCGTGTGGAGCAGAGTGAGCGCCGGCAGGCTGTCCAGCAGGTAGCCCAGGGCGACGTCGACGCCGGGGACGATCGCCGCGTCGGCAGTGGCCTCGAGCAGGTCCGAGAGGCGGCTGCCCGTGATGAACTCGGCGAGGACCGTCAGCTCGCCCGTCGCCGGATCGCGCTCCACCCGGGCAGGGCGCGCGAAGCGGTCGTCGTCGAAGGGCGCGAGGCTTGCGACGCGTTTCCGAATCAGCGGTTCGAACGCGAGCAGTTCCGGCTGCACGTGGACGCGCTCGAGCACTTCGCCCGTCTCGCGGTCGAAGGACAGAGACCTCCGCCCCAGGCCATCGGTGTGGCCCGTCGAGGAGATAGAGGAGGACGAAGGATCGGTCGCTGATGCCGACATTGCAGGAACCTGGACAAGTCTGCAACCCGCACACCACTCGACCGCATGTGTGAAAGCCGCTCGTCCGGGTGTTTTTCGAATGTTTCAGGAGGTTCGGCTGGTGCGGCTCATGAGTGAGTTCGTGCGGAACTGACCAGAACGTAACCACCGATCCAAATTCTGTAATCGAGTGACATTCCCAGTACGTCATGAGGAGACGCCGGGTATTTGCCGCCGGCGACAATCAGCGCGGGCGCGGATACGCGGATCTCGCGGATCTCATCGACGGGACGCGGATTACCCGATCGCACGCGATCGCGGATCGCACGAGAGGAGCACACGGCCACGCGAGACCCACGGGACGCGGATCACACCGGACGCTGAACAGAAGGGACGCGGATCACGCTGAGGCGGAACACACGGGACGCGGATCACGCGGATTACGCGGATGGGATTCTGAACTTTACTGACGGGATTCTGAATCGATGGCGCTCGGCGACTCAGGCGGCGGCCGTGTTAGAATTGTCGATTGTATACGGCAGCGAAGCACTGCCGTCTAGAACACGTCGAACAGAGTGGGCGGCTAGCTCAGCTGGGAGAGCGCTGCGTTCGCAATGCAGAGGTCGCGAGTTCGATCCTCGCGCCGTCCACCAACCTTTTTGATTACGCTCCGGGCGTTCTGCCCAAGTACTGCCCATCGACGCCGGGAAACTCTCCAGCGCATCGACCTTCCGGGCCACCGTGGGATGGGTATACCGCTCCAGCATCCGTGTGGAGCTGTGCCCGGACAGCGCCATGACCGTGTGGTCATCCGTTCGGGCTACTTGCGATACCAAAGTGACTATGCCTTTGACCCCGGCGTTTGGCCTTTTCCCGAGCGCCGTGAACGGGTTTCGGGAGGTTTGTTGCCCCTTCGCGCTGACATCGTATCTCTTCCCGGTGTCTAATCGGGGGCGGAGGTTTGAATGGGGGAAGACGGCATGACGCTCGTCCTCCACGTCGCCACGGGGCGGGCCGAGCTGACCGGCCCGTGGTAGCGAATCGAGCAGTGACGTCGATCCAGTTGACCGAGGGCCATCAAAGCCAACGGTTGCATCGCCTTGATGTGCTCCACTCCGACCGCGTCTCATTCCATCCGCAAGGCCAGCATGGGTTCGATCAGGGCAGCCCGCCTGGCCGGCAAATAGCTGGCGACTGACGCGGCAGTCGAGAGGATGACCGCGACCGACCCCAGCGTGGCGGATTTGTACGGCGCCACACCGAACAGCAGATTGTCCACGAGCCGTGCGAGGCCGATGGCTCCAAGCAACCCGAGTCCAAGACCAATCGCAATCAGATACCGCCGAACGCTCCGGGACAAGGCGGAGCAAATCGCGTCTCGTCGCGCCCAGCGCCGCCCGCACTCCAAATTCGCGTGTCCGTTGGCTCACGACGTAGCTCATCACGCCGTACACCCCCACGCAGGCCAGCATCAGCGCGACAAGTGCGAAGGTGCCAAGCAGGACGACGCGGAATCTCGGTTCTCCCACTGACGATTCGACGATCTCGTCCATGGTCTGCACACGTGCCAGGGGCTGTCCCGGATCGATCCGGGCGAGAGCCGCTCGCAACTCCGCCACCACCGTCAGTGGCTCGCCAGCCGTGCGAACCACGACCGTCATGGCCGCGTTTGGATACGGCACCTGTGCAAAGGGCAAGTAGAGCTCGGGTCTGGCATCGACATCCAGTCCGCTGTGCCGCACGTTCCCAAGGATTCCGACCACGGTGCGCCACGGAGGACCATCGATTTGCAGCCGCCGACCGATCGCGTTCTCGTTGGGCGCACGAGCACTTTGAGAGACCACCAACCAAGACCAGTTCCGACAAGGGCTCCGAGTGAAGTGAGCAGCACACTCTCGGTCACCAGTTGCTGAGCCAGGCGGAAGCGGCCTGCACCGAGCGCGAGCCGGACGGCCATCTCCGTCTGACGCAGAGTCGCACGTGTGAGCAGCAAGTTCGCTATGTTCACGCAGGCGATCACATAGACGAACCCCACAGCGACGAGGAGTGTCAGCAGCGGTGTGCGCGCATCCTTGGCGATTTGCTCTGACAGCGGCACCAGATGAATCGTTCGCTCTGTGTTTGTCGCGGGGTAGTCGCTTTCGAGCCGCTTCGCGATGACATCGAGCTCGGCCTGGGCCTCGTCGACCCCGGTTCCTGCGCGGAGCCGGCCGAACACCCGCAGTGGGTGAGTGCCACGCTGCAGTCGTTGCGCGTTCAGGGCCAGAGGCGTCCAGACGTCGTAGTGATTCCGTCCCTGAGAATCCGATGGTCTGCTCGCGAGCCGAAAGTCACGCGGCAGCACGCCGACCGTGGTAAACACGGTGCCGCTCAGGACAAGCGGTTGCCCAATCACAGAATGGTCGCCGCCGAAGCGACGCTGCCAGAGGTCGTAGCTCAAAATCACTACCCGGTTCTGGCCAGGCTGATCGTCGTCCGGCAGGAAACTCCGGCCTGCTGCCATTCGTGTTCCGAGCAACGGGAAGAAGGTTGAGGAGGTCGGTTGGGCGACGAGCGTGCGAATCCCGTATCGAACGTCCTGCCAGAGCTTCTCCGTGCGTCCTCCGCCCAACTTAGACGAGTCGCCGCCGCTTCACGTTTATTGGCGTCAGTCTTCGTCTAGTTAGAGCGCAATTCGATTGTCTGTCTGGGATCGAGTTCGGGATCGTTGGAATAAAGGGGTTAGAGTCGACAGAACGGCACGATCGACTCCGGGAACGACGTCTCGCCGTTCCTTGCCGACCTGGCTGCGGCGTCGGTCCAGCACCTGGTCGCCGACGGCGGCGACCTCCGTCGGCCACGCCGGGTCGGCACGCACGAGATGGTGCCGGCCACGGCCGCTTCGATCGCCTGCTACGCACAGTGGACAGATATGATTTTTGTGGGCGCCCCGCCGTCGCAATTCGCCGCTGCTCATCCTCAACGTTCGCGCTGGCGATCGCGGTGCTCCAGTCGGGACTGGAGAGCGCTCGCCACGATGGATACGTGTACTGTGGTGAAGGACTACTCCGCGCTCAAGACGTCGAGGTACTTCAGCGCGCCGCCTGTGTTGAAGAGCACGACCGAGTCGCCTGGTTGGGCGAGGCCGTCCATGAGCAGATGCTTCAGCGCTTCGAGGGCCGCGCCGCCCTCGGGTGCCGCGCTGATGCCTTCGCGGCGGCCGAGCTCGCGCATGCCGGCGACCATGTCGGCGTCCCGCACCGAGAGGGCTGTGCCACCGCTTTCACGCACGGCGCGCAGCACGAGGAAGTCACCGACCGCCTTGGGCACGCGCAGCCCGTCGGCCACCGTGCGAGCGCCCTGCCACATCTCCGAACGCTCGGCGCCCTGCTCGAAGGCTCGCACGATCGGCGCGCAGTGTTCGGCCTGGACCGAGACCATCTCGGGTCGCTTGCCCGTCTGGATCCAGCCGATGCGTTCCATTTCCTCGAAGGCCTTCCACATGCCGACCATGCCGGTGCCGCCGCCGGTGGGATAGATGATCCAGTCGGGCAGCGACCAGCCCATCTGCTCGGCGACCTCGTACCCCATCGTCTTCTTGCCCTCGATCCGGTACGGTTCCTTGAGGGTCGACATGTCGTACCAGCCGAGCGGCCGGCCTTGCTCCGCCGCGACGCGCCCCGCGTCGGTGATCAGCCCGTCAACGAGCGTGACGTCGGCGCCGTACAGCTCGCACTCGCGGATGAAGGGGAGCTTCACGTCCTTCGGCATGAAGACTTTCGCGGGGATGCCCGCGGCCGCACCATAGGCGGCGACGGCGTTGGCGGCGTTGCCCGCCGATGGCACCGAGAGCGTCGTGGCCCCGAGATACGCGGCGCGCGTGACGGCGGCCGAGAGCCCGCGTGCTTTGAAGGAGTTGGTCGGGTTCAGTGACTCGTCCTTCACGAAGAGCCGGCTCATCCCGAGATCATGCCCGAGCCGCCGCGCGTGGATGAGCGGCGTCCAGCCTTCCCCGAGCGTGACCGGCGTCTCCCCGTCGAAGAGCGGCATCAGCTCGCGATACCGCCACATGGTCGGCTCGCGTGACGCGAGCGATTCGCGCCGCCACGAACGAGCCGCGTCGAGATCGTAGCGCGCGAGCAGGGGAGCACCGCAGGTGCAGAGGTGCTGCTCGATCCGCGCATCGTACGCGCCGGCGCCGCAGGGAGCGGAGCAGGCGAGATGTGAGAAAAAGGACACGTCTAAGAAAGTCTGAAGTCTGACGTTTGAAGTTTGAAGTAGCGAAAGTGTGAAGTAGGAAGTGTGAAGTGGAAGGGAAGTTTTCCGACTTTCGCACTTCAGACTTCAAACGTCAGACTTCAAACTTTCCCGAGCAGCTCCCCGTCCTTCTTCTTCTGCAGCTCGTCGATCTGCGCGATGTGCTGGTCGGTGACCTTCTGGACGTCGTCGAGGCCGCGTCGCTCGTCGTCTTCGGAGATCTTGTGGTCTTTCAGCAGTTTCTTGAGCCGGTCGTTCGCGTCGCGCCGCGCCTGGCGCACGGCGTTGCGGCTTTCTTCGGCGTACCTGTGAATCAGCTTCGAGAGCTCCTTGCGGCGTTCGTCGGTCAGGGCGGGGAGCGGGATCCGGATGGCCTTGCCGTCGGTCGACGGATTCAATCCCAGGTTGGCGCTGCGAATGGCTTTCTCGATCGTCGCGGTCAGGGACGCGTCGAACGGCTGGGCCACGATCATCGTCGGTTCCGGGATCGACAGTGACGCGACTTGATTGAGCGGCACCTGAGATCCATAGGCTTCGACGTGCACGGAGTCGAGGATCGTCACCGACGCGCGTCCCGTCCGCACGCCCCCGAACTCCCGGCGCACGTGCTCGAGCTGGTTGTCCATCCGCTTCTTCAGCTCGGCAAACAACCCTTTGATATCTACTATCGCGTCCATACATTCTCCCGAGGCTGGCACTCTCTGCTGCCGGCCGTTGTTCGTGCGTCAGACTCTGACGGTCGTACCGATCGGCTCGCCCATGATCACGCGCTTCAGGTTACCTGCCGTCCGCAGGTTGAAGACGACGATGGGGAGGCGGTTGTCCATGCACAGTGAAATCGCGGTGGCGTCCATGACCTTCAGGCCCTGTTCGAGGACCTTGAGGTATGAGATCTCCTGATACTTGGTGGCTGTCTTGTCGAGCATCGGATCGGCAGTGTAGATGCCGTCTACTTTGGTGCCCTTGAGAATCACGTCGGCCTTCATCTCCATGGCGCGGAGCGCGGCGGCCGTGTCGGTGGTGAAATACGGGTTGCCGGTGCCGGCGGCAAAGACCACGACGCGGCCTTTCTCGAGGTGGCGGACGGCGCGGCGGCGGATGAACGGCTCGGCGACCGCGCGCATCTCGATCGCGGTGGCGACGCGCGTGACGACGTTGCTGTGCTCGAGCGCGTCCTGCAGCGCGAGCGCGTTGATGACCGTCGCCAGCATGCCCATATAGTCGGCCGTGGCGCGGTCCATGCCCTTGGCGCTCGCCGCCAGTCCCCGGAACAGGTTGCCGCCGCCAATCACCACGGCGGTCTGGACGCCAAGCTGCTGGATTTCACCGATGTCGGCCGCGATGCGGCTGGCGACCGCGGGATCGATGCCGAAGTGCTGCTCGCCCATGAGCGCTTCGCCAGAGAGTTTGAGGAGCACGCGCTGATAGACGGGAACGGACATGACCGGGGGATTATATCTGACGCTGTTGGTTCAAAGGGTTCTTGAACCCTTTGAACCCTCTTGAACCTCCTGAATGAACCTATTGTGATTGTGTTTCCCCGAGCTTGAATCGGACGAAGCGCGGGACCGAGACGTTCTCGCCGAGTTTGGCGATCGCGGACTGCACGAGCTGTCCGATCGTGACTTTGGGGTCGCGGATCGACGGTTGGTCCAAAAGGCAGACCTGCTCGTAGAAGCTGTTCAGCTTGCCCTCGACGATCTTCTCGATCACCTGGGCGGCTTGTTCTGGTCCTTCATCTGCGCCCGGTAGATATCGCGCTCGCGATCCAGCACCTCGCCGGGAACGTCCTCGCGGCGGACGTACGTCGGGCTCGCCGCGGCGATGTGCATCGCGATCTCGCGGGCCATGCTCTGGAAGTCCTCGGTGCGCGCCACGAAATCCGATTCGCAGTTGATCTCGACGAGCACCCCGATCTTGCCGCCCATGTGGATGTAGCTGCCGATGAGCCCCTCGTTGGTGGAGCGGCCGGCCTTCTTGGTCGCCTGCGCGAGCCCGCGCTTGCGGAGGATGGTGGTCGCTTCGTCCATGTCCCCCTTGGCCTCGGTGAGCGCCGCCTTGCATTCCATCATTCCCGCGCCCGTCAGATCGCGGAGCTTCTTGACCTGTGCTGCTGTAATCTCCATCACTTCTCCTGCTTTCAGCTTTCAGCCCTCAGCTGTCAGCTCCGGTAATCGCTTCTCAGGCCGCGCTCGAGGCCAGGTGAGAGCTGATTGCCGCGAGCTGACAGCTGATAGCTCTGTACACAAGAACGCCGGCGCGGACATGCCCGGCCGGCGCCAGATTCGTTCGTGCCGCCTAGACGGTGGCCGTCGACGTAGCCTGTTCGGGTCGGGCCGGGCGGACCGCACCACCGGCGCGCGCGCGCCGGCCGCGATCGTCGGATTCCGGTTCGTCGTCAGCCTGGACGGATTCGCGGATGCCGCGCCCGCCGAGCACGGCGTCGGCAATCCGCGAGGCGAACAGCCGGATCGCCCGCAGCGCGTCGTCGTTGCCCGGGATGACGAAGTCGATTTCGTCGGGATCGCAGTTCGTGTCCACGACGCCGATGACGGGAATCTTCAGCTTCCGCGCTTCGTCGACCGCGATCTTTTCCTTGCGGGTGTCGACGACGAAGAGCGCATCGGGCAGGCGCGACATGTTGCGAATGCCTTCGAGGTTCTTCTGAAGCTTCTTCTTTTCCTTTTCGATCTGCGCGATTTCCTTCTTGGAGAGCGTGTCGTAGCGGCCGTCGGTTTCCATCGCCTCGAGGTCGCGCAGCCGCGACAGGCTCCGCTGAATCGTCGTGAAGTTGGTCAGCAGCCCGCCGAGCCAGCGCTGGTTCACGAAGAACATCCCGCACCGCTGTGCTTCTTCCGCCACCGCGTCCTGTGCCTGCCGCTTGGTGCCCACAAACAGGATCGTCCGCCCTTCGGCCGCGAGATTCATCGTGAACTGCTCCGCGTCGCGGAACAGCTTGGCCGTCTTCGCCAGGTCGATGATGTAGATCCCGTTCCGCTCGCCGAAGATGTATGCCTTCATCTTCGGGTTCCAGCGTTTCGTCTGGTGACCGAAATGGACTCCTGCTTCGAGCAAATCCTTCAACGCGATGCCGGTCAAGCTTCCTCCCATAAAAGTCTGTTAACGCTTGCTGAACTGGAAGCGCTTGCGCGCGCCCTTCTGTCCGTACTTCTTCCGTTCCTTGATGCGCGCATCACGCGTCAGGAACCCGGCCTTTCTTCAGCCGCTGCCGCAGCTCCATGTTGTATTCGACGAGCGCGCGCGCGATGCCGAGGCGCAGCGCGCCAGCCTGCCCGGCGATCCCGCCGCCGGCGAGCGTGGCCAGCACGTCGAACTTGTCTGCCGTTTCCGTGATGCCAGCGGCTGCTTGATCTGCGTGCGCAGCGCCTCGGTGGGGAAGGCCTCTTCGATGGGCTTGCGGTTGATGACGAAGGCCCCGGTGCCGGGGCGAAGAAAAACTCGGGCGGTCGATGTCTTGCGGCGGCCCGTGCCGTAGTACTCAATCCCTGCTGTCACGTTAGGCGACCTCTCGCTTGGTCAACCTGTCTGCATCCTTCTTCCGCGACTTACCTTGGGCCCGGCGGTCATCTTTGCCGAGGTCCTTCTTGCCGGGCACCGCGAAGCTCCGCGGGCTGCTGCGCCTGATGCGGATGAGTGGCGTCGGAGTAGACCTTGAGCTTCCGCCACATGGCTTCACCGAGCGTCGTCTTGGGCAGCATGCCCCTGACGGCTTCTTCCACCAACCGGCGCGGGTTCTTGGCGCGGACTTCTTTCGCGCGTTCCTGGCGCACCCCACCCTCGTACCCGCTGTGGTACCGGTAAAGCTTCTGTTCTTCCTTGCGCCCGGTCATGCGAACCGTGGCGGCGTTGATCACCACGACGTGGTCGCCGGTATCGATGTGGGGGGTGTAGATCGGCTTGTGCTTACCCTGCAACAGGCGCGCGGCTTCAGTGGCCACACGGCCCAGAACCTGATCGCCCGCGTCAATCACGTGCCACTGCCGGACGATGGTACCGGCGGTGGGGACAAACGAACCCATGACAAACCTTTCGACCTTTCCGCCGTCGCCCACGCCTTGGCGGACCCGCCCTGGCAATGGTGTGGCGCAGGCGGTACTGAAGTTGCGGCTCGACTTGCTGAGGTGGCCGACTCGACCAAGCGTGGCTCAGGCTGTCAGCCTCGTTCAAAGGACGGCAAACCAAGAGGATACCGGCGATTCGGGGGGTTGTCAAGGCAAGCCGGCCGTAATTGGCCGTGTTTCTCCGACTCTGCCGCGGGCACGCGGTTGCAGTTTCTGCAATTACGAAATCCGTCAGGGTGTTACGGTTTCGTCAATCTCCGGCCGTACCCAGCGCGTCCGCCGTGGACCCTGCCAAAACTGCGCAAAACTGCCGGTTTTGGTAACGACGCCCTCCGTGGTACCCAACTTGCCCCCAGCTCCTGCCGATAACGAACCCAGAGTGGTTGCAGGTGTGCCCACGCGGCCAACTCTCAGGATAGGACAAACCCGGTGTTTGGTAGAGCTACAGATCCCTCGTAGGTCTGGACATCGGCTCGAGCGCCGTCAAGGCGATCGAGCTCAAGCCCGTCGGCAAGGCCTACAAAGTCTCGGCGTTCGGCAGCGAGGCCGTCCCGCCCGACAGCATCGTCGACGGCGCCATCATCGACGCGACGGCCGTCGTCGACGCCATCCGCCGGCTGTTCAGCAGTCTGAAGGTCACCACGAAGGATGTGGCCGCATCGCTTTCGGGGAGCGCGGTCATCGTGAAGAAGATCTCGCTGCCGTCGATGACCGAAGCCGAGCTGGCCGAGTCGATCTACTGGGAGGCCGAGCAGTACATCCCGTTCGACATCCAGGACGTCAATCTCGACTACCAGATTCTCGATCGCGGCGACGTGGGAGGGAAGAGCACGATGGAAGTCCTGCTCGTCGCGGCGAAGAAAGAGAAGATCGCCGACTACACGGGCGTCATCGGCCAGGCCGGCCGCGTCGCGATTGTCATGGACGTCGACGCCTTCGCGCTGCAGAACGCGTACGAAGTCAACTACGGCATCGAAGCGGACGCGGTCGTCGTGCTGCTCAACGTCGGCGCCAGCGCGACCAACATCAACATCCTGCACGGCGACCAGTCGGTGTTCACGCGCGACATCTCCACGGGCGGCCACGCCTACACCGAAGCGCTGCAGAAAGAGCTGAACCTGCCGTTCGATCAGGCCGACGCGCTCAAGCGCGGTATGGCCGTCGACGGCGTCACCTTCGACGACGCGCGGCCGGTGCTGCGAGCCGTCACCGAGAACGTGATGCTCGAGGTGCAGAAGACGTTCGATTTCTTCAAGACGTCGGCCGACTCCGATCGGATCACGCGGATCGTGGTCAGCGGCGGCGCCTCGCGCTCGGAAGGCTTTGCCGAGATGCTGACCGAGCGCTTCCAGTCCCCGGTCGAGCTGTTCGACCCGTTCAAGCAGCGTGGCCTTCGACGCCGCGAAGTTCGGCGTGACTGCGCTCGACGTGGCGCCGACGGCCGCGGTCGCCGTGGGCTTGGCGTTGCGCCGGGCGGGCGACCGATGATTCGCATCAACCTGCTCGCCGTCGAGCGGCCCAGGGCGAAGAAGGCTTCCGCTCGTCATCCCCCCGGCGCATCGCGTCACGATCGCCGCGAGCCTGATTCTCATCGCGACCGTCCTCGGCATCGGCTGGTGGTTCCTCGCGCTGCGCCAGCAGTCCGCGCACATCGATCAGGACATCGCCAAGGCCGAGACCGAAGCCCTGAAGCTCCGTTCGGTATCTGGCGCAGGTCCAGAAGTTCGAGGCGCGCAAGGCCCAGCTCACGCAGCGCGTCACGCTCATCGAGCAGCTGCGCAGAGGGCAGTCGGCACCCGTGCACGTGCTCGACGAGATCAGCAGAAGCCTGCCCGACCGGCTATGGCTGACCGAGCTCAAGCAGGTCGGCAGCGATTTCACGATCATGGGGTTCGCCGCGTCGCTGCCCTCGCTGTCCGATTTCGTCGCCAATCTCGAAGCCACGAAGTGGTTCAAGCGTCCGGTCGAGATCCTCGACAGTCAGGTCACGGCCGACAAGGTCGGCCGGAGATCTCGTGAAGTTCTCGATCAAAGGCGCGTTGAACGATCCCGAAGCGCCTCCGCCGCTTCCGGCCGCCGGGCGTGGCCGTGGGCGCGGCCGGGCAGGGGAGCCAAGAAATGAGAAAGGGCTTCAGGCGGACCGTCGAGTTACGAGAGGGTTCGCTCTGGTTCGCTCAGCGGGCGCACCGGACGTCACCGGTAGGCACAAACAAGGCATTCATGGCACTGTCGCTCAGCAAACTTCCGTGGTGGGGCCAGATCGGCGCTTTCGTCCTCGTGTGCGCCGGCGCGACGTACGGGTTCTGGCACTTCTACGTGGCCGAAATGTCGGCGGACATCAATCTCCGCCAGACGCGGCTGACGGCGCTCCGCGCCGACGTCGCCAGAGGCGTCGCGACGGCGCGCCGGCTTCCCGAGTTCGAATCGCAGGTCACCCAGCTCGAAGCAGCGTCTCGACAACCTGAAGGCGGTGCTGCCCGAAGAAAAGGACGTCGCCGATATCCTGCGCCGCATCCAGGGGCTCGCCACGCAGTCCAACCTGTCGATCCAGCGGTTCACGCCGCACGTGCCCGTTCAGCAGACGCTGTACGCCGAGATTCCGTTCCGTACTGCAGGCGGAGGGGACGTACCACAATCTGGGGCTCTTCTTCGATCGCATCAGCAAGTTCCCGCGAATCATCAACGTCGGCAACGATCTCGATCCGGGCGAAGGTGCCCGCCGAGCCGGGCGCCACGATCACTGGCGGAGTGCGTCGCCACGACCTTCGTTCTGCAGGAGGCCGTCGCCGGAGCAGCCAAGAAGGGCGCGAAAGTCGTGCCCAAACAGCCGTCGGCGAAAGTAACGGTATGACGTTCACACGACTCATGCTCGCCGCGGTTCTGATCTTGTCGGTCGCCGCCGTTGGCGCGGCCCAGCAGAAGGCCGAAACCCGCTGCGCGGCGGCCCAGCGCCGCCAGCGCCGCCGCCGCAGTCGCTGCCGACGCTCGATCCGTCGTACGTCTACGACCCGGCCGGCCGGCGGGATCCGTTCATCAGCCTGGTCGGGCGCGGAAATGATCCGAACCCGACGGTCAGGCCGCCGGGTTTGTCGGGCCTGCTCATCGGCGAAGTCACGGTCAAGGGCGTGCTTCGCGATCGCACGGGCTTCTTCGCGATGCTGCACGCGCCGGACAAGAAAACCTACACGGTCCGCGTCGGCGACAAGCTGCTCGACGGCACCGTGAAATCGATCAATCAGGACAGGGTCATCTTTTCGCAGGACGTGAACGACCCGCTATCGCTCGTCAAGCAGCGGGAAGTGCCCAAGCCGGTGCGTCAGGCCGACGGGCGGGGCTGATGTCGACAGTGTCCGCCGCTGTGGGCGAACGCTACGAAGTCCTCGAGTGGATGAAAGAGTCGAAAACACGATGATCGCGAACAGCGAAGCTAGAGGAACGCTCCCGCGGATAGCGGGCCGGTTGACGATGGCGGTCGGACTTGCCGCGACCGCGGGGATTATCCTGACCGCGACGGCGGCGCCGGTGCGCCTGGTCGGCGTCACCAGAGAGGGCGATACGGTTCTCATCGAGGCGACCGAGCCGGTGGCCTATTCGGTCCGCAGGCCCGACGCCTTGTCGCTCGTCGTGGACATGCGGAACGTGAGCGTGTCGGACGCGCGCGCCGACATCGCCAGCCAGGGCGCGATTACCGGCGTGCGGCTGGAACAGGCGTCGGCGGTCGATGGCCGCGCGCTCGCACGAGTGCATGTCACGCTCGCGAAGCCGTCGGAGTACATCGTCCGCAGCGCCCGCAACACCATCCGGGTCGAGCTGAAGGGCGCGCCCGTCGCGTCAGCGCCTCGCCGTCGACCCCGAAGCCGGCGCCGGTGGCGACACCACCACGACCGTCGTCGACGTCTGCGCCGCCGGCTGCACCCGCCCCCGCGCCCGCAGTGCAGGCGCCGGTCAAGAGCATCGAGCCCGGCCCGCAGGCGGCCCTCAACGCCGCCACGACCGCGGCCACGATCATCGAGCGGATCAAGTCCAGCAAGACAGCCGGGCGCCACGACCGTCACGCTCGTCGGCAACGGGCATCTCGCGCCGGCCGGCGTCACGGAAAGCAAGGATCGTCCGCGCCGGCTCGTGCTCGATTTTCCGAACGTCACGTCGAAGGCACCGACGCAGACGGCGATTGACAGCCCGTTTGTCACGCGCGTGCGCGTGGCGCTCAACAGCCATCAGCCGCTCGTGACACGCGTCGTGATGGACATCGCCGGCACGACGAGCTATCGCGTGGAGCGGAGCGGCGAGAGCGGCCGCGATCTGGCGGTCGTCTTCGAGCAGGCACGGCCGGCCAACACGGTCACGTTGCCGCTGGCGGACCCCCGGAGCCACACCGGTCGAGCCCGAGCCGCTGATTTCGCTGGAGCAGGCGATGGCCAACGTCGCCGCGATCACCAAGCCGGAGGCCGTCGGCGAGCCCGTGGATCCGATGCTCGCGCTCAAGACCGCCGCCGCGTCGAGCGCGCCGGAGCCACCTCGGCGCCCGGCCGTTGAACGCGAGCGCCCGGCATCGACGCCGGCTCGGCCGTCCGCACCACCGGCGCCGGTCGCCCGAGCCGCGCCGACGCCGGCTCGCGGCCGCACCGCCGCGCAGCCGCTGCCGCGCCCTGAGCAGGCCGCACGGTCCAGGCGCGTCAGCGCACCAGCGCTCAGGCCCGGGCGCACAACGCCCCGGCGACACCGCAGCGGTCGCGCCTCCGCGACGCCACAGGGCAGGACGAGCCGCGCCGGCGATCAGCCGCGGCAGTACACCGGCGACCCGCTCAGCCTCGATCTCGACGGCGTCGATCTGCGCGCGGTCCTCCGCACGTTCGCCACTGTCAGCGGGCTGAACATGGTCATCGATCCCGACGTGCAGGGCACGGTGGACATCGTGCTGACCGACGTGCCGTGGGATCAGGCGCTCGACGTCATCCTGCGCGGCAATCAGCTCGACTACTCGGTCGACGGCACCATCGTCCGGGTCTCGAGAATCGCGACGCTCGAAGCGGAGAACAAGGCGAAGCAGTCTGCGGCCCAGGCGCTTGCCGAGCGGCAGGCGCAGGCCGGCGGGCTCTCGTTCGAGACGTTTCCGCTGAGCTATGCGAAGGCCGCGGAGATGGCGCCGCTGCTGAAGGGCTCGCTGCGACTGTCGAAATACGGGCAGGTGCAGGTCGACACCCGCACCAACACGCTCATCATCGCGGACCTGCCCGACCAGTTCCCGGCGATTCGTGAGCTGTTGACGACGCTCGATCGCGCCGAGCCGCAGGTCGAAATCGAGGCGCGCATCATCACGACCACGCGTGATTTCGCCCGCGCCATCGGCGTCCAGTGGGGACTGAACGGCCGCATGACGCCCGAGATCGGGAACACGACGAACCTCGCGTTCCCCAATTCGGGCGTGCTCACGGTCGACCGGCGAGGCGGGACGGCGGCCCGGTCGTCAACCTGCCAGCACCGCGAGGGCGCCTCCGCGATCGGCCTTGCTCTCGGCGCGGTCAACGGCGCCTTCAATCTGGATGTCGCGCTGTCGGCGCTCGAAAACACCGGCAAGGGCCGCGTGCTCTCCACGCCGCGCGTGACGACGCAGAACAACGTCGAGGCCGAGATCATGCAGGGCGTGCAGATTCCTCGTGACGACGCCGGCCACGTCCACAGTCCCCGAACGTCACCTACAAAGACGCGGCGCTGACGCTCAGGGTGACGCCGCAGATCACCGCGGCGAACACGGTCATCATGCAGATCAGCGTCGAGAACGGCAGCCCCGGCGTGGCCTCGCTGGAGCAATCCTCCAGATCAATACGCAACGCGCGTACACGCGCGTGCAGGTCGCGACGGCACGACCACCGTCATGGGCGGCATCTTCATCGCGACCGAGACGTCGGTTGTCGACCGGACGCCGATGCTCTATCGCGTGCCATTGCTCGGCTGGCTGTTCAAGCGCGACGTACCAACGAGACGACAGCAGGGAACTGCTGATCTTCATCACACCACGCATTCTGAAGGGCTGAGGAGTATGAATCGCGCATCACATTGTCGACGCACGTGTAAGTCGGAAGGCGGTCTGGGGCGGGGAAGTGGGGCGCCTGCGCGACGCCTGATGGCGGTCCTGGTGCTCGACCGCGCTCAGCGCCTCGTGCGGCGATGTCGTGCGACAGGGCACGGGCTCGTCCTACCTGATCATCAACACGCTCACTGGGGCGTCAGGCGACGACCCGGGAACTTTTTTCAACAACCTCAACTCGGACGTGGTCTACGGACGCCGGCGGGGCGTTCAATGACCTCGGCCAGGTCGAGCTCACGCTCGCGATGAAAGACACGCTGACTCGCGCCGACGTCGAACAACTTCATTACGCTCACCCGCTACCGCGTGCGCTACACCCGCGCGGACGGCCGCAACACGCCGGGCGTCGACGTGCCCTACGGCTTCGATGGCGCCGTGACGGCAACCGTCAGCGGTTCGGCCACTGTCGGATTCGAACTGGTGAGGATCGTCGCCAAGACAGGAGGCCCCGCTCGCGGCACTGCGCCGCAACGGCGCACGTGTTCATCACGACCCTCGCGGAGGTCACTTTCTACGGGCACGACCAGACGGGGCGCGAGGCTTCGGTGACCGGGTCAGATGGTCGTGACCTTCGGCAACTTCGGAGGCTGACGCCGCGGACCGCACGAGCCACGGCCGACACGGATAAACTCAGGCCACCGACAACACGGACAACACGGATTGGCTACGGATCGCGGACGACGACGGCAGACGCATCAGAATCTCAGACGACGCGAGGCTCCCCCTCTGGACAATATATGACTGCACTCATTTCACGAATGGCAACGGCCGCTGGCATCCTGGCTCTCGCGAGCGCCTGCACCATGAAGGATCAGGACGCGCCGCCGCTGGCGGGGCCGTCCGAGTTCAGTCAATCGATCACCATCACCGTGTCGCCTGACGTGCTGCCTCAGGACGGCGCCTCGCAGAGCTTCATCACGGTCACCGCCCGCGACGCCAACTCGAACCCGATGCGCAATGTGACGGTGCGGACAGAGACCCGCGTCGACGGCACGCCGGTCGACTTCGGGATGCTGTCGGCGCGCAGCGTCGTGACCGGGAGCGACGGCAAGGCCACGCTTGGTCTACACGGCGCCTCCCTCTCCGGCGATCTCTCCCGACTCCTTTATCGTGGTCGACGTCGTCGTTACCCCGTTCGGAACCGATTTCGGCAACTCCTCATCGCGCAGCGCGGCAATTCGACTGGTGCCGCAGGGGACGGTTATCCCGCCAGGCAACCTGGAGCCGGATTTCACTTTCACACCCACAGGGCCGACTGAAGGCCAGACGGTGCTCTTCGACGCCTCGACCAGCCTGGGATCGATTGCGGAGTATCAGTGGGACTTCGGTGATGGCGATCAGTCGTCTGGACGGACCACGTCGCACGCCTACGATACGGCGGGCACCTATGTCGCCCGCTCACGATCGATCGACTCATTCGGGCGCTCGGCGTCCATATCGCGATCGCTGACCGTAGGCGTGGCGCAGCTACCCATTGCCACATTCGTCGTGACACCGTTCCCCGTCCGGGCGAATGTTCCGACGAACTTCAACGCCGTCGTTGTCGCGGGCAACCGCGCCTGGCGCGCAGATTTCCAGCTACACGTGGAGCTTCGGTGACGGAACTCCCGTGCTGACCACCGGCGATCCCATCGTGCCCAAGGTGTTCGTCGCGCCCGGGAGCTACATCATCACGCTCTTCGTCACGGATACAGGCGGGAGAAGGTCGGCAAGCGTCCAGCAGACAGTGCAGGTCATTCCGTAGCAGCATGTCTGAAACACCTCGTCTCGACGAGCTGAAGCGCCGGGTCCAGCGGGACCCGGCGTCCATTTCCTTTGCGGCGCTCGCCGAGGAGTACCGCCGGCTCGGCATGTTCGTCGAGGCGATTGGGACCTGCCGGGAGGGACTGCTTCGGCATCCCTCGTACACGTCCGCGCGCGTCACGCTCGGCCGCGCGCTTATCGAGATCGGGGAGTTCGACGAAGCCTCGGCCGAGCTCGAACAGGTGCTGCAGAACGCTCCCGAGAACCTGGCGGCCATCCGGGCGCTGGCCGACATCCATCACCGTCGCGGTGAGGTTTCCGATGCCGACCACTACAACACGTCGCTTTCCTCGCCAGATCCCCTGTCCAGCGACGTAGCGCCGGTCGCCGCGCCGCCACCTCCCGAACCGGTCCGCATTGCGGTAATGTCTGCTCCAGTGGTCATCCCCGCGGTCGTCGAGCTCGAAACGTTTCCGGTCGCTGAGCCGCCACCTCCCGAACCGGTTCGCATTGCGGTAATGTCTGCTCCAGTGGTCATCCCCGCGGTCGTCGAGCTCGAAGCGTTTCTGGTCGCCATCGAGCGGGTCCGGCGCGACGTGTCGGTTCACGCTGAGCACTAGGATCCGCCTACAAGGGCCGCGGCCAATCACGAAGGTCGCGAAGACCGCGATGCTCACGAAGAAACACATGCCAGATGCCCTTCGTGGTCTTTGTGAGCTTCGCGATCATCGCGATGGGTTCCGTGACAGACAAAGCCGGAGCGGCCGTGCCCCGGACAAGACATTGAGCGCGTGATTCCCCCGATGATCCCCCGCAACCGCCTCGGCCGTGTCCGGCAGCGGATGCAAGCCGCCGCCGTCGATGCGCTCGTCGTCTCGCATCTTCCGAACATCCGCTACCTCACCGGGTTTGTCGGTACCGCCGGCCTCGTCGTCGTGACGCCCGGCGAGTGTGCCCTCGTCGTGGACTTCCGCTATCAGACCGCCGCGCGGAGCCTGCTGGCGTCGAGTCCCGAGCGTGCTGCGCACCTCACGGTCGTCGTGGCGCCCGGGAGCTACGACGAAGCGCTCGCCGACGTCCTGCGGACGAGCGGCGCGCGCCGCATCGGAATCGAGGCGGCCTCGATGTCGGTCAGCCGCTTCAACCGGCTGTCTGCCGCGCTGGCCGGGTCTGCGCCGACACCTCTCCGAGGCCCTGACGCCTGTCCCGCGCTGGTCCCGACCGAACGGATCATCGAGAGCGAGCGTGTCGTGAAGGACGATCTGGAGATCGCCACGCTCCAGGAGGCCGGCCGCCGGCTGGGTGATGCGGCGGCCGAGGCCGCATCGCTGGCGCGGCCAGGTCGCTCGGAGGTCGAGGTCGCGGGCGACCTCAACGCACTCCTTCGCCGGGTCGGTTTCGAGCGGCCAGCCTTCGAGACAATCGTGGCCTCGGGGCCAAACAGCGCCCTGCCGCACGCGCGTCCCGGTTCGCGGGTGCTCCAGGAAGGGGATGGTGTGGTGCTGGACTTTGGCGGGGTCTACGACGGATACTGCGTGGATCTTACGCGAACGGTTCAACTTGGCAATGCAGGTACGAATTTTCGCCGTTTGTTCGCTGCCGTGGCTGAGGCTCAGCAGGCGGCGATTGCCACGGTCAAACCGGGAGTGAAGGCGAGCACGATCGACGCCGCGGCTCGCTCGGCGCTCGCCCGCCATGCACTGGAGGACGCCTTCGGGCATGGCACCGGGCACGGGCTTGGCCTAGAAGTACACGAGGAGCCGAGAATCGGGCGGCCACTCGCCGGACAGCCGGACCTGGTGCTTCAGCCCGGGATGGTGTTCACTATCGAGCCGGGCGTCTATGTCGAAGGCGTCGGCGGCGTGCGCATCGAAGACGATGTGCTCGTGACCGATGAAGGATTGGTCGTCCTGACGGCCAACGGAGGGTGATTGGAGTTCGACGACATCGAGCGGATTCTGGAGCTGATGCAACAGCACGACCTGTCGGAGTTCGAGCTGGAGCGGGAAGGGTTGAAGGTCAGAATCCGCAAGACCAGTGCGGGTTATGCGCCGCTCGCCGCGCCGGTGCAGGCGGCCAGCATCCCCCAGGCGGCGCCTCAGGCTCCGGGGGTTTCTCCGGCGTCCGAGCTTCCGTCGGTCCCGGAACCGGTTGACGAGCCGGCCCTGGACCTCGCCGTCGTGAAGTCGCCCATCGTCGGGACGTTCTACCGGTCGCCGGAGCCTGGCGCCGACTCGTTTGTGGAAGTGGGGGACCGGGTCAAGAAGGACCAGGTCCTGTGCATCATCGAGGCGATGAAGCTGATGAACGAGATCACCTCGGAGTACGAGGGCGAGCTCACGAGCGCGTACGTCGAGAACGGCAAGCCGGTCCAGTACGGCGAACGGCTGTTCGCGATCAAGACCAGTTGAAACCGCTGACAAATCACGGGACCACGGACAACACGGGTCGGAGAGCGGGTAGCTTCTCAGTCAACTCATGTTCAAGAAAATCCTGATCGCCAACCGGGGGGAGATCGCGTTGCGGGTGATTTGCGCCTGCCGCGAACTGGGCATCAAGACGGTCGCGGTGTATTCGGAAGCCGACGAGAACTCGCTGCACGTCCGGTTCGCCGACGAGGACGTGTGCATCGGGCCGCCGCGCAGTGCCGACAGTTATCTCAACGTGCCGGCGGTGCTGAGCGCGGCCGAGATCACCGGCGCCGACGCGATTCATCCCGGGTACGGGTTCCTGTCCGAAAGCGCCTACCTTGCCGAGGTCTGCGAAGCCTGCCATATCAAGTTCATCGGCCCGGCGCCGAACGTGATTCGTCTCCTCGGAGACAAGGCGCGGGCGCGGCGGGCGATGAAGAAGGCCGGCATTCCCATCCTGCCCGGCAGCGACGGTCCGGTCGATGGCGAAGAGAAGGCCCTCAAGATTGCCCGGGAGCTCGGTTTTCCGGTGATCGTCAAGGCCGTCGCCGGCGGCGGGGGGCGTGGCATGCGCGTCATCCGCGCCGCGTCGGAAATGAGCAAGGCGCTCAAGACCGCGCAGCGCGAGGCCGAGGCGGCGTTTGGCGTCGGCGACGTCTACGTCGAGAAGTACGTCGAGCGGCCCCGGCACATCGAGTTCCAGGTGCTCGGCGACCATCACGGCGCCGTCGTCCATCTCGGCGAGCGCGAGTGCTCGATTCAGCGACGCCATCAGAAGCTGCTCGAGGAAGGGCCATCGGTCGCGGTGACCGAGAAGATGCGGCGCAGGCTGGGCGGCGCGGTCGTGGACGCCGCGCGCGCGGTGCAGTACACCAATGCGGGGACGTTCGAGTTCCTGCTCGACGACAAGGGCAACTTCTACTTCCTCGAAGTGAACACCCGTATCCAGGTCGAGCACCCCGTCACCGAGTCCATCACCGGCATCGACATCGTCAAGGAACAGATTCGCATTGCGGCAGGCGAGCGGCTGTCCTTCAAGCAGGGAGACGTGACGTTCACCGGCCACGCGATCGAGTGCCGGATCAATGCCGAGGATCCGGAGACGTTTACGCCGTCGCCCGGGACGATTCATGCCTACAGCGTGCCGGGCGGCCCCGGCGTCCGCGTCGATACGTTCGTCCACTCGGATTGCACGATTCCCCCGTACTACGACTCGATGATCGCCAAGATCATCGCGCATGGCCGCGATCGCCAGGAAGCCATCGCGCGCATGCGCCGCACGCTCGAGATGACCGTCATCGACGGCATCAAGACGTCGATTCCGCTCCACCTGAAGATCCTGAGCGACCCGGACTTCGTCGCCGGCCGGCTCAACACGGCCTTCATGGAGCGGTACCTCGTCGAAAAGAAAACTGAAGGTGGCAGACTGGCGGAAGCCGTATAGGTCAAAAGGTTCAAAAAGGGTTCAACAGGTTCATCGGGTTCAAGGGTTCAAGGCTGAACCTCTGAACCTCTGAACCTCGCTGAACCTCTTGAACCCTCTGAACCTTATGAACCTACAGTCTCCGGTCGTTTACCCCATCATCGACACGACCCTATGCCGCGAGCGCGCGATCGATCCGGTGTGGCTGGCCGAGGCGTGTCTTCGTGGCGGCGCGCGCCTGCTCCAATTGCGCGACAAGGATGATTCGAGCGCGGGCCTGACGGCGCTGGCCGGCAGGATCGTTGGGGCGGCGCACGCCGTTGGCGCGAAGGTCGTCGTCAACGATCGCGCCGACATCGCGCGGCTGTCCGGCGCCCACGGTGTCCACGTCGGCCAGACGGATCTCCCCGTCGCTGCCGTGCGGGCGATTGTCGGGCCCGACGCGATTGTCGGCGTCTCGACGCACGACCGCGATCAGATCGACGAGGCACTCGGCGGCGAAGCCAGCTACGTCGCCGTCGGGCCCGTGTTTCTCACGTCGACGAAAGATACCGGGTACGCTCCCCGCGGCCTGGATCTCGTGCGGTATGCGGCGGGCCGTGGCAAGCCGGTCGTGGCCATCGGCGGCATCACGCTCGAGCGGGCCCCGGACGTCGTGGCTGCCGGTGCGATCGTGGCTCGCCGTCATCACCGATCTTCTTGTCGGAGGCGATCCGGAGGCCAGGGTCCGGGCCTTCGTCGAGCGCCTGCCGGCACTGCCGTTCAAGGTATACTGACGCGGCTTTCACGCCGATGCCGGCCGCTGACCAAGGTCCGCGGATCGCTGCTGCCAATCGCCGGCCCTCGGACATTTCTGGAGGGTGAATGGACTCGAATCTCCTGAAGACCAAGTCGATCGAGCAGCTGGTCGGAGACGCGGAGAGCGGTGCCAAGGCGCTCAAACGAACGCTGACGGCGATGGATCTGACCCTGCTCGGGATCGGCGCGATCATCGGGACCGGCATCTTCGTCCTGACGGGCACGGCGGCCGCGAATCAGGCGGGGCCCGCGATCGTGCTCTCCTACGTGCTCGCCGGCCTGGCATGTGCCTTTGCCGCGCTCTGCTACGCCGAGTTCGCGGCGATGATCCCGATTTCCGGCAGCGCTTACACCTACGCCTACGCCACGCTCGGCGAGATCTTCGCCTGGATGATCGGCTGGGACCTCATCCTCGAATACGCGGTCGGCTCGATGACGGTCGCGGTCGGGTGGAGCGGCTACTTCCAGCGGATCCTCGCCGGGTTCCGGCCTGCATCTGCCGGCCTGGATGTCGGCGGCGCCCGCGGCCGGCCTGGAAGGCGCCGTCGTCAACCTGCCGGCCATCTTCATCGTGCTGGTCATCACGGCGCTGCTCGTCATCGGCGTGCGCGAGAGCGCGCGCTTCAACGCGGTCATGGTGGCCGTCAAGCTCGCCGCGATCCTCTTCTTCATCGTCGTCGGCGTGGGCTACGTGAAGCCCGAGAACTGGTCGCCGTTCATGCCCTACGGGTGGAACGGCATCTCGGCAGCCGCGGCCGTCGTCTTTTTTGCCTACATCGGGTTCGACGCCGTGTCGACGACCGCCGAAGAGGCCAAGAATCCGAGCCGGGACCTGCCGATCGGCATCATCGCGTCGCTCATCATCTGCACGGTGCTGTATCTGTCGGTGGCCGGCATCCTGAGCGGGATCATCCCGGTCGTCCACTACAAGGACGATGCGCAGTTCCTCAATGCCCCGGTCGGCTACGCGCTGGCGGTCATTCACCAGGATTGGGCCGCCGGGCTCGTGTCGGCGGGCGCCGTCGCCGGCATCACGAGCGTGCTGCTCGTGATGCTGCTCAGCCAGCCGCGCATCTTCTTCGCGATGAGCCGCGACCAGCTGCTGCCGCCGGGCGTCAGCAAGGTGCACCCGAAGTTCCGCACGCCCTACATCACGACGATCATTACGGGCGTCATCGTCGCCATCGTCGCCGCGTTCACCCCGATCCAGATGCTCGGCGAGATGACGAGCATCGGCACGCTGTTCGCCTTCGTGGTCGTGTCGATTGCGGTCATCATCCTGCGCATCAAGCGCCCCGATGCGCGCCGGCCCTTCAGGGTTCCCGGAGGGCACGTCATTCCCGGTCCTTGGCGTGCTGTCCTGCACGTACCTGATGATTGCGCTGACGGTCATGACGTGGGTGCGCTTCCTGGTGTGGCTGGACATCGGGATGGTCATCTACTGGTTCTACGGCCGCACCCACAGCCAGCTCGTCAATCAAGCGGAAGCCGCGGCGCGATCGGGCCTCGAGAACCTGTCCAACTTCCTCAAGATGAGCGGCTACATGCTCGTGTTCAACGGGTTCTGCATCGCGCTGCTGGGCCTGATGACGGCGTGGGGTCGTGACGACCGAAGAGCTCGCGAAGTGGCACGAGCTCGACGCCGTGCTGGACAAGCTGGTTCGGTCTCCACATCACCCCGGAGATCGCCGATGCCTTCGGCCTGAAGATTCTGGCGGTCGGCCTCGTCGCCGTCGTCCTCGGCTTCGTGCTCGGGCGGTCCTCGTCGAAGAAGTAGGAACGTGAGCGCTCGCCTGCTCGACGGCCACGCCGTGGCCTCTGCGATTCGAGAGGCCGTTCTTCCCGACGTCCGGAGGTTCACGGCGTCGGCCGGGCGGCCTCCGGGGCTCGGGATTGTCCTTGTCGGGGACGACCCGTCCTCCGAGATTTACGTCCGCAACAAGGTCAAGGCCGGCGCCGAGACCGGGTTGTGGGTCGACCTCCAGCGGCTGCCCGCCACCGCGAGTCTCGACGATCTGCTGGCGCTCGTCGCGCGGCTGAACGCAAGCGAAGAGCACGACGGGATCCTGGTGCAGGCGCCGTTGCCCGAGGCGATGGGGAAGCACGCCGCGCAGCGCGTGTTCGACGCGATCGATCCGGCGAAGGACGTCGACGGGTTCCACCCTGATCAATGTCGGACGTCTCGTGCAGGGCCGCCCGCACCTTGTCCCGTGCACGCCGTCAGGCGTGATGGTCATGCTCGAGCACTACGGCATCGCGATCGCGCGCTCGCGCGCGGTCGTCATCGGCCGCAGCGAGATCGTCGGCAAGCCCATGGCATGCTGCTCCTGCAGCGCGACGCGACGGTGACGATCTGCCATTCGAAGACTCCCTGACCTTGCCGCGGTCGCCCGCGAGGCCGACATCCTGGTGGCCGCGATCGGGCGGGCGGGCTTCGTGACGCCGTCGTTCGTCAAGCCCGGCGCGACGGTCATCGACGTCGGGATCAACCGCGTGACCGATCCCTCGACGGTGCGCGATCTGTTCGACGCGGGCTCGCACGCGCCGCGCCGATTTCGAGCGGCGCGGAGCAGTCGTCGTCGGCGATGTGCATCCCCAGGTTGCGGAGGTCGCCGGGTCGCTCACGCCCGTTCCTGGCGGCGTCGGTCCCCTGACGATCGCCGTCCTCCTCAGGAACACGCTGAAAGCCGCGGCCACCCGCACCGTTGCCGTGTGACGATGCGCCGCGCGGCTCTGACCGGCGGCATCGCGACAGGAAAGTCGTATTGCCTCGCGCGGTTTGGCGCTCGCGGGCGCCGCGGTCGTCGACGCCGATCGTCTCGCCCGTGAGGCGGTCGCGCCTGGCACGGAAGGGCTGGCCCGCGTGGTGGAGCGATTTGGCGCCGGCTTCGTCCAGCCGGACGGCAGCCTCGACCGGCCGGCCCTGGGCCGCCTCGTTTTCAGCGACCGCACTGCCCGAGCCGACCTCGAAGCGATCATCCATCCCGAGGTCTATCGCCGGATCGGCGAGTGGTTCGCGAACCTCCCGCGCCGGCACGCGCGTCGCCATCGCCGACATCCCGCTCCTCTTCGAGACCGGCCACCAGCACGAGTTCGAAGTCGTCATCGTGTGCGCCTGCCCGCCCGCCGAACAGCTGCGCCGCCTCACGGTGCGCGACGGCCTCACCGAGGAGGCCGCCCGCGCCCGCCTCGACGCGCAATGGCCGATAGATGAGAAAGTCGCTCGCGCCCACGTCGTGATTCGAACGGATGTGGGGTTCGGGGAAACGGATAGGGCGGTGGCTCAGTGTCTATGAAAGTTTGAAGTCTGACGTTTGAAGTCTGAAGTGTGGAAGTCTGAAGTGAGAAGTGGGAAGTAGAAGTTCGAAGAAGTGTGAAGTGTGAGTCTGAAGTTCGAAGTGTGAAGTTCGAAGTGTGAAGTTCGAAGTGTGAAGTTCGAAGTGTGAAGTTCGGAAGTTCGAAGTCCGAGTCCTCCGCGGATTGGCTGCGCGAACGCCTACTCGACCTGCGGCCCGGGCTTTCTTCCACGTTTACTTTTCCGCCTCTTCCTGGCCTCGAGGTTGGCCTTGGCGGTCTTGTGTGCAGCCGTGAAGATGGCGACCAGTTCATTGGCTTCCCGACGTAGCGGTTCGGCCTCATTCGAACTGACGATCGCTGTACCCGCCAGGTGCTGCAGCCAATACATCGACTCGTCGGCCTCTTCGATGACGATGCCTATCTTGGCGATGAAGTCAACATCGGATCGCCCCCGCCTCGCCGCTCGGTAGTTGCTCGCCACGCTTCTCGCTGCTCGGCGAAGTTGGGAGGCTACCTCCTGAGACTCTGGCCTGCCTGGCAGCTTCTCGCAGAACCGGCAGATTTCCTCGGCGAACTGGGCGGTCCGTTCGAACAGATTCCAGGGCTTTGGCACGCTTGACAAGGAGCAGACAGCATGCCGACGAGGTTTCCGTATGAAATGTGGCTGGGGGCGAGAAATGTGTGGAGTATCTGCAACGGTGACTTGGCTCGGAGGAGCTGATTTCTGCGTACCACTTCCCACTTCCCACTTCCCACTTCCCACTTCCCACTTCCCACTTCCCACTTCCCACTTCAGACTTCTTCGAACTTCTACTTTCAACTTCCCCCTTCAAGCTTCCACACTTCAGACTTCAAACGTCAGACTTCAAACTTTCTTTGGCCGGCGCAATCCTCTCCTCGATAAACGTGTTCCACTCGTGGCACTGCGGGCATTGCCAGAGCAGCTCCGTGCTGCGGTAGCGGCAGCGGATGCAGATGTGCGGATCGAGGTAGAAGACGGCGTCGCGGGTGAGGTCGATGTAGCGGGTGACAAGCGTCCTGCGGCAGGTGGAGCGTGGAGAGCGTGTGCCAGATCGCCTGATGGAGCGCGAGCGCGTGGGGGTTGTGCACGAGCGCTTCGAACAGGATTTCGAGGGCTTCCGGGCGCCGCGTCGTGTGACGACAGGTGCCGGGCCAGTGCCAGCCGGGCGCGCCAGTCCTGCGGGTTGGCTTCGATCAGGCGGCGGCACAGGCCGGGAAAGCGGCCCGCGCCGTTCGCTTTCGGGTACGCGCCCTCGAGACGGGCGAACACCAGGTACGCGCGTTCGGGGGACTTGTCGATCAGGCGCTCCCACGCCTGCGATCGCGCCCGCGGCGTCGCCCTGATAGAAACGCACGTCGCCAAGATTGAGGTACGCGGGCACGGTGCGGTCGTCGAGGTCGATGGCCGCATCGAAGCGCCGCGCGGCGTCGGCGTAGTCCATCCGCTTCAGCGCGTCGAGGCCCAGCTCGTTCTCGAGGAACGCCAGGATCTCCTGATGGCGCGCATGTGACGTGCCGGTGTCGTGCCGCGCGAGCTTGTGCCGCGTCGCGTACGCCTCGGCCCACTGGTGCTGCTCTTCGTACAGCTTCTCGAGGTTGGACAAGGCGTGCTGGTTGTCCGGGTCGAGGCGCAGCACTTCCGTGAACGCCTCGAGCGCGCGGTCGACGAATCCGCCCTGCTTGTAGTCGAGACCGAGACAGAGCAGCACGTTGGCGTGCTCGAGCTTGCGCAGGTCGGGCCGCTGGAGCAGTTTCTGGTGCTCCTGGATGGCCCGTCCGACCTGGCCCTTCTCCCGGTACAGGTTGCCGAGAATCAGCTGGATCTCGAGCGGATCGCCGGCGGCCGCCGAGGCGCGCGTCAGCTCGTCGATCGCCGGCTCGGTCTGGTTCGTGACCAGGAAGTTGAGGCCGAGCATGTAGTGCGGGGATTCGCGCGCGCGCCGCCGATCGATCCACCGGCCGTCGCGAAGCTTGTAGCGCTCCCATGCTTTTCCGATCGCCAGGCCCGCGAGCAGCGCGATGAGCGCCGTCAGGAGTACGACGTAACTGTCCATCACGGCTGCGGGAGATGGTGGCGCAGCACCTCGTCCCATCGCTCCTGCGCGCGGAGTACCAGTTCGACCAGCTCGCGCACCGCGCCGCGCCCGGCGACGGCGGCGCTGACCCAGTCCACCCGCTCGCGCACCTCGGGTGCGGCATCGGCGGGCGCGGCAGACAACCCGACACGCGCCAGCACCTGCAGATCGAGCAGGTCGTCGCCCATGTACGCGACGTCGGCGTCCTCCAGGCGAGCGTCGCGGATGATCTGCTCGTACGCCGTGAGCTTGCTCTTCACTCCCTGCTGGACGATGCGCACAGCGAGTTGAGCGGCGCGGTGCGCCGTGGCGCCAGACGAGCGCGCGGAGAGCAGGCCGACGGTGAGCCCGGCGCGCTGCGCCCAGACGATGGCGGCGCCGTCGCGGATGTGGAATCCCTTGGATTCGGAACCATCCGCGTGCATGACGACCTCGCCGGTCGTGAGTACGCCGTCGACGTCGAAGAGCAGGAGCCGGATGCGTGAGGCTTTGGCCTGAAGATGACATCATCCGGGCCGCTCAGAACATCTGCAGCCGCCAGAGGTCGTGGAGGTGGACCACGCCGTCGACGGCGCCGTCGCTGTCGGTGACGATCACCGAGGTGATGCGGTGCGTCTCCATGATCTTGAGCGCTTCGACCGCCAGGAGCTCGCGGCGAATCGTGATCGGGTTCGGCGTCATGGCCTCGCCGGCGGTGAGGACCAGGACATTCGCCGTGCGACTCATGAGCCGGCGCAGGTCGCCGTCGGTGAAGACGCCGACGAGCCGGCCATCGGCGTCGGTCACCGCGGTCATGCCGAGGCGCTTGCTCGACATCTCGTGGAAGACGTCCGGCATCGGCGTGGTCGTCTGCACGACAGGCGCCGCGGCGCCGCTGTGCATGACGTTCTCGACCTGCATCAGCCGGCGTCCGAGCTTGCCGCCCGGATGGAGCGACGCGAACTGATCCTCGCGAAAACCCTTGCGGACGAGGAGCGTCATCGCGAGCGCGTCGCCCATCGCGAGGGCGGCGGTCGTGCTCGCGGTCGGCACGAGGTTCATCGGGCACGCTTCCTTGGCGATGGAGCAGTCGAGCGTCACGTCGGCCGCTTTGGCGAGCGTGGAGGCCGGATCGCCGGTGAGCGCGATCAGCCGCGCGCCGAGGCGCCGGATCGATTCGAGCAGCCGCAGCAGCTCCTCGGTCTCGCCGCTGTACGAGAGGGCGATGACCACGTCGTCATCCCGAATGGCGCCGAGATCGCCGTGCGTGGCCTCGGCGGGGTGCAGGAACCACGCCGCCGTGCCGGTGCTCGACAACGTGGCGGCGATCTTCCGGCAGATGATGCCGGACTTGCCCATGCCGGTGACGATGACGCGGCCGCGGCAGTCGAAGAGGAGCTGCACCGCGCGTTCGAAATCGCCGTTGATGCGGTCGACGAGCCCCAGGATCGCGGCCGCCTCGATGCGGAGCACTTTCCTCGCGAGATCGAGCGCGGACGCGGTGTCAGTGCTCATGTCTGCTGCCCCCTGTGCTCATGTCGAATGCTCCCGACGCTCATGTCCGCTGCACTCCCGTGCTGTTGGCTGCGCCACGGTACCCGTACCCGCCGCACGCTGTGGCTTCCGCCTTCAGGCGGAAGTGCCCTTGTCCTGCAGCGCAGCCGGCCGCTCGATCGCGTGGATTCGAATGAGCCGCTCGAGCAGGGGTTCGAGCAGATCGAGCCGGAGCGCGTTCTGCGCATCGCTTCGGGCCTTCGCGGGCTGCTCGTGTACCTCGAGGAACACCCCGTCGACGCCCGCGGCGACGCCGGCTGATGCCAGCGGCTCGATGAACTCGGCCTGGCCGGCGGTGACGCCGTCGCCCGCGCCCGGGAGCTGGAGGCTGTGCGTCACGTCGTACACGACCGGATAGCCGAACGCCCGCATGATGGGGAAGGCGCGCATGTCGACCACGAGGTTGTGGTAGCCGAACGTGAATCCGCGCTCGGTCACGATGACCCGATCGTTCCCGGCGGTGGAGATCTTGTCAATCGCGTGCCGGATGTCCGTCGGTGCGAGGAACTGTCCCTTCTTCAGGTTGACGACCCGGTTGGTCCGCGCCGCGGCTTCGAGCAGGTCGGTCTGACGGGAGAGGAACGCGGGAATCTGCAGCACGTCGGCGACCTCGGCCACCGGTGCAGCGTGCGACGCCTCGTGGATGTCTGTCAGGATGGGCACGTTCGCCCGTTCCCGCACACGCGAGAGAATCCGCAGGCCCTCTTCGAGGCCGGGCCCGCGGAAGGATCGTCCCGACGTGCGGTTGGCCTTGTCG
This sequence comes from uncultured Acidobacteriota bacterium, assembly GCA_963771395.1. Taxonomy (GTDB): domain Bacteria; phylum Acidobacteriota; class Vicinamibacteria; order Vicinamibacterales; family 2-12-FULL-66-21; genus DATBJJ01. The sequence goes on along the minus strand of CAVYTY010000028.1, from coordinate 81,147 downwards.
TACGACGCCTTGAAGACGTACGGGACTCCCGCGCGGCGCGCGATGTCCCGGATCGCGATCGCCAGGTCGATCGCATGGGACTCGCCTTCGATGACGCACGGACCCGCGATGAGCAGCAGCGGACCGCCGCCGCCCACCGAGAGCCCGGCAAACTGAATCGGCTGCACGCGCCCTAACCTACCACGGTGGCTGCCGGGTCTGTCTGCGCCGCGCGAGCATGGACGTGGCTGGCTTCGACGAATCCGGCGAACAGGGGATGTGGCCTGAGCGGCTTGGACTTGAACTCCGGGTGGAACTGCACGGCGACGTACCACGGATGCGCCGGGAGCTCGACGATCTCGACGAACTTGCCGTCGAGCGATTGTCCCGTGATCTCGAGCCCGCTCTCGGTGAGCGCCTTCTCGTAGAGGCAGTTGAACTCGTACCGGTGGCGGTGCCGCTCATGAATGACGTCCTCGCCATAGAGCTCGCGCGATTTCGAGCCGGCCTTGAGCGCGCACGGGTAGGTGCCCAGCCGCATCGTGCCGCCGAGGTCGTCGACGCCGAGCAGATCCCGCAGCTTGTAGATCAGCTTGATCGGCGTGTCGGGGCTGCACTCGGTCGAATCGGCGTCCGCCAGTCCGGCTACGTGCCGCGCGTACTCGACGGCGGCCCACTGGAATCCGTAGCAGATCCCGAAGTAGGGGATGTTGCGCTCCCTGGCAATCTCGGCCGCCCGCATCATCCCGCGGGTGCCCCGGTCGCCGAAGCCCCCCGGCACGAGGATGCCGTGGGCGCCGTCGAGCAACTGCTCGCCGCCGGGCTGTTCGAGCGCCTCGGCTTCGACCCACTTGATATTGACGCGCAGCCGGTGCTTGAAGCCGCCGTGATAGAGCGCCTCGTTGAGGCTCTTGTACGAATCTTCGTAACCGACGTACTTGCCGACGACGTGGATCGTGACCTCGGCGGTCGGGTGCCGGATGCGATCCACGAGATCGACCCACGCGTCCATCCGCGCTTCGGTCCTCGGCAGATGGAGACGGTCGAGCACGATGCGATCGAGACCTTCCGCCGCCAGGACGAGCGGCACCTCGTAGATGCTCGCGACGTCCTTCGCCGTGATGACGGCCTCTTCATCGACGTCGCAGAAGAGCGCGATCTTGCGCTTGAGATCCTGATCGAGGAACCGATCGGTCCGGCAGAGCAGGATGTCGGGCTGGATGCCGATCGAACGCAGATCGCGGACGCTGTGCTGCGTCGGCTTCGTCTTGAGCTCGCCGGCCGCGCCGATGAACGGCACGAGCGTGAGGTGAACATACAGCGTGTTCTCGCGGCCGACATCCTGCCTGAGCTGGCGGATCGCCTCGAGGAACGGCTGGCTCTCGATGTCGCCCACGGTGCCGCCGATCTCGACGAGCACGATATCGACGTTCCGCGCGACGGCGCGGATGCTGTCCTTGATCTCGTTGGTGATGTGAGGGATGACCTGGACCGTGCGGCCGAGGTAATCGCCTCGTCGTTCCTTCTGGATGACCGAGAGGTAGATCTTCCCCGTGGTCCAGTTGTTGTAACGGCTCGTGACCTGATTGGTGAACCGTTCGTAGTGCCCCAGGTCGAGGTCCGTCTCGGCACCGTCGTCAGTGACGTAGACCTCGCCGTGCTGGTAGGGGCTCATCGTCCCCGGGTCGACGTTGATGTAGGGGTCGAATTTCTGAAGGGCTACCTTGTACCCATGTCCCTCGAGCAGCGCGCCGATCGAGGCCGCGGCGAGACCCTTGCCGAGCGACGACACGACGCCGCCGGTTACGAGAATGTATTTCACGGGCCTGGCGGGCTGAGATTCCGGATTCACGATAACGTCGCTCCTGAGTGTCCGAACGCGCTCGAGGTCGTCCGGGGTATCCACTCCGACCGAGTCGAAGTGTGTTTCGATGGCTTTGATTCTGATGCCGTGCTCGAGCGCGCGGAGTTGTTCGAGCGCCTCGGATTGTTCGAGTACGGTCGGCGGGAGGCTTGCCAGCAGGAGCAGGCACTCGCGCCGATAGACGTAGAGCCCGACGTGCCGCCAGGCCGGTGCGGCGGGGCTGTGCTCGCGCACGTAAGGAATCGGCGCACGCGAGAAATACAGCGCGTAGCCGTCGCGATCGACGACGACTTTGGTGACGTTCGGGTTGCTGAAATCCGCCGGGTCCTCGAGGCGCCGCCGCAGCGTGCTCATGCGCAGCTCGGGCTCGGAGGCAAACGGCGCCACCGCTTCGTCGATCATCGCCGGCTCGATGAGCGGTTCGTCGCCCTGGACGTTGACGATGAGATCGCAGTCGATCGTGTGTGCGACCTCGGCGAGCCGATCCGTCCCGCTGAGGTGACTGGCTGATGTCATCCGCACGTCGCCGCCGAACGCCCGCACCGCATCCGCGATGCGCTCGTCATCGGTCGCGACGATCACGGCCGCAACCGAGCGTGCCTCGCTCGCGCGGCGGTACACGTGCTCGATCATCGGACGGCCGCCGATGTCCGCCAGCGCTTTGCCGGGAAGCCGGGTCGAGTGATAGCGGGCGGGAATGACGACGATAGTGGTGCGAAGGTATGAATCTGACGTGAGCCCGGGGGACGAAACAGGGGGCACGACAAATATTAACACAGGTAGATGAAAGACAGGAGCTAGGAGATAGGAGACAGGAGATAGAAGACGGAGGCGCACGGAGGAGTACCCGGAGCGACGACACAGACAGAGCAGATGAGCAGCGCCTGCGGCCCGAGCGAGGCCGCAGCGCTGGGCAGTTGATGAATGCTGACAGAGTCGGGCGACCTTGACATGCCGCAGTGGGGCTCAGCGCCGCCCGTCTGTGGTACCATGCGACTCAGTCACCCCCAACATGTCATGAGTGCGAAACGGGCGGCGGGCTACTGTGGCGGCGCGTTGCTGTTGCTGGCGTGGCTCTCGGCCGCCGGCGGCCTCAAACGCCAGGCACCTGACGGGCCCGAGCCCGTCACGGCCGGTCGACACGATTGGCACGACCGAGCTCGCGGCGGAAATCCAGGCGCAGACGATGCGGTTGAAGACTCGTCTCGCCGCGGCACCTGCGCCGCAGGAACCGTTCCGCAACCCTTTCACCTTCGCGACGCGGGTGTCACGCGAGCGGCGCGAGGCGCCCGCTCGCGTAGAAACCGACACGCCGGCGCTCCTTGGCCCGCCGCTCGAGCCCGCGATCGAGCTCATCGGTGTAGCTGAGAGCGAGTCGCCAAAAGGCATCGTGCGAACCGCGATCGTCTCGGCGCTCAGTGGGGAGCTGTTCCTCGTGAAAGAAGGCGAGACGATCGCCGCTCGCTATCGCGTCGGGACCGTCCTCGCCGACGCAGTCGAGCTCAACGATCTTCTGTCCGGAACCGTCCGCCGGCTCGCGCTGCGCGACTAGGAAACCCTCGCCACTTTCGCTTCCTTCACCGCCGCGGCAGCGCGGATCTCGGGAAGCGCGTTCGCCAGCCCCGCATCATCGGGCGTCGCATCCACCTTGACGACGCCGACGGCGCCAGCCTCGTCGCGCCCCAGGGCGAAATTGGCGATGTTCACGGAGTGCCGGCCGAGGATCGATCCGATCTGGCCGATGACGCCCGGCTGGTCGGCGTTCTTGATGACGAGCAGCGTGCCTTCGAGCGGTGCTTCCACTTCGATGCCGTCGAGCAGCGTGAGGCGCGGCCGCGCAGGCTCGAACACCGTGCCCTCCAGCCACCGTTCGCCGGCGCTCGTATGGACCTTGACAGAGATGATGTTGGCGAAGTTCCGGGCCCGCGAACTGTGAGACTCCACGATCTCGATACCGCGCTCTTTGGCGACGTCGCGGGCATTGACGATCGTGACCGTCGACGAGAGGAGCGGTCGAAGCAGTCCGTTGACCGCCGCGCTCACGATGAGGCCGCTGTTCGAGCCGACCAGGGGGCCATAGAGCCGGACGCTGATCCCCTTGGTCCGGCCGTCGGCAAGCTGGACGACGAGGGCGCCGAGTTGCTCGGCCAGCGTGAGATAGGGCTGGAGGCGAAGCATCTCGTCTGCCGCGATCGCCGGGAAGTTCACCGCGTTCCGGATCACTCCCTGCGTCAGATAGTCGCGGACCGCAGCCGCGGTTTCGAGTCCGACGAGCTCCTGTGCCTCGGCTGTCGACGCGGCGATGTGCGGTGTGGCGACGACTTGCGGCAGCTGCGCGAGCCGCCAGTCCTTGGGCGGCTCGACTTCGAAGACGTCCAGGGCCGCGCCCGCGACGTGCCCCGATTCGATGGCGTCGGCGAGCGCCGTCTCATCAATGAGCTCGCCGCGCGCCGTGTTGACGATCCGCATGCCACGCTTGCACTTCGCCAGGCGCGCGCGATCGAACAGGTGCCGGGTCTCGGTCGTCGCCGGAATGTGGAGGCTGATGTAGTCGGCGACCTCGCACATGTCGTCGAGGGTGAGCAGCTGGATGCCGAGCGACGCCGCGACGGTCTCGGAAATGAACGGGTCGTGGGCGACAATATCCATGCCGAACGCGCGGGCGCGCGCGGCGACTTCCTGGCCGATTCTCCCGAGCCCGCAGAGCCCGAGCGTTTTCCCTCGCAGCTCCGCGCCGTTCAGCTTTTTCTTGTCCCAGACGCCCCGCTTCATCGTGGCGTCGGCGGTCGGTACAGACCGCGCGAGCGACAGCATCAGTGCGAGCGCGTGTTCGGCGACGCTGACGCTGTTGCCGCCGGGTGCGTTCATGACCAGAATCCCGCGAGCGCTCGCGGCGGCGAGATCCACGTTGTCGATACCGGTTCCCGCGCGGGCAATCACCCGAAGTTTGGGTGCCGCCGCGAGGAGCCGCTCGTCAACCTTGGTCGCGCTGCGGACGACGAGCGCGTCGGCCTCGGCTAGATCCGGACCCAGAACATCGGGCGAACGTCCGGCGCGCGCGTCCACGGACCAGCCTGGCACCGACGACAGCAATTCGACTGCGGAAGATGGCAATTGATCGGCAATGACGATGTGCATGAGGAGAGGAATATGACCCTTCAGATATAATGTGCCGTTCTGATTCGGGCGCGAAAGAGATCTCTCGCACTACGATGGTGCAAACCGCTGCTACCGGCGGATTCATTGGGTGTTTCGACAGGATCGAGACCTTTTCCACAACGTTTTCCACAGTTTCTGTGAAGATCCTGTGACATCGCGCTGGTGATGTGACCTAATCCGACCATGCCGACTTTTTCGAATCTCAAACCGCCGACCACAGGGACAGCCATCACGAAGAAGGACGGCCGCCTCAGTGTTCCTGACGATCCTATCATTCCGTTCATCGAAGGGGATGGCACCGGGCCTGATATCTGGCGCGCGAGCGTGCGTGTTCTCGACGCCGTTGTGGAAAAGGCTTACGGCGGCAGGAAAAAAATCGCCTGGTTCGAGGTCTTTGCCGGAGAGAAGAGCTTCAAGCAGTTCAACACCTGGCTGCCCGACGACACCGTCGACGCCTTTCGCCATTATCTCGTCGGCATCAAGGGACCGCTGACGACGCCCGTGGGCGGCGGCATTCGTTCCCTGAACGTCGCGCTGCGCCAGATGCTCGACCTCTACGTCTGCCTCCGCCCTGTCCGTTGGTACAAGGGCGTGCCTTCGCCGGTGAAGCATCCGGAGAAGGTGGACATGGTGATCTTTCGCGAGAACACGGAAGACATCTACGCCGGGATCGAGTACGCCCCCGGGACGCCCGAGGCGCAGAAGATCCTCGACTTCTTCGCCAGGGAGTTTCCGAAGGAGTTCAAGAAGATTCGCTTTGGCACCGCGCTGGCGGCAGAGGAGTGGCAGACCCAGCTCGAAGGCATTGGCGCGCCCCGCCGCGAGGTTGGCGTGGAGGTCGGCGTCGGACTGAAGCCGATCAGCCGGCTCGGAAGCGAGCGCCTCATTCACAGCGCCATCAGCTACGCCATCTCCGCCAAGCGCAGGAACGTCACGCTGGTGCACAAGGGCAACATCATGAAATACACGGAGGGCGCCTTCCGTGACTGGGGTTATGACGTCGCGAAGACGTTCTTTGGCGCCGAGGAGATCGACGGCGGCCCGTGGTGCCGGATTCCCGCTGGCAAGCCCGGCGCCGGCATCGTCATCAAAGACGCGATCGCCGACATCACCTTGCAGCAGGTGCTGACGCGTCCCGACGAGTTCGACGTCATCGCGACGCCGAACCTCAACGGTGACTACCTGTCCGACGCGCTGGCCGCCCAGGTGGGCGGCATCGGCATCGCCCCGGGCGGCAACATCAACTATGTGACCGGTCACGCCGTGTTCGAAGCCACGCACGGCACGGCGCCGAAGTACGCCGACCAGGACAAGGTCAACCCTGGCTCCGTGATCCTGTCGGGCGAGATGATGCTGCGATACCTCGGGTGGACCGAGGCCGCCGATCTCATCGTGAAGGGCATGGACGGCGCCATCGCCGCCAAGCACGTGACCTACGACTTCGCGCGCCTGATGGCGGGCGCCACCGAGCTCAAGACATCCGAGTTCGCCGACGCCATGATTGCTAATCTGTAATGCTGAATTCTGAATGCTGAATGCTGAAGTGAATTCTGAATTTCAGCCTTTACTTCAGCATTCAGCATTCAGCATTCAGCATTGCCGAATGTTCCCCAGAGGCTAGGTAGATGAATAGAAAAGTCACAGTGGTGGGCGGCGCCGGCGCGGTGGGCGCGACGGTCGCGCGGGCGATTGCGGACAAGGAGCTGGCCGACGTCGTAATCATCGACGTCGCGGATCAGAAAGCGGCGGGCGTCGGGCTCGACATGCTCGAGGCCTGTCCGATCGAAGGATCCGATTCCCGCGTCGTCGGCTACGGCGCGAATGAGGAGGGCTGGAAGGCTACGGCTGACTCGGACGTCGTCGTCATCACGTCGGGGATGCCCCGCAAGCCCGGCATGAGCCGCGACGACCTGCTGAACGTCAACTACAAGATCATGCAGTCGGTCACCGAGCAGATCGTCAAACACTCGCCGAAGACGATCATCGTGCCCGTGGCGAACCCGCTCGACGCCATGGCGCAGGCCGTCTACCGCCTCAGCCATTTCCCGCGCGAGCGCGTAATCGGCATGGCCGGCGTGCTCGATTCGGCCCGCATGCGGACTTTCATCGCGATGGAGCTCAACGTGTCGGTGGAGAACGTCCACGCGTTCGTGCTCGGCGGCCACGGGGACACGATGGTCCCGCTTCCACGGTATTCCACCGTTGCCGGCATTCCCATCACTGATCTCTTGTCGAAGGAGCGGATCGACGCCATCTGCAAGCGGACGGCCGAGGGCGGAGCGGAGATTACCAAGCTCGTCGGCACGAGCGCCTGGTACGCACCGGGTTCAGCCGCGGCTGAAATGGTGGAAGTGATCCTGAAGGACAAGAAGAAGATCCTGCCGTGCTCGGTCTTCCTCCAGGGAGAGTGACGGTGTCCAGGACCTCTTCGTCGGCGTGCCCGTCAAGCTCGGGGCCCGAGGCGTCGAGCAGATCATTCAGATCAAGCTCACTTCCGAAGAAGATGCGGCGCTGAAGAAGTCCGCCGCGGCCGTGAAAGAGCTGGTGGACGTTATCAAAGTCTGAATGCTGAATGCTGAATGCTGAAGTAAAGGCTGAATGCTGAAGTAAAGGCTGAATTCGAGAAGCTTCATGAAAATCCACGAATACCAGGCCAAGGCGATCCTCGCGGCGCACGGCGTGCCCGTGCCGCTCGGCGAGGTCGTGTTCACCGCCGCCGATGCGAAGGCCGTTGCCATCCGTCTCGGTGGCGGAACCGTAGTCGTCAAAGCCCAGATTCATGCCGGCGGCCGCGGCAAAGGCGGCGGCATCAAGGTCGTGAAGGGCCCGGATGGAGCGGAGAAAGCGTCGCTCGACATCATCGGCATGCGGCTCGTCACCCACCAGACCGGCCCGGAGGGCCAGGTGGTCGAGCGCGTCCTCGTGGAGCAGGGCCTCAGCATCAAGCGCGAGCTCTACATGAGCATCGTGCTCGATCGCGCGTCGGAGAAGCCCGTGCTGATGGTGAGTCAGGAGGGTGGCGTCGACATCGAGAAAGTCGCGCACGAGACTCCCGAGCGCATCTTCAAGGAGTTCATCCACCCAGGCGCCGGACTGGCCGCGTACCAGACGCGGAAGCTGGCCTTCGCGCTCGGGCTGAAGGGGCCGCAGGTGGCGCAGGCCGGCAAGTTGATGAACGCCCTCTACGAGACGTTCAAGGCCACCGACGCTACGCTCGTCGAGATCAACCCCCTCATCGTGACCGACGACGGCAGCCTCCTGGCGCTCGATGCGAAGATGAACTTCGACGACAACGCGCTGTACCGCCACCCCGAGTTCAAGACGCTGCGGGACACGGCCGAAGAAGCGCCGCTCGAGCTCGAGGCGTCGAAGTTTTCGCTGAACTACATCAAGCTCGACGGCACCATCGGGTGCATGGTCAACGGCGCAGGGCTGGCCATGGCCACGATGGACATCATCAAGCTGGCGGGCGGGGAGCCGGCGAACTTTCTCGACGTCGGCGGCGGCGCCAATGCCGAGCAGATCCGTAACGCGTTCAAGATCCTGATGTCGGACAAGAGCGTGAAGGCCGTGCTCATCAACATCTTTGGCGGCATCCTCCGTTGCGACATCCTGGCCGAAGGGGTGATCGCTGCCGTCAAGGAGCTCGGCGTGCCCGTGCCGATCGTGATTCGGATGGAAGGGACCAACGTCGAGCTCGGCAAGCAGATGCTCAGGGACAGCGGCCTGAACTTCACGACCGCCGACACGATGGACGAAGCGGCCACGAAAGTGGTCGCGCTGAGGAGATAGCTCGTTCACCACGGGCCCACGGGCCAATCGCGAAGGCCGCAAAGCGAGAGATTCGGTACAGTGACAAGCGAACTATGGCTGTATTAATCGACAAGAACACCCGCCTCATCGTCCAGGGCATCACCGGGCGCGAGGGCACGTTTCACGCGAAGCAGGCCGCGGCGTATGGCACGCAGGTCGTCGGCGGTGTCACTCCCGGGAAGGGTGGGACCACGCACGAAGGATGGCCGGTGTTCGATACCGTGGCGGATGCGGTGCGAGAGACGGGCGCCACCGCGACGGTGATTTTCGTGCCGCCCCCGTTTGCGGCGGACGCGATCCTCGAAGCGGCCGACGCGGCACTGCCGCTCGCCGTGTGCATCACGGAGGGCATTCCGACGCTCGACATGATGCGGGTTCTCATGGTCGTCAGGGGCTCGACGACACGCCTGATCGGTCCGAACTGTCCGGGCCTGATCACGGCCGGACAGGCCAAGGCCGGCATCATCCCCGGCCACATCTGCCAGGAGGGGCGCGTCGGGATCGTGTCGAAGAGCGGCACGCTGACCTACGAGGCGATCCACCAGCTCACCCGGCTGGGCCTCGGCCAGACGACGTGCATCGGGATCGGAGGGGATCCGCTGATCGGGACATCCTTTATTGATGCCCTGGCACTCTTCGCCGAGGATCCCGCCACCGAGGCGGTGGTTTTGATCGGGGAGATCGGCGGGAACGCCGAGGAAGAGGCCGCCGCGTACATCGAGAAGAGCTTCAAGAAACCGGTGGTCGGGTTCATCGCGGGGCAGACTGCCCCTCCAGGCCGCCGAATGGGCCACGCAGGCGCCATCATTGCAGGCGGGAAGGGGACGGCGGCCGAGAAAATGGCCGCGCTGACGGCCGCCGGGGTCCGGGTCGTCAAGAGCCCGGCCGACATCGGCGTCGCCGCCAAGGAGTCCTTGCGCGCGTAAGACTATACGATGCTATAATTTCCGACATCATATATTATTTGCCTCGCCCTACAGTTCTGCCGCTTCGCCTCGAAGGAGTTCCATGTCCTTGAGTGATGTCGCGGTCCCTGAAACCGCCCCGCTTTCCGTCGCCACACGCGTCGTCAACGACTTCAGCATCCAGGTGGCCACGGTCAACGGGTCCGGCAGTCAGACCGCTAACCTCGTTTTGCTACGTTCCCTCTTCCAGATGGGCGTGCCCGTCTCGGGCAAGAACATGTTCCCGTCGAACATCGCGGGGCTTCCCACCTGGTACACCATCCGTGCGAACAGGGATGGATATCTCGCCCGCAGGAAAGAGGTCGATTTCCTGGTCGCGATGAACCAGGAAACCGCCAGAGAAGACGTCCTGTCGCTCAAGGCCGGCAGCGCCGTGCTGTATGACGAGCCGCTGAAGCTGGACGTGCTCCGGACCGACCTTGTTTTCTACCCGGTGCCGTTCGACCGCATCGTCGGGGAGGTCTGCAAGGACGCCAAGCTGCGGCGTCTCGTCAAGAACATGATTTACGACGGGGTGCTGGCGAAGCTGCTCAATATCGATCTGGCGCAGATGGAGCATGCGCTCAAGCGGCAGATGGGCAAGAAACAGAAGGCGATCGAGCTGAACATGAGCGCGCTCGAGGCCGGGTTCGCCTATACCGAACAGCACCTGCCCAAGCGCGATCCCGTACTGGGCCGAGCCGATCGACAAGACCGCGGGGATGATTCTCGTCGAAGGGAACGCCGCGGCGGCGCTCGGCTGCATGATGGCCGGCGTCACCGTCGTCGCCTGGTATCCGATTACACCCTCGTCGTCGCTCCCGGAAACGCTGATCGGCTACCTCAAGAAATACCGCCTGGACCCCGAGACTGGGAAGGCGACCTACGCGGTCGTGCAGGCGGAAGACGAGATCGCCGCGATCGGGATGGTTCTCGGCGCAGGCTGGGCGGGCGCACGGGCGATGACGTCGACTTCCGGTCCCGGTATTTCCCTGATGGGGGAGTTCGCGGGGTTGGCGTACTACGCCGAGGTGCCCGGGGTCGTCTTCGACATCCAGCGCGTCGGCCCCTCGACCGGACTCCCGACGCGGACCGCGCAGGGGGACCTGCTGTCGACAGCCGACGCTGTCGCACGGCGACACGAAGCAGATCATGCTCCTGCCGGCGACCGTCGAAGAGTGCTACGTGATGTCGATGGACGCGTTCGATCTCGCGGAGCGCTTCCAGTCGATCGTCTTCGTGATGAGCGACCTGGACCTGGGCATGAACACCTGGATGTCGCCGGTGTTCCAGTATCCGGACCGCCCGTTCGACCGCGGCAAGCGCCTCGACGCCGAGATGCTCAAGCAGATCGGCGAGTGGGGACGCTACAAGGACGTCGACGGCGACGGCATCGCGTATCGAACCGTCCCTGGCGAGTCAGATGCCGCCGTATTTCACCCGCGGATCCGGCCACAACGAAAAGGCGCAGTACAGCGAGCGGCCCGACGACTACGTGCACAACATGGAGCGGCTCGCGCGGAAGTTCGAGACCGCCCGGCAAGCATGTCCCCAAGCCGGTGGTGCAGGATGTGGCGGGCGCCGAGGTAGGCATCATCGGCTTCGGCAGCAGCCATTTTGCCATCGACGAGAGCCGCGACCAGCTCAGACCGCGACGCGGACATCAAGACCGGCTATCTGCGGCTCCGCGCGTATCCGTTCACCGACGAGCTGACCGCGTTTCTCGACCGCTACAGCCGGATCTACGTGGTCGAGCAGAACCGCGACGCGCAGATGCTGTCGCTCCTTCGCCTCGAGCTTTCGGCCGAGCACATCGCGAAGCTCCGCAGCGTGCTCCATTTCAGCGGTCTGCCGATTGACGCGCGCTCGGTCACCGACGACATCCTCGGGCAGGAGGGTGTCACGCCGGTAGGCTACCCCCATCGTGAAATCATGGCCGCCGGCGTGGCGGGCCGTGGCGAGTAGTCAGTACAGGCGGCTAAAGGCTTTAGGCTCTAGGCTCTAGGCAAACCCTGGAAACTGTAGTGAAAGGTTTTGCTAAGCCAAGCGCCTAAAGCCTGGAGCCTGACGATAACAAGGAAACACCATGTCAACCACCACACCCGACGCTCCAAAGAAGACGAATCGAATCGGGCTCGACGTCCAGCCCTATCGCGGCAGCAAGACGACGCTCTGTGCCGGGTGCGGGCACAACGCGATTTCCGAGCGCATTGTCGAAGCGTTCTACGAGATGGGCATCGATCCCAGGCAGGTGATCAAGCTGTCGGGGATTGGCTGCTCCAGCAAGAGCCCGGCGTACTTTCTCGGCGCGGCCCACGGCTTCAACACCGTGCACGGCCGGATGCCGTCTGTCGGCACCGGCGCCATGCTCGCCAATCGCAAGCTTCTGGCGATCGGCGTGAGCGGCGACGGTGATACGGGCGCGATCGGCATCGGGCAGTTCGTGCACCTGATGCGCCGGAACCTGCCAATCGTCTACATCATCGAAGACAACGGCTGCTACGGGCTCACGAAGGGGCAGTTCTCGCCGACGGCAGACCTCGGTTCGAAGGCCAAGAACGGCATTGCCAACGAGCTGCCGCCGATCGATACATGTGCGCTGGCAATCGAGCTCGGCGCGTCGTTCGTCGCGCGGTCGTTCTCCGGAGACAAGAAGCAGCTGCTGTCGATCCTCAAGGCGGCGCTCAGCCACCGCGGCACGTCCATGATTGACGTGCTCTCGCCGTGCGTCACCTTCAACGACCACGAAGGGTCCACCAAGAGCTACGCCTACGCCAAGGACCACGACGAAGTGCTCGGCGAGGTCAGTTTCGTTCCCTTCTTCGAAGACATCAGCGTCGAGTACAGACCCCGGCACGACCAAGGCCGTCGACATGCACGACGGGTCGAAGCTCTTTCTGAAGAAAATTGCCGAAGACTACGACCCGACCGACAAGATGAGCGCGTTGCGGCTCCTGCACGAGACCGCGCGGCGCGGCGAGTTCGCGACGGGCGTCCTCTACGTCGAGCCGGACAAGGAAGACTTCATCAGCATGCTGGGGCTGGTCGACGAGCCACTGGCAAGCCTGCCTCTCGACCGGGTGCGGCCGGGCAAGGCGGTGCTCGACGAGGTGATGGAGTCCCTGCGCTGATGACATCGCACCAACGCCGTGCTCGTTGGTGGCGTTTTGGTGTGATTCTGATTTGCGCGGCCGCCTCCCTGTGGGCGATCCTCCATCTGACGGAGCGAAGTCTCGAACGGCAGGTCCACTGGTCTGACTTCGCCATGTTCCACGCGGCGGTGAACCGCTGGCTCGATGGCCTGCCGATGTACCAGGGACATTCCCCAGGGTTGGCGCGCCGAGGGTCACCGAAGGGGTCAATTTCAACCCGCCGCACGTCCATCTGCTCGTCTGGCCCTTCGCGCGACTCGCCTTGTGGCCGGGCTTGTTGCTGTGGGAAGCCCTCAGCATTCTGGCCGGCCTCCTGTCGGCGGCGATTGTGGTCCGCACGCTGCGTCCCGGTTGGTCGGCGATGCCAATGATGCTGGCGAGCGCGATCCTGCTCAACAGCGCGGCGCTGTCGAGTCACGTTGTGGCTCGGACAAATCTCGCTGTTCCTTGCGGTGCCCGTCACGCTGGCGTGGCGCGCGCGCCGTCTCGGCCGCTGGCGGGAAGTGGCCGCGTGGATTGGAGTCGCGGCGAGTGTCAAGCCGTTCCTCCTGATTGTGTTTCCGTATCTGTTGCTCGAGCGGCAGTGGCGCGCCGCGGCGTGGGGCGGCGTCCTGTGGGCGGCGAGCTTCGCCGTCGGTGCGGCTGTGTTCGGACCAGCCGCGCTCGGCCAATGGGTCGAAGCCGCGCAGTGGCCGACCTGGGCGTCTCACTTCCACAACGCGTCCTTCCAGGGGTACGTGGGGCGCGTCATGTTGGAGTGGCCGGGGGAGATCGTCGCATCGATCGGCTCGGGCCTCGGCATTCTCGCGACCGTCTGGCTGGCCCACAAGAGCGATCCGGATGCGGCATGGGCGCTGCTGATGACTGGTGCACTCCTGTGGGCCCCGCTTGGCTGGGTCTACTACGAGTGGATCATCGCTCCGCCGCTCGCCGCGTTGATCGTCGATCGCCGCATCCCCCGCGTGGCGTGGTTGCTCGTCGTCGCGTGCGTGTGGCCAATAACCGGGCACGCCGTCAGGGTCACCGGGACCTTTCTCGACGCTCAGGTTATCGGGTCCATCTACTTCTGGGGACTGCTCGGGCTGTGGCTTTTGCTGTGCAGCTCCGCGATCACGCCTGTACAGGTCCTGGCGCCCGCCCGACCCGCGCAAAGCATCTGAAGCGACGGAGTCCTTCCCCCGCTGAGGACAGCGGAGATGAGTGTTCTCGTAGCGATGAGCTTTCCGTTCTCGATATAATCAGCCGGATATGCAGACCACGTTCGCCATCATCAAGCCAGACGCCGTCGCGGCCGGGTCTACCGGGCACATCATCCAGCGCATCGAGGAAGCGGGATTCCGCATTCGGGCCATGGACTTGCGGCACCTGTCGCAGCGGGACGCCGAAGGCTTCTACGCCGTCCACCGGGAGCGTCCGTTCTTCGCGAGTCTGACGACATTCATGTCGTCGGGGCCCGTCGTCGTGCTGGCGCTCGAGGCGCCGGACGCGATCACGAAGTGGCGGACGCTGATGGGCGCGACCGACCCGGCGAAGGCGGATGCCGGCACGCTGCGGAAGGAGTTCGGCACGTCGATCGAGCACAACGCGACCCACGGATCCGATGCGCCGGAGACCGCAGCGTTCGAGCTGGGCTACATCTTTCCAGGGATCGACTTGAGCCGGTAAGGCCGACACCGTGGGTAAGCTGCTCGTCGTCGTCGGCCTGCTCATCGCCTTCGCGGGGCTGCTCGTGATGCTCGGTGTGCCGGTCGGCCGGCTGCCCGGCGACATCACCTACCGCCGGGGTCACACGACGTTGTACTTCCCGATCGTGACCTCGATTCTGGCCAGCGTGCTGCTCACGCTCCTGCTGGCGTTTCTGCGGCGATAACGGAGGCTCATTGGCGATCAAAGCGGACCGGTGGATCAAGAAGATGGCGCTCGAGCATGGGATGATCGAGCCCTTCGAGGATCGGCAGGTGCGGGTCGGCGTGGTGTCGTACGGCCTGTCGTCGTACGGCTACGACATCCGCGTCGCGGACGAGTTCAAGATCTTCACCAATATCAACAACACGGTGATCGATCCGAAGCAGTTCGACCCGCGCTCGTTCGTCGACCTCAAGACGGACGTGTGCATCGTGCCGCCGAACTCGTTTGCCCTCGCCCGGACGATCGAGTATTTCCGCATCCCCCGCGACGTGATGACGGTCTGCCTGGGCAAGTCGACGTACGCCCGCTGCGGAATCATCGTGAACGTGACACCCTTCGAGCCGGAGTGGGAAGGGACCGCCACCCTGGAGATCTCGAACACCACGCCGCTGCCGGCGAAGATCTATGCGAACGAAGGTATCGCCCAGGTGCTGTTCTTCCAGAGCGACGAGGCCTGCGAGATTTCGTACGCCGACAAGAAGGGGAAGTACCTGAAGCAGCAGGAGGTCACGCTGCCGCGGATCTGAGCGTTGTTCCGCCACTGGCGCCACATACCCAGCAGGGTCCTGTTGACCGGACAACCGTGCGGTCAAGTCGGTCACGCTCGCTGGATCCTGCAGCAGAAGCTGGCTGAGATCCTCGGGATTGAATCCTTCGACCTTCACGTCAGCATTCAGCACTCAGCATTCAGAATTTCATAGGCCTCGCCCTCCGTTCAGCGAGCCTGATCAAGCCGCCCCTGCGCTTGAGTGACGCGGGCGTCGAGCGCGGCTGACGGCCCGCGGACCGGGAGGGCGCGAACGCTGCCCAAGGCCTCCTTGTACCATCGCTGCCAGGCTGCGACCACGGCGGCTTCCGTCTGCTCGGCCTTCGCCCGGTCTGCCGCGGCCGCCACGAGTGCTGCGCCCTGGCGCCGCTCGAGCGCGAGCCGCGTCTCCGCGGACGCCGTCAGCAGATCGACGACCGCGTTCGCGTCCCGCTCGTCCGCCGACGCCAGGAACCACGCGCTCGTCGCCACGGCCACACCAACGTTGACCATCTCGAGCGCGCTCGTCTTGTCGGGGCGGTCGAGATTCGTGTGGTAGTAGCGATCCGTGAAATGCCAGTTGAGCAGCGACGGGATGCCGGCATCGCCAAACGCCGTATGGTCGCTTCCGCCTTCGTACGGATTCGTCCGGACGACCCACTTGGTGTCTTTTGCGCGCCGCAGGCTGACGGCGAGGTGCACGTCGTTCAGCAGGCTTCCCTTGAGCGACTCGGCCTTGACCTCGCTCGCGCCCCATTCCGAATGCGGATCCGAGGGCCGCGTCCACACCGCGGACGGATCGGCCTGCTTCTCGATGAGGAACGTTCCCCCCGTCTTCGCCGTGTCCTCGCCCGTCATGTCGAGCGCGAACATGTACTGCACGCCTTTGGCCCGGGCTGGATCCGCCGTCAGCCATTGGCGGCTGCCGCGTATCTCGTCGATCCAGAGCAACGTGATTGTCCGGCCGGGCGGTTGCAGACCGCGGCCCGCTGCTGTTCCCGCAAGCGCGGCCGCCACGGCGAGCAGCGTCCCGCACCCGCTCCCATCGTCGTTGGCGCCAGGCTCCTGGACATGCGCCGCCAGCACGATGCGCTCGTCGGGCGTGACGGACCCGGGGATCTCGGCGATGAGCGATCGGGTGGGAGCGTCGTAGAACGTGGACTCGACTTCGACCTTGATCTGGACTGGCCCGTTCCTGAGCCGCTCGCGCATGCGCGAGGCGGCGCGCCAGCTCGCCTTGAAGCCGAACGCCTTCGCGTCGGCGTCGTAGGGTACCGACCCCCACTGAAACACATCCTGCTGGTCTGGCGAGGTGAAGAGCTTCGGATCGGACGGACGGATGTAGGGCGCGACGCGGGTCGAGATCACGCCCACGGCGCCGCGGGCCTTGACGGCCAGCTGCCAGAGGCGCCCGGCATCCGCATCGCCGAGCACCACGGCGCCTTTCACGTCGAGAGTCTCGTACTGGGCCGCCTGGCCTCCATCCCCGACATCAACGAGCCGTGCAGTGAGCCCGCCTTTGGGAGTGGAGAAGGAGTTGATACACAGGGATACGCGGTCCCTCAGGCGCGACAGGACCACCTCGCCGTCGTCTGCGAACGCCACGGTGCCGACCTGATAGTCCCAGCCGCGCGTTTGTCCCCATTCCTCGACGCGTACGAACGGGCGTCCTTTGTCCGGCGATTCGGCGAACCCCGCCGCGAGGAGGCGCGCCCGGATGTAGTCGATGGAGCTGTTGAACCCGGGGTTGCCGGCGATGCGCCAGAACTGATCCATGTACCGAACGGTGTCGAGCGCCGCGAGTCCATCGACTCGTGGCGCGAGCGAGCGATACGCGCGCTCGGCTGACGGCGGGAGGGGAACAGCAGGTGGCTGATAGCGCTCAGGCTCCTGCGTTGCTGGCTGCCTGGATGGAGAGTGGCCGAGTGTCAGGATGGCCAACACGCAGGCTGCGAGGGTGCGTGGCAGGAATCGCGTGGTCCGCCGCATCGAAGTCATGCGGCTATTGTACCGACTCAGCCGGAGGCCAGGCGATCCGGCAGCACGAACGTGCGCCGGGCCCGGTCGGAGGTCAGCGTCTCTTTGTGGTAGTAGCGCTCGAGCACCGAAGGCTGAGAGGAGAGGAGGTCCGGGTTGCCATCGGCAAACGCGTCCCACGCCATGCCGCGTCCGGGGCCGTCCAGCCTCTCATTGATCAGGAGCAGATAAGCCGTGGTGATGGTCTCGTGATACAGGCCCGGCTTGCCCTGCGCCACGGCGAACCTGCGAAGAGCGGTGCTGAAGCGAACCAGGGCGTCCGGCAGCGCGTGACGCTGAAGGTAGTACCAGGCGACGCGAACGTGTTCGCGATGGTGGAATCCGCCGGCCGGCTCGTGGCCAGCTTCAAACGCCGCGACGAGCGCCTCATCGTCCATGGGGCAGAAACCCGATCATAACGGAGGCGGGGCTGCCGGCTATCGGTTGATCACCTCGCGGATCTTGCGTCCAAGTGTTTCAGAGGTGAAGGGCTTGTGCAGGAACGCGATCGTATGATCGAGGACGCCGTGCTGGACGATCGCTTCCTTGGTGTACCCGGACATGTAGATCGCCTTCAGTGTCGGCCGTCGCTCGAGAAGCTGCCTGGCCAACTCCGGTCCGCTCGTCCCCGGCATCACGACATCGGTCAGCAGCACGTCGATCGACGGGTTCCGATCGAACAGCCGGCGCGCTTCGTCCGCATTCTCCGCGACCAGGACCGTGTAGCCCTGCCGCTGCAGGAGGCGCCGGGCCAGCTCGCGAAGCCCGTCCGCATCCTCGACGACCAGCACCGTCTGCCCTCCGGCCCGCGGCCGCGTCACCAGCGCTGGCGCGTTGACGACCGTTTTCGTGCCGCGCGCCCGTGGGAAATACACCTTGAACAACGTGCCCCTGCCGACCTCGCTCTCGACGACGACGCTTCCGCCGCTCCGGGCGGCGATGCCGTAGACCGTCGCCAGGCCGAGCCCCGTGCCGGCGCCGGTTTCCTTGGTGGTGAAGAACGGCTCGAAGACGCGCGCCTGCACCTGCGTGGTCATGCCGGTGCCCGTGTCGGTCACCGCGAGCATCACGTAGGGACCGGGCTGACGTCGTGGTGCGTCCGCGCGTATGGCTCGCCGAGCTCGACGTTGGCGGTTGCGATGGTCAACGTGCCGCCGTTCGGCATGGCATCCCGCGCGTTCAGCGCGAGGTTCATGACGATTTGTTCGACCTGCCCGCGGTCGGCCTTCACGAGCGCCAGCTCCGTCTGGAGACCCAGCACGACCTTCACGTCTTCTTCGATGAGGCGGCCGAGCATCGCCCGCATGTCGGCCACGACCACGTTCAGGTCGAGCAGTGTCGGCTCGATGATCTCCTTGCGGCTGAAGGCGAGCAGCTGGCGAGTCAGTCCCGTGGCACTCGCACCCGCCCTCTTGATCTCCGCCATGTCGATCTGGCGCGGATCGTCGGGATCGAGATCGTCCAGTACCAGGTCGCAGTACCCGAGAATCACGGTCAGCAGATTGTTGAAGTCGTGCGCGACGCCGCCGGCGAGCCGCCCGATGGCTTCCATCTTCTGCGCCTGCTGGTACTGCTCTTCGAGCGTGCGGCGCTCGGTGACGTCCAGCGAGATCCCGACGCCGCGCATCGGAGTGCCGTTCCCGTCGAGGTGCATGCGGCCCGCGCCGGTCAGCCACCGCACGGTGCCGTCAGGCCAGATCGACCGGTTCTGGATCGAGAAATCGTCGCCGCGCTTCCTGGCCTGCTCGAGCGTGGCCACGACCGACGTCCGATCGTCGGGATGAATCCGATCGACGAACGCCGCGAAGGTTCCGCCAAACGTGCCGGGCTTCAAGCCGTACTGCGCCTCGAGGGTGGCGGACCAGCGGAACTCGCCGGTGGTGTAGTCCATGTCCCAGATCCCGACGTCCGCGCTCTGCAGCGCGAACCGCATGCGCTCTTCCGCCGTGCGTACGGCCTCTGCCGCCTGCTGCCGCTCGGTGATGTCGGTGCCCGAACTGAAGGTGCCGACGATGCGTCCGTCGTCGTCGCGCAGCACGGTGTTGCGCCATTCGATCAGCCGTTCCTCGCCCGACCGGGTGAGAATCGGGGCCTCGGCGATTGGTAGATTGCCGGTGTGGAGCTCGCGCAACTTGCGCCTGCTGTCGTCCCATATCCGGTCCGGGAGACAGGTCTCGATCACGTGGCGCCCGAGCAACTCGGGTTCGGTCCACCCCAGGAGGTCGCAGCCCTTGCGGTTGATGAGCGTGATGCGTCCATCCATGTCGAGGGCGAGCAGGATGACGTCGGCCGTGTCCAGGTATCGCTGCGCCCGGTCCCGTTCATGGCGTAGTGCCGACTCGACCTGTTTGCGCTCGGACACCTCATGTTCGAGCTCGTAAATGCGACCGACCTGTCCCGACAGCGCCGCGACCAGATGTTCGTCGTCCTCGGTGAAGGTGCGGCCCTCGTTGCCGACGAGACAGATCCAACCGTAGACGTGGCCAGGTGATGCGATGGGTGCGGCAAGGAATGCCTGCACACTCGGATGCCGCGACGGGAGCTGCAGTCTGGCCGGATCGCCACCAGGGTTCACGCCGCGCAGCGTCCGCCGCCGGGCGAGCACCGTGCCGAGGATTCCCGGGACCGAGTCGCCGGTCTGCATCCAGTTCGCCGCGGCCATTCCAGAGCTGACGAAACGGCGCACCGTTCGCTCGTCCAGGTCGACGATGCCAAGCGTCGCATACGTCGCGCCGAACAGGTTGCGCGCGGTCTCACACACGCTTTGAAGCCGCCGATCGGAATCGCGCTCGGACGCAAGGGTCAACCCGAGATCGATGAGCGATTTCAAGCGCGCGTTGGTGGTGTTCAGGTCGCGGACCTTCTCCGCGAGCTCGTCGGCGAGCAACCGAACGCGGTCGGGATCGGACACCGAGTCGTCTGGCGCCGCCCTTGTCTCCGATTCGCTCGACAGCACGCGGCCGACGATCTTCAGTACTTCCGCCGGCGCGGCAGGCTTCGTCAGGACGTCGGCCACGGCGCCCGACAGCGCAAGAGCACGCGCTTCGCGTTCGCCATCGTGCGCGGTTGCGACCACCACCGGAATCGCGCTGGTCGCGGGGTCGAGACGAAGCTGTTTGAGGAACTCGAAGCCGTCCATCACCGGCATCAGCACGTCGGTGATCACCAGGTCAGGACGATGGGCGCGGACGGCGGCGAGCCCCTCGCGCCCATTCGCCGCCTCGAGCAGCCGGTGCCCCTGACATCGCAGCGGCGTGACGAGGAATGCCCGGTGTGCCGAGACGTGGTCAACGATCAGAATGGTCGCCATGGCCAGCCTTCCTGTAACGGGACTCCACGTCGGCGGCGAGCTTCTCCGGCAACCTGTTCACGCCGGGCAATGCGAGCAAGGCTGCCGCGCGAGGCCGGACGCGGCGGCAGCACCTTGCACTCTATCGAAGCGGCTTGCATCACAGTGTTCCGAAAAGCACACGCTGAGGTTTGTCCAAGGCAAGGGGGGTGTCGCTGCGGCGCGGCCGCGGCCGACAGCCGAGCACATCACTGATCCAGTTTGGGTGGAGGCATGGATGGGTCGGGTGCCCGGGCGGCTGGCCGATGGTCGCCAGTTGTGGCCGATGTCAGGTGGCGGGCTCACGTTCGCGGCAGCTGAGCCGCGAACGCTGGCCCAGGCTTCCGAGGCCGCGCCGGATCGGCGCGACGTCGACCTGCTGGATCGCGCCGCCAGCTCTCAGGCTCGGCGCTGCGACGAGGACGCGCGCGTAACGGAGAGGTCCGAGGCACCGAGATGGTGGTCAATCAGTTCGAAGAGCTCGTCGGGTCGAATGGGCTTCGACAGGTACGCGTCCATGCCCGCCTCCAGGCAGCGTGTCGCATCACCGCTCATCGCCTGAGCCGTCATCGCCACGATCGGGAGATGACACCCGGTCACCAGTTCTCTGGCGCGAATGGCGGCGGTGCACTCCAGACCGTCCATTTCCGGCATCTGGATGTCCATGAGCACACAGGCGAATTCGAGAGTCGCCTGGTCGTCGAGAATCGCGAGCGCCTCCCGCCCGTTGTTCGCCACCACAACCGTGTGCCCGCGTTTCTCGAGCACGCGCCTGGCCACCAGCTGATTGACGGGGTTGTCCTCGACGACGAGAATGCGCCCGGTGTGGCGCGCTTCGCGGAGGGAATGGCGCGTCACGAGCGTCGGCCGCTCCCTCTGAGTGCTCTGGACACCCAGCGCCGACAGGATCGCGTCACGCAGATCAGAGCGTTTGACGGGCTTGGAGAGGTACGCGGCGATGCCCGACTCCCGGCACCGGACGGCATCGCCTTTTTGGCCGGCGGAGGTCAGCATCACGATGGTGGCGCCTGCGATTGACGGATCTTTCTTGATGGCCGTAGCCAGGGTGAAGCCATCCGCATCGGGCTTCTGGAAATCGGTCAGCACGAGACCGAAGGGTCGTCCCGATGCCAGCGCCAGGCGCAGCGCGGCGAGCGCTTCGGACTTGCCTGCCGCCAACGTGGGAACCATGCGCCAGCCGATGACCGACTCCTCGAGAAAGCGGCGGTTCGTGGCGTTGTCGTCCACGATGAGGACGGGCAGGTCGCGCAGATGAACGCGTCAGGGATTGCCGTCGCGCCGCCAGGGGCCCCCACCAGCGCGAAACGTGCGGTGAAATGAAAGGTGCTTCCCTTGCCGGCTTCACTCTCGACCCAGACTCGCCCACCCATCAGTTGCACGAGTTGTGAGGAGATGGTGAGGCCAAGCCCGGTGCCGCCATGTGTGCGCGTCACGGAGCCGTCGGCCTGCGTGAACGCTTCGAAGACGCTCTCTTGACGATCGAGCGGAATGCCGACGCCCGTGTCCCTGACCGAGAAGTGCAGGACGACGTCTGACGGTGTCGCCGCCTCGTTCATCACGCGAAGGACGATCTCGCCCCGGTCGGTGAACTTGATGGCATTCCCGAGCAGGTTGATGAGAACCTGGCGCAAGCGTCCAGGGTCGCCCTTCAACGTGTGCGGTACGGTCGTCCCGATATCCACGATGAGCTCGAGGCCCTTCTGGTGAGCCCTGAATGCCAGCGTCTTCGCCGAATCGCCGATGGCATCGCGCGGGTTGAAGTCGATCGGGTCGAGCTCGAGCCTACCCGCTTCTATCCTGGAGAAGTCCAGGACGTCGTTGATGACAGTCAACAGCGCGGCGGCCGACGATTTGACGACCCGGAGATGCTCGCGCTGTTCGGACGTGAGCTCGGTGTCCAGCACGAGATCGGTCATCCCGATGACACCATTCATCGGCGTCCGGATCTCGTGACTCATGTTCGCCAGGAACTCGCTCTTGGCCAGGTTCGCGGCCTCAGCGGCGTCCTTGGCCGTTCGCAGCTCGGCCTCCGCCTGCTGACGATCGGTGATGTCTTCGATGACACAGATGAAATGACGGGCGTGCGCCCTCGGCGTCGCGGTACACCGACAGGCTGACCCTGGCGACGACCGAACTGCCGTCGCGCCGTTGGTATCGCTTTTCTTCGACCACGTGGTGGTCCAGTGTCCCCGCGGCCATCTGACGGAATGCTTCGGCCTCACCAGTCGCGTCTTCGGCACCGCATGAGCGCCGGAACGGCGTCGCTTCGCAGTTCCTCGCATGACGATCCGAGGAGATCGCACAGGCGCTGATTGACTCGCAACCACTGGCCGTCCGAGACCGAGATGTCCGATCCCGACGGGCGCCGCGTCGAACGTCAACCGGTAGAGACGCTCGCTCTCGACCAGGTCGGCCGTGCGCGAGCCCACCTCGCTCTCGAGCATCTGGCTGTACTTGTCGTGGTAGTCGCCGTAGGCCTTGAGGCGCAGCAGGTTCCTCACCCGCACGCACAGCTCGGCACGATCCACGGGCTTGGTGAGAAAGTCCTCGGCTCCGGCGCTCAGCCCGAGCATCCTGGCCTCGCGATCGTCCAGGGCGGTGACCATGATGACGGGAATGTTCTTGGTGGCGAGGTTGCCCTTGATCCTGGCCGCCACCTGGTAGCCGTCCATGCCCGGCATCATGATGTCGAGCAGGATCGAGGTCGGGCGGTTGCTGCGCCACCATGGCGAGCGCTTCCTCGCCGCTGGCAGCGGTCAGGAGGACGAAGCCTTCCGGCGCGAGCATGACTTCCAGCAACTGCCGGTTGTGGCGTTCGTCGTCCACGATCAGGATGCGTGCCGGGTGGTCGGCGATGTCGCGGTCGTCTGGGCTCATGCGCGGCGCCAGCTGAGCCGCGATGGTCGCGAGAAATTCCTGGTAGCGCATCGGCTTGGCGATGTAGCCGTCACAGCCGGCGGCGCGAATGCGCTCCTCGTCGCCCTTCATCGCCAGGGCGGTGAGGGCGATCACCGGAATGGCGCGCGTCGCGTCGTCCCGCTTGAGCAGCGCCGTGGCCTCGAGGCCGTCCATGCCGGGAAGCTGGATGTCCATCAGGATCAGGTCGGGTTGCTCGTCGCGCGCCAGCGTCAGCCCGGCCTCGGCATCCGTCGCGCTGAGCACGGTATGGCCCGCCGACTCCAGCAGGAAGACCGCCAGCGTCATGTTGGCGGGGTTGTCCTCGACGATCAGGACCTTGGCCATGTCAGGCGACCACGTGGCGCCCCGACATGGCCCGCCGGACTTCGGCCGTGAAGCGGTCGCGGTCGAACTCGGCCTTCTCCATGATCGTCGTCACGTAGCCATTCAGCTTGGCGCGGTCCTCGGCGGTGATCTCCTTGGCGGTGACGACCAGGATCGGAATGCGCGCCGTGTCGGGATGCTCGCTTGAGCGCCTCCACCACGTCGAAGCCGTTCACCTCCGGCATCATCAGGTCGAGCACGATCAGGTCCGGCAGCTCCCGCCGCGCGACCTCGATCGCCTCGCGGCCGCCGTAGGCGCGCAGCACGGTGCTGGCCAGGCCCAGGATGCGGACGGCGATCAGCTCCACCGCCTTGGGATCGTCGTCGACCACGAGGACCTTGAGCGTCTGGCCCTGCGCGAGCGGAAACAGGCCCAGATCGACGAGCGACTCGTACAGCTCCTGCCGGGAGATCGGCTTCTGCATGACCGCCGCGGCGCCGAGCGCGAAGCCCTTGTTGCGATCCGCCACGATCGAGATGATCACGACCGGGATGCGCCGCAGCGTCCGGCACCTGCTTGAGCCGGCTGAGGAACTCCCAGCCGTCCATGTTGGGCAGCATGATGTCCAGGGTGATCAGCGCCAGCGGCTGCTGCACCGCGAGCGCCAGCGCGGCCTCGGCGGAGGCGGCGTGCAGCACCTTGAAGCCCTCCGCCTCGAGCTGCACGCGGATCAGCTCGGCGGACTTGAAGTCGTCTTCCACCACCAGCGCGGTGCGCGCTCCCGCCGGCGCCTCGACGCTGGGAGCGGCCGGCGCTCTGGCCGGCGTCGAGCGCCTCTTCCTCCGGCGCCCGGAGCGGCAGCCAGACCGTGAAGCAGGAGCCCTCGCCCACGGCGCTCTCCACCGCCACCGCGCCGCCGTGCAGCTCGGCGAGGAGCTTCACCATGGCCAGCCCGAGCCCGGTGCCCTCGAACTTTCGCGCCAGGCCGCTGTCGATCTGACTGAACGGCTTGAACAGCTGCTCCAGCCCCTCCGGCGAGATGCCGATGCCGCTGTCGGTGACGCTGATCTCGAGGAACTCCGCGAACTCGTTGTCGGCCAGCGGGAAGCTCCGGCCCGTCCAGGCGCCGGACAGCTGGCCGACCTCGGCGCGCGGGACGCGGCCGGCGCGCAGGGTCACCTGGCCGCCCTCGATGGTGAACTTGACCGCGTTGGAGAGCAGGTTGTAGACGATCTGCTTGACCTTGCGCGCGTCCGCCTGAATCGAGCCCAGCTCCTCGGCGGCATCCATGCTCAGGCGGATGCGGCGGGCCGCGGCCTTCTCCCTGATGATCGACAGGCTGTTCACGAACAACGACGACACCTGCACCGGCTCCAGGTCGAGCGTCATCTTGCCGGCTTCCACCTTGGACAGGTCGAGGATGTCGTTGATCAGCGAGAGCAGATGCTTGCCGCTGCTGAAGATGTCGCCGATGAACCCGCGCTGCTGATCGGTCATCTCGCCCATCAGGCCGTCCCGGAGCACCTCGGAGAAGCCGATGATGGCGTTCAGCGGCGTCCGCAGCTCGTGCGACATGTTGGCGAGGAACTCGGACTTCATGCGGCTCGCGTCTTCCAGCTCGACGTTCTTCTGCTGCAGCGTCTGCTCGAAGCGCTTCAGCTCCGTCATGTCGCGCGCCGCGGCGAACACGCCCTGCAGGCGCCGGTCGCGGTCGTGG
Source organism: uncultured Acidobacteriota bacterium (assembly GCA_963771395.1). Lineage (GTDB taxonomy): Bacteria > Acidobacteriota > Vicinamibacteria > Vicinamibacterales > 2-12-FULL-66-21 > DATBJJ01. The sequence goes on along the minus strand of CAVYTY010000028.1, from coordinate 55,497 downwards.
AAGGTGGTCGCGTTGTAGGACACCACGGTGAGCGTGCCGTCCCGGGCGCGCGCGGTGAGCTCGTAGTTGGTGACCTTGCCTTCGCTCAGCACGCGGTTGATGCCCGCCTCGGCCCGGCCCGGATCGGTGAAGTAGTTCTTGAACGGCGCGCCGATCAGCTCGTCGCGCGTGCACCCGGTCAGCGCCTCCGTCTGCTTGTTGACGTCGGTGATGATGCCGCGCGGATCGGTGGTCATCAGGGCGTCGATGTTGGATTCGATGAGCGAGCGCGTGTAGAAGTGCTGGTCGCGCAGCCGCTGATCGAGCTTCTTCCGCTCCTCTTCGACCTGCTTGCGCGCGGTGTTGTCGGTGCCGATCAGCAGATAGCCGATGATGGCGTCCTGCGCGTCGCGCAGCGCCGTGACCGACACCACCGCCGGGAAGCGGCTCCCGTCCTTGCGGATGTAGGTCAGCTCGTAGATGTCCTCGATCCCGCGCGAGGCCTTGAACACCAGCGCCTCGAAGCCCGGCGTGATCGGCGTGCCGAGCTCGACGCTCAGCGCCTTGGCGCGCGCGATCACTTCCTGCGGATCGGAGATGTCGGCCGGCGTGATCTTGTTCATCACCTCGGCGGCCGTGTAGCCCAGCATCCGCTCGGCGCCGACGTTGAAGATCTGGATGACGCCCTTCGCGTCGGTGGCGATGCTCGAGAAGTTGGCGCTGTTGAAGATCGCGCTCTGCAGGGCCCCCGCCTTGAGCAGCGCCTCTTCCGCCTGCTTGCGCGCGGTGTTGTCGGTGCCGATCAGCAGATAGCCGATGATGGCGTCCTGCGCGTCGCGCAGCGCCGTGACCGACACCACGGCCGGGAAGCGGCTGCCGTCCTTGCGGATGTAGGTCAGCTCGTAGATGTCCTCGATCCCGCGCGAGGCCTTGAACACCAGCGCCTCGAAGCCCGGCGTGATCGGCGTGCCGAGCTCGACGCTCAGCGCCTTGGCGCGCGCGATGACTTCCTGCGGATCGGAGATGTCGGCCGGCGTGATCTTGTTCATCACCTCGGCGGCCGTGTAGCCCAGCATCCGCTCGGCGCCGACGTTGAAGATCTGGATGACGCCCTTCGCGTCGGTGGCGATGCTCGAGAAGTTCGCGCTGTTGAAGATCGCGCTCTGCAGGGCCCCCGTCTTCAGCAGCGCCGCTGCATGTCGGACGTCGGTGTTGACATCAGGCGTTTCAACAGCGTCTTTCTGGGTCGTTGGCATGTGTAACCGGCTGCACCTCGTCCCGATCCCGACGTTCTCGCGCGTCTCAACGGAAGGTCAACCGAGGATGACCACGGCTCGACTGATTGTCGACGGCCAGATGGCGCGGCCCGGCACCGATGAAGAAGCTGCTCCGGTACGGTATCGAGAAGGCGCACACGGGGCTGTTCGGTTTTGCACACGCTGCGGCTGAAACCCAGTCTGATCCGGGAGTGGTCGTGCTCGGCGTTCAGAATTGTCGGCAGGTCGTCAAGTGAACCTTACACATTGTTTTTCCAAAGGCTTCCGGAACGGTTGGGAACCGTTCGAAAATGGCCACGGGATACGTTGAGACGGGAGCCGGACAATGCGCGAAACCGACACGGGATGTCCCGCCTCATCGATGTGGCCGCCCATCGCTTTCAGGGACGTCGCCGGAGGCCAGAGTCGCCAGCGGCAGGAGGGTCACGTCACATTTGGGAGTCCACTGGAGCACGTAGCCGGTGCGGTCACCCAGGGTCTCGATCAGACGGCGATCATCCTCGAGGTTCAGATGGTTCACCCACAGGATGTCGTTTCGAAGGTCGGGATCGTTGGTGGGGCGGAAGAACACGAAGTGCGCCGGCCCGCCGCGGCAGCGCGGGGCGAACGGAAAGGGCGCGAAAATCACCGCGCGATGGAGGCCCGCTCTCTCCGGCGCGCGGAGTGCGATGTTGAGGTGGGCCGCAATCTGACGCACGGCCCCGAGCCGTACGGGCACGAAACCCAACCAGGCAGTGACAATCAGCGCCCCGAGCAGAAACGGGGCAAACGCCGGCCACTGCCAGCGTGGCGGGTCAATGCCTTCACTATGTGCCCAGGTCAGCCGCTCGCTCAGGTTCCTGGCTCCGGCCATCGTCAGGCCGAGGATCGGGAGAGAGAGCTCGAATGCATGCACGGGACCGAAGGTGTCGATGCCCCAGTCGCGCTGAAACAGCATCAGCAGAAGGTACGAGCCGAGCATCGCCCAGAGCAGGCGAGTCCCCCTGGCGAGCGCGGGCACTGCAAGCACGAGCAGTGCGAACGATGACGGCCAGCCGAAAAGATCGGAGTTGAGGCGAAACATCCCGATTGCCGTGCGAGCGATGGCCGGACCCACCTGCGAAAAATCGAATCCTGCCACCGCAGTGAGGTCGTGGGCAGCGAAGGTCGAAAAACGGAACTTGTTTTCCACGAGGTAACTCGCCCCCGCGCGTGTATCCGGCCCGCCAGGGCGATCCGTTCTGCAGCCAGAGGGATCCAAGAAACAACGCGGCGAGGGTCGCGCTGGGGAGCAGGAACGCGAGCACTGCGCGCAGGCGTGGCGTGCGATCCAGACGCCACAGTGCCCAGCTCCAGGAAAGAACGAGCGGCAGTCCGATTGGTAGCGCCGAGTGAGGACGGATACAGAACGCGAGCGCAAAACTGAATGCGAAGCCGGCGTGATCTCGTACCGAGGCGTCGTCGCGCGTGGTGCGCACGTACATCCAGAGGCACCAGGTCAGCGCCATGAGGCAGGACGTGTGTGAGAGCTCGGTTGCCGCGCCGATCTGGAGGAACGGGGCCGACAGGTAGAGCAGAACTCCGGCTCGCGCCCAGGATGGTCCGACAAAATGGCCCAGTGCGCGCAGGAGCGGCGGGACGGTCAGTGCCGAGAGGATCGGGTTCACGATTCCGGGCGCTCCGATCCACACGCCAGGCGCGAGAAGAGTCGGCCAGCCCAGGAAATACACGGGATACAGGCGGCCGTCGTTGATCATGAAGTTCTGATCGAAGAAGAGCTTCAGCGGTGGCGACGGCACCCACAGCCGTCCGCTTGCAAGGAGCTCGGCGGCAAACCGATACGCGCTCTCGTCGTCGGCGAGGGGGGCTCCGTGCATCAGCCCGTAACGTATGGCCAGAGGAATGGCGAACGCGGCGGCGCACGTCCAGAGGAGGAACCGGCGTTCAGACAACGCGTTCCATTCCCGAGCCAACCTGTCGATGTGGACAGGAGAGCCAAAACGTCGCGAGACGCCGAGCGCGAGGAGCGATGCGGACAACCCGCCGAACAGAGTCCAGAACCCGACGAAGCTGAGGTAGCGGGGCGTTGGGAAGTTGAGCGACCCAAGATCGAGGGTGAACTCGATGAGGTACACGGACCCGACGAGATGGAACGCGACGAGGGCCAGCGCGGCCGCGACAAACAGCGCGGCGCTCCGCTCACTCGCGGGTGGAGAGGCAGGCGGCGGTGTCTCCATGGCGTAACGCAGTCCAGAGACTCGGCGACGAGCGTATCACGCGCCGCGCGGTCGAGTGCGTTAGACTGGCGTCCATCGATGGCACACGCGTGCGAGTCCAACGCGGTGGGATCATCAACGCCGTTCCTTGAACCGGCTGCAGCAGCCAGCTTGAGCAGCGAGCTGGGCGGAATGCTCCGTCCGACCGCTGCCGATATGGTCGTCGACATTGGTTGCGGTGGCTAGCGCGTGGTGGCGATAAGGAAGAGTCAGATGGCATTTGACTGCCGCGTACCAGGCCGCCGGTGGGTGTCGACAAGCCAAGGGGGAGTGCCGCACTCGATTGTATGACGGCACCCGCAATGCTCATGGCCCGGGGGGCAGCCGCGGTCGCCGTTCGATCCGGACTTGATCCAAGTGAACCTTGTGGACCCATCTCTTTTCGTGCGTGACATGTCTTCCGACGTCGAACTATCGGTCGTCATTCCATGTTTGAACGAAGCCACGACCATCGACGTGTGCATCCGACGCGCCATCGACGCGATGGCTGAGTGCGACATGCGCGGCGAGGTAGTCGTAGCGGATAACGGCAGCACTGACGGCAGCATCGAAGTCGCGACGGCAGCAGGCGCGCGAGTGGTGTCCTGTCCCACTCTTGGGTACGGCGCCGCGCTGCAATTGGGTTTCCGGAGCGCCCACGGACGATACCTCCTCATGGGAGATGGCGACCAGTCGTACGATTTCTCCCTTCTCCCACGCTTCCTCGATCAAGCGAGAACAGGCGCTCGTTTCGTCATAGGCTCCCGGCTGCGCGGCCACATCGCGGACGGCGCCATGCCGCTGCTGAATCGGTACGTCGGCACGCCGGTCCTGACATGGATCCTCAATCGCTTGTTCGGCACGCAGATAACCGACTGCAACTGCGGGATGCGCTGCATAGAGCGGGATCTGTTCTTGCGGCTTGGCGTCATCTCACCGGGTATGGAATTCGCGTCTGAGATGATCGTCAAGGCGGCCGTGCACGGTGTGAACATCACAGAAGTGCCGATCGACTTTTACAAGGATCGGCGAAACCGACGACCGCACCTTCGACCGTTTCACGACGGCTGGAGGCATCTGCGACTGTTGTTGTGGCATGCTCCCGATCACATGATGACCCTGCCTGGCCTGTGCATGCTCACGCTCGGTCTGATGCTCACCTTCATGCAACTGGCGGGGCCCGTCTCGCTGGGATTCACGCGTCTTGACATCCATTACATGATTCTGGGTGTAACGCTGTCCCTCGTCGGAACGTCGGCGGCATCTCTAGGTCTGGTTGTCGGCGCGACCATGCCTGCGGGTCGAGTAAAACACCTGAACATTCTTGCGCGGGCCCACCGTTGGTTCACCTTCGATATGGCCGCGGTCCTTGGCGGAGTCTTGTTTCTCGCCGGGTGTCTCGTCGACGGGTTTGTTCTTGCGTATTGGCTTTATCACGACCGTGGCCTTCTCACTCCGTTCTTCACGCGCCTCACTCTTTTTGGCCTGCTGCTCATCGCCATGGCAGTCCAGACGGGGTTGTCCGCGCTACTGCTTGGAACGACGTTTACTGGCGTTGGCGTGGAGCGACGTAAGATCCCAGGGTCCGAACGGTTGCGGTGATTGCAAGCCTGCGGGGGCTGATGGATCGCCGACCACTACGCAGGTCTCTCGACGTTCGTGTGGCTGCACCGGGGTGGCAAGGCGGCGGCGCAGACTGTCATCGAACTCGACTCGCGACGCGTTGTTCTCCTTAATCGTAACGTTGCAAGACTGAAATATGAGACCGGTTCGGGTTCACGACCGTGGCACCGGGTTCGAGCACATGGACCACCCGAACGGGTCTGCGTTTGCGCTATTCGCTCGTCGATGAGCGGGAACGGCTGACGAACTGTACGACACGGGAGGTGTGAGGATAGAATGTTGCCGTGCTCTCACGGCTCGTCCTCGGCTACGTGGTTGCACTGCCCGCCATTGTCGCCCTCGTTGCCAGCTGTATCGATCCTCGACAAGCCTATACGCTCGTGGTGAAGATGTCGGCCGTCGCCAGCGGCCCCGTTCAGGTCTTCTACGATACGGGCGCAGGGTTCAACGAAAAGCAGTCGGTCACGACTCCGTTGCAGGCGTCGGGCCCATCGCGCGAGTATGAGTTGCCGTTGGCGCCGGGGAGCTATCGCGGCCTCCGCATTGATCCCGGAACCAGTGCCGGGATTTACATGATTGAGTATGTCGGCATCCGCACGTGCGGAGGATGGAGGACGCACAGCGTCATCCCGCTGGCCGACCTGGTTCCCACGAATCATCTCGCGGCGATTCGACGCGCACGAGATCACCTCGTGCTCGAGGCGCCTCCCGGCAGCAACGATCCACAACTGCTCTATACGCCAGCGGCACCGCTGTCACTCGTGTCACACAACGGCAGACCGGGATGGCTGGCCGGAAGGATCCTGGCGCTGTGGGTTTTCGGTATTCTGGTTGTGTGCGGCGCCGAGCAGCTCCTCCGCCCCTTCGGCTCGGTTCTCTGGCGGGTAGGCGAACGCGCGTCAGCTGTCGCTCAGACGTATCCTCGCGCTGGACTCCTGATCATCGCATTACTCTCCACGGCAGCCTCGACTTACCCCATCGTAGTCCTAGGCCGAAGCTTCGTCTCGCCGAATTACGGCCCCACCCCATTGTTGTATGACCGGCCTCCATATGCGCCGGGATCGACAGATTTAGTTCTCGAAGACCTGCGGGGCAGCGATGTTGGGGCGACGCCGTGGCAGGGCGTTCCGCATTCTCAGATTCAACGTGAGGCACTCGCGAAGGGTGAGATGCCTCTCTGGAATCGCTACAACGCGGCCGGGCGGCCGCTGTGGGGCCAGGGGCTGACGTTTATCCTGGACCCCTTGCACTGGCTCACCCTCGTAGGCCCAGACCCTGCGCTTGGATGGGATCTGAAGTTCGTGGCCCACCGCTTTGTCTTTGCTGCGGGCATCGGACTCGCCGCCTTTGCGGCAACCGGTGCGTTACTGCCTTCGGCGATCGTCGCGGCCGGTGCACCGTTTACCGGGGTCTATTCCTATCGCTTCAACCATCCAGCCATATTCTCGCTGAGCTACGCCCCGTGGGTTCTCTTGTCCTGGTTCCTTCTCTCAAGGGCGACGAATAGCCGCCAGAGGGTGTGGGCGTCGATCCTACTGGCTCTCACATCGTCGTTGGTGTTGTTTGCGTCTACACCGAAGGAAGGGGCAATTGCCCTGTTCGCGCTCCAGGCGACCGGCACGTTCGTCGTCCTGTTGGCTCGCGATCCGCTCAGCGAGCGACTCCGCCGGCTGGTCATGGCTGCGTTCGCTGGCCTCGCGCTCGGGCTGCTCACAATGCCGCACTGGTTTATCTTTCTCCAAACGCTGAGGTCGTCAGTCACGGACTACGACAACCCATACGTCCTCTTCGCCGGGCTCAGGCACGCTGTAGGACTATTCGTGGGCCCGCTGATGCCGGGAACTCCACCCCCCGCGCTTCATATGCTCGCCTTGGTGCTGGCGATTGCGGCGATCTCTGCTCCCCGCCAGCTGGTTAAGCGCCCAGCTGTATTGGCCTGCGCAATTGGTGCGGCCGCCTTGATTGCCGTGGCGTTCGGAACGATACCGGAATCCTTGCTCATCAGAATTCCTCTCCTTGCGAATGTCGTGCACCTCTATGACGCCTGTCTGACTGCAGCCGTTACCTTGCTCTTGGTATTGAGTGCGGCAGGTGCAGACGTCCTGCTAGCGGGAGGCGTGCGGCGGGCGTGGGTCGTCGCTCTGCTTACGACCGTCACGTGTTGGTGGCTGGTTGCTCGCGTCAGCGCGATGGCGAAGCCCGACGGTTTCGAGCCGTGGGCGGTGCTCCTGATTGCGCCGCTTTCGATTGCACTGCCGGGATGTCTGCTGGGCGCTCGTCGGCGCCTCCTCTCGGTTTCGGCGGCCAGTGTGGCCGTCGCCGTCTTGCTGCTCCCGGGCGGCCTGCACGGGTCCTCCGGCATTGAGCCACTGGATAGGCTTCTCATCCAGCCGCGCCTGCGGCCCGCGCTCGACGAGAACTCTCCGGCGGTGGATTCCGTGCACCGTATCGCTACAGAGCCGGCACGTACGGTCGGAGTCGACTCTGTCCTGTGGCCAGGGAGCCAGGCCCTCTACGAACTCGAAGGACTCGGCGGAGCCGACCCGCTGGAAGTGCCCGCCTACAGAGAACTGGTCGACGCCGCGGGCATTTCGCGAAAGTGGTACTGGTTGACTTTGGTAACCACACCTAACCTCGAGCGCCTCGCACCGCTGCTGGACATGTTGAACGCTGGCTTCCTGCTGGCGAGCTCGGATACCCTTCCTCCCCGCTTCGAAGCCGTACAGATGCCGGGGAGGCGACGTGGTGCGGGCGGGGCAACGAACGACGGCATGGCCGCGGGCCTTCTTCGTGGACGGGGTCACGACCTTTGCGGACGTGGCAGGTCTTTTGCGAAGCGTCAAGGAACACGGAAGGCCCTTTGCTGCTGTTCAGTCGCACGACAGCGGCGCGGTTGAAGCCACACGACAGCTGGTCGTACCCTCCGGTCTTGTCGATACCCGCCAAGGACTACGTGCTGACGGTGAACAGCACCAAGTTCCACGTGCGGGCTCCCACGTCGGGGATCGCGGTGCTTGGAGAGACCTTCCTGGCCAATGATTTTCGAGCCACCGTGAACGGCCGGGCCGTCGACTACTTTCGTGTGAACCATGTATTCAAGGCCGTCATCATCCCCGGGGCCGGCGACTGGGAGATCCGGTTCGAGTACCGACCTGCACACTGGACGGAGGTATGGCTGGCCGCCCTCGCGGGCGCTTTTCTGTTGGCCGGCGTGGGGCTGGTGACGGAAGTCCGCTACCGGAAGGCCACGCTGCCGAGCGCAAACGCCAATGATGAGCCGAGCCGATTTGCCGCTTCTCCCGATTAGGCAGTCAGGGGGTGCGGCTGACGGAGACGAACTCGTTGTAGATGAAGACGCGGCCGACTGAACGTGGGAACGGGAAGGAGAAATCCCGGACGGTGAGGAGGCCCAGCTCCCCGGCCACCGCGCGCAGGAACGCGAGGTCCATGAACTCGACGTGGGTGGGGTCGCTCCGGAAGCCCACCTCCTGCGGAGTGATGAGAATGAGCTGCGCCCCGGAGCGGAGGAAGGGGAGGTGGGTCCGCAAGAGGGACAGGAGTTCGTCGCGTCGCATGTGCTCGGCCACGTGGGAGAGGAGGAGCGAGTCGAAAGTCGAGGGTCGGGCCCACTCGGACTCCTGAAACCCCTCGGGCTGAAGGCTCGGAGGCCCGCAGCCCGCGCCGCGGCCACGGACTGGGGATTGTGGTCGATCCCCACGCCCTCGCCCCGGAGGTGCTCGAGGTTCCGCCCGATGCCGCAGCCCACTTCGAGGGTGAAGCCGGGGCGCAACCGCCGCAGGTTCCAGCGATAGGGGGCTTGCACGTCGAGCCACTTCTTCCAGGGGGCGCGCTGCAGGCGGATGAGCCGATCGGTGTACTCGCGGTCGCGGGTGTCCGCCTCGGGATCCGGCGCCATGGTCAGTCGGTGTGCCGGGCGGGCGACGCGACGGAGAAGCGCAGAAGACCCTGCTCCAGTCCCGAGGTAGATGTGACAGCAAAACACACTTTCGTCGTGCCGGCCTTTGGAGAGCCACCTTGGCTTGACCGCTGTGTCCAATCACTGCGGCAACAGACCGTGCCTTCCCGAATCCTGATTACGACCTCGACGCCGAATGCGTACTTGTCCGCCATGGCGGACCGCCTGCAAATCCCGATGGTAGTCAATCCCGTCTCGGCGGGCATCGCCTCGGACTGGAATTTCGCGTTGAAGCACGCAGATTCGGAGTGGGTCTCTCTGGCGCACCAGGATGATTGGTATGAGGCGGACTTCCTTGAGTCCTCGCTGAAGGTTGCGGATGGCATCGAGAGCATCATACTTGTCTTCACGGCTGCCACGGAATCGCGTGACGGAAGTTCCGACTCTGGAACCAATTCCCGCGTAAAGCGGGCCCTATGCGCCGTGTCCTTTCTTTCGCAGCCCTTGATCAGGGCGAGCTTGCGCAAGCGTTTGTTGCTCTCGTTCGGGAATCCGATTCCGTGTCCTTCGGTTACGCTCAACACACGAGTTTTGCCCACGTTCAGTTTTCCCGATGGCTGGAAGAGCAATCTGGACTGGATCGCGTGGTTGCAGCTCGCTGGACAACCTGGGCGTTCGCCTACGTGCCGCGGGCGCTCGTTCATCGCACGCTGCATGCAGACGCCGCCACCACGCGGGAGCTGGTGGATCGCGCGCGCGAAGATGGTCTCGTTTTCAGGCGGCTGTGGCCGGCGCCGATTGCCGTGGGCTTGAGCCGAATCTACGGGGCAAGCCGACGTCCTTACGTACGCTGCGCAACAGGTGAGAATCCCCACCATCAGTGACGCCATATCGTGTGCGCGATTGCCCGCACTATCCGTGATGCGACGACAAGGCTGCCGCAGAATGCCGCAGCCCTGTCGGAGGTCCCGGGTCTACTTCAGATGCTTCGCAAAGAACTGAACCGCCAGCGGCCATGATCCTGCGCCGCCTTCAGGTTCGCGCCGCCCGCGCCGGCCTGGTTCCCCATGAACCCATGGCCCGCGCCGTCGAAGGTGTGGATTTCGTAGCTCTTGCCCGCCTTCTTCATCGCGGCCTCCGTCGGCGGGACCGTGGCGCCGATGCGCGCGTCGTTTCCCGCGTAAAGGCCGAGCACCGGCGCCTTGACGTTGGCAAGCTGCGAGTCGATCGACCCGTCCGACGCCCCAGGCGCGTCGCCGTAGTACACGACGGCGGCGTTCAGGCCTGGCTGTGCGGCGGCGTAACCAAAGCTCCGCGCGCCGCCCCAGCAGAATCCGACAACGCCGGTCTTGCCATTGGACGCCGGCAGCTTTTTCCCGTACTCCATCGCCGCATCAAGACGAGCCTTGACGTCCGCCGGGGTCAACGCCTGAATCGCTTGCCCAACGCCTGTCGCGAGCGAGGCAGTGCCGCCGCCGTCAGGCCCTTTGCCGGAGAGGAAGTCCGGCACGATGGCGATGAAGCCGTCCTGCGCCAACTGGTCTCCCACCGCACGCGTGATGTCCGCCATCCCGCGAATGTCGTGAATCACCAGTACGACACCGGTCTTGGTGGGCTTTTCCGGATAGACGACCCACGACTTGAAGGCCGTTCCATCTGCCAGCTTGATGTCCACCCACTCCCCATGTCGCGGCGACTCTTTCAACGCTTTGGCTGCATGCTCGGCCGTTCCAGCCGGAATGGCGTCGTTCCAGGGGACGTCGATGGGCGGGGTCTGTGGCCCGCCGCCGCGCTGTGGGGCCGGTGGGGGACCCTGGTCGTGAACGTGCTGCGCGCGGCCCGGCGTCGCGATCGCCAGCGCGAGAAGAAAGAGCGGGACGAGCTTCATGCATCCTCCAGGTGAAGAGAGCTTCCTCAGGTGAGAAGAACTTTCCATTGTAACGACCTGACTACTGTGTCACATCGCCCCCCGTTTACGCGGGCGGCTGTTTCACGCACAGGTGTCGCCGACGCGGTGGATGCCGGCGGAGGCAGGCGGCTGCATGGCTGGATTCGGCTTTGATTCAATTGGGGCACCTGTGGTTGGATCGTGCGCATGCTGCGCCCTCTCTTGTTGTTGAGTCTTTGTTCAGCAGTGGTCTCGATGTGTTGGGCATGCGCGCGGATGGGCGCACCACACGGTCCCGACGCGAAGCCCGCGGTGCCCGTGCCGCGACACGACGTCATTCCAGCGCCGGCGTCGGCCGAGCTGAAGTCCGGGTCGCGCTTCGCCATCACGGCCGCGACGGTCATCGCCTTCGAGCCTGCGGACGAGCGCGTCGGCAGGATCGCCGGAAGCCTGTCGAAGCTCCTCGGAACGGCGCTCGAATCGGCACCGGTTGTGCGACCGGCAACTGGCCCGCCAGCGGCAGGCAGTATCCACCTGGCCCAACGCGTGGCCAGCGCGGCACTCGGCGACGAGGGCTACGAGCTGACGATCGATGCCGACGGCATCAGGATCGTGGCCTCCCAGCCGGCCGGCCTCTTCTATGGTCTCCAGACGCTGCGTCAGTTGCTGCCCTGGTCCATCGAGTACCAGGCGGCGCGCCCCGGCCCATCAGCGTGCCGTTCGCGACGATTGTCGATCGCCCCCGCTTTCCTTGGCGCGGCGCGATGCTGGATGTGGCGAGACACTTCTTCGGCGTGGACGAGGTGAAGCGCTATATCGATCTGATCGCGCTCTACAAACTGAATCGCCTGCACGTGCACCTGTCAGACGACCAGGGGTGGCGAATCGAGTTGAAGTCCTGGCCCAATCTGACGAAACACGGTGGCAGCACCGAAGTCGGGGGGGGAGCGGGTGGCTACTACTCGCAGGAGCAGTACGCCGACCTCGTGAAGTACGCGCAGGATCGCTTCATCACCATCGTGCCGGAGATCGACATGCCGGGCCACACCAATGCTGCGCTGGCGTCGTATCCGGAACTGAACTGCGATGGCAAGGCGCCGGCGCTGTACTCCGGCATCGACGTTGGCTTCAGCACTCTCTGCGTCGAGAAGGAAGTCACGTACAGATTCATCACCGATGTGGTACGGGAAATCGGCGCGCTGACGGCGGGACGGTATTTTCACGTCGGCGGCGACGAGGTTCAGAAGCTCACGCCGCAGCAGTTCATCCAATTCGTCGAACGCGTCCAGACGATAGTCGATGCCCAGGGGAAGCAGATGGTTGGCTGGGGAGACATCGCGCCCGCCCGGCTCTTGCCGACGACCATCGTCCAGCACTGGCGCCCGGAGGCGTCGCACGTGGCGGCGGCCAGGGGCGTGAAGTTCATCGTGTCGCCGGCGTCGAAGAGCTACCTCGACATGAAATACGACAAGACGACGGAGCTGGGACTCAACTGGGCGGGGGAGATTGAGGTCCGCACCGCGTACGACTGGGATCCGGCGAGCGTCCTGGCCTCGCATCCCGAAGAGGCGATCCTGGGCGTCGAGGCGCCAATCTGGACCGAAACGCTCGCGTCGATGGGGGACCTCGAGTACATGGCGTTCCCGAGGCTGCCGGCTGTGGCGGAAATCGCGTGGTCGCCGGCGGCGGCGAAACAGTGGGAGAACTTCAGGGACCGTCTCGCGGCTCACGGTCCGCGGTGGTCGGCGCTTGGCGTCAACTTCTACCGCTCCCCGCAGGTGCCGTGGCACTGACCGTGGACGGACCACTGCACCGTGACTCACCTGTCTACGCCTCCGGGCTGTCCAGCAGGGCGTCCCTGAAGAGCGCATCGGCCGATTGCACGAAGCCGCGAACCCCCGGGAGACGCAGGGTCAGCGCCGCGGACGGGAGGATTCGCCCGACGAGCGAGACGAGGGCATGTGTTGCGCGCTGCCTGGGGCTCTTGTCGAGCAGCCACCACAGAATCATCGCGAGGTGCAGGAGATAGAGCAGGCGGCCGATCGCCTCGGCAAGCGCCTCCTTCGGTGCATCCGTTGAGCCGACGACAGCGGTTTCGAAGACCGCCTGGACGCGGCGGCGGGAGAGCGCAGTGTGTCGAGCGAACACACCCTCCTCGGCGTCACCGACCATGATTGGCGCGAGCGCCCGGAGCGTCACTCGATGCGGGCCGAGCACGCCGAGGCTGAGCCCGAGCGCGTGGATGAACCTGTCGCGCCATTTGCCTCGAGGCAACGCCATCGCCTCGTGCGCGAAGCGGTCAGAGAGCTCGTCATAGAGCGCAAGCACCACCGACCGCTTGTTCGGAAAATACCGATAGAGGAGCCCCGCGCTGACGCCAGCCCTGGCCGCGACGTCCCGCAGGGTCGCCGCCTCATACCCGCGCTCGCCTATGAGCGCGATAGCCGTGTCGTAGAGCCGGCGACGGGCCGCGTCCCCCTCGGCCGTCCGGCCCGCCGGCCTGCCTCTCCTCCGAGGCTTGCTATTTTTAGTAAACATGTTTACTATATTAAACATGCGCACCGCAACACGCAAGCGCTTTCGCGATTGCAGGCGCGCTCCGCGCGTTCCTGCGGATGTGGGGGAATGGCGATGAAAATCGTGATCCCCGGCGGATCGGGGCAGGTCGGGACCGTGCTCGCCCGGGCCCTCCACGCCGGACGGCACGACGTCGTGGTTCTCAGCCGCGAGCCCCGCCCACGCCCGTGGCGCGTCGTCGGGTGGGACGGCACCACCCTCGGCGTGTGGTCGCAGGAGGTGGAGGGTTGCGACGCGGTAATCAACCTGGCCGGCCGCAGCGTGAATTGCCGGTACACGGCGGCGAATCGCAGGGAGATTCTGGACTCCCGTGTGCTGTCGACGCGCGTGGTCGCACGGGCGATCGCCCAGGCCAGACGTGCCCCTCGCGTCTGGCTGCAGGCGAGCACCGCGACAATCTACGCGCACCGCTACGACGCGCCGAACGATGAGACGTCGGGGCTCGTCGGCGGTGTTGAACCGGACGCGCCGGGCTCGTGGAAGTTCAGCATCGACGTCGCGCGGGCGTGGGAGGCGGCATTCAACGAGTCCATTGCTCCGAACACGCGCAAGGTTGCGCTCCGGTCCGCATTCATGGTGAGCCCGGATCATGGAGGCACCTTCGATACGCTTCTCGGTCTTGTCAGATGGGGTCTCGGCGGGCCCGCCGACGACGGCCGGCAGTACATGTCATGGATTCACCATGAGGATTTCGTCGCGGCGGTGCGCTGGCTGGTTGCCCACGACAACGTGGACGGCGTCGTGAACGTGGCCGCTCCCAATCCGCTGCCGAATGCCGAGTTCATGAGCGTATTGCGGCAGGCCGCAGGCATGCCCTTCGGGCTGCCAATCACGAAGTTGATGCTCGAGACCGGTGCCGTGTTCATGCGGACCGAGACGGAGCTGATTCTGAAGAGCCGTCGCGTCGTTCCGGGCCGGCTGCTCGAGCAGGGCTTCGTCTTCAAGTATCCGGTCTGGCGCGATGCGGCCGTCGATCTCTGCCGCCAGTGGAGGCTGCTGCGTCAACGTCGAGCGAACGTCGCCTGAGACGGGAGCGTCCGAAGATGTTTTTTGCCCGGCGCCCCACACGACAGACAATCGAACGCTTCGCAGAGGAGTCGCGGAAGCTGCCGCTCTCGTACAGCGAGGTGGGCCTTGCCAGGGCCTCGCCGGCAGACTACGACGTCGACGAAACCATCGTGACCATCGGTTATGGCGAAGTCGTCTTCGAACGCGCGAAAGCGGCCCTCGCTGGCTGGAAACACTTCGACTTCAACTGGGTGGCGATGTCGCCGCGGGCTGCGTCCATCGAGCCCGGCACCACCGTCGCCGTGCTCATTCGTCACCTGGGGTTCTGGTCGCTCAATGGCTGCCGCGTGGTGTACGGCCTGGGCAATCGCGCACACGGGGTGACCTTTGGCTTCGCGTACGGAACACTGTCCAACCATGCGGAGCAGGGCGAAGAGATTTTCGAAGTCTCCCTGCGCCCGGACACCCATGAAGTCGTCTACCGGATCCGTGCGGTGTCGAGACCTCGGGCTGTCCTGGCGCGAGTGGGGTACCCGGTCGTCCGGGTACTGCAGTCACGGTTCCGCCGGGATTCGGGAGAGGCGATGCGCCAGGCCATGAATGAGCGTGGACCCGACGGTCTGTGAGGGCCGCCGGCAGAATTGCCAACCATGTCTGGGGCGTCGCCACCATTCGCTAGACCCGACTCCGAGAGAGGCGCCTGGCGGAGGAGAGCCGGCGATGAAGCCCCGCCGCCTGGGGCAGGCTCCATCGCCCCGTATCTCCAGGGATAGGGCTGTGCCGCCGGCCTGGTCGCCGCGTTGCCGCACCGTCCGGAGGCGTGGGAAATTCCCCCCCGCCTGAGGAATATTCCCCGAACGTCCGCGCTCCCGGGCGTCCCGCCGGCGAGAATCGCCAATCCGCTGGGCTTTCCTCCGGTGGCACAACCGGTGCCTGTACCCTCCTCCGTGATTACGTGTGCCTACCTGGGCGTCGCGGGCTTCGTCAAGCCGCGGTCAGTCGCCTGAGTAATTGCCACGCGCCAACATGAGGAATACCGTGCCGATTGTCACAGTGCCCCTGACACTCCCGCGGGCCGTTACAGATAACACGTCGGCCCATCTGGTGCTGATCAATCCACCAGCGCTCCCGGGCCGTACGAACGAACGCACGCTGTCCGGCGGCATCGGCGTTTCACGGAAGCTCAAGCCGTTCGAACGCGAAGAACCGACGATCCTGCCGATAGACTTCCTCTATCTCGCCGCCGTCGCGGAGAAGGCCGGCTGCAGCGTAACGCTCGTCGACCTGCTCCTCGATCGTCATACCGGTCGTGAGGCGGAGCGGTTCTGTCTCGCCCAGATGGGAACGGCACGCGGCGCGACCACCTGGGTTGGAGTGCGCCTGTCGATGCCGTCTCTGGCGCAGGATCTCGATTTTGCCAACCGGATGAAGGCCCTGCTCCCTGCCGGCCGCGTGTTCGTCTTCGGCGGCGCGATCATGGCGACGATCGACCACTGGATAAATCGGGCGTCGGTGGACTACGTGCTCTTTGGCGAACCCGAGGCGTTTTTCGATCAGGTGCTCGTCGCCGACGACCCGCAATCGGTGCCCGGTGTCCTCTCGCCGGCGACGTACGTGCCGCTCGCGGGCGCCGATCTCTACGACGAGAAGCAGAACGCGGCCGCGTATGCGAGATGGGTCAAGGTGACCGACATCGGCGCTCTGCCTCGGCCCGCATGGCACCTGCTCGACATGTCCCGCTACGCGCCAAGCGGCAATCCCACTGATGTCGGCGTGTATGTACAGGCCAGTCGCGGGTGTCCCCTTGCCTGCTCCATGTGCCCCTACATGCTGGTCGAGGGCTTGCCCTGGCGGAAGAACGAGATCGACGCGGTGGTCGATGAGATCGAGTACCTGAACCAGACGTTCGGTATCTACCGCGTGCGTTTCCGCGATCCCAATTTCGGGTTCAACCGGCGATACGCGCGCGCCCTCGCGGAGGCCCTCATCGTTCGAGGCGTGAAGCTCGAAGCCACCGTCGAAACGAGCCTCGAGGTTCTCGAGGAGGAGACTCTGCGCAGGCTGTTCCAGGCAGGAATCAGAACAATCACCACCGGTGTCGAAACCAACGACGCCGCGTGCATGGAAAGTATCGGACACAAGATCAAGATCAACGATCGCCTGAGCGACCGCGTGCAGTTCTGTCAATCGGTCGGGTATCAGCTGTACGGCACCTACTGTCTCGGGATGCCCGAGGAGACATGGGAAACCGTCGAGAAGACGTGGCGCTTCGCCAATGCGCTGGACATCGAAAGCGGCTTCACAGTGCTGACGCCGTTTCCGGGCACCCCGATGTACTGGCGCGCGATCGCCGAAGGGCTCCTCCGCCGGGAGATGCAGTTTTCGCAGTGGAACAGCTACACGGCGACGGTGCGCACGTACGCGCTGACGACAACGGATCTGAACATGGCGCGCTGGTGGGCGCGTATGGAAACCATCATTCCGTACCGCCGCACGCGAGCGGCCGAAGCAGGCCCGGCCGCGTTGTGGCGCTTCCATGTGCGCCACGCGCCGCACTATCTGTGGCGGCAGGTGTGCCGTTCGTACGTCTGGTTTCGCAAGCGGAGGCCGTCGGCCCCGGGGCCAATCGCGGCGTCCGCGGACGCGGCGGCTATCAGTTGAAGGCGACCCACCGAGAGGGCGGGCGCGGCCTCATGTCACCTCTTCCCGCGAGGTGCGAGATGTCACCGCGCAGGGTCGTCCACTCCTCGTGCTCGTGGCACGCAGTCCCAGGGAGAAAGCGCACATGATGCTCGCATCCGTCATCGGTGACTACAGGAAACTCAAGGAGAACAACGCCTTCAGTCTCTTGTTGCAGCCGAGAGTTCTGGCCAACTACCGGCTGTTCGGGAAGGAGACGCAGGCGAGTCCGCTCGTCATGAAGAGCATGCCGCCAGGAATGGAGATCGAGCTGACGAACCGGTGCAACCTCGCATGCATCCAATGCCTGCGCTCCCGAGGTCTCAAGCCGTACGCGCTCGGGGACATGAACTTCGAGGACTACAAGAAGATTCTGGCGCAGTTTCCTTACGTCACGAACCTGTGCCTCAACGGTTTCGGCGAGCCCATGATGCACGCGCAGTTCTTCGACGTCGTCGCCTACACGCGCCGGGAGCGTCCCTGGTGCAAGATTGGTATTTACAGCAACGGCATGCTGATCGGCGAGGAGAACGCGTACCGGCTGATGGACTGCGGCGTCACCGAGCTCGACATCAGCATCGATGCGGCTCGCGCCGACACCTATCACCGAGTTCGGCGTGGCGGCAAGCTGAACGTGCTCCACGAGAACATCAGGCGGCTGGTGCGAATCAAGCACGAGACGCGGGCGCGCTTCCCCCTGCTCGGGCTCAACTTCGTCATGCTCAACGAGAACGAGGGCGAACTGGTGCCGTTCATCGAGCAGGCAGCGGAGTTCGGCGTGGACTTCATCAATTGCATCACCTACGCCACGTACGACTGGGGCTTCGTGAACAGGCGCACGCCCGACAGTTACAAACGGGAACTGGCGGCGGCGGCGGCGCGCATGGCTGCGCTCGGCGTCCGCTGCAAGTCGTTCCCGTCAGACGACATCAGCTGGAGTGAGCCCGCGAAGCCGTTCGACTGCAACTTCTTCTGGGGGCAAAGCCTCCGCGTCACCTACGCCGGCGACATCACGCTCGGTTGCTGCTCGCCGTTCAAAGAGACCTTCTCGTACGGCAACGTGCTGGAGCAGCCGTTCAGCGAGATTTGGAACAACGATCAATTCCAGATGAACCGTGCCCTGGCCAGGCGGGGCACCCCGCCGACACCGACGTGCGCGTCCTGTGATGCATTCTGCAAGAGCTTCTTCGCCCCGCGTGCCGCGGAGGGTCGACCCCGCTGTGTGTAGCAATGGGGCGGCTGCGCCCACCGGCCGCGATCCGCCGTCCGGATCGATCGGGCGCTACGGAGACGACCGACCTGGGTCGGCACAGATGTCGCGCGCCTCCTTTTCGGCCGATCATCACGGGCACCGTGTGCTGCGAAAGTGCCAATTGTTGACATCGCTGGTGTACTACTGTAGATAATACAGCTCGGTGTTCGACTGCGACTAGTACACCTCGCATGTTGCCGTTCAGTATCGTCCTTCGTGCCGGCGCCCCGATCCACGAGCAGGTCGTGTATGCCGTCAGGCGGGCCATCGTGACCGGTCAGCTGCGGGCCGGCGACGCGTTTCCTTCCGTCCGCGCCCTCAGCCTGGCGCTCAAGATCAATCCCAATACGGCCCACAAGATCGTAGCCACCCTCACCGACGAAGGGCTCCTCGCCGTTCGGCCAGGCATCGGGACCGTCGTGAGCGAATTCCGGTCGAGCGGTTCGGCGGGCCGTCGAGCGATTCTCGAGCACGACGCCGAGCGCCTGGTGATCGAGGCGAGGCGTGCCGGCCTCCCGCTGAAGGACCTCATAGCGGCAATCAGACGCCACTGGTCGGTGACGCTCGACGACGGGGAGTGAGGAGACATCCTGCGATGACCAACGCCATCGAGACCTTCGGCCTGACGCGCCGTTTCGGGCGGACAGAGGCTGTCAAGGGGCTGAACCTGCAGGTGCCGGAAGGCAGCATCTTCGCCCTCCTTGGCCCCAACGGCGCGGGAAAGACGACGACGATCAAGTTGTTGATGAATCTCGTGCGTGCGACACGCGGCCGGGCGACGGTGCTCGGCGCCGACACCCGAAGTCTCGGCCCGCACCACTTCGAGCGCATCGGCTACGTCTCCGAAAACCAGCGGCTGCCGGAGTGGATGACGCCGGGTGAGCTCTGCGACTATTGCCGTCCGTTCTATCCGGCGTGGGACGACGCGCTGCGCCGAAAGCTCGAGTCGGATCTCGGACTTCCGTCACGTGCGCCTCTCCGCACGCTCTCCCGGGGGAACCGCATGAAGGCTGCCCTCCTCGCGTCGCTCGCGTACCGACCGGACCTGGTCGTGCTCGACGAACCGTTCACCGGACTCGACCCGGTCGTTCGCGACGAGCTCGTCCGCGGCCTGCTGGAGGTATCCGGCGAGCGTACGTGGACCGTCCTCATCTCATCGCACGACCTCGACGACGTGGAGCGGCTGGCGGACTGGGTGGGCTTCATGACCGAAGGCCAGATGCAGTTTGCCGAGCCGGTCTCGACGCTGCTCGGGCGCTTCCGGCTCGTCGAAGTCGTGCCCGACGGCGACGCGCCGGTCCCGATGCCGGCAGACCCTCGCTGGCTGCCGCAAGGCACGGCAGGGCGTACGCTCAGGTTCGTCGACACACGGCACGACGAACCAGACGCCGCATCCCGAATCGCCGCGGCGTTCCCGGCGTGCGACATCCGGACGTTCCCACTGCCGCTGCGCGAGATCTTTGTCACGCTCGCCCGCGCCTCGTCGAAAGCTCAGAGGGAGGGCCTGTGACGCACCTGTTGCATCTCGTCCGCGCGGACGTGCGCCGGTTCAGGGTGCTGCTGGCCCTGTGGGTGCTGATCCAGGTCATCGACACGGTCGTGACTGGTGTGCGGCCCGCGATCGCCTCCGACCAGAGGCTCGCGACGCTGGTCGGCATGACGGGAACGCTGCTGTTCCTGACGCGATGGCTGGGGATGTTCGTGATCGTGCCGCTCGTGGTCCAGACGCATCCGCTCGTCGGCAGCGACGCCTTCTGGATGACGCGGCCGATTCCGTGGCGAGCGCTCGTCGCCTCCAAGATCAGTCTGCTCGGGACTGTATTCGTCGCGGTGCCAGCGTTGTGCGAAATCGTGCTGATGCTGGTCTGCCGAGTATCGGCCCGGGAGATCGTGCTCGTCGCCCTGCAAACGATTCTGTTTCAGACCCTCTGGCTCCTCGTCGTCATGGCGCTCTCGACGACGACTCGGACCCTCGCCAGATTCGCGCTCGTGGCTGGAGGTGGGCTGGTGGCGCTGGTGCTCCTGATGAACATCGTGGTCGCCATCATGCTGCGCAACATGCACGATGGGCCGCGGTTGACCGTCGTGGCCGCGCGGAACGCGTCGAGTCCGGCCGAGGGCGTGGCGATTCTGGTGTTGCTGGGCATCGCCGCGCTCGCGCAGATAGTCATTCAATATCGCACGAGATCAGCGCGCCTCTCGGTCGCCGCGGGCGTCATCGGCGTCGCCGCTGCAGCCCTGATCGTCTGGATGTGGCCCTGGCAGCAATGGCTCGTCCCTGTCCCGGCGTGGGCCAGTCAAGAATCCGCGCTTCGCCTGGTCGCCGAATCCCAGAAGGGTGAGTTCACCCCGATGGAGGTGGGGTCACCGTGGAGTCGGCCCGACGGTTGGCAGTTGGGGAGGGCCCGATTCAGGCTGAGTGGGATCGAAGACGGTTGGCTGAGCACGGTGCAGCTGGCCGAGGCGACGGTGCAGTTCGACGATGGCACGACGCTGACTACCGCGGGCAACGGGTATATGTCTACGGTTCCGTTTGCGTCGGTCGATGATTTGCAGGCCATGGTTGTAGCGCGTTACGTCCTTGGCGTGGGGCGGGTGTGGGAAGGGCAGCTAGGTCCGTATCGCGATGACGCCGTGCCCGCGATCGTCGTGAGCCAGGCCGCCTTCACGAAGTACTCCGGGGCGACCGGCCGTTATCACGGGCGCTTCCTCTTAGGGCTTGACCACGTCGAGATCGCAGCCACCCTCCCGCTCCAGACTGGCGCCGAATTCAAGGATCGGCAGCACCGCGTAGTCATCGATCGGGTCATTCCGCATTCTCAGGGCGCCTCCGTGCGGGTGCGCCAGTTCACCACGGCAACCATGTTCCATTCCACCGCGATTCCTCGACTCTCGTTCTATCTTCGGAACCGCGAAAGGGCCGAGGCCGTTTCGGGATCGGCGCGCGAAGGACTCGTTGCCTCGTCAACGAGCGTGGGGCTCCCCCTACTGGTCGGCGCGGCGAGTTATTCGGCTGGGCCCGGCTCGGGCTTCAACGTGACCGGCGATTTCATTCGGTTTCCTCAGAGCTACGGGACCGACGACAACGCGGTCGATATCAGCACAGAATGGCTGTCGCACGCGGAGCTGGTTATCGTGAGCACTATCGCCGCCGGTTCGGTGACGAGAGCGGTCGAGATTCCCAGGTTCGAGATCAGCGCGGCGCCTCCCAGGCTTCCCCGGTAGTCAAGACGGCCTCGGGCCCGAGGCGAGGAGAGGGAGACAGACCGGCGGCGGAACAAGCGTAGACGTCCTGCGTCTATAGCTGCAGCCTTGGCGTGTCCCGGCTCACTCGGCGCCAGCGGTTACACTGAATCTCGCTGGAGCAGCCCGCGTGAAGCCACACGATTCCGATCTTGCCCGGCTGTCGCCGTCGCAGCGCGCCGCCTTGCGTCATGTAGAGGCCGTGGTCAGCCGTGTGGACGTGGCCGCGCGTCGACGCGTGGCCACCCACCTCCAGCGGGCTGGTTGTGCAGCCGACGACTACAGCCAGGCGTTGGAATGCGTGCGAGTCCACGCACGTGTCGTGGTCCACTTCCATCCGGACCGGCTTGGCCCTGAACGCACGACCGTGGCCGAGGCTCTCCTGCACGAGGGGGTGTACCGGAATCAGTTCGAGACCGGGCTGTCGAGCGGGAGCGTCTCAGCGTTTCGCGCCGGTGCCCGTGACATGTGGGAGCACACCCTGTTCGGAGGCGCCTACCACGCGGACGGTGTGACGGCCTCCGACCGCCCGAAGTACGGAGCCCTGGAGCTCGTTCGGTATCCTGACGGCCCGATCCCGCGTTTCGGATCGTGTTACTTCGTGCTGCGGCCCGGCGTGTCCATGCGCACATCCTTCACCTTCATGGGCAGCGAGGACCCGCGTGCGGTGGAGCGCCTGGGCACGATTGATCGGATGCACGGTGTGATGGCCGAATTGCTCTCGGAAATTGAAGAGGGCGCCATGGCCACCCCGCCGTGGCCGCCGTTTCGTGCGGCCACGCTCGGAGTTCCTGACCTGACCATCGCTCGACTGTTGGAGGTTGTCAACGATCTCCGGCAACCACGGACGGACCCAGCCGATGGGCACCCGGGTCGCGTGCTCGACACCGAGATCGAAGCCCAAGTGCATGGCCCTGTCGACCTGCACCGGGATGTCGAGCTGTTGGTAGCCGACCCGGCGTTTGCGCCGACGGACATCGGGACAATCTTGGGCGAACTTGCCGCGAGATATGCGATCCCGCTGCGATGGCACTGTGGATTTCGCCTGCGCGTCCGCGAGGTCCCGGACGACTTTCGTGGACCGGCGATGCCGCGTCTCGCGCAGCGCATCGCGGCTCAGGATGGGGCGTTGGATGCGGCAGTGATCGGGCGTGCGGAAGCGGCGTTGCGCACACAACCCGATGGTTGGCGGGACTGGGGTAGCCACGCGGAAGCGCTCGAACACTTGAAACAGCTCTGGCATGTGCTCGTGCACTACGGCTCCCCGGTTCGCGGGACGAAGGGTCCGATATCATGACCTCACGGTTTCCGTTGGGCTCGCGAGCGATGCGATGCGGAATGTCAAGCTGACTGTTCCGAGCTCGATCTCATCGCCGTCGGCCAGGCGGGCAGCAGTCGTGATCCGCTGCCCATTCACGTGCGTTCCGTTCTTGCTTCCGAGATCCTCGAGTGTTGCGTCACCGCGTGAGACCAGAATGCGCGCGTGATGCCGCGAGACACCGCGTGCATCGATCTGGATCGTCGCGTCCGGCTCGCGACCGATCGACGTTGGCGCCTTCCATCAACACGATCTCACGCTTCGCCAGCACGACGCATAGCTTCACGCGAGGCGCTTCCGGACGCAGTGGCGGCCGTGTCGACCGTGACTTCACCGACGAAGCGGTACCCGAACCCGTACACCGTCCGGACAAACAGCGGGCTGGACGCGGAATCGCGAAGGGCGCGGCGGATTTCGGCGACGAGACCAGCGAGGTTCGTCTCCTCGACAAAGGTCGTCGGCCACAAATGCTGCTGCAGCTCGGCCTTCGAGAACGCGCGGGATCGATTCGCGAGCAGCGTCGCCAGGAGCTCGAACGCCTTCGGGGAGAGGTGCACCTCGGTCTCCGCTCAGGAAGAGTTGGCGTATATCGTGGTCGAGCGTGAAGTCGCCAAAGCGATAAACCACACCCCCTCCGCGTCGCCAGGGTGTGGGCGCGGGCTTCCTGGCAACGCGGTATTGTAGCGAGGTATCCGTGGCGGGCCCAGCGCGCATACAATCCGGCGCGTCGTCAGTCCTTCCGCGGCCGTTCGATCGCGCAAGCGCATGGTTCACGACGAACCGCGCAATCTTGCGGCCCACCTGAGCCCCGTCCTCGTCGGACGTCCGATAGTGGATCCCTGCATAGATGCGGGCGTCGATCACTTCCTCCACGCCTTCGCTGAGCGTGTCCCAATGGCGCTCGAAGCCGGGATTCGTCGGACTGGTGGCGACGATCGGCGCGCGGCCTTGTCCCCGAACAGCAGCATCAGGACCGTCGCCATCGCGCTGCTGTTGGTCGAGTGTCCGGATATGTATTCCGGATGCTGCGGGTCGGGAACAGCGGCGTCCAGGCTGGGATCGGCGTCGGTGCGGTCGTTGTCGTCGCAGGTCGCCGTTCCGGATGGCCGTATCGGTCGCCAGAAATTGAACGTGTACTTGGCGTCCCAGCACGCGATGCTGGCATCAGCGGACGCGAGGTACATCAGCGCCAGGGTGCGAGCGGTCGCCGACAGGTCCAGCCCGTGCGCCTGTATCAACTGGCGCGCGACGCCGTTCCAGATCGCCGTCGGCGTTGCCAGCCAGAACCGCGCGATCTCGGTTTGCTCGTCCGTTCGCGTCGCGCTCGTCAGCGACCCGATCTCCTTCACCTCGTTGTAGTCCCGCGCATAGCGCCGGCTGTGAAGCGGCGGCGGACCGTCGGGTCGGAACGGTGAGACGTCGCGCAACGACCCACGGCGTGACTTTCCCCCAGCCCGGCGTCACTGCCGGGGCAGTGCCGATTGGCACCCACACGCCGGGTGTGCCAGCGCCAGGAGCGGTATACGGAAACTGCGCCTGCGCCGCCCCGTCGTGTCGAACGAATCGCCAGGATCACCGCCGCGACGGCTTCGCCGAAGGCGATGCCTGGACTGCTTTCCGTCAATCCCCGCGCGGCGAGCGACGCCGGCGCGCCGCGTTCAACGCCTCGGCTTGTGGCGGGAAGAGACCGACGAGGGCGCGGTGCGCCGCGGCAATCGCCGCCGCCTCCGGCAGGCCCCAAGGCCCGCAGACGATGGAGAGATACGTCCGGTAGTCGCAGGTGATGGCATTCACCGCGTCGTGCACGGAGACCTGGACGATGGCCATGGTCCGTATCTGGGGAACAGGGCCCTGACCCGCCGTCACGGTTGCGGCGAGCGCGATCTGGTTCCATTCCATCACGGCGTCGTCGGCGGCCGCCGGGCTTGACGTCAGAAGCAGGCTCACGAGCAACGCGCTCGTGGCGACGAGCGCCCGGGCGTCGCCGGCGGGCCGGTGACTCTTTCTGCACATACGAACCTCCTTGGCCGCGCAAAGGCGGCCGATCGATGTCGATGGAGCGGCGCCGACCACGTGTCGCGATCGCCTGACCGCAGGATAGAGACATGCGGTGCCTTAGATCCTGAGGAACTCGTGGGAATCCTGCGGAGATCTGATGGAAGGCGGCAGCTATAATCAACCGACCGAGCCATGACCCAGCCATGACCCTCTCCTCGGGCGATCGGATCGGCCGATTCGAAGTCCTCGGATGCCTCGGCGTCGGCGGCATGGGCGAGGTCTATCGCGCGCGCGATCCGC
The DNA here is from genome assembly GCA_963771395.1 of uncultured Acidobacteriota bacterium. Classification (GTDB taxonomy): domain Bacteria; phylum Acidobacteriota; class Vicinamibacteria; order Vicinamibacterales; family 2-12-FULL-66-21; genus DATBJJ01. The sequence continues at coordinate 30,205 of CAVYTY010000028.1, read as the reverse complement.
AACTGCAGCGCGAGGTGGCGATCAAAGTCCTGCCGGCAGCATTCTCGCGCGATCCCGATCGCCAGCGCCGGTTCGAACAGGAAGCTCGCGCCGCGGGCAGCCTGAATCACCCGAATATCGTCGCGGTCTACGAGGTCGGCGTGCACGACGGCGCCACGTGGATCGTCACCGAGCTTCTTGTCGGCGAGACGCTTCGCCAGCGGATGGACGGGAGACCGCTGTCGCCGCGCACGGCAGTCGACTATGCGATCCAGATTGCCAGCGGGCTTGCCGCGGCGCATGAACGTGGCATCGTGCACCGGGATATCAAGCCTGCCAATCTGTTCGTCACCAGAGACGGACGGATCAAGATCCTGGACTTCGGCCTGGCGAAGCACTTCGGCCCTGAGGCAACCGGCGACGCGACCGAGACGATTACGATCGGCGGCGTTCAACTCCGGCCGGTCGTGGGCACGGCCCTCTACATGTCGCCCGAACAGGCCCGCGGCCTGCGCATGGACCATCGCTCGGACATCTTCAGTTTCGGAACGGTCCTGTACGAGATGCTGGCCGGGTTCCCACCGTTTCGGCGCGGCGCCACTGGCGACACGCTCAGCGCGATTGTGAACGACGAGCCAGCCGACTTCAGTCGCTGCCGCTTCGGTCCATGGTGCGCTCGAACGCCTCGTCCGCCACTGTCTGGAGAAGGAACCAGGGGCGCGATTCCAGAGCGCCCGTGATCTGGTCTTCGATCTCGAGTCCTTGCCACACGCGACTGGCACGACGCCCGCGATGGCCCCGGGGCGCCGCGTCTCGTGGAAATCAGGCGTGCTCATCGGGATCGGGCTCCTCGGCATCTCCACCGCCGCGGCGCTCGGCTATCTCGCGGGACGGCGAGTGGCGCCGACGGCAGACGCGACGGCCGTTCACGAGCGTCCGCCGCGTGACGGACTTCCCGGGTCTCGAGGAGTTTCCATCGATCTCTCCGGACCGACGCTCCGTGGCATTCACGGCGAATGTGAATGGACGACGACAGATCTTCGTGCGTCTGCTGACGAGCGGCCCGCCGCTGCAGATCACCAAGAATCCAGTCGATCACCAACTGCCTCGATGGTCGCCGGACGCGAGCTCGCTCGTGTACTTCTCGCCGGCCGATCCTGGCGACGCGCAAGGGACGATCTGGAGCATTCCCGCTCTGGGTGGCTCTCCCCGTCGGGTCATGGCGAGCATCGGAGGTGCAGACGTCAGCAGAAGTGGGCGGGTGACGTGCTTCAGCCTCGTGGACGGACAGCATTCAACTGCTGACGTCCGCGCTCGACGGCTCCGACGTGCGCGCAATCGCACGATTCGATGCCGGCTATCACCGGTATCCGCGCTGGTCTCCTGACGGCCGCTGGATTGCCTTCCAACGAGGCGATGGCGTGCGAGTACGACGTCTTCGTCGTCTCGGCGCTTGGCGGTGAGCCGCGCCAACTCACACACGACCGGAGCATCATGAGCGGTCTGGCGTGGCTTCCAGACAGCACTGGAGTCGTCTACGGCTCGAGCCGTGGATCGACGGTTCCGTACCTGCCCCCATTGGGCCTGTGGGAAGTGCGGCTGGATGGCCGGGCCCCTCGAGCGATCACGCCGGCCGAGGTGTCGTACGAACAGCCGGACGTCCACGACTCGGGGCTCGTGGCTGCCGCGCGAACGCGGATGCGGTTCGACGTCTGGAAGTTTCCATTCGGTCGTGTCGCGACTTGAAAACGTGCGCGAGGGCGTGGCCGTGACGCGCCAGACCGGGCAGGTGCTGACGCCGACGGCCGCTCCGGATGGCGATCGAGATCGCGTTTCTGTCCGACAGTGGCGGACACAGCAACCTCTGGGTGATCTCCGCTCGGAGTGGAGACCTTCGCCAGCTCACATTCGAGGACGATTCCGCGGTGTCGGTTGGCGCGCCTGTGTGGTCGCCGGACGGGGGCGCGATCGCGTTTGTCTCGTCGAAGGGCCTGACCGGGCTCGACTTCGGCGTCTGGCTGCGTCAATCCCGACGGCAGCAATCTTCGGAACCTCGTGATGCCGGGCCTCGGCATGGCCTGGTCGCCCGACGGCAAATCGCTTTACTACGCCGACATGTCTGCGGGTGCGCTGAAGAAGGTCGAGGCGTCCGGGGGAACGCCGGTCACGGTGCGATCGGAGCCGACACGAAATGTCATCGGCCTGTCTGGCGGGACGTTGTACTACATGGTCGAGCGGCCGCTCGTCGACGGACGGCCGGAGTTCGACATCCGCGCGGCCACGCCGGAGGACGGCCCGTCGCGCCTGCTCGCGCGGATTCCGGCGTCGCGCGTGGCAGCTGGCAGATCGTCAATCCTTCCCTTTCGCCAGACGGACAATGGCTCGCGCTGCCGCTCACCGATGGCTTCACGACCAACATCTGGGCGCTCTCCACCGCGGAGCGGCGAGTGGCGACAGGTGACCGATTTCGGCGACCGGGCGATTTTCATCGCACGCAAGGTGTCCTGGTCGCCGGATGGAAAATCCATTCTTGCGGCGATTGGTGAAGGCGACGCCGACATTGTCTTGCTGGACGGGCTGATCGCGCGGCGCTGAACCCTCAGCTCACCTGAGGTTTCTTGGAACTTTCCCCCGTCAGACTATGTAGAATGCTTTCTAGTGCGTTCAAAGCCACGAACGAGCAAACCGAAGAGTTTTCTGGCGAGCTGACCGGAGACCAGCCGAGGTCTGGCTCGATCGACAGGTGTTTCCAGGGCAATCGTCCTGACACGCGTCAGGGGCTAATACCAGGTGAGAGCCGCATGGGCAAAGGGTTTCTGACGTTCGCGACCGCGACGATTCTCAACGCGGTGTCGAACGGTTACTCGTACGGTTTCGACATCGTGGACATCACCGGCATGCCCGGCGGCACCGTGTACCCCGCACTCAGACGACTCGAGGACGCGGGGTGTCTGACGTCGATGTGGGAGAAAGAACGCGTGGCGCACGCGGACGCCCGGCCGCGCCGCAAATACTACGAACTGACCCCGGCAGGACGGGAAGCATTGGAAGACGCGATGAAGCGCTATCGGCTTCTCGAACAGCAGCCAATCACCCGGCCGCGGGCGCCGAAAGCGTCGCGCGCCTGAGGGCCTCCGTGTCTGGCACCTCGCGCTGGCGCACGTTTCTCTCGAGGCCGCACCTCGGTCTGATTGCGATCATCGGCGTGATCGTGCCCCGCCGGTTGCGTGTCGACTGGCGCGAGGAGTGGGAGGCGGAACTGCGGCATCGCGAACGCCTCCTGAGCGATTGGGATCGTCTCGATTGGCGATACAAGTGGGATCTCTTGCGTCGCAGCTCGAGCGCCTTCTGGGATGCGCTCTGGCTGCAGCGGCAAAGGCGGGAGGACGAAATGGTGCAGGACTTTCGATTCGGCGTCCGGATGTTGCTGAAGGCGCCGGCGTTCACGCTGGTCGCCGTCCTGACCCTGGCGCTCGGCATTGGTGCGAACACCGCCATCTTCGGCCTGGTGAACGCGCTGCTGTTGCGGCCGCTCGGGGGGGTTACGGAACCCGGTCGTCTCGTGCAAGTGGCTCGCCAGTACGTGGGCAAGAGCTATCTGAGCGATTCGAGCTACCCGGACTATCTCGACTATCGCGACGCCAACACAGTGATGTCCGGCCTCGCCGTCATGTCGCAAACGGCCTTTCACTTCAGCGCCCGAAACGAAACGGAGCGAGTTGAAGGCGAGCTGGTGTCCGGCAACTACTTCGACGTGCTCGGGGTGACCGCCGCGCGTGGCCGGCTGATCACCGGCGCCGACGACGAGAGCGCAAGCGCCGGTCAGGTGGCGGTGCTGAGCTTTCGTCTGTGGCAGCGGCGCTTTGGCGGCGATACCGGCGCGATTGGGTCGACGATCAAACTCGACGGACACGACTTCACCATCATCGGCGTGACGAGCGAGCAGTTCGAGGGCATCCACAATGGCGCACCGAGAGACATCTGGGTACCGATTGTGACGCTTCGGCGGACCGATCCAGGCATGGCTCCACGGTTCGAGCGGCGCGGCGCGTCGTGGCTCGAGATGTTCGGGCGACTGAAGCCCGGCGCGACTCTCGAGGAGGCGCGAACGCAATTCTCTGCGCTGGCCGCACGCTTGGGGCAGGCGTACCCCGACACCAACGGAACCGCCGGCATCGGCATGGACCCGGGGTTGGGCAGGGATCCCGATGTGGGAAAGAGTTCCAGCGCTTCGCCTATCTGCCCCTTGGCGCCGTCGGGATGGTGCTGATCATTGCCTGCACCAATGTGGCCGGGTTGCTGCTGGCGCGCGCTGCCGGGCGTCAACGGGAAATCGCCACCCGGCTCGCGCTCGGCGCCGGACGGATTCGCGTGATTCGCCAGCTCCTGACCGAGAGCTTGACGCTTGCGTGTGCGGGCGGCGTTGCCGGATTGATGATTGGAAGTTGGCTGACGCAGTGGCTGCACAGCCTGCTGCCCGAGAAGTACCTGTTCCTGTCGTTCAATCTCGATTTCGGCGTGGACTGGCGCGTGTTCAGCTTCATGCTCGCCATCACGACTGCGACAGGTGTGGCCTTCGGTCTCGTCCCTGCGCTTCAGGCGTCACGTCCGGATCTCGTGGCGACGCTCAAGGGTTCAGGCACGTCCGGTCGGCGTGGCCGTGGCGTGGGACTCCGCGGCGCGCTTGTGGTCACGGAGGTCGCTCTCGCGCTGATCCTGCTGGTGGCCGCCGGCCTCTTTGTCAGAACACTGCAGAATGCCGTGGCGATTGAGACCGGCTATGAAAGCGGCCACGTTCTGACCGCCAGGCTCGATCTCGCCAGACAGAATTACGGCGAAGATCGCGGCCGGGTCTTCCAAGGGCAGCTCATCGACCACCTGCAGGCACGGCCTGATGTCGAGGCCGCCGCATTCGCCGTCACGCTCCCGCTCAATGACGGCCGCTGGGAGAATCCCATCCGCCGGGAGGGAGATCCCACGCGCGTCCAGACGTTTCACAATGTGGTCTCATCGCGTTACTTCGACACGATGAATATCCCGTTGCTGGTGGGGCGCCAGTTCTCCGAGCACGATGACGCCCGATCGCCAAAGGTGGCCATCCTCAACCAGACGCTCGCGCGAATCATGTGGCCGGACGGAAGTGCGTTGGGAGAGCGGCTGACGTTCAAGAGGGCAGACGATCGAGGTCATCGGCGTGGTGCGCGATATCAAAGGCCGAAACCTCTTTGAATCAGGCTGGCTCCATGTTCTACGTGCCGCTGTCGCAGTATTACGAACCGAACGTCGTCTTGCACGTGCGAACGAGGGTGCCGCCGGCGCAGGTCATCGCCGGCCTGCGTCGGGAGGTTCAGACCCTCGACACAGAGCTGCCGGTCTACAGCGTGAAGGCCCTCGACGAGCATGTGACCGCCACGCTCACGCCGCAGCGGCTGTTGGCGCATCTCATCAGCGGCTTCGGGATGCTGGCGTTGTTGCTCGCGGGTATCGGCATGTACGGTCTCCTCGCTCACCTCGTGAGCGAGCGCACCTCGGAGATCGGATTGCGGATGGCGCTCGGCGCCGACAAGAGCGAGGTTGTGCGTCTGTTCGTGACCCGAGGCATGACGCTGGCGCTGTCGGGCGTCGCCCTTGGCCTGGCTGTGGCTTCGGGATTGACACACCTGATCAAGCGTCTGCTCTTTGGCGTGAGTCCGCTCGACCCGCTGACGTTGACCATGGTTCCGTTGGTGCTGCTCGTGACCGCCCTCGTAGCGTGCTATGTGCCCGCACGGCGTGCGGCCACGGCAGATCCGAAGGCCGCTCTCCGCTACGACTGACAGCCCTGCCCGTCGTCGGGGATCGGCGCGAAGGCGGGACCGACCTGGAGTATCATCCCGCGACCGGAGTGGTCCGGTCCTCAACGGGCAGAACGTCTGTGCGAAAACTTCTCTCACCGCGTTGGCTTTTGGCCGTGCTACTGGCCGCCGGCTGTCTCACAGCCGTCGTGCGGGCGCAGGTACCGCGGGTGCCGTTCAGTCGCGTCGCCGTTGTCGTCACGCCGGACCATCCGGACTGGACCTATCAACCGGGCCAGGCGGTGACGTTTCGGATCGATGTGGTCCGGGACGGTCATCAGGTGGTCGGCGCAACGGTGAAGTATGGCGTTGGACCAGAGATGCTGCCGCCGGTGACGCAGGCGACCGCCGTAGTCGGCGCGACGCCGCTGACGGTCGCCGCCGGTACGCTGAACGCGCCGGGCTTCCTGCGACTCGTGGCGACTGCCGAAATCGAGGGCCGGACGTATCGCGGGGTCGGCTCGGCTGGCTTTGCCCCCGATCGCATCCAGCCGACGCAGGTGAACCCGCCGGACTTCGACGCGTTCTGGGACGGCGAGCGTCAGCGGCTTGGCCGCGCTGCCCCTCGACGCGAAGTGGACGCCGCTGCCGGATACGGCACCGCTGATGCGGACTGCTCGCAGATCAACCTGCAGAATGTCGGTCTTACAGCGGGCGCGAGCCGGCTCTACGGCATCCTCTGCATGCCCCGCGCGGCCGGGAAATATCCCGCCCTGCTCAGCGTGCCCGGCGCCGGCGTGCGGCCGTACCGCGGCCTCGCCGAGATTGCCGGCCGCGGTCTGATCACCTTTCAGATCGGCATACACGGCATTCCGGTGATCCAGCCGCAGGAGGTGTACGACAGTCTGGCCAGGGGCGGTCTGAGCGGCTATCCGACTTTCGGACTCGATTCCCGCGAGCGCTACTACTACCGCCGCGTCTACACAGGAACCCTTCGTGCCAACGACTTTCTGACGTCGCTGCCACAGTGGGACGGGCGGAACCTTGGCGTGACGGGTGGCAGCCAAGGTGGCGCCCTGGCAATCGTGACCGCGGGACTCGACCGTCGAGTGACGCGGCTCGCCGCCTACTATCCCGGCGCTCTCGGACGTGACGGGCTACCTGGAGGAACGCGCCGGCGGCTGGCCGCATATGTTCCGCGCGATCGACGGGCCCAACGTTCATCGCGACGAGGCAAAGATCGTCACGACGCGCTACTACGACGTCGTGAACTTCGCCCGCCGCGTGACCGCGCCGGGACTGTACTCATGGGGTTTCAACGACGAAACGTGTCCGCCGACGTCGATGTATGCCGCCTACAACGTCATCAAGGCTCCCAAACGCCTGATGCTCGCCTACGACACCGGCCATCGCTCGACGCAGGAGCAGATAGATGATGTGTACGACTGGCTGGCTGACGAGCTCTCGGGCCGCAACCGGTCATGGGCCCCCGGACGCGATTAGCGCCGCAACACAACCTCGGCTTCGATCTTGTTACTTGGGTCTCCCACGTCCGCTCAGTAGCGCGGTACTGACATATCGACGAGCAATGACCAGGCGTCGATGCCGCCCTGCAGGTTGTAGAGATTCCGGAAGCCCTCACGCCGGAAGTACTCGGCGGCGTGCTGGCTGCGTACGCCATGGTGGCACTGGAATACGATGGGCGTCTCCCGATCACGGAGGAGCAGCGCATCGTGGTACGCCTGGTCGAGCAGGCGAGAGCCGTCGATCGTCGCTATCGCGCGCTCCTCTTCGGTGCGGACGTCGACCAGCTCGATTGCGGTGCCGCTCTCGAGCAGTGCCTTCAGATCAGGCGCCGACAGCTGACGAATCGGAGGAGGCTCGTGTGCCGGAGTGTGGTCGCCCAACGATCGTCGATTCTTGTCCACGAAATCCCATTCGGTCAAATCCGACGCAGATGAGCCGCATGTCGGTTCCTCTCTGAGGCGCGTCTCACTCGTCGCCTGGCGACTCAGGGGATATCGCGTAAGGCGGCATCGATCGTCGCCAGCCCCAGCGCACCGAGCGCCTCATCGTCCCGGGAGCTGGCCAGGTAGGTAAGCCCCAGTGCGAGCGCCCACCCACGTGCGCGCATCCACGTGTCGAGGTCGATGGCGCCGTAGTCTTCAGGTGCTGAGGCGAGGAAGGTCGGCTGCGGCGAGGGCAACATCCAGAATACCGACAGGTCGGTCGCAGGATCGCCAGCTGCAAGATCGCCGAAGTCGATCACGGCCGAAAGCGTGCTCCCGCTGACCAGCAGATTCCCCGGGTGAAGATCCCCGTGAATCCACAACGGCGGTCCCGGCCATGGGGATGCCGAAACGACGCGCTCCCACAGACTGATTACGGCAACGCCGTCGACGAGGCCGTTGAGCTCCCGGATGTGTTCCCGCACTCTCTCGGCGCGAGTCGCAAGGGGAACACCCCGCCACGGGTTGCGAGGAGCGTTGTCCGGTGCGGGTTGGTGGAGAGCGCGAAGAAACCGCCCCAGGGCTGTGACCATCGACCGAATGTCCGGGGGTGGCGCAATGAGCGCACTCTCGCCACTGAACCAGGGTACGACGGACCATGACCACGGGAACCCCAAGCCGGGACGACCGATGCGAACGGGCACGGGCACTGCCACCGGCAGTCGCAGAGACAGTTGCGGAAGCCACCGCTGCTCTCGTTCGACGAGCGCCGCGGAAGCGGCGCGACGAGGAATGCGCACGGCCAGGTCGTCGCCCAACCGAAACAGTCTGTTGTCCCAGCCCTCGCCGATATCGGTCAGAGGCAGGTGCGCCAGGTCCGTGTGTTGCTGCTGAAGCAGGGCCCGAACCAACGATGGATCGATGGTGACTTCTGCCGGCGGTTTCGGCCCGATGGTCATGTGACACTCGCCCTCGTGCCGATGCGATGGTCAGCCAGTTGCCAGCCGAGCGGGAGGAGTGGTGTGCGGAGGATCGCGACCGCCGAGTTCGCGAACATCACGGATTTCGCGGTCCAGACGTCACGGCTCGAGACGAAGCCGACAAGGGTTCCTTGTCGACTATCGCCCGTCAACGCGGACGGGGGAAACGTGGCGCCGAGGTGACGGTCATCTCATTCAACGAGAATGCCCTGGCACCGGAGCGCTCATCGTCGCCGCCTCGGAGGAGCCGTTGCCGGCTGGGATCTCCTGGCTGGTATGGTGACCTCTCGTGTTTCAGTTGCCGCGGCCGCGGCCGGAAGGTGCGGCCGGAGCCGCGGGGTTCGGCGCAGCAGCGCCTGGGCCTGCCGGACCGCGACCCCCCCCGCCGCGGCCACCCTGCAGGTTGCCGCCGTTGCTGATGAGCGCGGTGACCTGGTCGGGGTTCAACTTGTTGGGCCCCGCCTGAATCCGCGCGAACGCTTCCGCGCGCGCGGACGCCAGAGCGAGTTCGGCCGCACGGTATTTCTCGAGGGCGGCTCTGGCGCCTGTCTCGTTTGTCAGGGAGGCAAACATGACCGTCGCCAGTTCGTTACGCGCGGCCGTCACGGCGGCGCCGAGCGGAGCCAGTGCCGTAATCATGTCCATGACCGCCTGATTCTGCTCGGCCGTGGCACCGGGAAGACCGCCGCCTCGCCCGCCGCGGCCACCTTGGGCTGCGGCAGCGCCCACCCCGGGCGGTGTCTGCGCGGCGCCGGGAGCAGGGGCCTGCGCGTAGGCCGCGGTGAAGGCCAAGCCGGCCGTAGCCAGGACCAGAACCATGTTCTTCGAGCTGAGGTTCTTCATTTGACGATTGGCTCCAGGTGTTTCAGATAGACGTTCCGGTACCAGATGGCGCCGCCCTCGCACTGAAGGGAAAGGATCCCTTGAAACGCACGCCGCATCGGGTCGTCGTCGGTCGTTACCGTGATCGCGTGGCCGTTGAGGATGTGCACCAGCGTGTTGGCGCGGGCGATGATCTCGATCTGGTTCCACTCACCGTCCAGGCCCATGTTGGGGTGCATGTACTGGGCGGGATTGTCCGCGGTGCGGCCGATGACGAACTTCAGGCCACCAGGAAAGAGCTGCACGATTTCGCCGGCATTGACGACGACGCCACGGCCCTGACCTTCATACAACGAGCCCATGTTGTTGCCGGTGACGTCGAACTGGTAGCCGCTCACCTGCCACGGCTGCCCGGCGATGCCCGCCGCGTTGGCCGCGGGCTGCGTGGTGATGCCTGGCGGAAGCGGCTGGCCCAGGGGATTCGCGATCGTCGCGGGATCGTAGATCGAACGGTTCGGGCCGTGACCGGTCAGCAAACGGCTGCGGTACTGAATGCCGCCGTTGAAGCCGCCGGCGCTCGCCTTGAACTCGACCTTCAGGTCGAAGTCCTTCAAGATCGGGCTGACTCCCGGAAGCCCCGTGAAGTGAAGGTGGTGTTGGCCGGGTTTCCTGGCCGTGTCCATCTGGATGGCGTCATTGACAATCGTCCAGGCGTCGGTCTCGCCATTCCAGCCATTGAAGGTCTGGCCGTCCCAGATCTTCGTGAAGCCCGTGTAGTCGTTGTACGCGAACGTGCCACCCGGAGAGGTGTTTCCACCGCGGGGCAAGCCATTGTTCGCTATCACCGCGGTGAGCTGATCCGCCGTGAGGTTGAGCGACGGGCCCCCGAGTCGCACGAATTCGCTGGCGCGCTGCTGACTCAAAGCATGTTCGGCCTTCGCGAGGGCTGCGGCCTTGGCTTGAAGGTCGGCCGAGTCGGCTGGCAACGTGAGACTGGCCCGAACGAGTTCGGTCCGCGCGTCGGCAACGGCCTGAACGGTGGCGGGAGGAATTGACATCGAGGCCAGCGCCATGGCCTGGCTTGGATTGAAAGCGACGGCACCGCCACCGCCGCGACCAGGGCCAGGAGCCGCGTTACCTTGAGGAAGCGCGGCCGGCGCCGGGGCCTGTTGGGCAAGCATTGAAACGGCGCCGAGTGAACCAATCAAGAACAAGCCACTGAGCCGTGGGATTGCCTGCATATGCATATAGTAGTACTTCAAGGTAGACACCGTCGCGTATTCGAAGAACTGGCTGATCCGCCTATTCCGCGCGAAGCGCGGAAACCGGCTCTATCCGCGCCGCGCGGCGCGCCGGGATGTACGTGGCCACGACCGTGACGACCGCAAACAACGCGCACGCCGCGCCGAACGTCAGCGGATCGAGGCCACCGACGCCGTCGAGCAGGCTCCCGAGCAGCGACGATCCCAGGCCGGCCAGGACGACGCCGATGGCGACCCCGATCCCAGCGAGCACCAGTCCCTGACGAAGGACGAGGCGGAGCACACGGCCCTCGCCGGCGCCGAGCGCAACGCGAATGCCGATCTCTCGTGTGCGTCGGCTGACGGCATACGCAGTCACGCCGTAGATCCCGATGGCTGCGAGCGCGAGCCCCACAAGTCCCAGGCTGCCGGCAACGGACGCGACGACGCGCTGCGGGACGAGACCGATTGCCGTGACGTCGGCGAGCGGCAGCGCGACGGTGAGCGGCAGATTCGGGCTCATCTCGCGCAGGAGGGCACGCACCTGCGGGATGGCGCTCGCATGTCCCGTGTGCTTCACCAGTATCGATATCGACGACATGAACTGTTGCGACAGCGGCACGTAGATATATGGCGTCGCCGTTTCGTTCAGAGCGATCAGCTTCGCGTCGATGGTTACGCCGATGACCGTAACGGGGCGCATCCCGCGTTGGCCAGGACCGTAGTTCGTCAGCAGCTGTCGTCCGATCGGATCCTGATTGGGCCACGCACGCCTGGCAAATGCTTCATTCACGATCGCCACGCGCGGCGATGCCAGCGTGTCGGTCGCCGCGAAATCGCGCCCGCGAACGAGTCGCAGCTGCAGCGTTCGGAAGAAGCCCGGAGCCACGACGTTCCAGTCGGCATCGACGCTCCCGGCGTCGCCGTCGACGCCCGGCAATCGAATCGAACCGAGGCCCTTCGTGGCGCCGTCGAGCGGCAAATCGACTGACATCGTCGCCGACTCGACACCCGGCATCGACGAAATGCGCTGCAGCAGATCGCCGACAAACGGTCGCCCGGTGTGCTCGTCGTAGCCGGCGATCGAGAGATCGAGCGTCACCACGTCCACGCGATCCTGGTTGAATCCGGGTTGCACGCTCGCCGCATGTTGGAGCGCGCGCAGGAAGAGGCCCGCCGCGATGACGAGCAGCAGCGACATCGCGATCTGCCCCACGACGAACGCGCTGCGCAGCCGCAGCTTCGATGGGCCCGGGTCCATGCCCTCGGTCTTGAGCGCGGGCACGAGGTCCCCACCCGACGCCTGCAGCGCTGGCGCGAGGCCGGAGAGGAGAGCCGTCGCGAGCGACAGCAGGATGGCAAAGCTCAGCACGCGCCAGTCGGTCGGGATCTCGAGACCAACCGGCACCGGCAATGCCGGCAGCACGCCCAGGAGCATCGACGTCAGCCAGCGGCTGAGCGCCAATCCGATGGCACCGCCGGCGGCGAAGAGGACGAGGGCTTCGATCATCAGTTGCCGAATCAGTCGTCCGCGTCCGGCACCTACCGCCAGGCGGACGGCGATCTCGCGGCGGCGATCGGCCGCGCGCGCGAGCATCATTGCGGCAACGTTCACGCATGCGATCAGCAGCACGAGGCCGACGATCGCCATCAGCAGTCCCATGAACGCCGCAACGCTGTTGATCTCCCCGGGGATTAACGCCGACTTCGCGACGACGATGCCGCGATCGCCGTATTCCCGCGGGAACTCGCGGCGAAGTCCGGCGGCGACCGCCGCCATCTCGGCTTGTGCCTGCTGGATGGTGACGCCATCCTTCAATCGGCCACTCATCATCAGCCACACCGCCTGTCGGGAGTCGAGCCCGATCAGCTTGCCCGGCATCGCGACGCCCGTCATCGAGATCGGTACCCACACATCCGGGCGCAGCACCGTTGTCCCCTGAAACCCGCGTGGCGCGATGCCGACGACGATGAACGGCTGACTGTTGAGGAGGATTGATTGACCGACGATGTTCGGGTCGGACTCGAAGCGGTGTTCCCAGAGCTCGTGGCTGATGACCGTCACCGGGTGCCCGCCGACCGTCTGGTCGTCCCGATCGTCGAGCATCCGCCCGTAGACCGGGCGAGTGCCGAGGACCGTGAAGTAGTTCGCTGACACGACGCTGCCGTACACCCGATCCGCCGCATCACGCCCGCGCAGGCTCATCGGCGTGGGCTCGCGATATGCGTAGACGTCCACGAGCGTCGCCCGCTCGCGCACCGAGCGGTAGGACGGATGCGACACGGTATCGAACCCTTCGCCGCGCGTCGTCCTGCCGAGGTCGACGAGCCGATCGGGCTCGCCCAAGCCGGGCAACGGACGAAACAGCAGCGCGCTCGCGACAGAAAAGATCGTGGTGTTGGCGCCAATGCCGATGGCGAGCGAGAGCGCGGCCGTCAGCGTGAAGAGGGGGCTCTTGCGGAGGAGGCGGACGCCGAATCGGACATCGTCGAGCATACGAAGACCTCGCCCACTACGAACGCCTTCGTATTACGACGAGGGTTGCTGATTTGTTCGCCCTCGATTCACCGCAAGACCGGAAGGCCATGAGGCACAAGTGGTCACTCGGAACGGAGGGCGAGCGTTGGTTCGACGCGAGCGGCGCGCCATGCCGGAATGGCGCACGCAATCAAGGCGACACAGCCAAGGATCGGCGCAACGCTGACGAGGGTCAGCGCGTCCCGTGCGGAAACGCCGAAGAAAAAGGTCCCAACGACTGGGGAGGACGCCAGAGTAGCCAGGAGCCCGGCGGCGAGGCCGAAGAGCACGAGCTTCGAGGCGTCTTGCAAGACGAGTCGAACAATGTCGTTCTGCGTGGCCCCGAGCGCCATGCGGACGCCGATCTCATGCGTGCGCTGACTCGTCAGGTACGAAACAACCCCATAGAGGCCGACGATGGCGAGCGTGAACGCAAGCAGACCAAGCGTCGTCGCAGAGGCTGCACCTACGCGCACAGGAAAGAAGCCGAGACCGCTTCCCAGTGCCCGCGTCATGCCCTGTATGTCATAGAGGGGCAGGTTCGGCTCGAACGCTCGAATCGCTCGCTCGATGGCCGGCGCCAGTGCCTCTGGGGCCATCGAGGTGCGCACCTGCAGCACCCGGAGCCCTGTGTACTCCTGGGCCATGGGGATGTAGAAAAAGGGTTGCGGGTTCTCGAAGAGGAACCCGTACTTGCCGGTGTTCGTCACACCAACGACCTCGACCCACCGTCCGTCCGGCCCGCCAGATTTGAAGCGCCGACCGATCGGGTCTCGGTCCGGCCACAACATATCGGCGAGATGCGGGTTGACGAGCGCCACTGGCGGCGACTCTTCGTTGTCGGCATCCTGGTAACGCCGCATGTCCCGGAATCGACCTTCGTCACGGCCGAGCAAGCGGCGAACTGACGAGCTCGGCAACTGAGCGTAGGGTGGATGGAAGGAGCTGTCAATCGTCGGGCGATCGTCGGAGACTCGCGTAACCCCCACCGTGCCGGTGCATCAGAGCGGGGCGTGAGCGAACGTCTCATCTTGACATCCCACATGAGCCAACCTATACTCCTCTAGTCATCCCACAGGGAGTACACATGGTGGAACCTCGGTCGGCCATCCTCCAGGGCACGCTCGATCTCATGGTCCTCAAGACGCTGGAGCAGATGGGTCCGCTGCACGGCTACGGCATCGCTCGCCGCATCGAGCAGGTCGGAGAGCAAGCGGTCATCGTCAATCAGGGGACGATTTATCTGTGCCTCGTGCGGCTTCTGCAGAAGCGCTGGATCTCTGCCAAGTGGGGGACATCCGAGAACAACCGCAAGGCAAGGTTCTACGCGATTACCAAAGCCGGACGAGCGCAGCTCAAAGCCGAGACCGAGAACTGGGAACGCATCTCCGGGGTCATCGGCCGCGTGCTGCAGCCCGTAAGCGGCCAGCCCGCCGAAGCCGCGGCGATGCCGGGCCAGCCCGCCGTAGCCTTGGCGAAGGCGGGGAGCTGACGCATGCGCGCGCTGCTGTCGACAATCGCCGCCCGGATCCGCGACTTCCTTCGCCCTGCTGCCAGCGATGCCGATTTCGACCAGGAGCTGGAACTGCATCTGGCGATGGCGGAGGAGGACAAGATCCGCCGCGGCCTGAGTCCCGAACAGGCGCGTCGAGAGTCGCGGCTGGAACTGGGTGGAGTGGCGCAGCTGCGCGAAGCGGCCCGTGCGGCAAGGGGCCTGCCGTGGCTGGAAACCTTCTGGCTGGACGGCAAGCTCGGTGTTCGGATGCTGCGCAAATCCTGGGGTCTGACGCTGGTCGGAGGACTGGCGATGGCGGTCACCATCGGGCTTGGCGCCGCGATCTTCAACATCTGGGATACCTTCGCCGGGACCGAGCTGCCGTTGGATGAGGGCGATCGCATCGTCGCGATCCAGCCATTCGAAAAAGCCGCTCAACTCGTTCACCGCACGCCGCTTTCCGACTTCAGGCGCTGGCACGAGACGTTGAAATCGGTCGAGCACGTCAGCGCGATGCGCGCAATTGACGCCGCGGTGATCACGCGCGACAGCGCCGTCGGATCTGTGCCCGCGGCCGAGATGACCGCCTCGGGCTTCCGGCTCGCGCGCGTCCAGCCACTGCTTGGACGACCATTGATAGAGGAGGACGAGCGCGAGGGCGCCGAACCTGTCGCCGTGATCGGCTATCAGCTCTGGCAGTCAGGGTTTTCATCAGACCCCGCCGTCCTCGGACAACGCATCCAGATCGACGCCACACCGCACATCGTCGTCGGCGTGATGCCCGAGGGCTTCCGGTTTCCCATCGACCAGCGCCTGTGGACGCCGCTTCGAACCAATCCCGTCGGTGAGGTGGGCCCGGGACGTGCAGACGCCTTCGTCTTTGCGCGACTCGTTCCTGGAGCGACGCTGGAAGGCGCGCACGCTGAAGTGACCAGTGTCGGTCTGTTGCCTCGAGAGACCGCCGCCGGAACCACCGCACGGCTCGAACCGCGTGTCGTGCCGTATGCCGCCGGCATTTTTCCCGACGTTCATGGCAAGGCCTGGCTGACTGGCCTCATCTTTCTGCTGGCTGCGCTCCTTCTCATACCTCCCTGCGCGAACATCGCGATCCTGGTGTACGCGCGGACCATCACGAGACGGGATGAGTTCGCCGCTCGGATGGCGTTGGGTGCCAGCCGGGGGCGCATCGTGATGCAGCTGTTCGTCGAAGTGCTCGTGCTCGCGGTGGGGGCCGGGATCGCTGGGTTACTCCTCGCGCGGGAGCTCAGCGACCGGTTGGCCGGGCTCGTCATGCCGACAATGGATCCCGGGAACCTGCCGTTCTGGGTGGACTTCAAACCGTCGTTGGCAACGATCCTGTGCGCAGCCGGCCTCAGCGTGCTGGCCGCCGCGATTGCCGGTGCTGTGCCGGCGTTTCGTATCACCGGACGATGGCAGCGCACGGGTGCCTTCGGGCTGGGCACTCGAGGTGCGGGCGCTGGTCTGGGGAAGACGTGGACGGCCCTGCTGGCCACGCAGGTCGCGCTGTCGCTGGCGATCCTGCCATCGGCCATGGAGATGATGTGGGGGACCTTCCGGCCGACGATCGTCGCGATGATCGTCGGGCCAGGACTGCCTCTCGAGGAGTTTCTGACGGCCTCGCTCGTCATGGAGGGCGACACGTCCCGCTTCGAAACCCTCAGAATCGAAGCCGTGAGACGGCTGACGTCCGAGGCCGGCATCTCCGGCGTGACGGCGTCAGCGGCCAGGCTCCTCGCTGAACCGTCCGATCATTTCGAGGTGGAGGGGCGTGAGGGGCAAGGGGTCGAGGCACAATTCAACTCGGTGGACGACAAGTACTTCGAGGTCTTCGGCGTGCGCTTTCTCGCCGGCCGCAGTTTTGATGCGAGCGACTTCGCGCCGGGGCGTTCGCCGGTGATCGTCAATCGAGCGTTCGTCACGGAAGTCGTCGGCGATCCGCCTTCGCCGGGGCTTCGGCGACAAGCGCGAACGCGCTCGGCCGCCGCATGCGTTACCGCGACGAAGAGACCCCCGGGCAGCGCGAAAGCGCGCCTGTCCGCCGTAGCGGGGAGCGCGAAGGTAGATGGCATGAAATCGTCGGCGTCGTCGAGGATTTCCCGGTGAGTAACGATAAGCCCACGATGTTCCACCCGATGACGCGGGCACCTCGCCCGGTGAGCCTGACGGTTCGCGCGCCATCCGGCATTGGTCTGGCGGCAGACCGGCTTCGGGACGTCGTCGGCGGACTCGACCCCCAGCTTCGCGTAGGACGTCTGCGATCGCTCGACGAGATGTTCTGGCAGCGGCGGTCATTCGACCACACGTTTGGCTTGATGGTGAGCGCGGGGACGGCGATCGTGCTCCTCTTCTCGATGGCCGGCATCTACACCCTCATGGCCTTCATCGTCGCTCAGCGGCGGCGTGAGATCGGCGTGCGCACTGCGCTGGGCGCACAGCCGCGGCGCTTGCTCATCGGCATCTTCGGCCGCGCGGCCGTTCCGCTTGTCATTGGAGCGATGGCCGGAGGTGCCATAGCGTTCCGTCTTCATTCGTTCTTGCCGGTCACCGAGATTGGTGGACGGAGTATTCCCGGCATCGTCCCGGCAGCGGCCGCATTGATGATCGTGGCCGGTCTGCTCGCGGTGGCCGGACCCGCGCGGCGCGCCATTCGCATCAACCCGACTGAGGCGCTGCGGCTCAACTAACGGACAGTTTTACTTCTTCATAGACCAGATCGCCGCCGAGATAGGCCGCCCCGAGCGCGGTCGCATAGCCCGCCCACGCACATTTCCTTCCGCCTTCGTGAGAGTCCTTGTGCCGAAGAGCGAATGCCGTCGTAAAGAGCGCTGTCGCGGTGAGATTCAGTAGGCCATGGACCAGCCCGGCGCGGCGAGATTGCCCATCTGTTTCGCTCCAGTCCGTGAGTCCGGTGACCGCCGCACCCAGCGCACCCGCGAGTCCCACACCCATGGCGAACGTTGCCGCGCGCCGCATCCCGGCGTCGCCGTTTGCAGCTGTGTCGAGTGCGAGTGCCGTGGTCCAGACGCCGATCGGCAAGTCAGTGAAGACAGGATGAAGCGGATGGCCGAGCCACGTGCCGTGGAGCGCGTTCTTGGCCTGTTTTCCGACAGCACCAGCCGCTTCTGTACGCCCCTCGCACTGCCTTGCTCAACGGCTCCGCGACTTGGTCAATTGCCGGGTTCTCCGCGACTCGCATCAGTGTGTTGGTGCTGTCCATCGCTCCTCCTCAGCCCACGGTCGTATTCTGAGTCCAAGCGCGCTCGGATGGCTCAGCCCGCGACCTACAGTGGCAAACCGCGCTGACTTGCTGGCTCGCTGGGTTAGTAAGATAGACAAGCCGCGCTTTGCTTATCTAGCAAATCTGTACGCCGCTCGTCTGTTGGTGAATCGGGCGCTGTGGCGAGGAAACTGCAAGTTTGCCCCGGACGGCATGAGTGGCGCGGTGCCTTCTAGCCGCCCGAGGTAACCACGATGGGGAAGTTGTGAGGCCGTCCGTTGCGTTCCAGCGCATGCAACCTCACTAGCGTTCCGGCTCACGAACAGGCAGCGGACGTAGCACGAAGGCGTTGAAGAAAGACATCCTCATCAAGCTTCTCGACTTCGGCATCGCCAAGCTGAGCGAGGAACAGGCCGCGATTCGAACTGACGAATCGACCGTCGAAGAGAGCCGGGCCGGTGAGATTCCGGGAACGGCCGGTTACATGTCGCCCGAACAGGTGCTGGGCCATCCGGTCCACCACCGGGCAGACATCTTCGCCCTTGGCGCGGTTCTTTACGAGATGTTCACGGGCGCCCGCGCCTTCCATCGTCCGTCGACGGTGGAAACCATGAGTGCGGTGCTTCAGGAGGATCCTCCCGATCCTTTGGGGATCAACGCCAAGCTGCCGCCAGTAGCGGTCGCCGTCGTTCGACGTTGCCTCGAGAAGAGCAGGGAGGAGCGATTTCAGTCGGCGCGTGACCTGGCCTTCGATCTCCAGTAGCTCCGGGACCAGACGGGCGGAACCCGGCCGACGGTGCCGCCCGGATCGATTATTCGCCGAAAGGCGCTGCCAGCACTCGTCGCCGCCGCATTACTCCTCCAAGGTGTGGCGCTCGCCATCGTGGTGATGCGGTCACCTCCGGCTCCGTCCTTCGGGCAGCTCACGTTCCGCCGCGGTCGGGTCGGCGGGGCGCGAGTTTGCCTCTGGCGAACAAGCAGTGGTTTACAGCGAGGCCCCCCAGGGCAACGCGCTCGAGGTCTGGCGGCTGGACCTCGCCGATAGCCCGGTCTCGCGGTCACTCGGATACCCCGTTGGCAGCGACGTCCTCGCGGCCCGGACGGGCGAATTGGCACTATCTCTGCGCCGCCGGTTCCTTCTCGGAGAACGTTTCGTCGGGACTCTCGCGCTGGCGCCGATTGCCGGTGGTGCTCCCCGCGAGTTGGCGGACAATATCTCCCCAAAGCGAGGAGTCCCCAAGGAGGAGTCCCCAAGGTAGATGTGATAAGTTTCCTCCCACACTTGAAGGCTGTTCGGCGTCTGTCGCGGTGTCTCAGAATAGGTCTCGCGTCATGGTTTCGGCGACTCGCAATGTTTTGACGTGGCACAGGGAAGGAAAACGGCCACGGAACTGACCGATGTTCAGCGTGAACCGCTGCTGAATCGCGAACCCGCGGCTCGCATCAGCGCCGGACCAAAGGAACGCTCCGCCGGGGCATCGCTCCGTACGGTGTTGTATGTCCTCGCGACCGCCGTCTGTTATTACGTCGCGACACAGGTCGCCTGGGTGCTTACGTTCCCTGATAGCAAAGTCTCACTCTTCTTTCCCCCGCACGCTGTCCTGGTTTCCACTCTGCTATTCGTTCCCACTCGGCAGTGGTGGGCCTATACTCTCGCGGCGGCGAGCGCTCATTTTCTGGCTACTCAGCAGGCGCACTGGCCGACCGTGTACGCGTTGCACTGCGAGGTTTTCGACGCAGTCCAGAATGTCGGGGCAGCCGCGGGGATTCGCCTGCTGATCAAGTCCCCGCTCAAGGCCATCACGCTTCGTGACGCGATTCTCTTCGTCCTCATCGCGATGGTATTCATTCCTTTTGGGACCGCCTTCTGGGGCGCTTCCTTTACGGTCTCCTATGGCTTCGGCACCCACTATTGGATCGAATGGCGCAATCTTGGAATCTCGAATGCGGTCACGGCCGTCGTCCTGACTCCGGCATTTCTGCTGGGTGCACACCATCTGTTCGTCAGACGTCCGAGAGCCCTGTCCCCCCGACGCGTGTTGGAAGCGGCTCTCGTCGGCGCGTGCTTGGTGGCGCTGGGAAGTTTCGTCTTCGATAAGACGCCCGCGGGTGCCGGCACGTCGCCCGCTCTCTTGTATACGCCGATTCCCCTGCTCATCTGGGCGGCGCTCCGCTTTGGCCTAGGCGGGATCAGCGCATCGATGTTAATCATTACGTTCCAGGCTATCTGGGGAACCATGCACGGGTACGGGCCGTTCCTGGCCCAAACCCCCGCCGAGAATGCGACGGCGCTGCAGCTATTCCTCATGGTGACAGCCACTCCGCTGATGCTGCTCGCGGTTGTCATCGACGATGAAAGACGCTCGAAGGAAGCTTTGCGTGAGTCCTACCAGGAGAATCAGGACCTCGCGGGCCGTTTGATCCACGCCCAGGAAGAGGAGCGCGCACGTATCGCCCGGGACCTGCACGACGACGTGGGCCAGCAACTCGCTATTGTAAGCGTCATGCTGGATGGTCTCAACGGCAGACTTGGCAAGTCCGGATCGGATCCGGAGGTCGACCAGACGTTGGAAGCCATGCAGGGCTGTACTTCGGCGCTCTTTGACTCCGTCAGGAATCTCTCGCACCAGCTACATCCCGCGGTGCTCGAGCACCTGGGATTGGTTGCGGCACTACGGCGTCACTGCTCCGACATCGAACGCCTCCATCATCTGAGTGTGACGCTCAGTGCCGGGGACAACCTCCGGCTCCAGCCTGACCTGGCGCTCTGCCTGTTCCGCGTCGCACAGGAGACGCTGACCAACTCCGTCCGCCACGGCCACGCGCGCACCATTCGCGTCAGCCTCACGACTACTGCCGAAAGGGTCGAGTTGAACGTCGTCGACGACGGTGTCGGATTCGTCGCCAGCGAGCGCACGAAGAGCGGACTAGGACTGCGCAGCATTCACGAACGCGTGCGGTTCATGCGCGGGAGCGTCAGCGTCGATTCGCGGCCCGGCGAGGGCACGAACGTGCTGGTTCGGATCCCGATCGGCACCGCACACAACGAGCTCGTCAGGGGTTCCTGACCAGATCGTTGATAGCGCCACGCGAAGCCGTATCTCTCATCCGATATGGCTGCACACGCGCGACGAGGGGAAGACGCAATCGAGTGTGACCCTGACTACTGCACCAGCTTGCCTGGCACGTAGTCCGTCAGCGCGGCCACGTACTGGGCGCGGAGAAACGCGTCGACGTCGGTGACGCGCGAGGCGTCCTTCAATCCGCGGATGGCCTCGACGGACTCGAAGCGGTTCTCGGCGAGCCAGCGCGCGAGACCGTCCCGCATCACGCCGAGGTGCTCCGGCCCGTGCCGCAGCAGCGCCGACGTCGTCATGACGACGTCCGCGCCGGCGAGGAGATACTTCACCACCTCGACCTCCGTCTCGACGCCGCGGCTCGCCGCGAGCGAGCACGCGACACGCCGCGAGAGCAACCCGATCCAGACCAGTGACAGCGGCAGCTCGGCCTTGGTCGAGAGCGGCAGCGACCGCGTCATCTTCAGCGTGGTGAGATCGATGTCCGGCGCGTAGTAGCGGTTGAAGAGCACCAGGCCGTCCGCGCCGGCCCGCACCAGGTCGGCCGCGAAATGCGGCAGCGCGGTGAAGTACGGCGCGAGCTTGACGCTGATCGGGATGGCGACGCTTGACCGGACCTGCCCGACGATGTCCAGCGTCCGGCGCTCCACCTCGGCGCCGCTCACCGCCGCGTCGATCGGCACCGAGTAGACGTTCAGCTCGATCGCGCGTGCGCCTGCGTGCTCCAGATTCCGCGCGTGCTCGATCCACCCTTCGGCGGTGGTGCCGTTGAGGCTGGCGATGACCGGGATGTCGAGCGCCTCGCTGGCGCGGCGGAGCGTCTCGAGATAGCCGGACACGCCGCCGTCATAGTCGGCCAGCTCGGGGAAATAGTGGCTCGCCTCCGCCTGGCTGTTCGAGCCGTGCTCCGTGAAGAGGGCGTAGGCCGTGTCTTCGGCGCGGATCTGCTCCTCGAAGAGCGACGTCATCACGACGGCCGACGCGCCGGCGTCTTCGAGCTGCCGCATGCCGTCGACCGTGGCGGTGAGCGGCGACGCGGACGCCACGATCGGATGGGCGAGTGTCAGCCCCAGGTAACGTGTTGCGAGCGTCATGGCGCGCTCTCCTGCCAGTGCGGCTGGAACCGGCTGCCGTCGCGCGCGGCCAGATCTTCGTACAAGCGGTAGCGCTCCTCGAGGGCGCGCTGCGCCTGCTCGAGCATCCGCTTGGCAGAGTCCGGGTGCGTCTGCACCAGCGACTTGAAGCGCACTTCGTTGTAGCGGTACTCCTCCAGCGGAATCCGCGGCCGCGGCGAGTCCAGCCGGAACGGGTTCATGCCGCGATCCCGCATCGTCGGGTCGAAGCGGAAGAGCGGCCAGTAGCCGCAGGCCACGGCGCGCGCCGCCTGCTTCATGCCGTGGCGCAGGTCGGTGCCGTGCGCGATGCACTGCGAGTAAGCCAGGATGATCGACGTCCCGCCGTAAGCCTCCGCCTCGCGCATCGCGATGAGCGCCTGCTCGTTGTTCGCGCCCATCGCGACCTGGGCGACGTAGACGTTGCCGTAGGCGATGGCCATCATCGCCAGATCCTTCCGCGGCGACGTCTTGCCGGCGGCAGCGAACTTCGCCGACGCACCGAGCGGCGTCGCCTTCGAGGCCTGGCCGCCGGTGTTCGAGTAGACCTCCGTGTCGAGGACCAGGATGTTGACGTCCTTGCCCGTGGCGAGGACGTGGTCGAGCCCGCCGGCGTCGATGTCGTAGGCCCAGCCGTCGCCGCCCACGATCCACACCGAGCGCCGCTGCAGGAAGTCGGCGAGCGCGAGCAGGTTGACCGCGTCGGGATCCGTCGCGCCCGCGAGCGCGGCCTTCAGCGCGGCCACGCGCTGCCGGTGCACGCGGAAGTCCGACTCGGTCACCTGCGGCGCGCCGAGAATCGCCGCCACCAGATCGGCGCCGATGCGCGGCGCGAGCTTCTCGGCCAGCGCGCGCGCCTGCCCGCGCTGGCTGTCGATCGCCAGGCGGTAGCCGAGGCCGAACTCGGCGTTGTCCTCGAAGAGCGAGTTCGCCCAGGCGGGCCCACGGCCGTCGGCGTTAGCGGCCCACGGCGTCGTCGGCAGGTTGCCGCCGTAGATGGAGGAGCACCCCGTCGCGTTCGCGATCTGCAGCCGGTCGCCGAAGAGCTGGGACAGGAGCTTGAGGTACGGCGTCTCGCCGCAGCCCGCGCACGCGCCCGAGGACTCGAACAGCGGCTCGAGGAACTGCACGCCGCGCACGTTGGCGAAATTCACGCGCGTGCGGTCGGCCCAGGGCAGCGTCTCGAAAAAGCCGATGCTCTCGCGGCCGGCGTCCAGATGCTGGAGCCGGTCCTTCATGTTGATTGCCTTCACGGCGGCGTCCTCCGGGCTGTGCGCCGGGCAGTTCTCCACGCACACGCCGCACCCGGTGCAATCCTCGAGGTAGACCTGCAGCGTGAAGCGCGAGTCGGGATAGCCGCGCGCGTTGATCGGCGCCGCCTTGAAGGCGGCCGGCGCGCCCGCGAGGCGGCTCTCGTCGTAGTACTTCGATCGAATCACGCTGTGCGGGCAGACGATGGCGCACTGGCCGCACTGGATGCAGAGGTCGGACTCCCAGACCGGCACCTGGTCCGCGATGTTCCGCTTCTCGTAGCGCGCCGTTCCGGTGGGATAGGTGCCGTCCACGGGCATCGCGCTCACGGGCAGCGTGTCCCCCTGCAGCGCCAGCATCACCGCCGTCACGTCGCGCACGAACGCCGGCGCCGTGTCCGGGACGAGCGTCAGCCGGACCCGCCGGCTCGTGGCCATCGCCGGCACCGGGACCGCGTGCAGGTTGGCCACGGCGCTGTCTATCGCCGCGAAGTTCTTCTGGACGATCGCCTTGCCCTTCCGGGCGTACGTGCGTTCGGTCGCGTGCTTGATCGCCTCGATCGCCTTGTCGCGCGGCATCACACCCGAGAGCGCGAAGAAGCACGTCTGCAGGATCGTGTTCACGCGCGATCCCAGGCCGAGGTCCGAGGCCACCTTGGACGCGTCGATGACGTGCACCGACAGTTTCTTGGCGATGATCTGCTGCTGCGCTTCCTTCGGCAGCTCGTCCCAGACGGCGTCTGCGGGGTATGGGCTGTTGATCAGAACCGTCGCGCCGGGCGCCGCGGCGCTCAACATGTCGAGCTTGAAGAGAAAGTCGAACTTGTGGATGCCGACGAAGTTCGCCAGCTTGAGGAGGTACGGCGCGCGGATGGGATGCGGACCGAAGCGCAGGTGCGAGATCGTGTAGGAGCCGGACTTCTTCGAGTCGTACACGAAGTAGCCCTGCGCGTACCGGTCAGGATCGGCGGCCAGGATGATCGTCGAATTCTTGTTCGCGCCGACCGTGCCGTCCGCGCCGAGGCCGAAGAAGAGCGCGCGCACGACTTCCTTCGCCTCGATGTCGAAGCTCGCGTCCACCGTGAGGCTCGTGTGCGTCACGTCGTCATTGATGCCGACGGTGAAGCCATGCTTGGGCCGCGGCTGCTTCAGCTCATCGAGCACGGCCTTGGCCATCGCCGGATCGAAGTCCTTCGAGGACAGGCCGTACCGCCCGCCGACGATGACGGGCATCGACGGCACGCGCCCCGCCGCGAACGCCTCGGCAAACGTCGTGACGACGTCGAGGTAGAGCGGTTCGCCGATGGCGCCAATCTCCTTCGTGCGATCGAGGACGGCAATCTTCTTCACCGTGGACGGCAGCGCCGTCAGGAACCGCTCCGCATCCCAGGGCCGGTAGAGCGCGACATGCAGGACACCCACCTTCTCACCCTGCGCGTTGAGGCAGGCCACCGTCTCGTCCAGCACCTCGAAGGCCGAGCCGATGACCACGACGGCGCGGTCCGCTTCGGGATGGCCGCTGTAGCGGAACAGCCGGTACGGCCGGCCGGTGAGCGCGCCGACGCGATCCATCGCGCGCTGGACGATGTCCGGCACGCGCGTGTAAAACGGGTTGGCCGACTCGCGGGCCTGGAAGAACGTGTCCGGATTGTGGGCAGTGCCGCGGATGTCGGGCCGCTCGGGCGTCAGGCCGCGCGCGCGGTGCGCGCGCACCAGGTTGTCGTCGATGGCGGCCCGGATCTGGTCGTCCGGGATGACGGAAATCTTGTTCTCCTCGTGCGACGTGCGGAACCCGTCGAAGAAAAAAATCACCGGCACGCGCGATTCGAGTGTGGCCACCTGCGCGACGAGCGCGAGGTCGTGCGCTTCCTGCACGGAGGTCGCGGCCAGCATCGCGAATCCAACCATGCGCGCGCTCATCACGTCCGAGTGGTCGCCGAAGATCGAAAGCGCCTGCGTCGCGATCGCGCGCGCCGCGACGTGGAACACGCACGGCGTCAGCTCGCCCGCGATCTTGTACATGTTGGGGAGCATCAGCAGGAGACCCTGCGACGCAGTGAACGTCGTGGTGAGCGCGCCGCTCTGGAGCGCGCCGTGCACCGCGCCGGCCGCGCCGCCCTCCGACTGCATCTGCTGGATGACCGGGATCTGGCCCCAGATGTTCTTCACGCCCTGCGCCGCCCACGCGTCGGCCAGCTCCGCCATCGTCGACGATGGCGTGATCGGGAAGATGGCGCAGACCTCGTTGACGCGGTAGGCGATGTGGGCGGCGGCGGTGTTGCCGTCCATGACGACCGACTTGACGGACATGCACAGCCTCCTACGTCCGGACCGTGAAACGCGCGGGGACGATGTCGGTCGCGGACCGGGCGTCCGCGCCGGGCTCGGGCGCCATCTCGATCGCGTGGCACGGACACTGTTCGAAGCACGCGGCGCACCCGGTACAGAGATCGAGCTCGACGCGGTAGAACCGGCCCTTCCCCAGCTTCACGATGGCCTGCTCGGGACAGGCCGCGTAGCAGTTGTCGCACTCGAAGCAGTTGCCGCAGGAGAGGCACCGCGAGGCCTCGTAGCGTGCCTCGCGCTCCGAGAGCCCGGACACGATCTCATCGAACCCGGTCCGCTGCGCGACCGGCAGCTCGGCCTGCTGGCGGCGCTCCGCATCCAGGAAGACGACGAGGTTGAGCTTCTCGTACGGGACGGGCGGGTGCGGCGCCGGCTTCTCGTAGACCGTGCCGCGGAGGAACGCGTCGATATTCCGCGCCGCCTTCTTCCCGTGGCCCACGGCCGCCGTCATCGTCCGCGCACCGCCGATCATGTCGCCGCCCGCGAAAATGCCGGTGGCCGCGCGCATGTGCGCGTCGACCTCGACGACGTTGCCGCGGCCGACGCGAAGCTCGGGCACCTTTTTCAGGAACTCGACGTCGGCATGCTGTCCGACCGCCAGCACCAGCGAGTCCGTCTTGAGTGTCTGAAACGTGCCGGTGCCCACGCAGCCGGAACCGTCGGGCAGCATCTCCATCTGCTCGACGACGATCTCGTCCTCACCGAACTGCTTCACCGTCGAGAGCCACTTGATCTTCACGCCCTCGGCGAAGGCTTCCATCGCCTCGTACGGATGGGCCTCCATCTGCGCCTTGTCGAACCGGAAGATGATCACCGCCTCCTCGGCGCCGAGCCGCTTGGCGATGCGCGCGGCGTCCATCGCCGTGTTGCCGCCGCCCACGATGCCGACCACGCGTCCGAGCGACGGGGCGCGGCCCTGTTCCACGCGCTCCATGAGCGTGACGGCGTCGATGATCTTGCCCCCGTCCATCGCGGGAATGTCGATGTGATTGGCGACCTGCGCGCCGATTCCGAGGAACACCGCGTCGAACTGGCCCGCCGCCTTCTCGGCGAGCACGTCGTTGACGCGGCTGTTGCGGACGATGGTGATCCCCATCGCCTCGATGCGCGCGATTTCCTTGTCGAGCCCCTCGCGCGGCAGGCGGTACGCCGGAATGCCGTAGTGCATCATCCCGCCCGGTTCGGAGTTCGCGTCGCGGATTTCGACGTCGTGGCCGAAGCGCCGCAGGTGATACGCACAGGAGAGGCCCGCCGGGCCGGCGCCCACGACGAGCACCCGCTTGCCGGTGGGCGCGCCGGGCGCAATGGTCCAGCCTTTCTCGTTGGCGAGATCGCCCAGGAAGCGATCGAGCGAGTGGATGGAAACGGCCGAGTCGAGGAACTGCCGGTTGCAGGCGCTTTCGCACGGGTGATAACACGCGCGCCCGTGCGTGCCGGGCAGCGGATTGTCTTCCATGTACTTCCGCCATGCCGGCTCGTACTCGCCGGCCTGCGCGTGCGCCAGCCACGCCTGGATGTTCTCGCCGGCCGGGCAGGCTTGGTTGCAGGGCGGAAGCGAATCGACGTAGACGGCACGCTGCCATCGACGCGCTCCCGCGCCCCGGCCGATCGTTTCCTTGTAGGCTGGCGTCAGGTCCTTCGGGACGAGGCTCACGGATACTCCTGACCGGTCCCGCATCAGCGGGCGTCTCAAGCCGTGTCGGGGACGGAGTACGCGCCATTATTGTCGCGGGACGCGCGGAGGTCAACCGATGCCAGCCGGCGCCTGACTGCAGCTCAACCACGCACCCGACGCGCACAGCACTACGGGCCCGGTGACGCTCCGCGACGCAGGATCGAGTAGCCTGACGTCCTCAGTTGAAATACTTACGCGTCTCGTAGCGCTGTCGTGGGATCGATCGTCAGCGCCCGGCGTGCGGGTTCAACACACGCGAGCAATCCAACGACGAGCATCACCGCCGATGTTCGCATCAGGGCGTTCAGCACGAACGACATCCCGGCCTCGCCACCCATCACCACGACCAACAGGATGAAGAGATTTCCGGCAACGATGCCGCCGCCGACGAGGAGAATGGCGCGCGAGAATATCCCCACGAGCAGCCGCCCGGGTACTGGCGCCGAGGGCCGACCGCAACCCAATCTCGCGTGTCCGCCGCGCCACTGTCACCGACATCAGCGAGAAGATTCCCGCCGCCGACAGAAACAGCCCGAGCGCCACGACACCGGCGAGCGCCGACGCCGAGATCATCGCCGGCAGGTCGATACGCCACGTCCAATCATCGAGCCGCCGCATCTCTTCGAGCCGCAAGCCCGGATCAACGGTCGAGGCAATGGCGCGAACGCGCGCGGAGAAAGTCGAGGGATCGGTGCCGACACGGATGCCCATGGTCAGCGGCGACATCGTGCGCGGCCGCGCCGCGTGAAATACGAACGGCGCTTCACCCAGATCCGTGGGCGACGTCCCGATGTCGCGCACCACGCCGACGATTTCCAGCCACTCCTCGGGCGCCGCCGCGTCCGCGATCGCGTATCGAACACGACGGCCCACGGGACTCGCGCCATTCATGAAACGCCGCGCGAACGCTTCATTCACGATCACGTGTCGCGCGCCGGCCGGAAATCGCCCTCAGTGAAGCCGCGTCCGGCCACGATCGGGCGATCGAAAGCGGCGAAGAACGTGGGCGCGACCGTCGAGGTCCAAAGATTGGGTATCGGAATCGGTTCAGATCCTGCCGCCGCGTCGAATTCCCCCCGACGTACTTCGCCATGCATGCCTGGCAGCTGTTCGGCGAACGTGACCGCGGTGACGCCGGCTTCCTGCGCCAGTCGCCGTTCGAGCTCGGCGTACGTGTTATTCGCTCGCACGGCGAATTCGGCGTCCGCTTCGCCGGCCGCCATGTCTTGATCGAGACCTATGCGCACGGCGAGGTACTCATGTCCGGGAAATTGCGCCCGGATTCGGCGATCGCGCCAGGCTTCTTCCCCGATGCCCATGGCCGGCGGGATAGAAATCACGGTCACCGCGACCTGCGCGATCATCGCCGTGGTCCACACACCGCCAAAGCGCAGCGTCGATCCCGCGGCAAGGTTACGGAGTTGCGCCTGCACGTTGATGCCGGTGGCTTTGATCGCGGGCAGCACGCCGAGGATCGCCGCACCGGTGATGGCGAGGATGATCGCATAAACGATCGTCGCCGGCTTCAATCCCGGTTCGATCCAGAACGGCGCGCCGCCGCTCAGGCTGGAGTAGTACGCCGTCACGCCCCACGTCACGGCCCAATGCGCCGCGGCCACACCGATCGCCGCCGCGACGCCGGCAAGAACCAGCGCCTCGATGAACAGTTGCGTGATGATGCGGATGCGGGTCGCACCGAGCCCGCTGCGCACTGCGATCTCCATTCGCGTGTCGCCGTTCTGGCGTAAATCAGCGTCGCGACGTTCATGCACGCGACGAAGAGCACGAGCAGGATGGGACCATGGCGGACGGCGAGTTCGATGATCGACGCGCGGTCGCCAGGTGCTTCACCCCCATACGCAAGCACGCGCGGCCGCAGGTGCTCGTGTGTGTGCGGCGAAGATGCGCGCACGCGGTCGGTGATGGCGGTGACCTCATCGTTGGCGTGCGCCTGCGTTGCGCCTGTCGCGATTCGGCCGAAGATTCGCACCGGCGCACCTTCGAGAGGCGCATAACCACTGGGTCGAAGTGGCAACGGTACCCACAGGCGATGGTTGATCGGAAAGGCGAAGCCTTCCGGCATCACACCTACTACCGTGCTCGTCGCGCGTCCGAGTTGAACGGTCTGCCCAATCACATCAGCGCTGCCGCCGAATCGCTGCTGCCAGACGTGATAACCGAGCACGACCACGCCTGGTGCACCCGGGGCTTCGTCGGCTTCGATTAAGGGACGGCCGAGAATTGGAGGTACGCGCACGAGTTGAAAGGCCGATGCCGAAATCTCGGCCACCGTCACCGGTTCGGGATTCGCCCGTCCCACCGACAGCAAGCGCTCGAGTGTGCGATACGCGCCGAGCTCTTCCACCGATGTGAGCTCCTGTCGCCAGATCATGAAGTCGTGCAGCAACCGCCGCTCATCACCGACGATGCGCGGATTGCGCATTTCGATCTCTACGATGCGGTCGCCTTCGGGGAGCGGAATGGTTGGACGAAAGAAATCGCGGGAGACGTCGTACCATCGGCGCCAAGACCGATCGCAATCGCGATCGCCAGCCCGCCGGCAATCGTCAATCCTGGATACTTGATCAGCATCCGCAGGCCGAGTTTCAGGTCCATCCACGATATTCGTGTGTGCATAAGTTGTGTGCGCCAGTCCCGGCCGCGCTCGATCGCGAAACGGATCGTCAACGCGGTCGCATGTCTCCAATATCGCAGCCGCGCGCGGCCAGGACCGTGCGTGCGGCAATCG
>CAVYTY010000027.1:0-69315 GCA_963771395.1 uncultured Acidobacteriota bacterium | reverse complement strand
GCGAGAGCGAAGTGAGTCAGCCTCGCCTCAACGCTGCCGCAGGCGGAAGCGGAGACGACGAATGCGAATTTCGAGGCTCTGAAGGCGGAAGCCCACGGACAGCTACGGCTCGGCGTTCAGCGGCTGGCGGCTCGCTCGCCGCGCAACTGCCCGACGACCCTGATGTTGTTCGTCACGACGAACGCCTCCGTCCCGATGAGGATCAGGGCCCACGCGACCGCGAGCTTCGGATGGCGCCGGTGGAGCTTGCTGATCGTGTAGAGCTGCAGCACGTTGACGGCGCTGCTGATGGCGACGAGCGCAGCCGGACGTTCCTCAAACGGCGCAAGGAAGGGATTGGCTTCGCGCGTGCCCTCGAGCTGAAGGGTGCGCACGGTGGTGATCATGTCCACCGAGTGCAGGACGGCTTCGGTCCCCAGCAGGAAGCGAAGCCTGGACCGATCCCGCTCGTTTGGGCCGGCCGCGGCGTCCGACTGGGCGTATGCGGCTGTGCCGCACAGAAAAAGCATCGCCAGAACCGCCGATCGGCGAGCCAAAACGCATAGATGAGCTGGCATCCAGACCCACTATAGCAGAGCTGGCTTCCCGCGCAAGTCGATTGTAGTCGTCCGACTTCCCGTTACCTCCGGTTGCGTTGCGGAACTTCGGTTGCTTTGGGGTCAGATCTCATTTTCTAATGCGCGGAAACGGCACACACATTAGAAAATCGAGATCTGACCCCAAGGCAACCGAAGTTCCCCCCAGGCATCTGGGCGCCCAATCGGCCCGTCGGCAAGGACTGTCAACGGCTTCGCATCAGTGGCCGGCGGCGAGACGCCGCCCATAGGCACTCGCGGCCGCGGCGACCGGCACACCGATCGCGACGGCCGCGGCGATCAACTCCATGCGCAGGTCCCGCATCAACCACACCGCCGTGGCCGCCGCAACCACGACATAGACCGCGATCACCACGCGGCCCATCGGCGTCAAGCGGCGCGGCCGCACGCGGCGCATGACCCGGGCGTCGAATGCGGGCGAGAGCTGCGGCGCATCCGCGGCCATGGCGTCTCTCAACAGCTGGTCCATCACGTCGTCATCGTGCATCGAAACCTCGCTCGGTGAGCTGTGCGTGCAGCAGTCGCCTGGCACGGTGGAGGTATGACTTCACGGTGTTTTCCGGCGTATCGAGCATCAGTGCGATGTCGCTCATGCTTGCTCCCAGCCAATAGTGCAGGCGCAACGCGGACTGGTACATCAAACTGTCGTCTGTGCTCCGTCGGCCGCGCCCTGGCAGGTCCGCATGAACTCGATCGCGGGATTGATGGCGGCCCGCCACGCCGCCGATTCCGTCGCGTCAGCGACACCGGTTTGCTCGATGGTACGGACGAACGCATCGAGAAACTGGTCGTAGTGTTCCTTGGTCAGTTGAAGCGTCCCGTGCGTCCCGGCGAGCCGCCGCAATTCGGGGCATCCGCAGGCCGGATCGAATTTGAGCAGCAGCTCCACGGCCCGGTTCAACATTTCTTTCTGCTTGTCCATCGACCCCGGGCGGAACAACGCCTGCACCCCGGGAGAGGTCGCAAACAGGTTCTCGTAGAAGCGTTCGAAGAACTCCCGCGGTGTGTTGCCCCGTTGCAGCCGCAGATACACGCTGAGCGCTGTCCGTTTGGCCCGTTCCTCCTCGGTCTCCGCGATCTCGATCGTCGTCAGCATCGTCGCGACATCGCGCAGCGACGACCATCGGTCCTCCGGGTCGGTCTTGAGCAGCCGTGAGACCAGGCCGGCAAAGCCGGGTGAACGCTGCGTCCAGCGGCCCTCGCCACTGTCGAGACGTGCGAACAGCCCTCGCTTCTCCTCGAAATCCTTCGGACAGCTGACACGCGGAAGCTTCTCCCCGCTGAGCAATTCCACTGCAATCAATCCGAGCGAAAACTGATCGGTGCGCCGAGTTTGCGGCAGGCCGAAGTAATGCTCCGGGGTCATGTATGCAAGTAACTCGCGGTCCACGCGAAAGTCACCCGCCATCATCGATTCGCGGCTGAGAACCGTCGACACATCGACAGTCGAGATACGGGGCGTGCCGTCCGGCTGGATGAGGATGTTGGACGGACAGAGCTCTCCGCGAATGCGCCCGGCGGTATGGATTTCTTCGAACGCCGCGATCAGACGGTGCAGGATTCGGCGGGCCAGACCGAGCGGTACGCCGCGCGGGTACCGCTGCAGGAACTTGCTCAGGGTCTCCCCGTGCACGAACTCGGTGATCAGGAACTCGGGCGACTCCATCGAGTGTTCCATGATCCTGATGAAGGCGGCGCTGCGCAGTTCGGCACCTTCCGCGACGGCCGTCTCGAACGCCCGGGTCGCCCACTCGTCGAACTCGGAGGCGACGAACAGCTTCACCGCAACATCACGAGTGGGGTTCTTCTGCGTGGCCTTGTAGACGATTGAGAGCCTGCCAGCGCCCACCTCCTCACCAACCTCGTAGCGCTCGCCGAGCCTCGCCTGGAGCTCGCTCAAGAGATTGCGGCGATGATTGCTCGTCACCTTCGGCAAGAAGCCGAAATCTTCGACCAGTTGTGTGCAGATCTTCTGAATGGCGGAGTTCTGCTCCGGTGGAGTCAGGCCGTCGAGCGGCTTCCCGGGTTCCCACGCGGCCTGGACTTCACCTAACGCCGTCGAGGTGTAGAGGCTGGCCGAGACAGGCACCCACCAGATCCCGACACCAGACGTTTTCGCCAGGTTCAGAAGTCTCGGCAATTCGACGGTCTTGACGAAGTTGGAATCCAGGAAGGCGGGGGTCACGAGGAGCAGGCCGGCAGCGGCGGAGTCGAGTGCGTCGTCGATCTGTCTGGACCAGAGTTCGCCCACAGGGATGCCGCCGTCGGACCACAGGCTGATGCTGCCGCGTTCGATGGCCGGGCCCAGCATCCTGACGAATGCGTCCTTCCACGCGCCATCCGTATGGGCGTAGCTGATGAACACCTGGTTGCGGAGCGTCATGTTCAACTCCAATACTCAGCGCGGGCGCATCCGCACGCTCGTCGGCCTCCGGTGCAAGCCCTTTGCGCGGGAGCGAATTATACAGCTGGCCGGTCTCGGCGCACAGTTCCGGGTCTCGAGTCGGACGTGGCGTTGCTCGAATCGCCTCAACTCGCTCTGCCTCGATCGAATGACAGCGCCCTCTTCAGCGTTCCTCGCGCCGATTGAGTGGGGACTCCGGCACCAATCGGGAACTCGGCGCCCTGCCATCGAAGCCGGTCGTGGGTGTGTTACCCTCCCGCATCGGGCGTCCGGGCAAACGAGTACGCAAGGCGCTGTCGATCGGAGGTGATTCGTGGCCAAGAAGCGAACGCGTTCAGACGGCCGTCGCGCCGCAAAGCCAGCGAACACTCGCAAGTCGTCACAACCCGAGAAGACAGCAACGGGCTCGTCCGGGAAACGGACGGCAGCGTCGCTGCACATCGGGTTGAACTCCGTGAATCCTGCCGACTACTCGGGGTGGAGCGGCCCGCTTGCCTCCTGCGAGTTCGACGCGAACGATATGGCGGCTGTCGCGGCGGCACAGCACTTCTCCCCCACCCTGCTCCTGACCAGGGACGCCACTCGGGCGAAGACTCTGGCCGCCATCCGCGCGGCGGCCAAACAGCTCAAGTCGGGCGACCTCTTCTGGCTCAGCTACTCGGGGCACGGCGGTCAGGTCGAGGACGTCAGCGGCGAAGAAGAGGACAAGCTCGATGAGACCTGGTGTCTCTTCGACGGCCAGCTGATCGACGATGAGTTGTACCTCGAGCTCGGTCGCTTCGCGAAGGGCGTGCGCATTCTCGTGGTATCGGACAGCTGCCACAGCGGAAGCGTCACCCGTGCCGCGCCGCCGCCCGCGACGGCGACGGGCCCACGACCCAGGCTGATGCCCCCGCATGTTGCGCGGCAGGTGTACGCCGATCACAAGCCGTTCTACGACCAGCTGCAGCGTGACGTCATGAAAGCCGCGAAGCCGGGCCCGCGATGGACCCTGACGCGGCGCTTGCCCATGTCGCTGTGAGTGGACGCCTGACGAAGGTGGCCGCGAAAATCCAGGCCGCCGTGCTTCTGATCTCGGGGTGCCAGGACAACCAGACGTCAATGGACGGCGACAAGAACGGCGCGTTCACCGAGCAGTTGTTGAAAGTGTGGAACAAGGGTGCGTATCGCGGCAACTACTCGAAATTCCACGCGGCAATCAAGGCCCGTCTGCCAGCGACGCAGACGCCGAACCTGTTCCCGCTGGGGCCCGCGGCCGCATTCGCACAGGAACAGCCGTTCAACGTGTAGCCGGCTCGGCCTCGCGGACGTAGCGATGCCATCCCGCTCGACACAATGCCCCCGGAAACTGCGGGCGCCCCTGATGTAACCGGCAAAGGCCGCTTGCAGCGTCTGTCGGAGAATCAGTCAGCGAGGCGACGAGAGCATCGGGCTGCCGTCAGCTCACGAACGAGGTGAGGTGGCTCCGACGTCCGAGGAACCGGGGGTGCCGTCGGTGTCCGGAGGCGAGGGTTCCTTCTTGCTGTCGCGCCGCTCTTCGAGCATCCGGATGATGCTGGCGGTGTGCCAGGCTACATTTCTCGCACCGACACCGCTACAATGCTTTCGTGATCACCCGTGGGATTCGCGAGTTCGTGTCCAGGGACTGGCGCGCGGCGCGAGAAAGTAAGGACGCGTACTGGGGCGAACGCATCGCCCGCCTCGGACCCATCGAAGGGTTCCGGATTGCCGAGGAGCTCCGCCGCCAGGCGGTCCTCACGGATGCCACCTGGCCTGACGCCTCACTCCGTCGGCAGGACGTTCTCTTCCACGTGCACCTGGCCGATCTCTTCCGCCGTGCCGCTCCAACCCGCCGCCCTTGAGCTTCTGACCACGCTGGTTCCCGTCCTCGCCGGCTGGGGACGCTGGTATCTGTTCGGCGCGCAAGCCGTCGTCGCGTACGGCGTGCCGCGCCTCAGCGCGGATGTCGACGTGACGCTCGCGCTGGTCCCTGACGATCCCGATCGCTTCGCGCGCGACATGAACGCCGCCGGTTTTGCACTCCGAGTGGATGACCCCGATTTCGTCCGGCGCACCAGGGTGATGCCGTTCGTCCACGTCCCCACCGGCATGCCGCTCGACGTCGTGCTGGCCGGGTCCGGCCTCGAAGACGAGTTTCTCGATCGCGCCAGAGTCACCGACATCGGCGGCACGGCCGTGCCGATCCTCGATGTCGGAGACCTCATCATCGCCAAGGTGCTCGCCGGGCGCCCCAAGGACATGGACGACGCGTCCGCCCTCTGGCGCCTGCATGGTCGAACGCTGGGGGCCGATCGCATTCGCGACACCCTGCGATTACTCGAGGAGGCGTTGAGCCGGAGCGACCTGGTCGCGCGCTTCGACGCGATCGCGCGTCGGTGAGGCTCAACGGAACGTTCCACTTCAGCGACACGGGCAACGGGCCGGCGTCAGCCCACGGAACAAGGTGAGATGGCTCAGACGTCCGAGGAGCCGGGGGTGCTGTCAGTGTCCGGAGGCGAGGGTTCCTTCTTGCTGTTGCGCCGCTCTTCGAGCATCTGGATGATGCTGGCGGTGTCTTGACGGAGTTGGGTGGAGTGCTCGCGCACCGCTTCGAGGCCGTCGTCGTGGTCGTCGTGGTCCGTGGACATGACTCCACATGACAGCACGTATTCCGCGCGCGCCGCTGTGCAGAATTGAACGGGCCGACCCAGTACGCACCTCCGGCACTCTGCGCACGTCGGGGCACGGCGCGGGGGACTCAGTCGCTCAGTTCGGGCTGTTGGATGGCGTCGAGGTGGGGGAACTGGAAGGGCTCGCGCTGGGTGGGTTCCTTGATGCCGAGCAGGCGCATCACGCGATCGACCACGCCGGGGCGGTCGTCTGGCGTCCGATCGACGGCCGTGAGGATGTCGAGGCACTCGCTGACGGTCGAGACGACGCCGATCCCGAGCCGGCGCGTCGCGGGCGGCAGCCGCTTGTGATCGGCGCGCCACACGAGAATCGCGCGCGACTTCGACTCCACGGCGACGTCGAGGCAGTTGTCGGGGCGGTCGTCGATCACGATGTCGAGCTCGAGCGACGCCGCGATGCGGCCGCGCGAGCGCTGCACGACGAAGACGCTCGGCAGCGCGAAGCCCTTCGCTGCGAGCCAGCGCTGCGTCTGCACCTGTGCGGTGGCGCCGGCACCCTCCGGGCGCTTGGTCAGGAAGATGATCTCCCAGCGCTGCTCCGCCGCAATCGCGGCCAGCCGCGCGACGACGCCGGGCTCGCACTCGTCGAGTGTTTCCCAGATCGCCCTCATGGCGCTCCAAGCCAACGCCGATTCCCGCCCCGACAGCCAGTACGTGCACTGACGGTTCTCGTCCCAGCCATTCAGTTTCGCAAGTCTTGTTGCTCAACCATCTGA
The DNA here is from genome assembly GCA_963771395.1 of uncultured Acidobacteriota bacterium. Lineage (GTDB taxonomy): Bacteria > Acidobacteriota > Vicinamibacteria > Vicinamibacterales > 2-12-FULL-66-21 > DATBJJ01. The sequence continues at coordinate 62,909 of CAVYTY010000027.1, read as the reverse complement.
GCAACGGCTCGGCACTTACGCCCACCCGGCTCTTCCAATAAATCACCACCGCCTTCTTTAACCAGGCCGGCGGGATTTCCACCGTGCCGCGCGATTTCCCGGCCGAACGGTGTCCCGCGGCATCGCGCGAGGTCTTTTATCGTCTCAACCCTGGGCGTCTCAAGGCCGCAACGGGGACGAACGAAGACGCACGGAGGACCGGTTGCGCCGCGCTTCGCGCGGGTCGTGTTGAGGGAGCGCCGGGATCTCGAACACGCTATGGATCGAGGCACGTGTTCGAGAGCCCGGCGCTCCCTCAACACGACTCGCCGGCCGTCCGGCCGGCGACGCGACCGGTCGCTGTTGTCTCGGCGGGAACTCGGGCAGACAGCGGCGGGTCGCGGCGCGAGCCGTCCTCCGTGCGTCATCGTTCGTCTTCGTGTCTTCGTGTAGAACCCGTTATCTCCCGTGATCTCCGTCTCCCCGGCTTCTTGCAACGGGCACACTGCCGAACCCGGAAGCCGCGCAGGACGATTCTCTTCCCTCCGGCTGAGCAAGTCCGCAAGTACGTTCGCCTATACTGACAAACGATGAAACGCATCGGCATCCTGACCGCCGGCGGCGATACGCCTGCGCTCAACGCGGCGATCCATGGGGCGGTGGTCCGCGCCAACCAGCTTCGGATTGAGATCTACGGGCTCATCAAGGGCTTCAACTGCCTCTTCAACCCGCGCGTGCCGCACCTTCACCTGAACCCGCTGTTCCAGGAAATCCCGGAGCTCGATCCGACCAAGGGCGGCACGCTCATCGGCTCGTCGCGGGACTACGTCGACGCGGACAAGAAGGCGGAGATCGACCGCATCACGTCGCGTCTCTCGAGGCTCGGCATCGAGGGGCTGATTGCCATCGGCGGCGACGGCACGCTCAACGGCCTCCAGCCGCTCGTCGAACGCCTGCCGACGGTGCTCGCCCCGAAAACGATCGACAACGATCTGGGCCTCAACTATCCGAGCGAGCCCGACGAATGGGCGCGCGTCGAGGATCCCGGCGGCACGCCGCGCTACCGCTACGAGCGCACGCCGTCGAGCGCGGTCTTCGATCTCAATCAGATCGTCAACTACGCCACGCCTGGTTACGCCACGGCGGTCCTGGTGTCGGCGCAGGGCGTCGAGCGCATCCGCACGACCGCCGAGAGCCATCGGCGCATCGCCATCATCGAGGTCATGGGCCGGCACTCCGGCTACATCGCGCTCGGCACCGCGTACGGGCAGCCGGACATCATCCTCGTCCCCGAGCATCCGCTCGACATCGGAGCTCCTCGTCGAACGGGTCAAGCAGCTCTACGACCTGCAGAAGAACGTCGTCATCGTCTGCGGCGAGGGCATCGTGGACGAGCAGGGGCTCGAGCTCGGGGCGGAATCGACGTCCACGGACCCGGCGGGCAACGTCGCGTTGACGGGCGCGGCGGAGGCGCTGCGCGCGAAGATGATCCAGCTGCTCGGCGACCGCTACTTTCAGCTGTATCGCCGCGGGAGCTCAGCGAGGGAAGCGATCTTCACGAGGAAAGTCGGACACACGCAGCGCGGCGGGCGCCCGATCCTCTTCGACCGATTCTACGCGGCGATGCTCGGCTCGAAGGCCGTCGACCTGCTGGTGGAAGGGCGCAACAACGCCGTGTCGGTCCTGCAGTACAACTCGCAAAAGGGCTTTCACGTCGAGGGCTACGACGCGAACCGGTTCCGCGACCGCTGGGGCCTGATTCACGCGCGCCAGATGCATCCGTCGCTGTACGACCCGCTCCTGATGAAGCCGTCGAAGATCGGCATCGACTACCTGCTGCCGATTTTCACGGATGCCATCGGCAGCGACGACGCGGAGCACATGCGGCAGACGCTCTTCGACCCGGGCAACCTGGCGCAGCCGTATCACTCGATCAACACCGACATCCACAAGCGGATCCGGTATCTCGACGCCGATGAGTATCCGGAATGAGTCACGCATCTCTGAAAGTTTGAAGTCTGACGTGGGAAGTCTGAAGTGGGAAAGTGGGAAGTTTGAAATGGGAAGTGGAAGTGGGAAGACGAAGTGGGAAGTGGGAAGCGGGACGGGGACGGCGCCGTCGGCTCCGGATGAACGGGGCCAGGAGCCGGCTACTGGACTTAGTCCATAGACTTAGTCTATACTTCAAGGCGTGAAGAAGACCAAGACGGTCAATGTGCACGAGGCCAAAACGCATCTGTCGCGGCTGCTCCAGCGCGTGGCCGCCGGCGACGAGATCATCATCGCGAACGCGGGGCGTCCTGTCGCGCGGCTGATTCGGTTTGCGCAGCCGGGGAAACGGGAGCTGGGAATGGATGCGGGGCGCGTGGTCATCGCCGACGACTTCGACGCGCCGCTGCCGGAGGAGATCCTCGCGGATTTCGAGCGATGAGGATCCTCGTCGATACCCAGTGCTGGATCTGGATGACCGCCGCGCCCGAACGGTTCTCGGCCAGCGCGCGCGCGCTCGTCGAGACAACCGAGCACGATTTGTATCTGTCGGCCGCGAGCGCCTGGGAGATCGCGATCAAGTACTCGATCGGAAAGCTCAAGCTGCCCGAGCCGCCGGGAGAATACGTGCCCGCCCGGATCGACACGACCCGGGTTCGAGCGCTCGCGATCGACCATGCGCACGCGCTGCAGGTGGCCGCGCTCCCCCGCCATCACCGCGACCCGTTCGATCGGCTGCTGGTCGCACAGGCGCAGATCGAAGACCTCACGATTCTGACCGCCGACGCGCTCTTCGACGCCTATGACGTGAGCACGATCGGCGCCTAGGCAGTGCGTTCAGTTGTGAAAGGCAACAGGGGTGCGACGGGGCACGCGTCTCTGAAAGTTTGAAGTCTGACGTGTGAAGTCTGAAGTGGGAAAGTCTGAAGTGGGAAGTGTGAAGCGGAAAGTCTGAAGTGGGAAAGTCCGAAGTGGGTAGTCTGAAGTGGAAGTGGGAAGTCGGAAGTGGGAAGTGCCCACTTCCCACTTCAGACTTCCACTTCCCACTTCCACTTCCCACTTCAGACTTCCCACTTCCCACTTCAGACTTCACACGTCAGACTTCAGACTTTCTTTAGCGCAGCGATCACGATTCGTCTTTCTTTCGCGCAGCGATCACGTCTCGGCGCCGTAGGAGATCTGCATGCGCCGGACGGCGAGAGCGGCGATCCACAGGACGAACGCGGTCAGGAGCAGCAGACCCGAGAATCGCTGCCAGGACCCGAGGCGGGAGCGGCGGGCGCCGCCAGCAACCGGATCAGCATCGGGGCGTCATCCTCCATCGGCGCAGGGACGGGACACAGCGACTGCAGGTAATACAGGACGCTCATCTTCTGCAGCACATGCGGAAGGATCCCGTTGACGCCCTCCCAGGCGAGCAGCACCGCCGCCGGGATGATGGGATTGCGGACGTACAGGCCGACCGCGAGAAAGACGCTCCCGTAGCCGACGCAGCCGAGCACGGCCGCCGCCGCATACCAGAACACGTGTCCCATGCCCCCGGCATTCCAGTAGGCCTGGACTTCGACCGCGTCGTGCGGCCAGAGCATGGCCGCGAGCGTGAGCAGGGCGCCGCCGCCGAAGATCGCGGAAGACGCGATCAGCCCGGCCGCATACTTGCCCGCGAGCAGCACCTCGCGCCGCGCCGGCGCGAGCAACCAGAAGTGCAGCGTCCGGTTGCTCATCTCCGCGCGGAAGAGATTCATGAAGATGCCCAGACAGCCGAAGAAGATCGCGAGCCGCAGGTAGAAGTACTGGAAGATCCCCGCGAAGATCGCCCGGTCCTCTTCGAAGTCGAGCAGGCGGTTGATGTTCCTGCCCTGCAGCTTGCCGTCGGCGAAATGGAGCCGCGCCTCCCGCCGCCCGTCGAAGTAGACGATCTGGCCGATACTCGGTCCGCTCGTCGACGAACCCGGCGCCCGTAGACGAGGCGACCGTGGTGAAGCTCTTGCCGTCGTTGCTCAGTTGGATGTTGAAGTCGCGGGTGTCGGACTCCTCCTTTTCGCCTCCCGCACTGGCGTGCTTCACGACGAAGCGCGTCACCGGACGAACCGCACCCAGATCCACCTGCAGGAACAAGGGCCAGTCGTCAGCGCACCACCGGTCGGCCTGGCCTCCCGCCACGCTGCCGTTCACCGCCTTCTCCGGCCCCTGATCCGGGCTGCACGGCTGACTTCCAGTGGCGGGGCGATGGAGCGCGAGGTTCACCTTGCCATCCGGCCCGTAGACCTCGAACTCGTAAATCCTGGCCACCGGCTCCCCGCTGTAGGAAGGACGACTGACATTCAGGCGGACGAAGCGGGCGTCGACGGTCGGCTCGATCACGTGGGTCGTCGTTCCCGCGTTCCCGGCGCGCTGCCGGACGCGCCGGATCCGCATCGACCGAGTGTTCCTCGGCCGGCTTTCCCAGCCGCTTCTTCACGTCCTCGGCCGATTCTCCCTCCCGGACGCTGTCCATCAGGGCCGCGGTCGTCACGCCGCGCCGGGTCAGCCGCTCGCTCCGGAACTTCGCGTCGAGACCGTGCCCGAAGAAGATCACCGAGGGCAGGAGCGCCAGCACGTAGACCCACAAAGAGCGCTTGGCGAAGAAGGCACGCCGGAGCTCGATCTTCGCGATCGTCCACGCCTGCCGGGCCCGGCCCCGGAAGGAACGCGGCGTCACGACTCACCGCCGATCAGATACTCGTACAGCGCGTCGACGTTCTCGTCGGCCGGCACCACACTCTCGATCCTGTGGCCGTCGAGCGCGATCCGTCCGAGCGCCCGCGCGAACTGCTCCCGGTCCCGAGTCATCACCAGCATCCCGAGCTGGTCGTCGTGCAGCTTGATCTCGGTGATGTGCTCCTCACGGAACAGCTGCGCGGCCACGCCGGATGCGTTCCGATCGCGGCACCGGACGATGTACTGGCTGGGATGCTCCTGGATCTCGTCGCGCACGTCGCGGATCTTTCCCTCGGCCACGATCATCCCGTTGGCGATCAGCACGACCTGATCGCTGATCAGATCCACCTCCTGGAGCACGTGGCTCGAGATGATGACGTGCTTCCCCTCGGCGGCCCAGGAGCGGAACAGGTCGATCGTCTCCGCGCGCACCAGCGGGTCGAGGCCGTTCAGCGGCTCGTCCAGCACCAGCACGGCGGGATCGTGCGCGATGGCCTGCGCCAGCCGCACCCGCTGCCGCATGCCCTTGGAATACGCCGCGACCTTGCGGTTCGCCGCGTCGGTCAGACTCACGCGCTCGAGCGCCTTCCACGCCCGTTCCTCCGCTTCCGATCGCCCGTATCCGAACAGCAGCAGCCCGGTGGTGATGAAGGTGAACCCGGTGGCCCAGCGCGGCGCGGTGTCGTACTGCGTGGCGTATCCCGTCACCCGCATCAGCGTTTCCGGATCGCGTGGGGAGATCCCGCGCACGAGGATGCGGCCGTGGTCGGGGAAGATCAGCCCGGTCATCATGTTCATCAGCGTCGTCTTGCCGGAGCCGTTCGGCCCGACCAGGCTCGTGATTCCCGGCGGGATGTTCAACGTGACGCGGTTCACGCCGAGCACCTCGCCGTAGAACTTCGAGACCTCTTCGAAGACGACCGGGGCTTCGCCCCGACCCCCTCCGCGCTCGCGCGGCAGGCGTTCGCGCGTTCGCGCTTCGCGCCAGCCTCGCCGTAGCGCTTCGGCGGAGGCGGTGCTCGCGTCATCGGACCACCTCCACCGGCCGCAGCTTGCGTTCGATCACCAGGACGAGCAGGAGAACGTACGCCGCCAGCGCCAATATGGATGCCCCGGCCCCCGGACCGTCGAGCGGATCCACGCCCAGCAGCGTGGCCCACACCCGGTTGACCGCCCAGGCCGGATCCAGGACGTGCCCCCACGTCACGCGGAAGACTTCGTCGATCATCGCGGACACGCCGGCCAGGATGAAGAAGAAGGCGAGGCTGACCGCCCCGGCCACGACCCGCCATTTCACGTAGGCGGAACTGGCCATCGCCACGAGGCTCAGGACGAGCAGCCAGAGAAGGAACCCGGCCACCATGCCGGCACCCAGCGTCCAGTTCGCCAGGAACCACCAGCCGCCGGCCAGGCCGACTTGCAGTCCGAACAGCAGGAGGCCCGGAATCCACGTGACGACCGACAACATGCCGACGATCACGGTCAGCCGCGCCAGGGCGTAGCTCCAGCGCGTGAGGGGCCGGCTGAAATAGAGAGGAAGCGCGTTGTTCGCCAGGTCCGGCGCCACCAGGCCGGGGCCGGCCAGCGCCGCGAGGAAGACCGCGCAGGCCCCCTGGACGTACATGAAGATCGAGAAGAACCTGCCGTCGACCTGGATGAACGCGCGAAACTCCGGTTCGAGCCCCTGCAGCAGCTCCACATGATTGGTGAGATAGACGAAGCCGGCGCACAGGAGCGGCCAGACGAACGCCGCCATCGTGAGCAGGAGGACCAGCCGCTGCTGATAGAGCTTGCGCCAGGCGTAGCGGGGCAGGACCATGAACCGCGTCCAGCGCCCCGTGAGGGGTCCCGCGTACCGCTGATATCCCCGCTTGTAAACAGCCATTAGGCTCAGCTCCAGCTCCCGCTCCGCTTCCAGCTTCGCCGCTCGGCAGCTCGCGAGCGCTTGCGGCAGGCGGGCTTCCCCGGGCGTGTGCGACAGGTGGCCCATGGCTTTCAGGAAGATTTCCTCCAGCGTGTCGCGGCGGTGCGTCAACTTCCTCACCAGAAGCTCCTGCCGCGCCGCGAGCGCCCAGATGGCTTCGACCTCGACCCCCGCCGGCAGGACGATGCGCCAGCGCCCGCCGCCTTCGGACACGCCCTCGGCGCCGATCTCCGGCAGCGCCGTCCGCAGGTGCCGATCGTCGCCGGTCACCTCGAGCTCGACGAAGCTGCCGGTTGGACCGCCGCTCTTCTTCGAGGTTGCAGTGGTGCACGATCGCGCCGTCCTTCAGGATCACGGCCTCGTCGCACACCTGCTCGATGTCGCGCAGCAGGTGGGAGCAGACGAGCACGTGCATCCCCTGCTCCTCCTTCATGTCGACGATGAGCTTGAGCATCCGCCGGCGCGCGGCAGGATCGAGCCCGTTGGTCGGTTCGTCCAGCACGACCAGCTCCGGCCCGTGGACGATCGCCTGCGCGAGCTTGGCCATCTGCTTCATCCCGTACGAGTAGGTCCGCAGCTCCCGGTAGCGCGATTCCCCGAGCCCCACGTGGAACAGGACCTCGTGCGCTTTCTCGAGCGCCGCCTTCGGCGGGAGGCCGGACAGCTCGGCCATCTGGCGCACGAAGGTCACCGCCGTCATGTCCCCGACGAACGAGTCGTTCTCGGGCATGTAGCCGATTCTCGACCGGGCCTCGCCCATGTTGCGCCGGCAGTCCAGGCCCAGGATACGGGCGCGTCCGGCGCTCGGCCGGAGAAACCCGAGCAGCGTCAGGATCAGCGTGGACTTGCCTGCCCCGTTGGGCCCCAGCAACCCCACCGCCTTTCCCGTGCCTGAAACGCCGAGACGGCAGGTGATCCCGTGGAGGATCTCCCGCCGTCCCAGCTTGACCTTCAGGTTCTCGAGTTCGACGACCGGTGTCGTTGCATCTCAATCGAGCTTCGTCCCTCGAACTCGCCTCACGCTCTCGCGAGCCGCTCGCGTCGCTCGTCGCGATCGCGCGCTCGCCGCGCTCTGAGCCTGTCCGCCGTCGGGGACGGCGTCGGATGCTGCCCAGGTCGCCCGGCCCAGGCTCTCGATCAGCATCACGTCCATGATCAACCCCGAGATACGAGTACGGCTGGCGGCGTGGATCTGTTCCGGCGTTCCATCGAACACCACGAGAATCGGATCGCGCCCGGCCACGAGCTCGCCGAGCGCCGGGCTCGGGGCCAGCGCCGACAGGATTCCGAGTGCCCCCTTCGCGTTCAGCCAGGCGAAGGCGGACGGGTGGAGTCCGGCAGACGAGGGCAGCTGGCCGAGGAACTCCGGCGACCAGACGAGCGGCGAGCCGCCGTTCCGCGTCGCGATGGCACGCTCCGCGACGCCGCGATCGGAGGCCGCCACCATGTAGCCCCGATCGTACGTCCAGATGATGCTGAGCGGAAGTCCTCCCGGCTTCATCGTGCTCCAGGTCCGTCCGCCCGCGCTCTCCTGCGCGAACACGATCCGCTTGGCCTGCTCGTCGGGCCCAAGCTCCGCGTTGAACGCTTCCACCAGCTTCTGGAGGGAGCTGTCGATGACCGCCGGGTTGTTCGCCACGGTCGCCATGACCCACGTCGGGCCGCTGACCGAGAGTCCCGTCAGCGCCAGGGCCGATTCGGTCCCCAACGCCGCGGTCAGGTTCTGGATGAAGCCGGCGCCGAGCTTCTCGTCCATCGTGGCCAGGCCGCGTTCGAAGTCCGGCTCCGACTTGGTGATCTGCGCGGTGAGCTCCTCGAACAGCTGCAAGGGCTCGCGGGTCGAGACGTAGCCGGCGAGGAGCGCATCGGCCGGCAGATACTCCGCCGCGCCCCCGGAGCCGGCGTCAGCCAGCCACGACCCCATTCCCGTTCGTGCCCCCTGGAACGCGAACGTGACCTCGTTCTCTTCCGCACCCGCAGGAGCACGCTGCTCGAGGAAGAGGTACTTCATCCCGATCATGCCGGCGAACTCGATTGGCGGGGCGTCGTCTCCGGACGCCTCGTTGACGACTGGGGGCGCATCCATCGCGATGAGCCAGCCCACGCCGCGCCGGTACCGCTCGCCGATGGCTGCCGCAAACGGGGAGCCGGCGCCCTGCCCCAGGTGAGCGAGGGCCCACGCCAGGTGCGACGGCGAGTCTGAAACGACCACCAGGTCGTCGGAAACCGAATACGATCCGGGAGCCTCGCCCGCCTCGGCGAAGAGCCCTTCCAGGGCGCTCGCGAGCTCCGCCCGCTTGCCGGGCTTCACCCGGGCCATCACCATCGGCACAGGCTCGTCGAGCCCGGGCGACGCTGGCACAGAAGACGATTTCGTCGCCGAGCAGCGAGTTCACCGACTGGACGCGGTCCACCATCTGTCTCAACAGCCGTCCCGTCTCGGAATTCCACCAGGCCCCGAACGTCGCGTTCTGCGCCGACTGCTCCTCGGCGAGGGCCAGGGCCCGGCCGATCGTGACGCCGGGATTCGGGACCGTGCCGTAGACGACTGCCCCTGCGGGAAGATACGAGAGCAGGGCCGAGTTGGTCCGCAGCTCGGCGGGGAAATTCGCGAGCTCGCGCTCGATCTTCACGAGCGACCGCGAGCAGCTCCAGGTAGTGCTCCGCCTCGGGGCTCCAGGAGACGGCTGCCGCGACCGAGCTCGCCAGCGCCGGGATGGAGGCGGCCTGCTGGCCGGGGCTGAGGACCACTTGCCCTGCGGGGCTGGTTCACCGCCACCGATCCCTCGACCACCGAGACCACCGAGCCGCCCATGCCGGCGGACACCGCGAAGACGGTTCCCTTCACCGAGGCGATGGAATCGCGGGTCAGAACCCGCAGGCGGCCCCGCCGCTGTTTGGCGGCCTTGACGATGATGTCACCGCGCTGGAGGTGAATCGCCTGGCCGCTCCAGGCGGCGGTCACGAACAGCTCCGTTCGCTCGTTGACATCCACCATCGATCCGTCGGCGAGGCGCAACACCGCGTGGGCTCCCGGGCCGGTGCGGACCGACTCCCGCTCGCCGATGGCGGCGCCTGCTTCGAGAGAGCCCACCTGCCAGCCGGTACACGCCGCCGGCGGCGGAAACGACCGTGGCCCGCGGGCCGCCGGGAGCCATCATGGCGTCGATGGCGTCGCGTCCGAGATAGAGGGCCGAGAAGAGCAGCGCGGCTGCCGCGGCCAGGGCTCCCCATTGCACCCAGCGGGAGGAGGACCGCATGTGGCATGGCGACGACCGGCCGCTCGCCCTTCATCTCGGCGATCGCGGGCGCGACAGCCGGGGCAGCGGCTGAGATGGTCTTCCACCAGGATGCGGCGGCTGCCGCCCAGCTCGTTGCCCAGATACGCGCGGAAGTCCTGCCGGAACTCGGCACAGTTGGCGTTGCCGGCGTTCACGTTCTCCCAGACGCGCGCCCGCGCGGCCTCGAGCGTGCCGGCGTCCACGTCTTCCTCTTTCATTTCCTGCACTGCTCGTTCCAGATGGTCTTCGGACATTTTCTTCTCCTCCGTGCTAGCGCTGCATCTCAGCCTGCAGCCGGTGCCGGATCCGGTGGAGCCTGACGGTCGCGTTGTTCTTCTCGATCCGGAACATCCCGGCCAGCTCATCGATCGACAGCCCCTCGACGTGGCGCAGCAGGAACAGGCTTGCGTCCTCGCTGTCCAAGGCGGCGATGGCGCGCCGAAGCCGCTCCTTCAGCAGCGAAGGGGGCTGGACGGCGGCGTGCGGCGCCTGATCGTCGTAAACCGACTCCGCATGAAACTCCCGTCGGCGCAGCACGTCGACAGCCGCGTTGACGGCCGCGCGCCGGAAGTAGGCGGCTGGCTGCGCAAAGTCCTTGACGTCTCCACCCACGGTCCCCTGGGCCATAACGCGCAGGAAGACGGTCTGCAGGACGTCCTCGGCGTCGGCCGGATTCCCGGTGACGCGCAGGGCCGCGCGGAATACCGCCTCGTAGTGGCGCTCGTATAGCTCGGCAAACCCCGCCGGCGGCGTCGTGGAAGTCATGAGGATCGGCAGCTCGTCGATTTGCGCGCTCGCTGTGGTCACCTCATCCGCCTCACCAGTCTTGACGCACGAGGAGGCCGACTATTACAGGTGTGCGTGAGAATTGTATCCCGCCGGCGGGCCCCGTCTTTTTGCTTCCGGCTGCCGCCGCGTGTAGCCTCTTGTCGAGGAGGTCCCCGTGATCAGGCTCTTCGGTGCGGCGTCCGGTTCCTGCGGAAGTATCTGCCTAGTCCTCGCCTTGTCCGTCTGGGCCCGTGCCAGTCCGGCGCAGCCGCCGCCGATCAAGATGATCCTCGACACCGATATTGGCACCGACATCGACGATGCGTGGGCCCTCGGCCTCGCGATGAACTCGCCGGAGTTCGAGCTGGTGGCCGTGACCATCAGCGACGGGGATACGACCGCGCGGGCGCGCGTCGCGTGCAAGCTGCTGCACACCTCCGATCGTGGCGACGTGCCCGTGGCGGTGGGACGCCGGACACCGCCGCCGGAAGGCGTCGACTACCAGTTCACGTGGGCCGACGACTTCACCGCCAAGCGGCCGGTTGCCGAGCCTGCGGCCCAGCTGATCGTCGACATGGCCAGACGCTTCCCGAACGAGCTGACGCTCGTCGCCGTCGGCCCGCTGCAGAACGTCGCGGACGCCCTGCGGCTGGAGCCGCGTCTGCCGAAGCTCTTCAAGCGCGTCGTCCTGATGAGCGGCTCGATCCGGTCGTCGGCCTGGAACCCCGCCCCGGTGCCCGAGTGGAACGTCGTGCGGGCGACCGCCGACGCGCAGCTCGTGTACGCCGCGGGCTTCCCGATGACGACCGTGCCGCTCGACTCGACGTCGTACGTGCAGCTGAAAGAAGAGGAGCGGGAGCGCCTGCGCGCCCGCGCCACGCCGCTCACCCGATCGCTCGAGGCGCTCTATCGCCTCTGGCTGGACAGTCCGGCGCGGCGCATGACGCTCCATGACCAGCTCGCCGTGGCCGAGACCGCGCGGCCGGGCGCGTTCTTCGCCCATTGTGACCCGCTCCTCCTGCGCGTGGACGATCAGGGGTTCACGCGCATAGACGAGGCAAAGGGCCGCCAGGCAACGGTCTGCTTCGAGCCGAAGCGGGATGCTTTCATGAATTACTACCTGGAGGGGCTGAGCAGCAGCAGGAAGAAACCGTGACTTCTCGCGGTTTTGAAGAAACCCTCCTGTGACTACTTCCTTGGCAGGAACTCCACTGCGACGACCCGTGGAGTGGCGGCCACGGTCTTCCAGGTCAGTAAGACCGGATCGCCAGGCGCGCGTCCACCGCACGACATCGGGCCCTTGAAGTCGGCGGTGTACGCGATGTACTCGACCGCGTCCAGGCGGGGCGCGTGGTACTTCGCGACGCGATCCTTCAGTTTCACGACGAAGGTGACCGGGCGGCCGGTCGGGCATTCGACGCGCTGAAGAAGTCCTTCGACGCGCTCTTCGCCTTGCTTGAGTTCGCGGTAGACGGGCTTCACGTCCGCAGGCTCACCGGGCACGACGCGGCGCGGCTGCTGCGGCGTGGATGCCGACTGCAGCGCCAGCACGACGAGAAGGCTCACGGCGTTCATCATCAGCTCGTGGGGAAAGGATTCCGCTCGGCGAACCCGCGCTGGTGCCAGTACGGATAGATGGGCGTCACGGCGCTCGCGGCGTCGAGCCGGGCGACCTGTTCGGACGTGAGCTGCCATCCAGCGGCACCGAGATTCTGGCGGAGCTGCTCCTCGTCCCGCGCGCCGATGACGAGCGTGGACACCGTCGGCCGCTGCAGCAGCCAGTTCAAGGCGATCTGCGGCACCGTCTTCCCTGTCTCACCGGCGAGGGCATCGAGCACGTCGACTACGGCGAACAGGTAGTCGTCTGAAATCTGCGGACCGGCTTCGACATTCTTCTTGTCCTGCAGACGCGAGATCGCGGGGCGCGGTTGGCCGCGGCGGATCTTCCCGGTCAGGCGGGCCCACCCGAGCGGGCTCCACACGACCGCACCGACTTTCTGGTCGAGCCCAAGGGGCATGAGCTCCCATTCATACTCGCGGCCAACGAGCGAATAGTACGCCTGGTGCGCCACGTAGCGGGCGAGGCCGTACTTCTCCGAGACGGCAAGAGACTTCATGAGATGCCAGCCGGAGAAATTCGACGCGCCAATGTAGCGGATCTTCCCCGCGCGCACGAGGTCGTCGAGGGTCCCGATGACTTCCTCGACAGGTGTCAGCGCATCGAACCCGTGCAGCTGGAAAAGGTCGATGTAGTCCGTGCCCAGCCGCCGGAGGCTGGCGTCCACGGCGCGCATGAGATGAAACCGCGACGACCCGACATCGTTCGGCCCGTCGCCGAAGCGAAAGCTGGCCTTGGTCGAGATGAGCACGCGGTCGCGGCGTCCGGCGACGGCCTTGCCGAGAATCTCTTCCGCCTGTCCGCTCGAATACACGTCGGCGCTGTCGAACATGGTGAGCCCCGCGTCGAGGCTGACGTCAACGAGACGCGTCGCCTCGGAGACTCCAACCGCGCCCCAGGGCTTGAAAAAGTCAGTGCCGCCGCCGAAGGTGCCGGTACCGAGCGTGAGGACGGGCACGCTGAGGCCCGACCCGCCGAGCTGTCTGTATTCCATCAGGAGACCACTTCCAGCGCTCGCCGGGCGACCGGCGAGCCGTGAAATTCGAACCAGGTGACGCCCTCGACCACCATGTCGTACCGCAATTGATAATGACCGGTCGGAAGAAGTCCGGCAACGGTCAGCTCGATCTCAATCGCTTCGCCGGGCGCGATATCGCGCGGCAACGGGGTGCGGCCCAGGTCTTCGCGGAGCACGTCGCCGCCCGGATCGCAGACCTTGAGCCCGCACGTGACCTGTCCGCCGAAGCGCCGCCCCCGCGCCTTCCACGTGACGCTGCCTGTGTTCGTGATGCGCAGCCGATCCGTGAACGGCCGTCCCACGGGGACGCTCGCTGACACCTGCTCGAGAAGAATCCCTGCCTCGAGCCGCCCGACGAGCTGGTTCGCTGGCAGGAGCGTGTCCTCGGGCGGGTCGTCGCCCTTGTGCAGGACGAAGCGGGCATGTTCGCCTGGCGAGAGCCGCAGGGTCTCGTCCCACATCTGCCGGAGCGGCTCGTCGTCTTTGTGCGGCGTGGCCGCGTAGTCGAAGACGTAGGCGGCCGAGGACCGAAGCGGGACCACTCGCATCCGGCTGAAGCCGGCCTCCATGGCCAGCCGGCGGATGACGGGCAGCGAGACGCTTTTTTCGATCACGCTCTCTTCCCGCATCCGGAATCGGGACAACGGCTGCACCGCATGCGCGGCGCCCGGCTCCGAGAAGACCGCTCGCCCGCCTGGCTTGAGCACGCGGTGGATTTCGCGAAGCGCCACGGCGTAGGAAGGCAGATGGTGCAGGGCGTTCATGCACAGTACGCCGTCGAAGCTGCCCTCGGTGAATGGCAGCAACTGTCCCCTGGCCGCGACGAACGCGGCGTCGTCTCGGAACACCAGGCGGCTGTCGGCGGCCAGGCGCTCGCGCCCGCGCCGCATCATTTCAATCGACAGATCCACGGAGACCGTTCGGACTCCCAGGCGGCCGAGAAGCTCCGAGGCCCAGCACGTGCCGGCGGCGAAGTCCAGGACGAGGTCGTCGGGGCGAGGGGCGAGCAGCCCACACGCGACGGAGAAGTCGAACAGATAGTTCCAGCTCTCCACCGCGGTCGTCCAGTGCAGGGGAAAATTGAGGCTGGTCGTCGCGTCCTGCCTCTCGTCGGCGCGCGCCTCGGACTCGTCCGAGACGCGATCGATGCTCGGAACGTCCCGGTTCTCCCAGGCGGACAACTCCTCGGCGCTCATGGCGCCGAGCGACTCTTCACCGGGCAGATTCGAGAAACCCGGGGCGCGTTCGCCGTCCGTGCCGTGCGTGTCTGGACTGGATGGGACGGCGGAAGCGCGGGAGCGCAGAAGGTCACCCGCCACGCGTCGGAGATCGGCGAACCGCGTCATTCAGGAAGACAGTATCAGATAGGAGATAGGAGGTAGGAGATAGGAGCTAGAAGGTCACACGAGGCGGCCTGTCGGGCCGCATCATCAAGTCTTCTCCTACCTCCTACCCTCCTGTCTCCTGTCTCCTGTCTCCTGCCTCGCGCCCGCCTTTAGGCTCACTATTTCGGCCACCACCGCCCGACGCGCCGGCAGTACCTCCTCGTAGTCTCCCTCGAACGTCTGCCGCAACGTGGGCTCCTCGTACAACATGACGAACCCGTGCATCACGACGAGGAACGCGCCCGCATAGGCGCCAATCCCGGTGGGACGAACGATGCCCGTCGAGGACGGATCCGATCCGGAAGAAACACGAGGAGGAGGCCGATGAAGAGCGCCGAATACGTGGTCGCGCGAGCGAGAACGAACATCGTAATGCTGAATGCTGAATGTTGAATTCTGAACTGAATTCTGAATTCTTCCTTTACTTCAGCATTCAGAATTCAGCATTCAGCATTGCCCGTGGTCGCTCTCCGGCCACGCCGAACGCCCGCTCCAGTGCCAGCCCTGCGCGTGCCACCGTGCCTTCGTCGAACAGGCGGCCGACGAGCGTCACGCCGTGCGGCACGCGCCGTGGCGGCGAGAATGTCGGCAAGGGGTTCTTCGGATCAGGGGCCCAGTCGCTGCGCGCCTCGGAGACGTTGACGAAACCCGCCCGCAGGGTGAGCGACGGATGTCCGGTGAAGTTCGACACTGTGAGCATCTCGTCGCGCAGCGACGGCACGAGGAGCACATCCACCTGCGAGAACACACGTGCCATCTCGATGGCCACGCGGCGCCGGAAGCCGATCGGCCTGCACGAAATCCACGGCTGAAAGAAACCGCGCCTGGCGAAAAAGATTCGGCCACGCGTCCGGCACTTGCACCTTCAAAGTGCCCAGGCCGCCGTCGAGCGTGAGCTCTTCGAACGCCGCCGCCGCTTCGCTGAAGAGCACCGGCATCAACGAGCTGTACGGCCAGTCGGGAAGACTCACTTCGGTGGCCACCATCCCCAGCGTCTTGACGGTCTCGAGTGCGGCCCGGTCGACGTCGGTTGCCGGGCTTTCCTTCATCCACGCGGGGAAGTAGCCGACGCGCAGGCCCTTCGCGGATGCTGTCGCGTCGAACTCGAGATGGCTCGGCACGCTCGACACGTCGCCCGCGTCGGGCCCGGTGATCGCCTGCAGCACGAGCATCGCGTCTTCGACACTGCGCGTCATCGGGCCGAGCTTGTCGAGCGACCAGCAGAGAGTCATGGCGCCCGTGCGCGGCACGCGTCCGAAAGTGGGGCGCAACCCGGTCACGCCGCAGCGCATCGCTGGAGCGACGATGCTGCCGCCGGTTTCGCTGCCAATCGAGAAGCCGACGAGCCCCGCCGCGGTCGCGGCGCCCGGCCCCGCGCTCGATCCCGACGCGCCTTCTTCGAGCAGCCACGGGTTCATCGTCTGGCCGCCGAACCAGATGTCGTTGAGCGCGAGCGCCCCCAGGCTCAGCTTGGCGACGAGCACGGCGCCGGCCTCGTTCAGGCGATGCACGACCGCGGAGTCGGCGGCCGGTACGCGGTTCCTGAAGGGCTCGGCGCCGTAGGTCGTCGCGATACCCGCGGTGTCGAGCAGATCCTTCACGCCGTACGGAATGCCGTGCAGCGGGCCGCGGTATCTCCCCGCGGCCATCTCCGCGTCGGCCAGTTTCGCCCGCGCGAGCGCCACATCCTTCGTGAGCGTGATGACGGAACGGAGCCTGCGGATCGAACTGCTCGATCCGGTGAAGATAGATGTTCGTCAGGCGCTCGGAGGTGAGCGCCCTCTGCTCGATCCAGCGCGACAGCCTGGTCACCGGCGAGAAGGCGATGTCGGCGTCGCTCGCGGGCAGCGGGACCGCCTCGCTGGCGCTCCGCACGAACGCGTCGCGCGTCGGGCCGGGGGACTCGCCCGCGAGCACCGGGTTCCATCGCGTCGCGGGAGCGACGTCCGGCTCGAGCGCGATCTTCCGCGGCCCCACGCGCCGTTCGAGCAGCGGCGCCATCGACCGCCGCCAGCTCGCCGCCGCCAGCTCGCGTTCGGCGGCGCTCATCGTCACCTGTGCGAGTCTTTCCGCTTCCGCGAACGTCGACGCCGCGACCGGTGGGCCTGACGCCGGCGCCGTGCCGAACGTCGGCGGCGCGCCCGGCGTCGTCTGCGGCGTGGAACCGATCGCGGGCTGCTGCCCGCCGCCGCACGCGACGGCCGCGCCGAGGACGCCGAGCGGGGCAGTAATCAGGAATTGCCTGCGCGTGTTCATGGCGATGTCAGAGCCGGGCAAGCATCGGCGGAGCTTGCCACGTCGCACACGCCCGCCAGCCCCGAAGACGGCACGGAGGGGACGGAGGCAACGGGTTCACCACGAAGCACCGAAGACGAACGGAGACGCACGGAGGACGGGGCGCGCCGCGCTTCGCGCGGGGCGTGTTGAGAGAGCGCCGGGATCTCGAACACGTGTGGATCGATAGACGTGTTCGAGATCCCGACGCTCTCTCAACACGTCTCGCCGGCCGGAGGCCGGCGACGCGACCCGTCGCGTGTCTCACGAGGCCCCTCTGCCGAGGCACATCCCCTTCGTGCGTCTTCGGTCGCCTCCGTGCCTCCGTGGTGAACCCGTTGGCTCCGTCCCCTCCCCAGGCGCTTTTGTTACTTGAGGTGCTTGCTGACGAGCTTGGTCATCTCGAACATGTTGACGGTCGCCTTGCCACCGAACACCGCCTTGAGCGCCTCGTCGGCCTTGATCATCCGCTTGTTCTTCTTGTCCTGCAGGCCATGCTTCTTGATGTAGGCCCACAATTTCTTGGTGACTTCGGTCCGCGGGATCGGCTTCGAACCGACGATCTCCGACAGCGCGTCGCTCGGCTGCACCGGCTTCATGAACGCCGAATTCGGTTTTGCCTTGCTCGCAGCTTTCTTTGCCATGTCGTCTCCTTGTGAAGGACGCCCACTCTGGACGCCCGTAGCCCGTGTTGGCTCCGGCCTATTATGAACGTTTCTGCCCCGATGTACCGGCGCAGTAGCGAAAAACAAACGCCTCAGCGACGGATCGGCAGCCTGGCACCTACTGTGGCGCCAGTGAAATCCTGATGTTCTTCACGCCCGCGCCGTCCTTCGTGAACCGGGCGCAGCCCTGCCAATTGTTGACCTCGTTGATCACCTTGAGAACCAGGACGTTCTGGCCTTTCGCCAGCGTGACCTCGGCTTTGTCCGTGTCCTTCTCGAGGGTTCGCGTATCGGCGAACTTGAAAACCTCCTTGCCGTTGAGCCACGCCTTGCCCTGATCGTTCGTGCTGAGGGCCAGCGTCACCTTCATCTCCGCGTCGGCGATGACGTACGCCACGGCGTAGCCGGCCACGTATTCGCCGCGCTCCTTGCCGAACGACTGGAGGAAATCGATGAAGTAATCGGCGGTCTGGTGCGCCTTCCAGGTCAGTTCCTTGCCGCCGGCCGTCACCTTGGCGTCGGCCCTGGGCGTCGCCGTCGCCTCGCCCTTGAGGAAGTCCTTGTCGATTTCGGACGCGCCCGACTCCCCTTCGATGGCGATGGGGGCCAGGACCAGCCAGTTGCGGATGAATCCTTCCGCGTCGGGGCGGAACGGCTCCGGGGCCTGGAGCAGTATCGCGCTGAGGCACAAAACGATCAGGGACGCGTTCATGGGGATCTCCTTCGGCATTCTTTGAGCTCGAAAATCATCCGCGCGGAGTCTACCGCCACACCGCCGCCGCCTGCAAACGCCTGGTCAGCCGGTGACGCCCACCACAGCTCTTGCGTGGCCGCTGCCGCCTGTGAGAGCGTATGCCGAAAGGAGAGTGTGATGCCGAAACCGACGCTCGAGGAACTGCGCGCACGGGTCCACGGTCAGACGATTGCGGCGGGCGACGATGGCTACGATACCGCCCGCAGAGTCTACAACGCCATGATCGATCGCCGGCCCTCGTGTGATCGTGCGATGCACGGACGCCGCCGATGTCATGGCGTCGCGTCGAGTTCGCCGCGCGAGCACGCCATCGATCTGTCGGTCCGCGGCGGCTCGCATAGCGTGCCCGGCTTCGGCACGAACGACGACGGCGTCGTCATCGATCTCGCGCCGATGAAGGGCGTCCGGGTCGATCCGCATGCCCGAACCGCCCGCGCCGAAGGCGGCTGCACCTGGGGCGGTTTCAACCACGCGACGTACGCGTTCGGCCTCGCGACCAACGGGCGGGATCATCGCGTCGACCGGCATCGGCGGCCTGACGCTCGGCGGCGGGATCGGATACCTCTGCCGAGCCTTCGGCCTGACGTGCGACAACCTGCTCTCGGCCGATGTCGTGACCGCCGACGGCCGGTTCCTCGTCGCCAGCAAGAAGGAAAATGACGGATCTGTTCTGGGCGTTGCGCGGCGGCGGCGGGAACTTCGGCGTGGTCACGTCGTTCGAATACCAGTTGCACCCCGTCAAGGACATCGTCGCCGGACTCTTCTTTTTTCCCGTTGACCGTGCGCGTGATGTGCTCGAGTTCTATCGGGACTACATCGAGTCGGCGCCGGAGGAACTGGGCATGTTCCCGGCGTTCCAGATTGCGCCGCCGCTGCCGTTCATCGCCGAGGCGGACCACGGCAAGACGTTCTGCATTCTCGTCTGCTGCTGGGCGGGGCGGCCCGAAGAGCGCCGAGCAGGTGCTTCGCGCCGATCCGCAAAGTGGCGCCCGTCGTCGCGGAAATGGTCGCGCCGATGCCCTATCCCGGTGCTCAACGGCATGTTCGATCCCCTGCTTCCGCCCGGGCTGCAGCACTACTGGAAGGCGGACTTCGCCACCGAGCTCACCGACGGCGCGATCAAGGCGCACCTCGAGCACGGCCCGAAGGTTCCGGTGGTGAACTCGACGATGCACATTTATCCGATCAACGGCGCGTGCAACCGCGTCGCCGCCGACGCGACGGCGTTCGCCTATCGCGATGCGAAGTTTGCGACCGTCATCGCCGGCATGTGGCCGGATCCTGCCGACAACGAGAAGAACACCAAGTGGGTGAAGGACTACTACCACGCCGTCCACCCGCATTCGTCGGCCGGCGGGTACGTCAACTTCATGGCTGGCGACGATCAGGATCGGATCAGGGACAACTACAAGGGGAACTACGATCGGCTGGTGGCCGATCAAGAACGAAGTACGACCCGGCCAACGTGTTCCACATGAATCAGAACATCAAGCCGTGAGCGGGCGGTCGAGCCATACGAGAAGGTCCGCATGAAGATGTCGATGTTGGTCGTGATCGCAGTCGCGGCGTCGGTGGCCGCGCCACAGCGCGATGTCCAGGTCTTCAAGTTGGCGACGGGAGAAACTCTTTCGTTTCCGTTTCAGGGTGGCATCCCGGTCCCGTCCGAGAGCGCCTGGGCATTCTGCCGCGGCGCCGGTCCCGCGTTCACGCCGGACGGCAAGGACATTCGACTGAATTGGGTGGTCGATCTGCGGTCGAAGCGTTCGGCGCTTCGCGACGTCTCCAGCGCGAAGGTGCAGGAGGTCTCGGGGAATACGGCCGTCACGCTCTTCACGGGGGCGCCGAAGGTGACGAAAGATGGCTTGATGATCTACGCGCCAGGAGAGCTCGTCACGCGATCGACGTACCCCTGGCTCTATTCACCCGATCGGACCATCCTGGTCTTTCGCGTCGAGCTCGAGCGACCCGGCGAGAAGCCGGACGTGCTGCTCCAGCCGGTGCTCATCGGTCCGGACGTCAAGAAGCAGCTCCAGGATGGAGGCTATCTGCGTTAGCCCCGAGTGCTTCCAGAACGCGTCAGGGACGAACCGTGACGATCACCCGCTGGTAGCGTGTCAGCGGCGGACGCCCTGGTCGGTCACGGCGATGACGATGTGCATCGTTTCGGGCTTCGAGACCGTCGGCGCGGTGAACCAGGCGTTCGTCCTGGTGCATCCTCGATCTTCAGCGGGGCGCCGGTGCGGGCGCTCGACAGGAGGAGCGTTCCGGGCTCGCCGTAGTGGAACCAGTCGAAGGCGAGCGCGTGGCCGTCAGGATCGCTCGAGCCCTCGGCGCTCAGGTTGACGCGCTCGCCGGACTTCACGCTCAGCTGGTTCGCGTGCCGGAGCTTGACGACGGGCGGGTGGTTGGCCTCCGCGTAGGGCTTGATCGTCCAATCCATGCGCGCGGCGAAGTCGTTCTGATACGCCGAGCGCCAGCGCCAGATCGTGGCCTTGCTGCTGGTGTGCCAGCGGCCGTCCACGCCGAGGACCTCGTCCTCCGTGTCGCTCCAGAACGGCCGCGTCTCGGGCTCGTAGAACCACTTCCGCATGCGCGGCGTGTAGAGCTCGTAGCGCCCGCCCCAACTGCCCCAGTCCGGGTGTTCCGGATCGCCCAGCCCGTTATCGACAAGGTGCAGGAAACTCGGCGTGTCGCCTTCCATCAGGAACTTCGTGGTGGGGTGCTGCGCTCCGAGCGGTCCCTTGCTGCGGATGTTGAGGTCGAGCCACGGATTGTCCACGATGCTGAAATCGGCGCCGACGAAGCGGCCGTGAAAGTTGTCGCCGCTGATCCCGCTCCAGGTCGCCTGGTGATATGCGCCGCCGGCGTGCATGCCCGGACTGGCAATGTAGAAGAGGCTGGGGAACGTCTTGCGCAGCCACGGTCCGCTGTCGTCCTGGTCGGAAATCGTGTAGACGCGCAGCTTGGAGACGAACTTCTGCAGGGCCTCGGGCGAGCGGGTGGCGCGGACTTTCCAGAGTGCCTGCGCGAGGCAATTGGGACCGCCCCAGACGGGCACCCAGACGGGGCGGGGATCGTCTTTGTCCACGACCTGGATGATCAGATTCGAGCCGGGGGAATCCATCCCCTCCCCGATCGCGGCCATGCCGTAGGCCGGCCGGCCTTCGCGAATGACGGACAGCAGATAGCTGGCCGTGGGAAAGCCCGGCTCGTGTTTCTCGAGGTTGTCCCTGACCTTGCCGTAGGCCTCGACGATCTCGCGGATCCGCCAGGCCGCGGTCTTGTCCTTCTGATGCACGGATGTGGTCGCGACCAGCCCTTCCACATCCCACTCGTTGGCGTAGGCGAGAAACCGGACCATCGACATCGCATCGTCAGGTTCGTTCTCGATGTCGGTGAGCACGAGCACGCGGGGCTTTTGCGCAGCCGCGAGGCCGGGCCAGACGGCGACAGTCAAGAGGATAAGGAGCAGAAACAGGCGGTGCGGCATGGCTGTAAGGTTAGCGGACGTGGTTTGGCGCACCAAGCTGCATCTCGAGTCCTACGCGGTGCCGACCAACTAGTTTTCAGCTGTCACGGCCGCCCGAACTCTGCCGTGCGAACGCTCAGGACATCCCCTTCGAGGGCAACGACCAGTGTGATCGCCTCACTGTACTCGTCGCCGCCGACGCTCACGTACGCCCACCCGACATCCGACGGTTGCTTGCCCGGCCAGTCCTCCATCGTTTCGCCGACTTCGACTGGACCCACATGCGTCCAGTCGATGGGAACGATCGTCTCGAACGCCGCCTGCATGTCCTCCAGGCTCGTGCTTTTCCGGTACTCCGTGGACGTCAGAGCGTAAGCGGCGCCGTAGTCACGATTGGCCAGGGCTTTCGTGAAGGCCAACGCCACTTCTTTGTAGTCTCCGGTGCTCCCTGACATTTGCCTATCCTGCGACGCAACTGGTCCGAATATCTGATCGCCGACCCCGCAGCGCCTGCAGACGTTGGTCGATCGCCGCTCGGTTCGAAGCGGTCGGAAAGTCTCGAAGAAACCCCTGCAGCTCCCGTTCAATTGACGCCAGGTCGCCGCAGGCGCACGTCGATTCCGCGAGGCGCTCGACCACGGCATCGACTTCTTTCTTGGCGCCAGCAGCATAGCGGCCTGGAAATGTGCGCTGAAAGTGGAACCAGGCACGGTAGGTCCCGACCAGGGTCATGCTGCCGAACCGGGTGCAGCCGCCGTGATCGGTCTGTCGCTCGACATACACGGGCCACACAGATTCCGGATAGGTGGCCTTGAGCGCCGAGAAAAAGGCGCGATCCGCCGGGTCGCCGCGGACGGCCGCGAGTTGTGTGAAGTAGTCAGGATCCGGCTTGACGAACACGACCTCTGCTCGGCCGATCGTGGCGCCGGTGAGCTCTCGCTCCAGACGCTGGAATTCTTCCTCAGGCAATGATTCCAGCGCGTTCCGCGCGTTTCGAACCTGCATCAGCGCGTCGCGCATCGAAACGAGCGCCGAGAATGCCGCCTCGATCCCTCGTGGTGAGCGCCCGGACTCTGCCGATCTGATGGCTGATCGATACGCCTCGACTGCGGCCTGATCCGACGTCGACAGCTGGGCCAATCCACTGATTGTCCCGCATCCGACGAGTGTCATCGTGATGATCAGTGCTCTTCCGTCCATGTGCGGGTCTCCGGGGCGGTGCCCGTCACTAATGTAGCGCGGTTCCGCGCCGCTGGTACCCGGCATGACGACATCGCTCAGGAGCAGGTCGATCGACGCGTTCTGCTCGAACACGCGAAGGGCCTCCTCCGCGTTCGCGGCGACCAGCACTGCGTACCCCTGCCGCCGCAGCATTCGCCGTGTCAGCTCGCGACTCGACCCACTGAGGAGCCGGATGAGATGACTCTCGAGAAGCGCACACCCGCAGGGCGCTGGGGCGCATCGTGTCTGTGACCTTGATCGAAGGCCTTGACCCACGGGACGTGTTGACCGCAGAATCGCGCCCATCATGCGACGACCGCTGCCCCATGCCGTCACGCTGCTCTGTCTCGCTCTGGCTGCGGCAGGCGGTGGTGCGCAGATGCCGGCGCAGGACGAGGGGCGGCGGGCGCGTGGCAGAAGCTGCTGAAGCTGCGCACCACCGCCAGCGCGATGCACACGACCGCGCACCCGGACGACGAGCACGGCGGCGTGCTGGCGCTGCTGAGCCGCGGCCAGGGCGCGCGGGTGTCGCTGCTGACGCTCAACCGCGGCGAGTCGGGCGACAACGCGATCGGCCCCGAGCTCTTCGATGCGCGTCGGCCTGATCCGCACCGAGGAGCTGCTGCGTCGCCGGACCGCTACTACGGCGTCGATCAGCCAGTACTTCACGACGGTCGTCGACTACGGGTTCTCCAAGCGCCTCGACGAGGCGCTCGACAAGTGGGGCCGGGAGAACGTGCTGCGCGACGTCGTCCGCGTCATCCGCGACGGAGCGGCCCTTCGTGCTGATCGCGCGCTTCCAGGGCAACGAGCGCGACGGCCACGGCAACCATCAGGCCGCCGGTCTGATCACGCAGGACGCGTTCACGGCCGCCGGCGATCCGACATGTTTCCCGAGCAGCTCGCCGCCGGGCCTGCGGCCGTGGCAGCCGCTGAAGCTGTACATGGGCGGCGTGCGCGAGAACGAGGACTGGACGCTCCGCGTCGATACCGGCGACTACGATCCCGTGCTGGGCGACTCCTATCAGACACTCGCGCGCCTCGGCCTCAGCTTCCAGCGCTCGCAGAACGGCGGCCGCTTCACGTCCGCAGCCTGGCCCCGCGTGTCGGCTACTACAAGCGCCTGCAGTCGGTCGTCGACGCGCCGCGAAGGAAGCAGGCTTCTTCGACGGCATCGACACCACGCATCCCGGGCATCTATCAGCGCGCTGCGGAGAACGCCACCCGCCGAGCGCCGGCGGCGCTGCTGGCAGCCATCGATCGGGAAGTGAAAGCGGCCGTGCAGGCCTTCAAGATGGACCGATCCCTCCGCGCACGGTCCCCGCGCTGGCGCGGGCGCTCGCGGCGACCCGCGACCGCGATAACGCAGCTGGGCAGCCGATCCGGACGTCGCCCGCTGCTGCACGCTCGAAGGAGCAGCAGATCGCCGACGCGATCGACGCCGCGCTCGGCATCAGCTTCACCGCGCTCGCACAGCCCGCCGGCACGCCGGAGCCGTCCGGTCCGTTCGACGCTTCGCGTCCCGCCGCGATGGCGGCGGTCGTACCCGGCCAGACCTTCGATGTGCGAGCGGCGTTCGTCAACCGCGGCCCGGTCGAGGTCGAGGTCGTACCGCGTCGCAGTCACGGGCAAAGGGCAACTGGTCGATCGAGGGCGCATGCGGCGCCGGCACGCGCGAAGCTGAACCAGCCGGTCGCGAAGCACATTCACGATCGACCGTGCCCGACAACGCGCCGCTCACGCGTCCGTATTTCGCGCGGAAATCGATTCAGGAGGCGCGCTACACGATCATCGATCCGGAGCAGTCTATCGCGCCGTCCTCCGATCCGCCGCTGGAGGCTGTGGCGCGGTACGACGTGGATGGCGTTCCGGTAGACATCCGACGCGCGGTGACGCGACTCGATGCGCAACCTGCCATACGGCTACGACACGCGCGTGCTCGCCATCGTCCCGGCGATGGCCGTCACGCTCAGCCCGGCTCAGGCCGTGGCGCCCGTCGGCCAGGCGGGCAAGACGGTGAGGCTGAAGGCTGAGGTCTTGCAACAACCGCGAAGGGACATCCGACGGCAGGCTGACGTTGAAGGTGCCGGCAGGCTGGACAGGTGGAGCCCGCGACGCACGCATTTCAGTTCTCGCATGCAGGCGAGCGCGGGCTCTATCAGTTTACCGTCACGATCCCATCACTCGACAACCGGGACTATCGTCTCGAGGCCGTCGCAGTTTCGGGTGGACGGGAGTATCGCGAAGGGTACGACACCATCCAGCACCGCGACCTCGAGACGCGGTATCTCTATCGCGACGCCACTGCAACGGTACGTGGCATCGACCTGAAGGTTGCGGCCGGATTGAAGGTGGGCTATGTGATGGGCGTCGGCGACGATGTGCCGGGCGGGTTGGCGCAACTGGGTGTCGAGGTTCAACTGCTCGGGCCGGAGGAGCTGGCGACGGCGGACCTGAGCAGGCTGAACGCCATCATCACGGGCACGCGGGCGTATGCCGTGCGCGAAGACCTCAAGACGTACAACCGTCGTCTGCTCGACTACGTGAAGAACGGTGGCAACCTGATCGTTCTCTACAACACGCAGGAGTTCGTGCCGGGTGACTACGCACCGTATCCAGGGGAGCTGCCGCGCACCGCCGAAGAGGTGTCGGAGGAAGACTCGCCGATTGACATCCTCGCGCCTGCCGATCCGGTCTTCAACAGTCCGAACAGGATCACCAAAGCCGATTTCGACGGCTGGGTCGAACAGCGCGGATCGAAGTTCTGGTCGACGTGGGACACCGCCTACACACCGATGATCGCCACGTGGGACAAGGGCCAGCCACCGCAGAAGGGCGGCTGGCTCCACGCCACGTACGGCAAAGGCCATTACACCTACTTCGCCTATGCGCTTCACCGTCAACTACCGTCCGGCGTACCGGGCGCCTACCGACTGCTCGCGAACCTGCTGTCGCAGGGCCAGGCGCCAGGCGCGACAGCGGGCCGGAAACCGGCCGTGAAGGATTGAGGGAGGAAGTGACATTCGAGGCGAAAGCACTTCTCACGACTACCGCGATCGTCGAGGTCGCGGTCGGAATCCCCCTGGTGGCTGCACCCGCGTGGCTCGCGCCGATCCTGCTTGGCGCCCCGCTCGACGGACCCGCCGGCCTGGTCGTGGCCCGCATTCGCTCGCTTTCGACTGAGCCACGCACGTCGGCATACCGCTCATTTCCTCGAATCGTCGCGGCGATTCTGATCTGCTGGCGAAGGCGTCGGCGACCTGTAGCGCGAGGGGGTTGACGCCTGTGACATTCGTCATGTTGGCGGCGGCGGCAACCGCGAGACCGAGATCCGGGAACGTCAGGAGTGAGACGGTTCCGCCGCTGGGGCTTCCCCGATGGCTGACCATCCGTGCCGGCCCTCCCGCCAGCTGGACGCTGCCGACCGTCCAACCGAGCGCGTATGTCGTGGGCGCTCCAGAGACGAGGCGCGTGGGAGTCTGGAGAGTCGTGATGGTCTGCGCCGTCAGCAGCCCGGGCTTCAGCAGCGCAGAGCCGAGGCGCACCAGGTCCATCGGCGTGGAGAGAACAGCCCCAGCGCCCGCCAGGCAGGAGTAGTCCGGCGGCGGCGGCTCGTCGACGCCGAGCCGGGTCCGCAGGATCGATCTCGGCGTGTAGGAGGTCGCGTCGTCGAGGCCCTCTCGTTCCGCGACGACGGTGCGGTCCATGCCGAGTGGCTCGAACACCTGGCGATCCATGAAGCGGGTAAATGGCTCCCCGCCGGCGCTCTCGACCACCGCGCTCACCAGAACCCAACCGTAGATCGAGTAGCGATGCTGCGTCCCCGGCTCGAACCGGAGCTGGTCACCGGCGAAGAGCTCGACCGCCTCGTCGAGGTTCGCGCAGTGCTGGGTGGGCATGCTGTCGCCGTCGATGTTGTCGCCGCGGCTGCGGTGGACACCCGCGACGTCGCCCATCAGCTGGCGTGTGGTAACCGTCCATTGCTTTTGCGGATACGCTGGCACATAGCGCTGAACCGGCGCATCGAGATCGAGGCGTCCCCGATCGTGCAGAAGGGCGGCCGCAACCGACGTCATCGGCTTCGAGAGCGCGCCCAGACGGAAGCGCGTGAGCGGCGTCACTGGTGTGCGCTCCACGGCGGCATAGCCGAAGCCCTCTGCCCACACGATGGCGCCGTCCACGGCCACAGCCACCGACAGGCCCGGGAGATTCTCTTCAACCAGGAGCGCGCGCGCGAGGCGCCTTGCCTCAGCCACCGCAGCCACATGGCGCCCGGCGTCGACGTCAGCCGCTGCTGACGGGATCGCCGCAGGACTGGTGTGCACGGGGTTGACGGTGGATCCGAAGTAGAGGATCCCTGCGCCGACGACAAGGACAACGGCAGCGCCGGCAACGAGGGCGGCGAGCACCGCCTCGGCACGGCGGCGTGCTGACTCCATGTCTCTATCTTAGAGAACTTTGGTTTGCAAAGCAACTCCGTGTCGGTCGCCGCGGCTCAGCCTAGCCCTTGGCGGTGCGGATGTATTGCTCGACGTTCTTTGCCAGCACGTCGAGCGGCACGTTCCCGCCCAGAACCACCGTGTCGTTGAATCCCTTGTCGACGAACGTTGATCCGAGCGCCGTCCTGGCCTTGTCGCGCTGGCGGTTGATCTCGCTGTGCCCGACCTTGTAGCCGCACGCCTGCCCCGGCCACGAGCAGTACCGGTCGACCTCGCTGGCCACTTCGAGCGGGTTCGACCCGTTCACGTCGACGAAGAACTGCACGCCCTGCTCGCGCGTCCAGCGCTTGGCGTGAAGGCCGGTGTCGACGACGAGACGGCAGGCGCGGAAGGCAATCGACTGCAGATACCCGAGGCGTCCGATCGGATCGTTCTCAAAGGCGCCGAGCTCGTCGGCGAGCTGCTCGGCATAGAGCGCCCATCCTTCCGAGTAGGCATTGAACGCGAGCATCTGCCGGACGAGCGGCATCTCGTGCGTGTATTCGCCCTGCCAGATGTGGCCGGGAATCGCCTCATGAAACGTCAGATCGGCGAGGCTGTACTTGCTATGCAGGTCCGTCGTCCGCAGGTTGATCCAGAAGCGTCCGGGGATCTTGCCGTCAATGGAGCCGGCGCCGCCGTAGGCAGCAGGAGCGCCCGGTTCTTCCTCCGGCGGCAGCCGTTTCACTTCCATATTCGGATTGACGACCGTCGCGAAGGCGCGCGGCATTTGCGCCCGGATCCAGTCGAGGCGATTCTGAATGAACGACGTGATTTCGGCGCGTCCCCGGTCGCCCTCGGGGAACTTGTAGCGCGGGTCCTTCGCCAGTGCCTGCATGCGCGCGCCGACGCTCCCCCTCGTATAGCCCGCGCTTTTCAGAATCTCGTCCATCCGCGCGTGCAGCTGCTGCAGCTCGCGCTGGCCCATCTCGTGGACCTCGTGCGGCGACATGGCGGTGGTCGTCGACGCCTTCAGCGCCCAGCGGTAGTACTCTTCTCCGTTCGGCCGCGCCCACATACCGGCATCGCCCGTCGCAATCGCGCGCTGAGCCTGCAGTTCCGCCAATTGGCGCTCCAGCGCCGGTGCGATCTCTTTCGCCGCGATCCCCCGCGCGCGCTCAGCCCAGGTGCCGGGAATATTCTTCGCGCGCCGCTCGATTGACTCGACGATCGTGCCGCCCTCGCGCGCGTTCTTGATCGACAGACTCAGCTGCGCCAGCGCTTTGTCGATCAGGAATGCCGGCGGCACGAGTCCTTTCACGCGTGCCGCCTGAATGCGGCCACGTTCCCCGTCGAGCTGCTTCGCGTAGGACTGCAGCCTGGCCAGATACGCATCCGCGTCCGCCGCATGTTCGATGCGGTGCTCGGCATCGAGAAGCCGCGGCACATCGAGGTAGGCGCCGACGTTCTGGATGACTGATGTACGGTGTGATGCGCCATCCGCCAACGGGGACGTCGCCGTACGGCATCGCAAAGCCCTCGAGCGCTGTGGCATACGCACTGCGCACGACCTCCAGGCTGGTACGCGTCGCGTGCGGGAGTCCAGAGGCGTCGAACGCCTGGGCCCGCTCCAGGTCACGCCGCAGCTGGCTCGCGATCCCTTGCTGTCCGTCCGCGGAGCGATCCATGAGCCGTGAACGAAGCTCGGCTCTCGCGCCGGTGTCGAGGCCGAGCGACGTGGCGGTCTCGGGCACGCGACCGAGAAGGGTGTTGCCGATGTCATCGAGCAACGCTCGCGCGTCGGCCTCGGTGTGTGCCGAAGCAGTGGATGTCGAGACGGTCGACTCCGGTTCTCGATTACACGCAGACATCAGCGGCAACGTAGCGGTGCACGCGAGTGCGCCAATCGCCTCGCGACGAGTCAACAAGGAATCCGACACGCTACTTCCAGGCGTCCATGGCTTTTCGCGCCGGGGCGCCAGGTGGCAGCTCGCTCAACTCGAGGCGGTTCCCGTCCGGATCGGTGATGGCGACCGTCAGCGATCCGCTGCCGATGGTCCGGGGCTCGCCGACCTGCAGCCCGCGCTCCCGCAGCCGCGCGGCCACCGCCTGCACGTCGTCCACGTGGACACCGAAGTGGGTGAACCCCGCTGACCGGTTGGCCCCGGCGGGCATCAACTCGATGAACGTGTTGCGGCTCGCCTGCAAATAGGTCAACGTCGGCTGTCCGTCGGCATTCTTGTTCGAGAAGGCTTCGGGAAAACCCAACGTCTGCGTATAGAACTGCATCATCTCGGTGTACTTCGTCGTGGCGAACGCGAGGTGATTGATGCCGTTGACGCCCGGCAGGCGGCGATCCTGCGCGACGCCCGTGCGCGCGCCCATGCCAACGGTGAGACCGGCCAGGAAGATGAGCGCCGTGCGCCACGTCATGATGCCTCCGGGGTTTTGGTCAGCGTTTGAACCGGCGAGCGGCGCGCGAACCTTTACTCGATGGCGCCGTCTTACCTGACGGCGTTCGCTTCTTCTTCCGGGCCTTCGCCGCCTTGATGTAGCGAATCCGGGGAGCCGGACCGACGCCCCCAGGCACTGAGTACGAGAGCGCCATGATGCCGCTGGCCGGTAGTGTCTTCTGGTCCGCCAGGATCAGCTTCGTCGCGGCGCCTGGCGGAAGCAGTGGGATCCCCGCTCCAAGCAGTACTGGGACGACAGCAACTTCCACCGTGTCCACGAGGCCCGCGTCGAGGAGCGAGCGAAAGAGGGCGCCCCCACCGTAGAGCCAGATGTCCCGACCCGGCTTCGCCTTCAGCGTCGCGACGACGTCACCGGGATCGTCGTTCACGATGCGAACACCCGGGTACGTGGCCGGCGGCAGGGTCCGCGAGAACACGACGACGTCGAGACCAGGCATGGCGCCGTGCCCCCCTTGCGCAGTCAGAACCTCATATGTCTTGCGCCCCATCACCGCCGTGTCGTACTCCTTGTAGATGGCAGCAAAGTCGATGGATGGATCCATGACGATCCAATCGAACTCGCCATTGGGCCCCGCGATGAATCCGTCCAGGCTCACCGCCACGCCATATCGGAGTCGTCTGCTCATTGGCTTGGATTTCATAAAGCGATTCCCAATGGTTGTTACAGTGCGCAGCCCGCCCGCCTGGCGCCCTGCCGCACAGGCGTGCGAGCCCAGGGGTCAGATCTTGTATTTCAACATATCCTGAACCGCACCTGACCGCGCGTTCGGAGCTGAATGTTGAAATACAAGATCTGACCCCATAGTTCCCCGCGAACATTTCCCGCGGCGCGGACGTCACACCCCGCGTAGAATTCCTGCTGGAGGCACCCTGATGACGTTGTCGTTCACGATCTTCCTGCTGTCGCTGGCGCTGATGCCGAACGACACGCATACCCAGGCTTCCGCAGCGCAACAGGCGCCCGCGCCGAGCCCCGCGCCTGTCCCAGCGCCTATCCCAGCGCCTATCAATGAGGAGCTCTGGGCCGCAGTGCGCGCCGGGGACATGGCCCGCGTCACGGCGGCGCTCGACAAAGGCGCCGACGTCAACGCGAAAACGCGCTACGGCGCGACGGCGCTGACCTTCGCCGCCGACAAGGGGCACATCGAGGTCGTCAAGTTGCTCATCGCGCGCGGCGCCGACGTCAACGTCCAGGACACCTTCTACCAGATGCGCGCCGTCGACATGGCGATGATGAACAGCCATCCTGACGTCGTAACACTGCTGCTCGAGCGCGGCTCGAAGGGCGCGCCCGGCCTCCTCCCGCAGGCGATCCAGCGCGGCAACGTGGCGCTCGTCGCGGTCCTGCTCGAATCCCCGGAGCTGACCCGAGCGCACATCCGCCCGGCACTCGCGGGCGCCAAGAAGGTCAACAATCCCGAGATCATCGCGCTCGTCGAGAAGAAGCTGGCGGCGATGCCGGCCGAGCCGGCTGCGGCGGGCGTGACCGTCGATCGCGCCACGCTGCAGTCATACGTCGGCAGCTATCGCAACGAGGAGGCCGGCGCGGCGCTCAACGTCGCGTTGAGCGGCGAGCAGCTGACGGTGACGCCTCCGAGTGGCAGTGCCAATGCGATGACGCTCGTCGCGACCTCGCAGACGAGCTTCCGCGTCGCCGAAAGGGAAGGACTCACGCTCAACTTCGAAGGGCGCGGCGGAATGATCGAGCGCGTGGTGGCGGCGGCGGGAAATGCGCCGCCGCAGGTGTGGACGCGCGTCGCGACGCCGCCGGCGGGAGCACCACCGCCGTCCGCCCCTGCCGTGCCGCCGCCGGCAGCCGCGGCGCCAACGGCAGCGGACACCAAACCCGCCGACCGAACCGCTGCGCGCAACTGGCCCGGCTTCCGCGGCGAGAACGCCGCCGGAAACGGCGACGGGCAGGGGGCCGTCGTCGAATGGGACGTGGACACGCAGCAGAACATCCGCTGGAAAACGGCAATTCCCGGCATTTCCACCGCCAGCCCCGTGGTGTGGGGGAACCGTGTGTTCGTGGTGACGGCCGTCAGCAGCGCCGGTGACAAGACGTTCAGGACGGGGCTCTATGGCGACGTCGCGCCGGTGAACGACCTGTCAGAGCACACCTGGAAGATCTATTGCCTCGACAAGGCGACGGGAAAAATCCTGTGGGAGCGCGAGGCCTTCAAAGGCGCGCCGAAGGTGAAGCGCCACACCAAGTCCAGCCAGGCCAGCTCGACGCCAGTAACCGATGGAAGGCGCGTGGTCGCGATCTTCGGCTCGATCGGCATGCTTGCCGCGTGGGACATGGACGGCAAGCCGCTCTGGCAGACCGACATCGGCGTGATCGACAGCGGCTGGTTTTTCGACCCCGACACGCAGTGGGGGCACTCGAGCTCGCCGATCATTCACGGCGACCGGGTGATCGTGCAGGCCGATCGCTACAAGGATTCGTTCATCGCGGCCTACGATGCGGCGACCGGTAAAGAGCGCTGGCGCACCGCGCGCGACGAGATCTCCAGCTGGGGAACGCCGACGGTGTTCCGCGCGGGGAGCCGCGAACAGATCGTGACCAACGGCCCGAAGGTGCGCGGCTACGACCCGTCGAACGGCAAGCTCCTGTGGACGCTCGGCCCGAACTCGGAAGTGACCGTCGGCACGCCGGTCGTCGGCAACGGCGTGGTCTACGTCACCGGCGGGTATCCCCCGGCGCGCCCCGTGTACGCGATCAAGCCGAACGCCAGCGGGGACATCTCGCTGCCGAAGGACCAGACGTCGAACGAGGCCATCGCCTGGAGCAACGGCGAAGGTACGTACATCCCGACGCCGATTTTCTACGACGGGATTCTGTATACGTGCAACAACAACGGCGTCGTCACGGCCTACGACGGCGCGACTGGCGAGCGCCTGTATCGCGCGCGGGCGGGCGGCGGCGGGTCCTTCTCGGCATCACCGATCGCGGCTGACGGCCGGCTCTACTTCGCCAATGAAGATGGGGACATCATCGTTGCGCGCGCCGGCCGGACGTACCAGGAGATCGCGAAGAACGAGATGAAGGCAGTGATCATGTCGACGCCGGCCATTTCGGACGGCGTGGTCATCGTTCGGACCCTGGATCACGTCTACGGGATCGGCCAGAAGTAGGCAGGTTGAGTGAGTCTACGCGCTGCGGAGCGAGCGCGCAATCAGGCCGAGACCGCCGAACAGCAGGCCGAGCATGACCAGTGTGTTGAAGAGCGTCGTCTGACGGAAATAGATGTCCATGTGCATCAGGATGCTGGCCAGGATGATCACGGCTCCGAGGCCGACCAGCAGCCAACCGATGAATGACTTCCCGTCGTAAAAGAGGAATGCCACGCCCACGAGCAGCGGAAGCAGGGTGGGACCAAACCCGCCATACCGCCCGAAGCTCCAGAAAGACGTCGTGACCTGCACCTGATTGAGCAGCATATAGCCGCCGGCCACGGCCATGGCCAGCCCGAGAAAGAACTGCCCGACACCTCCGGGGGTGCCGCCGGCGCCGCGTCTGGATGGCAGTGTCGAAGGGCTGGTCACGTTTGCAAGGATAGCAGACCGAACGGCCGCCCGACGTGACGCGCTCGAGCTCAAAGAGTCCTTCGGCCATCTGCATTACGACGTATCCCGGCCATCGGACCTCCGACCGAGCTGGTACCTTCCCTCAGCCAGCGCTACGCCAGCGCCGGCCGCTCCATGAGCAGTGGGTCCTGGCGAGATCCCACTTGATCCATTCCTCGCGGCCCGGTCTGACCAGGCTCGAGTGGCGCAGCTGACGACCAGTGCGGTCCGGACACGTGAGACTCAGCGCGACGACGGCGTTCGTGACGGGATCGCGATCGTAGACGAAGATGGCCGGCTCCGAGTCCTTGCGCCCCCAGGTCTCGGACGTGGTGAACCCGGTCTTGCTGAAGGTGTACTGCGTCCACGTGCCATCGGATCGCCGCGCATCGGTCTGGACGACGGCCGAGCCGTCGAGTTTGTAGGTGAAGTCGAAAGTGTAGGGATCGGTTCCGTCCGCGTACCGGTTCACCTGTCGAATACAGCGGCCGTTCGTGTCGTACGTGTTCTCGATGTCCGTCCCCGGCTCGACGATCGTCGCCATCTCGTCGTTGTTGGTGTAGGTGTAGCGATGAGTAATCGTATCGCCTGACCTGACGCGAGCCAGCCGCTGCCGCTCGTCGTACTCGTAGCGCACTTCGTGCTTCGTGCTGTCGAACGCGCGGACCACGCGATCCCGATCGTCGTAGTCGAACGCAATCCAGCGATCCGGCCCGGCTTCCATTCTCTCGAGGCGGCCGGCCGTGTTGCGGCGGTAGTCGACGGCGTGGCCGTCGGCGTCGCGATAGCGCACGATGGAACAGACACTCTTTTCGTCCGGTCCGCAGGGACGAAACCGGGCGAGGCTGCCGTCGACCTGTCGCAGCGCCCAGTCGGCGCCCGTCCAGCCCAGGCGCGCGTCCTGCCATTCGTCTGAGGACGAGCGATTCTGGAACATCGCGTTCTGCAGCGACGTGCCGCTCGACGTGCGCTCGAAGCTGACACGGTACTCGCCGGGACGGACCAGCGCGGCCCATTGAAATCGCTTGCCATCCCCCACCACGTACCACTCGTCGGCATGGGTCGTCCCAATCCCGAACTCTTTTGCGGCGCGGTAACCCGAGACATAGGTTCGCCGGAGTACCAGCGCAGGCGTTCCCCGGACGACGAGGTCTTCGTTTTCACGGATGTAGAGGCCGACGTCCAGGTCGACGTGTCCTCCGTGTACGGGCGTGTAGTCCTCCGGGAGGTCGTGCTCGACAGCACGCTGCGGAGCCGGGAGCAGCAGGAGGACTGCGCCCGAGCTCAGCGGTCCCGCAAACACGGCCGCGACGACGAGGACGAGTCCGGCCAGGGCGATGAGGAGTTTTGGCAAGCGGCGTGTGGGGCGCAACAATACTGCCAACCCCCTCCCAAGCGGAAAGAGCGCCCCGCCAGTAGCGCGGCTGTGCCCTCGCGACGGTTTCGATGCGGGCGTTACGGATCTGACGCCCGACATGGCAGCCAACCAACCCGGCCGCACTCCGTCCTAGCGTCTACAAAGACGACACGCCGCCCTCACTTCAGCCCTCACTTCAGCCTTCACTTCAGCCTTCACTTCAGCCTTCACTTCAGCATTCAGCATTCAGCATTGCTAGACCTTCTTCCCCTTCCACGTCCCGCGGCGGAACAGCAGCGCGCTGACCACCGCGAGCGTCGAGTACGCCACGGTCAAGGCGATGAACACGCCCCGGGGACCGAACCCCGCGTGGACGGCGAGCCACCACGCGAGCGGGATCTCCCACAACCAGAACACGCCGAGGTTGATGAGCGTCGGCGTCCACGTATCACCGGCGCCGTTGAACGACTGCGTCAGCACCATCCCGACCGCGTAGAACAGGAAGCCGAGGCTGACCGTCCGCAGGCAGCTGACGGCGAATGGCTGCACTGCGGGATCGCCGGTGAAGAGCCCGGAGATTGGCCGTGCGGCCAGAAAGAACAGGAGCCCGACGCTGCCGAGGAAGAGCATGTTGTAGAGCGCCGCCGTCCAGACCGCGCGCTCCGCGCGATCGGGACGGCCCGCGCCCAGGTTCTGCCCCACCATCGTCGCCGCCGCGTTGCTGATCCCGAACGCCGGCAGCAGCGCGAAGATGATCACGCGGATGCCGATCGTGTAGCCGGCGATCGCGTCGCTGCCGAAGAGCGACAGGATCCGCACCAGGCCGACGTAGCTCGCTGTGCCGATCAGGATCTGGATCGTGCCGACCCCGACAGCCGGAGCACGCTGCGCATCAGCGAGAGATCGAGCCGCAGGTGTTCCCGGCGCAGACGTACGCGGCCGCGGCCGCGCACGAGCGTGACCACCTGATAGATGACCGCCGTCCCGCGCCCGATGTTGGTGGCGACCGCCGCGCCGGCGACGCCGAGCTCGGGAAACGGACCGAGCCCGAAGATGAAGCAGGGCCCGAGCACGATGTTGAGCGCGTTGCCCAGCCACAGCACGCGCATGGCAATCGCCGCGTCCCCCGCGCCGCGGAAGACCGCGTTGATCAGGAACAGCAGCACAACGGTCGCGTTCCCGCCGAGCATCACGCGCGTGAACGCGCTCCCCGACGCGATCACCTCCGGCGACGCGCCCATCAGGCGGAGCAGATCCGGCGCGCGCGGCGCCGCGAGGAGCGCGATGAGCGTCGCGACGACAAGGCCGAGGAGGATGGATTGCGCGGCGGCACGCGACGCGCCGTCCGCGTCGTTCTGGCCGATGCGCCGCGACACGAGCGCCATCGCGCCGATCGACAGACCCATCGCGACCGTGTAGATCATCGTCAGCATCGACTCGGTCAGCCCGACCGTCGCGACCGCATCGGCGCCGAGGTGCGCCACCCAGAACACGTCCGCGACGGCGAAGATCGACTCCATCGCCATCTCGATCACCATCGGCACGGCCAGCATGATCACCGCGCGCCCGACCGGCGCCGTCGTGTAGTCGATGGGAGACCCGCGGATCGCCTCGCGGAGCGTCACCCACACGCCTGGAGCCGCGGCGGCTTCGGGCGCCGTGGCGGAAGAGCCTTGGAGAGCGTGAGACATGTGCAACGCCACCTGTGGGCCGGCCGGCCCCACGCGCGCGTCGCAAACCGACGAGCGCAAAATACTGCGATTGAGACTTGGGAACGAATCGCCCGCGAACCGGGCGCGTGGAACTAGAAGCGGTCCGGCGCGATGGCCAGCGGGGGTGCGGTCGGAATGATGGTGCGAATCTTCATCAGCGTCACCAGAAGGATGGTTACTCTAGCACAGGACCCCGGGCGGTGGTCAAGCGCCAGGTTGTGGAAGTCGATGATTCGTGTTTGAAGCCATGTCGGCCCATCTGTCCGCGTCACGAAAACCGTCCACGATGAGCGCGAAGACCGCGAAGAAGGCACCTGATGGAGAACGCCTTCGCGATCTTCGTGAGCTTCGAGATCATCGTGATTGGCCGTTGGCCGTTTCGTGGCAGTCGCGCGTCTCGCAATCACTGGATAGGATCGCTCACTCCCTGACGCAGGGACTCCATCAGGTCGACTCGGCTGGCACGGTACGCCGGGAGGAGGCACGCAGCAAGCGCCACCACGCCGAAGGCGATCGCCGCAGTCCCCAGCGCTATCGGGTCCGACGGCCTGACATCGAAGAGCAGAGTCTGCAGCAGCCGGCCGACCAGCAGCGCCACAATGGCGCCGAGCAACAAGCCACCGGCCACGAGCTTCGAGCCCTCGCCGAGCACCAGCTGGACGATTTGGTGGCGCTGTGCCCCGACGGCTTTGCGCACTGCGATCTCCTTGGTCCGCGAGTTGACCGACAGGGACAGGACGCCGTACAGGCCGACGAGCGCCAGCAGGGTCGCGACCGCAGCAAAGCCGATGAGCAGCCGCATCGCGAACGTTCGCGACGCCACCGACTCGCGGCGAATCTCGGCCATGGTCGTCATGCGCTCGACGGCGGAGGTCGGGTCGAGTGCGCGCAGCTCGTTCCGCACGAGCGCGGCGAGCGCGGTGGGGTCGCCGGCGGCGCGCACGACGAGATGCTTCGAGAACGCCCCCGATTGCCAGAACGGCACGTAGATCTCGGGCTCGGCGGACTGACTCAGCTCTTCAGTCCGTGTGTCGGCCACGACGCCGACGATCTCGAGCGGCTTGTTGGTGCTGCCGGCGAACCGCACGTGTGCGCCGATTGGATTGCGATCCGCGAGTACCGTTTGGCGAGGGTGGCATTGACAATGGCGACTGTGGGCGCGTCCGGACCGTCGGTGCCGCGAAACGCGCGGCCCTCCGCGATCGTCATGCCCATCACGTCGAAGTAGCCCTCGGTGATTGACCGGATCGGCACCGTGATGCGATCGGCCAACTTCGACGAACCTGCTTGACCAGGGAACTCCACTTCGCCCGGCCAACTGTTGCCGGTCAGCGGCACACCCCACGCGAACGCCGCGGTGGTCACTCCTGGCACCGCCGCCACTCGCTCGAGTGCGAGCTTGTGGAACTCGGTCGAATTCTGCCGCTCCATCCTCGTCACCGTCATCGCCAGGATGTTCTCGGTGTCATAACCGGGCTGCATGCGATCGAGGTTGCGAGCCGTGCGGATGAGAAGCGCCGCGCCCGCGAGGAGCGCGACCGTGAGCACGATCTGGAGCGTGGCGACGGCGCCGAGCAGCCGGCGTTCGTGACGGCCGGCGGTCGTGCGCGTGCCTTTGAGCCCCATGAATCGATCGGGAAGAGAGGCGCGGGCGGCAGGCAGCACCCCGGCGATGCCGGCGGCGACGAGCGCGGCAATGAACCCGAACGCAAAGACCGGCCAGCCGATGTGGACCGCGTCCGCACGCGGCACGGCCTGTCCGGCAACCGACTTGAGCAGCCTGACGATGCCGGTAGCGACGCCCGCGCCGAGCGCGGCGCCGGCGAGCGCGAGGACGAGGCTTTCGGTCAGCGCCTGGCGGAACAGGCGCCATCGGCCCGCGCCTAGCGCCGAGCGCATCGCGTACTCCGGATGCCGCTGCAGCCCGCGTGTCAGGAGCAGGCCCGCGACGTTGGCGCACGCGATGAAGAAGACCAGCGCCACCGATCCGAACAGCGGTACCAGCAAACGCCGCCCGTCGCGATTGAGGACGTCCTGCACCGGAACGACGGCGGCAGTGATCCCCTGAAGTGTCGGATCGGATTGCGCCAGCCCCGCCGACAGTGCAGTGATCTCGGTCTGCGCCTCGGCAGGCGTCGCACCGCCACGCAGCCGCGTGATCGCGTTTCCCGCACGAGACGCCGGCCGCGATTCGTCCGGAGCGATGCCGAACCAGAAATCGACGTGCGCGTTGAGGTCGTAGTTCGGCTCGCTCGACGCGCCCGGGTCCGGAAGGAATCTGATGCCCTGGGGCATCACGCCGACGACCGGCACTGGCGCCGGCATGCGGCTGATGCGAATAGTCCGCCCGACGATGTTCGGATCGCCGTTGAACTTGCGCTGCCACAGCTCGTAGCCGAGGATGATTGCCGACGGCGGCACTTTCGGCCGGCTGAGCTCGCTATCGGCAAACTCCCGGCCCAGAATCGGCCGCAGCCCGAGGATGCGGAAGTAGCTCGGCGTGACGACCATTCCGCCCATCGACTCGCTGCCGTCGGGCAGCACGAGGAAGTTGAACGTCCAGCCATACACCGCGGGCGGCTCGATCGAGCGCGCTTGCCGCCACGACACCCATTGGCCGATGGTCGCCCCGCGCCGGTACGGTCCGCCGTCGATCCGCGCCGGCGAGACGAGAACCACGCGGCCCGGATCGGCGTACGGCGGCGGCGAGAGCAGCACGCCCTGAATCAGGCCGAACATCGCGGCGGCCGCGCCGATGCCGAGCGCGAGCGTGGTGACCGCGATGGCGGCAAACCCCGGGTTCTTGCGCAGCTGGCGGAAGGCGAAGCGGAGGTCGTCGGTCATGTCGGATCCTCGATGTTGTCGGGCTCATCGGGCGGGTAAACGCACGCGGCGCCGATCGGAGGATCGACACCGAGGTGCCGAGAGATAAGACGGGGCGGCCAGGTTGAAAGTTAGGGCAAATGTCGGTCGGGGGAGATTCGCAGGGACGAACGCGGGTGCGAGCCGGCGCTCGCACCCGCGTGGGTGCTGGTTTACTTGCCGACCGCGAAGCCAGTGACCATGGCGTCGGAGTTATGGCTGACCCGGATGCCGGCGACGCCGTCCGTCGACGGCAGCTTGCCGTCGCCCGTGACGTCAGCCTTGGTGCCGCTCCACACGGCGGTGCCGTTGACCACGCACTCGAGCTTGTCGCCGCGGACGTTCCAGCCCACTTCCTGGATCACTTCCGCCTCGGCCGCCGCCGTCTTGACCGCTGCGTTCGGCGTCGGCTTGGCCACGACATCGAATCGCTTGCCGCCGCTGAAGCCGCGGATGATGAAGTTGCCGTTGCGGTAGGCGGCGCAATAGAGCGCCGCTGGAGTTGCCGAATCGAGCCCGGCGCCGCCGATGAACACGCCGTACGGGTGCGGGTGGTTGTAGCTCTGCTTCGTCTCGGTGAAAGTGGCCTTGACGGAGTAGTCGCCCTTGCCGGTGTTCGCCGGGTTCCAGTACAGCGCCGCCGGCCCGGTCACCAAGCGGAAGCCCTTCCCTTCCGGCGCGAGCTTCGAGTCGGCGACCGTGAGCCCCTGCTTGTTGCCGGCGTCTTCCTTCCCTTGCCACCCCTTGACGGTGACGCCGCCGCCAGCGACCTTTCGGTCGGCGTCCTGCGCCTGCGCCTGGGTATAGGTCACCGCCATGGCCGCGGCGATGCACGCGGCTGCTGTTGCTCTGACAATTCGCATTGATAGTCTCCTCATAGGTCGTTACGTGCCTGTGACGATCGATTTCGTTGTTCAGGTTTTACTACAATTTGGGGTACATCTGCACGTTCACCTCCTTGCAAACGAAAGCACCCGCGATCCCGTCTAAGGCTAGACACATGCCTTTCTCTGACCTGCTCCAGGACCTCCGCTACACCCTTCGGACGCTGCGCCGGGACGCCGGCTTCACGACGTTTGCCATCCTGATCGCCGGGCTCGGCATCGGCGCCAGCGCCACCGTCTTCAGCGTCGTCAACACGCTCATCCTGCGGCCGCTGCCGTTTGCCGATCCCGGGCAGCTGGTCTGGATCGCCAACCGCGACACCAGCGGGCTCTCCGGCCAGACGACGCAGGTGGGGCACCTGCTGGATTTGCGCGAGCGCACGCAGTCGCTGTCGGCGATCGCCGGATACTTCGCGTTCTACGGCGTGGGCGACAACCTGCTCAGCGGGAAGGGCGAGCCCGAACGCCTCAGCGGCGTGCCGGTGACGGAGAACTTCTTCGACGTGCTCGGCGTGCAACCCCAGCTCGGTCGGATCTTCAACGCCGAAGAATGCCGGTGGAAGGGACCGAAGGCCGTGATGCTCGGCCACGGACTGTGGGAGCGCCGCTTCAATGCGGATCCGGCCATCGTCGGCACCTCGCTGACGTTGAACGACGAGCCGTACACCGTCGTCGGCGTGCTGCCGGCGTCGTTCGACTTCGCGTCGGTGTTCGCGCCCGGCAGCCATTTCGATCTGTACTTTCCCTTCCCGCTGAGCCCGGAAACCAATCGCTGGGGCAACACCATGGCGATGATCGGCCGCCTCAAGCCGGGCGTCTCGGCGGATCGCGCGCAGGCCGAGATCCGGACGCTCGCCGCGCAGATCACCGCCGAGCACCCGGAACGCAACGGCTTCCAGGGCAACGTGAAACCGCTCGCCGACCAGGTCAGCGGCCGCATGCGCCTGGCCGTGTGGGTGCTCGCGGGCGCGGTCGCGATGGTGATGCTGATCGTCTGCGCCAACCTCTCGAACCTGCTGCTGGCGCGCACCGCGTCGCGGCAGAAGGAGATCGCCATCCGCACCGCGCTCGGCGCCGGGCGGCGCCGGCTGCTGGCGCAGATGCTCACCGAAGGCATCGTGCTGTCGTGCAGCGGCGCGCTGCTCGGCCTGGTCCTCGCCTTCGCCGGGACGCGCGCGCTGGCGCGGCTCGATGCCGTCAGCATTCCGCTGCTGCGCGATGTCCGCACCGATGCGACGG
This sequence comes from uncultured Acidobacteriota bacterium, assembly GCA_963771395.1. Classification (GTDB taxonomy): domain Bacteria; phylum Acidobacteriota; class Vicinamibacteria; order Vicinamibacterales; family 2-12-FULL-66-21; genus DATBJJ01. The sequence goes on along the minus strand of CAVYTY010000027.1, from coordinate 21,348 downwards.
CGCTCGGCTTCACGCTCGCGATCGCGATCGTGACCGGCATCGTCTTCGGCCTCGCGCCGGCGCTGCAGGCGCGCGGCGCGGCGCTCACGAACGCGCTGAAGGATGCCGACGCGCGGTTCGACCGAGAGCGGCCGGCGCACCTGGGTGCGCAACGCGCTGGTCGTCTCGGAGATCGCGTTCGCCTGCGTGCTGCTGGTCGGCGCCGGCCTGCTCATCCGCAGCCTGATTCGCGTGCTCGACGTCGACATGGGCTTCGACCCGTCGCGCGCCGCCACCATTCGCGTCGATCCCGACAGCCGCTATGCGCACCCGCGAGCAGCGGCATCGCCTACTTCGACGAAGTGCTGCGCCGCGTGAAGGAGATCCCGGGCGTCGAGAGCGCCGGCATCACCGACGCGCTGCCGCTCGGCCGCAACCGCACGTGGGGCTCGCGCGCCAAAGGCGTCACCTACGAACGCGGCAAGGCCCCCTCGGCGTTCGTGCGCGTCGTCAGCGACGGCTATCCGGCCGCGATGGGCATTCCGCTTCGCGCCGGCCGCGACATCTCGGCCGAGCGACACCGCGACGAGCGAGCCGGTCATGATGATCAACGAGACGATGGCGCGGAACGTTGTGGCCGGGCCAGGATCCGATCGGCAAGTTCGTCCTCGGCGTCTGCGCCAAGGAGCGGCGCGTCGTCGGCGTCGTCGGCGACGTGCGCCACCTGGCGCTCGAGCAGGCGTCCGGCAACGAGATGTATCTGCCGATGCGGCAGTGCGGCGACCAGGCGTCCGCCGATCTCGTCGTGCGCTCCACGCTGCCGCCGGCGCAGCTCGCCGGAGCGCGATTCGCGCGGCGCTGCAGCCGCATCGCCGCGAACCTGCCCGGCAACGACTTCCGCACGCTGCAGCAGATCGTCGACAAGTCGGTGTCGCCGCGCCGCTTCCTCGTGCTGCTGCTCGGCGGCTTCGCGGTGTTCGCGCTGATCCTCGCCTCGCTCGGCATCTACGGGCTGATCTCCTACTCGGTCAATCAGCGCACGCAGGAGATCGGCATCCGCATGGCGCTCGGCGCCTCCGCGCGCGACGTGCAGACGCGCATCATCGCGCAGACGCTCCGGCTCGCCGCGATCGGCATGGTGCTCGGCACCGCCGCGTCGTGGGCGCTGGTGCGCGGCGCTGGCAGCCTGCTCTTCGGCGTGACGCCGCGGGATCCCGGCGACGTTCGCCGGCATGCTGCTGGTGCTGACGCTCGTGGCGCTCGTCGCCGGCTACCTGCCGGCGCGCCGCGCGTCGCGGATCGATCCGATGGTGGCGCTGCGCGCGGAGTAGCCGAGTCACGGCGCCCATCACGATGAGCGCGAAGCTCGCGAAGATCACGAAGGACACCAACGGATACTTCTTCGCGATCTTCGTGAGCTTCGAGCCCTTCGTGATGAATACCGTGACGGCTTCGACAGTTGTGCGATGGGTTGTTGGTCCCCGCCGCAAATCTGGCTTGGACCGCCGCTACTTCAAGACGATGCGCTCGGTCACCTGGCCGCCAGCAATCGGTCGCACCGAGAACGCTGGATTGCCGCGCATCTCGGCTGTCACGAACGGATCGCCCTCGAACACGATCTCGAAGACGTTTGCCGAACGCCCGTCAGCCCCCACCTCGAAATGGATGTGTGCCGGCACACGGCCGTTCGGATACGAGCCCGGCTTGATCGTGTCGAACGACCACTCTCCTTTCGCGCCCGAGCGGAGGAAGAGCTTGAGGCGCGGGTTGCGGTTGTCGCTCGCCGGCTTGACGCCGTAATACCCTTCGTGGTCCGTCTGGTAGATGTAGAGCGACGCGCCGCTGATGGGTCTGTCGTCAGGACCAACGACGACACCGCTGACGTGCAACGCTTGACCAGGCTCCCCCTGCGGCGCGACCCGCCCCGACGATGGCGCGGTGGCCGGAGCGAAGTGGACTGATTGCGCGGCGGCGGCAGAAGCCAGGACGCCTAGGACGCCCAGGATGATAATGACCAGCGCGATCGCGCGTCGTGATGCTGAGCGCATGGGGACCTCCGTTCACGGATCGTCTCATGAGTCGCCGGCCATCGCAGCGACGATGTGACGAGGCGAGGGATGAGTCACGCCATGCCGATCAGAAGCTCACGTTCGTCGCAAACGTGATCCGGCGCCATCCTGACGCGGAGCTCGGCTTCAGGAAGTTCTTCGAGGTGATGATGCTGTTGTATCCCGAGTACGACGCCTGGTTCCAGAGATTGTTGATGTTCACCGACAGGTTCAGCCGGTAGCGCGGCGTCGTTTGCGATCCCGTCGGGTTGACCGTGAGACCTGCCGGCGAGCCCATGATCTGGACCCCGCCGCCCGATGTCACCGTCTTCTTGCCCAGGGTGAACGAGTAACCGAAGCTCGCCGACGAATTGAAGGTCGACGTGGTTCGCTCGGAGTTGCGGCCGACGCCGGCGGGCCGGTCGTTGAAGACGAGGTCGCCGTTGTCGTCGGTCCCGGTGCGAATCGTCAGGGGCGGCGCGGACGAGCCCGAGAATCCGAGACGGGCATTGAAGTTCCGGGAGCGCCGTGCTGGTGAGCGCGATGTGCGTATTGTGGCGGCGATCGAACGCCGCGGGCCCCCATTCGTCGGCGAGGAAGATGCTCGCCGGGATCACGAATGCACCGTCGGTGTTGTCGTAGTTCTGGCCGTAGGTGTAGAAGCCGGAGAGTGTCAGCCCCCGGTTCCAGACAAAGCGCGGTCCGGTCGCCGCCGGCCCGCCGCCAGGCCCGCCCATCATGATCATGGGCCTCAGAGCGAGCCATGATCATCCCGCCGCCCCCTCCGGGCGCCCCGGGCCCGCCCCTTGGCGGCAACGGCCCGAGGTTGACGTTCACCGACGCGTTCATGGTGTGCTGCCGTCCGCTGCCGTCGGCGGTCGCCAGCACGACGTTGGCGAAGTCAGGATCGGGCCTGACGCCGTTGATTGGCGTATTGAGATTGCGGCCCGTCAGCAGCGAGTAGCGATAGCCGTAGCTGTAGAGGACGTTGGTGCTGATCCGGCGCGAGATCGTCTGCGCGATGCCGGCGCTCAGCCGCTGCGAATAGGCCATGTCCCGCTCGTCGGCGAGCAGATAGCGATTGGTCGGCGGCGTCGACCCCGCGATCACCCGCATCGGGAAACGACGGATTGTCGATGTTGACCTCACGGAGACGGAAGCCGTCAATCTGCAACGTCTGCTGGTAGGTGCCGGTCGGCAGCCAGTCGTAGAACATGCCCCAACTGCCGCGGAGCGTCGTCTTGCCGCTCTTGAACGGCGCCCAGGTCAGTCCGGCACGGGGCGCGAAGTTGAGCTTGTCCGGCACGTGCGTCTGCGCTTCGTAGCGGACGCCTCCGGTCAACGTCAGGCCCTTGCGGATCTTGATGTCGTCCTGGATGTAGACACCGCCCTGGACGTTGTCATAACGAATCCTCGCATCGCCGATCCGGCGGCTGAAGCTGCGCGGCGTGCGCGCGTCGAACGCCTCGAGGCTCTCGAAGACGTAGGTGCCGAGATAGTTGCTGTCCGCATCGGTGTTGTAGGTGCCGGCCTGGACTTCGATGCCGACGCGCATCGAGTGAATGCCGCGCACGTAGTCGAGATCCGAGTTCATCCAGTAGTTCCGCGCGTGGGTGCCGCCCCGCCGCTGCGCACCGCCGCTCGTGAACGATTCGTTGACCACGATGGTGGGCGCTTCGACGGCTGACCGCGACACCGAGTCGCTGCCGAACACCGACAGCCGGGTATTCAGCACGAACCGCCGCCCGAGGGGGCCGTTCTGCTGGATGTACAGCCCGAACGAGCTGTCTTCCGCGGTGTAGGCACGCGCTGGCAGATCGTAGGCACCGATGCCGACGTTGCCCCGGCTGAATTGCGAGCCCTGGAAATTCACGCGCAGGACCTGATCTTTCGTCATGGCGTAGTCGACCCCGCCCGCGTAGAAGTAGTTGTCGGCCGGGCTGCGCAGCGGGATGTTGCCGGCGACCTGCCCGAACGGCGTTTCCGCGTAGGCCACGGGCGTGGAATAGCTGTCCTGGCCGTTGAAGTTGAAGCTGAACGACGCGCGCTCGTTGATGAGCGTGCCGTTCAGGCCGATGCCGTACTGCCAGCTCTGCGCCGGGCCGGTCTGATTCACCAGCGGGTTGCGCCCGTCCGTGGCGCTGTCGTAAAAGCCGGACCGCATCGTTCCCCTGATCGGCCCGATGCCGGGCTGGGTCAGGATCTCGATCCGCACTTGTCCGGCGAAGTGCACCTCCGGCGCGAACTGATCGCGGGTCACGCGGATCGATTTGATCAGCGCCTTCGGCGGCAGGTCGCGGCCCTCGAAGCTGTCGATGAGGATCTGCGCGCCCGGTCCGCCGATGTCCATCAGCTGCCGCCGGAGCTCGTCGGGATCGTCCGAGAGGGCCTCGATCTGCTCCCGGGTCATGACCGTGCCGAACGTCACATCACGATCGGACGCCGACTGCTGGCGATCGCGCTCGACCGTCACCGCCGACTGCAGGCGATCGATCGGCAGCACGACCACTTGCTTGTTCTCACCGCTCCGGATGCGGACATCGGGCAGCGTTCGCGTCTGGAAGCCCGAGAACTCGGCCGTGATCGAGTAGCGGCCAGGGGCAAGGCTCTCGAACTTCACCTGGCCCTGCGGGGTCGTCGCCGCCGGCGCGATGACCACCGCCTTGTTGGACGCCTCGACACCGGCGAGGGTCACCGTCGCGCCCGGCAGCACGCCGCGCGTTTCGTCGAGAACCGTCACCTGCAGGACGGCGTCCCGGGCGGTCTGGGCGAAGAGGCTGGCCGGTGCAAGGCTGGCCAGGCAGAGGCAGAGGGCCATGACGAGTCGCATGGGCTTCTTCACGTTTCTGTTCTCTTTTCTTAATGCTCGCGGGGCCCCACCCCCACTCGCGCTCGGGCCGCAGGCGCTTCTCAATGTTGTCTACTTCAGTGGCTCGAACTTCCTCGGATCGATCTTGGCGTTGATGCGAAAGCGATCGAAGGTGGTTTCCTCGGTCGTCTCCGTCCCGATTGCCCGGCGGAGCCGGAACGGGAATTTCACGCCGTCCACATCGCGATAGTCAGCAAAGTACAGGCGCTGCTCGATAGGCGTGGCCTGTGCCTTGGCACGCAGCGCGAGCACGTCTTTCGAGTACTTGTCCATCTCCTCTTTCGGTGCATCCTTCGCTGGCGCCGGCGGCCCCGTCACCACGACCGCGCCCGGCGCGACAGACGCCGGTGGCGGCTGGCCTGGAACCGTGACGATGACGTTGGTCGGCGGGGTCGTCCAGGTCACCATGATCGGAAGACGCGTGTCGCTGTGGATGAAAAAGCGCAGCGCAAAGTTGCCCTCGCCCTTCACGTCCAGGACGTCGGCCCGTCCTTGCGGCGCCTCGGCGACGGCTGCATAGGAGTACGTGAGTGGATACGCGCTCGAGGCGCCGAAGAGTCCGAGGGCCAGTCGCGCATAGTCTTGCTTGAGTGTGGTGAGGCGCGCGCGCCGCGGATCCATCGCCGGGCCGCGGCCGCCTGGGGACATTCCTGCCATGCCACCGGGACCCATCGCACCAGGCGGCATCGCACCCGGAGGCGTGGCTCCCGCCGGAGGCCTCCCACCTCCTGGCGGTGTTTCTCCCGCAGGAGGCACTGAGCCAGGAGTGACTTGACCTGGCGTGGCTCCCGCCGGGGGCGTTGAGCCTGGTTGCGCGGCAGTCGGGGGCGTCGCTCGTGGACCGGGCGGTGGTGGACCCGCAGGCGCACCCGGCGCGTTCGCCGGCGGCGCGCCCCGAGCGCCGTCGGGGGGCCCGCCCCGACCCTGGCCGGGTGGCATGGCCGGTGGCGGCGGGATCTGGATCAGCCCGTCACCGTTGAATCCTGCCGATGTCGGATCGGCATCTTCCGCCGGGAACTCATCGACGCGCACATACTTCTCGGGCAGTTCGATCGAGATCTCGAATTCGATCGGCACCAGGTTGTTGCCCCTGATCCGGCGGGTCTGCCCGGAGGCCACGAGCGTTTTGATCGCCGCCAGCTTGTCGCCGCCGAGCGCCTTGTGCAGATCGGCGAGCGCCTGCCCCGCTTTCTGGACCGATTCCGGGCTGGGGGGCGCGGCCGGGGCCTTTGGGGCCGGCGGCGGCGCTTGAGTCAGCGCAATCGTGGTCGCGCCGACGACTGCCACGAGAGCCACGAATGCGGCACGGCACGCTGACGGCATGGTTCTCCCTGTTAACGCTACCAAATAGACGTGTTGGACGCGATTACGGTTGGTTTGTTCCCTGTAAGGTTACCGCACGGCGGGTACGAGCACTGCTGAGCAAGCAGGCGCCGACGATGACGATCGGATGCGGCTGCGCAATCCCGGGGCGCGCTGGCCGGCTTCGATGTCTGCCTGGATCTCGCTCGCCTCGGGTAGGCGTCAGCGGCGGAAGCGGATGCTTTTGACGATTCGCAACGCTTCATCGGCAGTTCTGGAGCCGCTGCTGATGACGACAAACGTCAGCTTGTTCTTGGTCGCTGCGCCGAGTGGCCCCAGGTCGTGGAAATGAACCGCCGTGAAACGCGTCCCGTTCTCCTCATCGAAGGCCACACCTCTCGCCGGCAGGCCGTCGATGGATTCCTCGAACGTCTGACGGTTCGAGCGCTTCTGGTATCCCGTGAGCGGATCGGCGAACAGCCCGTAGTCGGTGCGCACCACCAGATCCTCGCCGTGCCATTCGCCCACCGCAGTGTCGTAGCCCTGGGCCGATGCCGCAGTCAGCTCGACAGGCGACGAAAACACCAGCAACGTGCCGACGGCGATCTCATGCTGCCGTTTGGTGCTCATGGGCCATCCTGGATGGCGAGGCTGAGATACTCGTCGCCCTCGCTGGCCATCAGTCTCCAATCTACCATCTGGGCGAGGAATTCACGCAGCCAGCCCTCGAAATCATCGTGCAGGGCGTAGCGCTCACCGATCGACCTGAGGATGCCCTGGAAGTGCCGCCGCTGGTCGCAGAGCTCGTAGACCTCCCGCTGGACGCCGTTCATGCCGACCCTGTGATGAATCGCGTTCGGACGGGTGTCGGTGATGACCAGCTCCGGTGAGTCGGCGCGGGTCGCCGTCAGGCTGCAGGCGCCGGCCCGCCGCCACTGCTCCACCTTGCTTTCGGTGTCGCCCAGATACGCACCGGGGCGCCCGCCGTCGGCATGATCGAAGTCGAAGAAGTAGGCCAGGTTGCGCAGCCGGTCCTCGGCCAATGGGTACAGCAGTCGATACATCTCCATCGGGCGAACGTTGACGAGCCCGAACGACGCCGCCTCGTTGAAGTACGGAGAGAAGCGATCCATCCGAACCGCACCGACCGAATGCGGCGGCGGCAGGTGCCAGAGCGACTCCATCGATCTGCCGATGGCCGCGTAGTCGGCCGCGGTCTCGCCGGGAAAGCCGTACAGCAGATTCCACGCCACGGTCACGCCGTACTGCTTGCACCACTTGAGCAGCTGGATGTTCTGCAGCGCCGTCACGCCCTTGCGCATCAGCTGCAGCACGTGCGTGCTGAGGCTCTCGACGCCGGGCTGAATCGCGCAGCACGCCCGCATCACGCAGCAGCTTCACCTGCTCCTTGGTCAGATTGGCCTTGGTCTCGTAGAACAGGGTGAAACCGAGCTGCCGGTCGCGCAGCTGCGGCAGCACGTCGCGGAAATAGCGCATGTCGAGGATGTTGTCGACGGCCACCACGTGGTTCGGCCGGATAGCGCCTGCGAAAACCCTCGAGCTCGCCGAGCACGCGCTCCGCGCTCTTGCTGCGGAAGGTCATCGTCGCCCCGTTCAAGCCGCAGAACGTGCAGTGGGCCTTCGCTCCCCACCAGCACCCTCGAGATGTCTCGATGAGCAGCGACGGATGCAGCGCCGGCACGAGCGGACTGCGCTTGACGGCGGCGAAATACTCGTCGTAGTTCGGCGCGGGAACGGCGTCCATGTCGGCGATTGCCTCCCCACGGCCGTTGTCGGTGGAGCGGCCGTCCCGCCGGTAGACGATACCCGGGATGCCCGCGCCGTCGCGGCCTGCGGCGATCGCGTCGACCAGTCGTGGAAAGCTGCGCTCGCCCTCACCCGAGCAGACGTAGTCGATCCACGGAAAGCTCCTGTGGAGCTCCCGCCCCATCTCCCCCTCGCAGTTGCCGCCCCCGAACACGATCACCTTGTCGGGCCAGCGTTGCTTGATCAGCCGCGACAACGCGAGCGACGCGAGGTTCTGCTCGAACGTCGTCGTGAACCCGACGATGTGGTAGTCGTCGATGCGGAACTCCTCGACGCACGCTTGCAGGAACGGCCCTACCTGTCGCCGGGCGTCCATGATGCGCGTGTACTCCGCCTCGCCGACGTTCACGCGGAGCGTCTCGACGTAGACCTCCAGGTCGAGCTCGTCCCCGAACAGATACTGTGCAAACAGCCAGTCGCCGGCGAACAGCGCGTCGCTGACCCTCTCGTCGAGCACGCTGTAGGTGTCGAATCCCACCCATTCGGCGAAGCGCAGATTCCCGTACTGGAGATCGCAGGGGATCGCCCGGTCCTCGAGCACCGACTTCAGGATGCTGATCCCGATCGCCGGCCTCGAAATCGACACGAACGGCATGCTCACCAGGAGGACGCGTGGGGGGCGGTCCGAAGACGTCACGTCGCTTCCTTCCGGACCGGGCGAATCAGGTTGAGCTTCAGGTCGTCGGGTTGCTCCGCGCCAATCTGTCGCAGGCGATGGGCGATCTTGAGCTGCGTCCCGGCACCCTCGAGGGGCGCGCCGCGGGCCGCCTCGCCCTCTCGCGCCAGCAGGTTTTCGAGGCTCTCCTGGTCGATGCTGAAACGGTTTTGCCCACATTTCCGGCACAGCTCCCGCTCCGACAGTCTGCCGCTGTCGCTGAGCGCCCGGATGTCGCCGTACTGCCGGCCGTGCCAGATGTCGTACAAGCTGTGCTCGCGGGCATTGCCGAGGACGAGCGACCGCCGCCAGTCCATGCAGCAGGTGACGAGGTCCCCGTTGTACAGGATGCCGAGAAACGCATAGAGCGACGGGCAACCCGACATGTCGTAGCGCAGCAGCTGCGCGCGGTTCACGTCATCGTCGAACGGGAGCATGTCCTCGAACTCTTCTCCGTCGATGTTGCCGGCGCGGTCGTTCAGCGGATTCAGGAAGAACTCCACGCCCCGCTGTCGCCAGTAGTCGCGAGCGAGAAACACTTCCTCGCGGTTCCGCTTGAGGAGGAGCGCCGTCACGATGAGCCGGGTCCGGGCCCCGGCTGCACGCAGCTGGTCCGCCAGGTTGTTGACGTTCGCCAGCACCTCGGCGCCGTCGATTCCCATCGTGGCGCGATAGGTTTCGGACGTGAGCCCGTTCGAGCTCACGTGAATGCTGTCCAGGTCGAGACGAACCAGCTCCTTCACGAGGGCGGGCCTCAGGAGCACGCCGTTGGTCGTGATGTTGAGGCGGGCGCCGGGCACCTTGGCCTTCATGTAGGCCAGCCGGGGCACGATCTGCTTGTCCATCAACGGCTCGTTCATCAGGAACGGCTGCAGCAGGAGAATCTGTCGGCCGGCGAGCTGATCGACGATCGAGCGAAACAGGTCCTCCGCCATCGTGCCCATCGGCAGCGTCCGCGACGTCTCGGGATACGGGCAGAAGCTGCACGACGCATTGCAGAACGCTGTCGTCTGGATCTGGACGTTGTTCGGAAAATCAAGTGGTCTCATGGATGCACTGCCCTGCGGTTCGACTCACGACAACGTGTACGAGCACCCCTTGCAGAGGTCGATCTCGCCGTCGCGGCCCTCGATGTGGAGGCGGCGAATGCGACGATAAGCTTCGCCGTTCCAGATGTCGCGCAGGCTCTGCCGGCCCACGTTGCCCAGCACGACCTGACGACGCCAGTCCATGCAGCACAAGACGACATCTCCGGAGGCGAGGATGTACATCTTGTAGAACACGCAGCTCGCACGTACGGACCGGCTGCGCACCCTGCGCCGTGTAGCGGAGCTCCTCGTAGTTCTCCACGTTGCCGGCACGGTTCACGAGCGGGGACGCTCCGGCCTGAACGCCCCGGCTTTCCCAGTAGCGGATGTTCTCGACGATCTCCGGGGCCATCAGCTTGGTTTCGATCATGTTGACGAACACCTGCAGCGTCGGCGGTCGCACTTCGAGCAGGTAGTCCATGTTGGCCTTCACGCGCGCGTACGGGATGCCCATGATCTTCTCGTAGGTCTCTGGCGTGGCTCCGTTGAAGCTGAACCAGATGGCGTCGAGGCCCGTGCGCACGAGACGATCGGTCACCTTGGGGACGAGCGGCGACCCGTTGGTCGTCACGGTGACCATGGCATGCGGCACCTTCTGCTTGGTCCGTGCGATCCAGTCGATCATGCGGCTGTCGGTGAAGGCCTCGTTCATCAGGAAGGGCTCGATCCGCCGCAGGCCCGGCTCGCGCGAGCACTCGTCGAGGACCCGGTCGTACAGGCGCTCGTCCATCCGCTCGTGCGGAAATTCGGTCGACACCTTCGGATACGGGCACATGACGCAGGCCGCGTTGCACGACGTGATCGTCTGGATCTGGATCTCGGACGGGAAGTCGAGCGGCTGGTCCCACGACGCGATCAGCACCTCGTGTGGCTCCAGACCGTCTGCTGCCGCCTCGGAGAGCAGCCTCTGCCACTTCGGCACGAGCTTGCGGGCACTGAAGTGCCTCTCCACACGGGCGCGCAGGCGCTGGCCGAGCGCCTGCCGCGTGCCGGGATCCTCGACGAGCTCCATCAGGCACTGCGCCAGGAGATCCGGACGCGCCGGCGGCACGAGGCGTCCGGCCGCGCCGTCCTCGAGCTGCTCCCGAGCCGCGCCGTCGTCGGCCGCGATCACGGCCAGACCAGCGGCGCCGGCCTCGTTGATCACGTGCGACATGCCCTCGCCGACGGCTGGCAGGACGAGGATGTCGGACGCCGTCAGGATCTCCGGAACATCACCACGAGGGCCGGCGAAGGTGATGCGCGGGTCAGGCGCCGTCGTGTTGCGCTGGAGAAGCTCTCGCGCGTAGTCGGGCTGAAACGCATCCGGGCCGCCGACGACAAGCACGCGCACGTGAGGGTATCGCGGCAGCAGACGACGTGCCGCTTCGAGGAGGTCTTCGACGTTCGTTTCTTCGGATCGAGCCGGCCCGACGAAGGTGACGATGCACGCGTCGGACGCGAAGCCGATAGGCGGCGCGGAGCCGGGCTCGGTCGAGGCCGGCGTACACGGCAGTGTCGACCATGCTCGGGAGGTACACCGCGGCCACGGGATCCGCATCGCCGCTGCCGCCGCGGCGCGGATCGCCTTGGACACGCCGACGTAGCGCACGGTGCGGTCCTTGGGGATCGCGGACGCTTCTTCCACGACCCCGCCGTGCTCCACCAGGCTGCACTCGGCCGGGCGCAGTCCATTGAACACTCGGTAGGCGAGCCTCGTGTCCTGGCAGGCGACGACGACCCGAATCCTGTGGCTGCGGACGAGGGCTCGCACATAGGCGACCTTGTCGTCGTCGGAGAGCGCGTGGCAGCGCGAGTCGATCGCGACGCCCTCCGCGCGAAGGCGTGCCACGGAGGTCGGCTCGTCGAACGGATAGAGGCTGACGATGTGGAGGCGGAATCGTCCGCGATCCAGGTATCGTGACAGGATCTGCAGCTCTGTCTCCTCGCCCCCGATGCGTAATGCATTCATCAGGAAGAGGACGTCGATCGGCGCCGGTCGCTTGCGGGCCCGACCGGCCGGCTTCCGCGCATAGGCTCGAGCGACGTCGTGGCACTCCTGCTCGAGGCGCGCAACGAGGAGCTCGAGGTTCCGCTGCAGGTCGAACCGGTCGCGCGCGGCATGGCGGCCGTTCGCGCCGAGGCGCGCCCCGAGGTCCGGAGAGTCGAGCAGCCTGTTGAGCGATCCGGCGATCGCCTTGATGTCGTGCGGCGGCACGAGGAGCCCCGTGTCCTCGTGGCTGACGGCGTCCGGGATGCCGCCGACGTCGCTCGCCACGACCGGGCACGCCGCTCGCCATCGCCTCGACAATCGCGTTGGGCAGGCCCTCGGCCAGCGACGGGATGGCACAGCACGTCGCTCGCGGCGAGGAGCGATGGCACGTCCTCGACGTGGCCCAGGAAGTGGACCCGATCGCCCAGGCCGAGATGATCGCGGAGCGCGATCAGCCGCTGCCGCTGGTCACCCTCGCCGGCGACGAGAAATCGCGCGTTGGCATGGCGTTCGAGCACCCGCGGGCGCGGCGAGCAGCAGGTTGTCGAGGCCCTTCATCGGCGCCGAGCCGGGCCACGCTGGTCACCACGGCATCGCCGTCGGGCAGGCCCCACCGCGCCCGGCCGCGCGCGCGGCGCGTCGCGGACGCTTCGAATCGCGAGAGGTCGACGCCCTCCGGCGACACTTCGACGATACCTCCGGCTCGAGCCGCGGCGTCCAGCGCAGGAAATGCCTGCGCGTGTCCGTTCGGACACGACGTGCAGCCGCGCAATCGCGGGGCCGGCGCCGGCGCCGTAGTGCTCCGGCGTCAAGCCGCGCATCGGCGGCAAGCCCGGCCTTGAGCACCAGCGGCACTGGGCGGGCGCGCCGATCCTCGGTTCAGGCGATCGACCAGCGTTCCGAGCACCGTCGCCTCACAGAACGTGCCGATCACCGTGCAATAGCAGCACGTCGATCTCGCGTTTACGCAAGCGCGTGGAACAACGGCTCGTAGATCGGGATGCCGGACATCCGCAGGTACGAGAACGACATCGATGCCTTCGGCGAGGCACGCTGCGGTAGAGCTCCGAGCGCCACGGGCAGACGACCGTGACCTGGTGCCCCATCGCCGCGAGGCCGCGGCAGGCGGCAGCACCCAGAGCTCGCCGCCGCCGATCAGCCGCGACGTCGTTGAAGAACGCGATGCGCATCGGCGATCCCCGGACCGCGCGTTCGGGCATCGCCCGGCGCGACGCCTTCCGCAGCACGGTCGATCGCGGCGGCCCACCTGCGTCGACGGTGATCCTCCGCGGGATCGCCGTACAGCACCTCGCAGCGGCGTCGCTTCGACAGGATTCGCCCAGCCGAGCGGCACGATGTTCGAGTAGATCATCACCATCGGCGCATCCACGCCGTGGGCCAGGTGGCCGAGGCCGTTCTCGAGGGTGACCACGAGCGCCGCGTCCTGCAGCAACGCGGCGACCACCTTGATCGGCAGGCCGTAGAGGTTGCGCCACAGCGGGTTCGAGCGCCGCTCGTCGAACTCCGAACCGACGGCGACGATGTCGATCGATGCCCTCCTGGCGGCAGGTGCCGGCACAGAGGCCTCGACGCGTTCGAGCGGCCAGTCCTTCACTCCCCCGTCGCCGCTCGGTCGCCGGCGGGTTGGAATTGGAGTGCATGCTGAGCACCGCGTACGGACGCGGCGCCATCGCCGCCGCCCAGGCCCGCTCGTTCGCGCTCACGTGCACCACTCGGCCGCACGCCGTCGATCGGGATCCTGCACGAGCTTCGAGAGGCCCTTCGCGATGTGCTCTTCGAACGCCTCCTTGGTCGTGCACACCTGGTTCATGTCGAAGCGGTACATCGTCGCCGCGCGCGAGAAATCGAGCGGCTGCTCGGTACACCCACTCGGTCGAGTATCGACTCATGCCGTGCCTCGACAGGAACTCGCTGTACAGCACGGCGTCGATGTCCGGATTGCCATCCAGCACGCGGGTGAAGGCGGCACTCTGGACGATGCAGGTGATGTGCGCGCCCGGATGCATCGCCCGGTACGCCCGAATCGTCGGCGTCGTGCAGAGCGTGTCGCCGAGCGCGTTGAACCCGATGAAGATCGCTCGTGGCCGCGCCGACTCCACCGCCTCGAGGCGAGCTCGAGAGTCGGTCCGCCGGTCGCGGCCGCGAATGGCACGTTGACGTGCGTGCTCGACGCTCAAATCCTGGCTGCCGCTAGCGCTTCGCGCGTTTTTTCTTCCCGGCGGATCGGGTCGACCGGGCCGGGCGGACGGGCCTGATCGGATTGATCGGTTCGACCGGAATAATCGGCGTAATCGGTGTAACCGGCGTGAGCGGCGGTGATCGGGACGATGGGCGTAATCGTCGTGATCGGCGTGATCGATCGTTGATCGGTGTAATATTCGTGATCGGCGTGATCGCGGTAATCGGCCCCACGATCGGCGTGACCGGCGTGCCGCACCCGGGATAGAGGCTGCGGACGCCGTCGATGTCGTCCTGGGTCAGGGCCCGCTTGGTGAAGTTGGACGACACGGTCGGGAACATGACCGAGCCGGCGACGTTCGAGTGCGCGAGGCCGAGGATGTGGCCGAACTCGTGCAGCGCCACGGTCTCGACGTCGAACGTGTTGGGCGCCGCACCGATGTTCCAGGTGTGCTCGGAGTCGTCGAAGTGCACGGGCTTGGGCAGGAAGTTGGTGACGACCGAGCACCCGGCGGGAAATCCGCGTGGGCGAGCACGCCGCCGACCATGCTGTGGTCGGGATCGTTGGCGGGCCGCCAGCCGATGAGGATGTCGGGATTGGCGTTCGGTGCCACTTCGGTGAACGTGAAGTTCACGACGCTCGCCCAGGTCGCGAAGGCGTTGCGCACCGCCTGGAACTCGCCCTGGAGCGCGAATGTCGTTGGTGCCGACGTCGAAGGCGAACGTGAAGTTGCACCGATTCCACGAACACGTGACGTCGAAGTCCATGCCGTTGTTCATGTCGCGGCAGGCCGCACCGCGTGGTCGTCATCGACTCGCGGGTGGCGTCGTCGAACGCGCCGGTCTCCTTGCAGCGCGTGCTTGCGCTGGTAGCGCTTGAGCATCGTCGACGGTCATGTCGTCGAGCACGCCGGCCTCGCAGATCTCCATCTCCGCGATGTAGCCGAACCGGTTCAGGTACTTCTGGACGTGCTCCAGACCCTTGACCTGCTTGCCGCGCGTGGCGGCGGGAACGGCCGCAATCTCGGGAAACGCAACGATCGTGTCTCGCTTGGGCATTTGCTAATGTTCCTCCTCGCTCGTGAGCGAATAAAACCCTCAGGTGTGCCGTTGCCATCCGTCGTCAGGCGAGCGGGCAGCATGCACGCGAATGCGCGTCCCGGCCGCGAGCCTGAGTCCAACTGTTGACGTTGGAGAGAGCGATATAACGCAACTAACCGACGCTGTCAATGGCCTTGGCAGACTTTTTACTCTACTCGGAGCGGGCCCTCGGCGCGCGTCTGCAGCTCGCGACTCTGGCGAGCTAGATCGTCGCGCTCCTATCGAGATCGGCCGTATCGCGTCAGCGCAGGATTCCCTTCCGTCTAAGCCTCAGCACGAACGCCAGGATGGCGCCGTAGATAACCAAAGGCACGCCGGCCATGGTGGCTATCAGCAGAGTCATGAAGAATGGTATTCCGGACACATATCCGAAGTCTTCCGGCCGCACCTCGACAAGCCAATAGAGCGTCACGACCACGCTGATGGCCAGGCCAATGGCCACGAGCCTGACCGCCGCGGCTCTCAGGTTGAAGACCGCCAGGCCCGCAGCAAAATCCACTCCTGCACTCACGACAAAAAGCGGAATGAACGCCGAACTCGTTGTCGGGATTCCTGTGTCCTTCAAATCCAGCCAAATCGCGGCGACTGCGTACAAGGAGTTCAGCACGCTAAAACACATGAACGCCAAGACCAGCCAGATCAATACGGTGCGCCGCCGTTCTGGTGTGTCGGTCTCTGAGTCGCTCTCTGAAGTGCTTCGCGTGGTCTCGTCAGTCACGATCAGGCCAACCTCCTCTCTTCCCATCGAGCTCGTGTCTTTGGTTCAGCGATTCTAGACCCTGCTCAGAGCGGCGTCGAGGCCAATAGGGAATGAGGACAGGCTCCTGCCGGGCCTGGCACTTGTGGCATCATTTGGCCCGCGGCTCTGAGCTGTCGATTGAAGGCTTTGCCGATCTGACGGAGAGCCAATGAAAGAGCGGTACTGGACAAACCTGGTGAGTACCTTGAGGCACGGCCAGTGCGTCCTGGTGCTCGGGCCGGAGGTGCCCGCTGACACGCCATCCCCAGACGCCGTGGACACGGCTGCCAGCCTGCATACCTACTCCGACGCGCTGAAGGGAAAACTCGCCGAGGAACTTGCGGAGGATGGGCACCTTGTGACGGCGTCAAGCCTAGCTGGCGTTGCCCAGCAATACGAGGACGCCGAAGGCTTCGGAACGGGCACCCTGAGGTCCCAGGCTGCCCGGTTCTACTCCTCCGCACCGCTGGAGCCTTCCGGTGTGCATCGAGCCCTTGCGCTCCTTCCGTTCCCGCTGATTCTCTCGACGTGTCACGACCGGCTATTGACAGATGCGCTGAAGCAGGCTGGCAAGATGCCGGTCGCATATCGATACAACCTGCGAGGCGATCGCAGCGACAACCCGGAGTTCGTAATTTCGGGTGCCGCGACGGCGCCGCTGGTCTATCACCTGTTCGGAGCTTTCGACGAACCGCAGTCGCTCGTCCTCAGCGAGAACGATCTGCTGGACTTCCTCATCGCGGTTGTCTCCGACCGGCCGCCCATGCCGAACAGCCTCCGTCGGGCGTTGCAGAGACCGGGTGTCAGCCTGCTCTTCGTGGGCTTTGGCCTCCGGCACTGGTACTTGCGAGTGTTGCTGAAGGCTCTGGTCCGCAGCGTGTTGTTCGGTCGCCCTGTGAATGCTATCGCTCTCGAGCCCCTGCTCCACGGAATACCCGATTTCGATCGACAGCAGACGATCCTGTTCTATCAGCGTGGCACCCGCATCGAGGTCTGCGACGATGACATCTCGACCTTCGTCGCCGAGCTCTCCCGCAGACTCGAAGTTGAAGGTGGAGCGATGACCCAACCGCCGCCCATCGGACCGCGTCCACGCGTGTTCGTGAGCTACGCTGACGAGGACAACGCGCTCGCCGCACGGCTGTTCGCCTCGCTGCAGAGCGCCGGTTTCGCGCCATGGCTCGACAAGGACGGGCTGCGCGGCGGCGAGGACTGGAACCTGATGATCGAGGACCAGTTGCGGGAGGCCGACTACGTTCTCGTCTTGGAAACTGCCGCCCTGGTGGAAAAACGTGTCGGCTACGTGAACAAGGAGATCGCCATTGCGCGGGCTCAGGCGCAGCGGTATCGCGGGTCGTTCCTGATCCCGCTCGTCGCGGATGACCTGCAGCCGCAGCAAAGAGTGGAGGAACTGGGCGGCTACCAGCGCATGCCGCTGCGGGAGCGTCATTACCAGGAAGACATCACAGCCATGATTTCGACGCTCCTTCGGGACTACCAGCGTCGGCAAAGGTGACGGATATGGCGATCAGACGCACACGATATCCTGGCGCTCAACCGTTTTCCGATGAATCGATATCACGCGCAGTCTTCTTCGGGCGGGAAAGAGAATCCGCAGCCCTGACGGACCAGATCATGACCCATCGGCTGGTCGTGGTCTACGCAAAGTCAGGGCTTGGAAAAACTTCTTTGCTTCAAGCGGGTGTTGCGCAACCACTGCGAGACGAGTCCTTTCTCCCGCTGATCGTGCGGGTCAACGACGTGAAGCAGGGCCCGCTGCGCGGAGTACTCGATGGTATTCGGGACTCTGCGGTGCGGCAGAGTGTGGAATACACCCCGGGGAGCGAGCTGTCCCTCTGGCATTTTTTCAAGACGGTAGAGTTCTGGGACGCTGATCGTCTGCTGACTCCCGTCCTGTTGCTGGATCAATTCGAGGAGCTCTTCACTCTTCACGCCGCCGTGGCGCGTACGGGCTTCCTGCGGCAGCTTGGATACCTCGTCCGAGGCGTGCGGCCCGAGCTTGCGCAGGAGTCGACACCGTCCGCCGAGGCCCTGTTTACGGAAACGCCGCCCGCAATGCGCATCGTGATTTCATTGCGTGAGGACTATCTCGGGTGGCTCGACGAGGCTGCTGACAATATTCCGCAGATCTTGGATCACCGTTTCCGGCTCTCCCGATTGTCGTTGGCGGCGGCCACGGCGGCGGTAGAAGGGCCAGCACAGGTTCAGGACGATCGACTGGCAACGCGCCCTTTTACTTACCGGGTGAACACAGTCCAGTCAATCCTTGCGATCCTCGAGCATCGCAGCGGTGGTTCGGCTCACACACCCGGGCATTACGTCGAGCCGTTTCACTTGCAGTTGATCTGCCAACGTGTTGAAGAGCTGGTGGCGGACCGGCAGCGGCAGATCGTGCAGCGAGTCGAGATTTCGCTGGATGATCTCGGTGGCGGTCGAGGTCTCATGGCCATCCTTCGCGACTTCTACCAGAACGTGATCGGCTCAATCGAGCCGGCGCGTACTCGCAGGAAGGTGCGGCGACTGTGCGAGCAATACCTGATCAGCCCAGAAGGGCGTCGCTTGAGCCTCGAGCGGGGCGAGATCAAGAGAATGCTGAAGTTGACTGCGGAGAACCTGAGGAATCTGGTCGACCGCCGGTTGTTGCGGTCCGACCAGCGGGCGGATAGCTGGTACTACGAACTCAGCCACGACAGTCTGGTCGCGCCCATCCTCGCCAATCGCAAGACGCAGGCAATCACGTTCGGTGTGCTGGGCTTCTTGAGTTCGCTCACTGTGGGACTCGTCGCTGTCTGCGTGTTGAGCGGAGTACTTCTGATAGGGATTGCCGTCTTTTCCGATCCATCCATCGTCGTACCTACCGGCGAGACTGTTCTCGGTTTTGTTATCCTGGCCCTAATCTCACTCTCAGCCGGCGCACTGTTCCTATGGATGAGCGTTATCGGCGTGCGCAGGAGCGTCGAGATTCTCAACCGGTATACTTCACCGCCGAGTTAGCCAAGACCAAACACGGATTTCATCTGCCGATCTCGAGCCGCGATGCGCCACGCGCGGGTGTCTTGAAACGCGGGCTCGGGGCGGCGCCGATTCTTGACTGCACCGCCGGAACCGACCCGCCCGCACTACTCGAAGCGACGACATGCATGGATACGATCTCATCCTGACGTTGACGGGAGGCCTCGGCGCCGCGCTGGTCCTGGGCTTCCTCACGCAGCGCCTCGGCCTTTCGCCGATCGTCGGCTACCTGCTCGCGGGCACGCTGGTCGGTCCGCACACGCCCGGCTTCGTCGCCGACGCATCCCTGGCCGAGCAACTGGCGGAGATCGGCGTCATCCTGCTGATGTTCGGCGTCGGCCTTCAGTTCCACATCGAAGAACTGCTCGCGGTGCGCCGCGTCGCCATCCCGGGGGCCGTCGCGCAGAGTGCGGTCGCCACGGTCCTGGGTGCCCTTCTTGCGCGCGCGTTCGGCTGGGACTGGTCTGCAGGGCTGATCTTCGGCATGGCGCTGGCCGTCGCCAGCACCGTCGTCCTCGTGCGCGTCCTTGCCGACAACAACGATCTGCACACGCAGGCGGGCCACATCGCGGTGGGCTGGCTGGTCGTCGAGGATCTGTTCACGGTCGTCGCGCTGGTGCTGCTTCCGGCCCTTTTCGGTCCGGCCACGACCGACACGCCGCTCTGGTTGGCGCTCGGGATCACGGCCGTGAAGGTCACGGCGCTCGTCGCGTTCACGGCCATCGTCGGGACTCGAGTGATTCCGCGCGTGCTCGACTACGTCGCCGGACACGCGATCGCGTGAGCTGTTCACGTTGACCGTCCTGGTGATTGCGTTGGGGATTGCCGTCGGCTCGTCGCTGATCTTCAGCGTCTCGATGGCGCTCGGGGCGTTTCTTGCGGGGATGGTGGTCGGGCGGTCCGACTACAGCTTGCGGGCGGCATCAGAGGCCCTGCCCATGCGGGATGCCTTTGCCGTGCTGTTTTTTGTCTCCGTCGGCATGCTGCTGGACCCGAGCGCCCTGATCGCGTCTCCGGGCCTCGTGATCGGTGCGCTCGCCGTGGTCCTCGTCGGAAAGCCGCTCGTCGCACTCCTGTTGGTCTGGGCGATGAAATATCCGTTCAGGGCGGCGTTGACGGTTGGCATCGCGCTGGCGCAGATCGGCGAGTTCTCGTTCATTCTCGCGACGATGGGACGAGAGCTCGGCGTCCTCACGACCGAGGCGACCAACGCGCTCGTCGCCACGTCGATCGCGTCGATCGTGCTGAATCCGGTCGCGTACCGGACGATCCGGCCCATTGAGCGGTGGACTGCGCGAGACGGCCCCGACTCTGGGCGCTGTTGAATCGGGCATCCTCGATCCCGTCCGACCTCAAGCCCTCGCGGCTGGACGCGCACGGCCGATCCGAGCCATCGGGCCGTCGTCATCGGATTCGGCCCGACAGGCCGGACCGTGGTGCGATTGCTCCGTGACAACGGCATCGCACCGACGGTGATCGAGCTGAACATGGACGCCGTGCGCGCGCTGCGGCAGGACGGCATCGACGCGATCTATGGCGATGCCACGCGTCCTGAAACGCTCGAGGCGGCGGGTGTCGCGAGGGCAGGGAGCCTCATCCTCGGCTCCGCCGGCATGGCCAATAGTGCTGAGGTGATTCGCACGGCTCGCGGCTTGAACCCTCATGTCCGGGTCCTTGCACGGGCATCGTACCTGCGCGATGTCGCGTCATTGAAGGAGGCGGGCGCGAACCAGTGTCTACTCGGGGGAAGGAGAGGTTGCCCTCGCCTTCATCGAAGACATCCTCGACACCCTGGGCGCGACGCCGGAGCAAATAGACCGGGAACGCGCGCGGGCGCACAGCGAGTTGTCGACTGAAGCGTGACAATCGTAATGATCGAGATGATCGAGCGGCCAGTACTGGAGAGGTCTGAGCGGTGTCACGGGCTGACGGCATCGTCACGATGGGCACGATGGTTTTACTCGTTTTGTCATCGTGTCCATCGTGATGGAGCCGTAGGCCCGTCGTTTTCCTCAGCGTCCTCTCTTGCCGTGTTGTTGCGATCCTCCCGAATCAGCTGGAAGAACCCGTAGGGACGATAGTGCGGCGTCGTCGCCAACATGCGATACATCGTACCCGGGCCGCCCCGGCACGTGATACCCGTTATGGTGAGGTCCTTATCCGGTCCGGCGAGCGATTCGCTCATCGGCTCTCCTCCGGTTCCGGGCTCTCCCGCCATCCGCTTCAGCGAGATGTCGATGTCCCGGACCGCCTCAGACGAGGTTGCCTTTAGCCACGGCGTTTTTCTATCACAGGGCAGCGCCGGCGCCAGTCGCGCTTCTCTGGCCCGGCCCGGAGATCAGGTAGCTCGCGGCCAGCGCCCGAGCCCGACCAGGCCGAGGACCAGCGCGGCCAGGGCCAGGACCGTCAGGCCGCGATAGCGCGGGTACTCCAGGCGAACCGTATAACTGCCGTCCCGGGGAGCGCGGAAGGCCAACTGACGGGCACTCGGATGGAGCGGGACTTCGCGGTCGCCATCCCAGGCGCGCCAGGCCGG
>CAVYTY010000026.1:0-184352 GCA_963771395.1 uncultured Acidobacteriota bacterium | reverse complement strand
GCGGCGGGACCGTTCGCGGCCAGGTCGCGAGCGACCACGGGACGCCGGTATCCGGCCTCGATCGATTGTCCGTAGGCGCGCGACCGCTGACGTGGGCTGCACGGTCGTCGACGCTTGGGTTCTCGGGCAACGGTCGCGTCAACGCGGACGGCACGTTCGAGCTGAAGGGAGTCGCCGGACCGGTCGTGCTGTCGATCGGAAAGCTGACCGGCGACTGGACGCTCAAGAGCGTCGAGCTGAATGGGCGCAACCTTGCCGACGATCCGATCGATGTGCGGCACGGCGAGACGTTGAACGGTGTCCGGGTCGTGCTGACCCAACCGGCCCACGGACATTAGGGGCGTCCTCCTGGATGAGAAGAGAACGAACAGCGGGCCGATGGAACAGTCGTGGTTTTTCCGGAAGAGATGTTGCGCTGGCGCGAGGATTCACGAACCGTCCGGGCAGCAAGGCCGAATCAACGCGGTCGAGTTCTCGATCAAGGGACTGCCGGGCCGGGAAATATCTGATTGTCGCACTCAACTACGTGCAGGACGGACAGTGGTACGACCCGGACTTCCTTGCGGACCTGCGGGCCCGCGCGCAGCCGCTGTCGTTAGCCGAGGCGGAGAGCAAACGCATCAATCTGACCGTGCAGAAATAGGCCCATCGACGGTGCATAGTTGCGCTCCCCGTGCATGAAACGCGGGCACGCCCTCGCCAGCCACTGAATTGCTCGCGACAGGTCACTAAGGGTTCACCTGCCCAAGCGACCGGGCTCCCCCATCGCTCGTTCCGGGCTCACGACACTGGAGCTGTCAAGGCTGCAATGATTGGAAGTCGAGCCCGCCACGGCCGTTTTTCGTACAGACGTTTTCGTCCGGAAGTTCTCGATCTACCGTCGCTACGCGATCGTCGATGAAGCCATGCAGCGGGAAGCGGCGGCTCGTCTCGACGCCTTCACATCACGCCCCGCCGTCCGGCAACACGCCCGGCACGGTAGCGACGTTCACACCGAAGGCTGGCAAGGTCACGGCGAGAGTTGAGGCGAACAGGCTCAGAACGCGATCAGTCGGGCGTTTGGCCGTCGCTGGACGATCACGGCACACCGCAACTGCGCGAAAAGCTTAGGAAAAATCGGTGAGAGTGGTGAGCCGCCTCGGAATCGAACCGAGAACCCGCAGATTAAGAGGCGTTTCAAGCGATCGAAATAGCAGAATGTATTGAGCGATTCTGACGAGCAGGTTTGCAAGACTTGGCAGATCGTGACAACGCGATGCAAGCGGTACGCAACCTGATCCGTGGTTTCATTCGCACCTCCGCGTGGAAGCGCAGCTTTGGCCAGCGGCCGTTGGCGTTTGGCCTTACACTCTGCACTTCAGCGATCTGCATGAGTCTTCCGGCCAACACCCGCGTCGGACAGTACCAGATCCTGGCCCTCCTCGGACGAGGCGGCATGGGCGAGGTGTATCGCGCACGCGACACGAAACTGCAGCGCGACGTCGCGCTGAAGGTCGCTGCCGGCGGAGTTCGCGGACCGACCCCGATCGGCTGGCGCGGTTCACGCGCGAAGCGCAGGTGCTCGCGTCGCTCAACCACCCCAACATCGCCGCCATCTATGGCGTCGAAGAGTCGGGCCGCGCGCCATGCTCGTGCTGGAGATCGTGGACGGGCCGACGCTGGCCGAGCGGATCGCGCAGGGGCCGCTTCCGCTGCCCGACGCCATTCGCATCGCGCAGACAAATCGCCGAGGCGCTCGAGGCCGCGCACGAGCAGGGCATCGTTCACCGCGATCTCAAGCCGGCCAACATCAAGCTGCGCCCGACGGCCGCGTAAAGGTCCTCGACTTCGGCCTGGCCAAGGCGCACCGTGACGGCCGCCGCTACGGAGGCGCCGACGGTGACGTCGACCGGCAGACGACCGCAATCGGCGTCATCCTCGGGACGGCGGCCTACATGGCCCCGAGCAGGCGCGCGGACTGCCCGTGGACAAGCGCGCCGACATCTGGGCGTTCGGCTGCTGCTGTTCGAGATGCTCGCCGGCGCGCCCCGTTCGCGCGGCGACACCGTGACCGACACGCTCGCGGCGATTCTCAAGGACCCGCGGATGGAGCGCGTTACCGGCCGACCTCCCGGCGAGCCTGCGCGACCCTGCTTGGCCGGCTGCTCGAGAAAGATCCGCAGCCGGCGACTCCGCGACATCGGCGACGCGCGCCTCGCGCTCGAGGACCTCCAGGCAGGCACGGCCGAGACGCCGGCGGCTGGTGTCGCGGGTGCGTCATCCTCGATGGCGCGCGCGCTTCCCTGGGCGCTCGCGGCCGCGGCGGTGTCGGTCGCGATCTTCTTCGCCGTGCGACCGGCGATGAACACCACGGCGACGGCGACGCGGCTGGTGAAGTTCACGCTGCCGATCGCCGGCGACGCAGTCGACCGGACGGCGCTGCCGGCGATCTCGCCTGATGGGCGGTCGGTCGCGGTCGTGAAGGGCGGCACCCTCTGGGTGCAGCCGCTCGATCAGCTCGAGCCGAAATCGCTCACCGGCACAAATGGCGCGCAGTTTCCGTTCTGGTCGCCCGACAGCCGCGAGATCGCCTACTTCACCGCGACCGATCTCTGGCGGGTGGGGATCGATGGCACTCCGCCAGTTCGCATCGCCTCGGCGAAGTTCACCAGGGGCGGCCGGACGCCAGGCGGTGTCTGGCTGACCGATCGGATCGTGTTCGCGCCGGCGACCGCGGGCAGCGGGTTGCTGTCGGTTCCGCTTGAAGGCGGCGAGTTCACGGTGTTTCAGGAAGCTGACGAGGCCACCCGAGGCGATTTCCATCGTCCGAGCGTGCTGCCGGATGGCCGTTCGCTCCTCTTCGCCGTCGATCGTCGTGGTGCTGGCGCCGATACCATTGGCGTGCTGGCGAACGGCGCACGGAAAGACCTCCTGACGGTCAATGGGGCAACCGTCGACTCGCCCGTGTACTCCTCCACCGGGCACATCCTCTATCACAGCGAGACGACGACCCCGGGCGTTTGGGCGGTGCCATTTTCTGCCGGCCGACTCGAGATCACCGGGAAGCCGTTCCTGGTGGCGCCGCAGGGGTCATACCCGTCGATCGGCGCGGACGGCACGCTGATCTTCTGGGAGAACGCGTTGAGCGGACTGAGCTCGCTCGTCTGGCTCGATATCAAGACCGGCGAGGTGACCCCTGCGCTGAGAGAGCGGTTTGAGTACGTCCGAGAGCCGCGGCTCTCGCCGAACGGGCGTCTGGTCGCGGCCCTTGCTTTGGTGCCGGATCGGGGATCGGTCGTGATGATTGGCGACCTGCATCGGCAGACGCACGTGGACCTACCGGCGCAGGTGTCCGGCGTCGTTCGTCCCGCGTGGGTGGACGACGAACGATCGTCTATGCACGTTCCGGAAAGAGCCTTCCGGAGATTTTCGTCAGGCCCGCCGACGGCTCGGGGACTGAAATCCCTTTCTCGACGGGCATGCACGCCCATGTGCGGAACGAGCAATTCGTTTTCGCGCGCCCCGAAACCAAAGGGGGCGTCAATCTCTATCACGGACTGCTCTCTCCCACCGGTCTGCCCTCACGTGAACCGGAGCGGCTGCAGAGAATTCCCGAGCGCGAAGAGGAGCCGGCACTCTCTCCCGACGGGACGCTCCTCCTCTTCACGCGCAGCCAGCTCGGACAGTCCTACGTAATCCTGCGGACGTATCCCACGCACACCGGCCAATGGCAGGTTTCCGCGAAGGGCGGGAACTGGCGAGCCTGGAGTCCCAGGGGCGACGCGATCTACTACCGTGAGCCGCCCGGACAGATCATGCGGGTCACCGTGAGCTCGCGACCGCAAGTGTCAGCTCGGCACGCCAACACCCGTGGCGGGCGCGTCGGGTTCGATTGCTCGCGTCGGGTTCGACGTCTCGCTCGACGGCAGCAAGCTGCTGACGGCGCAGGAAGCCCTCGTGGACGAAAGGCGGCGGCCATGGAGCGGTCGTCCAGAACTGTTTCGCTTCGGCCGGAAGATAGCGTCTCGACTATTACATGGTCGGCGCTACCTGTGCGATGAACGAACTGCCGCCATCGTGAACTCGGAGTCCGAACTCGGCCGTGCCCTTAAGGCGGAACACAACGAATCTGGGCAGTCGCTGAGGTCGGGATGCACGTCGCAGGTGTCCTCCACCGCCGTGTTATCCACCTGTCGTTTCATCTGTTCGCAAAAAAAGGCCATCGACATTGCTCTCGACGTCTCAATCACACACAGTTCCTGGCGGAGCGCTACCGTTCTCGTGCGCAGCCGAGGGAGTGGGCCAAACCTGATCCGTCATCAAGCTGACTATGGTACGACGGCAAGCCAACGGGCGACGTCCAAATCCGCGGCGTGACCGCTGCGCATGACGGGGCCCGCGGGCCATGCCGCGATATACTGAACCGTCCGTCCGACTGGACGTGCTCCATGCCCAAACCCGTGCCGCTTCTACCACCAGGCTTCGACGACCTGTCGGTCGACGAGAAGATCGACTACCTGCAGTCGGTGTGGGACCGAATCGCGGCCACGCCTGAGACGATTCCCGTTCCTGACTGGCACCGCGAAATCATCGACGAGCGCCTGAAAGATCTTGAGGACGATCCAGACGCTGGTGACCGCTGGGACGCTGTTCAGGAACGCCTCCGCAAGAAGTTCGAGAGCAGCGACTGAACGGCCCGCCGCTTCATCGTTCGGCCACTCGCCGAGGCCGATCTCGAGGATGCCGGGCGGTGGTACGAGGACGAGCGCGCCGGGTTCACCGGCCGGTTTCTCAGCGACGTCGATCGGACGTTTGTGCGCATCCGTGAGCGGCCACTCCAGTTCCCCACAGTGGCCGGCGATGTCCGTCGAGCGCTGCTGCACACTTTCCCGTACGCCGTTTATTTTCGGGCCTCCGAGGAGATGGTCGTCGTCCTCGCGGTGTTGCACCTGAGGCGGAACCCCGACTGGCGGCCAGTGCGACCGTGGCGAGTCACTTCGTGGATCACAAGGGGCATTAGCGGGCGAAGCCCTCGTCTGCCGCACGGTTACCGTCACTCCTCTCCGTCGAAGTAGTCGACTACAAAGCGTAAACAGGCCCTGAGGCCATCCGACACCTGCTGGGTGGGGTATCGCGATATACACAGCGTTGAACTGAGCAACGTTGACGGGGCGCGTGCGCGATCGGACACCAGGCGCGCCAGAAACAGGGGAGATCCTTGCGTAACGCCGCGACTGGCGGGGTGCCGTTACGACTCCCTCAGAGGGATGCCGCAGTAGTTCACGCCGCGTGTTGGACTCGCATTGCAGGATTGCAGGAACCGGTTCAAAAATCTGCTGGGCCACGTCGGGATGCGCCGTCGGACCAATCCATACGTGGTCAATGTCCAAAGAGCCGTCCGGACGTTCGGGGGGATGTCCCAGTAGCTGTTGAAAATTGAGAGCGGCGGCTCCTCACTGCTCGTGTAAAACGAGTGGTGACTAAGCCCGAGGCCAAGGCCTCACAGCGAAGGAGCCGCCATGAAGACGAAGTCTCGCATAGCCCCACCCGTTCCCCAAGCCGAATCCCCCCTGCGCCATCTGCCACTCGTCGATCTTCTGTCGACACGAAGACGGAGCTGTTGGAATTGGCGCTGCGATCGGGCCTGAAGGTGTTCACCGCAATGCTGGAAGAAGATCGCACCGCGATCTGCGGTCCGCGGTATGCGCACGAGCCCGAGCGGCCGGCGAGCCGTGCGGGCACGACGCGGAGCGAGGTGGTGTTGGGCGGCCGGAAGGTCGCGATCGAGCGCCCGCGCGTGCGCACGGCAGCCGGCGAGGTCGCGCTGCCCACGTTCCAGACGATGGCTGCGACCGATCCACTCGACCGTCGCGTCGTCGAGCAGATGCTGGTGGGCGTGGCGACGCGGCAGTATGCGCGGAGTCTGGAACCGCTCGGTCCGGAGATGAAGAGCCGGGGCACGAGTAAGAGCGCCGTCAGCCGGCGCTTCGTCGCCCGCACGACGGCGCAGCTCGCGACCTGGCAGAGCGCGCCGCTCGACGACCTCGACCTGGTCGCCTTGCTGATCGACGGCGTGCACCTCGGTGATCACTGCCTCATCGTCGCCCTGGGCATCGCCGCCGATGGACAGAAGCACGCGCTCGGACTTGGGGACGGATCGACCGAGAACGCGACGGTCTGCCAGGGACTGCTCGCGAATCTCCAGAGTCGCGGCCTGCGCACCGACCGCAGCCTGCTCGTCATCCTCGATGGCTCGAAGGCGTTGCGGAAAGCGGTGCGCGCCACCTTCGGGGACGCCGCCCTCGTCCAGCGGTGCCAAGTGCACAAGATGCGCAACATCCTCGAGTATCTCAATGACCGCCAGCGGCCCTGGGCCCAGGCGATCCTGCGCCGCGCCTACCAGAGTGCCGACGTGAAGACCGCGCAACGGCTCTTGCTCGATCTCGCACGCCGTCTCGAGACGGACCATCCGAGCGCCGCCGAGAGCGTGCGCGAAGGGCTGGACGAAACGCTGACCGTCCTGACGCTGAACCTCTCCGCGCGGCTGCGTCGCTCGCTGGCCACCACCAACGCTGCGGAGAGTCTCCTCAGTCGCACGCGTCATGTGAAGCGCAACGTCAAACGCTGGCGCAGTGGACAGATGATGCTGCGCTGGGTGGCCGCGGGCGTCCTCGAAGCCGTCAAGGGCTTCCGTCGCGTGAAAGGATATGCTGACATGCCGATGCTGGTCGCCGCGCTCCGTGCGCGTGATCGCCAGCTCGGTCTGGCCGTCGCTCAGGAGGAGCGACAGATCGCGTAGTCGTTAACCGAGCCGCCGCTGAATTTCAACAGCCGGAGGGACATCCCCCGTTCGGGCAACTTGAACTCCCGTACCGGGATTAGCATTGATTTCCCGACTCTATACTCAACCTTCGCCCCCATGACACCAACGCCCGCGTGAGAGACTAGCCGCCATTCCTGCTCCTCGCTAAAGGCAGGATTCTTCAGCAACGCTGCGACCTTCGGGTAGAACCCCCTCACCTTGAGGTAACGCCGTCCTTCGCTCTCCATATTTCCAGACTCGTCTATTGGAACGTGTGGTCGCTCGACGGCCTCCGAAACTGTTCCCAGAGCCGCTGCCATGTCCGTAATAATTCCCACCTGTTCGTCCATAGGGTACACACATCGTCCCAATGAAAACCTCTGCCGTTTGGCAGCCTCAAGCAAGGCGTCTGGTGTAAAGCCAAGGCTGACGCCTTGACCGCGTACACTATAGCCACGCCATTGACTCAGAAGATTGCCGTTCGGGGTGAAACAGCCCACAGTAGGTGCCGGAGCGCACTGTAAGGTCGATAAGGAAGGCGGCAGCGTCATCGTTCGACACCAGGGGAACCCGCGACGGGTCTCCGCCGGTGTGGCGACGAATCAAATCTAAAGTGTACGAAATCTCGGACGCATCATTCATGTACCGAACGTCCGACAGGCGGAGACAGCGCCCCTTTACGATTTCAACAAATGCCGGCAGGGACGTGTAGTGATACAGCAGGTCAGCCGGCTTTTGGTCCTGAAACAGATGCCGCTCGCGGTCGGCAAGTCGGCTGAGATTAAACATAGCTCAGCAGTATACTGCCGGGCTACGGGAACAAATCGATTTGCCTTCGGGTGTTTCGGAGTGGTCGTCGGATGGCTCGCTCGGTCGCAGACCCGGGGGGCTGAACAGAATAGAGCACGCATCAATGGAAAACCCCTGGGCGAATCTCCCATCGTCGCCGCCATTCGTTGGGCCCGCAGACGCTGATATCCTGAGCCGTCTAGGCCCGCGGCTTCAGGGGAAGTTCGCGCTGCAGCTCGACCTGCTTCCCCAACACTGGACCGGCAACGTGAACACTGCCGAAATACTCATGCTGGCACTGAACCCCGGATACAGCGAACAAGACCACGTCAAACTGCGCAACCCTGAGGCTTGGTGAAGCTTTGGGGCTCCGTTGGAAGGACGTGGACCTGAAGACTGGCGCTCTCACCGTTCGACAGGCACTGCAGCGTATGGATGGGAAACTTCAGTTCGTGGAGCCAAAGAGCGAGAAGAGCCGACGCGCCATTCCGCTGCCGGACACGACAGTCAAAACGCTGAGGCGTCACCTCGGCGTTTCGACCATCGTTCGGTTCGCAGAGACGCCCGCCGATGGCCGGTTATATACTGCGGCCCACTCGACTTGACTGAGGTGCACATGTCCGACAGGAACAAGGCTCGGGTCGGTGAATTCCTTGACCGTGTCCTCACCGGTGGCGACATCGAGGCGACCGGCGATACTCCGAGCGCGACATGGTGGAGGAGGTGCCCTTCCCAGGACAGGGTCCGGGACTCGATGGTCTCAAGGAAACGTTGATCCGCATTCGATCCGCGTTTCCGGATTCGAACTGGACTGTCGAAGAGCAGATCGCGGAGGGCGACAAAGTATTGAGCCGGTTTGTCTGGTCCGGCACGCATCAAGGTGAGTTCCTGGGCATTCCGGCGACGCACCGCCCGATTCGCGTGTGGGCATGGTGATCGACCGATTCGCTGGAGAGAAGATCGTCTCGACTCGGATCCTGATGGACACGTTCGGCATGATGATGCAGCTGGGGGTCATTTCGAATCCCGCACAGCAGGCGAGATAAGACCATTCTCACCATTCCCATCAGGCTCGTGATCAGAGCGACCTGGCCCTGCAAGGTTGAAGGGAACTGGCGTTATCTGACCAGCGCGAGTGCGATTACCCGCGATATGTCGCTTGTAGCGATCGAAAACCGCGCCTGCGGTTCGGTCGCCAGATCGGCGTCACTCGGGAAGAGTCCCTGTGCGTCAGATCATCGACGCAGGCTGACCACTGAACGGGCGCAAACGTTTGCAGACGGCTAGCTAGACACTCGCCTTGCTGCGCCGGTTGCGATAAAGCAGAAACACCAGATAGACCACGCCGCCAAACGCAAACGCGGAGCCGACAACCAGCATGCCGTCACTCTCAGGGTTGAACCGCCAACGATCATCGCGACGTTTGGGTCGGACTCGCATAGCGCACGGGCACGCTGTAGCGTGAACTTGCCGTTGAGCCGAGCTGCCGGTAAAAAAATGCTTCACCGGCAGTTGCTGGGTAACCCGGGCACCTCCCGCCCAATAGGTGACGGTCACAGACTACGCGGTTCGATGGCGCATTCTGGTCGAGTGCGCCTCGATCGGTTCTCCCTGGACTTCGACGCCCTCATGCATGATTCGCTGGCGCAAGAGGACGTTTTCATAACCCTCAAAAGCGAAAAACAGTCCCATCGCAATGCAGACGATCGGAGCGATCAGCGAAGATTTCATAATGATTGACCGTGCAGCTATGGAACGCTTTTCCTGATTG
The DNA here is from genome assembly GCA_963771395.1 of uncultured Acidobacteriota bacterium. GTDB lineage: Bacteria > Acidobacteriota > Vicinamibacteria > Vicinamibacterales > 2-12-FULL-66-21 > DATBJJ01. Next base: position 175,011 of record CAVYTY010000026.1, on the reverse strand, counting down.
CCCGCCACGTGCCGTTAAACGCCAGCGTTTGTCCCGATGAACCATCCCGCAGGTCACACGTAACGTCGCCGGCGATCGAGCGTCGCGCGTCGCCGACTATCTGACCGCTGTATGTGCACAAGGTAACGACGCCTTCGTTCACCGACCGCGTCGTGAACGACACCGCATCGAACGAACCTTTTCGATTTATGAGGTTTGCCTTCTCCTCGTTCCGCTCCTCGGCTCCCTTCGCGTTGTTGCATGTCTGAGAATAGTTGACGCTGCCGTCGAGAAACCCGTCCTTGATGATCAGCTGAAGGCCCCGGTTGACGAGCATTCGGTTCCGTCGGCACGCTCTGTCACATGCTCGGAGAACGACCACTCGCCCGAGGGACCGGCGATCGGCATCACCGGTTGAACTTGGATCGGCCGTCAATCCGGCGATGGTCAGCCCTAACTGCGTCTCGGTAATTCAACGCGCCAGAGGTGATGGCACTCGGTGCAGTGAACCCATTACGTCGATTGAACCATGGCTGCTCCCTACGTCCGCTTGAACGGCCACACCAGTCTCGCGATGGCATTTCGGGCAGGGTATCGGGAGGTCGCCGGCGCAACCAGGATCTCCATCCTGACGATCGCGCAGACCCGCGGACAAGCGGCGGCAGCAACATCTCGATGGTCCCGACCAAAGCGATCACCGTCGGACCGTGGAAACGTGGCAGGCGGGCAAGGTGTCGATCTGGCACGCCGGCAACCATGACAACCCATTCGGCCAGCGCCTGACCGCGTTCATGATCTCCAGGCGCATCATCGACTCCGCAGTGCCGATGTCGTTGCTTGCCGACCACCCGAACATGCAGTTCAATTACTTCCGCAGTGGCCTAGACTAGGCACCTTGCGCTATCGAAATGCATTGATCCGGCGTCACTTCTGCCGCGTCGCTTTAATGACCAGGGTCTCTACCCACTTCCCGTCAGGGCCCGGATACTCCGACGTCATGATGTAGCTGTCAGGCCCCATCTTGGTCACCACTCGCGTCTTCGTCCCTTCCTCATCGGATGTGAACGTCCACGTGTCCCCACTCACCTGCCCGAGGGCGAGCAACGTGTCTCCTGAGTTGTCGACGACGTAAGCCGCGTACTGTTTGAGATCAGGTCTATAGGTCACCGTACGCATTTCAGCGTACGTCCCGACAGCACTGGTGCCCTCCGTGAGGCAGAACACATGCCAGTTGGCGAACCAGCTGCACTGTACAGTTCCGGTCATCTTGTCGCCGCGCGCGCGGGCCTGTTTTGATTTGGGCTTCAGTTCGCCAGTTCCTAACCATCGGTTCCATCTTCTTTGTGTCGGGCCCGGGCTGAGCTGCTGCGTCGAGTACGCCTGCCGCAACACTAACGCCGATCAGTAGCATCGTCCGGAGTATCTTCATCTCGCCAGCTCCTCGTGGTGGGCCGTTCACGCGACTCACTCGGCCATTGCAAGGCGGATACCGCCGTACGCGGGTTCGAGTTCAGTAGTTTTATCGCGATGACGTCTGCGACGACTTCGCGCGCAGAGTTTCTGCAGCATGTAGGCCAGCTTCGCACGCCAGGTGCCCCAATCGTGTCCGCCGTCGCCGCCGAGACGATAGGCAACACTAGCATGGTTCTGGGGCGACAAAATCGCGACACTGCTGTGGTTGCGTCGGGGTTGCGTTTGGTTGCAGTGGCGAGTTCGAACGATGTGTCGACGATTGACGGGATGTGCCTGGGAGAGAAGACGTTCGTGGCGCTTCGAGATCACCACCCGCAGATTCGAGATCTGCGCACAACCCGCAGATTCTTTTCCGCGCTCAAAACGCGTTCGTCGCAAGTGCTTGATTGAGTGGGATATGAGCCGCCTCGGAATCGAACCGAGAACCCGCAGATTAAGAGTCTGCTGCTCTGCCAATTGAGCTAGCGGCCCACTGAATGTGCGAGGCATCTGGCCATGGCGCGCCCGATGCGGTGGGGACAATTGCCGATTATAGCATCGCTCCCGCGGAGACGGCGCAAGCGTCGTCGTGCCGGCGTCAGAACGTCTTCAGCCCGTTGACCGGCAGCAGCACCCCGTAAAGAGACGTCGTCGCGCAGACGAAAAGATAGTTGCGCTTCGGTCCGCCGAAGACGACGTTCGAGCAGATCTCCGGGACCAGGATCTTGCCGATGAGCGTGCCGTCCGCGTCGATGCAGTGCACGCCGTCGTCGGTCGCCGCCCACAGCCGGCCGGCATCGTCGAACCGCATGCCATCGAAGCGGCCCGCCGTGCAGTCGACGAACTCCTTGCCGCCGGAGAGCGTGCCGTCGGCGCCGACATCGAAGACGCGAATGTGCTTCGGCAGGTCAGGGTCACGTCCGCCGGCCGAGTCGACGATGTAGAGCCGCCGTTCGTCGGGCGAGAAGGCGAGGCCGTTTGGCCGGATGAAATCGTCGGCGACGACACGAATCTCGCCCGTGGCGCCGTCGACGCGGAAAACGTAGTTGCCCCCGACCTCGCTATCCGCCTTGTGGCCCTCGTAGTCCGACAGGATGCCGATACGGCGGATCGGTGAACCAGATCGAGCCGTCCGATCGCACCACGACGTCGTTGGGGCTGTTCAACCGCTTGCCCTGGTAGTGGTCGGCGATGAGCGTCATGCGCCCGTCGTGCTCGGTCCGGACGACGCGCCGGCCGCCGTGCTCGCACGTGACCAGCCGGCCCTGACGGTCGACGGTGTTGCCGTTGGCGTAGTTGGACGGGTGACGGAAGACGCTGACCGAGCCGTCGCACTCGTCGAAGCGCAACATCCGGTTGTTGGGGATATCCGAGAAGACGAGTGCCGGGCCGCCGGGAAGTACGCCGGCCCCTCGGTCCACCGCCCGCCGGTCCACAGGCGCTCCACGTGCGCCGTGCGTTGAAGCAGTCGCGGAACCGCTGGATCGAGAACCTCGTAGTCGGGCATCGGCCTGCGTCTTAGCGTGGCTTGCCAACCGTCGCTCACGCTGACAAGCGTGAGCGAAGCGTGGTGCGCCTCGGGATGAGCCAAGCTGGCTCGAAATGTGGTGCGCCAGGCCCGCCTTCGTTCCTTCCACCTTCGCGCTGCGCGCTACGGCGGACAGGTCGGAACTACGGCGCGCCTGGGAATGAACCAAGCTGGCTCGAGAACTTGGTGCGCCCGGCAGGGCTCGAACCTGCAACCTTCGGCTCCGGAGGCCGACGCTCTATCCAATTGAGCTACGGGCGCGACAGTCGGCCGACGCCAGCACGAAGCAAACGGCAATCGTAGCACAGCGCCGATGGAGGTCCAAGGCTCGACATCACGACGGTGTCAGTCGCGGAGCGCCTGGATCGGATCTATCCGGGTGGCAGCGCGCGCCGGGATCCAGCTGGCGATGAGCGCGATGGCGATGAGGGTGACCGCGGCGAGCGCGAACGTCAGTGGATCCCGTGCAGTCACGCCGAAGAGGAGCGTGCCGAGGGCGCGAGTGGCAGCGAGCGCGCCAGCCAGGCCGACGGCGACGCCGCCGATCGCGAGCAGTCCTCCTTCGCGGACGACGAGCGCGCGTACCGCGCTGGTCTGCGCGCCGAGCGCGAGACGGATGCCCATTTCGCGCTGGCGGCGGCTCACCGAGTAGCTCAGCACGCCGTAGAGGCCGACAGCCGCCAGCGCCAGCGCGAGAGCGGCGTAAGCGGCAACGACCAGCAGCGCGAATCGTTCCTGCGCGACGCCGCGGCCGATGACGTCAGTGAGCATGCGCGGCTGGTGGAGGACGAGCGCGGGATCGAGGGCGTGGAGCTCGCGCCGGATGTCGTCGAGCAGGCGCGCCGCCGGGCGATCCGACGACACGACCTCGGTCAGGCTCCAGTTGCGATTGGCTGCGAACTGGCGGTGCAGGTGATAGACGATCGACGGTGTCGCCGCACGCGCTCCAACTGCGACGTCGGCGACGACGCCGATGATCTCGGCCTCGCCTCCCGAGAGCCGGAGCCTGCGGCCGACCGGATCCTCGTTCGGATAGAGCGTGCGTGCCAGTCGATCGTTGATGACGACCTGCCGTGGCGTGGCTCCGTCCTCGGCGTTGAACGACCGTCCGCGGTCGATGCGAATCCCGAGCGCCTCGAAGAAGCGGCCCTCGACGACGCGTTGATCGGCCGACACGTCCGCGTCCTGCGGCCTGTCGGCGCGCCCGGCATTCCAGGTGTGATACGTGCCGGTGACCGGCAGCCGCGACACCGCGCCTGCCGCGTTCACGCCGGGAACGGCGGCGAGCCGTTCCTGGAAGGCCACATGGAATGCGGCGCGACGTTCCGGCTCAGCGTAGCGGCCGGCGGGCAGGTTCACCTGGAACGTCAGCACGTGCTCCGCGCGCAGCCCGAGGTCCAGCCCCGACAGCCGCTCGAAGCTGCGGAAGAGCAGTCCGGCACCGGTGAGCAGCACGAGCGCGAGCGCGATCTGGCAGACCACGAGCACCTGCCGGAAGCGGGCCTGACGGCGGCTGCCGCTCGAGCCGCGTCCTGATTCGCGCAGCACGCCTTCGAGATTCGGGCGCGCGTGCTGCAGCGCGGGCACCAGGCCAAACGCGAGTCCGGCGGCGATCGCGACGACGAAGCCGAATCCGAACACGACGCCGCTGCCGCTCGTTCCCGCGGCGACGCGAGCAACCGACTCCGGGGCGGCAGCCAGGAGCAGGCGCGTCACGACCCGGGCGCTCACGAGACCGACGACGCCGCCGGCGAGCGAGAGGAGCAGGCTTTCGATGATGAGCTGCCGCGCGAGGCGCCAGCGCGAGCAGCCGAGCGCCGCGCGAACGGCGAGCTCCTGCGCACGTGCCGCCCCGCGCGCCAGCACGAGCCCCGCGACGTTGACGCAGGCGATCGTCAGGAGCAGCCCGACCGCGCCGATGAGCATCCAGAGCAGGCTTCCGGCGGTGCCGACGGTATCGACCTGCAGCGGCGTGACGCGCGCCGATCGCCGGACTTTGCTGTCGCCGTAGTTGGACTCTACCTGCCGCGCGATCGTCTCGATCTCGGCCTGCGCCTGATCGCGCGTCGCGCCCGGACGCAGGCGGCCGATCACGCTCAGGTAGTGGTTGTACCATTGATTGCGCGACGGGGTCTGGATGTCGATCGGCGTCCAGATCTCGACGCCCGGCACGAGCGGATCGTCGAAGGCGTCGGGAAGCACCGCCACCACCTGCTGGCGCACACCGTTGATCGACAGCGACTGTCCTATCGCATCCGCGCGCGCGCCGAGATACTGCCGCCAGATTCGCTCGGTGATGACGACCACGTTGGCTCCGGCGCGCTCGTCGTCGCGAGCGAACGGCTGGCCGACCAGCGGCTGTACGCCGAGCACGCGGAAATAGTCGGACCCGACGGGCATGACGGTGACGCGCTCGGGCTGCGCGCGATCGGTCAGGTCCGCGCCTTCACTGTTGTAGGTGTAGACCGGCGCGAGGTCGAGCGTCGTGCTCCCGTCCCTGAGCGCGCGGAACGCCGGCCCGGGCATGTAGCTGTCGGCCCCGCCAATCACCTGATAGACGCGGACGAGACGGTCCGGGTCGTGATAGGGCAGCGGACTGAGCACGACCGCGTGCAGCACGCTGAACACGGCCGTGTTCGCTCCCAGCCCGAGCGCGAGCGTCAGGACAACGATCGCGGAGAACTTCCTCGCCGACCACAGCGATCGAACCGCGTAGGCAATGTCTCGTGTCCAGCTCTCCACCAGTCGCTCCCTTCAGCTGACGCCCGTCGGCGGGTTAGACGGAGTGGGATGGGGCAGGGTTGACAGAGGCGACAGTCGGCAGTCGACTGTCGTGAGTCAACAGTCACAGTCCTCAGTCCGAGTCGGCAGTCGTCAGTTCGAGTCGTCGGTCGGAGTCGTCCAAGTCGTCAGTCCGACGACCGCCGATTCGATCGCCCGATCGCCAGATGAGCAACCCGGCAACCGTCATGACCAGCCAGAAGATGAGAGCAATTATCGCCCACTCGCGTGGTTCGGGAGCGCCGCGGTTTGGACGGTTGGCTCGAGACCGTTCGAGGTCATCGGCCGTCCGCCTATCGATTGGGACTGTCGCCCGGACTGCCGACCCTGACTGAGGACTGGAACTGACGACCGGCGACTCGGACTGACGACTGAGACCGACGACTGTCGACTCACGACTGCCGACTGTTAAGTGCGCCCGGAGGGATTCGAACCCCCGACCTACGGCTTCGAAGGCCGGCGCTCTATCCAGCTGAGCTACGGGCGCATACGGTCGTCAAGCAGCGAACCGTCATCATACCGGCCCAGCTGGAAGCGGGCGCAAGCCGGCGCGAGCGATCGCTGTCTAGCGCCGCGACGGCGGACCGAGCGGGTTCCTCGCGAAGCACAGGTCCTCGACGACCCGCCCGCCGATCAGATGCTGCTGGATGATGCGCTCGGCGTTGTCGGGCGTCACGTCGCGATACCACGCGCCCTCGGGATACACGAGCGCGATCGGGCCGTCGCCGCAGATGCGCAGGCAGCCCACCTTCGTCCGGTAGCACGGACCGTTCGAGCCCGCGATGTTCGAGCTCCTTCATCCGCTTCTTCACGTAGTCCCACGTCTTCTCGCCATCGTCTCTGTCGGCGCAGTCGGGACCGAGGCAGACGAAGAGGTGACGGGTGAGCTGGCCGACGCCGAACGACTCAGCGGTTTCTGCCGGCGACGACTTGCGGTCTTTCTTGCCCATCTGTTCCGATCATATCGACCGGCGCCGCAGCGCGAGTGGTCCCGAACCGCCGACACCGCCGAATACGCCGAGCGCCGACACTGCGCAGTACAGGACGCTACATCGAGTATTTCCCGAACACTGTCTCGAGCCTGCGCCGGCTTCGACGTGCGCAGGCGCGCCCACAGATCGCCGACCTCGCGGAAGCGCGCCGGCGCGGTGACGATGGTGAAGTCGCGGGGTCGACGCCGGCCTCGACTTCGTCCCACGTGAGCGGCGTGGACACGCCGGCGAAATCGCTGGCGCGCGCGCTGTAGGCGCACGCGAGCGTCTTGCCGAGGATGTTCTGCAGGAAGTCGACGTAGACGGTGCCGCGCCGGCGTTTCTTGACCATCCGCTCGACGGTCGCGACCTTCGGATGCCGGGCGGCGATCACGGTCGCGACGATCTGACAGAAGAGCTGTCCCGGACTCGTACGACGTGCCCGGCGGAAGCGGAATGTAGATGTGCAGCCCGCGCGAGCCCGACGTCTTCGGCACGGCCGGCACGCGCATCGACTCGAGCTCGTCGCGCACCCAGCGCGCGACGTCGAGCACCTGCGCGAGCGTCGCGCCCTCGCCGGGATCGAGATCGATCGCGACGAAGTCGGCGTCGAGCGGCGACTGCATGCGCGAGAACCACGGATCCTGCGAGATCGCGGCGAGCTGCGTCATGTAGAGCAGCGTGATGAGCGAGCCGCCGATGAAGCGCTCGGCGCCCCGCTCGACGATCGGATCGAGGTCGTCGGGCAGCGCCTCGATGCGCACGCCCGCCGGCGGCTGTTCCTTCTGCCGGCGCTGCTGATAGAACTGCACGCGGTCGTCGACGCCGTTCGGAAAGCGCTTCATGACGAGCGGGCGATCGGCGACGACCGGCAGGATGAGCGGCGCGACGGTCGCGTAGTAGCGCAGCAGGTCGCCCTTGGTCAGCTTGAGCTTCGGCCAGAACGAGCTTCGCGAGGTTGGTCACGCCGATCCGGCTGCCATCGGGCAGCGCGATCGTCCCGTCTTTGCGCGCGTCTTCGAGCTTGCGCAGTTGGTCGACGACGGGCTGCATCTCGGCCATGGCCGCCGTGGCGTCGACCTTCTTTGAGGACTTCTGGTCCGCGCGGCTTGGTCGTGACGCGCTCGGCCTGTCTGAACTTCGCGCGCTGCGGCGGCTTGGCTTCCGCGTCTCTGTCTGCATTTCTTAATGCCCGTGGGGCCCCACCCCCAGGGGCTTCTCGCGCGGCGACTTCGCGCCGCGCTCGGGCCGCAGGCGCTGGCTGTTTAGTCACCGCTTCACTCGACGCTGCCCTGGCCTTCCCGCACGACACTCTCCGCGCTTCTTGTCGTCGCTCAACCCCAGATACACCGGATGCCGCAGCTTCCCGTCGTCGGTCCACTCCGTGAAGCGCACCTGCGCGACGAGCTCGGGCCGCACCCAGTGCGCGGTCTCGTTGCTCTTGATCTTGTCGGCAAACGGCGACTGCTTCGTCTGCGCGCGCCTTGAGCAGCTTCGACACCCGCTCGAGCTCGGCTTGATCGAATCCCGTGCCCGTGTGGCCGACGTAGACCAGCTCGACTGTGCTCGAGCGTCGAGCGCTCGCCCGCCTGAGCCCCGTGCTCGTACACCCCGAGCAGCAGCGCGCCGAAATACTGCCGCGTGTTTCGCGGCTCGGTCCAGCCGCCGACGACGAACTCCTGCTCGTGGTGAAGCTTGAGCTTGCGCCACGACGGGCTGCGGCGGCCCGACTGGTACGGCGACTGCCCGTCCTTGACGATGAGCCCTTCCCATCCTTCTTCTTTCGCGCGCGCGTGCAGCGCGCGGCCGTCGTCCCTTGACCTGCTCGCTGATGCGGATCGTGCTCGACTTCGACTTCGTCGCTGAACAACCGTTCGAGGCGCGCGCGGCGCTCGACGAGCGGCAGGCCGCGGAGATCGTCCTTCCCCTCGCGCAGGAGATCGAACGCGATGAAGGCGACGGGCTGCTCGCGGTCGATCGCGCTCGACGTCTTTCGCGTCGCTCAGGTGAATCCTGCCCTGCAGCCGCTGGAATCCCGATCGGGCGGCCCTTCGCATCGAGCGCGACGATCTCGCCATCGACGACGAGCGGCTCGCCGACGTCGCGCCGAACGCGGCGAGCGCGGAGACGATGGAAGGGAACTGCGAGGTCTTCTCGTTGCCGAGGCGCGACCACAGACGCGCACGGTGTGCGCGCGGAGCCGCGCCGGGCTCGATTTCAATCGAGCGCGCGAATGCCGTCGTACTTGGGTTCGAAGACGAGATGCGTGCCGGAGAGCGGCGGATCGGCAAGTGTGGCGAGCATCGGTCGCGCGCCGCCGGGCTTTTCGCGCCAGATCACAGGAAGGAGAAAAGAGAAGGAAGGAAGGGTCGATTACCGAGTATTCGGAGACTGACGACCCAGGTCGGGGCGGGAGGAGGATGCCCCAAGTCCGGATCCGCTCAATCTCCGAATACTCTGTAACCGACTGCCAACATCTTCAACCAATTGGCGAGATTAATCAACAACCTTCCGCGCCTGAGCATTGTAAGCTCGACGTCGGCCATCGGGCCGTAATGTACTTGTTTTCAACGAGATACAGCCAATGCGGCAGGCCGGAAGGTAACGGCCGCCGCTCGACTCAGCGGCCACTGGCGGTGTGCAAAATTGTACACTCGGTACCGAAACATGGCCCGGGGGCCGATAATCAGGGCTGCCTGGAAGACGCGCCGACGCGGCTACTGACGGAGCGAGCCGAAGCGTTGCGGTAGCTCGCGACGTGCTTCGGCGCGCCCCGCAGGCGGACGAGGCACGTCAGCAAACAAGGAGCAGACTCGATGGCGGCTCGCCCAACGTGGAAAGGTTTCATGAAGATCAGCCTGGTGACGATCCCCGTGCGCGTCTTTCCGGCAACGGACGCGGCGGCCACGATCAGCTTCAACCAGTTGCACACCGAATGTCAGACGCGGATTCAGCAGAAGCGCTGGTGCCCGACTGCACGAGCGCGAAGTGCCGATCTCGGAGATCTCCAAGGGCTACGAGTTCGAAAAGGGACGCTACGTCGTCATGACCGAAGACGACATGGCGAAGGTGCGTCCCGAGTCGACGCGCGTCATCGACCTCGTCCAGTTCACCGACGCGTCGGCGATCGATCCGATCTACGTCGAGAAGCCGTACTACCTGGCCCCGGATGGGCCGATGGCGCGCGAGGCGTTCGCGGTCATCCGCGAGGGCATGAAAGGGAAGGCCGGCATCGGCAAGCTCGCGCTCTACGGCCGCGAGTATCTCGTGGCCGTCCAGCCGCGCGACAAGGGGCTCGTGATGTACACCATGCGCCACGCGAAGGAAGTGCGCAGCATGGACAGCATCGAGGAGCTCGAGACGGTGCCGGCGAAGGTCAAGCCCGAGGAAATCAAGATGGCCAAGCAGGTCATCGGGAACTTCGAAGGCGTGCTCGATCTCAAGGACTACACCGACAAGTATCAGGAAGAGCTGCAGCGGATCATCGACGCCAAGGTCGCCGGCCAGGAAGTGGTGGCGACCGAGGAGGAAACGCCGCCGAAGGTCGTCAACCTCATGGATGCGCTGCGCCAGAGCCTCGACCGCGTCAGCACCGGGAAGAAAAAGGCCGCCAAGGCGGTCATAGAGAAGCCGGTCCGAGTCGCGGCGAAGCGCCGCGCGCGGTAAGCTTCATCTGAATGAGCCTTCGCCTTCGCCTGATCGTCGCCTTCTTCTTCCTGTCGGTCGTGCCGCTCGCGGCGGTGACGCTGATCACCTATGCGAGCAACGCGCGGGCGATGCGGGAAGCGGCCGGGCGCGAGGCCGAGCTCCTCGCGGGCGAGCTCAGCCAGCGGATGCAGGTCGTGACCGCGCAGTTGAGCGAGCGCGTCGTGCGGCTGATGGACGTCGCCGAAGCGCGCGCCGAAGCGAGCGCCGCAGCGAGCGCCAGAAGCGCCGCGCTGGCCGCAGACCGAGACGGCAGCTGAGGCGGCCGCCGCGCTCGTGCGCCAGCGCCGACGCAGGAAATGCAGGTCGCGCAGGCGCTTGGCGAGATGGCGATGCTGCTCGACAACATCGAGCTGCGCGGCCTTCGCCCCCCGACGCGGGTGGCGGGCCCGGCCAGGGCCGGTTCGGTGGGGGCGGTGGCGACGGCAATCGGGGTGCCGACGGCGGTCGCGGTGGACGGTTGAAGCGACACGGCCCGCGACTGCGCCAGGAGCACTGCCGGCGCCAGCGCCAGCCCAACGCCGCCAACAGCCGCCGGCAGCCCGGCCAGCGCCTGCACGGTGTCGATGCCCCGTTCGGCCGCCGTCCGGGCGGCGCTCGGTCGGCTCCGGCAGATTCATCGCAGCCGCGAGCGTTCTGGCGGTAGTGCCGACGACCGACAGCGCGTCGGCTGACGCGACTTCGCGCACATCCTCCACCGCGGTGTCGCCGCCACCGCCCGGCCGCCACCGCCGGCGTTCCCCGATCGCCGGTTCCCGCCGGGCGCCGAGGCCACGTTCGATCCCAACGCCGCGCCACGCGATCGCATCACGATCGACGTCGGACCGATGCGGCGCGACATCGTCCGCCAGTTCGTGCCCGAAGGGCAGTGGGAGAAGCTGACCGAAGTCGAACGCCAGCGGATCATGGCCGAGGTCAACCAGCGCATGCTCGGCATCGCGCAGGGGATCCAGCTCGGCGCGGCCGAAGCGCAGAAACGTGTCGCCGAAGCGCAGCGCGCGGCGGACGCGAAAGCGCAGGCGGCGGCGGCCGCGGTCAAGGCCACGCCGCAGCCGCCCCCGTGCGCCCCGCGGCTCCCGTCGCTGCGGTTCGTCCGGCTCCCGCGCGGCGAAAGACGGCGCTCTCGGGCACGCGGCTCGACGTCACCTTCGAGCGCGACGGCAAGGTGGTGCGCGCCGCGAACGCCGAAGTCAACCTGCCGAACCTGCTCGCCACGGTGCTGACGACGACGAGGCGCGATCGCGGCGAGATTCCCTTTGCGGTCGGCAAGGACGGGCGCCTCTACACGCAGACCGAAGACGACAAGAAGAAGCTCGAAGCGATTGGCGGCAGCGTGACGAAGGCCGACGCGCCGGCGGGCACGACCAGAGTGGGCGACTGGATCGTCGTCGCGACGGCCGATCCGACCGGATCGGGGCTGAGGTTTGGCATCGCGCGTCCGGTCGGCGATTCGCTGCAGACGCTGCGGCGGACGAGCGCGCGCAACGCCGGCCTCGGCCTGGCCTTCATCGGCCTCGCGCTCATCGGCGATCGTCCCCCTTTCCTCGCGGCTCACGAAGAACCTGTCGACGCTCAGCGACGGCGTGCGGCGCATCGCGCTCGGCGACTACAGCGCGCGCGTCAAGGTCGGATCCAACGACGAGATCGGCAGGCTCGCCACGGCGTTCAACCAGATGGCCGAAGACGTCGAGCTCCACCAGCGCGCGGCGGTCGAGCAGGAGCGGATCAAGCGCGAGCTCGAGCTCGGCCGCCAGATCCAGCACGACATGCTGCCGCAGAGCCCTCTCCGCTTCGGGCTGACCGAGATCAAGGGCGTGTCGGTGCCGGCCAAGGAAGTCGGCGGCGATTTCTTCAACTACTTCTCGCTGAGCGACGGACGGATTGCGCTGCTCGTCGGCGACGTCTCGGGCAAGGGCGTGGGCGCCGCGCTGCTGATGGCGAACATCCAGGCGTCGCTGCGCACGCGGCTCGCGCTCGGCCAGGATCTCGACGCGATCGCGCGGGAGATCGACGTCGACATCGAGGGCAACACGCCCGGCCCGATTTACGCGACGTTGTTCGTCGGCATCCTCAACCCGGCGACGCGCGAGCTGCGCTACGTGAACGCCGGGCACAACCCGCAGTACATCCTGCGCACCGCCGGCGCGCTCGAACGCATGTCGTCGTCAGGCCTGCCGGTCGGCCTGCTCGCCGGCCGCGGCTACGCCGAAGCCCGCGTCCAGCTCGCCGCGGGCGACCTGCTCTTCTTCTACACCGACGGCTGCGTCGAAGCCGAGAACGAGGCGGGGGAGATGTTCGGCGCGGAGAAGCTCGAGAGCCTGCTGGTCTCCGCGACCGGCGCCGACGATCTGCTCGCGCGCGTCGAGACGCGTGATCGCCGAGTATCGCGGCGCGCGCGAGCCGTTCGACGATGCGACGATGATGGTGGTCAAGGTGGGGTAGGGCCCGCGGCTCGCGGCTCGCTGTTCGCAAATCTGGAACGGCCCGCCAGGATCGAGGAGCGAGCCGCGAGCAGCGAGCCGCGAGAAGCGAACGCGATCACTCGTACCGGAAGGCCACGGTCGGATCGATCCTCGCTGCACGGCGTGCGGGAACGTAGGTCGAGAGCAACGCGACAACCGCGAACAGCACCAGCACGGCCAGGAACGTCGGAGCATCTGTCGCGGTGATCCCGTGGAGGAACCCGGCAATTGTCTTCGTCAGCGCGAGCGATCCCGCGACGCCGATGGCCACCCCAATCAGGATGAGAACCATGCCGTGGCGCAAGATGAGCGCGACTATCTGTCCCGGCGTCGCACCGACCGCGAGCCGTATCCCGATCTCCCGCCTCCGACGCACGACGGCGTAGGCGCTGACCCCGTAGATGCCCGCACAGGCAATCACGAGAGCGATCGCGGCAAAGATGCCCAGGAGCAGCATGTAGATACGCGGCGCGGCGACCGACTGCCAGAGGATCTGTTCCATGGGCTGAAGGTTCAGGACGGGTTGATCCTTGTCCACGGCCCAGATTGCCGACTGCACGGCAGTGGCGATCCCGAGCCGGGTTGCTGGCCGTGCGCACGATGAGCGACACGAACGGTTCTCGCGTGTATGCCAGCGAACGGAAGGGATGCTGCTGGTGCGGCAGGAAGATCTGTGGCGTCGACTCGTCGTACCTGTAGCGCGGATCGCGCACGATACCGATGATCGACAGCCACCGCTGCGAGTCCTTGTCATAGTAGAGCCGAAGCCGCTTGCCGATGGCGTCTTCGTTCGGCCAGAAACGCCGCGCCATTGTCTCGTTGACCAACGCGACCGGAGGGCTGTTTGCCGTATCCCGCCGGTCGAAATCCCTCCCGCGAACGATCGCGATGCCCAGAGCGCGGAAGAAATCGCCCCCGACGAGATTCCAGTACGCCGCGTGTCCGTTGCGAGGTCCGGGATCCGGCTGCCCTTCGATCGTGAATGTCTCGCGCTTTCCTGCGCCCTCGAACGGCGACTGGCTCTGCACGGCGACGTTCTGAACCCCCGGCAACGCGGCTATCGAGTCCAGCACTTCGCGAATGAACGTGTCGCCGCGGCCGGGATCCGCGTAGCGTTTGGAAAGCAGCAGGTCCGCCGTCAGCACGTTGCGCGGGTTCAATCCGATGTCGACCTGCTGGAGCAGGATGAAGCTCTTCACCAGGAGACCGGCGCCGATGAGGAGCATGACGGTGAGCGCGGTCTGGGACACGACCAGCAGCGTTCCGCAGCCGATGCTGCGTCACGCCCCCAGTCTGGCTCCGGCCGTCCTGCTTGAGAGCGTGGTTCACGTCGGCCTTCCAGACCATCAGCGCCGGGGGCAGTCCGCTCAGGAGGCCGGACAGCACGGCGATGACGAAGGCGAATGCGAGCAACGTCCAGCTGAAGGGGATCTCCGGCAGGGGGAAGCGCTGCGACAGCGAAGCGACCAGCAGCTCGCTCCCCAGGACGGCGAGGACCGCTCCCAGCAGCGCGGCGATGAGCGCGAGGCAGACGCTTTCGGTCAGCAGCTGCCGAACGAGACGGCCCGCGCCGGCACCGAGCGCACTTCGTACCGCGAGCTCGCGCTGGCGGGCGATGCCCCTGGCCAGCACCAGGTTGCCCACATTGCCGCACCCAATCAGCAACACGAATACGCCCGCCCCCAGGAGCACGAGCAGCGGAGTGCTGACGGGTCCCACCGCCACGTCTTGAAGAGGCACCACGTTGACCCCCCGGCCTTCATTCGAGTCGGGGAACGCCTTTTCCAGGCCCGCGGCAATCGCGTCGAGCTCGGCCTGGGCAGTGGCGGCCGGCACGCCCGGTTTCAATCGAGCGACAGCACGGAGGTAGCCGCAACTGCGGCACGGACGCTCGGGCACGGGCAGGAGCACGTCCGTCTCCTGGAACGCCGGGAACTGGAAGCCTGATGGGAGCACGCCGATGACCGAGTGGCTGACCTCGTTGAGGAGAATGGTTCTGCTCAGGATGCGGGGGTCGCTGCCGTAGCGCCGCGTCCACAGCCCGTGGCTGATCAAAGCGACGGCAGCGTTGGCGTGCTGCTCGTTCGCGTCGAATGTCCGGCCGATCGCCGGGCTCACGCCGAGCACTCGCAACAGTCCAGCGGAGGCGCGCAAGCCCGTGACGGGTTCGGGTGGGCCGTCGCCGGTGACGTTCAATTGGTCCCGCCGGTAGGCCGCGGTGTCCGTGAACGCGCGGCTCTCGTCTCGCCACGCCGAGATGTCGAAAAACGAAGTGGTGTCCCGGTAGACGCCCTGCTTCGGATTGGTAGCGAACAGCACGACCAGCCGATCGGCGTCGGCGAACGGCAGCGGCCGCAGGAGCAGTCCCTCCACGACGTTGAGGATGGCCGTCGTCGCTCCAACGCCGAGCGCGAGCGTCAGCGCCGCCAACGCGGAAAAGCCCGGATCTCGTCGCGTCATCCGAAGCGCGCCACGAACGTCCTGGATCAGGCGCTCGGCGAACGCCCAGCCCCAGGCGTCGCGCGTCGCCTCGCGGATGAGGGTCGTGTTGCCGAAGTCCCTGGTCGCCGCGACTCGCGCCTGGGCCGCAGTCGAGCCCGGCGGCGGCCCGTTCGTCCGCCTCCTCGGAGAGATGAAACTGGATCTCTTCGTCGAGCTCCGATTCCTTGCGGTTCCAATTCCAGAGCGAGCGAAGGCGCGAGAAGAACTGCCGCGTCATGAAGGTCCCGTCCTGTTCTGTAGGGAGACTACTTCATGCTTGCGTAGCGTGTCTACACAAACGACGGCCTGGTGCGTGGCGGCTTCAGGCTGGGGTGTCGACGCCGGCATGCGGCGTGCACGTGACATGGTTGGCCGGGTTTATCTGTCGAGGCGAGTGGCGGCTCCGGCGGCACTGCTCGACTGCGGACACGTGTGAGGTGACGGAGTGGCGAATGAACGACCCCAGCTGGTAGTGAAACGTCCGATAAACGTGACGCGTGAGACGGCGCCCGAGCCCGGCGCGACCGCGCTCTCGACCCGGGATCACGAGGTGATCCGGGCGTGGGCGCGGCGCGTCGCAGCCGAGCCCGCGACGGCGGAGGAAACGGCGTCAGGCCCGGCGCCCGCGATGAAGGTCGCGGATGGCGGCACCGCCCTGCGGTTCAATTTCCCGGGAGTGAGCCCTTTCCGGAAGATTTCCTGGACCGAATGGCTCGATCATTTCAACAGCCACGACTTCACATTCATGTACGACAACGCAGAGCCGGGTCAGCCGCCAAGCGCGCGGTACCGAATCGTTCCGACAATCGAGTTGGGGAACGGGTAGACAGCACACGCCGTCGATCGTCCCGGAGAACGCAGGGTGATCTCGTCCGTTCGTTGTTGAGGTCCACGCGTCATGTTTCTTGCATTTCCAATCACATGTCGCGTCATCGCTCCCCTCCGACCCGTGAGTCTCTTCAGGCACTCTTCGCACGTGCCGCTGTCAGACGCGCCGAGCGTCGTGTTTTTATCCGGACACTGCGAGAGATTCTCACGCGTCGTTTGACGCTCGAACCGTTGGTGTTGCTCAAGCTCGATCGCCGCCGCACGCCGCGCGAGGCGTGACCGACCCAGACCCCTGATGGGCTAGCCAGACGGATGGCTTCTCGCAAAACGGGGAGGGTAGGAATCGGCGAGATCGAGATGGCGTAGAGGATTGGTTTTCGGTTGCGCCAGTCCCGCGCAGTACCACTTTGTGGCGTAGCGTGCCGTTTTGTTGGGCATTCTGGCTCCTCACGTCCGGTGTACCTCGACCGAACCACGTACCGCGATCACGGGTCTCGTGTTCGCGAAGGAGTACAGCGCGTTTGCAGAAACTGCAGACCTGGCGTTACTGAGTGGTTCTTGAGGTGGGGTGGATGACGGGGTTCGAACCCGCGACTTCCGGAGCCACAGTCCGGCGCTCTGCCACTGAGCTACACCCACCACGACGAGCGTGTGAACAGGATTACGCCGATATGGTCCAATCGCACCCCAAGTACGTGGGCGCTGGACACATCGAGTAACTCTGGATTCTAGCACCCGCGGTTGAGCAGGGGCAAATCAGCGGAGGTTCGGAACCCGCACGGGTCCGCGCTGTGTACCGGTGTCGATGTCGACCAGGACACCGTTCTCGATCGCCACGGAAGTGGCGTGGACCCGGCCGGACTGTCGGGTCTTCGCCTCGTACATGAGCGTGTCAGCCCGCTGAATCAGCTCGGCCGCGAGCCGTCGCGCCACGCCACGACGCTCGGCGATGGATCCCAGCCTCAAGCAGACGACGCCCACGTCGACGCTGACAGGGTTATCGGCGAGGCGCTCGTCTTCACTCCCCCAGGAGTGCGCTGCGACGGATTGTCTGAATCGCTCGGCAATCTCCGTGGCCTGGTGACACCCTGGGAGCTGCGGGATGAGGAAGCAGAACTCGTCGCCGCCGAAACGAGCGTGAAGGCCGCTTGCGTCGGCGAGGCGTTCGACCGCGAGGAAGTCGTCCGAACGGATCTGATCGGAGAGGATCCGGGCGACGCGCTCGATGATCAGGTCGCCCACGGCGTGGCCGAACGTGTCGTTGTAGCGTTTGAAAGCGGTGATGTCCACAACCCCGACACCGCACCAGCGAACTCGTTGTTCGACAGCGAGATACGACTCAACTCGTTCCATGAACCAGTTGAAGTTCAGGAGCTTCGTTTTCGGGTCGCGATGGGCCTTGTCGGTCAGGTCGGCGACGACTTCCTCGAAGTATCGCGCGACGTTGCTGACGGTGACGTCCTTCTCGCTCAGCTGGGTCTGGAGGCGGGCCATTTTGGCCGTAAAAACCTCGTTCATCGCCTGAATCGCTTCGTGCTTCGACTCCTCGACCATCTGCCGCTGGCGGGCGACCACCTGATCAACAATCTCGAACAACCGCGCTTCACCCTCGAGATCCAGTTTCAGGTTCTGCCTGACCCACTCGCGAAGCTCTTCGAGTGTACGCGGCATGTACGGTGTGGCCGCCGGGACTCTCAATTCTTCGGGGATCTGCTCTGCTGGTTATCCTCGGTCGTTTGCTATCAACTCCTGTGCCGTTTTTGCTAAGCCCATCCTTGGCTCTCCTGAACTAAACGTCCTCCCGTCACGAACCGAACACGAATCGCACAATCAGCCCGACGAGGAACCCCACGGCCCAGGCGAGCACACCCGCGGCGGCGAGCGCCAGGCCGGCCGATTGCCACGAAATCCTGTGAGCTTGCGGGCGGGTCTTCATGAAGGGTAGAAACGCCGAGGTGGCTTGAAGCCTCTTGTCTGCATTTATCAATGCTCGCGGGGCCCCACCCCCGCTCGCTCTCGCGCGGCGACTTCGCGCCGCGCTCGGGCCGCAGGCGCTGCTGTCTCTGTTCTGCCTGCCGTTCATCTGCCAATGTGCCGGCGATGTACCGTCTTCTTCGTGAGCCGGCTGGAGAAGAAGGTGGCGGATCCCGACCACGGAGCGACGACGGTCAGACGCGCGTGAGGGTGGCCTGCGCGGCTTCGCTGCGGACTCTGGCGGCGGCGAGCGAGTCGGCGGTTTCGCGCATGCGCCGCGCCGCGGCGTCCTTCTTGCGCGTCGCGGTCTCGGCCTCGCGCTCGGCGGTCTCGACGGCTTCCTGCGCTGCCTCGAGGGCCTCGCGTGCCTTGGCGAGATCGCTGGCGGCGCGTTCGGCCTCGCGCGCGGCGCGCGCGGCTTCGAACTCTTCGCGCCGGGCGTGTCTGTTCCGCCGTGCGTTCCGCGCGGAGCGCGGCGGCGACGGCCTCCTTGGCCTTGGCCACCGCCTTCTCGCGTGCGGCGTCCTTGCCGCGCGGCGGAAACCGTTGCGCCTTTGGGCGCCACCTCGGGCGGCGCCGGTGCGGCGGGTCGAGCCGGGCTCGCGGCCTCCCCGCGGTCAGTCCCGCCAGCAGCTCGAATCCGGTTGGCTGCAGCAGCTTGCGTGAGGCGGCCAGGAGGATCCGATGCGGCGCGGCAATGCGCGAAGCGTTGTGGCAATGGCCTGCCTGGTGGCGTCGGTTGCGGGCTGCCCGGCGTCGCGCAGGATCGCGACCGCCAGCTTCACCACCGCTTCGAGCGCGTCCTCGTGCGCCTTGCCGGCCGCGCGCAAGTCGGCGCGCTTTCCCGATGACGACTGCGGTATGCGCGTCACGCAGCGCCGCGGCGGCCGCCGTCAGCCGTGGAACGCCGCCCGGCCGCGCCAGTACACCTGATTGATCGCCCAGGCGGCGATCGGCGGCTTCTGCAGCGCGCGAATCTCGGCGGCCGCGGCGCCCGATTCCTTCGCGAGCGCATTTCGCGCCGCCGTGAACTCATCGAGGGGGAGCTGGTAAAGCCGATCGATCTGGGCATCGCATGGGCATCACGTGGCCGGGACGGCATACTCGAACAGCATACAAGCTTCCGCAGCGCGCCCGAAAGCCCTCGGTCTCTTGGCGAAGGCCGCCCGGGCCGCAGGCGCCTCGCGAGGCGGATATGATAACCCTGTTCCCTGTTCCCTTACGCGATCGCTGCACGCCCGACGCCTGGGATGCAGTACACACGGCGCCGGAGGCGCGTAATGGAACCTGATGACATGCGCTCCAGCGGCGGTTTTCCAGCGACCCGGCACTCGGCGATCGAGCGCATCCGCGACGCCGATCCCGACACCAGGCGCGAAGCGTTCGGCGACCTCGTGGCCGGCTACTGGAAGCCCGTCTATAAACACCTGCGGCTCACCTGGCGCCTGGACGCCGAGGACGCCCGCGATCTCACGCAAGGATTCTTCGCCGACGCGTTTCAGAAAGTCGTGGCTCGAAAGGTACGAGCCCGGGAAGGCCCGCTTCCGCACGTTCGTCCGCGTGTGCGCCGACCGGTTCGTCATGAACATGCGGCAGTCCTCTTCGCGATTGAAGCGCGGCGGAGGCGTCCAGACGCTGCCGCTCGACTTCGACGGCGCCGAGCGCGAGGTGGCGTCCCGCAGCCTCGCCGTCGATGCCCGAGCCCGACGAGTTCTTCCACCAGGAGTTCGTCCGCGCGCTCTTCGACAAGACGGTGAACGATCTTGCGCGCCGAGTACCAAGAGCGGGGCCGCCCGATTCCCTTCACCCTCTTCGAACGCTACGATCTCGCTCCCGCCGAAGGCGTGAGCTACGCCGAGCTCGCCGCGCGAGTTCGGGCTGACGCAAGACGCAGGTGACCAACAACCTGGCGCAGGTGCGGCGCCGCTTCCGCGAACGCGCGCTCGACGCGCTGCGCGGACTGTGCGGCAGCGATCAGGAGTTCCGCCGCGAGGCGCGCGACCTCTTCGGCCTGGAGATCGAGTGAGCAGTCGAGTGAGCGACTCACCGAGCGGGCTGTCGGACGCGGCCGTCACCCGGCTGCGGGCGCTCGGGCGCTGGCCGGAGTTCGAGTCCGGCCGCTACGCGGTCGTCGAGGAGATCGGCCGCGGCGGCATGGGAACGGTCTTCCTCGCCATCGACGACGAGCTCGGGCGCGAGGTGGCGATCAAGATTCCCAACGCGCTGGCCAGCGCGAGACTCGAACGCCGGCTCCGCAGCGAGGCGCGCGTCCTCGCCCGGCTCGAACACCCGGGCATCGTCCCGATCCACGACGCCGGCCGGCTCGCCGACGGCCGGCTCTTCTACGTGATGAAGCGCGTCCGGGGCGAGACGCTCGCGCGACCACCTGCGGCACGTGCCCGACCTGACCGAGCGGCTGCGGATCTTCGAACGCATCTGCGAGCCGGTCGCCTTCGCGCACGCCCGAGGGTTCATCCACCGCGACCTCAAGCCGGACAACGTCATGGTGGGGGCGTTCGGCGAAGTGATGGTGATGGATTGGGGGGTGGCGAAGACAGTCGACAGTCGGCAGTCGGCAGTCGTCAGTCACAGTCGGCAGTCTCAGTCGGCAGTTCCAGTCGACGGTCGGTCGACAGTCTCAGTCCGAGTCTCAGTCGACAGTCCGAGTCCTCGAGTCCTGCTGCCGGTCGAAACCGGGGCTGGGACTGTCATCGGGACGGCGGGGTTCATGGCGCCGGAGCAGGCGCGTGGGGAGGTCGGCGGACGTCGACGAGCGGGCGGACGTCTACGGGCTTGGGGCGATTCTGTTTCTGCTGCTCACCGATCGGCATTCCCGACGCCGACCCGCGGCGACGCCTTCGCCTCATGAGAGTTCCTCGGCCGCTCGCGGCGATCTGCGTGCGGGCGCTCGAACTGGAGCCCTCGAAGCGCTACCAGACGGTGACGGCGCTCGCCGAGGATGTCGCTCGCTATCGGGACAATCGGCAGGTCGCATGCGCTATCGCGAGACCGTGCTCGAGCGGATCGGTTCAGATTCGGCCGGACCTATCGCACGGCGATCCTGCTGGTGCTGGCCTACATCGTCATGCGGGCCGCGGTCGCGCTTCTTCGCGGGCTGGTGAGCGCGGATCATGCGATCTCACGGACGCGATCACGCGGATATCAACGGGACGCGGATCACGCGGATCAGGAATCTCACGGGACGCGGATCACGCGATCTCCGTGGATCAGATCCGCGTGATCCGCGTCCCGTGGATCAGAATCCGCGTGATCCGCGTCCCGTGGATCAGAGATCCGCGTGATCCGCGTCCCGTGGATCAACTCCGCGTGATCCGCGTCCCGTGGAGAACTCCGCGTGATCCGCGTTCCGTTGATACCAATGATCCGCGTCCCGTAGACTTCGCTCGTGATCCAGGCAAGTAAAGACTGCATGGCCGCGCGCGTAAGAGAGGCGTTGGAGGACATGGCATGAACAAACCTGTGTTGGGACTCGTTGCTCGGCGGCGTGCTCGGCGTCTTCGACGGCTTGAGCGCGCTCCTCTCGGCGCCTGAAGTCGCGCCGGACATCGTGGGGATCGTCATCGGCTCGACGTTCAAGGGCGTCCTCGCTGGCGCGCTGACCGGCTGGGTTGCCACCGAGTACAAGTCGATGCAGTCGGACTGTCGCGGGCCTGGCGATCGGCGCCGTGCTTCGCGTTCATCGTGGCGGCGTTTCCGCAGCCCGACGGCAGCCACTACTGGCTCGAGATCATGCTGCCGGGCAGCGTCCTCGGACTCGTCGTCGGCTACGCCACGCAGCGTTACGGACAGTCCGGGTCCGCGTGTTCCTGATGTGCTGGCCATCCTTGCGCTCCTGATCGCCGGCGCGGCGGTGCTCTCGCACACCGCGCCGGCTCCCTTCCTCTTCGAAGCCTTTCGGCCGTCGAAGTCGCTCTGGCGGGTCGCGCCGCGCCCGGCGTCGCCACCGACGATCTACCTGACGTTCGACGATGGGCCGAATCCGGAGTGGACGCCGGCGCTGCTCGATGTGCTGGCGAGCGAGGGGGTGAGCGCCACGTTCTTCCTCATCGACGAGCACATCACACCGGAGACGGCGCCGATCGTGCGCCGCATGGCCGACGAGGGGCACGCGATTGGCCTGCACAGCGGCACGCGGCGCCTGATGATCATGCCGCCGGCCGCGCTCGCGGCGCGCCTGTCGGCCGCGGCCGATCGCATCGCGTCGATCACCGGACAGGCGCCCGTGCCGGCTGTTCCGTCCCCATGCGGGCTGGCGCAGCGCCTCGATGTACCAAGGGCTCGAGCAGGCCGGCTACCGGCTCGCAGGGTGGAGCTGGGGGATGTGGGACTGGAGCTGGTGGCAGTCCCCGGACGCGGAGCGCACCGCGCGCCGGCTCGTCCGCAAGGCGTCGCCCGGCGACATCGTCGTCATCCACGACGGTCACCACGAGGATCCCGCGCGCCGACCGTCGTCACACCCCAGAGACGATTCGGCTCATGGTGCCGGCACTCGCGGCGAAAGGGTTTTCTTTCGGCCGGCTCTGCGATCCGCTCAGCGTGCTGAGTGCCGGGCCGATGTGACACGATTATCGATGAGCCTGAGCCCGAGGCGGGTCGTCATCGTCGCCGCTGCGTGCTGCTCGTGGCGGTGGCCCGTCGCGCTGGCGCTGACGGTTCGCGTCCTCCTTGGTGGCGACCGCATCAAGGCGGCGGTCGAATCGCAGGCCTCGGCGGCCCTCGGCCAGCCCGTGACGATCCGCGCAGCGGTGCCGCGGCTGCTGCCGCGCATCGGCCTCGAGCTGACGGGCATCACGGTCGGCGCGGCGCGCGAGGTCACGATCGACCAGGCGCGGCTGACGACCGGGCTTCCGGGCGCTCCTCGGCGGCCGGGTCGAAGACGCCGAGATTTCGGTCGAGCGCAGCCGCATCGACGTGCGCTGGGCGCTCGCCTCCTCGGCGCGCTCGCCGATTCCGCTCCCAGCGCCACGCACCGCGCCGCCGGCGTTGACGATTGAGTCGATCGGGACGATCGCGCTTGCGCGACGTCACGCTCGTCGCCGGCTCGCGCAGCTCCTCGTCGATCTCGATTCGTCGCTGACCGGCGGCGATCGCTTCGTGGTCCAGCCGCCTTCATGGCCGGTCGGAAGGCTCGGATCTGTCATCCTCCGGAGCGCTCGCCAGCGTGGCCCGGCGCACCGGGAACCTTCACGATCGAGGCGCAGACGCTCGACCTCGACGGGCTGATGGCCTTCCTGGCTGCGGCGACGCCAGCGGGCGCCCGCGGACAGGCGTCGCCGAGGCTGCCAGCGCGCCGCCGGCGGCGATGGTGCCGCTGCAGCTCGACATTGCGGTCCGCGCCAGCGCAAGGCGGGCGCTCGGCATCGCGTTCACGCAACCTCGTCAACGACAGCCGGATGACGAAGGTGGAGCCGTCGCGCTCGACGGCCTGAAGATGGAGGTGTTCGGCGGCCGCTTCGCGGGATCCGCAGAATTCGATGGGGCGCAGCGCGTGCCGGGGTACGAGTGGCGGGGCACGTTCGAGAATCTCGACGTCCCGGCGCTCGTCGCATTTGCGGGCTCGCCGGGATCGATGACCGGCCGGCTCGCCGGCATCGGTCGCGCTCGCCGCCGCCGGCGTCGAACCGATCGAGGCGATGCGAACGCGCGCGCGGCACGGCGCGCGTCGTGATAACCGACGGACGCATCCCCGGCCTCGACCTCGTCCGCAGCGTCGTGCTCGCGTTCGGCAAGCCGTCGGGCGAACGCCCGGCCGGCTCGGGCGAAGTCTTCACGCGCCTGGCGGCCTCGCTGGCGGTGTGCCCGACGGCTCCTGACGACGAGCGATCTGACGTTGGCGTCGCGCGATCTGGACCTGACGGGGAAGGGACGCTGTCGCTGGCGTCACAGGCCGTCAACCTGCGGACCAACGTCATGCTGTCGCGCGAGTTGAGCGCACAGGCGGGTCGCGACCTGTACCGCTTGGCGCGCGAGGGAGAGAGGATTGTCCTTCCTGTCGCGCATCACTGGGACCGTGGCGTCACCGACGGTCTTCGTGGACGTCGCAGTCCGCGCTCGAACGCGCGATCCGCAATCGGGCCAAGGATGAAGTGAAGTCGCTGTTCGATCGATTGATGAAGAAGCGCTGACGCGGAACGATCACCCCGCGGGCGTGAGCGGCGGCAGGACCGACTTCGATACGGCCGCGGGAGGGTTCGAGCCACGGCGGCAGCACGAGCGTCTCGCCCAGATGTTCGCGATCTTCGTCGACGGCGAAGCCTGGGCCGTCGGTCGCCAGCTCGAAGAGCACGCCCCCGGGCTCCTGAAAATAGACCGACTTGAACCAGAAGCGATCGATCACCGGCGTCGGCCTGCCGACCGGCCGTTTCCACCTGCGCGCGCACGGCGAGCTGGTGCGCGTCATCGTCCACGCGCCAGGCCAGATGGTGCACGCTGCCAACGCCCCACGCTCCACGGCGCGTGTCTGATGCATGGCGGATGTCGACGACGCCCGTCGCGCTGTCGAATCCGATAGCGCGTCCAGCCGTTCTCTTCGCCGATCTTCCTGAATCCCAGGACGGCGGTCAGGAATCCGCTTGTGGGCGCGGGGTCGCGTTCCCAGAGTTGCGCGCTGTAGAGGCCACGAACCTGGTGTTCGGGGGGCACCGTGCTGTGGTCCCACGGTGTGAAGCGACGGCCCAACGAGACCGAGGGCTCGACAAGGGCAAGGCGGAGCCCGTGCGGATCGACGAGGGACAGCGTGCGCTCGCCGAACGCGCCTGTCGATCGCATTCACGCGCGCGCCGTACTGCTCGAGGCGTCCTCCCCAATACTCGAGGCTGTCCCGTCGGCACCTCCAGCCCGACCTCGACCGCGAGCCCGTAGCCGATCCGCGGCGGAGCCATCTGCGCCCAGGGGAAGAAGGTCAAATCCGTTCCGGGGTGTCCTTCCGCGTCCGCATAAAAGAGGTGGTAGGTCCCGGGGTCGTCCTGATTGACACTCTTCTTGACCAGACGCATCCCGAGGACGCCGCTGTAGAAGTCGAGGTTCTCCTGCGCGGGCCCGGAGATGGCGGTGATGTGGTGCAGTCCGTTCACGCTGTTCATGTAGTGATTTTAGATCAGGGTCGCGGCTCGCGGTTCGCTGCTCGCTGCTCGGGTTCCGCTCCTCGATACGAGAGGTCTCCGACGAGCCGCGAGCCCGCGAGCCGCGAGCCCGAGCCTTGAGCCAGACTACAGTATGTCGTGCGTCGCGGTCCCGTCCTTCTCCTGATCCTCGTTTTCACCCTCGCAGGCTGGGCGCTCTACTCGTACTTGAGTGCGGGGTTCGTGCACGTCCTCGTGAGCGGCACGCCCGGCCAGGGCCCTTGGCTCGAGCGCGTGCGCCAGACCGTCGCTGGCTGGGGCCGGCTGGCGCCCCTCGTCTACACACTCGCCGTCGTCGTCGAAGTCATTGTCGCGCCGATTCCGGGAACCCTGCTCTACGCGCCGGCGGGCGCGATCTTCGGTGGGTTCGTCGGGGGTTCGTTGTCGCTCGTCGGCAATGTCGTCGGCGCCGCGATCTGCTGCGTGCTCGGCCAGATGATCGGGGAGCGGGTCCTCGCCGAGACGTGTGGACGGATCGCAGCTCGGACGATACCGGACACTCCTCGAGAAGCGCGGGATGTGGGTCGTTCTTCTCCTTCGCCTCAATCCGCTCACGACATCGGACCTGGTCTCGTACGCTGCGGGCGTCGCCGGCGTGCCCGCGTGGAAGGTCGCCGTCGGCACCCTCGTCGGCCTGGCGCCCTGGTGCTACCTGCAAGCGTACTTCGCGGAACGCGTGTTCGAGGTCGTCCCCGGGTCCGTGCTGATCGCGGGCGGCCTCGCCCTCACAATCATCCTGGTCGGCGTCCTGGTCTTCGGGCGCCGGCGCATCGGGGACACTCAACCGTGACTGTCCCCGGGGACACTCAACCGTGACTGTCCCCGCCGCCTGATGCGCTCCAGGTGGCAGAGAATGCGTACTCCTGGGTAACGTGTGCCCAAAAACAGCCAAACGGAGGCAGGACGAGGTCGAGACTCGGCCCCGCCTTACTCTCGCAGCGCCACGGCTGGGTCGACGGTCGCGGCGCGGCGGGCGGGCAGGAAACCGGCCAGGACCGCGACGGCGAGCATGAGCGCTCCCGCGGTTGCCAGCGAAATCGCGTCGGTGGCGGTGACCTGGAAGAGCAGCGTTCGCACGTAGCGCCCCAGCGCCAGAGAGACGCCCGTTCCGAGCGTTATCCCGATCGCGGCGACCATCAGGCAGTCGCGGAGGACGATCCAGAGCACGGCCGCGCGCGTGGCGCCGAGCGCGAGTCGCAATCCGATCTCTTTCGCCTGGCGGGACACCGCGTAGGCGAGCAGACCGTACAGACCGGCGCAGGCGAGGGCGAGTGCCGTGAAGCCGAGACCAGAGGCCAGCACGGCCATGGCCCGCTCTTTGACGAGCGACTCGTGGATGCGATCGGCCACGGTTTCGATCCTGATCGGTACGTCGGCGTCCATCGCGCGCGCCGCACTCCGAATCCGCTCGACGATCGACGACGGCCGGCCGACGGGCCGCACTTCCGCGAACAGATTCCGATCGAGGTTCTGCTGCGCGATCGGAAGATACGCGATGCGGCGCGCCGGTTCCTGCAGCGTCTGGTACTTGGCATCCTGCACGAGGCCGACGATCTCCAGGTTCCGGCGGCGGTCGCTGCGGCCGATGCTGATCACGCGCCCGATCGGATTGTCGTTCGGGAAGAACCTGCGCGCCAGCGACTCGTTGACGATGACCACCCGAGTGGCCGCCGGCGTATCGGTGACCCCGAAGTCGCGTCCGCGCAGCAGGCGCATGCCCAGCGTGCCGAAGTAGCCCGATGAGATCGCGTTGAAATACACATAGCGCGACGCTTCCTCCTCCATCGGTCCGCCATCGACGGCTATGCTCTGCGTCCAGTTGCCGTCCTCGTTGCTGATCGGCGGCATCATCGACAGGCTGGTCGATTCGACGCCCGGCAGTCCTGCGAGCCGCTCGCGAAGCTGCTGCATAGTAAGGCGCTCAGCCGCTCGCTCGCTGTATCCGGCGGCTTCCGCATCCGTTGCGACGACGAGCACCTTGTCGCGGTCGAAGCCAGCGTCCTCTGACAACACGCTCGCGAGGCTGCGCACGAAGAGCGCCGCTCCCACCAGCAGCACCATCGTTACCGCCACCTGGGAGACGACGAGCATCCGGCCAAGCGACCAGCGTTTGAGCATTGCGCCGCCGGCTTGTCCTGGCTCCTTGAGCATCGAACCCGGGGCGAGCAGAGTGACGCGCAGCGCGGGAAGCACCGAACAGATCACGACGGTGCCCAGCGTCAGTGAAAGCGCGAACAGCATGACCGCGCCAGTTCGGACTCACATCGAGGACGATGGGCTCTTCGCGGGACGCCATCATGCGCGACCAGGCCGTTGCCCGCCCAGGCGGCGAGGAGCACACCGAGGCCGGCGGCGATCGCCATCGACACCAGCGATTCGGTCAACAGCTGTCGCACGAGTCTGCGCACGGCCTGCACCGATCGCCAGCCGCACCGCGATCTCGCGCTGGCGCGCGACGCCTCGAGCCAGCAGCAAGTTGGCTGCGCTCGCGCACGCGACGGCAAACAACAGTCCGACCAGCGCGAAGAGGATCCGCAGCGGTTCGGCGAACTGGCGCCGGACGCGGGAGAAACCGGCGGACCCGTCGAGGAGCTCCGTCTGCCTGGCCAGATACCTGGCCCGCCGGTCGGCCGGTGCGCCGGGGTTCGTCGTAACCTCGAGCACCGCGGGCCAGATGCTCTTGAGCGCAACGTTGGCTTGTTCGCGGCTGACACCGTCGCGCAGCCGTCCCATGAGATGCAGCCATGCGCTTGTCGAAGACGTGAGCGCCCGCGAGTCCTGAATGGCTCGTGAGAGGGATGGTGATGTCGGGCGCCAGCCCTGCCGCGACGCCAAAGAATCCGCGCGGGGCGACGCCCACAATCGTGAACGGTCGGCGATCGATACGCACGATCCTGCCGATGACCGAGCCATCGCTTCCAAAACGGCGCTGCCAGCAGCCGTGGCTGATCACCGCGACCAGCCCGCTCGCACCGCCACCGGGCCGGTCATCGTCAGCGTTGAAGGTCCGGCCGAGAGCGGCCTGGACGCCGAGCGTCGAGTAGAAGTCGCCGGTCGCCATCAGCACCTCGGCCGGCTCGAGCTGACCGTTCCAGTCGACGTTCACCGACTCGAGGTTCCAGGCAAAGAAGCCAGAGAACATGCTCGGCGCCGCGCGCGCGGGTTTCGCTGAAGATCGGGTACGAAAAACCTGGACTCGCGAAGTAGACGAGGCGCCCGGCATCTCGGACCGGGAGCGGTTTCAATACCAGTCCGTCGATCAGGCCGAATACGCTGGTAGTCGCGGCGATGCCGAGCGAGGTCACGAGGATGACGGCGGCGGAGAACCCCGGGTTCCTGCCGAGCGAGCGCAGCGCATACGCCGCGTCCTGGCGCACGCTGTCGAGCCACGGCCAGATCCAGATCGAACGCGCCTCTTCGCGCGCGAGCGTGACGTTGCCGAGCGCGCGGCGGCTCGCGTAACCGGCCTCGGCCGCGGGGACACCGAGGTGTTCCAGCCGCTCCTGTTTCATCGCGCGATGATTCTCGAGCTCCTCGGCCAGATCAGCCTCGAGTTGATGACGACGGAGCCAGTAGGCGAGGCGACGGAGCAGTGTGGTCATCGATCCCTCTATTCAGCTCTCAGCGCTATCACCGGATCCACACGAGTGGCGCGGCGTGCCGGAATCAGGCCGGCGAGCGCCGCCACGCCAAGAAGCGTGAGGCACGCACACGACAGGGTGAGCGGATCGGTCAGAGTGACGCCGTAAACCAGGCCTTCGTGCTGCCCTTGCACCAGATAGAGCGCGTTGCCGAGGGCCCGCGCCAGCGCGAGCGACGCGCAGAGGCCGAGCGCGGTGCCGAGGAGCCCCAAACCCACGGACTGGCCGAGGGCCAATCTTAGAATGTCGGCGCGACCGGCTCCGAGCGCGAGGCGAACCCCGAACTCCTGCGTCCGCTGCGCAACTGCGTGCGCCATGACGCCGTAGATACCGACCGACGCCAGCGCGAGCGCAATCGCGGCGAATGCACCGACGAGCGCGAGGTTGAAGCGGTCGCTGCGCATCGCGCCGCGCACGCGCTGCGCCATCGTCTCAATGCCGACAACAGGGAGGTTGGAATCGAGGCGGTGCACCGCGCCGCGGACTTCTTCCACGACACTCTCGGCCGGGACGCCCGTGCTCACGATCAGCTTGATCGACGAGGCCGGGGACTGCGCGAACGGCACATAGATGTTGTTGAAGTCGACCTCGTTCAGGCCGACATCCTTGATATTCGACACGATACCGACGATCTCGACGGTTCCACTCTTCACCCACCGGAGGCTCGCTCGCGGCTGAAGGACGAGGGCGCGGCCGACGGGGTTCTCGCCGGCGAAGAAGCGCCGCGCGAGACGCTCGTTGATCACCGCGACTCGTGGCACACCGTCCACGTCCCGTGCCGTGAAGGCGCGGCCGGCGATGAGGCGGATGTCCAGCGTGCGGAAGTACGCCGGCGTGACTGCCCGGATGAGCCCGCGCGGTGTGTCTTCTCCGGACGCTGGCCGCTGGCCCGCCACGACAAAGGACGTGCCGTCGGTCCCCTCGAGTGGTGCGCTGCTG
Organism: uncultured Acidobacteriota bacterium; assembly: GCA_963771395.1. Taxonomy (GTDB): domain Bacteria; phylum Acidobacteriota; class Vicinamibacteria; order Vicinamibacterales; family 2-12-FULL-66-21; genus DATBJJ01. Next base: position 145,128 of record CAVYTY010000026.1, on the reverse strand, counting down.
CCGATTGCGGCCAAGACGACTCCTGGCAGCGCGCGAATCTCGTCCACGAGTGACTCGGAGAACGCAGCAAGCTGCGACGTCTCCGCATATCGCGCCCCCAGTACCGGAATCCGCATCATCAGCCGGTTGCTGGCATCGAATCCGAGTGGCAGCTGTGTCAATCTGGCGAAGCTGTTGAGAAAGAGGCCGGCGCCAACGACCATGACCAGGGCCAGCGTGACTTCGGCGACGACCAGCGCGTGCCGGGCGCGCTGCTCGGCTGGAGATCCGGCAATCGTCCTGCCGCCTTGTGTCAGCGTCGAAGTCAGATCGCGGCGTCCCGTGAAGAATGCGGGCGCGAGCCCGAAGACGATGGCGGTCAGACTCGCGGCAGCGATCGTGGGCACGAGCACGCGGAGGTCGAGAGCGAACTGCCCGCCGCGCCCGACGTAGCCCGGGGGCAGCCAGGCCGAAACGAGCGCGAGGGCCCAGGCCGCGAGCAGAATGCCGGCTCCGGCACCCGGAAGTGCCAGCAGCGCGCCCTCGACCACGAGCTGCCGCACGAGGGCGGTGCGGCCGCCGCCGAGCGCGCCGCGGATCGCGAATTCCCGCCGCCGGTCGACCGCCCGCGCGAGCAGCAGGTTGGCCACATTGGCGCAACTGAGCAGCAGCACGACCACGGCGGAGCCCAGAAAGACGATGAGCGGCCGCCAGTTCCATCCGGTGTGCGCCTCGCGCAGGCCGTCGACACGGACGCCCCGGCCCGCGTGATCCGCCGGGTAGTCGTCCGCGAGACGCTTCGCGACGGTGCGGAGCTCCGTCTCCGCAGCGCCGCGGGAGACCCCCTTCTTCAGCCGGCCGATGGTGACGAGATCGCGGACGCGTCGATCGCCGGCTGCGGTCGTGGCCAGATTGATGAACTGGAAGAGATCCGGATCGTCGACGAACTCGAGGCGGTCTGGCGCCGAGACGCCGATCACCACGTGTGGCTCGTCGTCGAGCGCAATCGTGCGCCCGACGACCTGGGGATCGGCCGCGAACAGGCGGCGCCAGCCTCCGTCGCTGAGCATCACCGGGCGGCTCGAGCCGCGGTCCTCGGGATCGAAAGACCGTCCGAGCGCAGGCATCCGCCGCAGTGCGGTAAAGAAGTTTGGCGTGACGGGCATGACGCGCACCGACTCGGCCGCCTCGCCGCCGCGCAGGACGTGACGCGAGGTCCAGCGGAATGCCGCGAGCTCTTCGAATGCCCGACTCTGCGATTGCCAGTCGAGAAAGTCCGGCACGGACACCGGGTCGTTCGTCGCCGAACGCTCCTGGCCCGTGGTGTGAATGGCGACGAGGCGGTCCGCCTCTGGAAAGGGCAGCGGTCTCCAGAGCTCGGCGTCGACAACAGTCAGGGCCGTAGCGGTCGCACCGATGCCCACCGCCAGCGTCAGAATGGCGGCGGCGGCGAAGGTCGGATGTGCCCGCAGCATCCGCGCGCCGTGGCGCGCGTCACGCCAGATCTGCTCGATCGACGGCCAGGTCCAGACCTCGCGCGCGTCCTCTCGCGCCAGCGTGACGTTGCCGAGCGCCCGGCGGCTCGCATGCCTGGCCTCAATCGCCGGCATTCCCGCCTGCTCGAGACGTTCCTGCGTGAGCGCCCGGTGGGTCTCGAGCTCCTCGGCGAGGTCCGCTTCGACCTGGCGGTGACGGATCCAGTGGCGAACGCGCCGAAGCAATGTGCCCATCGTTCTTCTCGCTCCGAACCCCGAACCTCGAACTCCGAACCGCGAGCCGCGACCCGCCTTCGCGCTCCGCGCTTCGGCGTGGCCGCAGGCGCCTCACCCCGTCTGCAGGACCCGTTGGATCGCGACGACGAGACGCTCGAATTCCTCGCGTTCCGCGCCGAGCCGCTTGCGGCCGGCGGGGGTGACCGTGTAGTAGCGCGCGCGGCGGTTGTTCTCCGACGCGCCCCATTCCGCCTTGACCCAGCCGTTCAACAGCAGACGCTGCAGCGCCGGGTACAACGAGCTCTCGCCGACCTGCAGCACGTCCTCGGAGACTTGACGCAGCCGCTCGGCGATCCCGTAGCCGTGCTTCGGGCCGGTGGCAAGCGTCCTCAGAATCAGCAGATCGAGCGTGCCCGGCAGCAGATCCGGTGGTGTATTGGTCCGTCCCATCCCTCTTCTCCCATCGTTAGACGATGGGAAGAATGGATCGGTTCGCCGGCTGTGTCAAGCCCCATCGACAGGCGATGGGAGACGGATGAAAAACCAGGTTCTCAGGAGGTTCAAGAGGTTCAGGGGGTTCAAGGGGTTCAAGGGGTTCAAGGGTTCAGGGGTTCAAGCCTTCAGCTTCCTCGAGCCCTCGCTTCGCGAGCCGCGAGCCGCGAACCGCGAGTCAGAACGTAATCTTCGCTGCGAGCTGCATGATTCGTTCGCCGGTGCTCAGGAGCGGGCGGCCGAAGGTCGTGGTCCTCGTCAACGTCGTGCCCGCGACGCTGTAGTACGTCGCGTCGACGCTGCTGATGTTGTCGCGATTGAGAAGGTTGAACGCCTCCCAGATCAGGTGCAGACGAACGTTTCCCATCGGGATCTCGCGCGCGATCCGCGGATCGAAGGTGACGATCGACGGCAACTTGAACTGGTTGCGGACTGTGCCCGGGGCGATGTCGTTGCGCGTATTGCCGTCGCCGTTCAGGTCGACCGCGCCGACCCTGGCCGTGTACGGCTGGCCGGACTGCGCGGTGAGAATCACGCTGAACGACCAGTTCTTCACGAGCGTCCCCAGGAAACCCTCACGCCCGGCGAAGCCGTTCGTGTCGTAGATGCCGCTGAGCACCAGACGATGGCGCTGGTCGTTGTTCCCGGCGGTGCGGTCGGCGTCGAAGTTCATCGGGTTCGACGCGTACTTCAGATCGTCGCCCGCGTTGCCGGGGACGACTGCCGTCGCGTCGGGCACCGTGTCTTCGACCTTGCCGAGCGTGTAGGCGGCACGGTACTGGAGATGATTCGACAGGCGCCGGTTCAGCTCGAGGGTGAGGCCGTTGTAGCGGGATTCGGCGGTCGATTCGAAACCAATCACGCGCGTGAAATTGGCGAACGAACGATCCGACCCGAAGAAATGATACGGGAACGTTTCGCCGGACCCCGCGACGGTGAAGGTGCGCGACGAAGCCGTGCCGAGGTTGCGATCGATCGACCGCGGCAGATCGGCGCCGTCGACGAACAAGTACGTGACGGTGAGGCTCGTGTTGCGGTGGACCTCCCATTCGAGGGCGAGGTTGGCCTGCATCACGCGCGAGTTCGCGAAGTCCCGATCGACATAGAAGATGCTCGGTCGTGCAGCCGTGCCGACGGTCGGAATCTGGCTGAACGCGTTGGGATAGGTCGGGACCGCGTCGCCGGTGAAGGTCAGCGACACGATGTTGATGCCGTTGTTCGAGTGGGCGGTGCCGAGCATGATCGACGGCGTCCGTCCGTAGAAGAGTCCCCAGCCGCCGCGCACGGCGTACTTGCCGCTCGGCGGGCTCCACGCGACGCCCAGCCGCGGGCCCCAGTTGTTGGCGTCGGCGTCCATTCGGCTGGTGTCGATGTCCGCCGCGGCAAGCTGCGCATCGGGGTTGCGCACCGGCGGCGGGTCGGTCTTCATCAGGTCGTAGCGCAGCCCCATGTTGACGGTGAGGTCGATTCGCGGCCGCCACTCGTCCTGCGCGAAGAACGAATACTCTCGAATGTTCGGGTGGGTTTCGGGGCCGGTCGTGCCGGGACCCTGGAAGTTCTGCTGGTAGAACTCGTTGGCGCCGCTCGGCCGCCCGCCGGCAAACGAGGCGAGCGTGCGGAACGTGTACGAGCCGCTGAAGAAGCCGGGGAAATTGTTCAGGATGTCGTCGAACTGAAAATCGAGCCCGCCCTTGAATTTGTGCTGGCCGCGGAGCCACGTCGCGGTATCGGCCACCTGCCACCGCTTGATGGTCGTCTCGCGCGGGCTGAAGTTGTTGCGGCCGATTGTCAGCACCGTCGTGCCCGACTCCTGCACGACGCCTTCGGGGTTGGCGCTGTTGGCGAGCCCGGGCTCCTTGTCGCGCGCCAGCTGGAATTTCACCTCGTTGAAGATCGTCGTGCCGTAGATGCTCGTCCAGCTCGCGTTGAACGTGTTGGTCTTGACCAGGGCCGCGCCCGTGTGCTCGAGCGCGTTCTGCGCGCCGCCGTTTTCGAACCCCTCGCCGGTGAAGTTCTGCTGGTTGTAGCGGAAGGACAAGCGGTTGGCGTCGTTCAGCTCGTGGTCCGTCTTGATCAGGAAGACGTCCTGATCCAGCTTGCGATTCCAGCTGTCCGCCAGCGGTTGCAGCCGGGCGATTCCCGCCTGCGTCGCCGGGTCCCCCGGCGTGTTCGTCGGCAGGTTCAGGAAGACCACGTTCGGCTGCGTGTTGCGCTGGCCGTCGTAGTTGAAGAAGAAGAAGTCGCGGTTCGGGCGGATCGGCCCGCCGAGTGTGCCGCCGAACTGGTGGTAGTGGTAGGGCGACTTCGGCCGGTCGTTCAACTCGTTGATGGCGTTGTTGGCGTTGAGCGCCTTGTCGCGGTAGAACTCGAAGATCGACCCGCGCAGGTCGTTCGTGCCGGACTTGGTGACGACGTTGATGACGGCGCCCCCGGCGCGGCCGTACTCCGCGGCGAACGAGTTCGAGTTGACCTGGAACTCCTTGACGGCGTCCTGACTGAACTGATACGGCGCCCGACCCGAACCGGTGCGGCCGACGGTCTGGCCGAAGAACGTGTTGTTGTTGTCGGCCCCGTCGACGACCAGGCTGTTGAGCGTGCCGCGCTGCCCGGCGAAGCTGATGTCGCCTGTCCGCACGTCGCGTGTCACGCCCGGCGTCAGCAGGGCGAAATCGATGAAGTTCCGTCCGTTGACGGGGAGGTTCTGCACCGAGGCTTCCGTGATCGTCGAGCTGACTTGTGAGCGGCTCGTCTCGATGATCGGCGTTCCGCCCGACACGTTGACGGTTTCGGCCACGCCCGATACCGCCATCTGGATCCGAAGCGTGACCGTCTGCCCGACGGTCAGCATCAGCTCCGGTATTTTGCGCGAGGTGAAGCCGGACAAGTCGCCGGTGACGTCGTACACGCCAACCGGCAGCAGCGGAATACGGAAGAAGCCGTTCCCGTCCGACACGGTCGTCCGAGTGAGACCGGTTGCCGTCTGCACGACGGTGACGGTCACTCCCGGCATCGCGGCGCCCGTCTGATCGACGATGGAGCCTTCGATCGAGCCGGTGGCGCTCTGCGCACGCGCCGGCGCAACAGTGGACGCCGCGACGAGGGCGGCAAGGATACTGCCGATCAGGAATCGCCAGACCGGCGCGCGGCGGAACATGAACGAACCTCCTCCCGAGACCTACTCCCGACTCTATGTCGTTGGATCGGGGGAGTCAACGGGATGTTCGTGTGCCCGCTGTCATGACGTGCTTCAGAGTACGTATCGGCGCGGTGATGCGCCACGATGTGCTGGCGAGGGTGAGCGAGAGCCGCTGTTGATGCGCGAGGACGCACGGGCCGGAATCGTGTTCGCCACGGTGAGGAAGGACGCGAGCTCGTCGGCGATCGTCAGGTTCGTGGCGAACGGGACGATGGCGCCGGCGTCGGCATGAGTCGTCACCGGCTTGATGCTCACGCCGTCGGTGAGCCGGTTGACACGCTGGCCATCGGTTTCGCCATCTGTCGATCGCGCGTCGATGCAGCGAGCGTCAGTTCGAGGAGAGATCGTGTGGTAACCGGAGCGCTCACGAACGTGAATCATACGCCCGAACGTGTGAGTTTCCCCTTGAGTCCACCCCACAACATGCCGGCAAACAGCCGCGCGGCGCGTATCGACGGCAGCGGTTCGGTCCGCACCTCGACCCGTCCCGCGCGAATCGCTTCGCAGATGGCGTCCGCGTGCGGCTCGGCGTCGACGAGCGAGTAGGTCGTGCCCATCTGGTCGAGGAGATGGAGGTCGGTGTTCCCGACGAGAGGCTTGTTGTGCGCATGCGCCCAACGGATCGCCCGGCGGTTGAAATCGATGAGACGCGTGTACATCGCGTTGACTTCCACGGCGTCGAAGAGCGCGGCATGCCGGTCGAGTGCGGTCCCGAGCGCGCTCGGGATCGGATAGAACGGATGAGGCGCCACCACAATCCCGCCGCACCGTCTTTTCAGACTGGCGAGGTCATCGAGGCCACGCACGTCGGCGCAGGCGGGGGGGAAGTTGATGAGGAGGAGGTGCGAGCGGCCGATCGTCCGCTCGATTCCAGGAAGGAGCACGAGCCCGCGGTCCCGCGCATAGGCCGCGTGCGGCGCCGGGTCGAAGTAGCGGTCGTGCAGAGTGATCGCCATGGCGCCGTAGCCAAGCAGTGCCGCTCGATCGATGAGCTGGCGGGTGGAGTGCGTAATGCGATCGGCGGGGTCGTCGTCGGTATGCGCGTGGAGCTCGAGCTTGACCACTTTCCTCAGTGTAGCGCCTGCGGCCCGAGCGCTTGGACGCCCGCCGTCAGCGTCGGGGGCAGATCTTGCAGCGCGTCGGGTCATATCTTGTATTTCAACATTTTCGGGCGGTGCCTGAGGCGGAATGTTGAAATGCAGATCTGACCCTGAGGGCGATTTTGATAAATGCAGACACGGCGGCGAGCTGGGCCGAAGCCATGCGAGGCGAGGGCTCTCTAGGCTCTAGACAAGATTATTAGAGTACGTGCTCGAGGGTTTGCATGAGCCTAAGCCTGAGCCTGAAGCACACAGCCGAATGGTAGACTAATGGCATGCGAACAACCATTGACAAGGCAGGCCGGGTGGTCATTCCGGCGGTGGTCCGCGAGCGCGCCGGGCTTGCGCCAGGGACGGCGCTGGAGGTCACCGTCGACGAGCTCGGCATTCGGCTCGAGCGCGTCGCCGCGGGGCCGCGCTTGATCAAGGTCGGGCGTCGCCTGGTCGCCCGGCCGACCGTCGGTGCCGACGCTCGACCGTCGCTCGACATCGCTGCCCTCGTGGAAGAGGAGCGGAATCGATGGCCGTAGACGTCTTCCTCGACACGAGCGTGCTCCTCGCTGGCCTGGTCGACTTCGGCCCGCAGAGCGGGCCTGCGCAGTCGGTCATGCACGCCGTGGCCGAGAAGACGGTGCCGGCACCGGCCACGGCGTGGCACTGCTGCCTCGAGTTCTTTTCGGTTGCCACGCGTCTTCCCGCGGAATACAGGCTCAAGCCGGCTGACGCCGCCCGCCTCGTGCAGGAGGAAGTCTTCGGCAGAATGACGGTGCACGATCTACCGGCCGGCGAACGGCTGGCGTTGCTCATTACCGCCGGCCAGGATGGCACGGCGGGAGGACGCATCTACGACTCGCACATCGCAGAAGTTGCCCGTGCCGCCGGCGCCAAGGTCGTGATCACCGACAACCGCCGTCACTTCCTGGCCGCACTCCGGTATGGCATCCGGGTCGAGACGCCTTCGGAGTTTCTGGCGGCCCTCAAAGCCCGGCGGCCCTAGTGGCCTCCTCCTCCCGGGCGTATCGCGAACCGGACTGCGCGAGTGCCTGCGCCGGCGTCCTGGAAAGTCCTTGAGCTTTTTGGCCGGCCTTCTACGCCTTCCAAGGTGCGATACGCCGACCGCAACAACGAGGAGACGAGAATGTTCCGCAAAGCGTTCTGTTTTGGCCTTGTCGGATTGCTGCTGTGCCACGCGCCGGTTTGGGCTGACACGGCCGGCCGGCCCGCGCCGACTCGGACCACTACCAGCTCGACCACGAAGCGCGTCGTCTGGACGCTTGTGGGCGTCGGCGCCGGATTCGGTGCCGGGGTGTTCATCGGGCTCCACGCCTTCGACGATGCGATCAACAGCGACCGGAAGGTATGGACGAGCGCCATCGTCGGCGCAGCGGCCGGCGGGCTCGCCGGAGGACTGCTCAGCAGGAACGTCGGCCGGGTTCCGGCGGTGAACGCGCGGGGTTCGAGCGGACCGCGGGTGGATCAGCGGATCGCGCCATCCATGTCAGTGCTTCCCGTGATGTCGTCGGATGACGACTTGCTCCGAAGGCGGGTTCGGGAGATCAACGCCGAGGGGACTGCGCGACGAGGCTTGGTTTCGTCGGCTGTCCGTGCTGTCCAAGAGCTTCTCACCGCGGAGGACGCCGAGCACGCTGAAGACTTTGAGAAACAAACGAAAGCTCCGCGCTCTCTGCGCGCCCTGCGGTGAGGAGCTTTTGGACAGTGAGAGGCATCGGAATGACGCCCCACCTCATGCCGTCTCCGACTCTGGCCCGAGCACGCGCATGATGGCCGAGGCGACGCGCCGCCAGGCGCCCTGTTCGCGCGCGAGCTCCTTGCGGCCCGCGCGCGTCAGCGTGTAGAAACCGCGCCTTCCGGTTGTTCTCGGACGTGCCCCAGTCCGCGTCGATGAAGCCGCGCTCCTCGAGCCGCTGGAGCGCGGGGTAGAGCGACCCGTGCTCGACGATGAGCACGTTCTCGGACTGTGTCTGGATGGCGCGGGCGATCCCCTGCCCGTGCTGCCGCCGAAGATGAGCGTCCGCAGGATCAGCAGATCCAGCGTGCCTTGCAGGTGGGCGCTGTACTCGCCGTCGGTGCGCTTCCGGATCGACATCGCTCCTCAGCGTCTCTCAAGCTCGGGTCGAATGTCAACAGGAGCGCGTCTTTGCGTCTGTGGGAGAATTTCGAGATTCACGTGCGATATCGATTGGCCGTCGGGCCACACGCTCCGGCAGTCCTCGCTCGCTCTCGATCCGGCCATGAGCGAGCCTGGCGATTCGCACCTGAGCGGCCGGCCGCTGCTCTTCACCGGCTTCATCCTCACCGGATTCGTCACGACCGTTCTCGGTCCCGTGCTGCCGTGGCTCACGGCGCGCTGGCATCTGTCGGACGCCGCGGCGGGCGCGCTCTTCACGATCCAGTTCGCGGGAAGCATCGTGGCCGGCGCGCTCTCGGGCCTGATCGTCGCGCGGCTCGGCAGCAGCCGCGACGCTCTCCACGGGGTACGTGCTGATGTCCGCCGGCTTTGCCGGCCTCGCCCTCGGCGAGCGCGTCACCGGCACGCTCGCGATCGCCGTGGCCGGCATTGGCACTCGGGTTCGTCGTGCCGCGACCAACATGATCGTCGCGCGCCTCACGCCCGATCGCGCGGCCTCGGCGCTCGGAGGGCTCAATTTCTGCTGGGGCATCGGCGCCGCCACGTGGCCGATGGTCGTCGCGCGGTTCAACCCCGTGCCCGGCATGCGCGTCGCGCTGCTCCTCGTCTCGTCCGCTGCTCGGCGCATGGCCGCGCGCATGGCCTGAGGCCCGTTTCCCGTCACACGTCCTTCGCCAGGCCGCCGGCTCGGCGCCCGGCACCTGGTCATGGCGGCGGCTGGTGATCTTCGGGCTGTGCATCGCGATCTACTCGGGTGTCGAGTCGGCCTTCGGCGGGTGGATTGCCGAGTACACGCGCCGACTGACTGTCGATTCTCCACCGTCGACCGATGCGATGGGAGACGGCGGCGTCGGCGTTCTGGGGCGGGCTCGCGGCCGGGCGAGGCCTGGTGGCGGCCGGATTGGCGCCGGCGGTTCGAGAACGCCGCGCTGTTCTCGGGGCTGGTGCTCGTCGGCGCGGCGATCGCGACGCTGCTCGCGCGTCGCGGGACTCGTCGCCGGTCTTTGTCGTGGCGGTGGCCTGCGGCCTCGGCCTGGCGCCGTCGTTTCCGGTGACGATGGCGGCGCTGTCGCGAGAAGTGCCGCCGAAAGTGGCGCAGCCGATGATCGCGCTCGGCTCGGCCGGCGCGGCGACGGTGCCGTGGCTCGTCGGCGCCATCTCGAGCCGCACGGGTTCGCTCTCGAGCGGGCTGAGCGCGCTGCTCGCGCTGCTGCTCGTGCTCGTCGGCCTGCACCTGCTGCGCGTAACCGGGATGGCGCAGACAGAGGAGCGCGGATCGTGAGATCCGCGCCCGCGGAGTCCGCCGAGGACGCGGAGCCATGGGAGTATTTTCCGCGCGCTCGGCGCCCTTCGCGGTGAGAAGCGTTTGGACAAGCGAACCCGAATGTGAACGAGCGTGCCCTGCGCCGCCGGTTTCACGGTGCGGCCTTCTGTCTGTCACTCGACTCGTGGTTCCCTCATGACGGAGGCTGCAGCCGCGTTTCGGCGCGCATGCGTCCGTCTGTGGCGCGAAGGAAAAAACTCTCCCAGGCCAGCCTGATCCGATCGACCTTCTCTAGATCGGCCGCGCTGGCTGTCCTGCCCACGCCGACCACGAAGATGAATGCTTGACGATGCACGCGGGGCGAGTCCGCAGCGGAGGGCTGGCGCGTGCCATGGATTGCGATCACGTCCTGAACGAGCAGCGTGCGCCGCGTGCCGGTGATTGTCACGCCCACCTGCGGAGCCGACGTGCGGTCTGTCTGGGCCGTCGTCACCGGGCTCTCCACGTAGAAGAACGGCGGCACCCCGCTCGCGTCGACGAGCCCCATGGTGTACTGGTCGAGGAGCGAATACCGCTCCACGGCGCCGACGGTCTTGAACTGGCCGCCGCCGAGATCCTCGATGTCGTTCCCCTCCATGACCGACGCATCGGAATCGAAAAAGAAGCTCCAGTGCGCCAGGTCCCGTCCGAGGAGCGCGTTCGATTGTCGGCCGGCGGCGTCGCGGACCTCCAGGAATGCGAGCCAGCGGTGCCCGGCCTCCTGGCCGAGTACGCTCACCGTGTTGTTCTCCCCGAGAAACTTCTGCAGCGGGTCCGCCGGGTATTTTCCCAACCAGTCCATGACGGTGAAGCTCTCGAGGCGTCCGCCGCTGCCGAAGTCGGCGGAGCTGTCGAATACAGAGAGGCCGATCCCGCGCACGTCGTTGGCGACGGTCACTTCGTACGCGAACGCGTTTCCCGTCGTGGTGACCGCGTCCGTCCAGATTACGAGTTGATCGTAGGCATCCGGGTGCGTGCGGTAGAACTTGCGCGCGACACCGACCGTATCGAACTGGGCCGTGTCCGAGAACCGTTCGCCCGAGCCGTCGCTGCCGCCGTCGGTCGGCCCTGTTGCGCTCAAGTCGACGGGCGTGAAGTTGCCCGTTCGCCCGGGTGACACGCCGACAACCGCGGCCGGCACGTTGATGACGTCCGCGAACTTCATCTCGATGGTTCCACTGGGCTGCAGCGTGACCTGCACGCGGGTCAGGCGCTGCGACCCGAAGCTGCGGACGTCACACCAGGTGACGGTGTACTGATCGGAGGCGGCGTGCACGAAGACCCGGCCGCCGCTCGTCGTGGGATCCAGGTCCGCGAAGAAGGGCGCGATGCGCGGTGGGCCGGTCAACAGCCGCGCGAGATCGCGCTCGGTGCTCGCGCGGTCCTCGTTTTCAAACGTGATGTTGCCGTCGGCGTTGATGAACGCGATGGTCTGCTGTTCTGCGAAGAATGGAAAGGCGAACGGGACGTCCCTTCGCGTGCTGTCATCGTCGCCGAGAGTCAGACTGGTTCCCAAGGTGGAGCGAAAGGTTCCGTCTATCCGGCGCACGTCGTACCCGCCCGACGCGTTGCGCGTGAACTGCAGCCCGATGCCACGGAGATCGAAAACGTTGACCGGGAGCATCAGGTCGCCTTCGTCCTGGAGCACGGCGATTTCGCCGACGTCCCTGGTCGCCGCGAGTGGCCCGACAGGTGCGGCGAGTGCTTCTACTGCGGTCCGCGCCGCTTGAGCAGCCCGATGATTCCAGATCTCGGTGAGATGTCGATACTGGCCAGTAGAATCGACCGCATTCTGTTTTGCTGTCGTCTGAGCCGCATTGCCTAACGCTTGAACAGTGTCCCCGGACGCGAGCGACGCGGCGGCGCAGGGATTCTGCGCATCCGCGGCCGGGGGCGAGGACGGTCCGGCCCCGCCGTCGCAGGCGCCGTTCACTGCCGCCAGACTGCCCGCGAAGAGGAGCCCGCGGAGCACCCATTTCGTGCCGCCTCCTCCTTTGACGTTCGTCCTGACCTGAACCGCCGGCCAGCGGCGACGAATTGATGGGGACATCCGGACTTCTTTCCGAGGCTCGGCAGGCGCTGGCAGGCTCCCGGCACGAAGCCACACCCGCGTGTCGCGGTCGCGATCGCACCGCGCACTCGTGATCGCAGGATTCGCATTCACCGCTTTAGACTGCGAACGCTCGCCCAAACTTCTGGCGGTGACTTGTGCTCGCGGGCCATCGCCGACCATCGGCGCCCGTCGATCGTCTGAGGACGTGCCACACGCCGACCGTCTCTCAGAAGAATCCGACCAACCCGACGGTCTAACTGCATAGGAGCCACCTGCCTGTCCGCCACGCTATATGAGCTGCTGAGTGGATCCGGATCAGACGTTAGTGACCCACGCTGTGGCGGGCAGCCGAGAGGCCTTCGATGACCTCGTTCGGCGCTATCGCCGGCGCATATACAACCTCGTTCGCGCGCTGACTGGTGGAGATAACGAGGCGGAGGATCTCGTCCAGGACATTTTCGTCCGCGCCTATCGCGCGATCGGGAGCTTCCGTGGCGACAGTGCGTTCGGGAGTTGGCTGTACCGGATTGCCGTCAACGTTGTGCACTCCCACGCGGATAGACGACGAATCCGCGATGCGGCGTTTGTCGCCACGACCCGCGACTCAGACCGCGCCGATGAAGTCGCGGATGGCGACGACCTGGAGGAAGCGCTGCTCCGTCGTCAGGTGATCGATCAGGCGCTGGCGACGCTCCCCGAGGAACTGCGGATCCTGGTCGTGTTGCGCGACGTGCACGGGCTGAAGTACCAGGAGATTGTCAAGATTGTCAAGACGCCCCGCGGGACGGTCGAGTCTCGACTCTTTCGCGCCCGTCAGCGGTTGCGTCCGCTGCTCGAAACGTTGATTTCGGTCACACCGTCGCTCGAGCGCGCGGCGAAATCCGTCACGGAACCTTGTGAGGCGTCGCCTCAGGGCGACGAGCACGATTCATGACGTGTGACAACTCGATCCAGCTGATTGCGAGCGCCATCGAAGGACGCGTCGCGCCGATCGACCTGGATGCGCTCATGACGCATCTCGCCCGATGCCCCGCGTGCTCGATCGAGGCGAAAGCCCAGACCACGGTGAAGCGGTTGCTCGCGGCGCGCCCGGAGCAAGCGCTGCCCGAAGGATTTGCGCTCCGCCTCGCCGCGCGCCTCGATGCGGAAGGGCCGCTCGGCGCCCGCCAAGGGATCGATTGGCGCAAGTGGACGGTCCGCCTCTTGCCCGCGGCGGCGGGCCTGATGCTCGTCGCAGGCGTGACCCACCGCGTGCATCGGGATTCCTCGTCCATTGATGAATCGGCCGATCGACCGGCCGTCGTGGCCTCCTGGGCGCATGCACGAGTGCGTGCCCTGCAAACCCCCGTCGACCTCGAGCTCAGCGACCGGGCGCTCCTATGGGCCTCGCTCATGGAGGCCATACCCAAGCGGGGTTCAATACCCGCGCGCAATTCAACGACGGACGAGAAGAGAGTCGAGGAGGTGCGGTGATGGACCGCACGGCGCGGATCTGGTTGCCGATGTTTACCCTCGTCCTCTTTTCCGCTGGCATCGCCACGGGTGTGACGGGTGTGCTGCTCTTCCGCAATCTGCAGCCGGCGGCCTCGGCCGAGGAACGTTCCCGGCCCATGCCGTCGCCCGGACAGCTGACCGCGTTGCTGACCGACGAACTGCGGCTCACGCGTGCGCAACAGGAGCAGCTGACGGCCATCATCGCTGCGCGGCGGAGCAAGTTCGACGCTCTACGCGAACAGGTACGCGAGCAGTTCGAACGCGACGCCGGTGAGCTCGCGGACGACGTTCGGCAGATTCTGACGCCCGAGCAGCGCCAGAAATTTGATGAGTTCGTCGCCCGCGTGCGCGCGAAGTTTCTCAAAGACGGACGCCCGGGCCTACACCCCAAGCCCTGATCCGCGAACGGAAGAAAACGGCCTCAGGCACGGTCTGAACCCTACGACGACACACCCGCACGGCACGAGCGCATGTGATTCCGACGAACATGCGATAGAAATGGTTTGGGGTGTCGTCTTCAGATCGCGACCAAACATTTGGAGATCCGACCCAGCGAGCTTGGATCACTCGCTCGATACACCTGCCGGAAGAAAACGGGTCTCCTCGGAGTCTAAGACTGACAAGCGTGGGTCGGCGTCTGTCGTGGGTCGGCGTCTGTAATGACGCGACCGAGGACTGTCGTCGTCTCGCGCTGCAGATGACGGCTGTTCGATCCGCCTGCTCGACCAGTCTGCGCCGCATCGAGAGACGCCAGCCTCCGATGCGCATGTTCTCGACACCAGACGACGCCAGACCGTTTGCTGTCGAGCCTCGTCAGAGATCAGGGTCCATGACTCATTCGTTCAGCAGGCCACAGGTTTCGTTCCTGAGTACAGCGGCGACGATGCTCATCGTGTGTGTCGCCAGCACTGGTACCGCACTCGCGCAGACCGAAGATCTGGAACCGCGAACGGTCGGAGGCCGGGGCGCGACGTTCGTGGGCATGTCCGGCTTCGTGGACCGCTTTTCCTCGCCGAAGAGGCGCTGCCACTCAACTACACCGCGCAGGTCGACGTCTGCCGGTTCATCACCAACAAGTTCGCGATTCGCCTCGGCGCGGTCGGCAGTGGCAGCCTCGGCGGCGACGACCGAGGACGCTCCGAGCGGATCGGGGGCGCCGTCGCTCCATGCGGCAGGCGGTCTCCTCTACTACTTCACGCCGCGCTCGATGATCAGCCTGTATCTCGGGGCCGAGGTACCGGGCCCAGTTGACCAAGCGCGAGGCAGGGGATACCGGGTCACTCCTCGGAACGGCGGGGCTGCAGGCGGCGATATCGTCGCGCGCGAGCATGTTCATCCAGGGCGGCTTTGGCGCCCGGCTGGCTCGCGGCGAGGACGATGAGGTGCTGTCGCGGATCGTGGCGCAGATGGGTCTGCGCATCAAGTTCTAGCCGCGCCATGATCCGCCCGGTGCTCGCGCTCGTGTCTCTCTCTGTCGGCGGCGCTCCCGCTTGCGCCGGCGCCTGCCCGCGCGCAGGCCGACGTCCTGGCTGCGGCGCCGCAGCCGTTGCTGATGTGCGGCCTGCCGGTCACTCACCAGTGAACCAGCCGCCCGCCGGCTCCGATCCGGTCGTGCTCGCGTTTGTGCTCTGCTTCGACAAGCAGGGCGGGACGCCGATGATCGAGCCACAGACCTACCTCTACCACATCCGCCTGCGGCCGAGCGAGCCGTCGCGCGAGCGCTGGATTGCGTTCACGCCGGCGACCGAGGAGCTGATTCGCGAGGACTTCCACCGCCTGTGGGCCACGAACTTTCTCGAC
Source organism: uncultured Acidobacteriota bacterium (assembly GCA_963771395.1). Classification (GTDB taxonomy): domain Bacteria; phylum Acidobacteriota; class Vicinamibacteria; order Vicinamibacterales; family 2-12-FULL-66-21; genus DATBJJ01. The sequence goes on along the minus strand of CAVYTY010000026.1, from coordinate 129,850 downwards.
GACCTGTCGATCGAGGCGCACGACTACAGATTCGCCAACGGCGTCGTCGGCAAGATCGTCGTCTTCAATCTGGAAGAGCGCCAGCGCGTCAAGATCGTCGACTACGAGGGCCTGACGAAAGTCGACCAGTCGGCGATCGACGAGGCGCTCAAAGAAAATCGCTCGTCGTTCGCCTCGACTCGTTCCTCGACCCGGGCACGCTCAAGCGCGTCGGTCGGCGTTGTGCGCGAGCTGTACGCGGAGAAGGGCTATCAGTACGCCGAGGTCACGCCGACCGTGAAGGCGGTCGATGGCGCGAAGCTGGTCCACGTCACCTTCACCGTCGTCGAGGGGCCGAAGGTCGCGATCCGCGACGTCGAGTTCCTCGGCAATCGCGCGCTGAACGACGAGGCACTGGCCAAGGTGCTGAAGGAGAACCGGGCCGAAGGGCTGTTGACGTTCGTGAACGGCAAGGGGACTTCAAGGAAGACAAGTTCGCGGAGGATGCGCAGGCCATCGTCGACCACTACCGCGACCGCGGCTATGTCAACGCGCAGGTCGGCCAGCCGGTGCTGAAAGTGCTGGACGATTCCGGCGACGGCCGCACGCGATGGGTGCAGATGCGCGTGCCGATCACGGAGGGCCCGCGGTATACCGTCGGAACGGTCGCGTTCGACGGGAACACCGTGGTCAACGCGCGAGGCGCTCGGGCCGTTGTTCAAGATCCGGACCGGCGACACCTACAGCCAGAAAGACATCCGCAAGGGCCTCGAAACCGCACGCGAGCTCTACGGGTCGGGCGGCTACTTCGAGTTCACCGCCTATCCCGATCTCAAGCCGCGGGAGCCCGAGCCAGACGAGCGCGGGACCGCGTCCCAGTCGCGGCGAGCCGATTGTCGACGTCACCATCCGGGTCGACGAGGGCAAACAGTACTTCGTCAACCGGATCACGTTCTCGGGCAACACGCATACGCGGGATGCCGTCATCCGCCGCGAGCTGGCACTCGTCGAAGCCGGCGTGTTCAACACCCAGGCGCTGAAGAGCAGCATCCGGCGGCTGAACCAGCTCGGCTACTTCAAGGCGCTCGAGGCCGAGGGGGTGAGCGTCGAGAAGTCGCCGGGGACCGACAACAAGGTCGACATCGAGCTGAAGGTCGAAGAGCAGAACCGCAACCAGATCAGCTTCGGTGCCGGCGCGTCGCAGAACGAGGGATTCTTCGGCAACGCCTCGTTCACGACCTCGCAACTTCCTCGGTCGCGGCGAGAGCGTGACGGTGTCGCTGCAGAAGGGCTCGCGCGCCAACAACTACCAGGTGTCGTTCTCGCGAGCCGTTCATCTTCGGGCGGCCGATCACGGCGGGCATCAGCGTCTTCTCGCGCAAGATCGACTATCAGATCTCGTCGACCGACGTCGACTACAGCGAGGTCCGGACCGGCGGCAACCTGACGACCGGCGTGCCGCTGCGGCGCTTCACGCGCGGCTTCGTCACCTATGGCTACGAGGTCGTCGACACCGCGGCGAGCACCGCGCTGGCGACCGCGCTCGACGCCGATCGTCGACCAGCTCGGCGCTTTCTCCTCGCGGAGGGGCGCCACATCGAGAGCAGCATCACGCCGTCGATCGTGCACAACACGGTCGACAATCCCTATGCGCCGCGCAGCGGCATGCGGCTCACCGGCCGCTATCAGTACGCGGGCGGCTTTCTCGGCGGCACGCACCGACTTCATCAGGCCCGACCTCGAGGCGATCGTCTATCGTCCCGGTCACGCGCCGCACCGCGCTCGGCGTTCGCGCGCAAGCCGGCTGGATCCGGAACTACGGCTCGAGCGAGCTGCCCTACTACCTTCGCTACTTCCTCGGCGGTGAAACGCAGATCCGCGGAACCGACATCCGCACCGTCGGCCCGATGAACGCGAACGGCGTCCCGCTCGGCGGCACGAAATTCGTGCTGTTCAACGCCGAGTACTACTTCGACGTCGTGCCGCAGGTGCGGGCGCTCCTGTTTCACGACGCCGGCCAGGCGTTCTCCGAGCACGCAGGCGATCGATCTCCGTCAGCTTCGGACGTCGACTGGCGCCGAGCTGCGCGTGACGCTGCCGATCATCGGCGTGCCCTTCCGCCTGATCTACGCCTGGAACATCTACCGCGACACCTCACAGCCCGCGCGCACGTTCAAGTTCGCCGTGGGCACGACCTTTTAGCTGACTGTGTCAGCGAAACTCTGGGAAAAGACGCCAGCGCCTGGCAAGCGTCCCCGCTGCCTGCGGGGACGATCTATCGGGAGGAACCTCGACATGTTGAGACAGAAGTGCAATGGAGTAGCGGTGTTGGCGGCGGCAGCGCTGCTGCTGGGCGGGTGTCAGTCACCAACGGACCCCGACGACACCCTCGGTGTGGACGACTTCGTCGAGGCATCGGTCGCCCCCGATCCGGCGACCGCTGATGGCTCCACGGGCAGGACGTACCGCGTCGTCCGCGGGAACAATCAGCCCGACGAGATTCTCGAGTTCGACTGGAGAACGATCTTCACCGTGACCATCCGGTTGAACGACAAAGCCGCCGATTCCGATCTCGATCTCGCATTTCCGGTCGACATCACGGCCGCGACCGTCAAGGTCAACCAGGCGACCGGCGGAATCCTCAGTCCTCCCACCGGCGGGGACACCGAGCACCAGGACTACGTCATCTCGCAGACCAGCGGGAACCGGTATAGCGGCGCCAACACCGCGAACAGCATTACCTTCGACGTCTGGTACAGACCTGCCCAATTTGCGGAAGGAAGCACTCATCGCGGTGACGATTGCGCTGAAGGACACCGATGGGCGAACGTTCACCAAGAATTACGACGTGCGTGTCGCCCCTTGACGCAGCCGTCGGGCCACCAGCGCGCTCCTGCCGACGGCGCTGGGGACCTGGCGCGGCGGGGCGAAGCCCGCCTCGAGCAGCCACGATTCCATCTCGGCGACCGAGTAGCAGCGGCCCTGTGTCACGTGCATGAGGAGAACCGAGTACCCCGCGATTTGCAGGGTACCGGTCTTGTCGGCGTTCAGGAACGCGTCGTGCACGATGATCGTGCCCCCCGCGGGGAGCGCCACGGCAGACGCGTGGATCAGCTGCCGCACGACGTCCTCGTCCCAGTCGTGCAGCACGTTCGACAAGAGATGGACGTCGTGGTCGGGGGGCAGCGGATCGGTCAGCATATCGCCGGCGATGACGCCCACACGCCCGGCGAACCCCCGGCGTTCGATCGCGCGTCGTGCGATGCGGTCGACGGGCGGCTTCTCGAGCACCGACGCGACCAGTCCCGGGACGTGCGCGACGATCGAGCAGGCGTAGACGCCCGATCCGCCGGCGATGTCCAGCAACCGCCGGCGGCCCGCGAGGTCGAGGTGCTTCGCCAGCGCCTGAGCGGACAGAAGGCCGCGGCAATCCATCGCTGCCAGGAACTCCTCGGCAAACGCTTCCGTTTCCATCGCGCGATGCCAGTCGGTCTGGTCGGCCCGGCTGGCAAAGTTCGCCGGCTGACCGGTGCGGAGCACTTCAATCAGATCGCGTGCGATCGGCCGGTCCGTGACCTTGGGATAGTAGGGTCCCAGAAACCATGGCGACGAAGCGACGAGGTGCTCACGGCCGGTCCGCGTCAATCGAAGCGCGGGACCATCGCGTTCGAGGAGCTCCATGGCGACAAAGAGCGTGGTCATCACGTCGACGGGCCGCCGCGCGAAGCCGAAGTGCCGGGCGATGTCGTCTATCGTTCCGGGGTGCGCATCCAGCCAGGTGAAGAAATCCAGGCCCGTTACAGCCGCGATCAGCATGTCGGCGGCGTACAACTCGTCGCGCGTGCGATAGAGGGCCGTCGGGTCCGTGTCGGGAGCAAGCGTCAGGTCGGTCATGATTCGTGACGATACAATACACCGTGCTCGAAACCGTTTTCCTGGACGCCGGCGGCGTTCTGATGTTCCCGAACTGGACGCGCATCGAAACGGCCCTGGCCGGACAGGGTGTGCACGTGTCGGCCGACGCGCTCGCGCGCGCCGAGCCTCTCGCCCGCAAGGACCTCGACGACCGGCGGACGATCGGCACGACGACGGATGCGAGCCGCGGGTGGCTGTTCTTCGATCTCATTCTGGAACACGCCGGCATCCCCCCGTCGCCGAAGACCGCGGCGGCGCTGACCGAGCTCCATGCCTACCACCAGGCCAACAATCTCTGGGAGCTCGTCCCCGCCGGCGTGCGGCCGGCGTTGGCCGCGCTCCGGGCGCACGGCCTCAAGCTGGTCGTCGTGTCCAACGCGAACGGCACACTGCGCGCGCACATGGATCGAGTCGATCTCTCCTCGCACGTCGACATCGTCATCGACTCCCGCGACGAGGGCGTCGAGAAGCCCGATCCGCGGCTGTTTCGGATCGCGCTCGACCGCGCGGCCGCACGGCCGGAGTCGACGATTCACGTGGGGGATCTCTATCAGGTGGATGTGGTAGGTGCGCGCGCGGCCGGGCTGCGGGCGGTCCTGCTCGACGAAACCAATCTGCGTCCCGACGCCGATTGCGATCGGGTCGCCTCACTCGACGAACTGGTCGAGCGCGTCAGAAGCGGCGCGTTCGACTAGACCGTCGGGCGAAGACAACACGGTTCTGTCACCGCTTGCGGCCGATGCCGAACTGGTCCCCGGTCCCCTCAGGCTTACCGTTCGAGAAGACGACTTCGACCATCTTCTCGCTCTGAACGGGCTTGCCCGCCTCGTCCGACAGCGTCGCCACGGTCCGCTTCGTCGCGGTGTCGATGACCTCGCCTGTCGAGGGATAGCCGTAGCGGCCGTCCAGGCTGAATGTGATCCAGCCCGGTTGATCCCGGACATCGATTGTCGCGGTCTGCTTCGGTGGCATGACGGTCGCGTCGAAGATGTGCACCTTGCTGTTGGCCCCGTCCGCCAGCCAGATCTCCTTCTCGTCGGGCCTGAGCGCGATGCCGTGGCTGGGACAGCCGTGCCGCTTCACGGGGCCCTTCTCGTAGCCCGTCACCTTCACCTGGTGCAGCACCTTGCCGGTCTTGATGTCGCCGATCTCGAAGCCAAGGAGGTCGTTGACGTTGACGAAGCACAGCGTCTGCTTCGCGTTGATCGTGAAGGGCCGAACCGGAGCGCTGAACGGCCCGACGCCGCCGACGACGGTATGCGTGCGCGGATCGGCGATGGCGAGGATTGGCGATCGCAACCCGGCAAGATACACGTGCCGGCCGTCGGGGCCGTAGATCGTATTGTGCGCGCCGGAGTCGGTCACGACTTTCTTCAGCACGTCGCCGCTCATCGCGTCGATGGCGTGCCAATGAGGACCCTCGAGGGACGGCAGGTAGAGGATCTTCCCGTCCGGCGAGAGCGCCATGCGATCGGCGCCGCCCTCGTACTCGCGCACCCAGACCCGGCTGCCGGTTGTCAGATCGAACGCGCCGAGCCGTTTGATCGTCGAGACGTAGACTCGCCCCGTCTTCGCGCTGGCAGCGATGCCCTTGACGTTCTCGGGCGGCTGGCCGGCGGCCAGATCGAACGTGGGAATCCGCTTCACGAAGCGGTGGCCGTTGTCCATGTCGTACACGACGAGACCGATCCCGCCGGTACTCGACGTAGTTGCGGATGCCGGGCGTCGCGACATAGAGCAGATGCTGTTGGCTTTTCGCGACCGCCCGCGGTTCGCAGCAGAGGGCGACGGCCAGGAGACACAGGCCCAGCTTCAAACTTCGCCAGCTTCAGACTTCGAAACTTCAGACTTCGCACTTCAGACCTCGAACTTTCTTTGTGCTAGCCGACCGGACTTCGCTTGAGCGCATACGCGATCGACTCCGTCGGTGACGGGTACGAGCCCATCGGCGAGTTGCCGCGATAGTCGATGTCCTTGATGCCGATCTCGCTCGTGTAGAACGCGTCGACGGTCATCCGCCGGACGAGCGTGAAGAACTCGATCCCCGGGGACAGTTCGGGCGACGCGTTCCGGCGGTACGAGATGAGGTCGAGGAGCTCGGTTTGCTGCGCCGGGGATGCGGAGACGAAGTCCGTGGCGCCTCGTCCCTTCATTGCCCCGTCCAGCCAGGCGAACCCTTTGGCGTAGCTCGCCTTGAGCTCCTCGTTCTCGCTCGAGATCATGTCGATCCACGCCGCCGCTCCGGCGGCGAGCGCACCCGGCGCGCCGTTCTCGACAGGGATGATGAGGTCGGTCAGGCGTTCGAGCGTCCGGAACTGCGCCGCAGAGAACGTCTTCGGTGCGTAAGCCCCGCCCGCCGCAGCGGCCGCCTGGGACGTCATCTCGTGCACCTCACCGGCCGCCACGCGGTCGATGAGGCCTGTGGCCGTGAATGCCAGCGCCAGGCGGCGCAGCGCGTCGCGTCGTGAGATCTCAGACATTGGCCTTCCTCAGTTCTTCCGCGAGGTGCTCGGCCGTGCGCCACGCAAGCGCGATGATCGAGTGCGTGGGGTTCTTGTCGGGGTTGCTGACAAACGGCGCACCGTCGGCCACGAACAGGTTCTTGACCTCGTGGGCCTGACAGTATTTGTTGAGCGGGCTGGTCTTCGGATCGTCGCCCATCCGTACCGTGCCGACCTCGTGAATGATCGCGCCGCCGCGCGAGATTGGCGGCCGATTGGGGTCGGCAGGCGGGCCGCCGCGCCCGCCTCCCCGCCCACCGCCGGTCGCCACCTGTCCGCCCAGCCCTTCGAGAATCGCGCGGAAGGTCGCCTGCATGTGCCGGACCTGGTTGAGCTCGTGATCGCTCCAGCCCCAGTGGAAGCGCAGCACGGGAATCCCCCAGCGATCCTTCACGTCTGGATCGATCTCGCAGTAAGGACTGCTCATTGGGGATCATCTCTCCGCGGCCTGCGAGGTTGATGGAAATGCCATACTCGTCCCGGATCGCCTGCTTCATCTTCACGCCGTAGCCCTCGGTGCGGTTCACGACGCCCGTGAACGAGCCGATGCCCGGCATGCCGTAGCCGCCGCCGACCTCGATGTGGTAGCCGCGCGGGAAGCCCAGCTCCTGCTGTTTGTCCCAGCCCCACCACGGGACGTAGAGGTGCGAGCCGTAGCCGTCAGAGTTGTAGTGCGGCATGCCCGAGAGTGCGGGCACGGACGCCGACATGCTCGACCCGACGGTGTCCATCAGATAGCGGCCGACGGTGCCAGACGAGTTGGCGAGCCCCTGCGGATGGCGAGACGACTTCGAGTTGAGGAGCAGGCGCGACGATTCGCACGCGCTCGCGGCGAGCACGACCGTGCGGCACCGGACCTGTTTCTCGGTCCCGTCGGTCTTGTCGATGTAGGAGACCGCGGTGACCTTGCCGGTCGCGTCCGTGATGAGCTCGCGCGCCATCGCGTTCGCCAGGACCTGGACGCGGCCCGTCTTCATCGCTGGAAAGATCTGCACGTAGCTCGAGGCGTAGTTGGACGCCGTCATGCAGCCGCGCCCGCACTGGCCGCAGTAGTGGCAGCCGGGGCGTCCGTTTCTCGGCGAGGTCGTGACCGCCTGTCGCGCCGACACGGCGCGGATATTCAGCTTCGCGCACGAGCGCTGCACGAGCGTGTCGTGCGCGCGCAGAGGGGCCGGCTTGTCGAAGATACCGTCCGGCGCGCTCCGGATGTTCTCGACGCTGCCGACGACCCCGATGAATGTCTCCGCCTTGTCGTAGTACGGGGCGAGGTCTTCGTAGCTGATCGGCCAGTCGAAGCCCAGCCCGTCGCGCGTGCGCGGCTTGAAGTCGTAATCGGCGAACCGCAGCGTGACTCGACCGTAGTGGTTCGTCCGGCCGCCGAGGATCCGCGAGCGGAACCACGAGAAGTCACTCCCCGGGGCCACGGTGTAGGGTTCGCCGGCGAGCTGCGCGCCACCGTAGGTGGCGCTGTAAGTGAAGCCCGTCGGACGGCCCGAGTACGCTTCGCCCTTCGGGCCCGCTCCGCGATGGGGCACGTTGTAGGGCCACATGTGCTCTTTCAGGTCCGACAAGCTCAACATCGGACCGGCCTCCATGAGGAGTACCGAGACGCCAAGGTCGGCCAGGACCTTGGTGACGGTTCCGCCGCCAGCGCCCGAACCGACCACGACCACCTCATGGACGGTCCCCGTCTGGGTGACCTGCTTCATGGACTGCCTCCGTCGCGGACGATAACGAATTCTCGCCCGGATCACAATAGGACGATCCCGCGCAGCCCGGGCCGCGATCCGGTGTCATAATCCTCATAATCCTCCAATCTGTCCCCGGGCGTTGGTCAGAATGAGCTTGGAGTCACAACCATGACTGGACGCACTCGAGCGGCTCGTTGTACGGCGCTCTTCGGCGCGGCGGCGCTGGCATCGTCAGCCCTTCTGGCTCAGCAGATCTCCTATCCGCGGACGAAAATGGTCGATCAGGTCGATACCTATCACGGCACGAAAGTGCCCGATCCCTACCGTTGGCTCGAAGACGACAACGCCCCGGACACCCAGGCCTGGGTCGAGGCGCAGAACAAGGTCACTTTCCCGTATCTCGCGAAGATCCCGTTTCGGAAACAGCTGACGGCACGCGTCATCGAGCTGAACAACTACGAGAAATACTCCGCGCCGTCGCGCAAGGGGCCGTATTTCTTCTTCAGAAAGAATGAAGGCCTCCAGAATCAGAGCGTGCTCTTCATCCAGAAGGAGGTGGACGGCAAGCCGGACGTGCTCATCGATCCCAACGCCTGGTCGGCGGACGGGACGACAAGGCTCGCCGTGTTCGCGCCGTCGCGGGACGCCAGATTCGCCGCCTACGGAGTCTCGCGCAGCGGTTCGGACTGGCAGCAATACAAGGTGATGGAGCTTGCCACCAGGAAGACGCTGCCAGACGCGATCGACTGGGTCAAAGTGTCCGGCGTCGCGTGGCACGGCGACGGTTTCTACTACAGCCGCTATCCCGCTCCAGTGCAGGGTCAGGAGAAGGCGTCGATCAACGAAAACCACCAGGTGTATTTCCACAAGGTCGGCACAGAGCAGTCCGAGGACGTCCTGGTTTATCAGGACACGGCGAATCCGCAGCGTTTCCACACTGTCGAGACGACCGAGGACGAACGGTTCGCGATCCTCACGATTTCTGAACGCGGCAAGGGGAAGGACGGCAACGCCCTGTACATCCGCGACCTGTCGAGGGGCGAGGCCAAGTTCAGGCCGGTTGTTTCGGTCATCGGCGACGATTCGTATGGCGTGGTCGACAACGTGGACGACAAGCTGCTCCTGCAGACGAACCGCAAGGCGCCGAACTGGCGAGTGGTTCTGATCGATCCCGCGCATCCCGAGGAGACGAACTGGAAAGACGTTCTTCCCGAGAAGCCCGAACCCCTCGACGCCGTCTCCACGGCGGGGGGGAAACTGTTTGCGACCTACTTGAAGGACGTGATGACGCGCGCATACGTCTACGGGTTGGACGGCAAGCTCGAGAACGAGGTGGCGATGCCGGGGCCTGGCAGCGCGGGCGGGTTCGGCGGCCCCCACGACACGCCATTCGTGTTCTACACCTTCAACTCGCTGAACGTGCCCCCCTCGATCTATCGCTACGACATCGCGACGCGACGGAGCACCGTGTTCCGTCAGCCGAAGGTCCCCGGCTATCGCGACGATGCGTTCGAGACGACGCAGGTGTTCTATCCGAGCAAGGATGGCACCCGGGTTCCAATGTTTCTCGTCCATCGCAAGGGGCTCGAGCTCGACGGGAACAATCCAACGCTCCTCTATGCGTACGGTGGCTTCAACGTCGTGGAGTCGCCGACATTCAGCGCGGCCCGCCTCGCCCTCCTCGAGCAGGGTTTTGTTTACGCGTCAGCGAATATCCGTGGCGGCGGCGAATATGGCGAGAAGTGGCACGAGCAGGGGATGAAGCTCGAGAAGCAAAACGTCTTCGACGACTTCATCGCCGCGGCCGAGTGGCTCATCGAAAAGAAGTACACCTCGTCTGCCCGGTTGGCGATTCAGGGTGGATCGAACGGCGGTCTGCTGGTTGGCGCCGTGATGAACCAGCGTCCGGAGCTGTTCCGGGTCGGCATACCGCAGGTCGGCGTCATGGACATGCTGCGGTTCCACAAGTTCACCATCGGCTGGAACTGGATAGCGGACTACGGATCGAGCGACAAGGCCGACGAGTTCAAGGCGCTGTATGCTTATTCGCCCTTGCACAATATCAAGCCGGGCGTCACGTACCCCGCCACGCTCATCACCACCGCAGACCATGACGATCGGGTAGTGCCGGCGCATTCGTTCAAGTACGCGGCCACGCTGCAGGCGCTGGCGAAACCCGACAGGCCAGTCCTCATCCGAATCGACACCAAGTCCGGCCACGGCGCGAGCAACCTCACCAAACAGCTCGAAACGACTGCCGACATCTATTCGTTTGTCATGTATAACGTGGGAGCCAAGCACACCAGTCAGCAGTCGGCGGCTGACGGCAGGTAGTCACGGTCGCCAGAGGAGCCTAAATGACACGCGTCAGTCGGCGGGCGTTTCTCGAGAGGGCGGCTTCGGCTGGCGCGCTGCTGTGGGTCGCCGGACCCGGTGCCGCCGCGGACGGCATGTATGTTTCCCTCAACGGATCGCTCACGCGACAGATGCCGTGGCCCGATTTCGTGCGCCTGGCTGGGAAGCTCGGCTATGGCGGCGTCGACGTCAATTTCAACGCGGCCAAGATGGACGGCGTCGATGCCACGCGCGCGCTCTTGAAGGAAGCCAACGTCAAGCCTGCCGTGGCCAACCTCCCGGTGCAGTTCGCGACCCCGGACGAGGCGGCGTTTCAAGAGGGGCTCAAGCTGCTCCACGAGAACGCGCAGTTCGCGTCCGCGATCGGCCTGAACCGGATGATGGCAGTGTTGTCGCCGGCGAGCCCGGTGCCGAAGGACGAGCGCCGCAAGTTCGTCAAGGATCGCGTGGCCGCAATCGCCGAGGTGCTGGAGCGGTCGAAGATCAGGCTCGGCCTCGAGTTCCTGGGCCCCGTCTACTTCCGCTCGAACGCGAAGTCCCCGCACACGTTCATCTACACGCTGCCCGAGACCGTCGCGCTGGCAGGAGAGTGTGGCCCGAACATCGGCGTCGTGCTCGACGCCTGGCACTGGCATCACTCGGGAGGGTCGACGGCGGAGATCGTCGCCGCCGGCAAGTCGCGGATCGTCCACGTGCACGTTTCGGACGCCAAGCCCGCGCCGCCCGAAGACGTGCGCGACAACCAGCGCCACATGCCGGGCGAAGGCGTGATCGACCTCGCCGGATTCTTCCAGGCGCTCAAGAAGATCGGCTACGTCGACGGCATCAGCCCTGAGCCGCTCGGCCGCGTGCCGCCGGACATGCCCGCCGAGGAGGGCGCGCGGCTCGGCCTGGAGTCGACGCTGGCGGCCATGAAGAAGGCGGGGATATGAACCTTTTGAACCCTCAGCGAAGCACCGTCAGCCGCGAAGCTTCCGGTAGTTATCGAGACACCGTTTGGCCATCGCGATCTCGCCGTCGGGTCCGGCGTGCTCCTGCTCGATGAGGTAGTACTCGACGCCGCCGGTCGCCTCGGCCGCGGCGAGGAGCGGTTTCCACTGCACGTCGCCTTCGCCGAAGGCCACTGCGTAGCCACGGCCTTCGCCCTTGCCCCAGTCCTTCAGGTGCATACTCTTGATGCGTCCGGGGTTCGCCTTGACCCACGCGACGGGGTCGACGCCCACCTCGACGCACGTGCCCACGTCGAGTTGGAGCACGAAGTCTTTCGGCGTGCCGGCGGCCAGGATGTCCATCGGCCGGGTATCGCCGACGGGACGCCATTCGACCTGATGGTTGTGGAACCCGGTCGCCATCCCGAGCGGCCGGAGTTTTTCCTGTGCGGCCGTCAACGTTGCGGCAAAGGCCTTCCAGCCGTCGACGTCGACGATCTTGCCCGCGCTCGCGACGATAATCGCCTTGCTGCCGAGGATCTGGTTGAACTCGATGGTTTTTGGCAGGTTGTTGGCGCTGACGGCTTGCGCGCTGTTGTGCGTCGACAGGCACTTGATGCCGAGATCGTCGAGCAGTTTGCGATTGTCCTTGGCGGCCTCGGGTGTCCAGTCGAGGTAGGGCGAGTAGAACTCCACGACCTCGTAGCCCATCTTGGCGACGGCGGTCACCGTGGCCTTCAGGTCTTTGACCAGCTCGCCGCGGACCGAGTAGAGCTCGATGCCGACGGGGACTTTCTTAGTCTGCGCCAGGAGGGACGCCGCAAACGGCATCGCACCGGCCATGGCGAGAAACGTGCGTCGGGAAAGCTCGTGGTTTTCCATGCCGGGGAAAGTAACACAGATTCGGCCTCGCGCGCGACGGGGGGCATCCGGCGCTTGGAAATTTCCAACGTTTGCTGGTAATTGCTCGCCTCGCTTCTCGCCGCTCGCCTGCACGTCGTCACAGCGCTCGCGGCCAGCGAGCGAGCCGCATGAGGTGCAAATGACGCGTCGGCTCTCGATAACATGCCTGGTCGTCGCGACTGCGTTCGGCGCCGCTTCGTTGAGCGCCCGGCAGGCGGCGCTTCGCACGCTCGACGACCGCTTTCCGCCCCCGCGCCTGACCACGCTCGACGCGTGGAAGACGCGCGCCGAGTATCTGCGCGCGCACGTGCTGGCGTCGGCCGGCCTGCTCCCGCTTCCCGACAAGACACCGCTTCGCCCGTCGGTATTCGGAGAGGTGACGCGCGACGGCTACCGCGTCGCGAAGGTGTATTTCGAGAGCCTTCCTGGCTTCTTCGTCACCGGCAATCTGTACCGGCCGATTGGCGACGGGCCGTTTCCGGCAGTCCTCTCCCCGCACGGGCACTGGACCTACGGCCGTCTCGAGAATACGGTGCTCACGTCCGGACCAGGACGCGCGATCAACCTCGCCCGCCAGGGCTTCGTCGTTTTCAGCTACGACATGATCGGCTACAACGACAGCCAGCAGCTGCCGCACACGTTCGGCGGCCGCCGCGAAACGCTCTGGGGGCTGAGCCTCGCCGGGCTGCAGCTCTGGAACAGCATCCGGGCGCTCGACTTTCTCGAAACGCTGCCCGACGTGCGCCGCGACGCGCTCGCCGCGACGGGCGAGTCCGGCGGCGGTACGCAGACGTTCCTCCTCGCGGCGGTCGATCCGCGCGTGAAGGTCGCGGTGCCGGTCAACATGATCTCCCTGCACATGCAGGGGGGGTGCTTGTGCGAGAACCCGCCGGGCCTCCGGCTCGGCACGACCAACGTCGAGATTGCCGCGACCATTGCGCCGCGCCCGCTGCTGATGATTTCAGCCACCGGTGACTGGACCGCCGAGACGATGGAAGTCGAGTACCCGGCCGTCCGAGCCGTTTATGAATTGTTCGGGGCCACGGACCGCGTGCAGGCTGTGCGAATGACCGCCGAGCACAACTACAACAAGGACAGTCGGGAAGCGATGTATGCGTGGATGGCGCAGTGGCTGCAGCAGGCGCCGGCCGCGACGAAAGTGTCGGAGCGTGCATTCACGGTCGCGCCGTTGCCTGATCTGCTCGTCTTCCACCGGCGTGCGTTGCCGGAGGGGGCGGCGGCGGAGGCGCAGTTGACCGACGCGTGGATAGCGGCGGCGAAGCGACAGCTCGGCGCCGCGCCGTCGCCGGATGCCGCCGAGGCGCTGCGACACGCGCTGGGGTTGATTGCGGGTCCCGGCAACACCCTCGCGGCGCCAATCGCGTTCAACCGAACCGTGCTCGTGGCGCACTCGGATCCAGCGGTGGGGGAGGCGCTCGCGCGCGCCGGGTTCGCCGTGCGCGCGATCGGGTTCACGCCGCTCGACCAGGCCGCGGCCGCGAAGGTGCGCCACTTCGAGACCTACAATCGGACCGCCGCCGGCCGGCGCGTGGAAGAGGTCGTCATGGCCGTGAACGCGAATCCCGGCGCGGCCATTGTCGCCGACGGCGACGCCGCGCTGGCGGCGCTGCTCGCCACAGCCGTTCAGTCCGTGCCTGTGGCAATCCTCGACGTCGGGCGCTTCGACACGTCGAGCGATACAGACTACCTGGATCGGTTGTACATCCCTGGACTGCGCCGCGCGGGAGATCTACAGACTGCGGCATCGCTCGCGCGGGGAAAAATCCTCGTCCACAATGCCGGCGATCGGTTTGCGGTCAAAGGCATCGAGAGTCACCCGCGTCAGCTGACGCCTGCCGAGATAGTGAGTAAGTTGCGATAGCGCCTGCGGCCCGAGCGCGGCGCGGAGTCGCCGCGCGAGAGCGAGCGGGGGTGGGGCCCCGCGAGCGCTCAGTAATGCGGACAAAGCCGTCAATCTAAGCAAAGAGCCCAATAGAGCTGACCGCGGGCCCGAGAGAGCCAGGCAAAGGCGCAATAATGAAGACGTGACGGTCACGGCCAGCAAGTGGACCCCCTGGCTGCCGAAGTCGATACTCGTGCTTCGCGGCTACGACGGGGTCACCTTCCGGCAGGATCTCATCGCCGGGGTCACGGTCGGGCTCGTCGCGCTGCCGCTCGCGATGGCCTTCGCGATCGCCTCGGGCCTCACGCCCCAGGCCGGCATCTACTGCGCGATCGTCACCGGCTTCCTCATCTCGGCGCTCGGCGGATCGCGCGTCCAGATTGGCGGCCCTACCGGCGCCTTCGTCGTCGTGATCTCCGGGATTGTCGCCGAGCACGGCGTCCCGGGCCTGTTCATGTGCACGATGATGGCGGGCGTCATGCTCGTCATCCTTGGCCTGACCGGTCCGGGAACCGCCGTCCGTTTCATCCCCCGCCCGGTCGTCATCGGCTTCACCAACGGCATTGCGGTCCTCATCGCCAGTACGCAGATCAGGGACTTCCTCGGGCTCCGGATGGCCGAGAATCCTGGTGAGTTCATCGGCCGGCTCGCCGCGATCGGGCGGCACCTCGACACGATCACGCCGGCAGCGCTCGGCCTGGCCGTGACGACGATCGTGCTCGTGCTGGCCACCAACCGGTTCGTGAAGGGTATTCCAGGCACCGTCGTCGGGCTGGTCGCGGGCACGGGCGTCGCGTGGGTGGCCCAACTGCCGGTCGAGACCGTCGCGTCACGGTTCGGCGCGCTGCCCTCGGGGCTCCCGGCGTTCGATGTCCCTGCATTTCGGCCGTCCCTGATGCTCACGCTGCTGTCGCCGGCGCTGACGGTGTGCATCCTCGGCGCCATCGAGTCGCTGATGTCGGCCGTCGTCGCCGACCGCATGACCGGCGATCGCCACAATCCAAACGTCGAGCTCATCGGCCAGGGGATCGCCAACATCGTCTCGCCGCTGTTCGGTGGTCTGCCGGCGACGGGCGCGATCGCCCGCACGGCGACCAACGTGCGATCGGGTGCGCGGACGCCGGTGGCCGGCATGATCCACGCGCTGACGCTGCTCGCGGCGCTGCTCTTCGGCGGCGGTCTGGCGGGTCACGTGCCGATGGCGGTGCTCGCCGCCATCCTTTTCGTCGTCGCGGCGAACATGGGGGAGTGGCACGAGATACCGCTGCTGCTGCGTCAGACCAAGACCGACATCAGCGTCTGGCTCGTGACGTTCGCGCTGACCGTCTTTGCCGATCTGACGGTCGCGGTGGAAGTCGGGATGATTCTCGCGGCGCTCCTCTACATCCGGCGCGTGTCGAGCACGACGACCGTCGATCAGGTGACGGCACGAGTACCTGGAAGAGGGCCGTGTGCACATCCTGCAGGACAAGCACATTCCCGACTACGTGACGATTCTCCGTATCCACGGCCCGTTCCTCTTCGGCACGACCGACAAGCTGGAGAGCGTGCTCGACCGGATCGACGAGCTGACGCCGATCGTGGTCTTCCGCCTGCGCAACATGACGGCGATCGACGCCACCGGGTTGCGCGCGCTCGAGGACATGACGCTGCGGCTGCGGTCGTCGGGCCGGACGGCGGTCTTCTGCGGCGCGCGCGAACAGCCCAAGGCCGTCATGGAGCAGACTGGCTTCATCGAGTTGGCGGGCGCCGAGAATGTGTGCGCCAACGTCGAGGCCGCGCTCGCCCGGGCGCGGTCGATTCACGATCGCCTTCCTCCCTCCCTTGCCCCCGCTGCATCTGAATAGGCGATATCATCTGGCGCATGAACAGCTCTGCGACTTCTGCGGGCGGGGCCTTGCGCGTTCCCGACGCGTCATTGCCGGCCAGCCACGGCGAGCTCCCCCGGTGGGATGTCGCCGACCTGCCGGCGCCGCCGCCGTTCGGCGCGCGGAACCTCTTCAAGATCATCGGGCCAGGCGCCATCATGGCGGCCACCTCGATCGGCGGCGGCGAATGGCTCGTTGGTCCCGCCGCGGCGGTCAAGTACTCGTCGGCGATCTTCCTGATAGCGACGGTCGCCATACTGCTGCAGGTCATTTTCAATCTCGAGGCCATTCGCTACACCCTCTACACGGGGGAGCCGATCTACGGCGGCATCATGCGTCTCAAGCCCGGGCCGAAATTCTGGGCCGCGTTCTACACCGTGATCGGGTTCTTTCAGCTCGGCTGGCCGGCGCTCGCCGGCAGCGCCGCGGCGACGCTGCTCGGCGCGTGGATGGGACGCATGCCGGGTGCGCCCGATCAGGCGGCGCAAGCCTGGGTGGCCACCGGCCTCATTCTCTTTGTCGTGCTGATCCTGTCGTTCGGCGGCACCATCGAGCGCATGCTCGAGTACTTCGCCTGGACGATGCTCGGCGTGGTGTTCCTGTTTCTGATCGCCATCAACATCGCGTTCGTGCCGATGTCGCACTGGTGGGAGACCTTCGTGGGCTTCTTCAGCTTCACCGGCCTGCCGCAGCCGATTGACTGGGGGCTCATCGGCGCGCTCGCGGCCACGGCGGGCTCGGGTGGCCTCGGCAACCTGACCGTGACCAACTGGATTCGCGACAAGGGCTTTGGCATGGGCGCCACAGTGGGCGCGATCCCGAGCGCCGTTGGCGGACATGCAATCCAGCTCACGCACGTGGGCACGGTATTTCCGGCCACCCCCGCGAACCTGGTGCGCTGGCGCGAGTGGATGAGGTACGTGCACGCGGATCAGCTCTGGGTCTGGGGGTTGTTCTGTTTCCTCGGCATGTTCCTCAACGTGAACCTGGCGACGGCAATCATCCCGCACGGGACCGACCTGCAGGGCCTCGCGGCTGGCGCCTACCAGGCTGAGTACCTGAGCAAGATTTGGCCGGGGTTCTGGTTCCTGACGCTGTTCAACGGTTTCTGGATTCTCTTCAAGACGCAGCTCGGCAACACCGACATCCTCGTGCGTACGATTACCGACGCCGTCTGGATGTCGAGCACGCGTGCGCGGGAATGGAAGATGGGGATCCGCGCGATTTATTACGGCATCCTGGCCGCGTTCTCCATCTGGGGGGTCATCGTGATCCGCTCGGCGTCGCCGTTCCAGCTGTTCAAGATCCTGGCGAACATGGCCGGCATCGTGCTGCTCATCGCGGGCATCCAGATTTTCCTCGTCAACCGCCGGTTCCTGCCCAGGGCCGTGCGCGCTCCGCTCTGGCGCGAGATCGGGCTTCTGGCGTGCTCGGGGTTCTACGCGTTCTTTGCCTACTTCGTCGTGCGTGACCTGTTGCGGTCGTTGTTCTGACGGTGCAGCATCCAAGTCCTCGCACGAGCCGACGGCATCACCACGATGACCACGATGGCACGATGGACACGATGAAACCTTTAGGTCTTTGTCATCGTGCTCATCGTGTCATCGTGCCCATCGTGCAGGAGCCGTCGGCTCCGTGATAGCACGAGATCTCCGGCTCCTGCAGCTCAATGCCGTTCGACAATTCCGTCGAACTGACGGAGACTACGCCATGACCTCACGCGCCCGTTTCCTCGCGACGGCTCTTGGCATTGGTGTGGCTATCGGCATGTGGGTGCGCCCGCCGGAGCCGGCCGCGGCACGAACGCCGCAGGCGCCGCCGGCCGTGCCCGGCCAGCGCCAGCCCGGAACGTACCCGCTCGGGCCAGATTCGCTCCCGCAGGAGGGCGTGCCGAAGGGGAAGCTGGACGGTCCGTTCCTTTTCAAGAGCCAGATCATCGCTGGCACGGTCCGTCGCTACTGGATCTATGTCCCTGCGCAATACACCGGAGCCACGCCCGCCAACGTGCTCGTGTTCCAGGACGGCCAGCGCGCCACGAATCCGACCGGCTCGCTGCGCGTGCCGCAGGTGCTCGAGAACCTGATTCACAAGAAGGACATTCCGGTGACGATCGGGATCTTCATCACGCCCGGCCAGCGTGGCGACGTGTACCCGGAGGATCTCGGCACCGGCAACCCGAACAACCGGGCGGCGGAGTACGACTCTCTCAGCGACGCCTACGCGCGATTCATCGTGGACGAGATGCTGCCCGAGGTGGGAAAGACCTACAGCCTGACGAAGGATCCGGCGGGGCGCGCGATTGGCGGCACGAGCAGCGGCGCGATCTGCGCCTTCACTGTCGCCTGGCATCGCCCCGACCAGTTCCGCAACGTCATCAGCATGATCGGCAGCTACACGTCGATTGGCTACCGTCCGGCTCAGGACGGCCAGCCGATGGTGCCGGGCGGCGATCTGTATCCGACGCTCATCCGGAAGAACCCGATCAAGCCGATCAAGATCTTCCTGCAGGACGGATCGGCGGACCTCGACAACCAGCACGGCAGCTGGTTCCTCGCGAACCAGCAGATGCTGGCCGCGCTCACCTTCGCGAACACGATGGCCGACACCAAGAAGGTGCCCGGCCCGCGATATGAGGTCAAGCACGAGTGGGGCGACGGCGCGCATTCCGACGCGCATGGGGGATCGCTGCTTCCCGACATACTTCGGTGGATATGGTGACAGTCGTCAGTCGGCAGTCCCAGTCGGTTGCTCGAGCGCAGCGATGCGTGGGCACGTGAGTCCACGACTGCGGCCAACGGAAACACGGTTCTGTCCGTCTTTGGAATCACCATGCGCGACGACCTGAAAGCCGCCTTCCGCTCTCTCGTGTCCTCCAAGACCTTCACGGCGGTCGCGCTCCTCGTGCTGATGCTCGGCATCGGCGCCAGCACGGCGATCTTCTCGGTGGTGGACGCCGTGGTCCTGCGCGGACTCCCATTTGACGAGCACGACCGCCTCGTCGCGGTAGGGCAGCGCCACCCGCCGGGATCGATCAAAGACCCGAACCGCGATCCGCAGTCAGTCAGCAGCATCGCGCCTCAGAACTACATGGACTGGGCGGCCCAGCAGCAGGTGTTCGAGTCGATCGCGGCGATCGCCAGCGGAGCAGCCACGCTGCGCGAGCCTGGCGCCGAGCCCGAGGATTTGCGCTCGCTGCGGGTGACTGCGGACTTCTTCAAAGTGCTTCGAGTACAGCCGGCGATCGGCCGCGCGCTGACGGCCGGCGAGGAGGTCGACGGTCGTCACCGGGTCGCGGTGCTGAGCGACGGGCTGTGGCGCCGGCGCTTCGGCGCCGATCCGACCATCGTCGGACGCACGATTCCCCTCGAGGGCGGGAACTACGAAGTCGCGGGCGTCATGGCGCCGGACTTCGTCTATCCGGTGGGGGCGGTCCGCCCGACCGACCTCTGGATCCCCTACGTCGTTCCTTCAGACGAGCGGATCCGAAATCCGCAGACCATGAGCGTCTACCTCCAGAGCATCGCCCGGCTGAAGCCGGGAGTCTCCGTGCAGCAGGCCCAGGCACAGATGGACCAGATTGGCGCGGCACTCGAGGCCGCGCATCCAGTGTGGAACAAGGACTCACGGATCGGTGTCCGTCCGCTTCGGGATCACATGGTGGGCGCCAACACGAAATCCTGGATGCTGATGCTCCTTGGCGCAGTGGCTATCGTGCTCGTGATTGCGTGCGCGAACGTCGCCAACCTGCTGCTTGCCCGCGCCAGCACGCGCGAGCGCGAGGTCGGGATACGCGCCGCGCTGGGAGCGGCCCGTTGGCGCCTCGTCCGCCAGCTCATGGTGGAGAGCCTCGTGCTCTCGATCGCCGGAACCCTGCTCGCCACCGTGCTCGCGTGGTGGGCAGTGCAAGTCCTCAAGAGCTCGATGCCGGAGGGCGTGCCCCGAATCACCGAGATCTCCATCGATCTGCGCGTGCTCGCGGCCGCTGCCGGCCTGTCGCTCGTGACCGGCATCCTTTTCGGCATCGTCCCGGCGTTGCAGCTGTCGAAGCCCAACCTCGCGAATGCGTTGAAGGAGGGAGCCCGCGGCAGCGTGGGCAGCGGGCGTCAGCGCCTGCGAAGCGCACTGGTCGTTGCGGAAGTCGCCCTGGCCGTGGTGCTTCTCGTGGGCGCCGCGCTCTTCATCGGCAGCTTCATCACGCTCATGCGAATCGACCCTGGCTTCAACCCCGAGGGTGTGCTGACCGTGCAGGTGTCGCCGCGGTTCGAACCGGGCAAGCCGCCGGGCGATTCGTCACCGGCCTTCATCGACATCGTGGAGCGGATCAGCCAGGCGCCCGGAGTGATGCACGCGTCGATGATCTCGGGCGGCATGCCGCTTGGCGGCAGCATGAGCGTCACGACAATTACGGTGCCAGGCAGCATCGTCCCGGCGTTGCGGGAGATCGGGAACGATGACGGCATCAGCATTCGAAGCGTGACGCCCGCGTATCACCAGGCACTGCGGATTCCCCTCAAGAGCGGTCGACTGTTCGAAGCAACCGACCGCAAGGATGGCGTGAAAGTCGTGATCCTCAACGAGTCCGCTGCCAAGAAGTACTTTCCAGGCGAAAACCCGGTTGGTCGATTGGTCAGCCTGAGCGAAGAGCGCACGGTCGTGGGCATCGTCGGAGACGTCCATCAGAGCAGCCTCGAGACCGAACCGCGCACCGAGGCCTACGTGCCGATCGCGCAGGCGCAGACCTCATTCGGCGAGCTCGTCATCCGAACGAGCGGCGATCCCTATCAGGTGTTGGCCGCGGTCAAGGCGGCCGTGCTCGCTGTGCTCCCCGACGTGCCCCTTCGCAACGTGCGGTCGATGGAACAGGTACTGGCGAGGCGCGTGGCGCAACGGCGCCTCAATATGCTGTTGCTGGGCCTCTTCGGCTTGCTCGGGCTCGTGATCTCGGCGGTCGGCATCTACGGCGTCATGGCCTACACGGTGGCGCAGCGGACGCGGGAGATCGGTGTTCGCATGGCGCTCGGCGCGACGCGGTCAAGCGTGGTCGGGATGGTCCTGCGGAGCGCGTGCATGCTCGTGGCGCTCGGGCTCGTCATCGGCGGGGTCGGCGCGTGGTATCTGAGCGCCGCGGCCAAGACGTTCCTGTTTCGCCTCGAGTCGAACGACCCGCGGGCGTTTGCCGCGGCCGTCGTGTTGCTGTCGTTCGCGGCGCTGGTCGCGAGCGCCATACCCGCGCGGCGCGCGGCGAGCGTCGATCCGATGGTGGCGCTCCGGGGGGAATAGGACAGTCGACAGTCGGCAGTCGTCGGTCTCCAGTCGCAGTCTTCAGTCCGAGTCGGCAGTCTTCAGTCCGAGTCGGTTCGTCTGCGAAAAAAAGACTGGCCGGCGTTTCCGCCGGCCAGTCGTCTTTCCGGTGGGAGAAGTCTAGCGACTACTCCCGGTGGTGTTTTGCATATAAGCACCTCCCGGCCGCGACCGTATGGTGTTGCCCCGTTTGCGGGACATGGTCGCTCAGCCTTTGTTTAAAGCGCCGTCTCAATGCGCGGCGCTTCCGACGTCTTCAAGATAGCACGTTTATCAGGGCTCAGGGCTCGAGGCTCAAGGCTCAAGCAAGATCTTGGAGTAGGTGGTCGAGGGTTTGCCTGAGCCCTGAGCCTTGAACCCTGAGCCGCCTTCCGACTCAGAGCGGACGGCGTGGACGCCGCTTCGGCGCGATCGCCTTGATGACGAGCCGCCGGGCGCGCTTCGGATTGAAGGGCGCGTCCGCCACACAACAGGCGAACGCCGCGAGCGCCATCGCGGCTGCGGCCAGAGGCGTCGCACGTTCGGCGAATCTCGTCTTCATTGCCGCGTCAGCCTATCGCGTCGCCCACGCCTCCTGCACCCAGGACGGCGGATCGGGCTCTCCCTTCGGCGGCATGCCCTTGGTCCTCGACCATCGATGGATCCAGGAGAAGCCATTGGGGCCAGCATACTCGTCCGGGAGCCGGTAGGCATCGTCGGCGAGCGCTCGATCCAGCGCGACGAAGGTGTAGCCGCGCCGGCGGAACATGGCGAGGAGGTCGGGCATGAGGTCCGCGTTGAGCTCGTTGGCGTGCAGGAGCAGGACCTGCGGAAACTCGCGGCCCACGAGTTCGATCGAGCGAGCCTCGAAGAACGCGACGACGGATTCCATGTAGGGCACATACGCCTGCCGCACGCGCTCGCGGAACTGCCGGCCGTGTGTAGAGCGCGGCGTACTGGTAGTCGGAGTTGTCGAGCGTGACCGGAGCCACACGATATCCGTGGCCGTCCAGGAACTCGCTCAGACCCTTCTTGATCTCCGGTGTCGGGCCGGTGTGAAGGAACGGATGACGGTAGAACCGAAGCGTCCTTCCGCGGGCGGCGAGCGCCGCGCGGTGGATCGGCTCACCCTTCTCGATGTCAGCGGTGTACGCGTCGGAGCGGGACGCTGTTGATGTCGAAATGCGAGTACGAATGGTTGCCGAGATCGGCACCTGCGTCGAGCCAGAGGTCGAGGATCTGACGGAGCCCTTCGGCGCCGAGCTCGACCTGACGGCCTTCGTTGACAAAGCCGATGACGGGGATGCGCTCGTCGCGGAAGGGCTTCAGGAGGCGCTCCGTCATCGCCCGGACGTCAGCGAGGCTTCGGGGGCCGCCGTCACCACCCCTGGGCAGGTCGTCGATAGTGATCGCGACTTCGCGGCCGGCGGTCATCGACGTGACATGCACGACCACGCATGTCAGGAGAACGCAGAGAGCTTTCATCCCGGCAGGCTAGCACACGCGTGCTTCGATGTCTGCCAGCACCCGCCTCGGAGCCCGCGTCCGGTGATTGTGACGTGATCCGCGTCCCGTGATTGTGGCGTGATCCGTGTGATCCGCGTCCCGTAATTGTGACGTGATCCGCGTGACCCGCGTCCCGTGATGGCGACGTGATCCGCGTAATCCGTGTCCCCGTAATTGTGAGGTGATCCGTGTGATCCGCGTCCCGTGCATTGTGACAGTAACCCGCGTGACCCGCGATCCGCCCTCGTCAATCAGTGTTCGCGGCGAACCGTGACCCTCGACCCGCGAATCTTTGTCGCGCGCAGCGCCTCGATGACGTCGTCTGCCAGCGCCTCCGGCACTTCGACGAGCGAGAAGGCATCGTTGATCTCGATGGCGCCAATCGATCTCGACTCGATGCCCGCTTCGCCGGTGATGGCTCCGACGAGGTCGCCCGGGCGGATTCCTGCCCGCCGGCCGGCGCCGACGAACAGCCGGATGAGATCTGCCGGGCGACTGGACTCGTCGCGAGCGAGACGGCCGCGCGCCGGTTTCAGCGGTGCTGGCGGCCGCCGCTTCTCGCTCGACGGAGGTGCCGGCGCCGGGATCTCCCGGTCGTCGCCCTCCCCTGCCGCCGCCGAGTGCGCCAGATGGACGGCCGCCGCCGCGATGTCGACGATGTCGAACTCGTTCGCGAGGGATTCGACGACGACGCGCGTGTGGTCGAGGTTGCCGGCAATCAGACGCTCGCGCAGCGCGGCGCGCGTGATCTCCAGCCGGCGGGCGCGGAGGTCCGCGACCGTCGGGATCGGGGTCACGTCGATCTTCTGCTTCGTCGCCGCCTCCATGGCCCGGAGCAGGCGGTGCTCGCGCGGCTCGGCGAGGGTAATGGCGGTGCCTCCGCGCCCGGCTCTTCCCGTGCGGCCGATGCGGTGCACATAGGTCTCCGGCGAAGCCGGCACATCGTAGTTGATGACGTGAGACAGCCGTTCGATGTCGAGACCGCGCGCCGCGACGTCGGTCGCGACGAGCAGGTCTGCCTTGCCTTCGCGAAAGCGACCCATCACGCGGTCGCGCAGCCGCTGTTCCATGCCTCCGTGGAGCGCTTCGGCGCGGTGACCGTGGGCGTTGAGCATTTCCACGAGCGTGTCGACCTCGAGCCGCGTCCGGCAGAAAACGAGCGCCGAGTCCGGATTCTCTATTTCGAGGACCCGTTCGAGCGACGCCGGCTTGTGGGCGCGCGCCACGATATAGGCGACCTGACGGACGCGGGGCAGCTTGCCGGCGACCGGCGTCTCGCGCGCGATGGCGAGCCGCGTGGGATTCCTCAGATGCCGTTCAGCAATCGACAGAATCCGCGCCGGGATCGTCGCGGAAAACAGCGCCGTCTGCCGCTCGCGCGGCGTCGCCTCGAGGATGGCGTCGAGATCCTCGGCGAAGCCCATGTCGAGCATTTCGTCGGCTTCGTCCAGGATGAGCACATCGAGACGGTCCAGCTTCAACGTGCCGCGACGCAGGTGATCGAGCGCACGGCCGGGTGTCGCCACGACGATGTTGGCGCCGCGCTCGAGCGCGCGTATCTGCTGAAGCATGGGGGCGCCACCGTAGAGGGGAAGCACGGTGACCCGGCCACCGCGCGCGTACTTGTGCACCGCTTCGGCGACCTGCATCGCGAGCTCGCGCGTCGGGACGAGCACGAGCCCGTTGGTGCGGCGCCGATCCTCGGCGCTCAGCTTCGCGATGCGGTGCAGCATCGGCAGCGCGAACGCGGCCGTCTTGCCCGTGCCGGTGGCCGCCTGTGCGAGGAGATCGCGGCCGTCGAGCAGCAGCGGAATCGTCTCGCGCTGAACAGGTGTCGGCTCCTCGTATCCGAGCGACGCCACCGACGCGACGATCGCATCGTCGAGCCCGAGCGTGGCGAATCCTGTCGAGACGGCCTTCGATTTGGAAGGGGTGCGGTCGGGCATGCGTCCCGCATTGTACTGCCGGAGATGGTTCTGGCTGCGGCGCGATTAGAGAGCGAGACGTCGCGCAAGATCGATCGACGGGTCGTCTTTCCAGTCCTCGCGCGGCGCCGCGGCCGCGCGGGCGAACGTCCATAAATGCGTGCGTTCGTGGTCCACGCCGAGGAGGTCCGCAAAGCGGCGGATCGTCCCGTGCGGATCAGAGCGCAGTCGCGCATCGCAGTTCAGCAGGTGTTGGGTCGCGTCGTAGGCTGGATCGCCGACAAACGGCTTCGGGTCGATGACGAGCCACGGCTCGCGACGCGCACGAAGGACGTTCCCTGCGTGCAGATCGGTCGCCAGCAACACGTCGGCCGGCGCCGGTTGCGACAGTTCTGCGAAGAGGCGCAGACCCTCGCGGACAAGGCCCGCGTCGGGCCAGTCTTCCGCTTGAGCCCGCGTCCCGTCGCTCCAGTACGCCGTCATCACCGACAGCGGTCGAAAGCCGTGGGGCGCGACCGGCGGCCGCCACAAGCGACGGAGGAGCCCCGCGATGACGGGATCCTGCTCTCTCTCGGGCAACGCGCGCAGCATGGTCCCTGGCTCACAGCGCTCGAGGAGCATGGCGCCGAGCTCCCGGTCGGCATCGAGAAGCCGCGCGGTTGGATCGCCACGCCAGAAGCGCATGCCCTCGATTTCGTGCGTGCCCTCCATGTGAGGCACGGCGAGCTTCAACACTGCGGACGACCCGCCGTCGAGCGCGACCGGCGCGACCCATGCCGAGCTCCCCTCGCCGTCGTCGAATGGAGGTCCGAGCGTGAGCGACCATCGCTCTTCCAGGTTGCGAAGCGTCTCGGGCAGCCGCGCGAGCCACTCGACGCGCTCGGGCACGTTGCGGCATGCCGCCGCGAGCCGCCCAGGGATGGTCAACGCCATGCTTTTGCGTGTCGTTCAGCTTCGTTTAAGCTGAGGATCGCGATGCTGTTGAGACACGACGTGTTCAGACGCCTGTGCCGGGCTCGGGACATGCTGGCGGACGTGCCGGAGGACCCCGTCTCGATCGAGGACGTGGCGCGCGAGGTCGGGATCTCGCCGTTTCACTTCATCCGGCAGTTCGAGGCGGTGTTCGGCCTCACGCCGCACCAGTTCCGGATCCAGTCGCGACTCGATCGTGCCAGACGCCTCCTGGCGATGGGCCAGCATTCGGTGACCGATGTCTGCATGGCGGTCGGCTTCTCGAGCCTGGGAAGCTTCAGCGACCTCTTCAGCCGCCGCGTCGGCGCCACGCCGTCCGCCTACCAGCGCCGGGTGCGCGCGATGGTGCAGGTGCCGGGCATGCTCCCCCGGGATCTGATTCCGGGCTGCCTCAGCCTGATGGCGTGCCTCCCCGCGTCTGCGTTTTCGCAGTTTTCGAGAAGCGAAGGCGGCGTGCTTCTGCCAGACTCGAGCGCAGTCAATCAGCCCGTTGAGGTACTGCATGCGAATCAAGCTCACCAGCATCATGGTCGACGACCAGGACAAAGCCCTGAAGTTCTACACGGACGTGCTGGGCTTCCGCAAGAAACTCGAGATTCCGGTCGGCGAGTACAGGTGGATCACCGTCGTCTCGCCGCAGGGGCCGGACGACCTCGAGCTCGTCCTCGAGCCCAACGCCAATCCAGCCGGCAAGGCGTTTCAGGAAGCGATGTTCGCGCAGGGCATCCCGCTCACCGCGTTCGAGTCGTCCGACATCGCGGAAGAGTACGCGCGCCTGAAGGCGCAGGGTGTGGCGTTCACGCGCGAACCGACGCGGATGGGTCCCGTCACGATTGCGGTGTTCGCGGACACCTGCGGCAATCTCATTCAGCTCTACCAGCCCGCGCAGGCGTAACGAGACGCCGGCGTGCCTACGTCGTCGCCACCGCCACCGTCAGCTCTTCGCCGCGGGCTTGGCGGCAGCACGGAGCGAGTGGTTCAGCCGATGGTAGTGACGGCGGAGCCGGCGCAGGAGAGCGCGGTCGCCGCTTTCCAAGGCCTTCGCCTTCGCTGCCAGGATGCCGCGCATCTTTGCCTTCACCTCAGCCTTCTCGGCGAGCGCTGCCGCGTGATGCGCGTGCGAATCGATCCCGAGCGCCTTGCAGAGCGCCGGCAGCAGGTGCTCCTTGTTCAGCTGCGTGTAGCCCTGCACGGCCTCGTGCTGGATGTCTTTGGCGATATCGCGCAGCTCGGCGATTGTTTTCTTCTTGAGCTCTTCGTAGGTATGTGTCATTTCCCGTCTCCGCAGTGACCCCGACCGAACCGGATTCTAGTGCGGGCCGGCCGTCGGCGGCAAGCCGCGGCAGTCCTCCGGTGGGACGCCGGGCGCGGCACCGCTACAGCAGATCGAACTTCCTGTTCCGCGCCCACCGGTAAACGGTGAAATCGGCGTCGAACGTGAGGATCCGCGCCTCCTGATGAATCTCGGCGCAGCGAATCAGGCAGGCGTCGGCCATGGAAATCGGCCGATTTGCGTACTTTTTCAGGAGCACCTCGATATTGCTCCAGTGCTCGTGAGCGGCGATCGCCATGCTGTACACGCCTCTGGCTCCGAGTGCGACCACGTCGGCAGGAGCCGCGGGGTGCACCTTGCGCATCAGGAAACAGGCCTCGGCGATGACCGCTTCACAGCTGCGAAACGGGGGCATGCACTCGGCAAAGATCCGGCGCGCCCGGTCGTGATTGACGTCGTTCTTCGACAGAAGGGCGACGAGCGGGCCCGTATCCAGCAGGATGCCCGCGGGATTCACTC
Source organism: uncultured Acidobacteriota bacterium (assembly GCA_963771395.1). Lineage (GTDB taxonomy): Bacteria > Acidobacteriota > Vicinamibacteria > Vicinamibacterales > 2-12-FULL-66-21 > DATBJJ01. Next base: position 102,331 of record CAVYTY010000026.1, on the reverse strand, counting down.
GCCGAAGCCTGCGAGGTGCTTCCGGTTGGCGGACAGATCGCGCGGACCTTTCGTGAATCGTCCCACGGTGCGCCCGGCGAGGTCGAGGGCGCTCTGTCGGCGGCGTTCCTCCTGCTCGACCAGACGCAGGCCGCGGCGGACGAGCTCGGAGTCGGTCTGCCCGGTCTTCCGCTTCAACTCTTCGAGGGCGGCCCGTTCCTCGTCGTCGAGGCGCGCGTGGATGTAGGCCTTCACGCCACTACTGTAGCACAACTGACAGATCGTGTGCTACATTCACCCCGCTCCCTTCACGGCCGTGAGCGCCTGATTGACATAGACCGGGCCGAGCGCCGCGCCGAAGCGATCGAGGCGTCGCAGCAGCGGGTGGGTGACTGTCAGCGTGAACGGAAAACAGTGGATGCCGACGTGCGTCGTCACGCTGCCCCCGTGCGTGCGCACCCAGCGCTCGAGCGTCCACCAGCCCGGCCAGTTCTCCAGGCCGTGAAACGGACGCAGGGCGAAGGCGTTGGCGATCGGAATGGACCACCGCCAGGCGCGATTGGGACAGGTCAGCACGAGCGCGCCAGCCGGCCGCAGCACGCGCAGCATCTCGGCGACGCATCGATCGGGGCGGCGCGTGTGCTCGATGCACTCGGACGAGATCACGAGATCGTAGGCAGCGTCGGGGAAGGGGAGCGCGGCTGCGTCGCCTGCCAGCACCGTTGGCGCGCCCTTGCTGCGTGCGCGCCGGAGGAGCTCGACCCCGACATCAAGGCTGGTGACTCGTGCGCCCCGGTGCCGGGCCGCGAGCGTGAAGGGCCCGGTGCCGCAGCCGACGTCGAGAACCCGCAGGCCCGAGAGCGATTGTCCGCCCAGCAGCTCGTTGAAGACGACATCGAGACGCCGCTCGAGGTCGTACTGGTTCATCAGCGCATCGAGATCGCCGGCGATGGTGTCGTAGAAGCGCTCGTGAGCGGTCACGGCGCGATCGCCGGCAGGCGCTCCTGCACCGATCCTGTCTCGTCGCGAATGACGAAGCTGGGTCGGTTCAGGCTCGAGAGGAACAGCCGCCCGAGATACTCTCCGAGGATCCCGAGGGTCAGGAGCTGGATGCCGCCGAGCAGCGACAGGAGCCCGACGGTCGAGGCCCAGCCGGGCACGACGCCGCTCGCCGTCAGCCAGATGACCACGATATAGACAAGATACAGCAACGATGCGATGGACACGGAGACGCCGACCGCGATCGCCAGCCGCAACGGCACGATGGAAAAGCTCATGAGGCCGTCGAGCGAGAGCTGCACCATCTTCCGCCACGTGTAACTGGTTCGGCCGGCGATCCGAGGCGGCGCGATGAACGGTACGTACGCGGTTTCATACCCGAGGTAGGGCAGGAGGCCTCTCAGGAAGAGCAGCGGGCCCGCGCTCCGCAGCACCGCGTCGACGACCGAACGTCCGAGCAGCCGGAAGTCGGCGGAGCCGGCCGGCACGTCGACACCGGAGAGCGCGTGCAGGACCCGGTAGAACAAGCGCGAGAACATCCGCTTGGCCGGGCTCTCCCGACCGGCCGTGCGGATGGCCTGCACGACCTGATGTCCCTCGCGCCAGCGCTCGAGGAAGACCGGGATGAGCCCGGGCGGATGCTGCCCGTCGGCGTCCATCACGATCACCGCGTCGCCCCTCGCCGCCAGCAGACCGGCCAGGATGGCCGCCTGGTGGCCGAAGTTTCTCGTGAAGCGAAGCCCGCGTACGCCCGGATGGGCCTTTCGCAGGTGCTGGATTTGCCGCCAGGTCGCGTCGGTGCTTCCGTCATCCACGATCAGGATCTCGACGTCGTACTGCGGAATCGCCGTCGCAATCGACGCGACAACCAGCGGCAGCGCCGCCTCCTCGTTGTAGGCGGGCAGCACGACTGACACCAGCGTCCGGCTCGTGCTCATGTCCGTCCCTCCGCCATGCTCGTCATTTGTCCCGGGGACTGTCCCCCTTGAGTGTCCCCGGCGCGAAAACTGTGCCAGCAACGGCCGGGGACACTCAACCGGGACAGTCCCCGGGGACACTCAACCGGGACAGTCCCCGGGTCCGTTGTTGCCGGCACGGGAATCATGGCAGCACGTACACGTCGAACGGCTCGAACCGGCCCAGGAGAACATAGCGGTGCCTGACCACTTCCATGATCTGCCACGACTGCGACGTGTTGTACTTGTCGTCCCGGTTGAATGTCACGAGCCTGGGTGGATGATCTCGCAGCGATTGCTCGACGGCGGCGAGTGCCGCGTCGGTGCGAACGCCGAGCGCGGTATTGTAGAACCGGAAGCCGTTCCGACGCTGCGAGAGAAAATACAGCTCGGCGTTACTGGGCACCGCGAGGATCGCCTCGTCCGCGGCTACTTCGCGGCGAATGATCTCGATGAGCGCCGCGTACCGGCGCCCTTCGTCGAGGTCGATCCTGAGGCTGTTGTGCGGCAGCGCCGGTGCGCGCGCCGACGCAGTCCTCTCACCCCGGAGGACACCCATGGTGCTCCGCGACGCCGGCTGGCCGGCGTGGAAGTACACGCCTGTCGCGGAGAGTACCAGCGCGGCAACGATCGATGCCCGCGCGGCGAACGGCGACACGCGCGGCGCCAGCCACAACAACGATGCGAGGGACAGCCCGGCAGTGTAGTAGAGGTACACCGGAATCTGGAAGTGCACGGACACGACGGCATAGAAGACCGCCACGACGGGCAACGCGGCGACGGCGTTGTCCTGCGCACGTGTGAGCACACGGAATACGACAAGTCCATTGGTCGCCGCGAGCAGCGGCAGCACGGCCCAATACACTCCGTTGAGGAGCGTCGGCGCATCACGGCCGGTCACGACTTGTCGCAGCCCGTGAAAGACGATCGCGCCAAAGTTGCTGCGACCGATGAAGTCCATCTTCGTGAGCGCCATCGCCGCCGGCCCGACATCGTCCGCCCACGCCTGGAGCGATCCATGCCACACGTGGTACCCGACAAGGGGAAGCGCCGCGATGGCGATCCCTGCTGCGGCCGTTCCCGCAATCCGCGCCACTTCCCGATTGGGCGCCTGCGGCCGGAACACCAGGCGCGCGAGGAGCGCCAGCGGCCAGATGCCGAAGAGCATGAAACCGCCGACGTCGGTTGCCAGTATCAGATAGCACGCCAGCGCGGCGGCCATCGCCGTCGCGATCCCCCGCCCCCAAAGCGCGTCCGGTCCGCGCCCGCCACGCTCTCCTCCCGCCCAGAGGAGGAACGCGAATGCTCCGATCCCGGCCAGGAGTCCCGTGAGCTGCCGAAAGAGCGCGATCGTGCCGATCAGGATCCCCACGGCGAGAAGCTGTCTCGATGTCCGCGGAGCAGGTCCGAGCGTCGCGACGAGCAGGATGACCAGCGCGAGACAGTGCCAGTGAGCCGTGGGGTTGAGAAACTGGATTGCGCCAAGGGCAACGAGCGCGACTGTCGCGACCGCGGCGCGCCAGGGATCGTGGCGCGGGAACACCAGGAAGAGCACCAACGCCTGGAGCAGACTGACGAAGACGAGGGGATACCGCAGGCTGATCAGGTCCGAGCCAAACACGCGTAGCGCGGCCGCATTGAGGAAGCTGATGTAGCCAGGGTGCACGTCCTGCACCTGGAGGTTCAGCGTTTCCCCTTCCAGAATCCGCTGTGCAACGTGCGCGTAGTTCCCTTCGTCGGGCGGATACCAGAACCTGTCGTAGTAGCTGTAGAGCAGCCACGACGTCGCCAGCATCGCGACGACACCGGCGAGGCCACGCTTGGTCATCACCGCGACTAGGCGTGCGCGACCGGAGCGGCGCTCCGGGGACGGCGCCAGATGATCGCGTCGACGACGTAGTGGTGGAAGTTGATCGTCATGTACGCCAGCAGCGACAGCGGCAGGACGCTGTGCGAGACCAGCGCGAGGACCCAATCGATGTTGAAGTACAGAGCGGTGCCGATCGCCCAGCAGACCAAGGCGTAGAGTACCGACGTGTCGCGGCTGGCTGATGGTCGAGAGGAATCGGCGCTGCGGGTCGACCCCCTTCGCGAAGCGGCGGGCGTTGAACATCCACACGATGAGCATGTACTGCAGGTTGTGCCAGATGTTCAGCACCAGCCAACCCGTATTGATGTCGGCGATGAGCAGGTAGCCCGCCGAGAAGATCGCGATGTGGCTCGCGACGTATGCGCTGTGCGGAGCATCGGGCCGCCGGCGCCCGAATACGCGAACCTCGCGCCCGACCCACAACACCACGCTCATCGTAGCCACGGTTCCGACCACCCAGAGCAGCGCCGAAGGAACGGGAAACGTATAGATCGGCAGGCTGAGAAATGACGCGGGCTGCTGATGCGAACGATAAAGGATGCCCCAGAGCGGCAGCGCGTAGATGACGCCATCGAGCACGAAGTCACGCGACGCCGGCACCGCGCCAGCCTGACGCAAGTACATTCGCGAGATGCCGTAGCTCTGACGCGTGTAGTGGAACCACTGCGCGTAGAGATACACCGTGGCCACCAGCCACTCACCGACCAGCAGCGCTACGGCAAGTGTGAACCCCGCGACGACGATTGGCAGAGGGACGAGCAGCAGACGGTGCTGCCGGAAGCTCTCGCGATCGAACGCCAACCGGGTGAACGTCGAGACGACGTGCGTGTAGCCGAGCAGCCAGACGTCCAGGAACAGGATCGGCCAGAACCAATACGGTTCCACCAGTACCGCCACGCCAGCGGCAAGCGCCCAGCCGGCGATGACGACGATCAGCGTCAGGTCGAATTGAGGACTCCTGAGCCAGGCCAGGGACGTCGCGTGGGAGAGGGGCGAAGGGGCGCCAAGTGTGCCGGTTGCGCTGGCCATAGGGCTCGAGCGAAGTGCGCAAGCCCTGTACCGACACAGTGGTATGGCGTGGGACCCAGTTAGTCCTTTAGAACAAGGTCTTTGGAGTTTTGGTGCGCTGCACGGCGCCGATGCGAGTCTGGTCCCAGCCAGAGAAAGGTCGGCGTCAAGCGTATTGACGGGCTAACCGGAATCGCTGATCCTCCGACTAACGTTGTCAGAGATTCGGGTCGGTCGGCTCTGGCAACGCGCGTGATGACCACGTAAAGCGGTTCGCGGGGACTGTCCCCCTTGAGTGTCCCCGGCGCGAGAATCGTGCCAGCGACGACCGGGGACACTCAACCGTGACAGTCCCCGGGGATTCTTGAACAGGAGGCCGGTCCATGTCTGTAGCGCGTCTGCTCGCCGATCTGCGGTATGGCTTCCGCCAGCTGCGCGTCAATCCCGGCTTCGCCTGCCTCGCGATCGTCACGCTGGCGCTCGGCATCGGCGCGAACACGGCGCTCTTCAGCGTGGTTCGCAGCGTCATCCTCAAACCGTTGCCGTATCCCGACGCGGACCGGCTCGTGCGCGTATGGATGGACAATCGTCGCCTCCAGATGCGGGAGGACTGGGCGTCCTACCTCAATTACCAGGACTACAAGCGGCTGGGCACGTCGCTCGCATCGATCGCGGCATTTACCGAACCGACGGTCAACCTGATCGGCGACGGCGAGCCCGAGCGGGTCAACGGCGTATTCGCCGAGGCGGCGATCTTTGCCGTGCTCGGCGTCACGCCCATCGAAGGGCGTCTGTTCACGAGGGAAGAAGAGGTGTCTGGACGGGAGAACGTCGTCCTCATCAGTCAGGGACTGGCCGAGCGGCGGTTTGGCTTCGTTAGAGGGGCTCGGGGCGTTCCAAGCGTGCTCGGCAGAACGCTCGATTTCGATGGCCGCCGCTTGACCGTGATCGGAATCATGCCGATGGGCTTTGCCTTTCCTGCGAAAGGCAGCGAGTTCTGGGCGCCCCTGATGGTCGGCGGGCGGGCCGGGAGCCGCGTCGGCTATTGGCTGCAGATGGTCGCGCGCCTGAAGCCCGGCGTCACGCCGGTCGAGGCGCAGACCGAGATGGACATCGTCGGCCGGCAGCTCGAGCAACAGTACCCGGCTGAGAATGCGGGTTACGGCATCTATGTGAATCCGCTGCAGAATCACGTCGCCGGCAACGTCAAGACGCCGTTGTTCGTCCTCCTCGGCGCGGTGGGATTCGTACTGCTCATCGCGTGCGTGAACGTGGCCGGGCTCTTCCTCGCGCGGGCCGAGGCCCGCGGCCGCGAGATCGTGGTGCGTTCGGCCATCGGCGCCAGCCGCGGGAATCTCGTCTGGCAGCTCCTGATGGAGGCGGGCGCGCTTGCGGCATCCGCCGGAGCGGCCGGCATTCTCGCCGCCTACGCCGGGATTCGAGCGATGCTGTGGCTTGCGCCTCCCGATCTCCCTCGCATCGACGAGATCACGCTCGACGGAACAGTGCTGGCCTTCGCCGTCGGCCTCACGACGGTGACCGCGCTCGGGTTCGGGCTGTGGCCCGCCTGGCGGCTCTCGCGGGTGAATCTGCAGGAAGCTCTGCGCGAAAGCGGCCGCGGCATGTCGAGCTCGCGCGCGGCGGCACGGACGCGGTCAGTCCTCCTTGTCGTGCAGTGCGCGCTTGCCATCATGCTGCTCGCCGGCGCCGGCCTGCTGCTCCGATCGCTCGACGCGCTGCGCGGCATGGACACCGGCTTCCGCACCGCCAATCTGCTGACGATGCGGGTCAACGCGTCGCGAGCCAGCTTCGCGCAGCCGCCGCAGCTCAGGCAGTTCTACGATCAGTTGCTGCAGCGTGTGGGCGCGCTGCCGGGAGTGAAGGGCGCCGCGCTGACGTCCAACCTGTTTCTCAGCAACACGCCGAGCTCTGGAACCTTCACCCTGGAGGATCGCCCGCCTTTCCCGCCGTCCGAACAGATCGAGGCCACGACCGATACGGTGTCGCCTGGATTCTTCGACACCATGCAGGTCCGGCTGGTGGCCGGCCGCTTTCTGGACGCATCGGACAGGGACGGCGGTCCCCGGGTTCTCGTCATCAACGAGACATTCGCGACCAGATACTGGCCGAACGAGAATCCGGTCGGCAAGCACATGGTGTTTGGCACTCCGGGCGAGCGTAATCCGTGGATGACGATTGTCGGCGTCGTCGGCGACATGCGGCGCCGGGGTCTGCAACAGGGCGCCAGGCTCGAGACGTTCTTTCCCACGACGCAGAACGTCGGACGGAACATGCAGCTCCTCGTCGCGACCGACGGCAATCCGATTGCGACGGCTCCGAGCGTGCGCGCCGCCGTGCGGGCGCTCGACCCGTCCGGCCCCATAACCGCCGTCAGCACCGTCGAAGCGCAGATCGGAGAATCGCTCGCGATTCGCCGCTTCCAGGCCTGGCTGCTCGCGCTGTTCTCGATGCTCGCCGTTTCTCTGGCGGCGGTCGGCATCTTCGGGCTCATGGCCCAGATGGTCGCGCGACGAACCCCAGAGATTGGCGTGCGCATGGCGCTCGGGGCCAGTCCGCAGAACGTACTTGCGCTCGTCGTTCGACAGGGCGTCGGTCTGGCTGCGGCAGGGACCGTGGTCGGTATCTGCGGAGCATTCGGCCTTGCGCGCGGGCTCCAGAGCCTCCTCTTCGGCGTCGGTGCTGCCGACCCGACGAGCTATGCCGGCGCAGGGGCCGTGATGGCTGTGTCGGTTCTGCTCGCGTGTGCGCTGCCTGCGTGGCGCGCGGCTCGCGTGGATCCGACGATTGCGCTCCGCCGCGACGGATGACGTATAGAGGTTGTGGACACTACGGGAAGGACCGGCTGATTTCGAATCGGAGGACAGACGATGCCTCATCTGTGGCGTGACGTCATCTACAACGTCCGGAGCCTGGCGCGCACGCCAGCCCTCGCGGCGACGATCATCCTGACGGTCGGCATCGGCCTTGGCGCCACCACAGGGATGGTGAGCGTCGTCCGTGCGGTTCTCGTCAATCCGCTGCCTTACGCCGCGCCCGACGAGCTCGTCTGGATCTACACGGACAATCCGCCTTATCGCTTCCGGTTCTCGGTCGTGGACTACCGCGCCCTCGAAGCCGACCATCCGACCTTCAGCGCCGTGGCTGCTTACCAGACGAGCAGCGTCACCGTCACCGAGGGTGGCGCGGCCGAACGGGTGACCGCCAAGTCGGTGACCGGTTCCTACTTCCCGCTCCTGGGCCAGACCTCCCTCATCGGCCGCGTCTTCGATGCCTCGGACGACTCGCGCGGCGACCGCGTGGCCGTGTTGACCGCTGCCTATTGGGCGCGCCGCTTTGGCAGCGATCCGGCCGTGCTCGGGCGGGGCATCACCATCGACGGCGTCAGCCATACCGTCGTCGGCGTGCTCCAGAAGACGGTAGGCCCGCTCGAAAACAATGTCGCGTTGTTCACCGCCCAACGCTGGCCGACGCCCAGGCGCAAGGGCCCGTTCTTCACCATGGCGCTCGGCCGCCTGCCGAGCGGCGTGTCGCGCGCAGCAGCGCTCGACGCGCTTCGCGCCACCAACGCTCGGCTCTTTCCGCTCTGGAAGTCGTCGTATCAGGACGAGAAGGCGACGTGGGGCCTTCAAGAGCTGAAGGCGCGTGTCGTCGGCGACGTGGGTTCGACGCTCGTCGTCGTCCTCGCCGCTGTCGGGTGCGTGCTCCTCATCGCCTGTGCAAACGCCATCAACCTGCTCATCGCGCGTGCGCTCAACCGGAGCCGTGAGCTGGCCATTCGCAGCGCGCTCGGGGCATCGCGGGGCCGGCTCGTGCAGATTCTCTGTGTCGAAAGCGGCGTGCTGACGGCCGGCGCCATGGCCGTGGGAGTGGGCGTCGCCGCCCTTGCCGTCAAGCTCGTGACGGCCTATGGCGCGGACTACATCCCGCGCGCCGAGGAGGTCCGGCTGTCCGGACCGAGCCTGGCTTGGCTCGCCGCCCTTGCAGCCGGCAGCGGCGTTCTCCTGTTTGTCGGCGGGCTCGTGCCCGCAATCCACGGCTCGTCGCTGCGGACCGATCGCGCGCTCAGATCCGGCGGGCGCTCGACGACTGACGGGCCAGGCGCACGACGGCTGCGTCGCGCGCTCGTCGCGGCTCAGTTCACGCTGGCCACGCCGCTCATCGTCGCCGCCGTGCTCGTGCTGGCGAGTCTCGATCGGCTCAGCCAGGTGAGCGTGGGCATCGACACGGAGCGCGTGCTCACGGCCGGCGTGTCTCTGTCCGGTGCGAGCTATGCTCGCGATGCCGACCGAAAGGCGTTCTGGGATCGGGCGCTCGAGCGGCTGACGGCGCTGCCGGGCGTCGAGGCAGCCGCGCTGGCCGACAGCCGGCCGCCGAGCGACAGCGGAAACCGGAACAACTTCGATCTCGAAGACCACCCGACGCCGGCCGGCCAGAATCAGCCGATCTGCACCTGGGTGGCCGTGTCGCCGCAGTTCTTCAAGACCGTCGGCCTGCCGCTCGAGCGCGGACGGCTGCTCGACGAGTTCTCTCTGCGAGATGACGTCGTGGTCGTGGACCGCGCGTGGGCGAACCGATTCTTCCCCGGCGAGGAAGTTCTGGGCCGCCGGTTCCGCAACGGTGGGTGCACCACGTGCCCGTGGACCACGGTCGTCGGCGTCGTTGGCAACGTGAAATGGACCGGTCTCGACGGAACCGAAGACGGCACGGTCTATTGGCCCTTCGTGGATTTCGCGAATGCCTATTTCGTCCTTCGCACCAGCGTCGACCCCGCGTCGCTGACCGCCGGCGTGCGGCACGGGGTGCGCGAGCTGGATCCGGGCCTGGCCCTGTCCAACATCGCGACTGGCGACGATCTCGTCTCGGATTCTCTGGCGGCGCCGCGCTACCTCAGCGTGTTCGTCGGGATGTTCGCCATGGCGGCGCTCGTACTGTCGGTCGTGGGCGTCTATGGAGTCATGGCTTACTTCGTCCAGCAACATACGCGCGACATCGGCATTCGTCTGGCGCTCGGCGGCGAGCCATCGGACGTGCGGCGCATGGTCGTACTGCAGGGATTGCGGCTAGTCGTCGTCGGGGTCGGGCTCGGCGTGGGCGCGTCGTTCCTCACCGCGCGTTTCCTCACGACGGTGTTGTTTGGCGTGAGCGCCACCGATCTGCGCGCGATGGCCGCCGTGCCCGTTGCGCTCGTGGCGATGGCGGCCGCCGCGTGCCTGATACCAGGCCGGCGGGCGGCGAATCTCGACCCGGCAGACATCCTGCGGGAGAGCTGAGGCACGCGACCGAGGGCCTCTGACGCATACCTCATCCAGAACGTTCCGTTGGCTGTTGCCAGCGCTGCTGAAACACCGGTTGACTGACGCACTTCCAACCTCGCGTGGGAGTAGGATTGAGGAATGCGCGCGCTTCCTCCTCGCGCTGACGCTGGCAGGACTCGGAGCGCTCGCCGCCGCGCACTGGCAGAGCGTTCCCGCGGCGCCTGTCGCGGGCGAGCTCTCCTGCACATCAGCGCGGTCGCGGTCGACGGCGACGAGCGACCGGTCACCAATCTCAAGAAAGAAGACCTGGAGGTCTGGATCGGCGGCTACCGCGTGCCCATCGAAAGCTGACGCTCGCCACGGACGAGAGCGACGAGCGAAGCGGACGGCTGACGGTGCTCCTCCTCGACGACATGACGCTCCAGCCCGCGCTGACCTCCCGCGTGCGGGAGATCGCGCGTCGCTTCGTCAACAGGATGGCGCCGGGAGACCAGATGGCGGTCGTCACCCTGAACGGCCAGGGCATGGAGAGCACGAGCGATCGCACGCGGCTCCTGCAGGAGCATCGACACCTTCAACCTGCTGCCGGCCGGCGAGCTTCGGCTGGATTCGCTCGGAGAGCACGTCCTCAAGACGATCGCGTCGCTCTCTCGTCAGCTCGCGCAGCAGCCGGGAGGCCGGAAGACGATTGTCGGAATCGGTGCGGCATGGCTCTTCGACACGCCGATTCCTCCGCCGACACTGGGCCGTGAGCTTCGTGCCGAATGGACCGACGCGATGCGCGCGACGGCGTCCGCCGACGCGCATCTGTATGTCATCGACCCGTCCGGGGTCGGCGCGTCGCCGCCGCTGAACGGCTCGAGCGGCTTCGCGCGCGAGACGGGCGGCCATGCGTTCCTGAATACGAACGACTACAACGGCGCCGTCGATCGCGATCATGCGCGAGGCCTGGAGCTACTACGTGATCACCGTAGCCGATCCGCCGGTACGGCTCACGTCCGATCTGCGCGAGCTCGACGTCCGACCTCTGCGGCGCGGAGTGACCGTCCGAGCACGGCGCGCGATCCTCGGCCGGCCGTAACCAAATTCTCCACACAGCGCCGCGTCGGCATGGGCGCTGCGCATTTGACTCCAACAGGTCGCACAACTGCTGGTCCGGGTGCCGTCGAGTCGGGCGCCTGGCTTTCCAAGAAACCTGACGAACTGAATCCAATTCCTTGAAGCCGTCAGATCGCCCTGGGACCAGTGACGTGCCCGCGGTTGGAGTTGTCGTTCCCGCATGACCGGTTCACGAGCCTTCGAGGCACGCCCGGTGCAGTCCTTCCTCACCCACGACCACGATCTGGTCGAGAGGAGACTCTTCCATGCGGTGCTTCAAGGCGCTCTTTTTGATTTCGCGGGGGGACTTCGCGTGTGCGATGTTCCTGGCTTCTGGTGTTGCGGCGCAAACGACGACCGCCACCATCGCGGGACGGATCGTCGACAGCCAGGGCCTCGCGCTGCCTGGCGTGACGGTAACCGTCGCCGGTCCCAACCTTCAAGGCACGCTCAGCGTCGTCTCGACCGGCAACGGCGACTACGTCATCCCGCGCGTGCCGCCGGGCGAATATACCGTGACCTTCGAGCTCGGCGGATTCGAGCGGCAGCAGAAGGCGGTCGTCGTGGCGCTCAGTCAGGCGCTCACGCTCAACGCGGCGCTGGGCCCGGCCGCGCTGACCGAGAACGTCACCGTCCGCCCGGGATCGGGCGAGATCCTGACGCACACGCCGGAGGTGGCCACCAACTTCAAGCAGGAGTTGATGGCGATGCTGCCGACGACGCGCGACATCAACGCGGCGATCCTGAAGGCCCCGGCCGTCCACCCGTCAGGGCCGAACGGCAGCTATTCGATCGCCGGCGCGATGTCGTTTGAATCGCTGTACCTGGTCAACGGCGTCAACGTGAACGAGAACCTTCGCGGGCAGGCGAACAACCTGTATATCGAAGATGCCGTGCAGGAAATGATGGTCGCCACCGACGGCATTTCGGCCGAGTTACGGGCGGTTCAGCGGCGGCGTGGTGAACGTCATCACGAAGTCCGGCGGCAACCGTTTCAGTGGCTCCTTCCGCGACTCGCTCTACAACGATGATTGGCGCGCCAAGGTCACGGGCAACGACGAGCGCCCGTTCACGACCGACAGCCAAGGTGGATCGGGTCGATCTCGCAGTATGAGTACGTCCTCGGCGGCCCGATCCAGCGCGATCGCCTGTGGTTCTTCAACGCCGGGCGGTTCCGCAACGCGCCCTGTCGGCCGCAACACCGTCTCGCCTCTCAGCATCCCGTATACCTTCGAGGACAGGAGCCAGCGCTACGAAGGAAAGCTGACGTACTCGCTGAACGCGAGTCACCGCGTGGACGGAACCTACACCAAGGTCAGTCAGAAGGAAGTGAACGGCACGTTCAGCACGGCCACGTCCATGGATCTGAGACAGTCTGTACACGCGCGAGCTCCCGCAGAACCTGTTCACCGTCGGCTACAGCGGAGTTCTCTCGCCGTCGTCTGTTCCTGGAAGGACGCTACTCGGCTCGACATTTCAGCTTCATCGGCTCGGGCGCGACGTCGACCGATCTGATCCTGGGCACGCTGCTCATCGACAGCGCCCGCGGCAACCTGCGCTATTGGTCGCCGACGTTCTGCGGCGTGTGCGACCCCGAGAAGCGCGACAACGAAGAAGTGTTCGTCAAGGGCACCTACGTCTTGTCGACCAAGAACAGCGGCTCCCACACCATGCTCTTCGGCTACGACACGTTCAACGACAAGCGATTCGCGAACAACCATCAGTCGGGCAGCGACTACCGGATCCTCGGCACGTCGAGCATCGTCCGCGGAACCGACATCTATCCCGCGATGGCTGCCCGGTTCGACGACCATTCAATACAACCCGATCGCGCAGGGGAGCCAGGGGACGAACTTCCGAACCAACGCGCTCTTCTTCAACGACAACTGGCGCTGGACCGATCGCCTGACCCTCAACGTGGGCGTGCGGTGGGACAAGAACCAGGGCAGCGACAGCGCCGGCCGTCGCGTGGCGGACGATAGCGCGATCAGCCCGCGCGTCGGCGTCGTCTGGGATCCGACGGGCAAAGGCCTGTGGTCGGTGACGGCGAGCTTCGCGAAGTACGTCGCCGGTCTCGAACAACTCGATCGCCGATTCGTCGTCTGCGGCCGGCAACCCCGCGACCATTCAGTACAGCTACCAGGGCCCCGCGATCAATCCCGACGTGGATGCCGCGGCGCTCGTCACCCCGGACATCGCGCTCCAGCAGTTGTTCGCCTGGTTCAATGCCAACGGCGGCACGAACATGACGCCGACGAGCTCCTCCGTGCCGGGCGTCTCCGTCCAGATTCCGAATTCGTTGACGTCACCAAACGTCCGCGCCTACGCCGCGGGTGTCAGCCGGCAGCTGACGAGCCGGGCCGTCGTGCGGGCCGACTACTCGTTCCGCGACTATCGCGACTTCTATTCGTCGCGGATCGACCGGTCCACCGGGATCGTGGTCGACTCGTTCGGCAACAGGTCAGACCTCGCGATCATCGAGAACACGAACGACTTGAAGCGGCGCTATTCCGGCGTCACCGTCTCGGGCAGGTATCGCATCAACTCGAGAAGCGACGCGGGCGGCAGCTACACGCTGGCGCGGCTCTGGGGGAATTTCGACGGCGAGAACGTCACGCGAGCGGGCCCTTGACGACGGACTTGTTCCAGTATCCCGAGTACCGGCAGGCCTCGTGGTTTGCGCCGGAAGGGGATCTGGCGGCCGATCAGCGGCACAGGGCGACCTTCTGGCTCAATTACGGAGTGCCCGGGATCCAGGGCCTGACGATCAGCCTGCTGCAGGATTGGGCGTCCGGCGTTCCGTACGGGGCGGGCGGCGGACTCGCCTCGGGGCAATCGGGTTCTCAGCCAGCGCGGTTGTCGATGCGCGGCGTTCGTGACCGATCTGGGCTACGCAACACCCCAGGGCGGAGACCGCGAGACCTACTACTACACCGCGCGCGACGCGTTTCGAACGGACGCGTCCCGCCGCACCGACCTGGCGATCAACTACACCTATCGGGTGCCCGGCGGCAGCTCGCTCGAGGCGTTTGTCCAGGCGCAGGTGCTCAACGTGTTCAACGTCCAGGACCTCTGCGCGTGCGGCGCCGATGTGTTCAACAACGGCGGGGGAGTGGCCCTGTGCGGATCGGCAGCGGCGTGCTGACGCCGGTGAACACGCCGTCGCTCGCAGCGTTCAACCCGTTCACCACGACGCCGGAGCTGGGCGTCAACTGGAGCTACAACACCAACTTCGGCACGCCCTTGAACCGGTTTGCGTTCACCTCGCCGCGGACGTTCCGCATGTCGTTCGGCCTCCGCTTCTGATCGAGTCGACGGTCTGGACGCATCGGTTGACGCCGCGCAGACGATGCCCGGCCTCCGAGGCTCGGACTTCGCGTCTGGTTCCGGCCTTCGGTCGGCGCAAGTGCTGCCTGGCGCATCTCTGCTCCCGCGACGAACGCCTGCTGCTTCTGCAGCGTCAGGATGTCCATCACCTTCAGCTCCGGATACGCGCTGTAGAACGGCGGCAGGCACGTCAGGTCGTTCTTCGTGACGTAATCGAGGAACTTCTGCCGGTTCGCCGAGACCGGCAGTGGCGGCGCATCCGCCATGTGCGCGAGCAACTGATCGAAGATGCCGCCGATCGCATCCACGAACGCGTCGATGTACTCGAGGAACGTCCCGTCGTAGGTTGTGATGACGGCGAGCTGTTGATCGTTGAGGAACACGAACCGCGCGAAGTGGACCGTCGCCAGCTTCGTCAGCGCCACGGTGATCGGGTTCTTGTCCGGCGGCAGGCCCTGAAGCTTTGCAAGCAGGCCCTTCAGCTCGGCGAAGTCCTGTGGCGACTTGATGGTCATGACGAGGGTCAGTGGACTGGCAACGGTTGCAGACATAGGGGCCTCGCTTGTGGACATGGCGTTGTTCAACGTACGGTGTTCACGCTGGGCTGCGGCGCAGCCAGATACTCGCGGTTGATGACGTCGGCGGACTCGGCGGCTTCGTTGGCGGTGCGCTCGGTGACGGTCGGAACGGTTGGTTTACCGAACGAAGGAAACCACCCCAAGTTACGCACGTTCCATGCGTTCTGCGGCAGGTGACCCTGGTCGACGCCAGAAATGCCGGCGGGCGGCGTGTACCGGAAAGTCGCGTCGCCGGCAGGAATCTTCAGAGCCTGTCGTCGAGCACTCTCGCTGTGACAGCTCACGCAGTCGGTGTTCCGGAAGTGCGCCAGCTTCGGGTTCGCGATGATGTCGGGAATGTCCCGATGCAGCGGCCGCGCCTCGCCGGCGAAGACCGGCGTATCGAGCCTGCTCGTGCCCCTGGCGTCAGGAAACAGCACGCTCGTGCTGACGCCCTTGCCAGACGGCAGATTGGTTGTCTCGACGGAGCGGGCATGACGGCCGTCCCTCCGGCCAGCGTGAACAGCTGTCCGCCGTCGCCGGGCAATACCGCATTGCTGGCTCGGGCAAACGTTCCGTCCGGTTGCCTCGCCATCGCGTAGAAGACCCACGGTTGGGGCCGTGGCGCGAGCCCCATGAACGCGACCGCCATCAGTCGCGGTTCCGAGAGGCGCCGGGTGATGAAGGCCTTGACGCGGTCCGCGAATCCGGGAACTCCTGCCTGTAGCCCGGGATGCACGCGAAGCGGTCCCGAGGTCGCCGTGCCGGCCGCCTCCGAATATGTCTTCAGGGCCTTCAGATCGTCCACGATCTCGCGGAATGCACCTTTGTCGGGAACGAACTTTCCGGCGTCCATGCCGCCGATGAACCCGAACACGAGATGTGCCGTGATGTCGTGCGCCTGCACGGCACCGCCGTCAACCAGGACCGGCTGGAGAATCAGGCGTATCTGCGGAATTGCACCGAGGCTGGCCGTCACCGTTGGATGACACCCTGGCGCGCAGGGGTCCACTCTGAACGCAACGACTTTCCAGGTATGCGGGTTGCTGAACTCGGGGCCCGGGAAGCGAATGGTCGCCATTGTACCGGCCGATGTCTCGACGCTGACAGTCTCGGCGGTCTTGATCACCGCGTCGAACGCCGCTTGGGGCCAGATCCGCGAGACCCCGTCGGCAAGCTTGTCATCGCTCGAAATCAAGCCGTCCACATCCGCCTGCGTCGTCGCGACCGGCCACAAGTACGACACGTCGTTGACGTCGAACCTCACCTGCTGGCCGGCCATTCGACCCGGCACGAAAATCGGTGAGATGAGCCAACCGCCACACGCGAGCCCGACGACGACGACGGATCGGAGCGCAGTCTTCACGGTCCCCCCTGATGTCGCCGTGTGGACAGACCACTGGCGGCATTTCCTGTAATAACGATAGTCACACCGGAACCGGAACCCGAACAGCCGATGTCGAGGTTGCCGGGATCGGTGACGGCGTCGCTACAGCTTGCGATACAAGACGTTGCGGTACTCGATCTTGAACGGCGGTCCCGTGTGCATCTGGAAGCCCAGGACGCCCTCGGGCACGGCGTGAGCGGAGTCTTCGTCGATAGCGGCGCTCATGAGCTGATTATTGATGAGCTGAAGAATCACCGGACCACGGGCGATGATGTGATACCGGTTCCAGCCGTTGACATTCATCACGCCGCGCAGGAGCGTGCGGTCGCCGATCGTTCCAATCACTTTGTACTTCGGCCCGCCAACGATACGGGTGACCTGGCCGCGCGGGGACAGGACGACGTGCCCTTCCCCGCTCGGGGAGCGCCCGCGTTCGTCATGGATGTTGCCGACGAAGCCTTCGGTGAAATCCAGGTCGGCCTGGTATCCCTTGAGGACCCATTTGCCGATCGTGGGCATTTCGACGCTGCGGGTACTGAATCCCGCTGTTCGTGCCACTGAGGCGGAACTCGACCTTGAGCTCGAAGTCCTTGACGGTCCCGCCGCGCCAGATGAGAAAATTATTGAGCTTGACCACCTTTTCGGGGGTGGTCTCGCCAACGATTGACCCGCCCTCGGCCCGCCAGAACGTCAAATCGCCGTCCCATCCGTTCAGCGTCTTGCCATCGAAAATCGGCACGAACCCCGCCGCGTCGTCTGGTTCGGTCTCGGGAAAGAGGCCTCCGCCTCCGCGGCCTTGTCCCGCCGGGGCGGTCGTTTGCGGTTGTGGCTCCGCGTTCGGCAGCTGCAGCGCCCCGAACACCACGATGGCCATCGCACATGTCAGCCTTCTCACGGATCCTCCTTCGCGCGTCAACGGCCGCATACTACTCCTTGCAGAGTAGCAAGGCGATGCCTTTCACCCTCGGGTCCCGCGTCGCCGTCGTGCTTGCGGCGCTTGCTGTCGCCGCCGCGTGCGGCGGGCGCGACACGCCTGCGGCCCCGACGCCGCCGCCCGCGTCTCCGCCCTCGACAGACACGCTGCGCGCTGCGGCGGCGGCGAACGGACGCCGCATCGGCGCAGCCGTACAGTCTGGATTGCTGAACGAGGCGCGCTACGGTGGAACGGTCTCGCGCGAGTTCAGCTACCTCACCGCCGAGTACGAGATGAAATGGGGCGCCATCGAATCGACCAGGGGCAACAACGACTTCAGCGCCGGTGACGCCATCGTATCGTTCGCGCGCGGGCAGGGAATGGAAGTCAAGGGCCACGCGCTGCTCTGGCATCAGTCGCTGCCGTCATGGGTGGGCGGGCTGTCGGCGACCGACCTGCGTACCGCGGTCGCCACCCATATTCGCGAGGTCGCCGGTCACTTTCGAGGCCGGGTCCACGCATGGGACGTGGTCAACGAAGCCGTGTCCGACGATGGGACGGGTCTGCGGGACACGGTGTTCAGGCAGAAGCTTGGCGACGGCTACATTGCGGAGGCGTTCAGGCTGGCGCGGGAGGCCGATCCGGGGGCGCGGCTTTTCTACAACGACTACGGCGGCGAAGGATCTGGCGCAAAATCGAACCGCATCTACGATCTCGTGCGGGGACTCATCGCCGACGGCGTCCCGATCGATGGGATCGGTCTGCAGATGCACGTGTCGGCGAACAACCGGCCGAGCGACGGGAGCATCGCGGCGAACATGCAGCGGCTCGCCGGGCTGGGATTGATCGTGCACATCAGCGAGATGGACGTGAAGGTGAATGGCGTGGGCGGATCGACCGAGCAGCGGCTCGAGGCGCAGAAGACGGCCTACAGGTCGATCGTGTCCGTCTGTCTGGCCGAGCCGCGCTGCGAGGCGGTGACGTTCTGGGGCGTGAGCGACGCCCACACCTGGATCACCGGCGACACGCCGCTGCTCTTCGACGCGCAGTATGCGGCCAAGCCCGCCTATACCGGCGTGCTCGACGCGCTGCGGGGGCGATAGCAGCCGCGCGCGTTCGCTGTCCAAAAGCCTTTCACCGCGGAGCGCGCAGAGCACGCAGAGTCAATTGATGCTGGTCTCGCAAAGGCCTCGGCGTCGTCAGCGAGCTGCGGTGCAGAGCTCCTGGACAGCGGGAACCACGGATCTGTCGCGCGCCTCACTCGTCTCGGAGTACCGATGCCGGATCGATGCGCGCGGTTCGCGCGGCCGGAACCGCGCAGGCGACGAGCGCAGCCGTGGCGAGGAGCGCCGCGACCGTGATGAGCGCGGCGGGATCTCGTGGTTCGACCTGAAAGAGCAGAGCCGCAAGGCTGTGCGACATCAGCAAAGCGCCGATGCTGCCGAGGACGATGCCCGTGCCGACGAGCCGCAGGCCGGTGGCCACGATGCCGCCGACCACGCCGCCCACCCGCGCGCCGAGCGCGCGGCGGATCGCCGTCTCGCGCCGGCGCTGGTTCACGTGGTACGCCATCACGCCGTAGATGCCCGTCACTGCCAGCGCCAGGGCGAGGCCTGCGATGAGCGCGAAGAGCTGGCTCCGCAGCCGTGGTTCGAGCATCGACGTCCTCAGGCGCTCGTTCATCGTCGCCAGATCCCGGAGCGGTAGGTTCGCATCGACGGCCTTCACTGCTTGCCGGATGGCTGGAACGAGGTGAGAGGGGTCGCCGTCTGCCTTGATGATGACGTAAGGGGTTTGCATCCAGAGGTTCTGCGCGTAAGGGAGATAGACCGTCGGATCGGCGCCGCCCCAGAGACCTTTGCCGTACGGTACATCCGCGGCGATGCCGACGATAGTCGTCCACGGCGCGGTCGCATTCCAGTCGCCGCCCTTGAGTCGGCGACCGAGCGCCCGGCCGTCGGGATAGTGCCGGCGGACGAACGCTTCATTCACGACGGCCGCTCGGGGCGCATTGGCGCGGTCCTCGAGCGTGAACGCGCGACCGCGCTGCACGCCGATGGCCATCGCCGAGAAGTAGTCGGTTGAAACGACGTTCCACTCGGCGACGCCGCCAACACCTGACGAGTCCGGCGTTCCCCCCTCGACCGTGTAGTTGTTCGACATGACCAGGAGGTCTGGCGGCAGCGCGAGCGCGAACGCGACCGACGACACGCCCGGCTCCTTTCGCAGTCGGTTCTCCAGATTCGCGGCGAAGAGCGCGACTCGATCCTCAGTCCCATACGAATCGTCCGGCAGACTGAGGCGGAACGTCACGACCCCGTCCGGCCGGAAGCCAGGGTCGATCGCCTCCAGGCGGAGCAGACTCTTGGTCAGCAGGACCGCACCGCTCAGCACCATCACGGTGAGTGCGATCTCCGCGACGACGAGCGCCTGGCGTGTGCGGCCGTGAAGCGAACCGGCGCTGCCGCTGCGGCCGCCGTCGCGCAGCACGTTGACCAGGTGCGTCCAGGGCAGCCGGAGGGCAGGCCACGTTCCGGCGACCAGACCGGCGCCGATGCCGCACGCCAGCGCGAACATCACGAGCGCGGCATCGAGCCGGAGTTCGTCCAGGCGCGGAACGGCGAGCGTGGCCGAGGCGCCTGCGACCTGCAGCAAGGTCCAGGCGAGCCCGAGGCCGGCGACTCCTCCGAGCGAACCGAGGAGCGCCGATTCCGCCAGGAGCTGCCGTGCGAGCCGGCCGCGGCCGGCGCCGAGCGACGCCCGGACCGCGAGCTCGCGCGCGCGGACGGTGCCGCGCGCGAGGAACAGATTCATGACGTTGACAATCGCGATCAGGAGCACGAACGCCATCGCGCCGACCAGCAGCAGCAGGGTCCGGCGGACATCGCCGACGAGCGTCTCCTTGAGCGGCCGAAGGCCATAACGCCACGTCGGCTTGACCGCGTACTTGTCCCGCAGCACGGGCGTGACCGCGGCGGTCAGCCTGGCGGCGGCGGCCTCCGCTGTCACGCCGCCGGCCAGGCGGACGATCGTGTTCAGGTAGAACGGTCCACGGCGTGTCGGCTGCCGCGCGATCGCCCTCTGCCAGACGGCTCCATGCCGCTGACCCGGAACGTTGAAGCCCGCGGGCATCACGCCGACGATCGTAAAGGGCTGGCCGTTCAGTCGAATACTCTGGCCGATCACACCGGGCGATCCAGCGTAGCGACTGTGCCACAAGGTCTCGCCGATGAGCGCCTCGCGCGCATCGGGTGTTGACGAGAAGCTCGCACCGAGCATCGGCCGGACGCCCAGTACCTGCGGGAGATCGGCGGTGACGACAGCGCCCGTTACGAGCGCCGGGCCATCTGGCGTCGCAATCGTGAACGCCTCGTCCTCGGGCACGAAGTACGCGCCGACGCTCGCGATGCCGGCGCTCTTCTCCTGAAGCGCCAGCACGTCCGCCGGCGACAGCGACGCCGAGAACGCCTCCCACCAGACCCGCGTCATGAACAGGCGGTCGTCCTCCGCGTAGGGCAGCGGCCGGATGAGGACGGCGTTGACGACGCTGAACACCGCCGTCGTACCGCCAACGCCGAGCGCCAGCGAGATGACGACCGTGGCCGTGAAGCCAGGATTGCGGCGTGCCATGCGTGCGGCGAGCCGGAGATCGCTGACACCGTCCCTGAGGGTGTGACCAGTGCGCTCGTCGCGCACGGCTTCTTTCGCGACCTGCAGGCCGCCTGCGCGCAGGGCGGCGCGGCGCCGGGCTTCGCCAGTCGGCACATCAAGGGTCGACTGGCGATCCACTTCGCGCGCCAGGTGGTCGCGAAGCTCGTCGTCGAGATCGCGTTCGGCTTGCCCGGGGTGAACGGCCTCGCGGATGCGTTCTCTCAGGCCCATGAACCAGGACATCGTCAACCTCGCCTACGTGGCATCGAGAATACGTTTGACCGCGACAGTGGCGCGGAGCCACGAATCGCGCTCCGCCTGGAGCTGTTTGCGGCCGGCGGCCGTCAGCTTGTAGTACCTGGCGCGTCTGGTGTTTTCGGTCGTGCGCCACTCGGCGGCGATCCAGCCTCGGCGCAGGAGCCGATGGAGCGCCGGGTAGAGCGTGCCGGTCTGCAGGCGGAAGACGCCCTGCGAGAGGGTGTCGATTTTCTCGGCCACACCCCAGCCATGGATCGGCGCCCGCTCGACGGCCTTCAGGATGAGCATGTCGAGCGTGCCCTTCACCACGTCGCGCGTGTCGTCGGTCATGGGATCGGCTCCATCCGTTGCTTCGCTACTGTAGATTACATACGGGAAGAGGTCAAGGGTGACCGCCTCGTTCCTTCCGGCCGAGCGATCGTCGCACTCGATCCGGTGGCCGACCTGCGTTAGAGTGTGACCTGTGATCCGCCTGAACGCGCTCGGCGCCTGCCTCCTGCCCGTCCTCGCCATGGGATGCGGGCAGACGACATCCCCAACGGCTCCGTCGCCTGCCGCGACGCCTCCGGCCCAGGCGATCGCGCTCGAGGCGGAGGCCGGTAGCGGCGACGGTGACCTGTTGCACCGCTCGCGGGCCTCGGGCACCTTGACCATTCACCTCGCGCCCGGACAACGTCGCCGGTGGACGTTCGAGGTCGTTGCGCAACCGTCGACCTACGCCATCCTGGTGAGGTACTCGAACGACAACCCCGGCGAGACCGAGGTGCTCCGCGTCGAAGTCGACGGCGAGATCATCGGGACGCTTCGCGCCGAGGACACGGGAGACGACGGGGAAGGCTGGAATGTGTTCGTGGCCGACACCGCCGGGGTCTCGATGCTTCGAGCCGGGACACATACCGTTACCGTGGAATCGACCGGCGGGGACGGCTGCATCGAGATCGACATGATCACCCTGCGGCCCGGCGACTAGCAGCCACCGTGGCCGACCGGGGGCTTTCGTCGCGCCCCTGTCTCATGCCGAGACGCGGCCAATATCTTCTTATTCAGGTGCGACTTAAGAGGCGAGAACTGTAGTTCTCGTGCAGTTCCTGGACACGCCCAGCCGCGAGCATTGATGCTTTTTCGATCGCGGCTCTAACGATAACTCTTTGTAATGTTTGACTTACGTCGCGACTGGCATCTTTGCCGTCGCTGGCCACCAGGTTGCACTTCGAGTCGCATATTGTCCCACGTCGTCTCGACTCGAATTCCCATGCTCCTTGCGGCCGCGAAGCGCTCAGTGTGGTTTGCGGCCGTCGTCGCGCTGTGGCTCGCCTCCGCGACCGGAGGCTTGTGGGTCCTGTGGGCGTACGACAACAAGCCCGGCATCGCCGCGAACCCGGCCGCCTCGCTGGCCGGCGGCGAGCAGGCTTGTGCCTGCGGCTGACGCGCCCGACGCTCGTCCTTTTCGCGCATCCGCAGTGTTCGTGCTCGCCGGCCAGCCTCGGCGAGCTCGCGGAAGTGCTCGCGCGCGTCCGCACGCGCGCCCGCGGACCTATGTCGTCTTCCTGAAGCCATCGAGCGTCGCGGACGGCTGGGAGCGGACCGCGCTGTGGCAGCACGGCCGCGCGACTCGAGCACGTCACCGTTGTTCGAGACGATGACGGGCTGGAGGCGCAGCAGTTTCAGCGCCGCGACGTCCGGTCAGACATTCCTCTACGACAGCGCGGGGGTGCTGCAGTTCAGCGGCGGCATTACCAGCGCGCGCGGGCACGCCGGCGACAACGCCGGACGGGCGGCGCTCATCTCGCTCCTGGATCGGCTGCACACCAGCCACCGCCGCACGCAACGTGTTCGGCTGTCCGTTGTTCGCCTCCGCGAACTGACCTGCCTGGAGACGCGCCATGCATTCCGCAGAATCGACCGTAGAGTCCAGGCAGTCCATCGCGGTTCGCGCGAGCGAGCTCTTCGCGCAGTATCGGGACGACATTCACGGACGATACCGACCGGCTGTTTGCGGGGCTGATGGCCTTCCAATGGCTGCTCGGGATCATCTTCGCGCTCTGGGTGTCGCCGCTCGCGTGGGAGGGGTCCGGTCAGTCGCACGAGCATCCATGTGTGGGCCGCGGTCGTCGTGGGCGGCGTGATCAGTCTGTTCCCTGCGCTCCTCGGCGTGTTCCGGCCGGGCCGGACTTCGACGCGCTACGTGATTGCGGTCGCGCAGATGCTGATGGGCGGGCTTCTGATCCACCTGACCGGCGGGCGGATCGAGACGCACTTCCACGTGTTTGGCTCGCTCGCCTTCCTTGCCTTCTATCGCGACTGGCGGGTGCTGATTCCGGCCACGGTCGTCGTCGCGCTCGATCACCTGCTCCGCGGGATCTTCTGGCCGCAGTCGGTCTATGGCGTGGTGGTCGCGAGTCAATGGCGGTGGCTGGAGCACGCCGCGTGGGTCATCTTCGAGGACGTCTTCCTCGTCGTCGCCTGCCGCCGCAGCCTGTCGGAGATGCGGCAGACGGCCGAGCGAACCGCGGCGCTCGAGCAGGAGATTCGCATCCGGCATCGAGGCCGAGCACGAGCTGGCGCCCACCCGGACTCAGCTGGCGCACGACGCCGAGCGGCTGAACGCCGAGCGAGTCCGCCGCGCTCGTCGACGCAGTTGCGCATCACGCAGCGCCAGGCGGAGTCGGCGACCCGTGCCAAGAGCGAGTTCCTGGCCAGCATGAGCCATGAGCTCCGCACGCCGCTGAACGGCATCATTCTCTACAGCGAGCTCCTGCAGGAGGAAGCCGACGATCGCGGCGACCGGAGCTCGGTCCCGGATCTGCAGCGCATCCAGACGGCAGGAAAGCACCTGCTGGATCTGATCAACGGCATCCTGGACCTGTCGAAGATCGAGGCCGGAAAGATGGCGCTCTCGCCCGAGCTGTTCGACGTCCGCTCGATGATTGACGGGCTGGTCGACACCATCGGCCCTCTCGTCCAGAAGAACAGCAATACGCTGACGGTCAACTACGGCAAGGACATCGGAACGATGTACGCGGACCTCACGAAGACGCGACAGATCCTGGTGAACCTCTTGAGCAACGCCGGCAAGTTCACCCGTGACGGAACGATCGCGGTAGCCGTGCAGCACCGGTCGGTCGACGGCAACGCCGTATGTCGAGTTCAGCGTCGACCGACACGGGCGTCGGCATGACGCACGAACAGACCGGGAAGGTGTTCGACGCGTTCACGCAGGCTGACGTGACGACGCACGCGCAAATACGGCGGCACCGGGTTGGGCCTCGCCATCGTCTCGAAGTTCTGCGAGCTGATGGGCGGCACAGTCGCGGTGGAGAGCCGTCTTGGCGAGGGATCGCGGTTCGTGGTCCAGCTGCCGCTCGAGATGGTCGAGACGCCATGCGAGGCGGCCGGCTGCAGTCGGCGCCTGACGCCCGAGGAGACCTCATGGCCACGATCATGGTCGTCGAAGACAACGAGTACAGCCGCGATGCGCTCGCTCGCCGCCTCGCGCGGCGCGGATATCAGATCGTCCTGGCCACGGATGGCCAGCAGGCGGTGTCCGTGGCGCGCACCGCCGTGCCCGATCTGATCCTGATGGACCTCGGCCTGCCGATCATCGACGGGTGGGAAGCCACGCGCCAGCTGAAGGAGGACGCCGCGACGCGCCACATCCCGATCATCGTGTTGAGCGCCCATGCCATGACCAACGATCGCGAGCTCGCGCTGGCCGCCGGCGGGAACGACTTCGATACCAAGCCCGTTCGCTTTGACGGGCTGCTCGAGAAGATCGAGTCCCTGCTGAAGCCAAAGGTGGCCACGTGACGCGCACCGGGTCGCTGCTGGTCGTGGACGACAACGAAGCCAACCGGGACGTGCTCTCCCGGCGCCTGCGGCACCGGGGCTACGTGGTCAGCGTGGCGGCGGATGGCGCGGAGGCGCTGGCGCTCACCGAGACGCTGAAATTCGACCTCATCCTGCTGGACGTCGAGATGCCGGGCATGAGCGGACTCGAGGTCCTGAGCCGCATTCGCGCCGATCATTCCAGCACCGCGCTTCCCGTGATCATGGTCACGGCGAGAACGGAAGGCGCTGACATCGTCGAGGCCTTTCGCCTGGGCGCGAACGACTACGTGACCAAGCCCGTCGATTTTCCCGTGGCCCTCGCGCGCATCGGCACGCACGTGTCCCACAAATGGGCGGTCGAGGATCTCCGCGACAGCGACGAGCGCTATGCGCTCGCCGTCCGCGGCGCCAACGACGGGCTGTGGGACTGGAATCTGTCGACGAACGCTGTCTACTGGTCGCCGCGCTGGAAGGCGATGCTGGGCTACGACGAGTCGGAGATCTCGGCGACGCCGCAGGAATGGCTCACGCGCGTGCATCCCGACGATCTCGACCGGGTCGAGGCGGCGCTGGCGGCGCACATTGCGGATGGCAGCAGGCACTTCGAGAGCGAGCATCGAATCCTGCACCGCAACGAGACGTTCCGCTGGGTGCTCTGCCGGGGCGCGGCGGTCAGGAACGGCGACGGGACGGCGACGCGCCTGGCCGGATCGTTGACCGACATCACCGAGACGAAGCTCGCGGACGCGTTGACGGGGCTGCCGAACCGGATTCTCTTCTTCGATCTGGTCGAACGCGCCATCAAGCGCACGGAGCGCCGCGCGGACTATGTCTTCGCGCTCCTCGTGCTCGGCCTCGATCGTTTCAATCTCGTGCACGACAGCCTCGGCCCCCTGAGCGCGGATCGGCTCCTGGTGGCGGTGGCGCGACGGCTGCAGTCGAGCCTGCGTTCCACCGATGCCGTGACGCGGGACCAACCAGACTTCACGCTGGCGCGCGTCGGCGGCGACGAGTTCAACGTGCTTCTCGATGACATCACGGACGCGCGCGACGCGATCCTGGTGGCGGAACGGCTGCGGCATGCGCTCGAGGAGCCGTTCGAGGTCGATGGGAATCAGGTGTTCATCTCCGCCACGACCGGCATCGCCGTGAGCACCACCGGGTACGATCAGCCGGAGGCCATCGTCCGCGACGCGACGACCGCGCTCAACCGCGCCCGAGGCGCAGGGAACGAGCCAGTACGAGATCTTCGATCCGGCGATGCGCGCGCGAGCCATTGCGCGGCTGCAAGTGGAAACGGATCTCCGCGCAGGCGATTGAGACTCGGGCGTTCGAGGTGTACTACCAGCCGATCATCGCCTTCGACACCGGACTCATCGCCGGGTTCGAGGCCCTCCTGCGCTGGCGTCACCCGGTTCGGGGACTGGTCAGTCCGGCGGAGTTCATTCCGATCGCCGAGGATACGGGGATGATTCTCGACATCGGGCGCTTCGCATTGGCGGAATCATGCCGCCAGATGGCGGCCTGGCAGGTGCGATTCGGCTCGGCGGCGCCCCCGTCATGTGCGTCAACATCTCCAGCCGACAGCTCGCGGACGGCGATCTGCTGGGAGAGATTGCGGCTATTCTGGAGCAGACGGGCCTCGCACCTTCCCAGCTGAAGCTCGAGATCACCGAGACCGCGTTCATCAGCGACGTGCCGGGAGCGCACAGGAAATCGTCAGTCGCGCGCAGGCGATGGGGATCGAGTGGAGCCTCGACGATTTCGGCACGGGCTATTCGTCGCTGAGCTACCTTCACCAACTCCGGGTCGACACCGTCAAAGTGGACCGCTCCTTCGTGAACCTTCTGGGGACGGAAGGGGCGGCATCGGAGATGGTCCGCGCGATTGTCGCGCTGGCCCACAACCTTGGCATGGACGTCGTCGCCGAGGGGGTCGAGACCGCCGAACAGCTCGCGCATCTCCAGCATCTCGGCTGTGAGTACGCGCAAGGGTATTACTTTTCGAAACCTGTCGACAGCGCGGCGGCCGATCGTTTGATTGCATCACAACCCTGGTGCTCGACGAGCCTGAGCCGCCGGTGACGCACTGAGTCGGTCAAGTCTGTTCAACCCCTGTTCAACTCCAGCCGACCGCTGCCTGGTCAACTCCAGCCGACCGCCTGCCTGGACACTCGATTTTCTCATTGGTGTGCGGCTTCCGCACACTCGATGAGAAAATCGAATTGACCCCGGCCGTGACAGGCCGTGGACTCGCTGACTCTATTCAACAACGAGGACTTCGTACGCCTTCAGGCTCGGGAGCGTGAAGGACCGGAAGGCGCCGCTGGTCGTGATTGGCAGGTCCCGTGTCGAGATCGACCGCGCGCACGCGTCGAACGTCACGGGAGAGCTCGATTCGGATGTTCCGCAGCTCCACCGGTGGAAAGTAGCCAGTGCCCTGGTGGCCTGTGCCGTTGACGAGGTGCACCAGCGTCCGCTGACGCGCCGGCTGATCCATGACGCGTCATCTCGACGAGCGGGTGCGCGTCGGTCTTCAGCTGTCGGCCGCCGGGCAGCAGCCGGTCGATGACATCCGCCATGAGCCCCGCATGGCTCTGCGAGCTGTGCCGGTAATAGAGCGCTCCGACGTTCCACGGAATGTAGGCGACGCGTCCCTTTCCGTGGTCGGCGAAGACGAGCCCGGGCACCCTCGTCTCGACCTTGTCGCTCCATACTTTTTCCGGAGGACCGAACATCGCCGCCGGAACGAGCGTGAGGAGCGGAGGATCGATCGGCGCCAGCTCCACGTAGTCGCCATCGACGAAGAGGAGGTTCGTGTCCCGCAACGACGGAAGCGTGGTTGTGATCGTGCACGCGCCAATAGCCTTGCGTGGTCCGGCGGCCCACCACGTTGCCGATGGGCATCGGCCGGTGGCGTCGTCCCCGCAACCAGCAGCCGCCCGCCATCGCGCACGTATCTGTTCGAGTGCCTCGGGGAGCCCGGCCCGGGGACGATCACGAGGTCGAACCGGCGCGACGGGTCGTCCATCCACCGGAGGTTTTCGGAGACGACGAACGGGATGTGCTGCTCGCTCAGCAGCCGGAAGAACCCGCGGAAAGACGGCGGTGTCTTCCGTCGCCAGCAGGAGGACCCGACCGGCATTTCCTGTCCCGACGTAGAGGTCTTCGTGCCGCGCGTGCCACTGGAAGATCGGCTTGGCGGCGAGAAGCCCCTGCCGGTCCTCCTGATTCATCGTCCCGACCACGGCGACGGCGGGAGGCCCGCCGTGCGCCATGTTCTGATAGAGGCGCAACTGGATCTCCGGCTGGGGCACCGACGCATATCGCCACGGGTAGTCCACGAAGTTCATGGACA
Source organism: uncultured Acidobacteriota bacterium (assembly GCA_963771395.1). Lineage (GTDB taxonomy): Bacteria > Acidobacteriota > Vicinamibacteria > Vicinamibacterales > 2-12-FULL-66-21 > DATBJJ01. The sequence continues at coordinate 73,867 of CAVYTY010000026.1, read as the reverse complement.
GGTTGATCGCGAGCTTGTCGGGCTCGGAGCCGAGAGAACGGCCGACGTTGTCGCTGGCGGAATACGGCCACAGCGGCAGCGCGCGGCCAACCGCCGTGTTCGACTCGGACATGATCCCGTCGGTGTGATCCTTGATGTAGGTCAGGAAGGCCGCGCGCGGGCGCTTCCGGTGGATGAGCTCGGCAATCGTCGCCGCGACCTCACGCGCAGAGTCGGCCATGAACGTCCGGTAGTCGGCGTCGGCCGTGGCCGGCACGTCTCGGCGGTAGCGAGCGCGGTAGCGGGCCTGGCAGGCGTCGCACTGGCAGGGCCCCATCGGGACGCCGCTGTAGTCGGCCGAGGGATTGCCGAACATGTTGAAGAAGAGGCCGTCGACCTCGTAACGATCGAGCGCTTCCGCGAGAATCGTCAGCGCGTGCTCACGGTAGTAGTTGCCGTTGATGCAGGTCGAGTACAGCCCGTTGTAGATGGCCGGCTCGCCGTTCGCGCGCTTGAAGAACCATTCCGGGTGGGCGTCGAAGACCGGCTTCTGCGTCTTGCTCAGGTCGAAGCGCCCGATCACTCGAATGCGGCGGGCGTGCGCCTCGCGCAGGACCTCGCCGAACAAGTCGCGGCCCGGCGGCAGGAACGCGCTGGCATAGTGAAACGGGATGCGCGTCGGATACTGCGCGACGATCCCTCCCATGTTGAGGAGAAACGTGTTCGCGCCGAAGTCGCTGACCGCGGCCACGAGCTCGTCCTGGGATCGGTCGTCGAGTTGGTCTCGCTCAGGTTGGTCTGCAGGAATCGGATCGGTTCGGTCTTCCACCACGCCTCGGCCGCGGGCTTCGCGCCCTGGCTGTTGATTGGGTGGACGTCGGCCATGCCCCCACCATCAGCAGGCTTAGGAAGACGATGCACGCCAGCGGGAGGTCGCGTAGATAGCTCGGCACCGTTTCACCTTCTCGTTTCTAGCGTCCGGGTTCACGACAGAGACCGCGAGGAGTCCAGTCGTGGGCTGGCGTCGATCGGGGCAGCGTCGTGTCCTGCAGAATCAGGACAAGGGACCGGCGCGGTCCGGAGCCAGTGCCGGTGAGGACCATGGGGATTCCGTCAGGCACGAACAGGCCAGGATCGCCCGCCCGCTGGTCGAGCCGCCCGTTGGGGGTCTCCAGACACATCGACCCTTCCAGCGTGTACCACGCCTCCATTCCCGGATGCCGATGGACTTCTGATGCCATGCCCGGCTGAAACACGCCTTCCATGTAGACAGCCGCCAACCGATCCGCACGGACGAGCGGGAGTGGTCCGATCCGTGCGACGCGAGTGCCGCCCCTCGGACGATAGTCGGCGTCGGCGATCGTGAACAGCCAGATGCGGCCAATGGACTCGACGACGGTGCCACGCGGTCCTGTTGCGGCGCGTGCTGCAGCCAACGTGGGGAACGTGTCGAGGTGCCAGTAGAGAGCCGGTTGCGATGGAAGAGCGCCGAGCTCTTCCCGGGCAGTGATGAAACAGCCGAACTCGCGCCCTGCGCGCTCGCTGACAGGAACGCAGGTGCCAGCCGTCTGCGCCCCAGGGCTACCGGCCGAGAGGATCGCCAGGCTGAGGATCGTCCACATATCAGTTACAGCTTCGGCAGCCGGACGTACTTGCGTTGCACATGGCCTACTCTCGGTCCGAGCAGGCGGTCGTAGAACTCGATTCTGACCCAGTCGTCTATTTCAGCCAGGATCTTCACCGATGTCCCGGCCTCGAGGATGCGGAGTGGCTCGGCCGTCGCATCCATTCGCAGGAACACAGGGGCCTGGGCGATTATCAGTCCGGAGCCCTCGTCAGGTGACCGGCGCGGTGCCTGCAAGACGCTTGGCTGCGGTTCGGGTGGCTCCGGAGTCTCGACTCGCGGCGGGCTGCCACCGCCGAACATGAGTCGCACTCCCACGCCCACGTACGCGCCGCCGAAGTCATCCTCTTCGAATGCGGCGGAGACGCCCCCCTTGCCGAGCAGATCGGGCACGTAACGGTAGCGAAAATCCACCGACACGCCGACCCATTTCACAAGACCGATCTCAACGCCTCCCATCACGTGATACGACGTTGCCGACGTGTCGAGATCGTCGTCTGGCTGGGCGAAGGGAGACTCCTCTCTATACTTCACGCGGCCGAGGCCGGCGCCAACATATGTCATCAGGTGTCGGGTCGTCGGGGAACTTCGCGTTCCGCCCTTCCACCCGGCGCTCACATCCAGATACGTCGCCTTGACGCTGAGCGGAATCCCCAACGGGAACGACGTTCCGTCGTCAGCCACGAATGCTCTTTCACCCGAGCTCGACGTTTTGCTTACGGTTGCCTGTGCGAACAACTCACGCCAGATGTTGGTGACCTGCGCTCCGCCCCCAACCTCGAGGGGACTGGTATCGAGCCCGGTGGCCTCTACACTCTTGGTGGCGACGGGCCAATTCGCTCCAAAAGTGCCGAAGCCCTGGACGCCAATGCGATGGCTGCCGGCAGGCGGTTGCGAAACGTTGCTGTCGGCCTGCGCGGCCGCCGGGATGGGCGAGGCGAGTCACCGAGCACCGCAGCGAGGCACGCGGATGCGTTCATCACACGGTTCCTAGCGGCCAAGTCCGAGGCCACGAAGCGCACGCCTCGGATCGACGAGACCGGCACCGCACTCATCGGGTCGTGCGTTGATGGACCTCGCGAATCGTTTGATGGCCTGCTCAATCGCGGCCGGATTCCGGATGCCCTGCGAATAGAGGAGCGCCGCCACGCCGGAGACGTGGGGGGTCGCCATCGACGTGCCGGCGAGAGGAACCAGCTCGAAGCGGTCGAAGCGGGGCCGGAAACCCTGTTGAAAAACAGCCACTTTCTGGAAGAGGTTGAGAAACGACAGCGTTGACAGCTCGTCGTACGCGACTTGCGTGATCCCGTGCTCGTAGTCGAGCGCGATCTCGGTTTCTCCACCGGGAGCGCAAATCTCCACGTAATCCTTGAATCCGGAATAGGGCGCCCTCTGAAGCGCGCGGTTGACAGCACCGACGGTCATCGCGCCGTCAATCTCCGACGCATAGGCTGCGGGATACTCTGTCGGGTTGCCGGAATCGCCCGAGTTCCCCGCGGCAATTGCCACGAAGGCCCCTTTACCCACGGCGTACACCAGGGCATCTCGCACGACCGGGGCGGGCCCCACGCCACCGAGGCTCAGATTGATGACCCTGGCGCCATTGTCTGCCGCGTAGCGAATCGCCTCGGCGACGATCGCGGTACTGCCTCCGTCATTCCCAGGGGCAAAGATGTCATCCCAGGAGCCGTCGGAGAGCACCTTCAACGGCATCAACTTCACGTTGTAGGCGATGCCCGCCACGCCGATGTTGTTGTTCGTCAGCTGCGCGATCGTACCGGCCACGTGAGTGCCGTGGCCGTCGACGTCGACCGGGACGTCGTCGTCGTACACGAAATCGAACGCGTTGGTGATACGAGCGTCCGTCACCAGATCCGGGACCATGCTGAACCGGACGGACACCTGGCCCACGATTGGGCTCGAGTAGACGAGGGTGTCGTTGATGGTATTCAGTCCGGTATCCACAACCGCCACGGTGACGTCGTTGCGGGCGCCAGGGTTGATTTGCCACGCGCTCGGCATGTTGATGGCGTCGAAGTTCCACTGCAACCGGTAATCCTCGTCGTTCGGTCGCGCCTGCTGCGTGGTCACGCGGTAGTTCAACGACACCTGTTCGACGACGCCGCTCCGGGTCAGCGCGTCGATGGTTTGTGTCAGGCTCGTCCCACGGTCCAACGCGACAAGTTCCCAGTTCTCCGGCAGCGTTCGCCGCATGCGCGACGTGCGGCTGCGTTGGAGGGCCTGGACGCGAGCCTCGGCGGGGAGACCATCCTTGAACCGCACGAGCAACTCTCCGCGGCGGTATGACGCCCCCGTGGCCGGGTCGATCTCCCATACGTCCGGCATGGACAGCGTCACACCGGTCGTCTCTATCGACGGTCGCTCTCCGATCCCGGTCCTGAGGGGTTGCAAGTACTCCGGGAGTCGGCACATCGTGCATCCGCTCCCGCTTGACGGTTTGGGAGAATTGAGAAGCGAACTGGCCACCGGATCCAAAGGAGACGAGTATGGTCGCCAGGATCGCGATGGTTCGCGGACGGTTCTTCATCTGGTATCCACTGCGCGTGCGAAACAGGTATCGCGCCCCGACGTCGTTGCTGGCGCCCACAATACTACTATGTCGATGAACTACGAGCCGTTGAGATCACGGATCTCACGGGACGCGGATCGCGCGGATCACGGCTTCACGGGACGCGGATCCCGCGGATCACGGCTTCACGGGACGCGGATCGCGCGGATCACGGCTTCACGGGACGCGGATCGCGCGGATCACGACTTCACGGGACGCGGATCGCGCGGATCACGACTTCACGGGACGCGGGTCTTCGGCTCTCTTCTTCGGGATCGTGAGAGAATCCCGACGCGAAGGAAGCGGTTCGATCGAGAGAGTCTGAGCGCCAGGTCCAGGAGCCGACATATGTGGGCAGGTATCGGTGCGGTCGGTCCGTTGATCGCCGCGGCGATCATCGGCACCGATCGGCGTATCCAGAAAAAGCTGCGGCGGGCACAGGCCGTCGCGCCGGACCGTGCGACTGCGATCTCCGCCCGTTCGCCGCTGGTGCGCTGGCGACTGAGTCGGCTGACGTCGGTCGGTGCGGTCCACGCCGTGGCCGGCGGGCGCTACTATCTGGACGAGGCCGGCTGGACGCAGTATCGGTGGCAGCGACGGCGCCGCGCGCTCGTCGTCGCTGGAGTGCTAATGGCCGCGCTCGGTATCCTCTGGTCGACGGGCAGGATGGGGTGACGGCTCAGCGAATCGTCATGCAGAGTTTCGCGCCGCCATCGATCTTATCCGAGGGGCTTTGCCCCTCGGACTCCCCTACAGGCTCTCTCCGCGCGCCGCGTCGCCGGCGCGCTCCGCGTCGCGTGGCTCGCTCGCCATGCTCGCTCGCACTTGGCCATCGTTCGCTTACTTCCAGCCGGTCGACTTGCGGGTGAACCGCGCGGGTATCGCCGGCTTGATCTCAGGTGCGGGCTCCGATTCTCCTGACGCGGCGGCGATCTCCCGTTCGAGCTCGTCGTCGTTCGGGAGACCCGCGAACTGATCCACGAACAGCAGGGACTGCTGCGAGGGGATCTCGAACTTCTTGCCGCAGGTCTTGCACGTGACCTCGTCGTCGAGCCGGAGCAGGTAGTCGCGCAGCTTCGCGAATTTGGCGCGGTCGTCCTCGTCGGCCCCGCCCGGCAGCCTGTCCTTCTTCGAGCGCCGCACCCACCGAATGCTGTACTCGCTCGTCCGCCGGCACTTGGGACACTGAAACCGGCCCTGTCGGGTTTCCGGTTTGTCGGTGAAAAAGGCGCGTTCGTCGAGGGCCATCCCAACATAGTAGCAACGAACGGCGGAATTCGCTTCGGAAGGGACCCCACCTCTGCCGCGGTACCCTCGGCCTTAGAGTGCCACAGTGCAAGCGTGCCCAGGTGCCCGGTGCTTAGAGTGCCAGGGTGCAAGGGGGCCAGGTGCCTTTTGGTGCTTAAGGGTGCCAGGGTGCGAGGGGGCCCGGTGCCTTGTGCTTAGGGGGCCAGGGTGCGAGAGTGCCTGGTGCCAAGTGCAGCGTTCTCGCGTCGCAGATTGTGCGATGTCGACGTGGCGGGGAGGGAGCAATTCCTGCGTACGCTTCGCGGGCCTGCGAGGAATTGTTACGGTTTCCGAGCCGGCCTGTCGTGGCGTTGTTTCTGCATCGTTGTCGCGATGGCGAAGCGATTTCACGACCTTGCGGCGTGGAAATTGAGCGTGGAGCTCTGCGAAGTTATCTTCCAGATCACCGAGGAGGGGAAGTCGGCTGCCGACACTGAATTCCAGAATCAGATCCGTAGAGCGGCGAAGTCTGCACCCTCGTTGATCGCGGAGGGCTTTGTTCGATTCACGGCCCCGGAGATGGTGCGCTACCTTCGCATGGCGCTCGCGCCGAACTGGCTGAGATTCAGAGTCATCTCGAAGTCGGGCGTCGAACGAGATACTTCTCGAACGAGCAACTGGAAGGGCCCGAGACTCTAGCCAGGCGAGCGATGGGAACGACCACGAGCCTGCTGAAGTCCAAACTCCGTCAAATACAGGAACAAGCCAGAACGAATCGCAAGAAGCCGCCCAAGCCCTGAGGCCCCCTGGCACCCTAAGCACCAGGCACCGTGCCAGGTGCGGCACCCAGCACTGATGCACGCTTGCCCCTGGGCACCCTATGCACAAGGGCACCAGGCACCCTTGCACCCTGGCACTGTTTAGAGGCCGAGCGGTCCTCGGGATCCCCACGGAAGGGGGATGTAGGTTCCTGTGATCAACTTGAACGCGACCAGCAGCGTGCCGATAGCGATAACAATCGCCGCCGCTATCAGAACTGGTCTCGGAGCCAGGTATTTCCTGTGCTCCCAGTCATAGTTCTTGTCCTGCATGAAAAACTCTAGCACGGCCCCGCCAGTCAGCCTGCTACAATCCCCGAGCTTCGGCGCAGCGCTCCGCGCGGCGCGCCCGACCAACGATGAGCGTCTCCCTCTCCCGGCGCTTCGGCCTGCTGCAGGCAACCGCGCTCAACATGTCGAACATGATTGGGATCGGTCCCTTCATCACGATCCCGATCCTCATGACCGCGCTCGGGGGGCCACAAGCCATGCTGGGATGGCTCGTGGCGGTGCTCGTCACGATCCCCGACGGTCTCGTCTGGAGCGAGCTCGGCGCCGCGATGCCTGGCTCCGGCGGCAGCTACGTGTACCTTCGCGAGGCGTACGGACGCCAGCGCTTCGGCCGGCTGGTCGCGTTTCTCTTCATCTGGCAGTTCATCCTCAGCGGGCCGCTCGAAATCGCCTCGGGCTACATCGGGTTCTCGCGATACGCGCGGTATATGTGGCCGGATCTGACGTCAGGCCACGTCTTCCTCGTAGCCGCCGGCGTCGGCCTCCTCAACGTCATCCTGCTCTATCGGCGCATCGAGGCGATCGGCACGCTCACGGTCAGCCTCTGGGTCGGCACGCTGCTGACGACGGCCGCGGTCATCGCGAGCGGCGCGCTCCATTTCGACGCGGCGCGGGCGTTCGATTTTCCACCGGGGGCATTCGATTTCTCGATCGGCTTCCTGCTCGGCCTCGGAGCGGCGTCCCGTGTCGGGATCTATGACTATCTGGGCTACTACGACATCTGCTACATCGGCGACGAGGTCAAGGATCCCGGGCGCGTGATTCCGCGCTCGATCCTGATCAGCATCGTCGCGGTGGCGGCGATCTACCTGGCGATCAATCTCTCGATCACCGGCGTCATCTCATGGCGCGAGTTCGTGCCGGCCGACGCGCATCCGCAGTCCGAGTTCATCGTCTCGACGTTCATGGAGCGGCTCTACGGGCCGCGGGTCGCGACCGTGTTCACGTTTCTGATCCTGTGGACCGCGTTCGGGTCCGTGTTCGCGCTGCTCCTCGGTTACTCGCGCATCCCGTATGCCGCCGCACAGGACGGCTGCTTCTTCAGCGTGTTCGGCCGCCTGCACCCCACCAAGCGATTCCCGCACGTCTCGCTGGTCGTTCTTGGGTGCATCTCGATTGTGTGCAGCCTGCTCCCGCTCGGCCTCGTGATCGACGCCCTGATCACGACGCGGATTCTCGTGCAGTTCATCGGGCAGGTATTTGCCGTGATGCTGCTGCGCGCGAATCGTCCAGAGATGGCGAGGCCGTTTCGCATGTGGCTGTATCCCGTGCCGGCGGTCGTCGCGCTGGCCGGATGGACCTTTCTTCTCCTCACGTCGGGCTGGGTCCTCGTCGCCCTCGGGCTCGGCACTCTGGCGCTCGGCATCGTGTGCTTCCTCGTGTGGTCGTGGCGCACACGCCAATGGCCATTTCAGCCCCAGCTTCCACTTCCAACGGAGGTGTCATGAAGAGACTCGTCGACGTACACGATCGTGTTGTGTGGTGCGTTGCATCTGGCCGGCGCGCCCGGGGTTACAGCCGGGGACAGGGAGCAGCAGGCGCCGCAGCGCACGCTGGCGCCGAGCACCGACGGCAAGCTGAACATCATCGCGTTTGGCGCACACGCCGACGATTGCGACCAGCGCGCGGGCGGCACGGCGGCGAAGTACGCCGCGCTCGGACATCGGGTGCGGTTCGTCGCGGTCACCAACGGCGACGCGGGGCATCAGACCGAGGGTGGAGGCGCGCTCGCGGCGCGGCGCCGCGCCGAGGCGCAGGAAGCCGGCCGCCGCATCGGCGTCGAGTACGTCGTCCTCGACAACCACGACGGCGAGCTCGTGCCGTCAGTGCACGTCCGTGAACAGATCATCCGCCAGATTCGCCAGTGGAACGCCGACCTCGTGCTGGCGCCGCGGCCGAACGACTATCACCCCGACCATCGCTACACGGGTGTGCTCGTCCAGGACGCCGCATACATGGTGGTCGTGCCGAACATCGCCCCCGACACGCCCGCGTTGCGCAAGAACCCGGTCTTCATGTACTTCCAGGACGGCTTCCAGCGCCCGAATCCGTTCAGCCCCGACGTCGCCGTGTCCATCGACGATGTCATCGAGAAGAAGATCGACATGCTGGACGCGCACGTGTCGCAGTTTTACGAGTGGCTGCCGTGGGTCGCTGGCCTTCTCGAGTCGGTGCCGAAAGGTGCCGCGGAGCGCAAGAAGTGGCTGCGCGAGACGCGCGCCGGGCAGCCGACGCCCGCGGTCAGGGCCGCGCTTGCGAAGTGGTACGGCGCCGCAGCAGGGAACGCGGTACGCCATGCCGAAGCGTTCGAGATCTGCGAGTACGGCACACGGCCCGATGAAGCGCTCATCCGGAAACTGTTTCCGTTCCTGCCGAAAGAGGGCGGCAAATAGAGCCACGGACAACACGGATGACACAGAGGGAGTGGCGGGCTCCGAGCGAGTCAACTGGAGTCAACGAACCGGGTAGTTCCTCGTGACCGCCGCGCGGGTTGTGTTGCTTTCGCTGACGAATATCGGCAGTGCGACCGTAACGGTACTGCCACTTGGGGGGATCGTGACGGTGGTGGTCAGTGTCACGGTCGCAGTGCCCTTGAGCAGCGGTGCTTGCGGCGGGCTCTCGCCAGGGGGGAGGAGCGATCTGTTCAGCTGATCCTGAAGGACCATCACGGTGAAACCGCTATTCGAGCTGACAATGGTGCAGGTGACGACGGCGGTGAATGTGACGCGCTCTCCGGCATTCAGCGCCGTCCCGGCGGCCGGGACGATCGAGTCCAGCGCGATGAAGTCGGTTGTCGGCGTGGTCGGGCTGTTGCTCCCGCAGCCGGCGATCAGGAGGAGGCTGCACAGGAAGAGCAAGCTTCGGGGTGTGGGAGGGTTCATCGTGACACTCGTCGTCGTCCACACCCAACCGCTGAGTCTGTGCTAGCAGGTCCCATCTACGGGCCAGTCTTCGCGACTTGTTGCTCGAAAGTCAATCAGCGACGCACGGTGTGAGAAACCCTCGTCACCCCGACAGACGTGCGAAGCGTTGACGCGACTCGGGAAAGTCCGCGCCCATGGCCGAGCGCCGCCACGACCAGAGTCCCAGCCGCCCCCCGGATTGCGCCAGGAGGGCCCCGCCACTCTCCGCGAACACTGTTGACTACACCTGTCGTCAATGCTATCGTTTCTGACGACACGTGTAGTCACCGAGGGAATCACATGGCCGAGTCGTCCATTGGCGAGCAGGAACTGGCCCTTCTGCGGCACATTGCCGACCGGGGGAGCATCACGGTCGGCGAAGCCTCAGAAGAGTTCGGCGCCCCGCGCGGACTGGCGCGCTCGACGGTGCTGACGATGATGGAGCGCCTGCGGGGGAAGGGGCATCTGGGGCGGAGGCTGGCCGAGGGCGTGTATCGCTATCGCGCTCGGGCCTCATCCGCGGAGTTGTTGAAGAGCGCCATCGAGCGGTTCGTCGAACGCAACCTCGACGGATCGGTATCGCCGTTTCTGGCGTATCTATCGGAAGCCGGCCGTCTGTCGGACGCCGAGCTCAAAGAACTGGAAGAGATCGTGACCAGGCTCAATGCCGATCGCGGAAGGGACCGGTGACCGATATGGTGTCGACTCTTGCGCGCGCGTCGATGGACGGCGCGGTCCTGGTCGCGGCCGTCTGGGTGTTGTCCCGCATCCTTCGCCTGACGCCGGCCACCCGCACAGTGCTCTGGTGGTGTGCCGCCGCGAAGTTCGTGGTGTCGCTCGCGTGGATCACGCCGATCGCCATACCGGTTCTGCCGGTCGAGACGACGGTCGTCCATCGTCTGGACCGCGCCGCCGCTCCGCAGGTGGAGGCCCGTTCCCGCGGGCCCCGAAGCGCAGCGCCGGCTCGGCCTGACCGCGGAGGTCCGTTCGTCAGGGCGCTTCGCGAATGGTCGTCGTTCGCAGCGATCGCCTGGAGTCTGGGCCTGTTGCTCGTGTCGATCGTCGGCGTGCGCCGCTGGCGGGGAACCCTTCAGATGCTGAACGCTTCCGAGCCGGCGCCGGATGATGTTCAGGCCCACGCGATCGACCTCGCGCGACGCCTTCGCTTGAGGCGCGTGCCCGAGGTGCGGCTCTCCGCTCGCATCGAAACCCCCCTCGTGACAGGTCTCGTGCGTCCCGTCGTGCTGCTGCCGTCAGGTTGCCTGGACGCGCTGACCGATCGTCAGTGGCAACTGGCCCTGTGCCACGAGCTGGCGCATCTCAAGCGAGCCGATCTCTGGCTCGGGTGCGTACCGGCGCTGGCCGAGCGGGTGTTCTTTTTTCATCCCCTGGTGCACCTTGCGTCGCGCGAGTACGCGCTTTCTCGAGAAGCGGCCTGCGACGCGGCAGTCATGGAAACGCTGGACGCTGCGCCGCAGGAGTATGGACGGCTCTTGCTGTCGCTCGGCGTCTCGCACCCTCGGACAGGATTCGCCGCTGCCGGCGGCGCCTGGTCGTTTCTGAGTCTCAAGCGGAGGATGGCCATGCTTCAGGATGAGTCCGTGCGATCGAATCGGTCCCGTGTCGTGGCGTACGGAGCCGTCGGCCTTGCGGTTGCGGCGATGGTGCCGATGCAGCTGTCCGCGCGTCCGCAGGCGACTGGCAACGCGGAGACATCGGGACTGGTGGCGTCAACCGCGAACGTGGCGGCACCGGCGGCGTCAAACGCCGCATCGGACGCCGCCTCAAACAATGACCAGCTTCTCGAGCCTGCGGCCGAGCTCGTGGCGCCTGCGGCGCAGGTGGAGAGCCGGCAGCCGGGGACTCGCGGGCTCAGCTTCGTCCTGATGCTGGAAGACGACCAGCGAACGACGTCCGGATCGCCCGCGGATGTGGCACGCGCAGAGCGGCAGCGGCGGAACGGCGAGCCGCTGTTGTGGTTCCGCTACGACGGACGCGAGTACGTGATTCGCGATCCGGAGGTCGTGCGGCAGGCACGCGCGCTCTGGGCCGACGTCTACGACTCCGACTTCGGGGCCCACGCGATTTCCGCGGCAGCTCAGGCGCTCGACGCCCTCAAGATCGACGAGCTCGTGGAGCACGGCGTGCGGGCGGCGGAGAAAGCCAAACTCGGCGCCCATCTCGGATCGATCGTGGCCGAGCAGGGGATGCTTGGCGCGCAGCTCGGCTCGATGGCGGCGGAGCAGGCGCTGCACGCGGCCACGGCGGCGATGGCTGGGCTCGATCACGCCGAGCTCGCGCGCCACCGCCGGGCGATGGACGACGCGGGAAAAGAGATGAAGGACCAGATGCACGCGCTCGAGCGCCGGCTCAAAGACGACCTCGACAGCGAGATGAAAGAGCTCAATCACCAGCTTCGCGCGCTCGAAGAGCCGATGCGCGGGATGGCTGCGCCGATGGAGGAGTTTGGGCCACCAGATGAAGGCCTTCGGCCACTCGATTGAAAAAGCGACGCGCAGGGCCAACGACGAGATGCGCGCGCTCGTCGATCGTGCCCTGGCCTCGGGTCTCGCGCAGCCGGTGCGCTAGGCGCCCCCATGCACGACGTTGGCGAGAATCTGCACGACGCCGGGCTCGTTGACCGTTACGCGCAGCCGCAGGCTTCGCTTGTAGAGCAGGGGAGTCGGAAACCCGTGCGTCATCGTCTTGATCACCGCCGACTGCAGGAGCACGAGGCCGTAGGGATTCTGCTCGGTGAGGCCCTGATTGGCAGCGCCCGCGTACGACAGGTTCACGACGTTCCGCCCGTCGATGTCGAGGATGACGAACGTGAGATCGTTTGTGCCTCCCTGCTTTGAAACCTCCGCCCCCAGGAACACTCCCGGACCCTGGAGCGTGACGAGATCGTGCGTGCCGTTTGGCGCGGGTGCCCTGAGTCCCTGCGTGCGCTGCGGATCGCACACGCCCGCGGCGCAGCCGGTGTGCGGTTGCGCCACTTGCCGTTGTGGTTTCGCGGTGGATCGTTTCTTGGCCATTGTTTTCTCCAAGGCGCTGCTGAAATGGACGATCGGGTGATCGGGCCGGCGACGAAGCTCTGACGGCATTTTTCGGGCGCTTCGCCAATCGACCACTCCGCCACCACCCGATCGTCGATTGCAGGAATGCCGCTTCTCTTTGGATAACGTCAATTCTGGGCCGGCCGAACGCCGCAGAGTCCACACCCCACATGCTGTGTCATTGTCGATCGGGAACTGTTTACCCCCGCCTGCCTCAACTGCTCTCTCTTGACAACCATCCGGCGCCAACGATAATCCATCCTCCTTCCTTTTCGCCATCGGCATTACAAGGAGGATGTTCTGATGCGACTCTTCAGTGCTCGGATGCTTCCGATCCTCACCGCGTTCCTCGTCATTGCTGCGGCATCACTTTCCGCTTCAACCGTGTCGCAGTTCAACCTCGCCGAAATGTCCCAGCGCGCCCAGAAGATTTATGTCGGCACCGTCCGCTCGGCCACCGAGGGCACGATCGCCGTTGGCGGTGGCCAACTCGCGGTGGTCACGTATCAGATCAGTGTCGACGAAGACCTGCGCGGCGAGACCGCGTTGGTCAAAGGCGAGCGGGTCGCCGAGATTCGCATGCTGGGCAAGCAAAAAACCGTCCGCATCGGGAACATCCGATCCGTGTCGCCGGTGCCGGACATGCCCGTCCTGACCGTCGGCCAGACGTATCTCGTCTTCACGACGCAGCCAAGCGGCATTGGCCTGTCCACGACGGTGGGGCTCGGCCAGGGGTGCTTCAGGGTGTACGGCAAGGGCGACAGTCAGATGGCCGTCAACGAGGTCAACAACGCCGGGCTCTTCCGCGACATGCAGCCGCGCGGCGGCACCCGCCGCCGGCGCCGCATTACGCGCCGCGGCACCGCAGGCCGCGGCAGCCGCAGGCCGGCGGACCGATGCGGTTTGCCGACCTTCGCGCGCAGATCGTCAACCTCGTCGGATCCCGGAAGTAGGGGGCGATCATGCGCAACCAGACATCCTCTCCTGGTTTTTGGCGCCATCGCACTCCTCCTGCTGACATCCGTTCAGGTGTACGCGGGCGGCCCGTTGCTGCTTCGCGCGCCTGGCGCGCCGTTTCTGTGGCCAAACGGCGGCCGGATGATCCCGTTCAATCCCGATCAGGGCGGCCTGGGTCCGCTGACCAACGCGCAGGCGGTCGCGCAGAGCACCGCGGCGTTCCAGGCCTGGGCAGACATCGCCTCGGCGACCGCGACGCACGTCAATCGCGGATCGCTGCCGGTTGACGTGGACGAGACGAACTTCATGCCGTATCTTGTCGCCCGCCGCACCCGATGGGCTGAGCGCGATCGTCTACGACGAGGACGGCGCGATCTTCGACCTGCTCTTCGGACCAGACTCCGGCGTACTCGGTTTCGCGGGTCCGGAGTGGGTCAACACGACGACCGGCGACATCTTGGAAGGCGTGTCCTTCATGAATGGCGGCTCGTTGCTCGGACCGGGGGCGTTCCCGGTCGATGAGTTCCTCTCCGTCCAGGTGCACGAATACGGGCACTACCAGAACCTCGCGCACACGGTCGTGAACGGCCAGATCATTGCCGGTCCTGACTCGCGCGGGCCCTCGCCGTTCAATACGTTCGCGCCGCCGCCGAGCTTTGCCGACCGCATCGAGACGATGTATCCGTTCCTGTTCATCAATGGCGGCATGGCCACGCCTCACGCGGACGACATCGCGATCTTCTCGACGCTCTATCCTGAGCCCTCGTTCGCGACGACCACGGGGATCGATCACCGGCAACATCGTCGCGCCGAACAACACGACGCCCGTGACAGGTGTCAACGTGATCGCTCGCAACATTGCTCAATCCCGTACGACGACGCGGTCTCGGCCATCTCGAGCGACTTCACCGACTGACTTCACATCGGGGAGCCCGTTTGTCGGCGTCTACACGGTCCGTGGCCTGACGCCGGGGGCAAGCTACGCGGTTTACGTCGACGAGATCCTCGTCGGAGGCTTCAGCACGCCGCCGCGCAACCCGCTGCCGGGGCCGGAGGAGTTCTACAACGGGCCGACCGAATCGAACGACCCGCTGACCGATCCGCCCGGGAACGTGTTCACGCCCGTCGTCGCGCAGGCTGGCATCACGACGCCCGACATCGACATCATCTTCAACCGGATTCTGCCGGTCCGATTCCGGCGGGAGACGATACGTCCACGGAGCTCTTCCCGGGATTCGCCTTCGATTTCTGCGGACAGCGGTTTGAATCCGTGTTCGTCAACTCCAATGGCAGCCTGACATTCGGCCGCCGGCGATGCGGCGGGCTTCCTCGAGACAACGGCGGGAATGCTCACGGGCCCGCCGCGCATCGCGGGACTCTGGGACGATCTGAACGCCGCGGCCGCGCCCGGGTCGGTGACGTTCTCCGAAACGTCGCGCGTCGCTCACGGTGACGTTCACCAACGTGCCGGAGTTCGTCGAACATCGGCGCCAACACGTTCTCGATCACGCTCTTCGCGAGCAGCCGCGGCGGCGGCAACGGCGACTGGGATTGGGACGACGACGGCGACCGGTGGGGCCGGGGCGAGACGGTGACCGCGGACGCGACCGCGACGGCCGGTTCACGATCTCGTACGGCGACGTCTCGGCGACCGACGGTCTCGCCGGCTACAGCTGCGGCGGACGCATCACGTCGGGCTTCGAGCAGGAAACCGACCTGAGCGGGGCGGCGCGACGGCACAATCGACGGCCATGGCGAGACGGCGATCTTCGAGATCTTCAACGCCGTGCCGGGCGACAACGATCTGGACCAACCGCCGCCTCGAGTTCGAGGGGCCGGGAGGTTTCCGTGACGTGTTCGAGCCGAACGATTCGGCGGTGCCGACGTCGCACCACGACCGCGAACAGCTGCGGACACGCGACCACGACGCCCGCGGGCGAGGGCTGGTGCGCCTGCCGTTCAATACGGCACGACCGTTTCTCGGACATCAGTCCGCTCGGAGACGACGTCGACTACTTCCGGTTCCGCGCCAAGGCCGGCGACATCCTCGCCATCGAGACGCTCCCCGGACTGTCAGAGCATGGACACCGTCCTCGGAATCTTCGACGAAGACGGCAACCTCCTCCTGGCCGACGACGACAGCGGCGTCGGTCTGCTGTCGCGCCTGCTCGTCCAGATCGCCGTGGACGGCACGTACGCCGTCGGAGTGTCGACGTTCCCGGACCTGACCTTCACGGGCGCCGGCGGGGACTCCGGCCGCTACGTGCTGAACATCAGCAGTTATCGCGGCACCCTCCTTCCGTTGGGCGATGACGACGGCGTGGAAGTCGGGCTGTCGACCTTTGCGTTCCCCTTCCAGGGGACCAACTGGTCGAGCGTCTTCGTGAACGCCAACGGCAACCTGACGTTTGGCGCTGCCAACGCGGACTTCTCGGAGACCGTCGCCGAGCTGCTGGCGGGACCACCGCGCATCGCGCCGCTCTGGGACGACCTGTTCGCGCCGGCGGGGCTCGTCATCGCGGAAGAGAAGGACCGCGCGCTGCACATTCACTTCGTCAGCGTGCCGGAGTTCCTGGTAACGGGCACGAACTACTTCTCGGTGACGCTGGATCACCGCGGAGAGATTACGTTCGACTACGGCGCGACCAACCGGAGTGACGCCATCGTCGGCATCACGCAGGGAGGCGGCGTCGCCGATCCCGGGCCGACTGATCTCTCGGAGAACTGGCGGCTCTGGACGACCGGGACCATCTACGAGCAGTTCACGTCGCCGCCGGCGTCCTTTGGCGCGTATGGAGGCGTGGATCTCTCGTTCCAGGAGGTCGTGTTCAAGAAGCCCGGCAGGTGAGTGGGGCGTCCGGGACCGAGGGTCGCCACCCTCGGTCCCGGCGCTCTTCCGGCTGAGAGCTGAAGGCTGAGAGCTACCCCGCCGCGTCGAACACGCAACGGATGATGTCCCCATCGACTGTGACGTTCGTGCCTGGCCGCTGCTTTTGCACCCACCTGGTGAACTCGTCGAGGCGGGGATAGCCGCCGGTCCCGTCGAACAACCTCGCATCGTCGATCAAGACCACGTGGCCGCGCACCGGATGTGCGAAGAGCGCGGTCATCTCGGCGATGACCGGCGTATCCTCGGTGCCCCGTCCGCTTTCCCCTCCCATGTAGTGACCGTCCAGCCAGAAGAGCGCCGGTCCGTCGAGCGATTCGAGCACTCCCGGCAAGAGCGTCGCGCTGTCGCCCTGGAGCAGC
Organism: uncultured Acidobacteriota bacterium; assembly: GCA_963771395.1. GTDB lineage: Bacteria > Acidobacteriota > Vicinamibacteria > Vicinamibacterales > 2-12-FULL-66-21 > DATBJJ01. Next base: position 57,194 of record CAVYTY010000026.1, on the reverse strand, counting down.
CTGAATGTGCCGCTGGCCGGCAAAGCGGATGGCGGCCCTGGCGTGGAGCGACGGCGCGAGCTCAATCGAGACAATCCGGTCGACATGTCCGGCGAGCGCCTGCACCATCTCGCCCGTGTAGGTCCCTGTCTCGACGAAGTTCCGGAGCCGGTAGCGTCTCTGGTAGCCGATCACCGTGCGCTGCTTGACGACGTTCGGGGCTGGGACGGGTTTGCCTGCGAGCCACCATTGCAGCGTGACCCGTGCGCGCGTCATTTGGATCACACCTGGAGAAACTGACCAGCGCCGCCACGCGGCGCGCATTCCTGTCATAACCCCGGCTTCAGAAGAGCCACACCTTGCCCCCGCGCGGCAGGGCGACGCCCACCTGTGGTGACACCCGCTCCTGACCGAACAGCCATTGACGCTCCGGACGCAGGAAGTACAGGCTCAAGGCTTCAGGCCACGCCCCAGGCGTCGAATGACCGTTCAGCTCATGGCCGAGGATGTGCTGCCACGCGGGATGCCACAGGCTCGGCCGTATGTGGATCGGATCCACACCGTACCACTCGGATCTCATCGGCACGAAATGGAGCCGGCGCGCGGACGCGAGAGACGACAGACCGTCGTTCACACGTTCGGCCGTGTCCACGACCTCGGCGAGAGACAATCGGCACCCCGGCGCGAGGAGCGAGCGAAACACCAGGAACGACGATCTGGAGAGCCGGCGGATGCTGGGCAGAGGCAGATCGGTCAGCACGATATCCGGCGTGAATTCCTGGAGGCGTTCGACGGTCTCTTCCACCCAGTCGAGGATCTGGGCCGCCGGAAATCCGTAGAGGATGTCGTTGCCGACGTCGGTCACGAGACCCCGAGTTCTCGCCGCCGGAAGCGACGCCAGCGCTTGCCACAATCCCGATTGGAGGATGCCCGGCAGCGTCCTGACGGCGAGCCGGCTCGGGGCGCCATAGGACCGGCCGTGGCCGAGCGCTCCCAGTACTTCCACGTTGGGGCCCCACGCGGTCCGTGCGGTCGAGACCACGGTGTGCAGTCCTCTCGTGAGGTTGCTCGCCCCGATTGCCACGACGCGCGTAATTTCGTCAGCCATGGAATGCACAGACAGCATAGCGAGTCAGCTGCCGGAAGTCGTGAGCGCCCGTGAGCAAACCCTGAAAAATCGACGAGCAGGTCCCACGGCAGCTGGGGTCGCGGTATGCGGCGGCGCGGCCGGCACGGGGACGGAGGTAACGGGTTCAACACGAAGGACCGAAGGCGAACGGAGACGCACGGGGGATCTGAACCTGGCATAGGCGAGCGGGACGAGGCCCACTTTTCCTATCGCAGGCCCGTCACCAGATAGAGCGTGCTGAGCATCCGGGCCGAACCATAGACGTAGGTCTGGGCGTCGGCGCTCAGGTAGAGGTCCGGTACCGTCAGCACGCCGGCGGGATCGTCCACGGTGATCTCGCGCAGTATCGTGCGCCGGCCGGTGCTGACGTCCAGTGAGTCGATGCGCGCCTTCGGTCCGTTCCACGTGGCGACGTAGATGCGCGCGGACTCGGCGGACCAGCCAACGAAGACCTCGTTGTCACCGAGCGTCGCCAGCTCGCGCACGGGACCGCCGTTCGGGAGCGGCCACGCCAGCACTTTCCCATCGTCGGCCTGAACCGCCAGGAGCGATCCGTCTGGTGACGTGCGGGTCCCCCGGAATCGGCGCGCGCTGAACGCGCGTCCGCGAAGCTCCGCGAGGTCGAGGGCGGTGCGCCTGCCGGAGGAGACGTCGACGACGACCGCAGCGGGCGATCCGTTGCGCGTCCCGAGGACTGCGACCGTCAACCCGGGCGGCACGAAGACGGCTGCGTTCGGAGACAGATCCCCGACGTCGATCTGTCGCGGCTCGCCTGCCCCAGTCGGGAGCAGCAGCAGCCGGTTCGGCTCGGATGGCGTGATGGACAACGCCCATTTTCCGTCGGGCGACAGATCCTGTGCGCGGCCGCGGCCGATCTTCACCGGTGCCGAGCCGTCCATGCGCCGGATGAGGACGCTGTAGTCGGGATCGGTGCCGTCCTGGGCCGACAGGAGCACGGTGCGGCCGTCGCGCGACACGTGGCCGGGTACCGAGAAGCCGCCCCACGAGAAGATCCCGATCGCGCGACTCGCCGGCGATTGCGCCCGCGGTGACACCGCCCGCCTCGTTGCCGGTCAGGAGTACGCGCCCGCGCGCGTCGATGTCGAGCAGCAGCAGGTTGGTGGGCACGTACCACACGATGCGGCCGTCGCGCGGCACGGTCGTGTCGGGATCGATCGCCTTGATCGGCCAGACGGCCTCGGCCGTGGCGGCGCCGTACCAGATCTCGCGGCCATCGGCCGACCACGCCAGCGCCTCGGTGCCGCTGTACTCGGGCGTCAGGCGGCGCGCCTTCGTGCCGTCGTAGATCGCGACGTATCCGCGGTTGTCGCCAAAGAGGGGATGCTCCAGGAACCCGACGCGGCGGCCGTCGGGCGATACGCGAATGTGGCTGATGTAGCCCGGCGTCTGGAAGACTACCGTGCCCTGCGGAACTTCGAGCTGATCGAGTCCGTTCACGCGACGGGCAATCGCGAGGCGGTCGCCCGGAAGGAAGTCGGCGTCGCGCACATGCTCGAGCACTTCGCGCGCGCTCGAGCCGAAGAGCCGCGCGCGCGCGAGCGTCCCGTCGGACGTCCACGACGTGAGATACCGCCGTCCGAGCGACAGGAGCATGTCTCCAGCCTTCGACACCGCGAGGACGTCACCGTTCGGGAGGTCGAGCCGCTTTGACTCCGCAGTGTCCGCGCGTGCGACGAATATCTTCGACGGGGCGCCGCCCCAGCTCGCGCCGTAGACGATCGTTTCCGCGTCCGACGCGAAGCGCGCCGTGCGGATGACGCCGCGATCGAAGGTGAGTCGCGTAATCGTGGGCGGAGCCGGTACCGGCCGGGCTCAGCGCGCGCCCGAGGATGAACGCACCCGCGACGACGGCGATGATCGCCGCGGCGGCTGCGATGCTGCGCCAGGGTCGAGGCGTCGCCACCGTCGCCGGCCCGCTCGCCGGGCCGACCGCGCCGAGCGTCAGCGCATCGAGCGCGAAGGCCAGGTCGCGCGCCGACTGGAACCGCTCGCCGGGATCCTTTTCGAGGCAACGCTGCACGACGCGCTCGAGCGCGGGTGGCACCGCGAGGTTCGCGCCGGAGAGCGGCGCCGGGTCTTCCTTGAGAATCGCCGAGATTGTGTCGGCGGCGCTCTGGCGCTCGAACGCTCGACGGCCGGCGAGGAGCTCGTACATCACGCAGCCGAACGCGAAGATGTCCGCGCGGTGGTCGACCGGCAGCCCGCGCGCCTGTTCCGGCGCCATGTAGCCGACCGTCCCCATGACCAGCCCGGGCGAAGTATTCGCGATCGTCGCGGCATCACCGGCGGCGGCCACGCTCCGCGCCAGGCCGAAATCCAGCACCTTGATGTGCGCGTCGCTCGTGACGACCACATTGGCGGGCTTGAGGTCGCGATGGACGATACCGCGGTCGTGCGCCGCGGCGAGGGCTTTGGCGATCTGCGCGCCGTACTCGATCGCCTTGCGGATCGGCACGGGTCCGCGCGAGACAATGTCCGCCAGCGTCTCCCCATCCAGCAGTTCGGTCACGGTGTACGCGCTCGGGCCGTCGCGGCCGACGTCGTAGATGGCGACGATGTGGGGATGGGAGAGACCGGCGAGCGTCTTCATCTCGCGCTCGAACCGCGCGAGCGCGTCGGGATCGGTGGCAAAGGCCGAAGGGAGCACCTTGATGGCGACGTCGCGCCCGAGGCGCGCGTCGCGCGCTCGATAGACCTCGCCCATGCCGCCGGCGCCGATGGGCGCGACGATCTCGTACGCGCCCAGGAGGGTGCCGGGGCTAAGAGGCATCGCCGGACGTCCCCCGGATTGTCACGACGTTGTCACCGCCCGTCATTCTAGCTCGCGATGCGCCGCCGCGGGTCCGCGATCACCTGCATCTTCGCTGTCCGGCTCGACTCTGGCGCTGGTCGATATCACGCCGTCCGTCCGGCGAGCAGGCCGCTCGGCGGACTGCCTGCCGCCTCACGATAGACTACCGAGAGGAGGGGATCACGTGTCGCAGTTGCTTATGCGAGTGGGTGCGGCGTTGACCGCAGCGGCCTTCGTGGCCGAGGTGCCCGAAACCAGCAGCGGGTCCGAAGCACGCGCGGTGGCGATCGGGAGTCAGGGCCCGCCGCCGAAAACCCAGCAGGCTTCTGACGGCTGGCGGCAGTGGCGCGGACCATTCAATAACGGGATGGCCCAGGGGGATGCGCCGCTGCAGTGGGACGACCGAACGAACGTGCGCTGGGCGCTCGCGGTTCCAGGGCGAGGCCACTCGACGCCCGTCATCGCCGGCGATCGGCTGTTTCTGACGACCGCCGTGCCAACTGGCAAAGGAACGCCACCGGCGACGCCCGGACGTGCGGGCGGCGGCGCGGGCGCCGGCCTCGAACATCGCTTCGAGGTCATCGCCGTCGATCGCCGGACGGGGACGATTGCCTGGCAGCGCACGCCCACGGTTGCCACGCCGCACGAGGGCCACCACCGGGCCTACGGCAGCTTCGCGTCCAACTCGCCGGTCACCGACGGCACGCGGGTGTTTGCGTTCTTCGGCTCACGCGGGCTCTATGCGTACGATCTCGACGGGACTCTGGTCTGGCACAAGGACTTCGGCGTGAAGATGCGGATGGACATGGCCTTCGGCGAAGGCACGCCGCTCACCTTGTACGACAATCGGCTGCTGCTCCACTACGATCATCTCGACCACGGCTTTCTCGTCATGCTGGACGCCGCAACCGGCCGTGAAATCTGGCGGGTCACGCGCACGGAGCCGTACAACTGGGCCGCGCCGTTCGTCGCCGAGCACGACGGGCGGCGTCAGGTCATTCTGAGCGGTCTCACGGTTCGAAGTTACGACTTTGCGACCGGTGCGCTCATCTGGGAGGTCGCTGGCCTCGGCGAGAACACGATCCCGCAGCCCGTGCAGCACGGCGACCTGATCTTCGCGATGAGCGGACACACGGTGAGGATGCTGATGGCGATCCGCCTGGGGCGCACCGGCAGGCTGACCGGCACCGACGCCGTCGTGTGGTCGACGGCACGCGGCGCGTCCTACACGCCGTCTCCGGTGCTGCACGACAACCGCCTGTATGTGCTGACCGACAGCGGTCAGCTGAGCGTCTTCAATGCGACGACGGGAAAGCCGCACTATCAGCAGGCGCGACTCCCCAAGCCTTACAACTTCAAGGCGTCGCCCGTCGGCGCCAGCGGCAAGCTGTATCTGGCGAGCGAGGACGAGGATGTGGTGGTCGTGCAGATGGGCGACGCGTTCAAGGTGTTGGCCACGAACACCATGGCTGGGCAGTCCTTCATCGCATCCCCAGTGATAGTCGACGGCGACATCTACCTCAGGAGCCGCACGCACCTGTTCAGAATTGGCGCCAGGTAACCGTCATCCGGAGCACGTCGCGCCTGTGACTTTCACACTCAGCAGTTCTTGTGGGTGGATCCCGCCGTCAATCGGGCTGCTGATCGCGCTCGGCCTGCTGGCGTCGTTGCGGGCAGCTCCCGCGCAGCCGACGGCAACGCCAGCCGCGGCCATCGACGTTCGCGCCGCGGCGGCCGATCTCCCGCAGTTGCGCAGCCTGCTCGTGAGCCGGCGTGGTGAGCTCATCGCCGAGTACTACGCCAGCGGCGTCCGCGCCGGCACACTGCACAACGTGAAGTCGGCCTCCAAGAGCATCATCGCCACTCTCGTGGGCATTGCCCTCGAACGCGGGCTCATCAAGAGCGTGAAGGAACCGATCGTCGCGTACTTTCCGGATCTGCGCACAGATCCCGATCGCCGAAAGAGAGCGATCACGATCGAGGACCTGTTGACGATGCGATCCGGCCTGGAATCGACCAGCGGACAGAACTATGGAGCCTGGGTGAAGAGCGGGAACTGGGTGCGTCATGCGCTGCGGCAGCCGATCGTGAGCGAGCCTGGCAGCGCGATGGAGTACAGCACTGGCAGCTCGCACCTGCTGTCGGCGATCCTCACGAAGGTAAGTGGCACGAGCACGTGGCAGTTTGCGCAAGACGCGCTGGCGACGCCCCTCGGCATCCGCCTGGCGCGCTGGCCGCGCGATCCGCAGGGGATCTATTTCGGCGGGAATGAAATGCTCTTCACGCCGAAGCAGATGGTTGCCGTCGGCGAGCTCTATCTCAACCGCGGCCGTGCCCGCGGGCGACAGATCGTGTCGGCGTCGTGGGTCGACACGTCCTGCGTACCTCGCACGACCTCGGTGTGGGACGCCGACAGGCAGTATGGCTATGGCTGGTGGATTCAGGACTTCGAGAGTCGGTACGGCGTGCTTCGCCTGGGGCTATGGCGGGCAATACATTTTCGTCTTCCGGGATCTCAATCTCGTTGTGGTCGCGACGTCGTCGACGACCGTGAGCGAGGAACGACGAGGCCACAGGCGGCGCCTCTTTGACCTGATCGAGGAGCACGTGCTGCGGCCTGTCGCCGCGACACGTCAATAGATCATTTTGCACAGCGCGACTTGCGCGCCGCCCTGACGAGCGCCTGTTTTTTCGCCCGCGGCCACCGCTTCAGCTCGTGCTCGCGCTTGAGCGCCGCGGACAGGGTGTCGAACACCTCCGAGTAGACGAGGCGTACGGGGCGCCGTCCGGACGTGTAGCGCGCGCCGCGACCGGCGTTGTGCGCATTGAGCCGCGCCCGCGGGTCGCGCGCATAGCCGGTGTAGAGCGATCCATCCGTGCACCGGACGATGTAGATGAAGTGCATCTGATCATCGGCTCGCGACTGTGACACGCTGCACGGCGCTGTTCGTGCTCGTGCGCGTCCCCTCGCTCGTCGCGGTGATCGTCAGATCGACCGCGGTTCCCGCCCGTGTGCCCGGCGGTGCGCGCAGCCAGACGGAGACGGAGAGCTCGACGCCTTCTTCAATCTCCAGGACTTCCGGTTCCACACGAGTGACGAATCGATGCGCGTCGGCGGCCACGATGCGATAGCGGGCGCGGGGCCCGACATTCCGGATGCCGAACGTCACAGCCGTGTCCTCTCCAGGTACGAGCGTCCGCTCGTCGCCCGTCGGACGTACCTCGACCAGCTCGGCATGGAACAGCCCGCTCGAGAGCCGCTGGTATGGTGCGCCCCCGGCGTCCAGCCCCTTGATCGCGAACCGGAACGGCCCGACTGGAAGCTGAAACGCGCCGCTGAACTCTTCGTCGGCAACCGGGGTGAGCGCCACGCTTCGAATCGGTCGCCCCTCGGTCGAGATGAGGACGAACTCACGCGTCTGCACGTCTGGTGCAGAGACGCGCGCGCGCAGGATTGCTGGCCGTCCGGCAACCGGTTGTCCCTGAATCTTGAAGAGGCCTTCATGGCCCGGCCGGCCGCCCGGCCGCACGAAATCCACCGAGAGCAGTGCGAGATCGCTTCGCCCGTGCGCCACGAGCCAGAACCGGCCCGACGGCGACACGGTCGCGCGCCAGATGCCAGCCTCCGGTGCATCGATGCTGACGACTCGTCCGCAATTCAGTATCGTCTCCTGGAGACGATTGCCCCGCGAATTGCCTTGCACCGCCGTGCCATCGGGCGATACCAGCGCGACGCTGCCGCCTGTGCCGTCGAACGTGGTCGATACCGTCAGCCGTTTGATAGACGCGTCAACCGGGATGTCGAATCGGCGAGCCGCCGCGGTCGCCGTCCCGCTCGCCCAGAGAACCAGCGCGTCGTCGCTTCGCGACGACTCCAGCATGACGTGAGCGGATTTTCCGACCTCGGACGGGCTCATGAAGAACGGCTGACCGCCCGTTTCGTTCGCGATCGTGATGTAGGTGGCGTCGACAGGTCCGCAGGTGCCCGGTGCAAACGCGCGAGAGGAATTCACCTGTGACGTCGTCACCGTCAAGGTCTGCGCGAGTAGACCGACCGACGAGATCACGTGAACGGCGATAGCGAAGATGGCCACTGCGCGTAGTGCCGTGCCGTGCATGACGTCAGTGTAGCGGAAGGCGGAACGACGTGCCGGGTATGCTAGACTCGCGCCCTTCGGAACAGGTTCATGACGCGGGGCAAGGTGGTTCTGGCACGGCTCGTCTGGTGTGTGGCTCTCGCGAGCGCGTCGCAGGCGCAGGAGGGCCGCGCTCCAGCTCAGGTGAAACCGCCTCCGATGACGCTTGCTCAGCAGGAGCGCGTCGCTGCGCTCGCCCCTGACGCGCGAGTCTACGAGCAGTTCAGATACTGGCTGTCATTCCAGCCGCCAGATATTCAGGCCGACCCGCTCCCGCACTACGACGCAGTCCTGTCGCAACAGGGCGTCTCGCCGTCCGATCGCCGGCAGCGAGTCGAAACGATTGCCACCGAGGGGCGGCGCCTCGAAGTCGCTCGCTGGAATCGCATCCTGACAGCGAACGAGCCGGCGTTCAACACGAAGCCGAATGCGTTCCTCGTCGCCATGACGAAGGGCCGCCGACCGGGTCGTGCGCTCGACGTGGGGATGGGGCAGGGCCGGAATGCGCTCTATCTGGCCGAGCAAGGGTGGGACGTCACCGGCTTCGATCCCGCCGATCAGGCCGTCGCGGCGGCGCGGGCGGAGGCAGGTCGACGGAACCTGCGGCTGACGACTGAGGTCGTCGGGGAGGAGAGCTTCAACTGGGGCAAGGAGAAGTGGGACCTGATTGTGCTCAGCTACGTCACTGTGCGCCCCTTCGTCACCGAGATCATCGAAGCACTGGCGCCGGGCGGATTGGTGGTCGTGGAGGCCAATCATCGTGATGCCACCAAGACACGGTCCATTGGCGGAGGGGTTGTCTACGATTCAAACGAATTGCTGAAGATGTTCGCGGGGCTGCGCATCATTCGCTACGAAGACGCGGATGCTGAGCCGGATTTCGGTCCTCGTGGAGATGTCAGCCGGGTGGTTCGGCTCGCGGCTCAGAAACGATAGTCACTCCTCCGAGCGGGCCTTGTGAATGCCCTTGCCAATCGATTCGTCAAGTTCCGCGAGCACTTCCCATGCGGCAGCGATGTCGAAATCCTTGCTGAGCTCGGCGCGCTCGGCGATGTCGTGCCGCGTCTTCGCGCTTCTCTTGATGTCCTCGACCAGCTGGGCTCTCTCGTCAGGCGTCATGCGCCAATTGTATCGCGCCCTTGCTTCGCCCTCTAGCGGGACTCAGGTACGAAAGTGAGGCGGGGAATCTGGAGATCCCCCGCCTCGTGTAGTGACGTAGTGAATCGGAAAGTTACTCGCCCAGATCGGCCTGCGCCGCGGCGCGTGCGCGCGCCACTTCGGCCTTGGCGTCGAGCTCGGGCTTGGATTCGTGAATGGCCTCGGCCAGCGACCGCCCCTCGTTCACGACGCGATGTTTCAGGACCATGAACGGCACACTCGTGTTACGCGCCGCGTGGGCGACCGTCACGAACTCCCGTGGAGTCTCGAAGTCCGCCGCCGCGATCTCCATCTGCGTGCCGGGATTGAGTACCGCCTGGACGCGGTTGCGCAGTTCGGGATCCCAGACTTCGACCTTGACACTCTTCACAGATCCGGGAGGATCCGGCAGTGCCTGACGGGCTTCCTGACGCGCTTCTCGAGAGCGTACGACCGGCGCCGCGGGTGCAGAGCGCCGAGCCCGCGCTGGCGGGGCCGGCGGGGCGGGCGCGCTTTCGGTCACGACTGCGCTCGGCGTTGGTGCGGGCGCTGGTGAAGTCGACCATCTATCGTGCACCGTTGGACCGATCGCGACTCCAAGCGCGACGGCGCCAACGAAACCGGCCGCGAGAGCTGATGCTTTGCCAACCGTCATCGATAACCTCCTGGTTAACGCCGCGGTCTCGTACCGCTTAGCTCCGTCGAGCGACTCACACTCGCTCGTCTGACTGGATATCAGTGCAAGACGGCGACCGGGTTCTGTGGTTTTCGCCTTTGTTTTCGCCGGTCGGTGCCCTAAGTGCGCCGCTGACGGGCGTTTAAAGGCTGAGCTAGGGAGAGCCTTTGGATGAGTCGCAGGAGCTAAGTCTCAGGCATTCGGCGGGCGAGGTTACACCCAGTATTGTCGTTGGGTCGCTTCTTACACGATCTCGATTCCTTTTGCACTCGCTACCCTTGTCAGCTGGCGGCGAACGCTACGCCACCGCTGAGGCTTCCGGTGCCGAATCAGGCCCAGTGTCGGCCTCGCCGGCGCCCCGCGGAACGAACAGCACTGCGGCGAAGGCCAGCGCCGTGTATCCCGTCATCATGAGAAAGAGCGGACGATAGCCACCGACGAGATCGAACAGGCTGCCGTTCAGCGGATCGCCAATCGCGCCGCCGAGGGCCATGCTCAGCAGAAAGAGCGACGCAAGAACGCCCCGGCGCTGGCGCGGAATCGGCTCGACGAAGAGCGGATATGCGTTCACCATCGGGAGCGTCCAGCAGGCCGCCGCGAGCGCGAGGAGGGGTGCGGCCTGTGAGACATCGGTGACCGCGTGGAGCGCGAGCAGGCAGCCCGCCATCAGCCCGAACCCGAGCAGCATCGCGTTCCGGCGTCCGATACGCACGCCGATCATGCCGGCGGGCAAGGCGCCAATCACCCCGCCAATTGCCCAGGCGATGAAGCCGATCGTCACGTCTTCCGGCGGGACGCCGAAGCGCTCGGTGCCGTGCAGCGCGTACCACGTGGAGAATGTCTGGAAGGTCAGCTGCAGCAGGAGCGAGGCGATGAAGACGGCCCGCACGCCCGGTACCACACCCCGCGCGGCCGACCACGCCGCATCGAGGAGCGAGCGGAACGTGGCCTCAGCGGCGCGCGACTCCGACACCGCCGGCTCGCGAAGCCCGAGGGCGAATGCCACGGCAATCGCGAGCACGGCGCCCGCCGCGATCAGGAAGGCGGGCTGCATGCCGAGCATCCGGCCGAGCATCAGGAAGACGATGGCTCCGACACACATCTGGAACGTGACCGATCCCGTGGCGAGCGATCGGTAGCGCGACGGCACGAGGTCGGCCACGAGTGCGTGAAATGGCGATCGCTGGATGTTGACCCCGGAATACAGCACGACGATCGCCGCAATCAGGCCAGCGATGCCGAGCTTCGCGGAGAGAGGGACGAGCGCCATACCGGTCGCCGCCAGCACGAACCCCCACAGGACCGTGGGCATCCGGCCCCGCCCGCGGGCACTGGCGCGGTCCGAGGCCGCACCGGCCCAGGGCACGAGCAGGAGCAGCAGCACATTGTCGATGGCCATGACGGCCCCGATCGCCGTGCGATGCTCGCCGAGCGCGTCCCGGACGAGAGGCGGGACAAAGCGTACTGACGAGCGGTCCGGTGACACCAAAGAAGAGGCCGCCAAGGCCGATGAGCAACAACGAGGCGTATGGCGTCCGCGCTGGACGTGCCGCCTCCAATGGTGCCTCGAGCGCGATCTGCGCCCCAGGGCCGAGGATCTGAGCCGTTACTTGAACCTTTCCGACCTTCATTTCAGCATTCAGCACTCAGCATTCAGAATTTCCCATGGCGTGCCACCGATGGGACGCAACAACCAGGATGCCACGACAGTCACACATCGTATCGCTCGCTTCGAATCGAGAATCGTAGGGAGCGTGCGGAACGCGGTCAATAGCACGAATGAACTACGCCCCGGCGATCAGAGTGACAAAATCCGCATTTGTGTGCCTTGTGGTCTTGCTCGACGCGGTCGCAGGTAGAATCGCCTCGAACGCCAGATGGATGCCATGACGGAATCGGAACAGTGCTGCTTCTACTCATCAGGAGGGCGTATGCGTAGGTTGCTATGCGGGGCGGTCATGCTCGTGTTCGGCCAGGCGCTCGGCGCGCAGGCTCCGGTCACGAGCATCGAGGACGGCGCACTCGACCAAATCAAGCTCTTTGTCCCAGCGCTCGAGCAGGCCGCAGGCCTCACGGTCGTCCTCAAGCTCTTTGACGCGAGCGCCGCGGATCTCGGAACTGGCGGGAGCGGCGGCAAGGACGACCGCCAGCAGGAAGCGAAGACCATGCAGAACGAAGGACCACGTGTGTTGGGCGAACGCTTTGTCGCGACGTTGGAGAAGAGCGGGCCCTTCAAGGCTGTACGCGTCCTCAAGGCAGACGAAACGGTGCCCGACGGTGCGCTGGTCATCGAGGGCAAGTTCATCACCCTCGACCCTGGCAGTCGCGCCAAGCGCTACTTCGCCGGGTTCGGCGCGGGCAAGTCCTCGGTGAAGGTGGCCGGAGCAGTGAAAGACTCGACGGGACGCACGCTGGCCACATTCGAGCAGCGGCGCATAGGAACAATGGGGATGGGCGGCGGCGACTCGCTGGGAAAGCTGATGAGCGACTCTCGCAGCATCGGCGAGGACATCGCGAGGTTCCTGGCCAGGTGGGCGCGCGGTGACAGCCTCAAGTAACGTCGTCCGCTGAATCTCGCCGTCCGTGTCCAAGTCGATATTCGCGTAGTAGAATCCGGCGCGCGCGCGACTGACCTTCTGCTACAGCATGACTGGAGGCTTCCATGCCGGTGACCAACGAGAGCTTTTCCCTGCCGTCGGGACCAGTGCCCATCGACGTCTACCTGCCCCCCTCGAGCGGGAAGCACGCCGGCGTGCTCATTCTCCACGGCACGCTCGAACTGGAGCCCCCCTTCGGTGCTGCCATCGTGGACTTCGCGGAGGCCCTGAACAAGAAGGGTATTGCTGCCGCGATTCCACGCTATTTCACATCTACGAAGACCAAGGCGGGTGACGAGGCGATGAGAGACATCTTCGTGCACCTTCCCGCATGGAAGACGGCGTGCGGTCGTGCGCTGGCGTTCATGGCCGCCGACGCCAGATTCGACGCCTCCCGTCTGGGCGTGCTCGGGTTCTCACTCGGCGGGCACATCGCCTTGAGCCTCGCAATGGAACGGCTGCCGGGGGCGACCGTCAAGGCCGTTGTCGAGTTCTTCGCCCCGACGCTTGCGCCGGCGCTTCCCCACAAGTGGGCCGCCTTGCCGACGGTCCTCATCCATCACGGAACTGACGACCCCTTGACCATCGAGAATTCCAGGCTCGCCGTTCGCGAGCTCAAGGCCGTGGGCAGGACAGTCATCCCCTCGATCTTCGGCAAGCCGGCGCCGGCGGCTGCGGGGACTGACGACCAATTCATCGAATACCCGGGCGAGAAACACGGATTCCAGGGCGCCGCGCTGGCGGGGTCGCGCGACGCGACGGTTGAGTTCCTCGACAGGCGCTTGAAGTAGTTGGGCGCACCGATCATTGCCGCTAACCGACGAGGCACCGCAGATGAGAGCGTTCGTATTCGTTGTCGCAGCGCTTCACGCCGCCTTCATGCTGGGCGAGCTGTTTCCATGGTCCTTCCCGGTGCTGCTCCGCAAGCTCAGTGAGAAGCTGCCAACAGGTGTCGGCAAGGAGCTTCCCGCGGGGGAGAAGTGGACGAAGCCTCAGCAGACGCTGGTGACCGCGATCGTGCACAACGCAGGAATCTACAACGCCATCCTCGCCGGCGGCCTGCTCTGGGCGGCCTGGCCCGAGACGCTGAACCGAGACGTGGCGCGCGTCCTCTTGGCCGGTGCCGCGGTCGCCGGCGTCTTCGGCACGGCAACCCTGAAGTCGCCGTTCACCGCACTCCAGGCTCTTCTTGGAATCATCGGCCTGGCTCTCTTGTGAATCAGCCGCCACCTTTGGTTCGACGCAGCCAGGTGTCGGCCTCGATGCGACGATGCCAGGAGGTGCTGACGCGTGAGATGGCGTTCTCGGTACCGCGAAACGGCTATGGCCGATTCCCGTGTTCGACCGAGCTGTCGTTGTGCCAACGCGAGAATGAGCAGCGTCTCTTCCTCGCGTTCGCGGACTCCAGGCTTGGCCAGCAGATCGACGAGAAGTTTCTCCGCCAGCGCGGGATCATTTGCACGGACGAGTGCGGCAGCGTACACGTTGATGTGCCGACCGATGTCCGGCTCCACATCCGCCGCGATCCGCGCCAGGTCGCGCACCATGCTTGTCGTCGGGGCGTCGAGCGTCGTCGACAAGACGCACAGCCTCGCGAGCCAATGTGCCCGATCGGGATTGCGAGTCGCGCTGAATTTCTGCATCGCGGCGGCGCACGCCGTGTCGATTGCCGATCCCTCACCGACAGCGGCGCGCGTCAGAGCTTCGTAGTAGATCAACTGGGTTGAGTCAGGACGTCTTCCCAGAGCGGCAGTGAACGCGCGCTGTGCCTCGGCCCAACGCCCGAGCTCGGCGAGGGCGTTGCCGCGAACGGCGTGCATTTCCCAGTTCGTGTTGGGATCGCTGACGAGCGGCGCCAGAGCGGCTTCCACGGCGGACCAATTCCGGCGCAACTGGTATTGGTTGGCGAACACCCACCGCCAGTTTCTGTCATGAGTTGGCGGAAGCGTTCGCGCCACCGGCGAATCGCGAGCGAGATCGACCAGCCGGTCGGCCGGCAGCGCCACGAGCTGAGTGCCGACGAGTTCGTGTCCGGATAGAAACTGCGAAAGTTTCTCGAGCGCCTCCACTGGCCGCCGGTCTGGCGCGAGTTCCCAGATCGTTGCCTCCCGACCGCCGATCTGCAGGCGCGAGCCATCCGGTGAGAACGATGCGGATAAGGACAGGAGGGGCACCGATCGCTCCGCAGTCAGCGGCTCACCAGTCTCCAACGACCAGACACGAGCGCGGCGTTCCAAGCTGGTGGCCACGAGCCATCGATTGTCGGCGCTCACTTGCGCCGCGGTGATGGCGCCGGACAGGTGCAGCGCCGGAAACCGAAGTGAAAGATCGCGGCGACTCACGACGTGAATGGCGCCTGTGTCGGTCGGCACGACGAGTGCCGTTCCGCCTGATGGCACGACGATGCCCGCTGCCTGAGGAATGGCGACAGGCGGCAGCGTCGACGTACCGTCGAGGCCACGCACTTCGAGCGCGCGGACGCCCGCCACGGCAATCTGCGAATTGGACAGAAACGCCGCCGCGGTGTACGGAGACCAACTGGCCACGAGTACCGGCAGATTGTCGGTGGTCCGCCAAAGCTGGACTCGGCGAGAGGTCGGTCCGACAGTCACGAAATGCCGGCCGTCAGGGCTGAACTCTCCGGTGACCGCCAATTCGGTCTCAGGCAGCGTCGCCAGCCGCCGGCCGCCGGGCACCTCCCACAACGTTGCGTTGGAAGACGACGGGTCTGCCATCCCCATCGACAGTAGTCGACGCCCATCGGGACTGAACACCGAAGCCCTCACCGGGCCCGCGGCGTGACGAAGCTCGCCGGATACGGGCTCGCCGGTCGCCGCGTCCCAGAGCCGGGCCGTTCCGTCCTGGGATGCGCTGGCTATCACCTGTCCGTCGGGTCTGAATGCGACATACCGGACGTTCCCGCCGTGCCTGAGCGGAG
Source organism: uncultured Acidobacteriota bacterium (assembly GCA_963771395.1). Lineage (GTDB taxonomy): Bacteria > Acidobacteriota > Vicinamibacteria > Vicinamibacterales > 2-12-FULL-66-21 > DATBJJ01. The sequence continues at coordinate 41,790 of CAVYTY010000026.1, read as the reverse complement.
GGAGCAGCATCTCACCGGTCATTGCGTCCAGCAGCGTGGCCTGACCGATGTAGGGTGGGGAAGAAGACCCGCTTGCCAGTGCGAGTCTCCGGCCGTCCGGACTGAACTCACTGACCCACGTATAACCTCTGTTTATTGTCCGCGCCCAACGTGCTGCTGGGCCCAGCTCCCAGAGGCGAATGACACCCTCGCTATCTACCGTGAGAAGCTGGCGGCTCTCGGGGAGGAAACCGACGAGCGGAACTGACGCCGCGTGCGGCAGCTCCGGAGTGAAGGCAGCGCCAGTGGTTGACCAGACACGTACTGTTCCGTCACCGTGGGCGGTGGCGGCAAGAACCCCGTCGTCGGACAGATCCAAGGAGAGGCAGTTGGTGTCGGTGCCGAGCCGCGTCGGCTGCAGGGTCTGTCCGACGGCCGCCCTCGCGCTGCCATCGAGGCCACACAAGAATGCGCCGGTCCCGTCCGCCGAGACTCGAACGGAGTTGGCGCCGCTGGGAAATATGGGGGTCCGCTCGGGCCGCGAGGTGCCTGTGCGCAAGTCCCAGATCTGGATGACGCCGTTTCCTGTGGCCGTGGCGACCGTGTCGGCATCGAGGCGGGTGACATCGACGAGCTCGCTGTCGTGCTGCAGGCGCGCGATGGTCCGGCCGCTGTCGCTTTCGACGAGCAGGAGCAAGCCGTCCGGGCCCGCCGCCGCGATGGTGCGGCCGTCGTCCAGGAATTCGGCAAATGTTACGGCCCGCTCGAGACGCACGGACGTCAAGAGCCGGCCGGAGTCGAGCATCCGCACGGCGATGCCGCCGTCGCGATCCGCGCTCAGGAATCTGTTGCTGGCAACCGAGATGCGAACGAGGTGCAGTCGCGATCCATGTGCGATGGCAGCGATCGCTTCCTTTCCGCTCCGGACGTCCCAGACGCGCACGGTTCCCTGCTCATCGGCAGTCACGAGGCGCGATCCCGCGAGGCGGACGCTCACGATCGGCGCCCGGTGCACGAGCGGATTGGCGATGCTGGCGCCGCTCGTCGGGTTCCACAGCCTCACCGTTCCGGCCTGATCCCATGTTGCGAGCGTCTGGCGATCCAGTGCGAGAGAGGCGCCGCTGAACCCTTCGTGTTTCCAGATGCGAACCGGATACGGAACGCCGTCGAGGACAGAGTTGATCCGAATGCGATGCACTTCCTCGGCAGCACGGCCGCCTTCCTCGAGTTGCAGCGCGCGAACGAGCCAGGGCAGCGCTTTGAGATCTGCGCCATCGCTCGCGAGCTGGAGACCGGTCGTGACGTGCAGCATCTTCAGGTGCTCGCGGTTCTCCCGCCGCGCGCGCTCTGCGCTTATCCACATGACGGAGCTCACCACGGCGCCAACGACGAGCGCCGCGATGGCGACGCCCGCTCCAATGGCGGCGCCCCGATGCTTGCGTATCAGCTTGCCGAGTCGGTACCGCAGATCGGGCGGGCCGGCAACGACCGGTTCGCTCACGAGATGGCGGCGCACGTCCGCTCCGAGCTCCGACGCGGATGGATACCGCCGCGCCGGCTCTTTTTCAAGCGCCCGGTTCGTGATCCACTCGAGATCGCCGCGGAGCTGGCGGACGAGGGCTCGCGGTTCAGTGAGCCGGCGCCTGGCGATCTCCCTGATTTCCGCGTCGGCCCGGCTGGTGAGCCGCGAAGCGAGGCGAGGCGGCTGCTCCTCGCGTATCACTCGCAGCATTTCGAGGACCGCCTTGCGGCGCAGCGCACTGGCGTCGAATGGCAGCGCGCCGACGAGCAGCTCGTACAGAACCAGCCCCAGCGAGTAGATGTCCGTCCTGGTATCGACCATGGCCTCGGTGAGCCCCGCCTGCTCGGGGCTCATGTACTCCGGCGTCCCAACGAGCGATCCGATCTGCGTCTCCATCGTTTCCGCCGACAGCTGCGCCCCCAGCGCTTTCGCCACGCCGAAGTCGATCACCTTGACGACTGCCTGGCCATCACGATCCCCAACGAGGATGTTGGCCGGCTTCAGATCCCTGTGCAGCACGCCCTTCTGGTGGGCGTGCTCGACCGCTTCGCAGACCTGCAGGAACAACTCGAGCCGCGCCGCGATCGGAAGCGCGCGCTCGTCCGCGAACGTGGTAATGGGCAAGCCAGCCACGTACTCCATCGCGAAGTACGGCCGCCCGTCGTCGGTGAGCCCGGCGTCGAAGACCGTCGCGATGTTCGGATGATTGAGGATCGCCAGCGCCTGACGCTCCGACTCGAACCGTGACAGCACTTGCGCAGAGTCGGCGCCGGGCTTGACGACCTTGAGCGCCACGTCGCGGCGGATCGGATGCTCCTGGCGGGCAAGCCAGACAATGCCCATGCCGCCTTCGCCAATCTTCTCGATGAGGCGGTAGGGGCCGAACCTTCTGTCAGGCGGATCGGCGGGCTCGACGATGTCGTCGGCGTCCATTGCCAGTGTCATCAGGCATCGGGGACACAGTTCGCCGAGCGGCGAGTTGTCGGCGAGCCGTGCTCCACACCGAGGACACGTCGAGAGCTGATCTGCCATGGTCCATCCGATCGGGAGCGCGACACTGCCGGCCCGCATCCGCTCTCACACCACCTGCATGGAAATACGCGATCGCGCGGAGAACGTGCCTGCTGACCGCCGCCCGCGATCAGCGGGCCAGCACCCGCAGCAGGAATCGCAGCTCATCGTCGACGTCCTGGCTCCCGTCCACCGTCTCGCGGATCTCGGCACGCAAGGCCTCCCCGAACCGGCGACGCGCCCGGTGCAAGGCGGTGCGATGCGCGGCATCACCCAGGTGCGCGGGGTGTGCCGTGCTGTCGGTCGACGAAGATACCGGAGCCGCGGAGGTCAGAAACGGACGGAGCTCCTTGAAGGCGTCCTCCTGGCCGCGCGACGCATAATCGACCTGGACCCTTTCGAGAGCGCGCTCGGTCAGATTGAGCGCCCAGTGGCGCTCGAAGACCACGTCGGGCGAAGACTCCTGATCATGCGCGCTCAGCATCGGGTGGCGTTCCGCCTCGATCGCGTCGATCGATTCGTGTCGCACGTTCGCTCCGCGACGCAACGTCAGATCGCGCAGGCGCGCGCCGGCGAGGAAATTGTGTGCTGACGTCAGTAGATAAGAGCGGAAGCGGCCGCGGGACTCGTCCGCCCGCTCGAAGGCCCGATGCTCCAGCAGATGGAGGAAGAACGCCTGCGTCAGGTCAGCGGCGTCGTCTGGCGCGTGACCACGGCGACGAATGAACGCGTAGATCGGCCGCCAGTAGCCTTCGCACAGCTCGGCGAGCGCAGCATTCGACTGCTGACCATGGCCGCCGGCCGCGACAATCAGGCTCCAGCGAGTCGTTTTGAAGAGATCTGCCATCGTTGCCGAGGTTCGTCAGTATCGTACCGCAGCTGGGCTTAGCTCGACGGAGAAGCTTCGGGGCCTTGTCGTGCTGAAGATCCACCGGGCCCACCGTCCGCCGTAAGATACCGCCATGCGTGAGGTTCCAACGGCCCTGTCTGACGCCCTCGCGCCGCGCTATCGTCTCGAACGCGAGCTCGGCGCCGGCGGCATGGCGACCGTCTACCTCGCTCGCGACCTGAAACACGATCGCGACGTCGCCATCAAGGTGCTGAGAGCCGACGTGGCAGCCGCGGTCGGTGTCGACCGCTTCCTCGCCGAAATCAAAACAACCGGGCATCTCAAACATCCGCACATCCTGCCGCTCTTCGACTCGGGATCGGCGGACTCCGTGCCGTTCTACGTCATGCCGTTCATCGACGGCGAGTCGCTTCGAGCGCGGCTCCGGCACGGAGGCCCGTTGCCGATCGGGGAGGTCGTCCGAATCCTGCACCAACTCGCGGACGCGCTGGCGCATGCGCACGCCAGGGGCGTGATCCATCGCGATATCAAGTCTGACAACGTGATGGTCTCCGATCGCCATGTCTTTCTCGCGGACTTCGGCGTGGCCCGGGCGCTCGCTGCGCAGACGGCGGATACCGTCGCTGGAACGATGACCGGTACGGGGATGATGATCGGCACGCCAGGCTACATGGCGCCGGAGCAGATCGTCGCCGGCCCGGTCGATCACCGGACGGATATCTACGGGTTTGGAGCGCTCGCCTATGAGCTGCTCACCGGGTCGCCACCGTTTGTCGGAACGCCGCAGGAGATTGTCGCCGCCCAGCTCACGCGGCCGCCTGAACCGATCGCCAGGCACCGGCCGGACACGCCGCCGCCGCTCGCGGCGCTCGTCATGCGATGTCTCCAGAAAGACCCGGGGGAGCGTTGGCAACGCACGGACGATTTGCTGGCCGTGCTCGAGAGCGTCGCGACAGCAGACACGCCTTCGCGCCTCGGTGCTTCGGCGAGGCAGGCCACGCCTTCGCGCCTTCGGGGCTTCGGCGAGGCAGGCTCCACGAAGCGTCGCGTGACGTATCTCGCCGGCGCGCTGCTCATCGCCGCGTCGATTGCGGCAGCCTGGTACGCCGTCTACGCCATGCGAACGGCTCCGTCGCTCGCAATCGGTCGGATTACGCACGTCACGTCGGAGCCGGGGCTCGAGCTGGATCCGGCACTCGCGCCCGACGGTCGGACGATCGCGTACGCGGCAGGCGCGGCGGGCCGGATGCGCATTTATGTCCGGGAGCTCACAGGAGGCCGCATCGTGCCGCTGATGGACGAGGGCTTCGCGGATGGGCAACGGTGGCCGCAGTGGTCACCCGACGGCTCGCGCATCGTGTTCCAGGCCGGTCGTCCGCCGCTGTCCTCGCGAGTCGCGACGAGCGGCGGAATGTTGTATCAGACGTCTCCGCTCGGCGGGGCGCCAAGAAAAATGTTCGCCTCCATTCCCGGCGGCGTGGCCATGAGTCCGGCATGGTCGCCGGACGGCACGCGCATCGCCTTTGGCGGATCCGGTGGGCTCTACGTCGCGTCAGCCGATGGGGACGGCGTTCCCCGCGTCGTCGCGGCCGGCTCGGGGGTGCACTCACCGCGCTGGTCTGCCGACGGGCACAGGATTGCCTATGTCAGCGGGGGGTCGATGTTCACATTTGGCGAGGAGAGCCTCGGCAATGTGTCGACGAGCTCGCTGCTGGTCGTGACGCTCGACAACGGACGGGTGACGCCGATCACGCCCGGCGACTGGCTCGATACGAACCCCGTCTGGATGCCGGACAACCGGACGCTCCTGTTTGTCTCGAGCCGCGGCGGCGGGCGTGACGTCTATGCGATTCGGTTGACCGCCGATGGACAACCGGCGAATGAAGCCCAGCGCCTGACATCCGGCCTGAACGCACACACCATCGGCATCTCCACGGATGGCGCGCTGCTCGCCTATGCCTCATACGCACCGAGCGCCAACATCTGGTCGATCGGGATTCCGAACGACGGCATCGCGTCGATCGCAGATGCCACACAGGTCACCTTCGGCAACGAAAAGATCGAGAAGCTCGCCATATCAGCAGACGGGCGCTGGCTGGCGTACGACTCGGACCGCAACGGCTACGCGGACATCTGGAAGCAGCCGCTCGCCGGCGGACCGGCGGAGCAGGTGACCAGAGGTCCCAACCACAAGTTCGTGAACGACTGGTCGCCGGACGGCCGTGAGATCGTGTTTCATTCCATCCGGGAAGGCGGTCAACGTGATGTCCTCGTCGTCTCGGCAGACGGTACACGGACGGAAGTCGTGGCGGGCAGCCCCGCCGAGGAGCAACACGCGGCGTTTGGCCCCGACGGGAACTCGATCCTCTTCGATTCGTCGCAGCGACCTGACAGTCGAAATCCAACGCCGACGAGTGTCTGGCAGGCTCACATCGCCACCCGGGCACGCCGCGGCGCTCCGTGGGAGGCGCCGCGCCAGCTCACGACACACGGCAGCTCGGATCCGAAATGGTCGCCCGACGGACGGCTGATTGCGTATTGTGTGCAGGGGCAGCTACGGGTCATTGCCCCCGATGGCACCGGCGAGCGCGTGCTCGTCGACGCCCGCGGCGCGGACGGCCAGCCCGAGCCAGCCTATCCCGTGTGGTCCCGCGACAGCCAGACCATTTACTACAAAGCGTACGACCGCGACCGCCATTCATCCATCTGGTCGGTCCCGGTCACGGGTGGGACGCCCCGGTTGCTGGTCCGCTTCGACGATCCGTCACGCCGCTCCCCGCGACGCGAGTTCGCGACCGACGGGCAGCGGTTCTATTTCACCGTAGCGCGAGACGAGAGCGACATCTGGACGATGGAGCTGCTGAGGAAATGAGCGGTCCAACCCTCGCTCGCGTCCGCCCTGGCCGCTCTCGCCGTGGGGTCAGATCTTGTATTTCAACAGTCCCCGACCTCAAGACTGCGAAAATGTTGAAATCAGATCTGACCCCGAGGTCGCTCCGCCTCGCAGGCGCTGCGACTCCCCGGCTTGGAGGGCAAGGGACTCTGAACTCAGCCGCGCCGGCACGAGAACAGCCGGCCCGCGCGTGCAGTAGAATCCACCGACCCTCGAAGTTCAACATGGGACTTGCCCCTGGCACTCGTCTCGGCCCGTATGAAATCACCGCGCCGATCGGCGCGGGCGGCATGGGCGAGGTGTATCTCGCCCGCGATGCGCGTCTTCGCCGCGAGGTCGCGGTGAAGCTGCTCCCGCAGGAGTTCTGGACCGATCCCGATCGGCTCCGGCGGTTCGAGCAGGAAGCACGGGCGGCAGCCGCGCTCAATCATCCGAACATCCTGTCCGTGCACGACATCGGCACGGCCGACGGCGCGCCCTACATTGTGTGCGAGCTGCTCCGGGGCGAGACGTTGCAGTCGCGGCTTGGCCGCGGCCCCCTGCCCGCCAGTCAGGTGGCGGATTATGGCGCGCAGATTGCGCGGGGCCTCGCCGCGGCGCACGACCACGGCATCGTGCACCGCGATCTGAAGCCCGCCAACCTGTTCATCACGACGGACGGCCAGGCGAAGATTCTGGATTTCGGGGTTGCCAAGACGGGCCCCCGCGAAGGCGAACCGGACCAGGAGACCGTCACGCGTGGGGTCTCGACCGAGCCGGGACTCATCATTGGGACCGTGCCCTACATGTCGCCCGAGCAGGTCCGTGGTGCGCCCGTTGATGGGCGGTCGGATATCTTCTCGCTGGGCGCCGTGCTGCTCGAGATGCTCACCGGCCAGCCGGCATTCAGCGCGCCCAGCGCCGCCGAGTCGATGAGCGCGATTCTGACGCGCGATCCTGTGAGTCATGAGTCCTCTGACCTGCCGCCGGGCGCGCCGCCGGCGCTCATTCAGATCGTCAGGCACTGCCTCGAGAAGGACCCGAAGGAGCGATTCCAATCCGCGCGCGATATCGCCTTTGGACTCGAGGTGCTGTCCGGCGCTCAGCCCCGCAGGGCCGTCGTCCGCACGCCGAACCGGCGCCGCCTGTGGCTGTCCGCCGCCGCCGCCGTGGTGGTCGTCGGTCTCGTCCTTGGACTCTGGCGCAGTGCGCCACGGCACGAACCGGCGGGGGAGGGCATCACTGCCCTCGCCGCGCTGCCATTCACGAACCTCAGCGGCAACCCGGCGGACGAATACTTCACCGACGGGATGACCGACTCGCTCATCACCGATCTCGCGAGGACTGAGCGCCTCGCGGTCATCGCCCGTGCGGCGGTCTTTCGCTTCAAGGGCCAGGCCATCGATCCGCAGAAGGCGGGGAAGGAGCTGGGCGCGAAGTACGTCCTCCACGGCAGCGTCCAGCGATCCGGTGACAGGGTGCGCGTCAACGTGCGCCTGGTCGACGTCGCCACGGGCATCACCGTCTGGGCCCAGCCGTTCGAGGAGGACGTCAAAGACGTGTTCGTGCTCCAGAACAAGCTGTCGGGTCGAATTGTCGCGGCGCTCGAATTGAAGCTGTCGCCAGCCGACGTTCAGCGCCGCACGCGACGGCCGACCGCCAACGAGCAGGCCTACGACGCCTATCTGCAGGGGCTGTACCATTCGCACAAGCCCGCGAGCGGGCTTCGTCGACCGTGCTCTGACATTCTTCGAAAAGGCCGTACAGGCCGACCCGCAGTTCGCGCTGGCCCAGGCGGCGCTCGGCAGCGCCTACACGCAGCGCTTCTTCTACCGCGACGCCGACCGCCGCTGGGAACAGAAGGCCTTTCTCGCCATCGAAAAGGCGCTGGCCCTGGACCCGGACCTCGCTGAGGCCTATCTGGCGCGAGCGCAGCTGGCGTGGAGCCTGCCCAATGGCTTTCCGCACGAGCGCGCCATTCACGATCTCCAGCGCGCGATCGCGCTCAAACCGGGTCTCGCCGATGCCCACCGCGAGCTCGGGAAGATCTACATGCACATCGGCTTGCTGGACAAGGCGATCGCCGCGAACACGCAGACGCTTCGCCTCGATCCCGGGAATCCTGCGGCGCTCGGTCGTCTGTCGACGTCGCACCTCTACCTGGGTGAGTGCCAGACCGCCCTCGAGTTAAGCGGGCGAGATGTCGGACTTCGCCGGAATCGCGCGGCGGCCCTGGCATGTCTCGGCCGGATTGACCAAGGCCTGCAGGAACTCTCCGACATTCCTGGCCCGGACGCCGGAAGACACTGCTCTCGTCGCCGTTCTCCTGGCTGCGAAGGGAGACCGCGAAGCCGCCCGCGAGAAGGTCGCGCGGCTTCAGCTCAAGGCCGACAACCTTGCGGGGCTTTCCCACCTGCATCACACGCAGTACTACATCGGCGCGGCCTACGCGTTGGTGGGTGACACCCGCCAGGCTGTCTCATGGCTGAAGAAGGCCAGCCGCGAGGGCCTGCCGTGCTTCCCGCTGTTCGAGCGCGATCGCAATCTGGATGGCTTGCGGCAGGATGCGGAGTTTGCCGCGTTCATGCAGGAGCTCAAGGCGCAGGCGGAGCGATTTCGCTCGACATTGTAGGCGCGCCTTCGCGCTGGGCTGAGCCCAACCTCGAAGTTCGGGCAGCAAGATCCCCGGCCAGTGGGTCAAGACCGACGTCTGAATCCCTGAACCGCGCGCGACGAGGCGTTGCGCCGATTCGGCAACCTGAACGCGGTCGCGGCCCGTTGTCGCGACATCGATGAGCGGTGGTACCGCGAGCAAAGGCGGGCAGGCATGTGGATGGACCTCAGGCAGGACGTCGGCTACGCGCTGCGCATGCTCGCGAGGGCGCCCGGTTTCACGATTACCGCGATGTTGACGCTGGCGCTCGGGATCGGCGTCACCACGGCGATCTTCGGGCTCGTCAACTGGACGCTGCTGCGACCGCTCGCGGGCGTCAGTAATCCGTCGGCGCTCGCGTGGGTGTGGTCCGGATCGTGGAGCGAGCGCGGCGGCTTCAGCGTGAGCCGGCTCACCTACCCGAACTACCTCGATATCGCGCCCCGGCTCGAGACGATGACGGGCCTCGCCGGGATCCAGGGGCAATCGGCGGCGGTCGCGGCGGGCGAGCACAGCGCGCGCCCGGTGCCGGCCCAGCTCGTGACCGCGTCGTACCTCGACGTGCTCGGCGTCTCGTTTGCCGTCGGCCGCCCGTTCACAGCCGAGGAGGACGCGCCGGGGCGCGCATCACCAGTCGCAGTGATCAGCGACAGGCTGTGGTCGTCTTTGTTCGCGCGCAGTCCGTCCGCCCTCGGCGAGACGATTCACGTCAACGGCGTCGCCCTAACCGTCGTCGGCATCACGGCGCCGGGCTTTCAGGGCACGGACCGCGTGCGGGCCAACGATCTCTGGATGCCGGGCAATCTCTCGGCGCTCGTCAACCATGGCCGCGCCGCCGTGGCCTCGCGCGCGGCCGGCGGATTCTACGAGTGGGTGGCGCGTCTGGCGCCGGGCGTCAACGGCCAGCAGGTGCAAGCGGAGCTGCAGACGCTTACCGCATGGCTCGCCGAGCAATACCCGGAAGCGAACAAGAAGTTCACGCAGCAGGTCAAGCTTCACGTCCTCGGTCCGATCGGCGTCGACCCGCTCCTGCGGAGCCGGCTGTCGACATCGCTCGCGCTGATGATGGGGCTGAGCGCACTGGTCCTCCTGATCGCGTGCGCGAACGTCGCCAGCCTTCTCATCATGCGCGGCGTCGGCCGCGCGTCCGAGACCGCCGTGCGCAAGGCGCTCGGCGCGGGCCGTTTCAGGCTGATGCGGCAGCATCTGACCGAAGGCGTGACGCTCTGGACGCTCGGAGGGATCGGCGGCACGCTCCTGGCGATCTGGCTGACCCGCTTGATGGAGGGCATGCCCCTCGCCGGCCGGACGGCGATCGCCGAGGTGCCCATGGACTGGCGGGTGCTCGGGTTCACCGCCGCACTCTCGTTGATCGTGGGGCTGCTGTTCTCGGTCCTGCCGGCGCGGCGCGCCCTCCGCGTGGAGGCGGCGGAGACGCTCAAGTTCGCGGGATCGTCGGTGACGCGCCGCCGGTTCGGTCCCGCGTCGATACTCACCATCGTGCAGTTGGCCGCGTCGCTCACGCTCGTCGTCGGCGCCTTGCTGCTCGCGCGAACCCTGCAGAATCTCGGCCGAGTGGAGCTCGGCTTCGATCCGCGCGGCGTCTCCGCGTTGTCGCTGCGGCCCGGGATGGTGGGCTACACCGAGGCGGCGAGCTACCAGTACATGCAGCAGTTCGTGCAGCGACTGCAGGCACGCGGCGGCATCGAGTCGGTCGTGCTCTCGCAAAACGCCACGCCCTTCTTCGATGCCAACGCGTCGACGCGGGTGCGGATCACGGGAGACGCTTCCAATGCCTCGCTGCAGCGCCCGGGAACCGCGGAGCTGTGGTCGGCCGGTTATTTCGAAACGCTCGGGATCCCGCTCGTCCGGGGCCGCCTGTTCACCGCCGACGATCTTGGCGCGCCAGGGAAGCCGGCGCGGCGCGTCGTGATCCTCAACGAGTGGCTCGCCCGTGACCTGTTTGGATCGATTGACGACGCGGTCGGCCGGTCCGTCGAGCCCAGGGTGCTCGGGACCAAGGGACCGTGCGAAGTCATCGGTGTCGTCGGCAATGCCCTCTACTCCGTCCTGACCGACGAGCGCGCGCCGATGATCTTCGAGCCGGCGGGGCTCGACGGTCCACTGCGGACCGACGCGACCGTCACGCTCAGAAGCGCCCCGGGCGTCGACATCGGCGCTGCCGCCCGCGAGATTGCGGCATCGCTCGACCGTTCGCTGCCGCTCGGGCCCGTCATGACGATGGAGGAGGCGATCGACCGGGGATTGGCGCAGTGGAACGTGCTCGCGCGCCTGCTGACCGCGCTCGCCATCGTCGCAGGTGTGCTCTCAGCCATCGGTCTGTATGCCGTCGTCTCGTTCGGTGTGGCCGCGCGCCGGCGCGAGTTCGGGATCCGCATGGCGCTCGGCGCCGATCCTGCGGTCGTGAGGTGGTTGGTCCTGCGCGGTACGGCCATCATCACCGCCGTGGGTCTGCTCGTCGGCCTGGGCGGTGCCGTCGCGCTTGCCCGGATGCTGAAGAGCAGCCTGTTCGGCGTGCCCCCATTCGATCCGGTCGCCTGGACGATCGCGGCGGCGATTCTCGTCGCGCTGGCGTTTGCCGCCTCGATCGTCCCCGCGCGGCGCGCGACGCGCGTCGACGTCGTGGAGACGCTCCGGGCGCTGTAAACCTGACCTGCCGCCGAGCGACAGGACTCTACTGCCTGGCCAGCCGCTCGATCTCGGATGCCGGGGTGTCGGGACCGAGTATCTGGCGCAACGCCGTTTCGAGCACCTCGTCGCGGCCGCTGCGGATGCCTTGAATCGTCGGTTTCGCCCCGACGTCGGCGACGATACCGATCCGCTGCGTTGGTCTCTTGTCGGGATAGAACACGCCGATCCCGCTGACCGCAGACCGGAGTCCGCCCGGCAACGGAATCGGCGAGACATTACCGTCGGCGCCCGCCGTAGTGCTTCCCACGACCGTTGCATTCGGCGCCGACCGGAATGCCATGGCGGTGTACTCGGACTGGCTTAGCGACGACTCGTCCACGAGAATCACGATCTTCCCGGTGTACCGCGGGGCGGCCGGCTGGAGCGAGACCGCTGGATTCCAATGGAAGGCGCCGGGATTGCCCAGATCGCCGCTGGTAAACCGTGCAAACTCCGTGGCCCGATCGACCAGGAGCGATCCCAGCGCGAACACGACGAATTCCGACGGATAGTTCCGAATATCGATGACCAATCCCCTGGTGCCGGCCGCCGAGCCGATGTAGGTGGCTGCCTGCGACGCCTGCACGGACGAGAGCTTCAGGTAGGCGACGTCCGGGGACAGTTTCCGGAACGTCTCACCCGGACGATCGTGCGTGCGCCCTGCGGTCGGACTCACCGCCGACTCCGGTACGCGTGTCGGTTTCAATTCCAGCGTCTCGCGGTCTCTCGTCACACGGACCGCCGCCTCGCCGCAGCCCCCGCGGGTCATCGATCGCGCGATATCGCGCAAGCGGGTCGGCTGATTCGACGCGGCGTAGTAGGGCGTCCATCTCTCGACCAGATCCGCAACGGCGACCCCGTCGAGTGCCCTGACGACATCTCCCACCTGCAGGCCCGTCGCCGGCCCCGACTCCGCGTGCGAGTATCCCGTGACGACCGCCTGGTCCTCGATGAACCGCAGCGTCACCGGAATCTGGCACGCGCCGACTGGTGGGCGCGCCGCGAGCGAGCTCCAGAGGTTCGCGTGCGTATCGTGGACTCTGGCAATGAGCGCCAGCATCTGCAGCTTGTACGCATTGCTGTCGTTCGCCAGGGCGATGCGGGGGATGAAGGCCATCAGCTCGCCATCCCAGCTCCCGCCAATCAGGTCGCGGTACGGGAACCAGTATTCGATGATGTTCCAGAAACGATAGAGCGCCAGCAGCTGGTAACCCGCGTCGGGAAGTCCGATACCCGCGTAGGCTGGTTCATGTTCGAACGACGGATTGCCGATGCCCGGCACCAGGGATACATAGAACTGTTTTCCGCCTGTCGGACGATTGCGGTGAATCGCGAGGAGGGCCGACGCCAGTTCCGCGCCAAGCCCCTCGTCGGTCAGCCATGTCACGGGCGGCCGCAGGTGGAGCTGGCTTTCGTTGAGGCTTGCGCAAGGGCTGCACGCCGGCACCGTGCCGAGACCTGTGACCCATTGATAGATGGTGGCCCGGGCCGCGGGACCATCCGTCGCGGCCAACACCCTTGGCAGGATGCGAAAGAGCTCGTAGTCCCAGTGGCGCTTGCCACCCGTGACGGCTGGATGGTGGTACTTCAGGAATCCCCAGACCTTCCCGAGCGTCGCCAGATTGGCGACTTGGATAGTGGTCAGGTCCTTCAGCGCGATTCCCGATCCGGCGTCGAACTCGCGGTCCAGATCCACCACGGTCTTGGGCGGTTCTACGAGGGGAGCCGTCTCGATCGGCTTGTCGTCCAGCAGCAGGCGCAGGTCATCGGCCCAGACTCGTCCCGTGCCGGAGGCCAGGACCCCGAACGTCAGCCGCTTTGCTGCCTTGTTGAGCGGAAGCACGATGGAGGTACCTCGGCCCATTCGGTCGTGCCTTTCAGCTGGCGGCTTTGCATGTTGTCGAAGGCGACCGATCCGGCATCGTCATCCTGCCGCATCCAGAGGCCCGTGAAGTCCGAGACGTCTTCCGTGCGAAGGAAGCCGCGCAGCTCGAGCTTCGCGCCCGCGAAGTCGACTGGGATCGACTTCGAGAGCGCCGTGAACGCGCTTGGGCTGTTGTCTTTTCGTTCGATCCGCACGGCCCAGCGGCCGCCGTGCACCGTCTGCCCGTCTACGGCAAACGTGCCGGGCGGGAAGCCACTCCAACCCTTGGGTACGCCTCCCGTGTGCTCCGCCTCGAAGTCGAGCAGTCCGACGAGCTCGGGACGGATAGGAGGTGGTTGCGGCTTGGGGACCTGCGAATATACGAGAAGCGCCGCCAGCACGCACGGGACGGCCATCCGGATCTGCGTCATGATGCGAATTGTGCCACTTTTCGTGGCGACCTAGCGTCTAGTCGCGCGCCGCGAGCGCCGCGAAATCCTCGTAGCGCATCGCGATTCGCTGCTGGAACGCGCTGGCGAACGGCGCGCCCCGTGCCAGATCCTCCAGCAGCGCGACGACGGCAGTCGCGCCACGCTGCTCAATCAAGCGCCGCACCGCCCGTGCGGCCGACGCGTATGCGATTTCGGCGTCGCTCCTGGAGAGACCGACGAAACTGCGGTGCAGTTTTGCCAGCCCGGGCCGCACGTCGGTGAGCGCCAACGCTGCTTCCGCATCCTTGGAGCCCGCTGGTTCGAGCACTGTGGCGAGACCCTCGTTCACCCAGGCGGGCACGGTGCGGCCACCCAACATGGCGACCACGGCATGCACGAATTCGTGTGACAGCACGCGATCGAGCTCATCGCGCTGCTCCAGCCCGACACCGAGCGGCAGCCGGATGCGTCCGTCGTACGCCGCCGCTGACCATGCCGCCAGGTTCGTGATGTCACCGAATTGTTCGCGAGTGTAGAGCACGACGATGATCGGCTGCGACGGGTACACGCCGAGCGTGTTGCCGACTCGCCAGTACGCCGCCTCGAGCCGCTCGACGACTTCACGAGCGAGCGGTTGGTCGGTTGGCACTTCGAACAGCGCCGTGAAGTGTTCCGTGTGTACTTCGTGGAAGCGGCTCTGCAGCTCGTGTTCCCTGCGCCAGGTAGCGAGCTGCTCCTGAAGCCCGCGCTCGGTCGGCGAACGCTGACGTGCCGTTTCGTAGATCGAGATCGCCTCGTGCAGCCGCCCCGCCCGATAGTGGAGGTCCCCGAGCCACACCGCCGCTGCCAGATAGTTCGGATTGAGAGCAAGGGCGCACTCGAAGCGGGCCTGCGCCACGGCATTCTGCCCGAGCATGAAGGCGGCGACGCCCGCACCGAAGCACAGGCTCGCGTCGCCGGGCTGTATCGCCGCTGCCTTGGTGAATGCCTCCAGCGCGTCACCAAAACGGTGATTCTCGATAGCTGCCGTGCCCGTGCGCGCCAATGCGATTGGATCTTGCGCTGCGCGGGCGTCAGCGGCCACGGTCCCCGCGAGCATCAGCACGATCGGCGCGATCAAGAATCGGATTGACAAAGCAACCCGCTGTTGTGCAAGAAGGACACCTGGGAGAAACGAGGCAACTTACGGTGTTTCGTCTCAGTTTGCGCGCGTTGTCTTTCAGGGGGTCTACAAAAGTCTCCTCCAGGGCTGTAGTCGGGACGCCGTTGGGGAGGCGCGCCGCCAGAAGCCCTCAGGGGGTGCGGTCCATCAGTTGGACAGACTGGCGCACGCGGCCGAAGGTGTTGAAGTAGGTCTGCGCCTCGTCGGCCGGCGCGACGCCCAGGAGGAATAGCAGGCTGCCGTCGCTGAGCTGTACCGTCGACACATTGACCGCTTCGCGCTCGCCCGTCACTTCCGAGACATTGCTCAGCGTCGTCGTGAGCCCCTGCCGTCCGCCGATGTTCGCGCGCGAGTATCCGCCCTGACGTCGGAGGTCAGGATTCGGTACGGGCGAAGAGCTGAAGCAACTGCTCCGTCTTCTGTTGCAGCGAGCCGCCGTCGATTTGCATCACCCCCAGCTCGAGTCCATGGGTGAACGCCGACTGGCCGTCCTGGGTCCGAACGTAACCGCCTTGCGGCGCATACGTGACGGTTCCGCCTCCGCTGCTCGTCTGCCGCCAGTTCGCAGGCACACGCAGGCGCACGAATTCGCCGGGCGCGACCGTCTGCCACTGTGCCGACGGCCTTTCGACCTGCGCCGTGCGGCCGCTCGTGCCGACCGGCCCTGTCTGCCGGCCCTGCTGCTGCGCGCGCGCGACCTGCTGCGTCGTCGGCGCCGGTGACATGCGCGCCAATTGCGCGTGGACTTCCGTTGATCTCGCCCTGCGGGGCGCGCTCCTTCCACTTTCAGCGTTTCGGCTTCGCGGAGGATCGCCTCGTTGCGATTGCCAGGATTCGGATGGTCGCTGAGCCACTCCGGGCGCCGCTGCTCCGGCTCTGCTGCTCGATAGTCCGGAACATGTTCGCCATCTGCCTCGGGTCGTATCCGGCACGCGCCATGATCTGTGCGCCGAGCAGGTCGGCCTCGCGCTGGTACTCGCGACCGTACTTCATGAAGTAGACACCGAGGCCGACTTGCGATCCCTGCGAGATGACGCTGCCGGTGCGGCCGCCGACAATCGCCCCGAGCACCTGACCGGCGATGGCACCGATTTGAAACTTCTGCCCCTTCGTCGCCTGCGCGGTTCCGTGCCGGAGAATCACGTGGCTCAGCTCGTGCGCCATGACGCCTGCCACTTCTGCGTCGGTGCGCGCCGCTTCAATCATCCCGCGATGGAGGAACATCGGCCCGCCGGGCAGCGCGAAAGCATTGATCTCTTTGAGATTGACCACGTCGAAGCTGTACCGGAACGCCGGCTGCTGCAGGTAATCCGGAATCTCGGCGACCAGCCTCTCACCAATCTCTTCGACGAACCCTTCCGTGGTCCGGTCGTTGACGAGCGGCAGTTGTTGACGCACTTCGGCCGCCGCCTGCCGACCGAGCTGCACGTCCTGTTCGGGCGAGTAGCTGTTCTTGTCCGGTTCGATCCGAGTCTGCGCGCCCACGGAAAGCGTGAAGACGGCAATGATCGCCACAGCCAATGGAGCTGTGCGTGTTCGCTGCGTGTCAGTTGGTGCGATGAGTGGTCGAGCCATGCCGGCAAGAGTGCAAGGTGTACTCCAATCGCTCGCTCGCGCATGACGCACCTGGCCGCGCACGGAGCACGCCTGGCACAAATGGCTGTGCCGGGAAAGAGTCACCCGGCTGTCCTCATCGGAAACGGATTTCCGTCGTCAACGGCTGCGGTACGAAGGTTGCTGTTTTGTCCTCCGGAGGCCGACTCATGTTTCCTGTAGGAGATGATCGCGGACCGGGCACAGGCGCGCCAATCGTGACGATCGCATTGATAGTTCTCAATGTGCTCGCCTTCCTTATTGAGCTTGGCCAGGGATCGCAAGGGGCCCTGCAATCGTTCATTACGGCCTGGGGTGTGGTGCCCAGGGAATACAGCGTGGGTAGCGATCTGCCGCCGCTCATCCCGTTTCCCTTCTGGACCACACTTCTCACCTCGATGTTCCTTCACGGTGGCTGGATGCACCTGGGAGGCAACATGCTCTATTTGTGGATCTTCGGCGACAACATCGAACGCGCGATGGGTACGGCCCGATTCCTGGTCTTCTATCTAGTCTGCGGGATCGTCGCCGGCCTGGCGCACATCGTCTTCAGCGGGGCGTCGGCCGTCCCGAGCGTCGGTGCGTCGGGCGCCATCAGTGGCGTGCTGGGTGGTTACCTCCTGCTGTTCCCGCGGAACCGCGTGCGCGTCCTGACGCGAGGAGGCATCGCCTCGGTCCCTGCTCTCGTCGTGCTCGGTCTCTGGATCGTGATCCAGCTATTCAGCCAGATTGGCTCCATTGCGGAGACGAGCGACGGAGGAGGCGTCGCCTACATGGCGCACATCGGCGGCTTCGTTGCCGGACTGGTGCTGGTCAAGCTCTTTACCGCCGGCCGGCGGCTGGCGGTTGCGTAGGCGTTGAAGAAGGATTCGCTCATTCACGGCGGAGCGCTGATCGGGGACGCGTGTCGCTCGGCGTGCCGGCGCGCACAGTGTGGCGCGCGAGCACGCCTGCAACCGCGGCGCGATGTTCTGTTGTCGGTGCGTCAATCGGCAGATTCCGCCCGCAGCACATCCGCAATGTCGAGCCGATTGATGTGGCGCGTCGCCAGCCAGATTGCAGTGGCAGCCACCGTCGTCGTAACGGCGATGGCCACTGCGGAGCTGGAGAACATCCCCGCGTCCGCACCTTGAACTAATCCTCCGAGGAAACGGCCCGCACCCGTCGACACGACAGTCCCGATCGTCGCTCCTGCAGCCACGATGACAAACGTTCGTCCTAAGACGTTGGCCCGCAGCCTGCGCTGGCGACGTGCCGAGCGCCAGGCGGATTCCCATCTCGCGTGTTCGTTGCACTACCGAATACGAGAGGACGCCGTATACTCCGATCACCGCCAGAAGCAGCGCAAGTCCGCCAAAGAACACGACAGCCGTGGTATAGAACTTCGGTCGCGCGAGCGCCGCGCTCAGTCGCTCGTCCATCGTCATCACGTCGAAGACAGGCACTTTGGGATCCACCGACTGCACGATGTTGCGGATGGTGGCAATCTGGTTACGGGCGGCGCCGTTTACTCGAACCACGATGGTGGCCGCCCGGGGCGACCGGCTCAACCAAAACACCATTGGCCCTGGATCGAACATCGGCCCGGCATAACGTATCCCTCGCACCACGCCGACAATCCTTCGCGTGGGCCAGGTTCCCGCGGCTATCGACCTGCCCACCACGGCAGACGGGTTACCGAACCTCCGCGCGAACTCCTCCGTGACGACGACGAGCAGTTCCGGCCTCGTGAGGTCCTCCGCAACGAACTCACGACCGAAGAGCACGTCCACACCGATCGTCCTGAAATATCCGGGTGCAATCGGTACGATTGGGGCGAGCGTTGGTTCACCCGTGCCATCCACGGTGAAGCTCGTGGCCATCCCGCCTTCGACACTGAGCGGAAGAGATTCGGTGGCGCTCGCGGCAACCACCAAGGGAAGGCCCTGCAATCTTGCAAACACCTGGTCGTAGAACGATGCCCGCCCGCCCTGGTCGTAGCCAGTACCCGCGAGCGACACTTTCATTGTCGCGACAGATTGGAACTCGTATCCGTTATCGACTCGCAGCAACGCCACGAACGCCTGCCCAAGAGCGACGGAGCCGGTCAAGAGGATGACCGTGATGGCGATCTGCGCTGCCACGAGGACATTGCGGGCGCGCGTCTGTCTGTGTCCAGCGGTGGCGGTGCGATTGAAGGCTGAGGGGTCGAATCGGGCCACGTACAGCGCCGGCCCGACGCCAAAGGTCAAGCCGGCTCCAACGGAAAGCAAGAGAGCGAACGCGAGCACCCGCCAGTCCAGAACCACGTATGACTGACTGGATATCGCGGCTGGTTGGACCGATGACGCGACACTGGCAATCCAGACCGCCACGAAAAGCCCGGCGGCCGTCGCAAGCGCTGCCAGGAGTAGAGTCTCTGTTAGCATCTGCTGCGTCAGGCGGGCGCGGCTGGCACCGAGAGCGGTGCGAATCACCAGCTCGTTCGACCGGGACGCCGTCCGCGCCAGGAG
Organism: uncultured Acidobacteriota bacterium; assembly: GCA_963771395.1. Classification (GTDB taxonomy): domain Bacteria; phylum Acidobacteriota; class Vicinamibacteria; order Vicinamibacterales; family 2-12-FULL-66-21; genus DATBJJ01. Next base: position 22,670 of record CAVYTY010000026.1, on the reverse strand, counting down.
GAGGTTCGCGACATTCGCGCATGCCAAGAGCAACAGAAGTGCGACGCCGCCCATGAGCAGCAGAGATGCCTGTTTTACCGGACCGGCAAGCTGTTCTCGAAGTGGAACCAGCCTCGGTCGAGTCAGCGCATCCTCTGAACGGCCGCCCGGTGTCTGTTGAAGCACCTCAGCCTCGAAGGCCTGACCAGCCTGTGCCCACGTCAGGTCAGGTTTCAATCTGCCTATCGTGGCCGGAAAGAAGGCGGAACCTGTTTTTGGAATCCGCGCTAGATCAAATCGCGTGGATGACCAGACGTCCGTCTTTTCCGGGTAATCGAACCCGCGCGGTGCCACTCCGATCACCGTGAGGGAGACTCCGTTGATACGAACGGACGACCCGATCGCAGTTTGGTCACCGCCGAACAGTCGCTGCCAGAGGCCATAACCAATCACCGCAACGGCGCTCTGTCCCGGCGTGTCCTCGTCGGCCGCAAACGCGCGGCCCAGGGCAGGCCGGACCCCCAGCATCGAAAAGAAGCTCGATGACGTTTCCGATAGCCGCATCCGGGCGCCTTCGCCCGATGCTTCGGCATTTACATCGAAGCTCAGAAACGACGCCGCATCTGACAGATATGCGCTCCGTGCACGCCAATCATGGAATTGAGCGGCACTGCCTGGAGCCCCGAAGAGGTGCAGCGCCGCCAACCGCTCCGGCTCGTGAAACGGAAGCGAACGCAGGAGAAGAGCGTTCAAGACACTGAAGACACCCGTATTGGCGCCGATCCCAACCGCCAGAGCGACCACGGCGAACGATGTATGAAGCGGGCGCCGGCGCCAAACGCGTACAGCATGTCTCGCGTCCTGGGCGATCTCGCGCGCGAGTTGCTCGGGCCAGGAGCGCACGAAGTCCAGCACCGTGCGCGCCCAGAAGCGAACAAGATCTGACCAACCGCGCACGTCCGAGTAATCATCTTTGAACTGACGCTGCAGTGGCCCGGTGTAGTCCTCCCTGAACCCCGTGGGGTACAGCCTCAGCAGCAGCCGGTAGACGCGCAGAGAGAATCGCATTTTGCTAGGCCGGTTGACGCGTCCCGAATTTGACCGTTGCCAACTGCACGAGCTCGCGCATGCGCGCGGCGTCGGCCTGGGCTACCTTGCGCCCGAACGGTGTGACACGGTAATAACGCCGCCGCTCATCGTCGAGATGAGGATCGGGCCGCTCGTCAGATTCCTCGATGAGCCCTTGAGCGAGCATCTTGCTGATCGAGCCGTACAGCACGCCCGCACCGAGGTTCAGTTTTCCGTCAGTTCGACGGGCAATCTCCCGTTTGAGCGCGTATCCGTGGCGCTCACCCTCCGCGAGGGAAAGCAGGATGTGGAAAATGGCCGGGGCCAGGGGCAGCAGATCGTCGACGGCGGCTCGCTTGGTGTTTGACATACTAGTACAAAAGCAGACCTAGTATATCGATCCAAAACTATTCCGTCAACCCTGAGGTGTGCCAGCGGCTGACTGACCTCGACACCCGCAAGGTGGCACCCCCAAAACGAGGTGCCGCGCGATTCGCGCGGGAGGATGTCACCCCCTAGCTGCCTCGGAAGAATGCCCATGATCAGCTGAGAGTGCGACGCGCGCGGACGCCCAACGATCATACGGTGTGCGCCCCGTTGCGATCAGTGCGACGAGCCACCAGAGGGGCCCGACCAAGGCGACGGTCGCAGGTCCCCACGCCCATACCGGGAAACCTGCCTCGCCCGAGAAGGCCGCCTGCTGCGCCATGGTGTGCCCGAATTCCCATGGAACAAACTTGAGAGCATTTCGCAGGAGGGCTGACCCGAACAGGAGCCGCTCTCCGGTTTCCCGAAACACGACCAGCCCAAGCACGCGCTTGCCAAGGGATGCCCGCATCGCCGAGCTTTCGCACAGGGCGAAATAGAGTGTGACCGGCAGAGTCATCGTGAGAAAACCGATGCCTTGCGCCTTCCACGGATTCCCCGGCCGTGGCGGATTGCCACCGGTTGCAATCATCACGGCGCCGAAGAGCACACCGCCCCACAGAACCACGATCAACCAATCGATCGCGAACGCCAGAAGGCGACGAACAGCAACGGCTCGTTCGTTCGTCATGAAGGATCGTGAAGCTACCGAAAATCGAATGAGGCGGGCGGTTCACAGTCCGTCCACTTCGACATCCGGACAAGTTCTGCCTTCCGGTTCGCGGCGCGCTCCTGTTCGGTGTGGCCAACCCAGAGCGCGCGAGACGAGCCGCAGCCCCTTGGCTCGAGGCGCTCGCGGGCGAATTCCTCGTGTGACCAGCCAGTCCACCACAACGCGAGCGCGTTCCAAGGAGAGCTGAGCCGCATTCGCCTCCCGCGCGTCCGCGAAGGCCTTTACCAGGAGCTTCAGTTCAGAGTCCCGCTGCAGCTCTGCGAGCACCGCTCTCAGCGCCGGCTCGGATTCTGGCGTCAGGGCCGCGGTCCCGGCCTGCGAAACGGATCTTGCCGCCGCGAAAGGCTGTTGTCGCTTCAGCGAGCCGCCGCCGCCGCTGCAGTTCGACGCCCATCGGGGATTGGGCGTCGACGCGAGGCCCCTCGTCAGGGCCGGCTCGACGGGAACTCCCAGAAGACTGCCACATCCATGTTCTGCTCGACCGTGGCCGTCGAAAGATGCCCACCGACGGCGCGGAAGTCCAGGCGACCGAGCCACGTGTCACGCACCGGTGCCGCGGTCAGCGATTGCCACGTCGCCAAAACGGTCCAATACCTGTGGATCCACGTCCCGCCGGTCGATCGACAACGCGACGAGGGTCTGGCCAGGAAAGCGCCGGTCCAGGAGGTGAATCAAGCTGTCTGGAAACCGCACCTGGCGGCTGAGGTGCGCGCCGCCAATCCATAGGAGGGCCCGGCGCCCCCTCTTCATGACCTGCTCCTCGACCACCCACGCAAAATGCGCGTCGCGCCAGTCGTTCATGTCCTCGTCAGCCGGTCCTCGGACGACGCTCCAGTCAATCGGCGGGTCACCGAGCACGACGCGGACCCGCTTGCCGGGCGGGAGGGTCCCGTTGAGGGATCGGACCTCGCTCAGCATGCCTTCGTACATCGGCGCCGTCCAGACACCGGTCACCACCGTCGTGTTCTCCCAAATCTGCTTCGAGTTGATCGCGGGCGACCGGTTCGCCTGCGACGTAGCGATCGGCGACGTCCTGATAGCGAGCATTGCCGAACTCGACGACGATGTCGTTGACGGTGCCGGCGAATCGTGGGTGCCGCATCAGCGACGTCAGAAATTCTCTCGTGCCGCCGGCCCCGTGGCGAGGCTCGCTGAACGCCACCAGGGGGAATCGATCGAACGCGTCAGCGAGATAATCCGCCGCTGGCGTCGCTGAAATGCCGCCGAAATGGTCTGACCGGGCAGTGGGACGAGAACAGGACTGAAGGCCAACGATCAAGCACAGACTGATGGCGAGCGGTATTCTCATCCGTACATCTGGACTCGTACCGCTGGCAGTCCGCCGAGGTTCCACGCCGATACCTCAGCCGTCGTCAGACCGCACAGAGGGCGACCGCTTCCCGCAACGCGGGGATCGGATCCCGCGTGGGAATGAATTCGTGGGCGAAGTAGCCGTCGAATCCCATGTCGGCGATCGCGGTCGCGACCGACCGCCACTGGATCTCCTGCGTCTGGTCGAGCTCATGGCGGCCTGGCACGCCGCCAGTATGGAAGTGCGCGATGTGCTCGCGGGCGTCGCGGATGGTCCTGATCAGATCCCCTTCCATGATCTGCATGTGATAGATGTCGTACAGCAGCTTCACGCGCGGCGACGCCACCGCCTGCACGACGCGCACACCGAACGCCGTGTGGTCGCCCTGGTAATCCTTGTGATCCACCTTGCTGTTCAGGAGCTCGAGGCAGATGGTGACGCCGTGATCCTCCGCAATCTTCTTCACGCCGTTCAACGCCTCGACGCAGTTCGCCACCGCCTCGTCGTCCGGCATTCCTCGGCGGTTGCCGAAGAACGTGATCAGGTTCGGCACCTTGTTCGCCGCCGCGAGCGGGATCCCGCGCGCAAGGTTAGCCATGGTTTTCTCGTGATTGGCCTTGACGTTCAGACCGTCCGCGATCGTGCCGCCAAAACCGGAGCCCATCGAGCAGGTCAGGCCATGCGCCCGCGCCACCGGCCACTCGGATTCGGTCAGGAGATCGATCGCGGTCAGGCCCATGTCCGCCACGGCTTTGCAGAAGTCCGGCAGCGGGATCTTGGCGTAACACCAGCGGCAGACTGATTGTTTGAGCCTGGACTTCCCGGCGGGCGTCTGGATCCCCGAGGTCACGGCCGGAGCAGCCACCATCGCGGCGGCGCCGGCAAGGGCATGGCGTCTCGTGATGCGTCGCATAAGAGTCGAAGGCTATCACGGTCCGGGTTGGAGTTGCTGTCAAGAGCGTTGTAGGTGACTGGCTGTGAAACCCTGCCATAACCGCAACGGCCACAACAGGTACGGAGTATTCAGCAGGGCCAGTGCCATTGACGGCGTGGTATACCTCGCTAGGATGTCCGCCCGATCGGAGGTCTGGGTTCCTGGCTGTTGCCGAGAGGCGGGCGGCGTTCGCGGGTGCCCGCTAGTGTGGACTATCCTTGCATGACGGAGAAACGGCGGGTGAGATGAGCGACACCGCGTCCGGCGACGAGTTCAAGACCCAGGACTCGACCTAACCTGACCGTCGGTCGTAAAGAGGAGGCACATGACTCCGCCTGCGATCGCGCTGCTGTCCAACGGCTCGTACGGCGTGATGATCACGAGTGCCGGCAGTGGCTACAGCACCTGGCGCGGCCTCGATGTGACCCGCTGGCGCGAAGATGTCACGCGCGACTGTTGGGGTCAGTTCTGTTACGTCCGTGAGGTCGGCTCCGGCAGGGCATGGTCGATTGGCAGTCAACCGCTGGCCAGGCCCGCCGATGAATCCGGATTTGAGTTTCACGCCGGCCGCGCCGAGTTCCGGCGACGGGATGGCGATGTCGAGACGCGCTGTGCCATCGGTGTCGTGCCGGATGCCGACGCCGAAGTACGCGTGGTGACGCTCGTCAATCATGGCCGCCGCCACCGCGAGCTCGAGCTGACGAGCTACGCGGAAGTGTGTTTGAACGACCGTCGCGCCGATCGGGCCCATCCCGCTTTTGCGAAGCTGTTCCTGGAAACGAGTTTCGATCCGCGCTACGGAGCGCTGGTGGCCAGGCGCCGGCCCCGAGGCGCGGACGAGCAACCAATCTTCGCGATTCACACGTCGGCATCCGGCGGCGTGACCAGCGAAGCGATTGAGTACGAGACCGATCGGCTGAGGTTTCTCGGACGCGGCCGCACGCCGGCCAATCCCGCCGCGCTGGACTCCGGTTCTCGCTTGTCGCGGACGACCGGTCCGGTGCTCGATCCGATATTCGGCTTGCGCCGGCGTGCCGGCCTCGAAGCTGGAATGACGGCTCGTATTGCATTTGTGACCGGAGCCGCCGACTCGTACGAGGCCGCCATCGGAATGGCCGAGCGATTCGGCCAATTCGAAGCGATCGACCAGATCCTTGCAGATGCCGAAGTTCATTCCCAGCAGGAACTACGGGCGCTGGAGCTCTCGCTGCAGGACATTGGCCTGTTCGACCGGCTGGCGGCTTCCGTGGTGTTCACCAACTCCGGTCTCCGCGACCTTGCTGCAGTAGCCGCCAACCGAATGGGTCAGCCGGGCTTATGGCCGCATTCCATTTCCGGCGACCTGCCGATCGTGCTGGCTCGCGTCGCCCGGGACGACGATGAGGGGATCGTTCGACAACTGGTTCGATGGCGCATTTACACACGCCGTCGCGGATTGAAGCTCGATCTCGTGATCCTGGACGAGCGCGTTGGGGAAGTCGCCGATCGGCTGCTAGCCGAACTACAGCTGGGAGCCGCCGGCGAAATGCTCGGCGAGCCGGACGGGGTGTTTTTCTTGACCGCAGACAAGGTGCCCGCCGATGACAGGGTTCTGCTTTCAGCCGCCGCGCGGGCTGTGCTCGGCGGCGGTCGCGGGTCACTTGCCGATCACATCGAACAGCAGGCTGGCCCACGGCCCACTCGACCGGCGCCATTCATTCCGGCCACGGTCGCGACAACCCCTGTCGAGCAGCGCGGTCAACCAGCTGATGGGCTGAGCTTCTGGAACGGCTTCGGAGGCTTCACCCCGGATGGCCGTGAATACGTGATCGTCATCGATAGCATCTCGCAGGGCCGACCGACGTTGCCGCCGGCTCCCTGGACGAATGTGCTCTCCAATCCGGGGTTCGGATGTCTGGTGACGGAGGCTGGCCTCGGCTACAGCTGGGCGGGCAACAGCCAAACGAATCGCCTCAGTCCGTGGTCGAACGATCCGACGTCGGATCCGCCCGGCGAAGCGATCTATTTGCGCGACGAGGAAACCGGTGGCTTCTGGACGCCGACACCGTTGCCGCTCGGACCTCGAGCAACCGTGACGGTCCGCCACGGCCAAGGCTACACGCGCTTCGCCCATGTCAGCAGCCATCTTCAACAGGACCTTCTGGTTTTCGTTCCGCCCGACGATCCAATCAAGCTGGTGTGCCTGACGGTGCGGAATGACGGCAATGCGCCCCGGCGCTTGACGGCCACGTATTACGCCGAATGGGTGCTTGGAACGGCGCGCGAGAACGCTCCGCTGCAAGTCGTCTGCGAGCGCGATCGCGAGAGCGGTGCGATTCTGGCGCGGAACGCCTGGGCCGGCGACTTCGCCGGAAAGATCGCGTTCGTAGCCTCTGGCGCAGCCGCGCAGTCGGTCAGCGCCGATCGAACGGAGTTTCTTGGAGAGCACGGCTCGGTTTCAACGCCAGCGGCCATGAAGCGCGTCGGACTGTCGGGCCGCGCCAGTCCTGCCCTCGATCCCTGCGCGGCAGTCACGACGGAAGTGACGTTGTCTCCCGGCGAGACGAGACAAATGGTTTTCGTTTTGGGCCAGGCGGACGATCTGGCGGAAGTTCATCGGCTCATTCGCAAGTACGCGCAGGCTGATGGAGCCGATGTGGCTCTGTCCGATGTACAACAGCAATGGGATCACCTCCTCACCGCGATACACGTGGCCACGCCCGATCGGGGCATGGACCTGATGCTCAATCGCTGGCTTGTCTATCAGGCCCTGGCGTGCCGTGTCTGGGCCCGCTCGGCGTTTTACCAATCCGGCGGAGCGTACGGGTTTCGCGATCAATTGCAGGATGTGATGGCCCTGGTCTACAGCGCTCCGGCCGAGGCGCGGGCGCAGATCCTGCGCGCGGCGGCACGCCAATTCGAAGAGGGCGACGTCCAGCACTGGTGGCACCCTCCGTCGGGGATCGGGGTCCGGACGCGGATCACCGACGACCTCTATTTCCTGCCATTCGTGGTCCATCACTATGTCGTGACAACCGGCGACACGGACTTGTTGGACGCGGTCGTGCCGTTCATCGCGTCGCCGGTGCTTCGCGAAGACCAGGAGGAAGAGTTCAACCTCCCCGCCGTGAGTGCGCAGACCGGTACCGTTTACGAGCACTGCGTTCTTGCGCTCAAGTACGGGTATCGGCTCGGTCCGCACGGTTTGCCCCTGATGGGCACCGGCGACTGGAACGACGGCATGAATAAAGTCGGTGTCCATGGAATCGGCGAGAGTGTTTGGAACGGCTGGTTCTTCGTCACCGTGTTGAACGCGTTTGCAGAAGTCGCCGAGCAGCGCAGCCAGCCCGACGATGCCGCTTGGTGCCGTGAGCGAGCGGAGCAGTTGCGCATCGCCCTGGAGGCGAACGCCTGGGACGGCGCGTGGTACCGCCGCGCCTACTTCGACGATGGGACTCCCCTGGGATCCGCTCAAAACGATGAGTGCCAGATCGACGCCATTCCGCAGGCCTGGGCCGTTATTTCCGGGTTGGCGAGTCCGGCGCGAACCGAGTCGGCGATGGATGCGGTTCAAAGACGGCTGGTGCGTACCGCCGAGAAGGTGATCCAACTGTTCGATCCGCCGTTCGACAAAGGCGCGCTTCAGCCTGGCTACATCAAAGGCTACGTGCCTGGCATTCGCGAGAACGGCGGCCAATATACCCACGCCGCCACCTGGGTGGCCCTGGCGACGGCGTTGCAGGGTCGGGGCGCCCGCGCCACGGAGCTCTGGAACCTCATCAACCCGATCTACCATGCCACGACGGCCGAGGAGGTGGAGCGCTACAAAGTCGAACCCTATGTGGTGTGCGCCGACGTGTATGGCGCCGCGCCGCACACGGGCCGGGGCGGCTGGACCTGGTACACCGGCGCGGCGAGCTGGCTCTATCGCGTCGCCATCGAGAGAATTCTGGGGTTCCAGTTGCGAGGGGACACACTTCGTGTCGAGCCCTGTATTCCACCCGCCTGGCCAGGGTTTTCACTGACCTTCCGGCATCGATCCGCGACGTACCGGATCGTGGTGGACAACCCGGCGGGCACGGGTCGCGGCGTTCGATCAATCGACTTGGATGGGCTGGGGCTTCCGAACCATATAGTGCCGCTCAGCAACGACGGAAAAACCCACAGCATCCGCGTGCAATTGGGCGAGCCGAGCGACTGACTCATGGCTGACGTGCCCGGGGCAGACTCCGATCTCACTGGACCGCTGACCGACAGAGATCTCGGCCTGTTGCAGTTCTCCACGGTCCTGTACTATCTCCATGAAACCAACCCGGACAACGGGCTGGTACGTGACAAGACCGACCCGAATGCTCCCGTGAGCATCGCCGCCGTCGGCATGGCCCTGGCGACGATTCCAGTTGTCGTCGAACGCGGCGTCCTCTACCGCGATTTCGCGGCCAAGATCACCCGAAAACGACTCCGTTACCTGATGGACTGCCCGCAAGGTCCGGAACCGGATGCCTCCGGTTACAAGGGCTTTTTCTACCATTTCCTGGACATCGAAACGGGTCGTCGTGTCTGGCAGTGTGAGCTGTCCACGATCGACTCGGCGTTCTTGTTCGCGGGCGCCTTGACGGTCGGCACCTATTTCGACCGCGACACGCCCATGGAGACCGAGATCAGGACCTTGGCCGATGCGCTGTACCGTCGGGCCGACTGGAATTGGGCGCGCGACGGGGGACCGACGGTCACGCATGGCTGGAGGCCGGAGAACGGGTTCATCCGGCATCGCTACGAGGGTTACGACGAGGGTTTGCTGCTCTACATCCTCGGACTCGGTTCGCCGACGCACCCGCTGCCGCCGGAAAGTTATCGCGCCTATTGCGCCACCTACCAGTGGAGGAAGCTCTACGATCGCGAATTGCTCTACTCAGGGCCGCTCTTCACCCATCAGCTCTCACATATGTGGATCGACTTTCAAGGTATTCGCGACGAGTTCATGCGTGCGCACGGCAGCGACTACTTCCAGAACACCAGGGATGCGACGTTCGTGCAGCAGGAATACGCGATCCGCAATCCCATGAACTTCGTCGGCTACGGCGAACACTGCTGGGGATTCACGGCATGCGACGGCCCCGGTTGGACGAAACGGATGGTGAACGGCGCCGAACGCGAGTTCATGGACTATGTCGCTCGAGGGGCTCCGTTCGGGCCCGACGACGGGACTGTCGCCCCGTGGGTCGTCGTGGCCTCGCTGCCCTTTGCTCCCGAAATCGTCATTCCGACCATGCGGCACTTTTCGCGAATGGATTTGGGCATGACGGGGAAGTATGGGTTCAAGCCGTCGTTCAATCAGTCGTTCGGCGTGCCGGATAGCCCGACCTCCTGGTGGGTCACGCCGTACCATTTCGGCATCGATCAAGGGCCGGTCGTCCTGATGGTCGAGAACTACCGCACGGGCCTCCTCTGGAACATCATGCGCCGTTGCCCGGCCATTATCACCGGACTGCGCCGGGCGGGATTCACGGGCGGTTGGCTTTGACCAAAATGTCTATCGTTCCGGCGGATCGCCCAGGTCCGACGACCCGATGCCGGTTCCGCGCTTCATCCGGACCGCTAATTCATAATTAATGATGCGACCACGGAGGGTAGCCAGATGAGACGTGCAACGGCACTCGCCATGTGCCTGGGGTGTTTCCTGCTCGGACTGGCTGTGCGCGGTGGTATCGCTCAGAGTCGACAGCCAGTGTTCGCGCCGGAGCTGTTCCAACAGAAAGAGCCGGCTGCAGCGGCCGTTGCCTTGCTCGACGGTGCGCTGCAGCTTGCAGGAAGTGGCAGCTGGGAGCGGATTGCAGTCGGGCGAGCGTGGTACCTGGGCGGCGACAAAGCCAAGGGGCAGCAGATCTTCGACAGCGTCACGTCGAGCAAGAAGGTCGAGGAGAGCGACTGGTTCCGGATCGGACGCGTTTACGCGGAAGCCGGCGAGTGGCCCAAGGCGCGGGAGGCGTTTGATCGCGCCCTGGCGTCGAAGCCGAACGACGATTCCGGCATGCTGGAGTACGGGGCGTACGCGAATGTCCTCAAGGATCGCGCCAAGGCTGAAGAGCTCTTCCTCAAGGCGTTCAAAAAGAACCCACGCGAGTTCTGGCACTGGGTCGGCGCCGGAGGGTCGTACTTGGGAGTCGCTCCACAGTAACGTGGGTCGCCGACTGCCCTGAGAAACTGGGGTGCTAGGCTCGCCGCAGCCCAAGCGTGACCAGGAGCCACGCGATCGTGAGGCAGCCGAACACAACGAACAGGCCGATGATGGTTTCGGCGGTGCCCGCGGCAATGAGGCGCCAGGCATCGACGGTGAAGGATTGCGTCGCCGCGATGCCCTGCAGGACCGACGCGATGCCCGCCGTAAACGTACTGAGGCCACCGAAGATGGCGGCCAGGGACAATGGGCGCATGAGCGCCAGTCGCCGTTCGTTCGGCTTGATCGCGTACGCGAGCGCGATGCCCACGGCCGCAAGCGACACCAGCAGTCCCGAGCAAGCCGAGGATGCTCGAATTCCTCAACAGCTCTGTCACCATCTTTGATCTCTCCTCCGTGTTGCACTGGGATATAACGCGGCAGCGGCCCGCGCGTGACGGCTGTCACGTTCCGCAGCTCCCGAGCGTTATGACATCCATGGACCGGAACCTCGAGCTGGAGCTGGTCGCGCGGCTCAAGCGGGCGGACGGCGACGCGTTCGACCAGGTGTACGCGGCCTTCAACCCACGTCTGTTCAACTTCCTCGCGCGCCTCTCCAGGCGGCGCGACGTGGCCGAAGACCTGCTCGAGGAAACGTGGCTGCGCGTCGTCGCCCACGCGCCCCGGCTGCGCGACGACACGCGCCTGGCGCCGTGGCTCTTCACCATCGCGCGGAACCTCTACGCCGAGTTACTGCCGCTCCCGACTCCTCGACTACGACGTGATGGCAGGCCTTCACCTGTGGCCGGTGCAGCCGTCGGAGCCCACCCCTTTCGAGGCAGCCGCCGCCGGAGAGCTGCAGAAGCGCGTGGAAGTCGCCCTCGCGACGCTGCCGGAACGTATCGGGAAGCCTTGCTTCTCGTCGCCTTGGAAGGTCTGACACCCACGGAGGCGGCCACCGTGTGTGGAGTGACTCCGGAAACGATGCGGCAGCGTCTCAACCGCGCGAGGAGGCTGCTGGCCAATCGGCTCGACGCGTCCGCTGCTTCGTCAATGATCGTGCTGAGGGAGGTCTTACCGTGAGCTCGCCGTTTCACGACGATCCGTTGATCCAGAGTCTAGCCAGGCTGCCGGCGGTGCTGCCGAATGAGGCGTGTGCCCGCCAGCTCCGCGCGCAGTGCCGCGCCATGCTGGAGCACTCTGCACGGCAGAAGCCTGTCACCGTGGAGCCCGCGGTTGTCGGCGCCGTCTGCGCGATGTATGCGTGGCAGATCGTGCGGATCGTCGTCCGCCAGCAGCCCTGGTGAAGCTGAATGAGGGATCGACACGATCGATCCCTGGTCCCACACTGGCGCGCCTGGCCCGTCCCGTATTACGTCGCCGGACTCGTCGCCGGAGAAGCGATTGTGAGCACGAACCCGCTCGGATCCTTGACGTCGAACGCACGGGCGCCCCACTCCGTATCGTACGGCTCTGTCGTCAGGGCGACGCCAGCCCGCTTGGCACGGGCGGCGACTTCATCGATGTTGTCGTCGGCTTCGATGTACAGCCGCATCCCGAGCCCTTTGACTCGATCGCTCCCCTTCTTACCGTCGTCCTGACTGAGCCCGAGCCGGGCGTCGCCGGCTCTGAGCATGGCGCCAAGCACCACGCCCTTGTCTTCCCACCGTTCTTCGATCGCGAAGCCCAGGCCGACGAAGAAATCCAGACTCCGCTGCAGGTTGTCGACCGTGAGGCTCGGCATGACGCTCTTGCCGTGCAAGGTGTCGTTCGTTGAATCTGCCATCGGGGAGTCTCCAGAAATCCGCCGGGGAATCGGCGGGTTGTAGTCTTTCGGCACGCTGGTGCTCGACGTCCCCCGAGCGAGTTCCCCCCAGGCGCTAATCCGGACCGATTGTATCGGAACACGCGGCGAGCGGCCGACTCAGCCTCGCCTTGTCGGTTCAGGGAACACTGGCGCGGATGTACTGTAGTTGCCAAGCGCTTTGTCGATCGGGGCCGACCGCCATCGGCGATTGCTGCGGTGTGTGAGCGAAGCCGCTGGCGCGGCGGGCGCTACGCGTGCACGAGGCGGCGGAATGCGACACCGCGGCGAATGCGCGGTGTGTTCGAATTGCGAGTTGGGTAAGGAACTCCTGCTCTCTTGACCTCCTGTTCAAGATCTTCTCGTTCGGGCGGCGTTTCGGTCCGGGGCAGCCAATGTGGATAACCATCGCGTTCATCAGCACGGCCGCCATCTTCGTCGGCTTGACTGTGACCACGCTCCACCACCAGCGGTGGGCGCGGCGGCTGCCTGCCCTCGAGGCGCTCCCCGCGCCGGCAGACGGCGTGCCGGCGAGCGTCGTGCGCTGCTCGGTGATCGTGGCGGCGCGCGATGAGGAAGCACGCATCGAAGCGACGGTTCGTCATCTGCTCGCGCAGCGGCATGTCGCACTCGAGGTGACCGTCGTCGACGATCGATCCACCGACGCGACCGGCGACATCCTGCGGCGGCTCGGGTCCGAGGATCCGCGCGTGCGTATGACACGCGTCGAGCACCTGCCGGAGGGCTGGCTGGGCAAGTGCTACGCCTGCCATGTGGGCGCCAGTGTCGCCACGGGCGACTGGCTGCTGTTCACCGATGCCGACTGCTGGCTGAAGCCGGACGTGATTGCCCGTGCGTTGCGCGTCGCCGCGCGAGATGCCGCCGATCACATCACGCTGACGCCCGGCGTCGCCGCCGAAACGCTCGGCGCCCAGGCGTGGCATCTGGCGTTCCTCGGCAGCCTGTCGAACTGGATCTCGGGCGTGAACCGCGACCGCCCGGGCGCACACCTGGGCATTGGCGCGTTCAACCTGGTGCGCACATCCGCCTACCGCGCCTGCGGCGGCTACGAAGCCCTGCGGATGACCATCGTGGACGACGTCAAGCTGGGCCTGCTCCTGCACCGCGCCGGAAGGCGAACGCGCGCGTTCATCGGCGGATCGGACGCGGAGTGCCACTGGGGGACCACCGTGCCGCGCATGATCAGAATCATGGAGAAGAACTACTTCGCCGCGCTCGATTTCAGGCTCGCCCCGGTGGTGGCGGGCGCGACTGTGTTCTCGCTGATTTTCGGCACGTCCATCATCGGCCTCTGGACGAGCACCGCCGCCGGAATCGCGGCGGGGCTCGCGCCGTGGTCGTTGGCCCTCCCAGCCGCGATCTTCGCGCGGCGATTGGGATGGTCTCCTGCCAGCGCGGCCCTCACGCCGCTGTTGTACCCGGTCCTGTTCTTCGCAGTCGTGAACTCGGCCGTCGTCACGCTTCGGCAGGGCGGCGTCCGGTGGCGCGATACGTTCTATTCGCTCGACACCTTGCGCAGGGGGAACGTGCAGTGAACGTTCTTCAAGTGGCCGTGCAGACCTACGCGATTGCGCTCGTTTCGTCAGCTGCAGGCTTATCGGGACCGTTCAGTTACCACGTGTTCAGATCGCGGATCGTACCTGTCGAGACCAGATAAATGTAGAGATCAGTAAATGCTACCCAGACGAGGCTGAACCAGGCAAAGGCCATATGACGCGTATTCAACCACGACGACCCCTTCCATAGCTGGTACTGGGCGTCGCACGAGAAGCAGTCGCGCCGGCCCCCGATCAAATGGCGCCAGGAGTGACAGCCGAACGTGTACGCGCTCAGCAGCGCGGCGTTTATCAGCATGACGACCGTACCAACCCCGATGCCGATTTTGCCGTCGCGGACGAAAGCGGCAAGGCCTTCCCACCAAAGGAACACGAGCAGTAACAGCGCGCCATACAGCGTGTAACGGTGAAGATTCTGAAAGATGAGCAGCGCCGTCTCGCCACGGTAACGCGTGGGCAGACCCCGAACGGAGCACGAGGGCGGAGACAACGCGAAGGCTTTGTAGTATGCACCACGGTAGTAGTAGCAGGTGAAGCGGAAGGCTATGGCGAGCCCCGGCAGGAAAAATGCCGGCGATTGCGGCAGAAACGCCGGCCACCAGTCGGGGAAGGCGCCGAACCATGCATGTTCCACGGGCACAGCACCCGGGTAGCCAGATGCCGGCGTGAAGACCGGCGGCGCGACCGTCGGGCTGATGTACGGGTCATACCACACATAGGTGGCATCGAAGGCCCGGAATGTTAAGTAGCCGAAGAACAATGCGAGGCCTATCGCGGTCGACGCCGGTGCCAGCCACCACCGGTCGACTCGCCGGGTGCTCCCGACACTCGCGCGGCTCCGCGCGACTTCAATGGTTTGCATGACGGCATTTGAACATGGGCCTCGCACCTGCTTCAAGGAGGCGCAGTTGGGTACGCCTCGAGAGACACGACACCGGGATCGATGAACGGTCTAGCCTCGCGGCTTGCTGTCACCTTTTTCGGCAGGCGCCTGGCTCTTCTCCTCTGACGGCAGATTCTGACAGGTCGGAGCATAGCGTTCGTCGCCAAGGTACTGCCGCCACTCGTCGGGCGTCAGATTGCGTGGCAGCCGGGCGCATGCTTCGGCAATCAGGTCAGTCGGTGAAGCGCGTCCAGTTGCATGCTTGGCCGGATGGTTGTTCACGTCGATCACTTTCTTGAAAGTCACCGCACATTTCTGTGATCGACCGTCCGCGGCATGATCCTCGGCCGCGGTCCAAGTCGCACGCCCACAGCGAATTCCCGCCACAGAGCTCGGACAGACGGAACCGTCTGCAGCGCCCGGTTGTTTGCTCGAGAGGGCGCAGGTGTTGCTTTACGTGTTTCGCCACCTATGCATCCCGTGAACGACAAGTCTGCGAGGCCGTTTGTGGACACGTCAGCGTCCCTGGGCGGAGCGTCCGCGTCGCTCACTTACGAACCGTTCTACGGACTGCGCGAGAAGCCTTTCAGTCTCTCCGCCGATCCACGATTCCTGTTCAGGAGTCCGTCCCACGCAGCGGCGTTTGATGCGCTCCTGGCCGGAATCCGCCGCCGGGAGGGCCTCATCGTCCTGACGGGAGAAATCGGTACTGGAAAGACGACGCTGTGCCGGTCGGTGCTGCAGCAACTCGATCGGCGCACGTTCTCCGCCTTCGTGCCGGATCCGTTCGTCTCCCGCGAAGATCTCCTGAAGACGCTGCTGGTGGACTTCGGCGTCATCTCCATCGCCGATCTGACACGCGGCCAATTCAACGGCGCATCGCGAACCAATCTGAGCTATCCGCTCTACGAGTTCCTCGATTCGCTGGTGCCGCTGCAGGCGTTTGCTGTGCTCGTCATCGACGAGGCGCAGAATCTGTCGCTTCCTCTTCTCGAGGAGATCCGCATCCTCTCGGAGTTGGAGCGCCGAGAGAAGCTCCTTCAAGTCGTCATGGTCGGCCAACCAGAGCTGCGGTCGAATCTGAAGCTCCCGCAGATGCGGCAGGCGGATCAGCGCGTCTCGGTACGCTGCGAGCTGAAGGAGCTCGACGCGAGAGCGACAGCCGGATACGTGAACCATCGCTTGGGCGTGGCCGGCGGCGGCGAGAGCCGCGCCGAGTTCACGCAGGCCGCCCTCGAGGCGGTTCATTACGGATCGTCAGGCGTGCCGCGGTTGATCAACCGCATCTGCGATCGTGCGCTCGAGCGCGCCTATGCGCCGCGAAGCTTGCGAATCGACGCGCACTTCGTCTGGGAAGCGATCGACGATCTCGGGCTGAGCCCGGCCGCGCGGGTTGACGATCTCGCCGCTGACGAGCCGACCGTCGCTCCGCGGCGCCGACCGACAGCCGATCGTTGAAACGCCGAGACAATTCCCGGCGCCCGAATCGCGTGCCCTCGCCAGCACGCCGGCCGACGCCGCACTGCAGCACTGGCAGACTTCGCAGCGGAGGCCGATCAATCCGCGGGGCAACCCGCCGCGGCCGCCCGCCCGATCGCGCGGCAGCCGTGGGTGGCCGGCATCGTCGCGTCCGTCCTCGCGTTCTCGGCGTCTCTCGGTGGAGTTGCGTGGTATCTGCACACGCAGACCGTGCAGGCCCAGGTCGAAGCGCCGCTGCTGCCACCGCGTCCGCCCGGCGCGCCGTCCCAGCCGGAGAACGCGATGCCCGTCACCGATCCAGCCGTCGCCGAGTCGTTGCAGAGCGACGGCGGTGCACCTGCGAGCCAACGCGATCCCCGCAGCAGGCGGTAGCTACACAATCCTGGTGGCCTCGTTCGCGAATCGAGCCCGCGCGGACGTCTCGTCGAGGAGTTGACGAGTGCGGGCTATCGAGCGCGCGCGGTGGAACGGGATTGGGGGCCGCCGCGCGGCCGTCTGGTGCACGTCAACGTCGGGGGGTACGCCTCGGCGATCGAAGTGCAGCGCGATTTCGAACGCATCCGCGAACTGCCTGGCGGTTACACCGACGCTCGAATCGTGGAGCGATAGCAACCATATCTGCGATCACTGGCCGCCGCTGACTGCCTTTCCCGCAGCCGCAACGTGAGGCGCAACGGGCGTCACCGACATTCGCCAGCCGAGCGACTTTTCCAGGAATGCGCGCCGACCGCGCCGCCTCGTCGAAGGTCGAGTAACGTCCGACGCGCACGTAGTAGGAAACGCTGGAACCCGAACGCGCCGCTTCGACGAGATACGCGGTATGCCCCGCATCCTGCAGTTCGGTGACCAACAGTGGAACACAACGTACAAGTCGTAAGTCTCAACTGACGTTTTCTGTTCTTAGCTGGCCCCTGACACGTCGCGCCAACCAAGCCCCGTCCTAACGTCGTACAGAAATGCACCAGAGTCCAGAGGCATTCGATGTCGGTTCAGCGATTGTGACGGAGTCGACCTCGAGGATCGCCGTTCGGCACAGTTGCGCGCTGCTCTGAGGAACGACGAATGTACTGGAAAGCAGGAAGAAATCGCCGCCCGTCGCAACCGTCAACGGCGAAGTCGTGGCTACAGTGCCAGCCTCATCGCTAATCCGCAGGCTCAGTCGGCCGGTTGCCGCCGAGGCGACAGAGTAGTAACCCTGCAACCACATCGTCACCGTAGTTCCCGGCCTGAAGTCGCCCTGCTCGGCGGCTGCCCTTATTCGCAACCCATCCTCAACCGTGACCAGGATCGGCGCGGTGCCTTCTCGACCACGATAGGACGCGGAGACGACCGCCTGCCCAGCCGATCGTCCACTGACGACTCCCAGCGCATCCACGGCGACCATTTCCGGGCGCGTCGAAGACCAGGTAGCGTCAAAGGAAACAACAGGAGTCTGCCCCGAGCGAAGGCGCGCGACAGCAACGCATGGGCCCTTCTCTCCAATCAGGAGCGAGCTCGGGCAGGACACGTCGACCGCCAGTATGTCGCCAGTCGGACCACCACTCGGTGCCGTCGGCACCGTGGTGGCGCCGCTTCCGCACGCCGTCACGCCAAGCGTCGCCGCAACAGCGACCAGGTGCAGCGCAGTCCGGCAGGGACAGTGCGTGAAGTATTGCGATTGCCTGATCAACCGCATAGCACTCTTGAGATGAGGTGTCTGGGGACTTGTCTTGGAGTAGACGGCTGGTGTCCTGCGCAGCCATTCGCGAGAGCCCGCGAGGCCTCCTCCAACCCGACCCTGTGCGGGCGAATGTTAGCACGGATGATCGAGACGGCCATCGTCACCATCGACCTCATCGAGGAGTTTCGACAGGATGCCCACGGCGACATCGTTCTGCCGCGGGATCGCGCGGAGGTCCGCGTCGGGCGGCGCTCTTGTGCCCGCCTGCAGGCGCGGCTGGGTCAGCCGCTGTAGTCGGCGATCGGCGTCCGTCCGCCACGAGGACTGCGTGTATACTCCGCCCACTGGTGATCGGCCGCAGACTCTCGCACTACGAAATCCTCGCGCCGATTGGCGAAGGCGGCATGGGTGTCGTCTACAGGGCGCGCGACACGCATCTGGATCGCTTCGTGGCCATCAAGGTGCTCAACGCCGATACGACGGCCGACCCCGAGCGCAAACGCCGCTTCGTGCTGGAAGCGAAGGCGGCCTCGGCCTTGAACCACCCTGGCATCATCGCCGTTCACGACATCAGCAGCGACGACGGGACGGACTTCATCGCGATGGAGTACGTCCAGGGCCGTACGCTCGAACAGCTGATCCGGGGACGCGGCCTGACTCCCGCCGCGACCTTGAAGTACGCGAGTCAGGCGGCGGCAGCGCTGGCCAAAGCCCACGCCGCAGGCATCGTGCACCGCGACGTCAAACCGTCCAACATCATGGTCACCGACGACGGCGTGGTGAAGATTCTCGATTTCGGTGTGGCGAAGCTGGTCGCACCGGATCAAGCGCCGGCGGCCGCGGAGGACACGGGCGCGACGCACACGGGCATGACGGACCGAGCTCCGCGCACCGAGGACGGAAGAATCGTCGGCACGATTGCGTACATGTCTCCGGAACAGGCCTCAGGGCAGATCGTGGACGCCCGGTCCGACATCTTCAGTTTTGGCTCCGTCGTCTACGAGATGGTCACCGGCGTGCGGGCGTTCCCGGGTCCCTCGTCGGTCGCGACGTTGACCGCGGTGATGGGCAGCGAACCGAAGCCGCCATCGGAGCTCTCGAGGGATGTGCCGAGAGACTTCGAGCGGATTATTCTGCGCTGTCTCCGCAAAGATCCGGCGAAGCGGTTCCAGGTCATGACCGATCTGGTCGTGGAGCTGGAAGACATCAGAGCCGAGAGCGGGCCCGTGGTTGCGCGGCGCGCAGCACGCGGGTTCCCGAGGCTTTGGGTGGTTGGCGCTACCGCCCTAGGTGTGGCGACCCTTGCCGCCGGCGCGTGGTGGCTCTTGTCGAATCCAACAGAGTCATTCCCGCCGCCGACGGTCCGGCTCCTGACGTCATCCCCGGGCGACGAGCGCTACCCGAGCGTGTCGCCTGACGGCAATCAGGTGGCCTTTTCGTGGAATGGTGTCAGCGAGGACAACTATGACATCTACATCAAGCCACCTGGCGCCGACACTCCACTTCGGGTAACCAGCCATCCCGCCGAAGACAGTGTTCCGGCCTGGTCCCCCGACGGCAGCCGTCTCGCGTTCGTGCGTCGAGAGCGCAACGCGGCCGCGATCTACCTGACCCCTCCCGTGCCCGGGTCGGAGCGAAAGCTCGCGGACTTCCACTCGACGACAACGCACACCGGCCGCATGAACGTCTCGTGGACGCCTGATGGCAACTGGCTGGCGATCGGCCTTGAAAGCGCGGACGGTTCCAGCATCTCCCTGGTCCCTGTTACGGGCGGCGAGCCGCGGCGGTTGATCTCGAATCCCGGATCTGACGATGCCTATTTCTTCCCGGCCGTGTCGCCCAGTGGGAAGAGACTCGCGTACGCGGTGTGCACGGGCGTGAATACCTGCGATGTCTACAGCGTCGAGCTCGACGGGGACTTCAGGCCTCGAGCGCAGCCTCGTCGACTCACCGACCACGCGGCGCTGCTCCAGGGGATTGCCTGGGCACCCGACGAGCGGTCGCTGGTGTATGGCGCGCTGTTCGGCGGCGGCCCTCACCTGTGGCGCGTGGCGTTTGCCGGGGGCGACCCGGAACGTCTGGAATTGGCGGCGGTCGCGGAGTATCCGGCGATCTCGCGCGCAGGCAACAGGCTGGCGTTCTCCCGCGGGGGCGGCGACGTCGACCTGTGGAAGTTCGAGGCCGGCGCCGGGCCGGTCAGCGTGTTGTCCTCGACGACTACGGACTTCGATCCGCAGTTGTCGCCGGACGCTACCAAGGCGGCGTTCGTCACGACGCGCTCAGGTCGGGGGCCCGAGATCTGGGTCGCGACGCTCGACGGCACGAGCGCCATCGCTCTCACGCAGGCCAGCGGCAGAGGGCAGGGGAGTCCGAGATGGTCGCCGGATGCCCGCTGGATCGCGTTCGACGCTCAGGCGGAGGATGGCAATTGGGATATTTACGTCATCGATGCGGCAGGCGGCCAGCCGCGCCGGCTTACGACGCACCCTGCCTTCGAACACTTCGCGAGCTGGTCGCGGGACGGGCAATGGATCTACTTCCGCTCGGCGAGAAGCGGCAGGAGCGAGGTCTGGCGAATGCCCGCGGTTGGTGCTGGCGACGCCGTCCAAATGACCACCACGGGAGGCGCGGCCGCCTGGGAGTCATGGGACGGGCAGACCCTCTACTACAGTCGCCACGATGGCAATGGCCCCCTGGGCCTCACATCAGGTGTCTTCGCGCGACCGCTGAGCGGCGGTCCCGAGCGCCAGATCCTGGACAGCGTGTTTCGCTGGGACTTTTTCCCGGCGCAGGATGGCATCTACTACGTCGCGCTGGTCGAGAGCCGGCGCTTCAACTTGCTCGAGCTACGGTTCCTGAGCTTCGCTACGGGCAAGAACAAAGTGCTAAGCAGGTTCCAGGCACGCACGAGCCAGGGACTGAGCGCGTCAGCTGACGGCAAGATCGTGCTGTACAGCGGTAGAGCACCCGGCGCCGGTGCCGACCTGGTGCTGATTCAGAACTTCCGCTGAGGAAGCCGTCGTCCTCGGGACGGTATCCGTGGCCGGCTGCCTGCTGCCGTCACGCCGCGCCGCGCGTATCTCGCCGATGGAGGCGATGACCAACGAATAGCCCCTCATCCGTCCGCATGAATCTTGCGAGATGGTGAGCGGCGTGCTCGAGCCGCGCCCACGTTGAACTGGATCGGTCGCGATCGGCGGTTCGCGGTTGGCGCCCAACGCGTCCCGTTCTCAGTGTCCGGCGCCGTGAATAGACGCCGAGTGGGCGGCGCTGTCAGCCGTGAACTCCTCGCACGACACGGTGGGATTCCAGTCGACGAACATGCCGTTCGGGTTGCTCTTCCAGGCCCAGACGTGCAGCTCGTAGAAGGCCGGCAGCCCATAGCGGTTGGGACTGCCGACATAGTGAAATTGCTGACCCATCAGCACCGGCGGACCGATCTTCTTGGCATCCCACTGTTCGGCGATCACGATGTATTCGACGCCAAGCAATCGGAGTCGTCCGTTGCGCTGTTCGTAGACGAGAATCTCGGGGCTGTCTGCTTCGAGAGCACCGTCGCCGACGAGCTCGCCTTTGGGAAAATGCACGCCCATTGCGCCTACTTCCGGCCCGCTCACGCAGCTGCCGGCCGAGCTGTAGCCCGCGGCCATTGCCGCATTGACATCCTGAAACGCGCGGGTCGCCTGACGTACCTTCTCGCACGAGGCCAGTGGCATCATCATGGCGGTCATTGCCTCCCAAGGCCATCACCGCCGGTACGGCACAGGCGACAACGCCGAAGCCGATCACTGCAAGTCGCTTTGCCTTCATGGATCCCTCCTTCGCCGCGAGGCCCGACATCACGCGCCGGCTCACGCGGGTCGTCAGGATCTACGAGATCGGAGGGAAACCGTGACAGCTGGCCCTGGCGGCGAAGTGGGAGGATGGACAACACGACGCCGCGGTGTCCGCTCCAGGCGGGTCGTTTAGCGGACGCTTTTGTCGCGGCGCTCCGGTAGCGCGGGCCTTCATAAGCCTGCACAATTCCGCGCCCAGTCTCGGCGGCCGACGCCCCACGAGTCCACGAGCCGTTTCAATTTATTGATGAGCTTGACAAAAGGTCTCGCGACCCCTATGGTCTCGCTGTGGAACCGGTACCATAGTGCTTTTGTGCTAGGCGTGGTGGCCGGTCGGGCTCTGATGCCCGGCGTGGTGCGCCATGGGTTCCGACACGAGTGGTTCACCAGGGCGGCAACCGCTCGTCGTGAGATTCGTCCGACTCCCGTGAGGTTCAAATGACGAGGAACCAGCACCTTGGAGTACCGCGGGCCACCGCAATCCTCCTGACCCTCGGCCTCTGTCTCGCCTCCCCGGTCCTGGCCCAACGCGCCGACCGCGCTACCATCAGCGGCGTCGTCATCGACAATCAGGCCGCAGCCGTCCCCGGCGCGACGGTCACCGTCAAGAACGAGGAGACGGGCGTCGAAACCGTGCTCGTGACCAACGCCGCCGGTGCTTACACGAGCGGACCGCTGGTACTCGGCCGCTATTCGGTGACTGTCGACCTGACGGGATTCAAGAAGATGGTCTCGTCGGGGATCGTGCTCCAGGGCGGCGGCGCGATCCGCCATGACGTCGCGCTGCAGGTCGGCGACCTGGCCGAGACGGTCCAGGTCACAGCGTCACAGGGGTCAGCGAGACTCGGCCGGACGTGAGCCACACCGTCGACGAGAAGTACTACCAGGACCTTCCGTTCATCA